>NZ_LWBU01000220.1 GCF_001646665.1 Streptomyces noursei | reverse complement strand
CCCGCCTACCACCTCAGCCCCGCCGAGACCGGCAATGTACGGGTCGAGGCGGTCCGCGCCAAGGGCGGCATGCTGGTCGGCGCGTTCCCCGAAGCCGCCTTCGCCTCACGCACCCTGCACCTGGCACCCGGCCAGGGACTGCTGCTCTACACCGACGGGCTGACCGAGGCACGCACCGCCGATGGTGACATGCTCGCCGACAGCGGTCTGGCGAACTTCCTGGCCCAGCGGCCGGCCCCGGTCGCTGCTGGCGCCCTGATAGACGACACCGTCGCACTCCTGGATACCCTCCCCGACACCGAACGCGACGACGTGGCGCTGCTGGCCCTGTCCG
Source organism: Streptomyces noursei (assembly GCF_001646665.1). Taxonomy (GTDB): domain Bacteria; phylum Actinomycetota; class Actinomycetes; order Streptomycetales; family Streptomycetaceae; genus Streptomyces; species Streptomyces lavendulocolor. Next base: position 12,589 of record NZ_LWBU01000220.1, on the reverse strand, counting down.
TCCCCACCCTCGATGCCGCTCCGGCCGGCATCACCACCACCGCCCATAGCGCCGCCGCCCCGACCGCCGGCGTCTCCGTCGGGCAGGAGAGACGCCCATGACCGACGCATTCCACATCGACGTCCCGCACACCGACGGCACCCTGGCCGTGATCGCACTGGCCGGTGAATTCGACATCACCACCGCACCCGCCGTGCGCGCCCGCGCCCTGGAACTCATGGCGGCCGGACACCCAGACCTGGTCGCTGACCTGTCGGGCGTCACCTTCTGCGACTCCTCAGGACTGGGCGCCCTCGTCGGCATCTGGCGCTGCGCCAAGGAAGCCGACGGCTCGCTGACCCTGGCGGCCGTCCCCGACCGGCTGGGCCGCCTGCTCAGCGTCACCGGGATGGACACCTTCCTGCTCGCCTACCCCAGCGCCGAGGCCGCGCTTGCCGCACGCCAAGGCAACCGCACCACCGCCTGAAACCTCTCGCTCGCCAGGGCGGCTCCAACAGCTGGCCAGCACATGACCAAGCGCGCGCCGCGACCAACGTTACTGGTCGCGACGCGCGCTCATCCGCTCCGCCAGGCGCTACACGTCGGGCCGAGGCGGGCAGCACACCGGATGCTGCCTTTCCCGCCGGGTTAGTGGGACTCGTCGTAGGGGGCGCGGCTGCCGGGACTTGGCCAGCCCGCGGCTGATCATGTAGCCGACGGTCAGGATCACGATGTACAGCCATGCCTTGTCGGCGCGGAAGTAGTCGGTGTGTCCCGCTTCGGTGCCCACGACCATGGAAGCGATCAGTACCGCGACCACGGAGGCGAGGTAGATGAAGGATTCGGTCGTCTTTAGAGCCGACTTCGTCTCGGTCGACAGGCGACGGGGACGGTGTCCGGCAGGGCCGGTGCCAGCAGGATCGGCTGGGTGGCGGCTTCCGTGGCGTCGCGTCGAACAACACCGACGCCACCCAGCAACAGAAGGCGGTGTCCCATGAGCGTACCCACACCCACCGCACACGCACCCGAAGGACGCGCCCTCCAGCCCCCCGCCTTCGGTCGGCCTTCCCCCGGCCCTGCTGGCACGCGCCGACCGCGGCTACGCCCGCTTCCTCGGCCAGCACGACCAGGACCAGGACGACGGAGCTGGCGGCGGCGAGGACCCCCACTGGTGACCGCCGGCCACCCGCACACGATGCTCTCGGCAGCGAGGCCAGCCATGCACACCAGCACCCACACGGTCCTGTACGACTCCGACGGCCTGGTCGACGCCGGGCTCCCGCTCGATCGCGAACCGTACGAGTGCCTCGTCAAGGCCGTCCTCGCCTGGAGTGACCAGGACACCCTCACCGCCAGCGACTTGGAGCAGCTCGCCCTCCAGCTCGCCGGCCACGCCGGCGTGCTTGCCGCTGATGTCCAGCGCCACGCTGCCGATGAACGACGGCCGCGGCGCCCTCGCCGACGGCATTCTCGGCGAAGCCGCCGGCTGCCTCTCCCAGCCGATCGAGGAGATCGAGCAGCGCGGGCAGACTCTGCTGCTCGCCCCCGCAGACACACCGCGGCCCGGCCGCCGATGGGGATTGCGGGCCGGGCCGAGTGGGACGCGGGGTCAGAAGGGCATGTGGCCCCGCATGCGGCGGCCGGCCGAGCCACTCTTGCCGACCGCCTTCGAGCTGCTGCTGAACGGCTTGCTGAAGAGGCGGCCCAGTGGGCCGGGGGCCTTGCCGCCGGCGCGGGAACCCAGGCCGAGGGTCTTCTGAGTACCGCGCTCGGGGTGCTTGGAGAGGCGGGGCAGGAAGAACGCCAGAACGGCGAGTATGACGCAGACGGCGATGATTCCGGCGATCATCATGGTGGGACCCCTACTCTTCGGTGGTGCGCTGACGCTTCGTCGTGTGCGACCGCGTGTACCCGTCGAACCCTCGGTCACGCCCCGGCTCCGGCCGTCGTACAGCCGCTGGCCCAGGTCGCGCAGGATCTGCCGGGCGCGCTTCTCGCTGACGACGTGGCGTGCCGCTGTCAGTTCGCTGGCGACCAGCGGGTGGTGTCGGCGGGGGAGAGGTCGTGGCGCGGCCGGTGCCAACGCGCAGTGTGTCGCCAGCGGCCGGAGGCGTCGCGGGCGACGTCGACGCCGACTTCCGTCACCAGCTCGGGCTCCACCAGCGTGACGTCCACCGTCTCCGTGCTGTGCCCCACCCGGCGGAGAACGACCAGCCCGTCCACGGCTGCCCGCCCTGGCCCTGCATCCAGCCCGGCACCGGCAGCAGCGGCCGCACCACCACCCACTCCGCGTCCGTCATGTCGCTCGGATACCGACGCTCTCGCAGGCGATTGTCGGCGGCGTTTCCGAACCGGTGAGCCAGACAGTCACACTCCCGAGTACCTGCGGTGGACTGCACGGGAATCGGCACGCAAGACTGCGACACTGGGGCCTCCTGATGCTCGGTGATTCGACACCAGCGAGCTGTTCAGGAGGCCCTCCTCGCATGCGCCGAGCACCCGACGACCACCCAATCGAGACGGCCGTTCGAGCACCAAGCCCCCAGAGCATTACGACAAAAGCTACTTACGCGTCGGGGTGCTCCGGCAGGGCGAGCCAGTCCGACCAGGAGATCTCTCGGCCGAGGAAGCGCGGCTGCTCGAACGGCCAGTCGGCGGCGATCCACTGCGGCACCAGCTCGTCGAGGGCCTGCTCGACTGTGCTGTCCACCAGCTCGTCCACCACCCACCAGGAGATCTCGCCGTCCGCGCCGGCCCTCTCCGGTGGGTCGATGTAGACGCAGCCGAGCAGAGCTGTCTCCGCCGCGTCGAACAGCGCGTAGTTGAAAGACTGGTGTGCGGCGATCTCCTTCTCGTGCCGCAACAGGTCGGCCTGGTCGGCCTCGTAGGTCATGGTGGCCGCTGGCCAGCCCCAGGCTGGGCCGAAGATGGTCCACAGCCGCTCGCGCGAACCCATCACAGCCGGATAGTCGAGCGGGGTGTCCGTCTCCCGGATCGGCCGCAGGTGATGACCACTGCCCGGCAGCGGTACCAGGACGGGATGAACGAAGTTATCGGGGAGCCAGCTCATAGCGCCCGACCGTAGCAGCGCGCGGCCGTCCGCTCCCCCTGCATTTTCCCCGTGTACCGCCAGGCCCTGCTCTCATGCCGGGCAGTGCCCGCGATCACCCGATCGAGACTCCCGTTCGATCGACAGACTCCATGATCGGTATGGCAACGGCTTCATAGAGGTCGTCTCAGGGCGGCGTAGTGGACGTCCCGGTTGTCCTCGAAGCCGGCGGGCAAGTCGTCCTCGGGGTTGCGCCACCGGCTAGCGCCCACCACCCAGATCTCCCGCCGGCGCAGCGCGTCCCGCAGAGCTACCAGCACACACAGCTCGTAGGGGAGATCCCCGTTGAGCACTTGGCGGCGGTCGCGCACCGGCCGGCCCATCCGCGGCGGAGCCAGCAACGGCTCGATCACCGCCCACGATTCATCGGTCAGCTCGCCGGCCTTCCCGGTGTCCGCCTGCCGGATCTTGCCGAGCTGCGCGGCCGCGGGGTCCTGGGTCCTCACCCTGCCCGGCCCCGGGCGCCCGCCGCGCCCTGGGCGGCGGTGCGGGCACCGAGGCCGAGTAGGACGGCCGTACCCCGGGTCGTCGGCGATCCGGGGCACGGCGCGGGCCCCTTGCTGTGTCTGGCTGCGTGTCAGTGCCTGTTTCTGAACTCAGAAACCACAGGTCAGTCCACCAGTGTCCGAAACGTGAAGTTCGTCGAAACGTTCGCTGAGCGGTCGCCGTGACCGTTCGGCGAACGGAACCCTGGGGTATGTGGGACGGGCGGGGTGTTGTCCATGGAGAAGAAGCCCCAGGGGTCGGGCGAGTCGGTCGGCGGGCCGGCTCTGCCGTGATCGTTCTCAAGGTGGTGGCCACCAAGTCCGCCCAGAACCCACCTTGGGCTCAGGCTACCGAACCGCCGACTCCAGGGTTCAAAAGCAGGCGCTCAGCACAGGCTCCCCTACACACCGACCAAGCGAGCTGTCCGCCACAACAGCAGCCTCTGCAGCATGAACGCGCCCATCAAGAGCACGCCTGGCAGAACCTGGTCCACCATGCCCACGCTCTGAACGACGAGCCAGCTCATGCCCGTTGCGGCCGTGGCCCAGCAGACCGCCTCGCGCCAGGCGCTTCGCCAGGCAGCCCGGGCAGACGTGAGGGCCGCAGCGATGACAAAGACGCTCAGGAAGACCGATCCGGTCCAATGGCCAGGCATGATCACATCGTTTCACGCCCCCCTCCCCAGCTCCGGAACGGCCAGGGATCACAAACAGGCTTCTCAGAGCGCCCCGAGTTCCGTCAGCACCGCCACCCGGTCGGCGGGGAGCGTCGTACGGCGAGAGCGCTGGTTGGACAGCCATACGCCGAGTTTCACCGTGTGCTCCTGCCCATCGTGCACGACGTGCTCAACGTGGGCCCGTCCCACGCCCGTCAGAATGCCTTCCCGGGCCAGGTGCGTGCGGGGCTGCTGCCACGCCCCGCTCCCGTGCGGCTGCCCTGCCGCCGCCGGCCTTCGGCGCCGCGGGGGCCGGTTCCGGCGCCGCGACGCCGAGCGCGCCCAGCCGCTCCCGCTGCGCCTCGCTCAGCTCCGCCCACGTCTCGTCCGCCCCGTGCACGGTCACCCCCGGGTTGATCTCGTCCACCGCCGCCCCGGCCGTCGACCACCAGCGCCCGCACCCCCGCGTAGTGCCGCTGCCAGTCGATCGGCCAGGCCGGGCACCAGTCCGGATCGATCTCCGCGAGCTGCGCGGCCCGCTCCTCGGTCAGCGCGCCCGGAGCTACTGCCCGACCGGCTTGCCCCCACCGGCCGCCCCGCGGCCCCTGGAGGGCCCTGGCGGCCTCTCCGCCGGGCTCAGTGACCACCGCGCCGCCTTGGACGCCGTTTTCTGTTGGCGTGATCGCTCGTTGAGCCGTGCATGACGGATCTGGTGGAGCGGTTGGTGCCGGAACGAGTGGTCCCGCTGACGGAGGCCATACGCCCGCAGGGCGGCGGGCGACGTCGGGCCGGGGACCGTGAGTGCCTGGCGGCGATCGTCTTCGTGGCCACCTCGGGCTGTACCTGGCGGCAGTTGCCACTGGTGTTCGGGCGGGGCTGGCCCACGGTCTACCGGCGCTTCGCCCAGTGGAGCCGAGACCGAGTGCGGGCCAGGGTGGACCGGGTCATCCTCGACGAGCTAGGCGCCCGAGGTGAGCTGGGCTGGTCTCGGTGCGCGATCGACTCCGTCAGCGTCCGGGCGGCAAAAAGGGGGCCACTAACTGGACCAAATCCGACCGACCGCGGCAAGAGCGGTTCAAAATCACCCGATCACCGACCGAAACGGCGTGCCGCTGTCGCTGGGCATCTCCGGTGCCAACCCGCACGACAGCCTGGGCCTGGAACCGCTCGTGCGCGGGATCCCGCCCATCCGCTCCCGCCGCGGACCGCGCCGCCGACGCCCGGCCAAGCTCCAGGCCGACAAGGGCTACCACTACGACCATCTGCGGAAATGGCTTCGCGAGCGTCGTATCCGCCACCGCATCGCCCGCAAGGGCATCGAGTCCTCCACACGGCTCGGCCGACATCGCTGGGTCGTCGAGAGGACGGTCTCCTGGCTGGCCGGATGCCGAAGGCTGCACCGCCGTTACGAGCGCAAGGCCGAACACTTCCTGGCCTCGTCGGCATCGCCGTAGCCCTCATCGGCTACCGCCGACTCACCAACTGAGACGGCGTCCTATTCTCCCGGGCTCGCTCGTGACGTCACCGTCCGGTAGGGGCGGGAACCACCGTGATCGCCTGGTGTGAGCCGGCCGGCGAGGCCGTCGAGGATCCGGTCGAGTCCATATGCGAAGCGATCCTCGCGCACTTGCCGCGGGTCTGTCTCCTCGCTGAAGTCCGGGCTGTGGTCCGACAGCCATGCGCGCTCGGAGACACCACTGCGGGCGATCAGTGAGAGGTACGCGGCCTCGCTGGTGGCGATTCCGACGACGTAGGACGTGAGTGCTCCAGCGGCTTGGTCCTCCTCGCCTGCGGGGAAACCGGCCGCCTGGAACTGCGCGAGGAGACCCGATGTCATGCGGACGGCGTTCGGGCCGACGTGGAGTAGCCCGACCTGGCCGAGTTCGGGGCCGACCCAGGGGTGGCGCAGGACCATTGCCCGCAGGTCGGTGGCGGCGCGGGCGACCGCCGTGCGCCATGTCCTGTGGGTGGCGGCGGCCGGCGGGTCCAGCTCACCGAATACGTCGTCCACGGCCAGCTGGATCAGCTCGTCCCGATTGGCCACATGCCGGTAGAGGGAAGTGGCCCCGGCCTTCAGGCGAGTGCCGAGCTTGCGCATGCTGAGCGCCTCCACCCCCTCCGCGTCCAGCAGCTCGATCGTGGCGGTCACGATCTGCTCCCGCGTCAGATGCTCTCGCTGCGGGCGGTGCGGACGTGTCCACACCGAGGTGATCGGCTTGGCGTCGCGAGGCATGCGCGCTCACTCCCGTCGGTCGATCTGCTTGCTTGTCATCCCTCACCGTAGCGACACCGTACGCCTGTTGCGAACGATGATTCTCGATGCGTACAGTGTTCGCATCGAGGAACACCGTGCGCAACGAAGGGGAGTCGACTGTGCTGAACGGTATGAACTTTGACGAAAAGGGCAACTGGAGTGCCGAAGGGGCCTGGGGCACCCGGAACTCGGCCGGACGGAAGCTGGATCTCGCCCGGTGGCAGGCCCGCCTCGACCAGCTCTGCGCCGAACACCACGTGCCGGGAGCGTCCTTGGCCGTCCTCGCCGACGGGACCGTCCACGAGCTGGCGAGCGGCGTCCTGCATCGCGGCACGGGTGTGGAGACGACGACCGAGTCGGTTTTCCAGATGGGCTCGATAGCCAAGATCTACACGGCCACCCTGGTCATGCGGCTCGTCGAGGACGGCCTGGTGGACCTGGACGCACCGGTCACGGACGTGCTGCCGGAGTTTTCCGTCGGTGACCCCGCGGCGACCGTGATGATCAGCGTCCGTCGGCTGCTCAGCCACACGAGCGGTCTCACCTGCGACTTCAATCACGACAGCGGGCGCGGCGACGACTGCCTCACCAAATACGTCGAGGCCGCGAAGGACGTGGCGCTCGACTGCCCGCCCGGCAGCGCGATCTCGTACAGCAGCGTCGGCTACAACGTGCTCGGCCGGATCATCGAGGTGGTGACCGGCAAGGTCTGGGACCAGGCCCTCAAGGACCTGCTCCTGAACCCGCTCGGCCTCACCCGCACCATGACGCTGCCCGAAGAGGCGCTGCGCTTCCGCGCGGCCATGGGACACCTGGGCGAGCCCGGCCAGGAGCCGGACCCGGCGCCGGAGTGGGACATGATGCCGCGATCGGCGGGCCCGTACGGCAGGGTCATCGCCACCGCGGGCGACCTCGCCCGGCTCGCACATATGCACCTTGCCGGCGGCGTGGCCGAGGACGGCACCCGCGTGCTCTCCCAGGAAACCGTCGCCCTCATGCAACGCCGGGTGGTCGACTGCCCCGACAAGTGGACGGTCAGCTCGGACGGTTGGGGTCTGGGCTGGACCCTGTACGACTGGAACGGCATCGAGGGCTACGGCCACGACGGCGCCTCCATCGGCCAGTACGCGTACCTGCGCGTGGTGCCCTCGGCCAACGTCGCCGTCGCGCTGCTCACCAACGGCGGCGGCGCGCGTGAGGTGTACGCCGCGCTCTACCGCGAGCTCCTCGCCGACCTTGCCGGCGTGACCATGCCAGAGCCCTTCGCCCCGTCCGCCACACCGCCTGCGGTGGACTGGACACCGCTCATCGGCACGTACCGGCGCGAGGGTGTGATCATCACGGTGACCGAGAAGGACGGCTCCGGGCACGCACTCTACGAGTTCGTCGACGGCATGAAGGAACTCTCCAAACCCCTGCAGATCAACCTGCTGCCGGTCACGGAGACGGCCTTCGCCGGCACGGGCGTGGGTTCAGCCTTCAGCACGGACTACACACCGGTGATCTTCTCCGCCCTGCCCGACGGCACACGCTGCGTCTACATCGGCATGCGCTGCGCCCCCAAGACCGGCTGACCGTCGAGGTCCCACCGACTGGGCGGACACCGCCGCTCGCCAAGTGAAACGTCTCACCGCGCCCCTTGGGCCTCGTCGTGTGGCGCTTCGCCTGGAGGTTCGCGTTCATGCGGTCTGTACGCGGTAGGTACGCATTTCATACGCGTTTGGTACGCCTCACGCCCACTTCATGCCCAGCGCCCGGAGCGCGGTGTCCAGGAGCATTGCTGTGGTCAGGCGGCACTGGTGTCTCGGTAACCGTGGCGAGTATCTGGGCTGGGGTTCTGGTCTGCAGGTTTGTCAGGCAGCGGGCTGTGGTGAGGTTCCGGGGCATCGGTGTCGAGGTGCTGCTGACCGGCACGACGCACCTGGACATCTCCGTGAGCGCGGGGCAGCGGGCCTGGACGCTGCCCTCTTCCGGAGGACTGGCCCTCGCCTCGCCACCCTGCGCTCCCGGAAGGATACCGACGCAGAAGCGAGGCCCTCGCCCAAACCTGGCGTGTATCCGCAGTAGCGAGGACGGCGAATCCGCGGGCTCCATCAATGACCCATCGCACACGCCCTGGGGGCCGGTACACCGCCGGCGGCAGCGGTCGGTAACCGGCCGGCTGGAGGTTCAGTCCGACGCGGAAGTCGTTCCTTTGAGCAAGGTACGGCCTTGTACTGTCAGGGAGTGGTGGACCGTGTTGCGAAAGCGGACGCTGGTGGCGAGGCCTGCCCGGCGTAAGACACTGGTGTGCTGGCTGGCGCTGGCGGGTGAGATGGACAGCCGCCGCGCCAGCTCGCTGGTGGTGCCCCCCTGCACAAGCTCGGCGAGCAGTGCTGCCCGGGTCGACCCGAGCCAGCGCGGCCAGCGCCTTGTCCGTCTTCGCGGACTGCGCAGGCGACCAAATGCCGCGGAGGGAGGCCGCGTCCCGCGGGATGGGATAGATGAGCAGAGCCGCTTCGTCACCCTCCGGCACGAACAGTGCCGGTTCCCGACCGCAGAACAACGAGGGCGCCAGCACAAGACCGCGACCCGCGAGTGCGATCTCTCGGTTTTGTGACAGTGGGGAGAGAGGTTGTTTCGGGGCTGAGAGGTCACTGTCCTGGGCGTGAGAGAACCGCGGGGGTATCGCTGTGGTGGGGCGTTATCGCGGGAGGGGTGATGCTGTCTCAGTTTCGTGAGTATGGACGACCTTGACCTTTTGATGGACGAGCCGGGCGACCGGCTGCCGCTGCTCACCGCTGGCGAGGCCCGCGCCGTCGTGGCGCTCCTCGGCTACCTCCAGGACGGCGCGGAGCTGCCGGACGCGGCCGTGTGGGCGAGCGAGCTACAGGGCCGGCTACTACGGCGCATCCCTACCCCGTGACGACGCTGCGCCCCTCAGGCGAGTGGCTTTGTACACGAGTCGCGGTTCTGGCTCAACTTCTGTGGGGCTGTGCCGTGCCCGCCGGGGTGTCGGTAAGAACGCTGGCACCACCCCGCAAACGGCGAGGCTAGGACCGTGCATGTGCGGGAGGCGCGGCGGTTTCACCGCCGCCCCTCCCCTCTAGAAACCGCCGAGGTATGCCGTTCAGCTCAGCACATCGTGACAGTGGCCGTCGCATCCGCGATGTGAGCGGTCTGGAACCCGGGCCGCGCTTCGAGTTCGCCGTCCCTGCCTACCCGCACGAGTGTTGCTTGGACACCGCTGGTGCGGAAGGTGTACTCACCGGGGCCCTGGCAGTAGAAGCGGAAGGGCACAGAGGTCACCGCACCGTTCACGGGGACGTCAAGGCTGAACTGCTCCGACTTGATGACTTCGTTCCCCTTGCTGATCTCGAACCGACCGTAGATCAAGCACCGGCTCGCGCTCCAGCCGATTGTCTGACCGGCGTAGCACTGCGCCTCGGCGGAGCCGTTGGCCCCGCCGTAGTCACCGAGGCAGATCTTCCAGTCCGCGGCCGTCCAATTGTCGGAACTGCGGTTGTCGGTCTTGCTGGAGCATCCCTCGACCGAGAGACGGGAACCGGCGGCCTGGGTGGCAGCGGCGCCTGTGGCGGGTACGAAGAGACCTGCCAGCAGAACGCCGGCCACTGCGGTCGAAAGCCGCTTTCCTGCGAGGAGTTTCATGCCTCATAGGTAGTGGCTGACGTCGCCTCAACGAGACCCCGCCGGGACGACGTCATTCGTACGAGCCGCCCACACCACCTCCAGGTGTGAAGCCGCAGCTCACAGCCCCCAGAGGCGCGCGCTGGCGCGCGCCCCAAGGGCTCACCCTCGAAGATCACCACCGTTTGCGGGGGTGACAGCGTTCTTACCGACGCCCCCCGCTCGTGTCCGCGTCGGAGCGACGCACTGGCCTGCTGGTTCCTATCGTTCAGCGTTCTGATGGACCAGGCGTCGAGGCGTCACCACAGAAGTTGAGCCAGAACCCGAGTCGCGACGTCGTTTTGACGCGACGTTGGGAGTCGCACGCTCGCGCGAATATGCAGTGTTCATGAGAACGGGAGGCCGTCGTCCCGGGCTTGGCTCCACGGCCGCTTGAAATCAGCGTGTGGCGAGGAAGCCCGGGACTCCCATCGTTGTCCCAGAGTGCAAACTGCGCGGTGTGTCGCGGGTGAGGACTCCGACGACGCCCCACCTGACCTGACAGAACGAGCCCCCAAGCCCACCGCGGGCACCTGCTGAACCGGCGGACCATGGTGCTCCTTCCCCCGGAGCGCGCGGCCGGCGGGTGGTGCCGTACCAGTTCAGCCACATGTGACGTTTCTGCGGCTGATCTTCTTTGGGAGCTGTTTGTGGGGGTCGGGGGGAGGGCAATCATCCCGCCGGTTGTCGCCCTGCCATGCCAGCTCAGGGAGGCGTGGGGGGCGTCGTGGCTGCCTCCTCATGGGCAAGGCCCAGCCGGATCAGTGCGGACACGACACGCGTGGGCCGGGGTAGGCCCGGCCGCGCGGGAAAAGAGACACCATGGAGTTGGCTCCTGGCAAGACCTACCAAATCGTGAACAAGCGGTCCAACTTGGCGCTCACGCCGGAGTACTGGTCGACCGGACCGTCGGAGGTGGACCAGTACGACATCCAGGCTTCCGGCGCGGAAAACGCGATCAGCCAGACGTGGCACCTGTTCCCGATGGACGGCAACGACTACCTCCTGGTGAACAAGCGCGGCGGTATGGCGCTCACGCCGGAGTACTGGTCGACCGGCCCGTCGGGTTTGGACCAGTACCACATCCAGCGTGAGGACAAGCGTCCCCATCAGCTGTGGAACCTGGTCGACCGGGGCTCGGGCTGGTACCAGATCATCAACAAGGCCAGCGGCCTCGCGATCACGCCGGCGCGCTGGTCCGGCGGGGTGTCGGCGGTGGACGTGTACTACGCGCAGCAGCCGGGCGACGCGAACTTCGACTCCCAGCTGTGGAAGTTCCAGCTCGTCGACACGTACAGGCCGGTCACGGATCTGCAGCCGGTGCCGTGGCCTGCGGACGGTGTGGGTGATGTGATCCGCCTGACCGGGCACAGCATGCCGGAGCCGGCGCGGACTCCGGAGGTGCTGATCGGCCAGGTGGCCGTTCCCTTCGCCGTCCAGGACGGCGGCGGCTCCGTCGACCAGCAGGCGCAGCACAACCCGTACCTGATCCTCAAGCAGTACGGCTACTGGGAGCGGGTGTTCTACTACGAGCACTCCGGTCTCTCCCAGTACGAGGAGAAGCAGCGGACCACCATCGGGCTGACCACGTCGAACAGGACCGAGGTCGAGCGGACGACGGGTATCTCCGTCACGGCGGAGGCGGGTTTCGTCTTCAAGGGCTTCTCCGCCGGGATCAGCACCACCGTCACCGACGAGCTGCGGGTCCTGCGCGCCACGGAGGAGACCGAGAGCAGCGAGACGGAGGACATCATCACCCGGACGTATTTCGTCGGCGACCGGGTCACCGAAGCCCTCTGGTACCGGGGCGATCACTTCGTCCTGCAGCGCATGGACGGCAGCCAGGTCGCGGAATGGCGTACCCGCGACAAGAGGAGTTCGGTTCTCGACGGCTGGCCCAGGGCGGGCGATGCGGCGTCCTGGCCGGAGCGCGGAAACGACGAGACCGCCAAGACCTGGCCGGAGCGCGAAAACGACGTGACCGCCAAGACCTGGCCGGAGTGACCCAAGCCGAGTCGTAGCGGCACCGAGCGGCCCGCAGAAGCGGGGTACTGCAACGCCCTGCCGGAGGTCATCACGGACAAGGCCGAGCACCGGCGACCGCAGCCGGCCGGTGCTCGGCGTACGGCACAGCCTTGTATCGGCCGGATCCAGAGCCCCGCTCTGAGTTCCCCACCCCGCTGCCACACCCCGCTCCCACGCGGCCGCCCGGCCGCCGCCGGCCTTCGGCGCCGCGGGGGCCGGTTCCGGCGCCGCGACGCCGAGCGCGCCCAGCCGCTCCCGCTGCGCCTCGACACCGGCGTCGCGCCCTGATGGTCGCTGGGCCGACTCGCCCATCCGTCCGGCCCGGGGCACGCTGGGAGGCGTGAGCAGCGCGCCGATCGTCGTGCACCGGCCCTCCCGTTCGGGTGGCCGGAGAGTCACCGTGCACCGGCACGGC
>NZ_LWBU01000219.1 GCF_001646665.1 Streptomyces noursei | reverse complement strand
GGCGGGCAGGCCAGCGCCTCCAGGTGGACGTGGCTGCTGGTGCGGCGGGACGAGGGACGAGGCGCGGGCACCGACGCAGTGCCGACCACGTCGGGGGCACCGGCCCGCCGCGCGGCGAGGAGCCGGGCGTCAGCGTCTTTGCCGCAGTTGCGCTGGCGGGGCGGCGGGGAGGGGCAGGGGCGACGGACGAGGGGGGGGCGGTGGAGGGCGGGGGGGCGGGGGGGGGGGGG
>NZ_LWBU01000218.1 GCF_001646665.1 Streptomyces noursei | reverse complement strand
CCCCCGACCCCCCGGTGGTGGTCGCCCGCGACGGGGGAGGCCCGGAGGAGTCCGTGCGCGTCCTGCCCCTGATGGACCTGGACCCGGCGGAGGTCGACATGCGCACCCTCCTCCTGATCGGCTCCTCCCAGACCCAGGCGGTACGCCGCGGCGACGGCGCCACGGTGACGTGGACGCCCCGCCGGTACCCGGAGGGCTGACCCCAGGCGGGCGCCCGGCGGGGGGATCCCCCCGGGCGCCCGCGCGCCGGGGTGCCGGCGCGCCCCCGCACACCCGGGCGGGGGGCTGTTTCGGCCGGGGGGGGGCCCCGCCGCGGACCGGCCGCCCCTGCGGCGGGGCGGACCCAGATCCCTCCCTCGGGGGACAACAGGGGGCTGTGTGGCCTGTTGGGGGGGTGCGGGGGGGGGGGGCGGCGGTGGGGGGCGGGGGGGAGGGCGGGGGGAGCACCGTCCCCGCCGGGGGCGTGGGCGGGGTGGGGGGCGGGGTGGGGGTGGCCGGGGGCGGCGGGGGCGGCGGGGCGGGGCGGGGCGCCGGGGGGGGCGGGGGGAGCCGGGGCACCGGGGACGGG
>NZ_LWBU01000217.1 GCF_001646665.1 Streptomyces noursei | reverse complement strand
CCGCGCCCCCCCCCCGCCCCCCCCGCCCCCCGCCGCGCCCCCCCCCCCCCCCCCCCCCCCGGCGCCCCCCCCCCCCCCCGGGGGGCCCCCCCCCCCCCGGGCCCTCCCCGGCCGCCCCCCCCCCGGGCCCCCCCCCCCCCCCCCCCCCCCCCGCCGCCCCCACCCCCCAGCAGCCCGCCCCCCCCGGCCCCCGCCTCGCCGGCGCCCGCCTCGACCGGGCCG
>NZ_LWBU01000216.1 GCF_001646665.1 Streptomyces noursei | reverse complement strand
GGGGGGGGGGGGAAGCGCGGGGGCAGGATGTTGAGGAGAAGAGCGCGCCGGGCAGGGGCCGGGGGGGGCGGCCGGGGCCGGGGCCGACCGCCGGCGGGGCGGGGGGGGGCGGGGGGGGGCGGGGGGGGGGGGGGCGCGGCCCACCGGGGGGGGGTGGGGGCCGGGCGGCGCGGGGGGGTCCCGCCGTGCGGGTGGGTCCCGCCGTGCCGGTGGG
>NZ_LWBU01000215.1 GCF_001646665.1 Streptomyces noursei | reverse complement strand
CCCCCGGCCCGCGCCCCCCCGCCAAGCCGCCGCCCGGGGGCTCCCCCCCCCGGGGGGGGAACGCCCCGCCCCCCCGCCGCGCCCGCGGCGCCGGGGGGCCGCCCGCGCGCCGCCCCCGCCCCGCCCCGGCGGGCGCCCGCCCCCCCGCCCACCCCCCCCCTCCCCCACCCCCAGCCTCTCCGGTCCGGGCGCCGCCCGGCCCCCCGTGGCCCGCCTGCGCGGCGGGGCGGGGGGGCGCGCCCGCCACACCGCGCTTCCGCTGGACCGGTACGGGGACCTGGACGGCTTCGGCGAGGCCAACGACGCGTTCATCGCCGGCGCGGTGGAGCTGGGTGCCGAAGCGCTCGACGGGGCGCT
>NZ_LWBU01000214.1 GCF_001646665.1 Streptomyces noursei | reverse complement strand
CCCCCCCCCGCCCGCGGCGCCCCCCACCCTCCCCCGGCGGTCCCGGTCGAGGCGGCCGTCCCGGTAGTCGCGGCAGTCCGGGACGGTCCGCGCGACCCGGTGGTCCCCCGGGCCGGGGCCGGCGCCCGCCCCCCCGGATCCTGCCCCCGCCACGTCGGCCGTGTCGCCGCCGGGCCACCCGCCCGTGGCGTCGTCGCCCTCCCCGGTGCGGCCGCTCCCCTCCGGGTCCGGCCGGCCCGGT
>NZ_LWBU01000213.1 GCF_001646665.1 Streptomyces noursei | reverse complement strand
CACGGCTACAAATGACAGGGACCCAGCCCCAGCCGGGCCCCTACCGCGTGTATCCGACCGCTTGTGGACTGGCGGTCGAGGGCGGTGTCCAGGCCAGGGCGGGCGAAAGGCAGCGACGACCGGGGCCGGGTATCCGCGCAGTGGCGGCCGGAAAGCCCCCCGACCACCGCGCCCGGAGGGTGCCCCGCCCCGGCCGCCAGGCCGGGGGCGTCGCGCTTCCTGGAAGGCTAGCGTGCCGATCTAGAAGGCC
>NZ_LWBU01000212.1 GCF_001646665.1 Streptomyces noursei | reverse complement strand
GCACCCCGAAGGGGTGTTGCGGGCGGGATTTCCGGGGGCCCGGGGGGCTGCGGTCCGGGTCGGCGGCCGTGTTCGGGCCCCGCGGAGTTGGCGTGGCCGTGTCCCCTACTTCGATTCCGCTCCCGCCGCCCCGCCCCCCCCGGCCGCCCGCCAGGCCCTGCAGGCCGCGCTGGACGGGGGGTGGGCCGACCCCGCCCGCCTGTACCGGGAGGGACGGCGTGCCCGGCTGCTGCTGGACGCGGCGCGGGAGGCCGCCGCGGAGGCCGTCGGGTGCCGTCCCGACGAGCTGGTGTTCACTCCTTCGGGGACG
>NZ_LWBU01000211.1 GCF_001646665.1 Streptomyces noursei | reverse complement strand
CACCCTGGCGCACCCGACCGTGGTGGCGCTGCTGGACGCCCACCCCGCCGACCCCCGCGGGGCTTCCCCCGCCCGGCGGAGCGCCGCCTGCGCGCACCCGGGTCACGCCCCCGCCGTGGGCGCCCCCCGCCAGGAGCCCACCCCCCCCCCCGCCCCCCCCCCCCCCCACCCCCACCCCCCCCCCCACCCCCCGCTGACCCCACCCGCCCCCCCACCCCCCCCCCCAACCGCCCTCCCAGACCACCTGGTCGGAGCCCGCCCGGTGTGCCCCGGCCTCGTGCGGCGCCACCCCACCGCAGGGCACCACACCGAAATGTCCGAAGAAGCCAGGGGTCCCCCCGCACCGGGCCCGGACGGCCTGCCGCTCCCGCCCCCGGTCCCCGCCCCCCCGGCCCCGGCCCCC
>NZ_LWBU01000210.1 GCF_001646665.1 Streptomyces noursei | reverse complement strand
CCCCCCCCCGGGCCCCCCGCCACCCCGACCCCCCCCCGCCCCGCCCCCCCGCCGCGGCCCCGGGGCGGCGGACCCGGGAGGCGCCCCCACCCCCCCCGGGCCGCCGCCCTCCCCGCCGCGCCGGCCCCCCCCGCCCCCGCCGCCGCCGCCGCCCCGGACGACGAACGGGCCGACCTGCTGCGCCCCTTCGGGGCCTGGCACCACCCGGCCCCCGCCATCATCGGCGCGGTCGCCCCCGACCA
>NZ_LWBU01000209.1 GCF_001646665.1 Streptomyces noursei | reverse complement strand
CCCGCCTACCACCTCAGCCCCACCGAGACCGGCAATGTACGGGTCGAGGCGGTCCGCGCCAAGGGCGGCATGCTGGTCGGCGCGTTCCCCGAAGCCGCCTTCGCCTCACGCACCCTGCACCTGGCACCCGGCCAGGGACTGCTGCTCTACACCGACGGCCTGACCGAGGCACGCACCGCCGATGGCCACATGCTCGCCGACAGCGGTCTGGCGAACTTCCTGGCCCAGCGACCGGCCCCGGTCGCTGCCGGCGCCCTGATCGACGACACCGTCGCACTCCTGGACACCCTCCCCGACACCGAACGCGACGACGTGGCGCTGCTGGCCCTGTCCGTCCCCACCCTCGATGCCGCTCCCACCGGCATCACCACCACCGCCCACAGCGCCGCCGCCCCGACCGCCGACGCCTCCGTCGGGCAGGAGAACCGACGCCCATGACCGACGCACTCCACATCGACGTCCCGCACACCGACGGCACCCTGGCCGTGATCGCACTGGCCGGTGAATTCGACATCACCACCGCACCCGCCGTGCGAGCCCGCGCCCTGGAACTCATCGCCGACGGGCACCCAGACCTGGTCGCTGACCTGGCGGGCGTCACCTTCTGCGACTCCTCCGGGCTGGGTGCCCTCGTCGGCATCTGGCGCTGCGCCAAGGACGCCGACGGCTCGCTGACCCTGGCGGCCATACCCGACCGGCTGAGCCGCCTGCTCAGCGTCACCGGGATGGACACCTTCCTGCCCACCTTTCCCAGCGCCGACGCCGCGCTTGCCGCACGCCAAAGCAACCGCACCACCGCCTAAACCTCTCGCTCGCCACAGCGGCGCCGACAGCTGGCACCGAGGTCAGACCGCTACGCGCCCTCGTCCGCCCGCGTCTTCAGCCAGCCGACGACCGTCTGCCGGGTGGTGCCGTGCTCGCCACGGCCTCGGGACATACCGCACCCGTGAACCTTGCCGCAGCGCAGATGACACGACTCACACCGTCGACCGGCCCGCACCCATGGAGGCTGTCGTCGACGGGCCCGGCGTCACCTGTCGGTGAGCTTGTCGAGGTCGGGGGCGTAGACGGTCATCCAGTGCGGGTTCAGCCGGTAGTAGACGACCTCGCGGTTCCAGTCGAAGGCGTCGTCGCCGTAGAAGTCCTTCAGGTAGGCGAGGAGTTCCTGCCAGTCGGCCGTGGTCTCGGCGCCCTCGGGATTCAGCTCCTCCACCGTGCCGTGGGTGAACACGCCGAGGTTCTCGCCGCGCATGTGGGCGACGCTGGCGGCCGGACGGGCCGCGAGATGACGGGCCTTGGCAGCGCTGCGTGCCGTGCCGAAGTGCCACCGGCCGTGCAGGAAGTGCCCGTCGGCGCCGCTGATCCGCGGTTCGCCCTTGCGGTCACCGTGGAGAGGGCGAGCGTGCACATGCCGGTGAGGACCCCGGTGAGCTGCGCCGCCGTGATGGTGCGGCCCTCGACGATCGAGCGGAGGTGTGCGGTCGAGCGGGAGAGGGAGGAGTCGAGGAGGGACTGGAGCTTGTCGAGTTCTTCTGGGGTTTCGCGCATATGTCCATCGTCGGCCGTAAACCCGACACCCTCTGTCGTCATTGATGAAGCAGCGCTGAGGTGCTCCGTTCGGTCGGGTCCCCCCATCTTGCAGGGGACCCGACCGCTTTCCCGGCACCGCGATCCTCTCCGACGGGGTCCGCTCGTTCGACAAACCCTCATCACCAGCACCTTCCAAGCCGAAGTCGAAGGCCGCGAAGAAGGAGGGGGTGCGCAAGCAGCGGAAGCGACTCCGGGAACCGCCAAGCGCCGCCTCGCCGCCGCGAACTCGCGTCGGCCTCGCTCCCGGCAGAGCAGGATCGGCAACGCCACCGCGACGCCCGCGCCCTGTCCCGAGTGCGGCACTCAGGCGCCTGGCTGTGGTGACGATGCCGGGCATCGTCCACTGAGTGGAGCCACGATATTCTGCATCCAGTGGCGATGTACGACGTCGGTGGAGCCCACTTAGTGGCCTCCGCCGAGTGGGCTCCACTCAGTGGGCTCCACCGAGTGGGCTCCACTCCGGTGCGCCAGACGACGATGGACTCTACCGTGGTGCGCACCGAGATGGTGCGCCACCGCACCTGGCGCGCCGCACCACCCGACGATGCCCGGCACCCTCGCGCGCCGCTGCGCCGCATCCGATGCTCCGCACTGCGCCGGTGCGCCCGCCGCCGCCCCCATGTCCGGGTACGGTCGGACGCGCGTGACCCCTTTGTCCGGCTCTGCTACACCCCCTTGTCCAGCTCTGCTACCGCGACGTTTTCCCTTGACATCGGCCGTTTCGGCTCGCGATCAGGTCGCGGTCAAGGGGGTGTGATAGAGGAGCCCGCCCGGCCGTGGCGCGCCCGGGACGGGCCGGGGCCCCCGGCGGAAGGGGCTCCTTCCGCCGGGGGCCGCGGTGGGCGGCTGCCCGGTCAGTCGTCCTCGTCGTCGGCAAGGCGCGGCAGCACATTGGTGTCCATACCGTACTCGCCGAAGAGGTCCACCAGGGCCCTGGTCATGGCCTCCAGGCCACCTACGCGGACGATCACGAGGTCGGGGATCTGGAGGTACAAGCCGCCGGCGCACTCGCCGGTGGTGGACCAACGGTCCATCACCTCGGCGATCTTCCGGGGAGTCATGAAGCTCGCACTCCACCTCTTGCCGTCGTGGGACCGGATGATCGCGTCGACGTCCTCGACGGTGTCGGCATCGTCGTCCAGACCCAGCACGTACGTCACGGAGAAGTCGGCCGCCTCCACGGTTACCAGGGGTTCATGAGCCATAGACCTTCAGTAGCTCCTTGATGACGTTCGGCTCGTTGTCCTTGCCGGACTTGCCGATGATTTCGTATCCGCCATTGACCTCACGGAAGAAGAGTCGTGCGCCCTTCTGACCTCGAAGGTAGCGGATGCCGTGCGGCAGCGCCTTGGATCCCTTGCCTGGCTGGTCGTTGCCCTCCAATAGCTTGTTGATCAGGGCGTTCATCTCACGCTGCACGTCCTGGTTCTTGGTGGCTTCCTCGGCCAGTTTGGAGAGCTTGCTGCCCTTGCCGAGCGCCGAGGTCACGCAGACCTTGGGCTTGTCGCCGGAGGCGGCGGCGGTCCGGGCTGACGGTGCGGCGGCGAGTGAGCCGGCCTTGGTGGTCGTGCCCAGGGACGCGGCCCGCTGGGCGGCGCCTTCCACGATCGGAACGAGGCACGCGACCGCGCTCTGGCCTTTCTTGACCCGGTCAAGGACCGTACGGAGCCGGTCCAGGGTGTCCTGCGCCTTGTCCAGGCCTTCCCAGAACGTGTGGATGCCGCTGCTGACCCGGTAGATCGCCTTGGCGACGGCCGGGATCTTGGTGACGGCCGCGCCGACGAGGATGACGTTGACCAGCGTCCACAGGCAGCTCTCGACGTCGCGCTGCGTGAAGCACTTCTTGGCGTCGGTGTAGCCCAGCTCGTCCAGGAGGATCTGGCCGCCGTTGGCGATCACCCAGTCGATGACGTCCATGGCCAGGAGCTGCTTGGCCTTGCGGAACTCCTCCACGCAGGACTGCCCGCAGTGGGCGAGGAGCAGGGCTTCCTCGTCCTGGGTGAGTTCCGGCCCGGTGTCGGGCTTGGGAGCGTCCAGGGCGGCCTTGCGTTCCTCCTCCTGTCTCTTGCGGAACTCCTCCTCGGCGCGGTCGGCCGCCTCGTCGGCCGCCTTGGCGTCCTGATTGGCGTTGGACGCGGACTTCTCGGCGGCGACGGCGTCCTGCTCCGCCCGCGTGGCCGCCGTGTCGGCGGCGCCGGCGTCGTGGGTGGCGGCGTCGGCGGAGGCACGGGCGTTCGCGGCGCTTTTCTCGGCCTCGGTGGCCTCGTTGTTCGCCGCGGCGGCCTCGCTCGACGCGTCGCGGGCGGCGCTGTCGGCGTGGAACCAGTCCGTGCCCGCCTGGGCGACGTACTCCTTGGTCTTGGCGTCGGCCTTCTTGGCCGCCTCGGCCGCCTTGGCTGCCTCGGCCGCCGAAGCCCGGGCCGCGGCCATGGACTTCAGCGCGGCCGCCGCGTCGGCGGCTGCGGCAGCGGCCGCCTGCGCGGCGAGCTTGGCGTCACCCGCGGCCTTGTCGGCCAGGGCCTTGGCGGCGGCAGCGGCCTTGGCCGCCTCGTCGGCCTTGGCGGTGGCGGCGGCGGCCTGCTGCTCGGACAGCGACAGGGCGGTCTGGCCGATCAGGACCGCGAAGGCGGCTGCGGAGTCCGACTCGCGGTACGGGGTGCCCATCGCGATGGCGGTGTTGGCGGGCTTGATCACCTCGGTCGCCGAGTCGCGGGCCGCGGTGGCCGCCTGGCCGGCCGCGTACGCGTGTCCGGCGGTGATGGCCGCCCATGCCCCGGCCTTGGCGGCCTCGGCGCGGGCCGCGTCGGCCTCCTGGCTCGCCTTCAGGGCGGCGGCCTGGGCCTTCTTGGCCTCCTGCTCGGCCTTGGCGGCGTTCACCGACGCGGCCTCGGAGGCGTCGATGGCCTCGGCGGCCGCGGCGTGCGCCACCGCGCCCGCGGCGACGGCCGTCTGGTAGGCGGACCATGCCTTGTCGGCGGCCGCGCGGGAGCGCTGCGCCGCGGCATCGGAACGGGTGGCGGCGGCGCGGGCGTTCTGCGCCGCGGTGCTCGCCTCGCCGGCGGCGGCGTGCGCCCGGGTGGCCGCGGAGGCCGCGTCGTTGGCGGCGGCTCGGGCGGCGGTTGCCGCCTCCCGGGTCTCGCCCGCGGCGCTGGTACCGACGGCCGCGGCGGCGGCCGACTCCAGGGCGGCGGCTCGGGCGGCGGTGGCGTTCTTGTTGCGCTCCGCCTCCTCGGCCTTCTCACGCGCCGCGGCGGCCCTGCCCTCGGCGAGGAGCGCCACGGTGAGCTGCTCGTCGGCCGTCTTCGCGGCGCCCTCCGCCTGAGTGCGGGCGTGCCCGGCCGTCTCACGCTCGTTGGCCGCGCGCTGCTCGGCCGCCTGGGCCTTGGCACGCTCGGTGGCCGCGGTCTGCCGCTCCTTCGCGGCGAGGACCTTCTCCTGCTCGGCCTTCACACGCTGCGCATTGGCAGTCGACGCCGCGACGCGCGCCGTCTCCTGGGCCTTCTCGGCGGTCGCCTGGGCGTTCTTCGCCTTGGTGGCGTTGGCGGCGGCCTCCTTGGCCTGGGTGGTGGCAGCGGTGGCTGCGGCCTTCGCCTGCGCAGCGGCCTCCAGTGCTGCGGTCTTGCGGAACTCCGTCTGCAGAGCGTGCGACTGAGTCTTGGCGAGCGCCAGTAGCGCTTTGCTGTCGGCCACGGTCGCCTTCGCGGCATTCGACGCGGTCAGGGTGGCCTTCGCGGCGGCCTCGGCGGCCGCTGCGGAAGCCTTGGCGACCTGCACGGATTGTTGGGCGAACAGCAGGCCGCGGCCCCGCGGGGTCTTCGCCGCGTCGGCGATGGTCCAGGCGGTGTTCTGCGCCGTGTTCGCCTTGTCGGCGGCGGCTTTAGCGGCCGCCGAGGCGCTGGCGGCAAGTTTGGCCTGGTCAGCGGCGCGTGTGCGGGCGGCTGTGAGGTCCTTGGTCGCTTGGGTGAAGACGGCGGGCTTGGGACGAGTGGTCGCCGTCTGCCCCGCCCAGTACTTCTGCCACTTGAGGATCTGGTCGGCGAGCCATGCCTGGCCGAGCGACTCGATCATGGCGTCAGTGGCCTTGCGGACCTCATTGGCCGCGGCGACTTCTGCGTTGATGATGTCGGCCCGCGGTTTGGCCTGGGCGGCGTACTCCGCTTCCCACTCCATGTGCGCGGTCACGACCATGGGCGACATTACGCGGTAGAAGTCATCAGGGTTGCGGCTGTCGCACGAACCCCAGGCCACCTTGAGTGCCTCGACCTCCATCCGGAACTCGGCGGAGTTCTCGGCGGGAGTCTGCGCGAGGAAGCCGCCGTGCCGCAGCAAGCGTGCAATGTCGCTCGCTGTCACGCTCCGGTAGTGAGGGCTCGTCGCATCCTCGAGCATGTGCTTGATGAGCGCGTCATTGTGGATGTCCTTGCCCTTGATCTCATCTGCGACCGCCTTTGCCCGGTCCAGTGAGGTCTTGGACGCCATGGCATGGCCATCCGTACCGATCTTTGACCACAGGTCACGCTGTGAACTGAGGGTGAAGGCGGCGATGTCACTTCCGAATTGCGGGGGGTCCTTTTCGACGCTTCCCCAGCCCGTTTGCCAATACGTCTGGTTGGCCGCCTCCCAGCGCAACCGACGCTCGGTGGTCACGGTCGGGGAGCTTTCGGGGTAGTCGCGGTCCTTCACCATCGCCTGGCTCAGTGGCCACATGGTGCCGACGGGGTCGGTGGCGACGGCCAGCTCTTCCGGCGGGCCGGTGAGCGCCTTGGCAGCGACCTTCTTGAGCTCCGGACCACCCACGTGCAGAGCCACACCGGCCGAGCAGCGGTCGAGGCGGGCCTGTTCGCCGAGGCTAATTGGCCGGTAAGGGGGCTCGTGGTCCGGTGGTACCTCCACGGCGGACACGGGAACGGCATGGACGAGGCCGACGAGAACGGTGGAGGCGGTGGTCAGGGCCGTGCCCGCAAGGCTGCGCCTCAGGCCGGCGCGTATCGCGCGCCGTCTGCCTCGGAGAAGGGTGGATCTTCGCACGTGCTTACCTGTCTAGAGAGCTGAGCTGGGTCAGCCCGGAAGAAGAGCGCGCGAAGGCGCGCTGGTGCACGGTGCAGGTGTGTATCCCCCGAAGTGCTGGTCAGGCACGGGCTCCCCCTGCCCCCTTCCCCCAGGGCACCCTGAGGCTGTCACGATCACATTGCCGCCGAAAGTGGATATTCAGCCGCAGCCGACTGGTTACAACCGGGTCGCCTGCAGGCAAGGGGCAGGCGACCGACTTGTACGGACGCTCCTCATCGACTTCGTGGCCGGCGGGCAGCAACGTATCTGGTGGAGCCGATGGAGCTGGTGGGCGCGGGTTGGTCAGATTGCGGGGGCCGTCATCTCGGCCCCCTTGTCTGGCGTGGTTGGCTCGACCGTGAACCCGGCCTCCGCGCTGCTTCCCCCGCGGAGATGCCGTCTGCCGTCCCTGCTGGCATCTTCTGGCTTAACTTCTGTCTGCGCGGTGAGGCACCGTTGGTTCAGTGGTGGGCAGCGCAGTCATCTGCTGCCAGGTGCAGGTGATGGAGGGTTTCCAGTTCGGTGGTGGGGAAGGCGTGCAGCTGCCACTGCTGGAGGTAGCCGTCCTCGCCGTGGGTTCGCCGCACCTTCTCGGCAGCCATCAGGACCGCATGTGCCAGGGATGTGCGAGGACGTGTGGACGTCCACACGAGGGCGCCCTTCCCGTCCGGTGCGTCAAAGCTGGTCGACATGTCCGGGAAGCGACGGATCGTGATGTGCACGTCGTTGTTTCGGCGACGAAGAATCCACCGCGCCTCTGCCGGTTCAAGGTCGAACGAGAACCGTTGGATGCCAGGGGGACCGTAGAGGCCCGTCACGCCTTTCAACAAGTCGGCGAGCGCGTTTGTGCCGTAGCTGACGATGTCCCGATGCTTCGTCGAGCCGTCCCAGATCCTGCACGTCGCCCAGCCGGAGCCGCTCAGCTCCCAGCCGAAGTGCAAGGACCTCGTCACTGAATCCCCCCGATCGTTTGCGGACAACGTTACAGCGGTGCTGAAGACGTGGGACGTCCTGGTACGCCACTCATCCGTGCGTATCCGCCAGTCCGTCGCAGAAGTGGTCCCGGCCGGCCCGCCGCAGCGTCGTGCGCAGCATTCGCACGGCCTGGGTCAGCTGCCGTAGCGCTCGTTCATCAGGTCGTTCCACTTCTGCGCGTTGACCGGGTCGTTGGCGCAGCTGGTGCAGTGGGGCAGGTAGTCGGACCGGGTGGGGTACGGCACGTTCGAGCGGACGATGACGGTCGGGCGCAGCGTGAGCGGGCGGCGGCACAGCGGGCAGAGGTCTCCGTGGAGCAGTTCGTTCTTCATACGGCGAACTGTGCACACGTCGGCGGCTTACCGTCTCGGGCTGAGCAGACGGACCGCCTGGCGGGCGGCGCGGTAGAGATCTGGTGATGGCCTCCCGCCAGGCGGGAAGGACCCCGGATCGCGCTTCTGTGCAGGTCAGCGCCGGGGTTCTATGGGCCGGTGATCAGCATGTCGCCAGTTC
>NZ_LWBU01000208.1 GCF_001646665.1 Streptomyces noursei | reverse complement strand
GGGCGGGGGGGGGAGGGGCGGCGGGGGGGCCGGGTGGGTGGCCGCTGCCGGCGCGGAGGGGGGCGCCCCGCGGGGCGAGGGGCCCCCCGCCCCAGGGGCGGCCCCCCGCCGCGGCGGGGGCGGGGGGGTGGCGGGGGCCCGGGCGGCGGCGAGGGCGCCCCCCTCCCACTCGGCCGCCCGCCCCGGCGCGGACGGGGGCCCCGCGGCGGGCGCCCCCCGCGGCCCCGGCCGGCCCCCGCCCTCGCCGGGCTCCGGGCCGCCGCGCCCCCTCCCCCCCCCGCC
>NZ_LWBU01000207.1 GCF_001646665.1 Streptomyces noursei | reverse complement strand
CGCCGCCCCCCGCCCCGCCGCTGACGACGGTCTCCTCCGACCGCCCCGCCATGGCCCGCGCGGCGGTGGACCTGGTGCTCGACGACGGCCTGCGGGTGGCGGGGTCGCGCCGGGAGCGGGTCAAGCAGTTCCCGTCGGCGCTGATAGTGCGCCGGTCCTGCGGCTGCGACGGCCAGTAGCGCCGCACGCGGCGGCACCTCCGGCGGGCCGCGGCCCGCACGGCGGGAGCCCGCCCGG
>NZ_LWBU01000206.1 GCF_001646665.1 Streptomyces noursei | reverse complement strand
GGCGGGAACGTGCGCTCCGGGGACCCCCCCCCCGCCGGGGGGCCCGCCCCGCCCACGACGTCCGGTCCAGGCCCGCGGCCCCCGAGGGCCGGCGAGGGCCCGCCGCCCCCGTCCTCCGCCGGCGCCCGCAGCACCGGGGGACGCCCGCGACGGCGGCGGGGGGCGGGGGGGGAGGGGGGGGGGGGGGGGGGGGGGGGGGGGGGGGGGGGGGGGGGGGGGGGGGGGGGGGGGGGGGGGGGGGGGGGGGGGGGGGGGGGGGGGGGGGGGGGGGGGGGGGGGGGGGGGGGGAGGGGGGGGGGGGGGGGGGGGGGGGGGCCAGGACGCGGGGCC
>NZ_LWBU01000205.1 GCF_001646665.1 Streptomyces noursei | reverse complement strand
CGGCGGGGGCGGGGGGGGGGTGGCGGGCCGGCGGGGGGGCGGCGGCGCGGGCGGGGGCGGGGGGGCGACGGGGGCCACGGCCGGGAGGGCGGCCGGGCCCCGCCTGCGTTTTCCTCGGTACGTCATGGGAGTGCGGCTCCTTCGCGGGTCAGGCTCCGGCGGGGGGCGTGCCCCGGGCGAGGGCGGTGCCGGTGTAGGCGGGGATCGCCGGGGCGTCGGCATAGGCGGTGGCGGCCGAGCGGCTGTGGTCGTCCGTCTCGTCGAACGGGGACCAGTCGGCCTTGCTCACCCGCAGCTGGATGCCGCGGGTGTCCCCCCCGGGGGCGAGGGACCCGCCGGTGAACGTCACCTCCAGGTAGGCGTCCGCGCCGGCGACCGGTGCCGGCAGCGGGACGACGCGCAGCCGCACCTGCGCGCAGCCCACGGCGGCGTAGTCGCACCAGGCGCTGACGGACGGGG
>NZ_LWBU01000204.1 GCF_001646665.1 Streptomyces noursei | reverse complement strand
CCCCACGCCCGCCCCCCCCCCCCCCCCCCCCCCCGCCCCCCCGCCCGCCCCCCCCCCGCCGGCCGCCGCGCCGCCGGGCGCGTCCGCCCCCGCCGCGGCGGGGGGGGCGGCCGCCCCCGCCGCGCGCCGCCCGCCCCGCGCGCGCCCGCCGCCTCCCCGCCGCGCCCCCCTGCGCGGCCGGCTGGCGGCCCGGCCGCCGCCCCCCCGCCCCCTGCCCGCCCCCCCGCCGCCCCCGCCACCG
>NZ_LWBU01000203.1 GCF_001646665.1 Streptomyces noursei | reverse complement strand
CCCCCCCGCCGCGCCCGCCCCGGCGGCCGCCGCCCCCCCCCCGCGGGGGGCCCCCGCCCCCCCGGGGGCTTGGCGGGCCCGGCGTCGAAAGGCGCCCCCGCCCCCGGCCTTTCGGCCACGGGGGCCGGGCCCACCCCCCCCCCCCCCCTCTCCCCCGGGTGCCCCGGCGCCGGCGTCCCCCCCGCCGCCCCCCCCCCCCCCGCCGCGGGGGCGGCCCCCCCCCGCCGGGTGCCCCCCCCCGC
>NZ_LWBU01000202.1 GCF_001646665.1 Streptomyces noursei | reverse complement strand
CCCCCGCCCCGGCGGCGGGGGCCCCGCGGTCCGGGGGCACGCCCCACCCGGCGCCGACCGCCGCCATGTCCGGGGGCCGCACCCCCTCCTCGTGGCCCCGCCTACCGCCCCCTTCCGCCGCCCCGTCCCCCATCCCCCCCCCGAGCCCCTCCACGCCCCGCCCGAGGACGAACAGCCCCACCCCCCCCGCCGTCCCCCGCCAGCGCGCCCACCCCTCCCCGCCCCCCCGCCGCCTGCCCGCCTCACCCCGCCCCCGGGCGCCCGACGGCCGGGGCGGGGCCGTGCAGGGTCGCCCCCCCCGGCGTTGGCGGCCCCGGGGCGGCT
>NZ_LWBU01000201.1 GCF_001646665.1 Streptomyces noursei | reverse complement strand
GGGCGAGGCGGGCGAGGGGGGGGGAGGCGGTGGCGGGGAGCGGGGCGCCGGCGGGGAGGGGGAGGGGGGGGAGCGGGTCGACGGCGGTCGGGCGGGGTGGCGGGAGGGGCGCGGGCGCGGTGGGGGACGGGGGCGCGGGGGTGCGGGGGGGGGGCGGGGGGGGGAGCGGGGGGGTCGGGGGGGGGGGGCGGCGGGGGGGGAGGTGGGGGGAGCCGGATCTGCGGCGCGGCCTGTCATGCACCGGAGACTAGGGCGCGGACGGCGGCGGCCTCAAGGTTTTTGCCCGCCTTCGGGCAGGAGCGGCGGGGTTGTCGGCAGTTTTTCGACGTGGTTGTTCGGGTGCGGGG
>NZ_LWBU01000200.1 GCF_001646665.1 Streptomyces noursei | reverse complement strand
GCGACCGA
Organism: Streptomyces noursei; assembly: GCF_001646665.1. Lineage (GTDB taxonomy): Bacteria > Actinomycetota > Actinomycetes > Streptomycetales > Streptomycetaceae > Streptomyces > Streptomyces lavendulocolor. The sequence goes on along the minus strand of NZ_LWBU01000200.1, from coordinate 28,696 downwards.
CCCGACCTGGATCCTGCGACTGACACGGCGGTCGGCGATCGGCCGGGGCGGCAGCGCGGGCAGTCCGAGGCCCACGGGTTCCGGCATCACCTCACCCCCCGCTTCCGGAGAGCGTCTCGCGGGCGGCGCGCAGCGACTCCTTGAGGGAGCCCATGGTGGCGAGGACGGCGGTCGGCTCGTAGCCGCAGTGGGCCATGCAGTTGGCGCAGCGCGGGTCCTTGCCCCGGCCGTACTTGTCCCAGTCGGTCTCCTCGACGAGCTGCTTGTACGTGGGGACGTAGCCGTCGGCCATCAGGTAGCAGGGGCGCTGCCAGCCGAACAGCGAGTAGTTCGGGATCGCCCACGCGGTGCACGGGAAGTCGGCCCTGCCCTCCAGGAAGTCCAGGAAGAGCGGGGAGTGGTTCAGCCGCCAGCGCCGCCGGTTGCCGCCGGCGAAGGCCTTGCGGAACAGTTCGCGGGTCTGCTCGACGCCCAGGAAGTGCTCCTGGTCGGGTGCCTTCTCGTAGGCGTAGGCGGGCGAGATCATCATCTCGTCGACCTTGAGGTCGTCGTTGAGGAAGTTGAGCACCTCGATGACGGTCTGCGGGGTGTCGGTGTTGAAGAACGTGGAGTTGGTGGTGACCCGGAAGCCCCGCCGCTGGGCCTCCTTGATGGCCGCCACCGCCTCGTCGAACACGCCTTCCTTGGCGACCGACTCGTCGTGCCGTTCGCGCAGGCCGTCGATGTGCACGGCGAAGGCGAAGTACGGCGACGGCGTGAACTTCTCGATCTTCTTGCGCAGCAGCAGGGCGTTGGTGCAGAGGAAGACGTACTTCCTCTTGGCCACCAGCTGGCGGACGATCTCGTCGATCTGCGGGTGCATCAGCGGCTCACCGCCGGCGATGGAGACCATCGGCGCACCGGATTCCAGGACGGCCCCGACCGCCTGGGCGACCGGCATGCGCTGCTTGAGCACCCCCGCGGGGTGCTGGATCTTGCCGCAGCCCTCGCAGGCGAGGTTGCAGGCGTAGAGCGGCTCCAGTTCGACGATGAGCGGGAACTTCTTCCGCTTGCGCAGCTTCTGTTCGAAGAGATACGTCCCTACCCGGATGGTCTGGCGAAGCGGCATGGCCATCTGGCTCACCTCCTGGGGAGCAGCAAAGAACGGTGCCATTCAAAGAAAGCGGGCAATACCGAACGAAGAACACAGAAGGCCGATATTCCCCCGCGTACCGTGCCGATACGGACGAGCTCGTGCTCCGGGGCGTCCACGACCACCCGTACGGCCGCAACGGGGCGGGAGCGCACCCCCGTGCTCAGCGCGCTGCGCAGGGTGGCGGCGGACTCCATGTCGACGGCGATCGCCCCCGTACCGCGCAGCTGCGCCCGCTCCTGGCCCCGCACGACGTGGTCGGAGCCGCTCAGCGGGCCGGTGTGGACGGTGCGCCCGGGAACGGCCCGCTCCAGCGCCCGGACGAGCAGCTCGGTGCCGGTGCAGGGCGTCGAGCCGCCCGGGCCGCGGGTCTCGTCGGCGACGACCAGGTCGCCCGGGTGCATGCCCGGCTCCAGCCCCGCGCAGAACCCGGAGGCGACGACGGCGGCGCCGCGCAGTTCGCCGCCCTCCAGGGCCCGCGTCACCGCCCGCTGGGCGTTCGCCGGCCCCATGCCCGTGCGGATGACCGTCACCGGTCCGGGCGACGCGCCGCCGTGCAGGCGCCGGCCCATGCGCAGCGCGAGCTGCTCGATGCCGAGCGCGCAGGCGATCAGCATCGGGGCGGCGGGCGCGGGGCCGGGGGCCCGGACGGAACCGGAGGGCACCGGTCCGGCCGCCATCAGGCGCCCTTGCCGAGCCGGCCGACCACCGGTTCGCCGTGGAGGTACCGGCCGAGCGCGGTCAGCGGGAAGACCTGCCGGTACAGGTGGTAGTTGATGGAGAAGTCCCACGGGAAGCCGGTGCCGGTGAAGAACGGCTCGTCCCACGAGCCGTCCTCCCGCTGGGTCTCGGCGAGCCAGCGGACGCCCCGCTCGACCGCCTTGGACTCCCGCTCGCCGCCGGCCAGCAGGGCGAGCAGCGCCCACGCCGTCTGGGAGGCGGTGGAGGCGCCGTGGCCGATCCACTCCTGCTCCCGGTAGGAGCGCAGGTCCTCGCCCCATCCGCCGTCGGCGTTCTGCACGGACTCCAGCCAGGCGACGGCCCGCCGGACGGCCGGGTGCGTGGTGGGCAGCCCGGCGGCGGTGAGGGCCGGCACCACCGAGCCGGTGCCGTAGACGTAGTTGACGCCCCACCGCCCGAACCAGGCGCCGCACGCCTCCTGTTCGGCCAGCAGCCAGGCGATGCCCCGCCGGGTGCGCGGGTGGCGGGCCTTGCCCTCGTGCGCCAGCATCTCCACCACGTGGGCGGTGACGTCGGCGGAGGGCGGGTCGATGACCTCGCCGAAGTCGCAGAACGGCAGCCGGTTGGGGAAGGGGCTGGTGTTGTCGGCGTCGAAGGCGCCCCAGGCACCGTCGCGCGACTGCATGCCGGCCGTCCAGTTGGCCCCGCGCCGCACGGCCGCCTCGACCTGCTCGGGGTGCGGGTGCCTGACCCGGCGCAGGGCGAGGATGACCTCCGCGGTGTCGTCGATGTCCGGGTAGTTGTCGTTGTGGAACTCGAAAGCCCAGCCGCCGGGGGTGAGTCCGGGCCGGCGGACGGCCCAGTCGCCGGGGCGGACGATCTCCTCGCCCAGCATCCAGTCGGCGGCCTTGACGAGCGCCGGGTGGTCGGGGCGCACACCGGCGTCGGCCAGTGCGATGACGGCCAGGCAGGTGTCCCAGACGGGCGACTGGCAGGCCTCGATCATGCGGGCCCCGTCGCCCCGCCGCACCGCGAACCGGTCGAGCGACTCCAGGCCCGCGCGCATCACCGGGTGCTCCAGGTCGTAGCCGAGCAGGTGCAGCGCGATCAGGGAGTAGACGGCGGGCGGCTGGATGCCGCCCCAGCAGCCGTCGTTCTCCTGCCGCTCGATGATCCAGCGGGCGGCGCTGTTCATCGCGGCCCTGCGCAGCGGGCGCGGGGCGAACCGGTGGTAGAGGTGCAGCGCCTTGTCGAGCCGCTGGAACGCCCCCTCCCAGGTGCCGGCCGGGGCGAGCGGCCTGGGCGGGTTGGGGATCCGGGGGTCGGTGTGCAGCTCGTCGAGGGCGAAGGGCGCGGGGCGGACGGGCCGCTTGGCGGAGACGACGGTGAGGGGCACGATCGTCTGCCTGGCCCAGCAGCCGAAGTCGTAGATGTTGAGCGGGAACCACCGCGGCAGGAAGATCATCTCGGGTGGCAGCTCGGGCAGGTCGTCCCACTTCCACCAGCCGAACAGGGCCAGCCAGATGCGGGTGAAGACCCGGGCGGAGGCGATGCCGCCGCGCTCCCTGATCCAGGCGGCGGCGCGGGCCATGTGCGGCTCGTCGGGCCGGTCACCGGCCAGGCGGAGGGCGACGTACGCCTCGATGGTGGCGGACAGTTCGCCCGGGCCGCCGTAGAAGGTGGCCCAGGTGCCGTCGTCGCGCTGCTCGCCGCGGATGTGCAGGGCCGCCGCGCGGGTGGTCTCCTCGTCCCGTACGTCGAGGAACTCCCGCAGCAGGAGGTCCTCGGCGTCCATGGTGACGTTGGTCTCGAGGTCGCCCTTCCACCAGCCCTCGTCGTCCTGCCGGGCGAGGAGGTGCTCGATGGAGCGCTGGGCGGCCCGCGCGGCGACGTCCGCCAGGTCGCTCGGGGCGGGGGTCGAAGTGGTGGTGGTCGTTCCGGTGGTGGTCCCGGTGGCCGAGGGCGCGCGGGGCTCCAGGGCCCCGGTGCTTCCGTCGGTCGTCGCTGTCATGGCTTCCCCTTCGTGCAGTTGGCGTTCTGCGGCTGCGGGTGGGCCGTCGGCCGGTGCGCGGAGCACCGGCCGGCGACTAGCGATTCATATGGTGCGGATGATGGTCCCGATGACGGTCATCGCTTTCGTACGACGACGAAGTCCGCGAGGGCGGTGAGCTGGGCGCGGACCCGTTCCGGCATGTCGACGCGGTGCAGCGCCTCGATCGCGACGGCGTGCTGGCGGCGGGCCTCCTCCGAGGTCCACTCCCGGCCGCCCGCCTCCTCGATGAGGGCGGCGCGCATCGCGAACTCCTCCTCGGAGAAGCTGTCGAGGTCGGGGTTCTTGGCGTCGGCGGTGAGCAGTTCCCCGAGGCGCCGGGAGGCCGGTCCGCCGGCCGCGAGGGCGGCGACCACCGGCAGGGACTTCTTGCGCTGGCGCAGGTCGCTCCAGGTCTGCTTGCCGGTCGCCTCCGGGTCGCCCCAGATGCCGAGCAGGTCGTCGACGGCCTGGAAGGCGAGGCCCAGGTGGTAGCCGTAGGCCTCCAGGGTGTCGGCGACGCGGTCGTCCGCGCCGCCGAGGACCGCGCCGATGGAGCAGGCGCAGGCGAGCAGGGCCCCGGTCTTGTTGCCCTCCATCTCCAGGCACTCCTCGACGGTGACCCGCTCGCGGTGCTCGTAGGAGATGTCCTGGGCCTGGCCGTCGATGAGCTTGCGGCTCGCCGTGGTCAGCCGGCGGGTGGCACGGCCGGCGTCCACGGTGCCGAGCTCCAGCAGCAGCTCGTTGGCGAGGGCGAACAGCGCGTCCCCGACGAGGATCGCCTGGGCCGGGCCGTGGACCTTCCACACGGTGTCCCGGTGGCGGCGCTGCTCGTCGCCGTCCATCAGGTCGTCGTGCAGCAGGGAGAAGTTGTGCACCAGCTCCACGGCGACCGCGCCGGGGATGCCGACCTCGGGCGCCGCCCCCGCCGCCTCGGCGGACAGCAGGGCCAGGGCCGGGCGCACGGCCTTGCCGCTGTCGCCGTCCGCGGGCCGGCCGTGGGCGTCGATCCAGCCGAAGTGGTAGGCGGCGACGGTGTCCATGGGCGGCGCGAGCCGCTGCACCGCCGTGCGCAGGACCGGGGTGGACATGGTCCGGCCACGCTCCAGCAGTGCGGTGACGTCCGCGGTGTCGACGACCGGGTTCACCGGGGGCACAGTCGGCACGGTCTCTCCTCTGGTTCCAGTACTCAGGCTCATGCCGCCTCCTCGAGCGGATGTACATGGGGGCGGCCGAGGGCCGAGAGGGCCGCACCCGCGGCGGTGAAGCCGCTGCGGACCGCGCCCTCCATGGTCGCGGGCCAGCCGGTGGCGGTCCAGGCGCCGGCCAGGTGGAGGCCCGGCGCGTGGGTGCGGGCGCCGGGCCGCAGCCGTCCGACGCCGGGGGTGGGCGCGAACGTCGCCGTCCGCTCCCGGGTGACGAAGAAGTCCCGGACCTTCGCGCCGCGTGCCGCGGGCAGCAGCCGCTCCAGTTCGGGCAGGTAGCGCTCGCGGAGCACGGAGACGGGCTCGTCGATCTCGTCGCCGGCCGCCGACTGGGACAGCGCGAGGTACTGGCCGTCGGTGTACCCGGAGGCGTCGGTGCGGTCGAAGACCCACTGGACGGGTGAGCCGAGCGCGGCGAAGAACGGACGGCGCAGCACCTTGCGGTCGTAGAGCACGTGGATGTTGAGGATGGGGGCGGTGCCGATGTCGAGCAGTGCGCCGGGGTCGTCCAGCGCGCCGTGCGGCAGCAGGTCGTGGGTCTCGCGCTGCGGTACGGCGAGGACGACGGTGTCGGCCTCCAGCCGTTCGCCGGGCACGTCCACGCTCCAGCGGCCGTGCGCGCCGGGCAGGACGGCGGTGACCTTGGCGCGCAGTTCGGTGCGTACGCCGGCGGCGTCCAGTGCCTTGCGGGCGAGGGTGTCGTGGAGGTCGCCGAGCGGGACGTGCGCCCAGCCGATGTCGGCCGCGCCGGGGTCGGTCAGCAGGGCGGTCCGGAAGACCATGGCGGCCAGGCCCATGGAGGAGTGCGGGGCGGTGGCGTTGAGGGTGGCGACGCCGATCAGGTCCCACAGGGCTTCGACGGCGCGCCCCGACTGGCCGCGGCGGGCGAGCCAGGCGGCGAAGTCGATGCCGTCGAGGGCGGGGTCGGCCGGGTCGAGCTTCGCCAGGGCGAGGGCCGCGCGGCCGACGCCCGCGCGCTCGGCGAGCGAGAGGTGCGGGTAGCGGGCGAGGCTCGCGGCGAGGTGGAACGGCACGGGCAGCGCGGTGCGGCGCAGCCGGCCGAGGCGGGGGCCGCGGGGGTGGGCGACGTCGAGGACCGGCACGTCGAGGCGGGGCTGGAGGGGCGCGAGGTGGGCGCCGCCGACGCGGTCGAGGAACCAGCGGTAGGCGGTGCAGCAGCGGAGGTAGACGTGCTGGCCGTTGTCGACGGTGAGGTCGCCGCGCTTGAAGGAGAAGGCGAGGCCGCCGAGGCGGGGCCTGCCCTCCAGGAGCGTGACGCGCAGTCCGGAGTCGGCCAGGCGCAGGGCGGCGGTGACGCCCGCGAGGCCGCCGCCGACGACCACGGCGTGGCCCGGTGCGGTGCGGCCGGGGGTCGGCTCGTCGCTCATGCGGTCTCCCGTCGGGTCGTCGCAGTCAGGGACGCGGGGCGGCGGCGGAGGGTTGCGCGCCGATTGTGCCGGTTCGTCGGGCGGGCCGCGGGCAGGGTGGTCATCTAGGCGCGCCTCCTGACCTGCTGCCGCGAGACGGTGCGGGCGTCGAGGCCGGACAGGCCGCGCACGGCGACGTACGCCTTCTCGCGGCCGGGCAGGGAGACGCGGCCGCGCAGGACGGCCTCGGGGTCGCGTTCGATGCGGTCGAGGAGGCGGCGGTAGATGCCGGCCATGGCGGCGACGCAGGCGCCGCTGCGCCGGTCGAGCATGGGCAGCAGCCGGTACCCCTCGGCGAACAGGGCGCGGGCACGGCGCACTTCGTAGTGGACGAGTCCGGCGAAGTCGGCGCCGGGGGCCGGGGCGGCGGTGCGGAACCCGTCGGAGCAGCCGAACTTGGCGAGGTCGTCGGCGGGCAGGTAGGTGCGCCCGGTCGCGGCGTCCTCGCGGACGTCGCGCAGGATGTTGGTCAGCTGGAGGGCGAGGCCGAGGGTGTCGGCGTACTCGGGGGCGCGTTCCGCGCCGGGGGCGCCGGGCGCGGTGCCGAAGATGGAGAGGGAGAGGCGGCCGATGGCGCCGGCGACGCACCGGCAGTAGACCTTGAGGTCGTCCCAGGTCTCGTACGTCTCGCCGCGCACGTCCATCAGAACGCCGTCGATCAGTTCGTCGAGGCCGCCGAGGGGCAGCGGGAAGCGGCGGGCGGCGTCGGCGAGGGCGACGGCCACCGGGTCGGTGTCGTCCTCGTCGACCGCGCCCTTGCGGATCCGTTCGAGCAGCTCGCGGGTGGTTTCGAGGCGGTCGGCCTTGGCCTCGGGGACGAGGGTGCCGTCCCCGATGTCGTCGACCCGCCGGGAGAACGCGTACAGCGCCGACATGGCCTGCCGCTTCTCGGCCGGCAGGAGCCGGATGCCGTAGGCGAAGTTGCGGGCCTGCTGTCCGGTGACGGCTTCGCAGTAGCTGTACGCGGCCGCCACCGGCGCCGACGTCCCGGTCTGTCCTTCCACGGTCCCGCTCACCCCTCTCCACGCGCGCTGCGCAGCACGGCCGCCACCGCGCGCATCAGGTTCGGTCTGGTGGCCCTGGGCGGCCCGGGGAGCACGTCGTAGCCGGCGGCCGTGATGGCGTCGAGGGCGGCGTGTCCGCCGCCGGCGAACCCGGCGAGCAGGAGTCGCAGCCGGCCGCGGACGCTGCCGACGAGGGGCGCCCCGTCGTCGAGGAGCCGGCGGGCGCGGTCGGCCTCGAACGCCACGAGGGCGCGGACCGACGCGCCGCCGGTGGGCCGGGCCAGGTCGGCCTCGGTGACGTGGAACCGCTTCATGTCCACGGCCGGGAGGTAGATCCGGTCGTGGGCGAGGTCCTCGGCGACGTCCTGGAGGTGCTCGACGATCTGGAGGGCGGTGCAGATCGCGTCGGAGCGGCGGAGGCGCTCGGGGCTGGTGGTGCCGGTGATGTCCAGGACGAGGCGGCCGACGGGGTTGGCGGAGAGCTCGCAGTAGGCGACGAGGTCGTCGAAGGTCTCGTAGCGCCGCACCTTCTGGTCCTGGCGGTTGGCCTCGATCAGGGCGAGGAACGGCTCCGGGGTGAGCGCGTGGCGCCGGACGGTGGGCCGCAGGGCGCGCAGCAGCGGGTGCGACGGGGTGCCGTCGAAGACGCGCCGCAGGTCGGCCTCGAAGGCGTCGAGCAGGGCGAGCCGGTCCGTCTCGCCCTCGGCGCCCAGGTGGCGGGCGTCGGCCCCGCCGGGGGCGAGGTCGCCGTCGCCGATGTCGTCGACGAGCCGGGCGTAGCCGTAGACGGCCATCAGGTCGTCGCGCCAGGCGCGGGGCAGGAAGAAGGGGGCCACCGGGAAGTTCTCGTGGGCGGCCTTGTCGAGTGTGGTGCGCGGGGAGGCGTCGGGGCGCACCTGCCGGGTACCTGTCACTGCGGACTGCCCGGCGCGGGGACGGCGGGACCCTTGCGGAGGCGGGGCTGGGGATTCACCGTCATTGCCGTCACGTCTCCCGTTCTACACTGCCGACCCAATACATCCCATTTCGGACACGCCGCCGGTCCAGTCGGCGAGGCACCACCCCGGCACGGCGGGGGCCCGGGGAATATCGCCCCACTTGCCGCGAATCAGCACCGGTACAGCTTACGTTGTACAACGTCCGGGACCGTGCCGGGGTGCCGCACGCACCGGAACAGTCACGCACTTGGCCCCAACCGTCCCGATCGGTACGGGACTTGACCGAAACATGGCATCCGGGAGCGGTGCGGCCACCCGCGCGTGCCCGCCCCCGCGAGGCCGCCGAAAGGGCCCCCGCCACGCTCCTCGGCAGGGGCCCCCGGCGACCGCGTGCGACCGGTTACCGGCCGGTCTCCTTCTCGTACGCCCGCAGCACCTCGTCCGTGGGGCCGTCCATCAGCAGCTCGCCCTTCTCCAGCCACAGCACCCGGTCGCAGGTGTCCCTGATCGACTTGTTGCTGTGGCTGACCAGGAAGACCGTGCCGGCCTCCTTGCGCAGCTCGCGGATGCGCTGCTCGGAGCGGATCTGGAACTTGCGGTCACCCGTGGCGAGCGCCTCGTCGATCATCAGGACGTCGTGGTTCTTGGCCGCGGCGATGGCGAACCGGAGACGGGCCCCCATGCCGGAGGAGTACGTCCGCATGGGAAGGGTGATGAAGTCGCCCTTCTCGTTGATGCCGGAGAAGTCGACGATGTCCTGATAGCGCTCCCGGATCTCCTCGCGCGACATGCCCATGGCCAGTCCGCCGAGGATCACGTTGCGCTCGCCGGTCAGGTCGCCCATCAGGGCCGCGTTGACGCCCAGCAGCGAGGGCTGGCCGTCGGTGTAGACCTTGCCCTTCTCCGTGGGCAGCAGGCCGGCGATGGCGCGCAGCAGGGTCGACTTGCCGGAGCCGTTGGTGCCGATCAGCCCGATCGCCTCGCCCCGGTACGCGGTGAAGGACACCCCGCGCACGGCGTGCACCTTGCGCACACCGCGGGACTCGCCCTTCTCGCGGCGCAGGATGCGGCTGAGCGCCGCGGTGGCGCTGCCCTTGCCGCCCCCGCCGCCGTTGACCCGGTACACGATGTGCACGTCGTCCGCGATCACGGTGGGGATCCGGGCGCCGTCGGCCGCGGCGGTGGCGGTCACGTCGTCGGTCGTCTGATCAGCCACGGCCGTACCGCTCCTCTGCCTTCCAGAAGTACACGAACCCGGCCGCCCCGGCCAGCACGGCCCACAGCAGGCCCGCGAGCCAGACGTGGGAGGGCAGGTACTCCGAGCCGTACCCGTCGATCAGCGCGAACCGGATCAGGTCCATGTAGATGGCCGCCGGGTTGTACATCAGGACGTCGGCGATCCACGCCGGTTTGTCCTGGAGCATGATCGGGATCGAGAACATCACGCCCGAGCCGTACATCCAGGTGCGCATGACGAACGGCATCAGCTGCGCGAGGTCCGGGGTCTTGCTGCCGAGCCGGGCCATGATCAGCGACAGGCCGACGTTGAAGACGAACTGCAGCGCCAGCGCCGGCAGGATCAGCAGCCAGCTGAGCGACGGGTAGCTGCCGAACGCCGCCGCGATGACGAACAGCACGATCATCGAGAACATCAGCTGCTGAAGCTGCTGCAACGCGAAGGAGATGGGCAGCGAGGCGCGCGGGAAGTGCAGGGCCCGCACCAGCCCCAGGTTGCCCGAGATCGCCCGCACGCCGGACATGACGGACGTCTGCGTGAACATGAAGACGAAGACACCCGTCACCAGGAACGGGATGTAGATGTCCTTCTCCATGCCCCGGCCCGCGTTCAGGATCAGGCCGAAGATGAGGAAGTAGACCGCCGCGTTGAGCAGGGGGGTCGCCACCTGCCAGAGCTGGCCGAGCTTGGCCTGGCTGTACTGCGCCGTGAGCTTCGCCTGGGAGAAGGCCAGGATGAAGTGACGGCGCCCCCACAGCTGCCGGACGTACTCGGCCAGACCGGGCCGGGCACCGCTGACCGACAGGCCGTACTTGGCGGCCAGTTCCGCCGGGGACAGGCCCGCGTCCGCGGATGGCGGGGCGGTCACGGCGATCGCTCCGTCATGGGTTGTCTCACTCACAAGTTGAAACTTTCGTGTCCAAGATGCGCGGCAGATGGGGCGGGCGGGTCAGGTGGCGGCCGGGCCCCCGGGTGCCCCGTGCTTGTCGGTGACGAGCTTGTCAGATTCCGAGCTTGTCAGATGACGGGTGGGCGGCCCAGTCTCGTCAGGCGCCACACCGTACGCCACCTCATGGGCCGGCGCGGCCCGCACGGGGACGCCCAGCCCTCCTTGAAGCCGCCGAACCAGGCCTTGAGCGCCGGCACCGACGGGCGCCTCGCCAGCGTGAGCAGCAGCCAGACGCCGAGGTACAGCGGCACCAGGGGCGCGGGCAGGTTCCGGCGCGCCAGCCAGACCCGGTTGCGGGCGATCATGCGGTGGTAGACGGCGTGCCGGGAGGGCGCGGTCGTCGGGTGGAAGAGCACCATGTCCGCGCGGTAGTCGATCATCCAGCCGGCGTCGAGCGCCCGCCAGGCGAGGTCGGTCTCCTCGTGCGCGTAGAAGAACTCCGCCGGCAGCCCGCCGACCTCGGCGAGCACCTGGGTGCGGACGGCGTTGGCCCCGCCGAGGAAGGTCGTCACCCGGGACGAGCGCATCGGGTCGGAGGCGCGCAGCCGCGGCACGTGCCGGCGCTGGGTGACACCGGTGTCCGGGTCGGCGATGCGGAAGCTGATGATGCCCAGCCGCGGGTCGGCGGTGAACGCCTGGCGGACCAGCTCGGCGGTGTCGGTGTGGGGCAGCAGGCCGTCGTCGTCCAGGAACAGCAGCGCGTCCACGTCGGTGCCGCCGGGACCGAACGCCTCGATGCCGACGTTGCGGCCGCCGGGGATGCCCAGGTTCTCGGGGAGGTCGATGGTGCGTACGCCCTCGGGGACGCCCGTGACGGGAGCGCCGTTGCCGACGACGACGACCTCCACCGGGTCGCCGTCCTGCTTGCGGACGGACTCGATGAGCGCGCGGAGGTCGTCCGGGCGGTTGCCCATCGTGATGATCACGGCGCCCAGCCGCATGCCGCTCACCTCAGCCTGCTGGAGACGAGGATCGACACCAGGTGCAGCACCGTCTGGAGCAGCGCGATGCCGGCCAGCACGGCCACGCCGAGGCGCGAGAAGAACAGGTCGCCGCGGACGGTGTCGGCGACCGCCAGCACCACGATGAGCAGCGAGGCCTCGATGCCGAGGACGAGCCGGTGGAACTTCAGGGCCGCGGCGGCCCGGCGGGCCAGCGCCATACCGGACGAGCGCGGCTCGGCGGCCGACTCCTTGACCGGCGGCAGGCCGCCCTGGTGACGGGCGACGCCGACCAGGTCGGTCTCCGCCTTGATCAGGATGGCGCCCAGCGCGGCGAGGGTGCCGAGGAAGGCCCACAGCCAGTCGATGCGGCCGCTGCCCCACAGGTCGGCGGCGCGCAGGCCGAAACCGACCAGCACGGCCGCGTCGCACAGGTAGGCGCCCACCCGGTCCAGGTACACGCCGCCGAGGGAGAACTGCTTCTTCCAGCGGGCGACCTCGCCGTCGACGCAGTCGAGCAGCAGGTAGAGCTGGACCATGAGCGCGCCGAGCAGCGCCCCGGGGATGCCGGGGATCAGCAGGGCGGGGGCGGCGAGGACGCCCGCGAGCGTCATCACGTACGTGAGCTGGTTCGGGGTGACCCGGGTGGTGACCAGGAGACGGGTGATGCGCAGCGAGATCTCGCGCATGTAGAGGCGGCCGCCCCAGTGTTCGCCGCTGCGACGGTCCTTCACTCCCGCCGGATGGACGACCGGGCGGAGTTCAGCTACGGATGGTCTTGGCATAGTCGGCGTACGCGTCCCTGATCTGGTCGGTGGACAGGTCGAGGTGCTCGAGGATGGTGAAGCGCCCGGGGCGGGTCTGCGGTGCGTACCGCACGGCTCCGACGAACTCCTCCGGGGTGAACCCGATCTCCTCGGGCAGCACCGGCAGCCCGTGCCGGCGCAGGGCCTCGGCGAAGAGCCCGGACTCCTCGCGGGCGCCGCGCAGGTGCATCGCGAAGGCGGCGCCGAGCCCGACCTGCTCGCCGTGGAGCGCCGAGCGCGCCGGGTGGAGCAGGTCGAAGGCGTGGGAGATCTCGTGGCAGGCGCCCGACGCGGGCCGGGTGTCGCCGCTGATGGACATGGCGATCCCGGTGAGGACGAGCGACTCGGCCAGCACGATGAGGAACTCGTCGTCCACGACGGACCCCGGGTGGCGCAGCACCGCCTCGCCCGCCGTGCGGGCCATGGCGGCGGCCAGGCCGTCGACCTGCTCGCCGGTGTGCAGATGGGAGAGCTCCCAGTCGGCGATGGCCGAGATGTTGGAGATCGCGTCGCCGATGCCGGAGCGGACGAACCGCGCCGGGGCGTCCCGGATCACGTCGAGGTCGATGACCATGGCGATCGGCGAGGGGACGCCGTAGGAGCCGCGGCCGTTGTCGTTGTCGAGGGTGGAGACCGGCGAGCAGATGCCGTCGTGCGACAGGTTGGTCGCCACCGAGACCATGGGCACGCCGACCCGCGCCGCGGCGTACTTCGCCACGTCGATGATCTTCCCGCCGCCGAGGCCGACCACCGCGTCGTAGCGCTTGCCCTTGATGGCGTCGGCGAGGCGTACGGCGGAGTCGATGCTGCCGTCCTCGACGCAGTACCAGTCGGCGTCCGGCAGGAGCGGCGCGAGCTTCTCGCGCAGTGCCCGGCCCGAGCCGTTGCTGATCGCCATGGCGAGCTTGCCGGAGGCGGAGATCCGCTGGTCGGCGAGGAGGCCGGCCAGGTCGTCCATCGCCCCGCGGCTGATGTCGACGACGACCGGCGAGGGGATGAGCCGGGTCAGTACAGGCACGCGATCTCACGGCCCTTCGCGAGGTCGTCGTGGTTGTCGATCTCGACCCACTTGACGTCGCCGATGGGTGCCACGTCGATCTGGAAGCCGCGGTGCACGAGCTCCTGGTAGCCGTCCTCGTAGTAGAGGTCGGGGTCGCGCTCGAAGGTGGCCTTCAGCGCGTCCGCCAGGTCCTCGGCGGCCTCGGGCTCGATGAGGGTGACACCGATGTACTCGCCGGTGGCGGCGGCGGGGTCCATCAGCTTGGTGATGCGGCGCACGCCCTGGCCGTCGGCGGTGATGACCTTCATCTCCTCGTCGGCGAGGCTCTTCACCGTGTCGAGGGCGAGGATGATCCGCCGGCCCTCGCCGCGCGCGGCGAGCAGGGTCTCCTCCACGGAGACCGGGTGCACGGTGTCGCCGTTGGCGAGGATGACGCCCTGCTTGAGGACCTCACGGGCGCACCACAGGGAGTAGGCGTTGTTCCACTCCTCGGCCCTGTCGTTGTCGACGAGGGTGAGCTTCAGGCCGTACGTGGCCTCCAGCTCGTCCTTGCGCGCGTAGACGGCTTCCTTGCGGTAGCCGACCACGACGGCGGCCTCGGTGAGGCCGACCGCGGCGAAGTTGGCGAGGGTGAGGTCGAGGACCGTCCTGTCGCCGTCGACCGGCACGAGGGCCTTCGGGAGCGTGTCGGTGTAGGGGCGCAGACGCCGTCCGGCACCGGCTGCGAGTACGAGGCCGATCATGCGGGTTCTCCTTCGTCGTGTACGGCGGGTGCTCCGGAGGACACCCAGAAGCGGATCGACTCCACGAGCACGACCAGCGCGACGGCCACCGCGAGGGCGGTGAGCGCGACGGTGAAGCCGCTGCCCGCCGCCAGGACCGCGGCGAGGACCGCCACCGCCACCGTGCGGCCTTCGTGGCCGCCGATCGTCCGCACCAGCCACGCGGGCGGCGCGCCGGTGCCGCCGCGGATGCGGTAGACCGTGTCGTAGTGATGGTAGGCGACGGCCGCCACCAGCCCGAATGCGGCGGGCAGTGCCTGCGGGGCGTCCGAGCGGGCGGCCAGGACCAGGACGGTGAGGTACTCGGCGGCCCGGAAGACGGGCGGTACGAGCCAGTCGAGGGCGCCCTTGAGCGGGCGGGCGACGGCGATGCCGGAGGTGATCACGTACAGCAGGGCGGCGAGCGCCGGCCACGGGCTCTCCGGCGGCGCCAGCGCGGCGGTGGCGACGACGGCGGCGGCGCCCACGAGGGCGGTGGCGGCGGGGAAGGTCCGGGGCGCCTTGCGGAACGGCGCGGCGACGGCCAGGGCGAGCGGGCCGGAGTCCGCGAGGTCGGCCAGGGCGGCGGCGGCCCGGTCGGTGCGGCGGGCCTTGCGGGTCAGCGACCGCAGGAGGCGGCCGGCGGTGGTGTAGCAGGCGGCGAAGGCGCAGCCGATCAGCAGGGCCCAGAAGACGACGCGGGGGGTGGTGAGGGCCGTCAGGACGGCGATCATGGCCCAGCGTTCGCCGATGGGCAGGACTATCATCCGGCGTACCCAGACCGTCCAGCCCTTGGCGTCGAGCTTGTCGGATAGCGCGGCGGTGGGGCTGGTGTTGGCGGTGGCGTCGTGGTTGGCCTCGTTGAAGGAGAAGTCCACGACGTGACGGCAGGTCTGGAGCACCATCGCGCCGAGGGCCAGCGCCCACACGTCGTCGCCGCCGCGGGCGGCGCCGAGCGCGAGGCCCGCGTAGTAGGCGTACTCCTTGGCGCGGTCGAAGGTCGCGTCGAGCCAGGCGCCCATCGTCGAGTACTGCAGCGAGTAGCGGGCGAGCTGCCCGTCGGTGCAGTCGAGGACGAAGGAGAGCAGGAGCAGCAGGCCGGCCGCGACGTATCCGCCGCGCGTCCCGGTCGCCGCGCATCCGGCCGCGACGAGCGCGGTGAGGAGGGAGGCGGTGGTGACCTGGTTCGGGGTGAGGCCCCGGCGGGCGCACCAGCGGGCGAGGTAGCGCGAGTACGGGCTGATGCAGAAGGTGGTGAAGAAGCCGTCGCGCGCCTTCACGGCGGAGCGGAGGCGGACGGCCTCGTCGTCGACGGCGTCGACGGCGTCCCGGGTCTCCTTGCGGCTCTGCGGATCGGCGGGTACGGCGGCGACCAGCGAGCCCAGCTCGGGCCGGTGCACCTGGGTGCCGCCGGCCGCCAGCGCCTCGGCGAGACGGTCGGGCAGCGTCCCCGGCAGCCCGGCGTCCGGCCGGTCGGGCTCGGTCGCGGCGGCGGTGGCCGGCGCGGCGGGCGCGGCCCCGGCGCCGGCCGGGTCCGTGTCGGTGCCGGCGGTGCCGGTCGGGCCGGCGGCGGACGGAGCGGCCGTCGTCGCGGTCAGGGCGCGGGTCAGCGCGGGGCGGGCCTCGGGCTGGGCCGTGAGGGCGCCGGGCACCGCCCCGGCCGGGAAGCGGGGGTCCGTCAGGGCGAGGCGCAGCGCGTGGACGTGGCCCACGAAGCGCGCGTCGACGACCGCGACGCGCTCCGGGGCCGGGACGGCGGCGAGCAGCGCGGCGGCTTCCCGCTCATCGGCGGCGGACCGGACGTCGAAGCCCAGCGACCGCAGATCGCCCTCGAGCGGCGATCCGGGTACCGGAGGACCGGTGAGGATGGCGGTCGACAGACGAACTCACTCCTTGGAGCTGATCAGGGCTGGTGCACGGCGGCTCGGCCCGTGGCGGGCGGCGGCACGTCGGCAGAGGCTATCGGATGAACGGAAGCGAGAGTTCATCGAGGTTTCCCGGTGCCCGACGGCCGTGCGCCGGGACGCGATCATCATCGTCGATGGCCCCCTCGCCCCACAAACCGCGGTCGGCCGACCGCTTAGGCTGGCCGGCATGACGTGGATGATCACAGGCGGTACGGGATACATCGGCGCCCATGTGGCCAGGGCGATGGTGGAGGCGGGCGAGCGTGTGGTCGTCCTGGACGACGTCTCCTCCGGCGTCCCCGAGCGGTTGCCCGCCGGTGTCCCCCTGGTCCGCGGATCGCTCGGCGACCGTGACCTGGTGGACCGGACGCTGGCCGGCCACGGGGTGACCGGTGTGGTGCACCTCGCGGCGAAGAAGCAGGTCGGGGAGTCGGTCGAGCAGCCCCTGCGTTACTACCGGGAGAACGTGCACGGGCTGACCGTGCTGCTGGAGGCCGTGGTGGCCGCGGGGGTCGGGCGCTTCCTCTTCTCCTCCTCGGCCGCCGTGTACGGCGTACCGGACGTGGACCTGGTGTCCGAGGACACCCCCGCGGTGCCGATCAACCCGTACGGGGAGACGAAGCTCGCGGGCGAGTGGCTGGTGCGGGCGACGGGCCGGGCGCACGGCATCGCCACGGCGTGCCTGCGCTACTTCAACGTCGCGGGAGCCGCCCGGCCGGAGCTGGCGGACACGGGCGTGTTCAACATCATCCCGATGTTCTTCGACCGGATCACGCGCGGTGAGGCCCCCCGTATCTTCGGGGACGACTACCCGACGCCGGACGGCACCTGCATCCGTGACTACATCCACGTCGCCGACGTCGCCGACGCCCACCTCGCCGTGGCGCGGCGCCTGGACGGGCGCGAGGGCGACCTGACCCTGAACGTCGGCCGGGGCGAGGGCGTGTCCGTGCGGGAGCTGGCCGATCTGGTGGCCGAGGTCACGGGCGGCGGACGGGCGCCGGTGGTCGAGGCACGGCGGCCGGGGGACGCCGCGCGGGCCGTCGCGTCGGTCGACCGGATCACCGCGGAGCTCGGCTGGAGCGCCTCCCTCGGGGTGCGCGAGATGGTCGAGTCCGCGTGGGAGGGCTGGTGCCTGCGCCACCCGGAGGCCCGCGCCGCGGTACGGGTCCCGTAGCCGCAGGCCCCACCCGCACGCCGTCCCCCCGCCGCCCTGACCAGCGGCCATAACCGCAGGTCAGGGCATATGACAACGGTGTTCAGTACCGGCTTGCGGATACCCCCCACCCGTAGTTCACTGACCGGTGTCGTCGATCAGCGGGAGGCGCCCGATGGGGGCAAGGCACGGTCATGGACACGGTCACGGGCACGGCGGTCCGCCGCCGGCGGGGACGGCGGCCGCCGCGTACAAGGGGCGGCTGCGGATCGCACTGACGATCACCCTCGCGGTCATGGTGGCCGAGATCGTCGGCGGGTTCCTCGCCGACTCGCTCGCGCTGATCGCGGACGCGGCCCACATGGCGACCGACGCCGTCGGCCTCGCCATGGCGCTGCTGGCCATCCACTTCGCGGGACGCCCCGCCGACCAGCGCCGTACGTTCGGGTTCGCGCGGGCCGAGATCCTCGCCGCGCTCGCCAACTGCGTGCTGCTGCTCGGCGTGGGCGGCTACCTGCTCTTCGAGGCCGTGCAGCGGTTCATCACCCCCGCGGAGACCAAGGGCGGGGTGGCGATCGCCTTCGCGCTTTTCGGTCTGGTCGCCAACATGGTCTCACTCTCCCTCCTGGTGCGCGGGCAGCGCGAGAGCCTGAACGTCCGGGGCGCGTACCTGGAGGTGCTGGCGGACGCCCTGGGCTCGGTGACGGTGCTGATCGCCGCCGGGATCATCCTGGCCACCGGCTGGCAGGCGGCCGACCCGATCGCCTCCCTGGTGATCGGCCTGATGATCGTCCCGCGCACCCTGAAGCTGCTGCGCGAGACGCTGGACGTGCTGCTGGAGGCGGCGCCCAAGGACGTGGACATGGCCGAGGTGCGGGCCCACATACTGGCACTGCCGGGTGTGCAGGACGTCCACGACCTGCACGCCTGGACCATCACGTCCGGGATGCCGGTGCTGTCGGCACATGTGGTGGTGCACCAGGAGGCGCTCGACTCCGTGGGGCACGAGAAGCTGCTGCACGAACTCCAGGGGTGCCTCGGCGACCACTTCGACGTGGAGCACTGCACCTTCCAGCTGGAGCCGAGCGGTCATGCCGAGCACGAGAAGCTCTGTCACTGACCGCTGCTAGGGTTGGCCCCCGAACGTCGTTCCCAACGTCCGTCGTACCGGTGAGAGGAGCTGAGGTTGATGACCGTCGCGGTGACGGCTGCCCCGTGCAGCACCCGGTCCAGCATCGACTTCGGCTTCCGGGTTCTCGGCTGACCTGACCCACTGTCGGCCGGGGCCCGCTCTCACCAAAGGGTTTCCCACGTTGTCCGACAACGCTCTGTACGACGCCTTCTTCGCCCTGCACCACGGTCTCCCGCGGCAGGGTCCCGGTTCCGACGCCACCACCCGCCGGCTCCTCTCCCTCGCGACCCTCGCCGGCCCGCTCCCCGAGCGGCCGCGCGTGCTCGACCTGGGCTGCGGCCCCGGCCGGTCCGCGCTGCTGCTCGCCGGGGACACGGGCGCCGACGTGACGGCCGTCGACCTGCACGAGCCGTTCCTCGCCGAGCTGCGGCGGGCCGCCGACGCCCGCGGGCTCGGCGACGCCGTCCGGACCGTCGCGGCCGACATGGGCCGGCTCCCCTTCCCCGACGGGTCCTTCGACCTGGTGTGGGCGGAGAGCTCGGCGTACGCCATCGGCTTCGACCGGGCACTGCGCTCCTGGCGCCGGCTGCTCGCCCCCCACGCCACGGGGTCCGGGGGCGCGTTCGCCGGCGGGACGCTCGTCCTGACCGAGTGCGAGTGGACGACCGACAGCCCGAGCCGGGAGGCGCGCGCCTTCTGGGACCGGCACTACGCACTGCGCACCACCGCCGCCAACACCGCGGCGGCCGTCGCCGCCGGCTACCACGTGATCGGTACGCACCACCAGCCCGAGAGCGACTGGGACGAGTACTACGGGCCGCTCGGCGCGCGGGCCGACGCGGCCGACCCGGCAGCTCCGGGCATGGCCGAGGCGCTCGCGGCGACCCGCGCGGAGATCGCCGTGCGCCGCGCGCACGGCTCGGAGTACGGCTACACCGGGTACGTGCTGCGGCCCGCCGACCCCCGCTGGCGTACGCGGCCGGAGACCGGCGCGGACCTCGCGGCCGTGCGGGCGCTCACCGCCGCCGCGTTCGGGAGGGAGGCGGAGGCCCGGCTCGTCGACGCCCTCCGCGAGGACGCCTCCGCGTGGCTGCCGGAGCTGTCGTACGTCGCCGAGGCGCCGGACGGCACGGTCGCCGCGTACGCGCTGATCACCAGGTGCCGGGTGGGCGACGAGCCGGCGGCCGCCCTGGCACCGGTCGCGGTGGCGCCCGGGTACCAGCGGCAGGGTGCCGGACAGGCGGTGGTGCGGGCCGTGCTGGACGCCGCCCGGCTGGCCGGCGAGCGGCTGGTGCTGGTGCTCGGTCATCCGGAGTACTACCCGAGGTTCGGTTTCACGCCCGCCTCGCGGTTCGGGATCAGGCCGTCCTTCGACGTCCCGGACGACGCGATGATGGCGCTCGACCTGGACGGTTCCGGAAAGGTACCGCTGGGCACGATTCACTATCCGCGCGCGTTCGGTGTCTGATCCGACATAACGGGCGCGGGCCGTCGTGTGCCGACAAGCGGCTTTTGTACGGCAGACTGAACGATGCCCACAGGGCCGAGAACCGAAGCGAAGGATGGTTATGCCGACCACACCAGCCACCGCGGCGAACAGCTCGTCGAACGGGACCGCACCGTCGATCATGCTCGAACTGGTCGACGAGAACGGCACCACCATCGGCACCGCGGAGAAGCTGGCCGCCCACCAGGCGCCCGGACAGCTGCACCGGGCGTTCTCGGTGTTCCTCTTCGACGAGGAGGGGCGGCTGCTGCTGCAACGGCGGGCACTGGGGAAGTACCACTCCCCCGGTGTCTGGTCGAACACCTGCTGCGGCCACCCCTACCCGGGCGAGGCGCCGTTCGCCGCCGCCGCCCGGCGCGTCCACGAGGAGCTGGGGGTGTCGCCGTCGCTGCTCGCCGAGGCGGGCACGGTCCGCTACAACCATCCGGACCCCGCGTCGGGACTGGTCGAGCAGGAGTACAACCACCTCTTCGTGGGGATGGTGCAGGCCCGGCTGCGGCCGGATCCGGCGGAGGTGGAGGAGACGGCGTTCGTGACGGCGCGCGAGCTGGCCGACCGGCACGCGTCGGGGGCGTTCTCCGCCTGGTTCATGACGGTGCTGGACGCGGCGCGTCCGGCGATCAAGGAGCTGACAGGGGAGACCGGGGGCTGGTGACGGCCGGCCCGTCCGGTCCGGCCGGCCCCTCGGCTCCCGGGGGGCCGGCCGGCTCCGGAGGCACGGCCCGCACGACGGGCGCGAGCGCCACGGGGGGCGGGAGCGGTGCGGGGGGTGGAAGTGGCGCTGGGGGCGGAGGCGCGGCCACGGGGGAGGGAAGTGATGCGGGGGGCTGGGACGCCGCAGGAGGCCGGAGTGGCGCTGAGGCCTGGGACGTCACGGTGGTTGCGAGCGGTGCGGGTGGTCCGGGAGGGACCGCGGGTCTCAGTGGCAGCGCCGCCCAGATGATCTTTCCGCCCCGGACGGTGTGCTCCACGTCGCACTCCCCGCCCGCCTCCCGCGTGATCTCCCGCACCAGCAGCAGGCCGCGCCCGCCCGTCCGGCCGTAGTCGGTCTCCAGCGCCTTGGGCCGGTACGGGTGGTCGTCCTCCACCGAGAGCCGGACCCACTCCGCCCCTATCGCGATCTCCACCGTCAGCTCGGGCGACAGCAGTGCCGCGTGCCGGACGGCATTGGTCACCAGCTCCGAGACGATCAGCAGCAGGGCCTCGAAGACATCGTCGTCCTCGGCCATGCCTTGACGTTTCAGCAGGTCCCGTACGGCATGTCTCGCCTGCGGTACGGAGACGTCCACGGCGGGAGCGGTGAAGCGCCAGACCCCTTGTTGCGGAGGGGGCCCGGCCGGGACGCTCCCGCGGCTCTCCGTCGCCCGGTTTCCACCCTCGTGCTCGATTGTCGCCACGTTGTCGAGTGTTGGTACCGCACGCGGGCGGCCAGGACTACTGACCAAAAGTCAGCAGCTATTCGACGGATGATGACCGTACACGTACAACAGCATCGCGGGTCCGACCGTTCCCGCCCCTTCTTGACAGAGTGCCGGGTCCGGCCGGATAGCATCCGGCGCATGGAACAGCCGCAGCTGGAGCAGTCCGTCGCGGACGGTGTCGCCACCGTCGTCATCAGCAACCCCGCCAAGCGGAACGCCATGACGGCCGCGATGTGGCGGGCGCTGCCCGGACTGCTGGCGCCGCTGGCCGCCGACCCGGCCGTGCGCGTCCTGGTGCTCACCGGAGCGGGGCCGACGTTCTGCGCCGGGGCGGACATCTCGTCGCTGAGCGAGCCCGGTGACGAGCAGCAGTCCCTCGCCGTGCGTGCCGAGGAGGCGCTGGCCGCCTTCCCCAAGCCGACGCTGGCCGCCGTGCGCGGCTACTGCGTGGGCGGGGGCAGCCAGCTCGCCGCCGCCTGCGACCTGCGGTTCGCCGAGGAGGGGGCGCTCTTCGGGATCACGCCGGCCAAGCTCGGCATCGTCTACCCGTCGTCCTCCACCCGGCGGCTGGTGTCGCTGGTGGGCCCGTCGGCCGCCAAGTACCTGCTGTTCTCGGCGGAGCTCGTCGACGCCGACCGGGCGCTGCGCACCGGCCTGGTGGACGAGGTGCTGCCGACGGGGCAACTGGGCAAGCGGGTCGCGGAGTTCGCCCGGACGCTCGTCTCCCGCTCGCAGCTGACCCAGGCGGCCGCGAAGGAGTTCGCGGCGGGCCGCGCCGACCGCGACGCGTACTGGGCGGAGCAGGCGCGCGGCAGCGGCGACACCGCCGAGGGCATCGCCGCCTTCCTGGAGCGGCGGGCGCCGCGCTTCACCTACGGCGGCGCCGGCGGGGCGTGAGCCCGCGTCCCCCGCGGCCTCCGTCCGGTCGCCGGCGTCACCCTCCGGCCGGCACCCGGCCCATCTCGTCGCGCCAGAACGCGACGACCTCCGCCGGGGCCCTGTCCGGCGAACCGGCGTCGTAGGGGGGCTGGGGGTCGTACTCCGTGAGGAGCTGCACGGTCTGTGCGTGCCGGTCCCCCGCGATCCGGCCGACCAGGTGCAGGCCCATGTCGATGCCCGCCGAGACACCGGCGGCCGTGACGTACTTGCCGTCGAAGACGACCCGCTCCCCCGTCGGGTCGGCCCCGTACCGCTTCAGCTCGTCCAGCGCGAGCCAGTGGCTGGTGGCGCGGCGGCCGTCCAGGAGGCCCGCGGCGGCCAGGATCAGTGAGCCGGTGCACACGGACGTGGTCCAGGTGCTGGTGGCGTCGGCCGCGCGGAGCCACTCCAGCGTCTCGCGGTCGCGCAGGACCGGCCCCCAGTCGCCGCTGCCGGGGACGAGGACGACGCCGGGGGCGGCGACCTCGGCGAGCGTGCGGTCGGCGACCAGGGCGAGGTTCCCCTGGTCGTTGCGGACGGGTCCGCTCTCCTTGGCCACGAACACGGTCTCGGCGTCCGGCAGACGGCTGATGATCTCGAAGGGGCCGATGGCGTCGAGGGCGGTGAAGCCGGGGTAGAGGAGGATGGCGATCTGCATGGGCGTGGTCGTCCTTTCAGTGGGTGGGTACGGGTGGCGCGTGGAAGCGGCGCCGGTATTCGGCGGGCGGGGTGCCGAGTGCCTTGACGAAGGCGCGGCGCATCGCCTCGGGCGTGCCGTAGCCGGCCGCGCGGGCCACCTCGTGGACACCTCCGCGGGTGTCCTCCAGGAGGCGGCGGGCGTGTTCGAGACGGACACGCTCGACGTACCGGCCCGGGGTGATGCCGGTCTCCGCCCGGAAGGCGCGGGCGAAGTGGCGCGGTGAGAGGCGGGCGCGGGCGGCCAGGGCGTCGACGGACAGGTCGTCGGACGGGTGCTCGGTGATGAACCGCTGGACCTCGCGCAGCGGTTCGCGGTCGGCGGTCTGGGCGGCGAGCTGGGCGCTGAACTGGGCCTGGTTGCCGGGGCGGCGCAGGAAGACCACCAGATGGCGCGCGATGACGAGCGCCGCGTCGCGGCCGTGGTCCTCCTCGACCAGTGCCAGCGCGAGGTCGATGCCGGCGGTGACCCCGGCGGAGGTCGCGATGTGCCCGTCCCTGACGAAGATCGGGTCCGGGTCGACGTCCACCGCCGGGTGGTCGCGGGCGAGGTCGTCGCAGAACGCCCAGTGGGTGGTGGCGCGGCGGCCGTCCAGGAGGCCCGCCGCCGCGAGCAGGGACGCGCCCGTGCAGACGGAGACCAGGCGTTCGGCGTTCGGGCCGTGGGCGCGCAGCCAGTCGACGAGGCGCGGATCGGGGTCGAGGCTGCCCTCGCCCCCGGGGACCAGGAGGGTGTGCGGCCGGGGCGCGCCGGCCAGCGGGCCGTCGGCGGCCAGCCGCAGGCCGCTCTGGGTCCGGACGGGCGCGCCGTCGAGCGAGGCGGTACGGATCGGGTACGGGTCGGGGCCGCCGGTGACGTGCCGGACCCCGGCGAACACCTCCACCGGTCCGGTGACGTCCAGGCTCTGCACGCCGTCGAAGAGGACGACGAGGACGGGTCGCTGCGTCATGCCCCTCATCCTTGGGGGACGCGTCGCACGGCCGCAATGACGAAGAACCCACCTTTCCTGCCATCGCCTCCCCGGCCCCCGGCGACGTACCAACCAGTCGGTAACCTGGCGCCATGACGACTCTGCCGCCGCGCGCCGGACGCCGCTGCCACAACGCCCTGAACCCGCTCCACTCGACGGTCTACTTCTCGCCGGACTTCGCCGGGGAGCTGGCCGCGCTGGGAGTCACCGACTCGGGCGCCGCCTACTTCGCGGGCCGCGCGGCCGCCATGGGGGCGGTCGGCCCGGGGGTCGTCACGGCGTCGTTCTACAACTTCAACCACGAGCTCGTCGCCCGGCACCTGCCGGCCGTCTGGGACACCGCGTCCCCGCGGGCCGTGCTCGACGCCCGGCTGCGGGCGGCCGACTCCACCCTGCGGCGGCTGCTCGGCGAGGCGGCGGTCGCGTCGGACGAGATGGCGGAGGCCGCGCGGCTCGCCCTGCGCGCGACCGAGGCGTGCACCCGGCACGCCCGGCCGCTGTACGCCGCCCACGCCGACCTCCCGGTGCCCGAGGAGCCGCACCTCGCCTACTGGCACGCGGCGACGCTGCTGCGCGAGCACCGCGGCGACGCCCACCTGATCGCGCTGCTGTCCGCGGGGCTCGATCCGCTGGAGGCGCTGGTCAGCCACACCGCGACGGGCAAGGGCATGGCGCCCCGCTGGATCCTCGCCACCCGCGGCTGGCGGCGCGCCGACTGGGACGCGGCCGCCGAGCGGCTGCGCGCCCGGGGGCTGCTGGACGACCAGGGCGGACTGACGAGTGCGGGCGCCGACCTGCGCGCCGGGCTGGAGGACCACACGGACCGCCTGGACGCCGCTCCGTACGAGCACCTGGGCGCGGCGGACGTCGAACGCCTCACCGAGCTGGGGCGGGCCTTCCTCGGGGCGGCCGTGGCGGCGGGCGCGTTCCCGCAGGACCTGGCCGGCAAGGGCTGACGCGCCGGGCGGGCTGCCGGCCGGTGGACGCGCCGGTCCGGGCGGGCGCCCGGTGGGACATGACGTTTCGGCGCGGGGGCGACGGCAACACGCACAGGGCAATCACGAGCACTCGGAGGTGCCCCTTGCGTACGATCGCAGATTTCTTCCGCATGATCGGCTCTGCCGTCGCCACCGTCGTCACGCTGCCGTTCCGGCTCGTGGCGCGGCTCTTTGGCGGCGCCTCGCGGGGCGGAGGCCGGGCGCGCCGCGCCTGACGACGGGGCAGACGGACACGTCACGCGGTGACCCGGCAGAATGCAACCTCAAGCTGGCAGGCACGAGAAGGCGAGTCGGGACACCGTGACGACGTCCATCGAAGGCAGGATCGCCGAGGAGCTCGGCGTACGGGAGCGGCAGGTGAGGGCGGCCGTCGAGCTGCTCGACGGCGGGTCGACCGTGCCGTTCATCGCGCGCTACCGCAAGGAAGCGACCGAGATGCTCGACGACGCGCAGCTGCGCACGCTCGAGGAGCGGCTGCGGTACCTGCGGGAGCTGGAGGACCGGCGGTCCGCCATCCTCGACTCCGTGCGCGAGCAGGGCAGGCTCACCGAGGAACTGGAGGCGCGGATCCTCGCCGCCGACACCAAGGCGCGGCTGGAGGACATCTACCTGCCGTTCAAGCCCAAGCGGCGCACCAAGGCGCAGATCGCGCGCGAGGCGGGCCTCGAACCGCTGGCGGACGGGCTGCTCGGCGACCCGTCGGTGGAGCCGCTCGCCGCGGCCGCGGCGTTCGTCGACGCCGGCAAGGGCGTCGCGGACCCGGCCGCCGCGCTGGACGGCGCCCGCGCCATCCTCACCGAGCGGTTCGCGGAGGACGCCGACCTGATCGGCGAGCTGCGCGAGCGGATGTGGGGGCGCGGCCGGCTGGTGGCCAGGGTGCGGGAGGGCAAGGAGGAGGCCGGCGCCAAGTTCGCCGACTACTTCGACTTCGCCGAGCCCTTCACCGAGCTGCCCTCGCACCGGGTGCTCGCGATGCTGCGCGGCGAGAAGGAGGAGGTCCTGGACCTCGTCCTGGAGCCCGAGGAGCCGGTGGAGGGCCCTTCGTCGTACGAGGGGATCATCGCCTCCCGGTTCGGCATCGCGCAGCGGGGCCGGCCCGGTGACAAGTGGCTCGGCGAGACCGTCCGCTGGGCGTGGCGCACCCGCGTCCTCGTCCACCTCGGCATCGACCTGCGGCTGCGGTTGCGCACGGCGGCCGAGGACGAGGCGGTACGGGTCTTCGCCGCGAACCTGCGTGACCTGCTGCTGGCCGCACCCGCCGGTACGCGCGCGACGCTGGGGCTCGACCCCGGTTTCCGTACCGGCGTGAAGGTCGCCGTGGTGGACGCGACCGGCAAGGTCGTCGCCAACGACACCATCCACCCGCACGTGCCGGCCAACAAGTGGGACCAGTCGCTGGAGACCCTGGCGCGGCTCGCGAAGGAGCACGCGGTCGAGCTCGTCGCCATCGGCAACGGCACGGCGTCGCGCGAGACCGACAAGCTGGCGGCCGAGCTGATCGCCAGGCACCCGGAGCTGAAGCTCACCAAGGTGATGGTGTCGGAGGCGGGGGCGTCGGTGTACTCCGCGTCCGCGTTCGCCTCCCAGGAACTCCCGGACCTCGACGTGTCGCTGCGCGGCGCCGTGTCGATCGCACGCCGGCTCCAGGACCCGCTCGCCGAACTGGTCAAGATCGACCCGAAGTCGATCGGCGTCGGCCAGTACCAGCACGACCTGTCCGAGGTGAAGCTGTCCCGGTCGCTGGACGCGGTGGTCGAGGACTGCGTGAACGGTGTCGGGGTCGACGTCAACACGGCCTCGGCGCCCCTGCTGTCGCGGGTGTCCGGCATCGGCGCGGGCCTCGCCGAGAACATCGTGGCGCACCGGGACGCCAACGGCCCCTTCCGGTCGCGCAAGGCGCTCAAGGACGTGGCGCGGCTCGGCCCGAAGGCGTACGAGCAGTGCGCGGGCTTCCTGCGCATCCGGGGCGGGGACGACCCGCTGGACGCGTCCAGCGTGCACCCCGAGGCGTACCCGGTGGTGCGGCGGATGGTGAAGACGACGGGCGGCGAGGTCGCCTCGCTGATCGGCAACACGTCGGTGCTGCGCTCGCTGCGCGCGGACGACTTCGTGGACGAGACGTTCGGTCTGCCGACGGTCACGGACATCCTGCGCGAGCTGGAGAAGCCGGGGCGCGACCCCCGGCCCGCGTTCAGGACGGCCACCTTCAAGGAGGGCGTCGAGAAGATCGGCGACCTGGAGCCGGGCATGGTGCTGGAGGGCGTCGTCACGAACGTGGCCGCCTTCGGCGCCTTCGTGGACGTCGGTGTGCACCAGGACGGGCTCGTCCACGTGTCGGCGATGTCCCGGACCTTCGTCAAGGACCCGCGGGAAGTGGTGAAGCCGGGCGACGTGGTGAAGGTGAAGGTGCTCGACGTCGACATCCCGCGCAAGCGGATCTCGCTGACGCTGCGGCTGGACGACACCGCCGACTCCGGCGCCGACCCGGGCTCCGGTGCGCCGAAGCGCGAGCGGGGCGGGCGGCCGCCGCAGCAGCGGCAGGGCAGCGGCGGCGCCGGCGGCCGGGGCGAGCGGCGCGGCGGCGGCTCGGGCGGGGCGAGGAGCGGCGGCGGCGCGAGTGGCGCGAAAGGCGGCGGCGCGGGCGGCGAGCGGCGCGGTGGCGGGCGTCCGTCCACGGCTCCCGCGCCCGCGAACAGCGCCATGGCGGACGCCCTGCGCAAGGCGGGCCTGCTGGGCGGCGGTGACGGGAAGCCCGGCCGCGGCCGCTGACGCGCGGTGACATGAGGCGCGGCACCACCCTCCAGGATCGGGGGCGGTGCCGCGCCGGCGCGACTCAGGGGGAACCCGCGGAAAAAAACTTCGTGCGGGGCGGCAACCTCCGCCGCGCGGGCGGCGACCGGAGGGTGCAAGACATCCCCCTGAGAAGGAATCACCTACGTGAGTACCCCCACACCACGGCCCGTACGGCACCGCCGCAAGGTCACCGGGAAGCGGGCCGTGATCGGTTCGGCCGCCGCGCTGGCCCTGACCGGCGGCGCCCTCCTCGGCACCGGACTGCTCGCCCCGGCCGGCGCCGCCCCGTCCGGTACCGCCCCGGCCTGGCCCACCGCCCAGGGCAAGCCGGTTCCGGTCCCGAAGACCATCGAGGTCTCGGGCGTCCACGACGGCAAGATGCAGCGGTACACCGGCAGCGGCGCGCTGGGCGGCGGCGGCCAGGACGAGAGCCAGGACCCGCTGTTCAAGCTCAAGGACGGCGCCGTCCTGAAGAACGTCGTCCTCGGCTCGCCGGCCGCCGACGGAGTGCACTGCTCCGGCACCTGCACGCTGGAGAACGTCTGGTGGGAGGACGTCGGCGAGGACGCCGCGACCTTCAAGGGCACCTCGCCGTCGGCCACCTACACCGTCAAGGGCGGCGGCGCGCGGAAGGCCTCCGACAAGGTGCTGCAGTTCAACGGCGCCGGCCGGCTGACCGTGACCGGCTTCCAGGTCTCCGACTTCGGCAAGCTCGTCCGCACCTGCGGCAACTGCGGCAAGCAGTACAAGCGGACCGTCGTCATCAGCGACGTGGACATCACCGCGCCCGGCAAGTCCATCGTCGGCATCAACGAGAACTACGGCGACACCGCGACCCTGAGCAAGGTGCGCATCACCGGCGACAGCAAGAAGAAGATCAAGGTGTGCACCCGCTTCCAGGGCAACAACACCGGCAAGGAGCCCAAGGAGATCGGCAGCGGTCCCGACGGCAAGCACTGCCTCTACAAGGCGTCCGACGTCACCTACAAGTGACGGCGCCGCCACCGGCACGCCGCTGACCGGCCCGTGGGCCCCGCGAGGATCCCTTCGCGGGGCCCACCGGTGTGCTAGGTCGTGTCCGCAAAGT
>NZ_LWBU01000199.1 GCF_001646665.1 Streptomyces noursei | reverse complement strand
TCGACGAGGCGGTCGTCGGGCCGGACTACCTGAAGGTCTCGCACTCCAAGGGCGAGGTCCGCAAGGCCCCGTCGATCGGCACCGACGACGTGCTGCTCGCCGAGAGCGAGGTGGAGATCTTCCACCACTACGGCATGCGGTACGAGCCCGGCGTCGGCGGCGAGCGGAAGCTGGCACGCCGCTGACCCACCGTACCCCCGCCGAGCCCGCCGTAC
>NZ_LWBU01000198.1 GCF_001646665.1 Streptomyces noursei | reverse complement strand
CCCCCCCGGGGGGGGCGGGCCCGCACCCTCCCCCGCGGTCCCCCCCCAGGGGGCCGGCCCGTACGACCACCCGGCCCCCGGGGGGGGCCCCGCGCGGCGGCGGGCGGCGCCCCCCCCCGCCCCCCCGCGCGCCCCGCGCCCCCCCCCACCCCCCCCCACCCCCCGGCCGACCCTGTACGAAGCACCCCCCCCCCCCCCCTCCCCCCGCCCCCCCCCGCCCCCCCCCCCCTCCCGCCCCCCCCCCCCGCCAGCTCCCCCCCCCCCCTCCCCCTCCCCACCCACCCCCCCTGCTCCCCCCTGGCCCCCCTCCCCCTCCCCCCGATGCCCCCCCCCCACAGCTCCCCCC
>NZ_LWBU01000197.1 GCF_001646665.1 Streptomyces noursei | reverse complement strand
GGGGGCGGGGTCCCGGGGGGGGGGGGGGCCGGAGGAGCCCGCCCGGCTGCGCGCCGGCCGCTCCCGGGCCCGGGGGCGTGGCGGGGGGCCCCGCCCCGGGGCGGGGGGGGGGGCCGGGGGGGCCGCGGGCGGGGGGGTCACCTCCGGCGACGCCCGGAAGCCCGGGGGGGTGGCCGGTTTCGCGGGCGGGGGGGGGGGGGTGGCGGCGGG
>NZ_LWBU01000196.1 GCF_001646665.1 Streptomyces noursei | reverse complement strand
CAGGTCGAGCAGCGGGGCCGACAGGTCCGCCTCCGGTGTGAGCACGGTGTCGCCGAGCCATGCCTCCAGCCGGGCCCGTACGTCCTCGACGGCCGGAGCGGCGGGGTCGTCGCCCGGGTGCTCGGCGTCGGCGGCGGGGGGGGCGGG
The DNA here is from genome assembly GCF_001646665.1 of Streptomyces noursei. Classification (GTDB taxonomy): domain Bacteria; phylum Actinomycetota; class Actinomycetes; order Streptomycetales; family Streptomycetaceae; genus Streptomyces; species Streptomyces lavendulocolor. The sequence continues at coordinate 95 of NZ_LWBU01000196.1, read as the reverse complement.
GTCCGTGACCGAGCGGTCGGGGGGTGGGCCGGGGGCGGGGGGCGTGGGCGGGTTCGTGGGCGTGTCCGCGGGGGCGGGGCGGGGGGGGGGGGGCC
>NZ_LWBU01000195.1 GCF_001646665.1 Streptomyces noursei | reverse complement strand
GGGGGGGAGCCGGGGGGGGGGGGGGGGGAGGGCGGGGTGGGGAGCGGGAGAGGGGGAACGGCGGAGAGAATGGAGGGGGGGGGGGACGAAAGGCAGACGCAGGAGCACCCGGGGGAGCCCCGGGCGGGGCGCGAGCCAGAAGGAGAGGAGGGGGCCGGGGGGCACGGCGCCGCCGAGCCCCACCGGGGGGGAGGGGCGGGGGGGCGGAGAGAGGGGCGCATTCGCTGGGGTGGGTGGGGTTGGAGAGCCCAGGCGCAGGGGGGGGGCTGGGGGAGATGGCGCCCCGGGGCGGGGGGGGGGGGGTGGGGGGGGGG
>NZ_LWBU01000194.1 GCF_001646665.1 Streptomyces noursei | reverse complement strand
GGTGCGGCCCTTCCGAGACGGGAACGCGCGATGATCGCTCTGGAGTACGGCTACGAGGTGCTGCCCGGAGTGGCGGTGGACACCCCCGGCGTCGAGGGCGTCCTTCGCCGCCGTGGGCGCGGCCCGCGGTGGGGCGTCCTCGCACTCGCGGCCGAGGCGGCACTGCTGGCGGGTCGTCCTCGTGGGCGCCGGGCCCGGCTCGGGGGCGGGCGTGGGCCCCCGCCTCGTGGCTGGGTCCGCTCCTCCTTGTGTCGGCTGCCCTGACGCTGCTCTTGCGCCGGGCGGGGGCGAGGGGGGGGCTGGTCCGGCCCGGGTACCCGTCCGCGGCCCACTACGGCCGGCCCACGGACGGCGAGCCGCGGACCGCCGCGCAGCTGGCGGGGGCCCGCGCCGGGGGGCAAAGCGGGACGGGGAGCGCCGTGCGCGAGTCGTTGGGCACCCGCCACATGCTCGGCCTGCCGCTCCCCGGCGGCGACG
>NZ_LWBU01000193.1 GCF_001646665.1 Streptomyces noursei | reverse complement strand
CCGGGGCGGGGCGGCGTTCGGAACCCGGCACCGGCGGCGGGCCCGCACAGCGTAATGCCCGGCGGGTGGGGTGGGGAGTGTGGGAGTGGGGCGAGTGCGGGCGGGATGCGGGTGGGGCGCGTGCGGGCGGGATGCGGGTGGCGCCGAGGGGGCGGTCGCGCGGCGGGTGATGCGGGCGAGGCGGGCGAGGCGGGGGGGGGGGGGGGGGGGGGGGGGGGGGGGGGGGAGGGGGCGGCGGTTCCGGGGGGGGGGGGGGGGGGGGGGGCCGGAAACG
>NZ_LWBU01000192.1 GCF_001646665.1 Streptomyces noursei | reverse complement strand
CCCCCCCCCACCCCCCGCACCCCTGTAGGGGCGCCCCCGCGCGGCACGACCCCCTCCGTGTTCCCGGCGTGAGGCCGCGCCAGGGGCAGCCCCCCCCCGGCGCCGCGCGTGCCCGCGCCGCGGGGCGCCCCCGCGCGGGCGGCCCCCCCCCCCCGGCCGCACCCCCCGCCCCACCCCCCCCCCCCGCTCCCCCCTCCGCCCCGCGCCCCCGGCCCCCCCCCGCCCGGGGGCCCACCCGCCGCCCTCCCCCCCCCCCCCGCCGCCAACCCCCCGCGGGCGGCCCCCGCCCGCCCCCCGCTTACCCCCGCGGCCCGGGACCCGGCCCCCGGCCCCCCCGGCGGCGGAGGCGGTCCCGCCCTGGCCCCCAGCTCCTCCGCCAGCCCCCTCGCCC
>NZ_LWBU01000191.1:25655-72059 GCF_001646665.1 Streptomyces noursei | reverse complement strand
TCCGCAAAGTCTCGCCTGGCCCGCGGCGCCCTGCATGCGCTCCCCCAGAGGGGGGACCCCCAGCGGCGTTGTCGTCGGTCACCATGGCTCCGCCATGGCTCCCTCCTCCGCCTTGCGATCGCACGCACCGGACACCGCTACCCCCGCCCTCCGGGCGGACGCCGATACTTTGCGGACACTCCCTAGGGGGCGTCTCGCCGATCATGCCGGGCTGATCGACAAGACACCCCCAGGACCCGCCCCGGGCTCCCGGCCCCGCCCGGCTCAGTAGTAGCCCTTCCGCCCGTCGAGCAGTTCCCGCATCGCGTCCAGGTGCCCGGCGTGCCGCGCGGTCTCCTCGACCATGTGGATCAGCATCCACCGCAGGTTCGCCCTGGCGGACCGGAAGTCCGGATGGCGGCCGGTCTCGTCCAGGGCGTGGGCCGCGACGATCTCGTTCGAGACCGCGCACTGCCGCTCGTACTCCTCCACGAGGCGTGCGAGCGGCACCCCCTCGACCTTCATGTCGAGGTCTTCGTCGTCCGCGAACTGCGGCCCGACGGCGGGGCCGCCTAGGAAGAGCACCTCGAACCAGGTGTGCTCCACCCACCGCAGGTGCGACAGGACACCGGCCACCGTCATGTGGGGCGAGTGCGGCAGGACGGCCCGGTGCGCGTCCTGTTCGGCCAGTCCCTCGCACTTCCACCGGACGATCGAGCGCTGAAGGTCGAGCCACCCGACGAGCTGTGTCCGCTCGTCCGCCTCGAAGGGGGGTCTGTCACGGGGAATGGTCATGCGCGCGGACGCTAGCGGGGCGGCCCCTGCGGGCGCACCCGGTTTTCCCGGCGCGTGTCCCGGCGCGAGAGGCGGGCCACGCCGAGCAGGACCAGACCGCATCCGGCGACCAGGACCCAGCCCGGGCGGGACGCCTCCGCCAGTCCCTGCGGGGCGACGCCCGCGACGAGGCCGCCGGCGAGGGCGATGCCGAGCGCGGCGCCGAACTGGCGGGCGGTGGACGTGATCGCCCCGGCCACGCCGGCCCGGGCGGGCGGCAGGCCGCTCACCGCCGTGTTGGTGAGCGGGGCGTTCGCGAAGCCGAAGCCGGTCCCGATCAGCGCGTAGGCGAGCAGGAGGAGCGCGACGCCCGTGTCCCGGTCGAGCCCGACCAGGCACAGCCCGCCCGCCGTGAGGAAGCCGCCGGCCAGCAGGAGGGGCGGGCGCGGCCCGCCACGTCCCACCAGCCGACCGGACAGCGGGGCGCAGACCGTCGCCCCGAGGGCCATCGGAAGGGTGGCCAGACCGGCCGCCAGCGGTGTCCAGCCCCGCGTGTGCTGGAGGTAGAAGGTGTTGAGCAGCAGCGTCATGTTCAGGGCGACGAAGACCGCCACCGCGCCCAGGACGGCGCCGGTGAAGGCCGGGCTGCGGTAGAGCCGGGGGTCCATCAGCGGTTCCGGCCGGCGCGACTCGACCCGGACGAACCAGACCGCCGCCGCGCCGGCGACCGCGTAGGCGCCGAGGGCCGGCGGGGACGTCCAGCCGATGCGCGGTCCCTCGATGAGCACGCCCACCGACACCGCGATGACCAGGGTGAGCAGGGCCTGGCCCGGCAGGTCCAGCCGCTGCGCCCGGGGGGCGCGGGACTCGGGGACGAACACGGCGGTGAGCACCAGCGCGGCGACGACGACCGGCGCGTTGATCCAGAACAGCGACCGCCAGCCGAACGCGGCGATCAGGGCGCCGCCCGCCACGGGCCCGGCGGCCATGCTGAGGCCGAAGACCGAGGCCCACACGCCGATCGCCCGTGCCCGCTCCTTCGCGTCGGGCATCGCGTTCACCACGATGGCGAGGGCCACCGGGCTGAGCATCGAGGCCCCGACGCCCTGCACGGCCCGGGCGGCGACCAGCACCCCCGCCGAGGGGGCGAGCGCGCAGGCCAGCGAGGCCGCGCCGAAGACGACGAGCCCGGTGCGGAACACCCGCCGGCGGCCGAACCGGTCCGCCAGCGCGCCGGCGGAGATCAGCAGCCCGGCCAGGACGAGGGTGTACGCGTCCACGGTCCATTCGAGCCCGAGGGTCCCGATGTCCAGGGCGCGGCCGATCTCCGGCAGGCCCACGTTGACAATGGTGGTGTCCAGGCCCACGAGGAACATGCTCAGGCAGCAGACGGCCAGGACCGTCCAGCGCCTCCGCGCGCTCAACACGGGCCCCGGCTGCGGGTTTCGGGTCGTCAGGGTCACGGTCTGCCTCTCGGTTCCACGGTGCGTCCGGCCCGGCCATGCTCGGTCCGGCGGGCATCCGGAGCGCAGCGGTTTTGCGGGAACTGCAAAACTGGGGCCATGGACGCGGAACTGCGGCAGACGCTCGACGCCATCGGCCCCCGGCTGCGGACCCTCCGCCGGGACCGGGGACTGACCCTGGAGGGCCTCGCCGCCGCGACCGGCATCTCCGTGAGCACCCTGTCCCGCCTGGAGTCCGGCAAGCGGCGCCCCACCCTGGAGCTGCTGATCCCGCTCGCCCGAGCGCACCGCGTCGCCCTCGACCAACTGGTGGCCGCCCCGGCCAGCGGCGACCCCCGGGTGCACCTCAAGCCCCTGAGCAAGGGCCACGGCAACGTCCTGGTGCCCCTGACGCAGTACCCGGGCCGGGTGCAGGTCTTCAAGCAGGTGCTGTCACCGCGCGAACCGAAGCTGGTGCGGCACGACGGCTACGAGTGGCTGTACGTCCTCGCCGGCGAGCTGCGCCTTATCCTCGGCACCACGGAATGCACGCTGCGCCCCGGCGAGGTCGCCGAGTTCGACACCCGGGAACCCCACTGGTTCGGCCCGGCGAACGGCACCGCGGTCGAGATCCTCCACCTCTTCGGCCCCCGCGGCGACCAGGCCGTCGTCCGCGCCAGGCCCCCGGCCCGGGGCGCCCACGACTGACGGGCTCCGGCCTGCCGGGACGTCCGCGGGCCGCCCCTGCGCGCTCACCCGTGGACTCCGCCCGGCGTCTCTGCTGATGCCCGGGCCTTCCCCCCCCATGCCGGCCCCGGAGGCGGTCGAAGGCCCCTACTCTGGCGGTGACGAAGCTGCAGAGAGGGGCAAGGCCGTGCCGTCTGACGCTACCCCGGACCCGTACGAGGACCCCGTCCGTTTCGGGCAGAGGGTCCAGATCCTCCGGACGCGCCGGGGGATGACGCGCGAACAGCTCGCCGGACTCCTCGGACACCATCCTTCATGGGTCAAGAAGGTGGAGACCGGCAAGATGAAGATGCCTCGGCTGCCCGAGATCCTGCGCATCGCCGAGACCCTCCGTGTCCGTCGACTGAGCGACCTGGTGGGCGACATCGGCGACCGGGAAGTGCAACTCTTCGTGGGCCCGGGGCATGCGAAGCTGCCCGCCGTCGCGGCAGCGATCAATGCCGTACGGCTGCGCGACGATCGGCCCGCGCCCCGTACGGAGCATGTGCGGGCCCGTCTGGCGAGGGCATGGTCGGCACGCCACTGCGCGCCCAACCACCGGCAGGTGCTGGGGGATGTGCTCCCCGACCTCATTCGCGACGCTCAAGTGGCGGTGCGCCGGGCCGAGTCGGCCGCCGACCGGCGGGCGGCACAGGCGGTCCTGTCGGAGGTGTACTCCCTGGCCCAGTTCTTCCTGGCCTACCAGCCGGACGCGGCCCTGCTGTGGCGCGTCGCGGATCGCGGCATGGTGGCCGCCCAGGAGTCGGAGGACCCGCACGCCATCGGCGTCGCGGCGTGGCTGGCCGCACAGGCGCACCGCGACTCGGGCCCCGGTCACTTCGACGCGGCCGACGAGGTCACGCGCGAGACGCTGGCCTTCCTGGAGCCCCTCCTGCCCGAGGCGGCCGTGGAGGTGCGTGCCATCGCGGGCGCCCTCACCTTCGAGGCCGGGTACACCGCGGCTCGCCGCGCCGACACCGGGACCGCATGGGGCTGGTGGGACCGGGCGAAGCGCATGGCCGACAGTCTGCCGGCCGGGTATTCCCACCCGGTCACGTCGTTCGGGCCGGCCATCATGGGAGCCCACGCGGTGACGGTGGCCGTGGAACTCCGTACGGGTGGTGAGTCCGTGCGTCAGGCGGCCCGCGCCGAGGCGAGTGCGATCCCGTCCCGGCCGCGTCGAGCACGACACCGCATCGAGCAGGCGCGGGCGTACCACCTGGACGGTCAGGCGCAGACGGCGCTGTCCACCTTGGAACAGGCCTACGAAGCCGCGCCGGAAACCATCCGCTACAACGGCTACGCGCGCCGGATCGTGCTTGAGGAAACCGAGTCCCGCCTGCCGGAACGGCGGGAGCGGGCCGCGCGGTTGGCGGTGCGCATCGGCATGCTCGCGGCCTGAGCAAGGGGCCGGAAGTCGGCCCATGTTCCGAGTCGCACCCTCCTACCGTCGGGGCGAGCCCGATTCCACCCGACGCCGGGGAGTGACCGTGATGACGATCAAGGTGTACGTGGTACGCCCCGACGGTACGACGCGCGTCGTCCGACGGGCGCGCGAAGTGCGGCCCACCGGTGCTCCACCGCCGGTCTTCGCCTCGTACCCGCCCTGCCGGTGCCGCCGGTGCGACAGTCCGGCACCCGTTCGGTGAGCGTCGGTTGCGCCTCGTACCACCACGACCGACGGCGGAAAGCACGGCGGCGAGCCGTCCGACAAGCCGTGGACTCCGCCGCCCACCCCGCCCTCACCCGACGGCTCCGGCCCGAGCAGGACCACCGACGGGAGCTGATGTGTCGACCGCTCAGGCAGACGGGCATGCCGGACTCGTGGAAGCCCTGTACGCGCGGGGCCTGCTCGACGAGACCTGGCGGGCCGTCTGGCACGCCGTCCCCCGCGAACCCTTCATCCCCCGCCGGGCATGGCGGCAGACCCCGACCGCGTGTGTGCCCCTCACCAGCGAGGCCGACCGGCTCAACCTGATCCACTCCGACGAGCCGGTCGTCATCCAGCTCGACGACGGCGAGCCGGACGGCCCCGGCACCGCCACCTCGTCCAACTCCCAGCCGAGCATGGTCGCCCGCATGCTGCGGCTGCTGGCGGTCGAGGACGGCCACCGCGTCCTGGAGATCGGCACCGCCTCCGGCTACGTGGCGGCGCTCCTGTCCCGCCGGCTCGGCGACTCCGCCGTGTACAGCGTGGAGGTCGACCCGGGCCTCGCCCACCACGCGGTCGCCGTCCTCCGGGCGGCGGGGTACCGGCCCAACCTGGCGTGCGGGGACGGCGAACGGGGCTGGCCCGACCAGGCCCCGTTCGACCGGATCGTCGCCACCTGCGCCCTGCGGGAGGTCCCCCACGCGTTGGTGCGGCAGCTCACCCCGGGCGGCGTCCTCGTCGCCCCCATGGCCCGCGACTTCTGGAGCGGCGCGCTGGTGCGGCTCACGGCGGACGGCAGGGGTGCCGCCTCCGGACGCTTTCACGGCGGAGCCTCGTACATGCCCATGCGGTCCCACCGACCGCCCCCGCCCGCTCCGGTCGACGACACCACCGCGAGGCCCGTGGAGGCCGCCGTGGACCCGCGCGACATGCTGTCGCTCGGCTTCGCCCTGTACGCCGGCGCGCGCATGCCCGGGGTACGCATGGTCCACGCCGACCGGGGTGGTGACACCGCTCAGGTGTGGTTGCAGGACGCCGACGGCTCCGCCGCCACCGCCGTCACCGGGGAGGAGGCGTACGAGTACGGGACGCGCGGGCTGGGGCGGGAGGCCGAACGGGTCCACGAGGAGTACGTCGGCCTGGGATCGCCTGCCGCCGACAGCTTCGGGCCGACCGTGACCGCACACGGCCGGCGGGTGTGGCTGGGTGATCCGGAACAGGTCGTCCTGCCCGCCCCCGCCCGGTAGTGTCCCTGGGGCCGGTCGTCCGGAACGGCCGGCCCCCGCGCGCCCTCCCGTCCGGCGCGCGCCACGGGGCCCGCCGTGCTGCACTGGACGGAGGACCACAGCGGAGGTGCCTATGACCGGCCGCGTCGGCAAGACACGGAACATCTTCCTCGTGTGGCTCATCTGGCCGCTGATCACCTTGGGGATCTACCACCTGGTCTGGTACTACAAGGTGAACCGCGAGGCGCGTGACTTCGACGAACGCATCGACGTCCGGCCCGGCATGGCGGTGGTGGCCATCGCCCTGGGCTGGATCCTGATCGTGCCGCCGTTCATCTCGGTCTACAACACGGGTGACCGCATCGCCCGCATGCAGCGGGCGGCCGGCATGACGCCGACGTGCAACCCGTGGATCGGCCTCATCCTGGTGTTCGTGTTCAGCCTGCACACCCTGTACTACCAGCAGGAGTTGAACCGCATCTGGACGCTCTACGGCAACCGGCCGGAAGGCGAGCACGTCTCCCTGGCCGTCTGATCCCGCCCGCCCGTGGACGTCAGGCGGGCCGGGGCAGGATGGTCACCGCCCGGTAGTCGTACCCGTCCTGCCGGAAGCCGGGGGCCTCCCACTCCAGGTCGACCCGCTGCCCCGGCTCCAGCGTGCGGAACCCGTCCATACGGATGTGGGAGTAGTGCCCCCAGCAGCCGCCGGGGGTCTCCGGGGAGTCGAGCACTCCCCACCCCTCCTCCTCGCGCCACTCACGAACGGTCGCCATCACCATGCGACGAACCCTACGGGCTTTCGCCCCCGCGCCAGGGCGCGGGGCACGTTGTCAGACCAGCCGGTGATCGTCGCAGGAGAACAGCCGTCGGCTCACCAGCGCTCGAACGCGGTGAAGGCATGGTCGCCGGCCTCCCCGGCGACGATGATCCGCCCGCCGTGCTCGAAGAAGTAGCCGCTGGGCGCTTCCTCACGGAAATGACGCTCGTCGAGTTCCTCACCGTCGGCGGCGTCGTACACGAGCAGCTCGGTGATGGCGCTGGCCTGGGTCGACCACTCGCACAGCACGGTGACCCGGTCGCCTCGCACGGCCAGCCCGGCCGCAGGCTCGTCCAACTTGTTGTTCCACACCTCTTCGCCGGTTTTCAGGTCGAAGGCGATCAGCCGGTAGTGCCGTCCCTTGGAATAGGTCCATGCCAGTGCGTACATCCGCTCGCCGACGACCTCCGCCTCGTCGATCTGGCCGTAGTCGCCGCTGAGCTCGATGCCCGGCCGGGTACGCCCGTCCCGGCCGAAGGAGACGAACGTGCCCGTCGCCTCGTCCGAGTTGCTGTTCGAGGCCCGCACGACCCTCAGCACCAAGGGGTCGGCCGACTCGATGACCACGCTGGAGTCCGTCGACACGGGGCGACGGGCATCGATGGGAACGTTCCACTTCAGGGCGCCGGTGCCGCGGCCGAAGGCCGCCGCCATCATCTCGACGTCCTCGCCGCTGCCGGAGCCCGGGTCGTCCGCGTCCTCCCCGCCGCAGGCCAGGACGGCGTGGACTTCTTCCTTGCCCACGGACGTGTCCCACACCCCGCAGGTGCCGGGGACGGCCGCCGTCCAACGGACCTTACCCGTGCGGAGGTCGAGGGCGCGCAGGGAACGGTTGCCACCCGGCGCCCGCGCCTCCTGCTCGGTCCGCTCGTGTTCGACCAGGGCCAGGCCGCCCCCCGCTTCCAGGAACGTGTCGCCGGGAAAGCGGCCGTCCGAGACGGTCCGGGGGACGCGCCACAGCTCTCGCCCGTCCTTCGTGTCGAAGGCGAGGACGGTCGAGCAGCCCTTGCCCGGCGCGGCAGGCTTGCCGCTGCCGTCACTGGTGGCGCGGCTCTCCGTGCCGTACGCGACGAGGAGGACCCCCTCGTCCGCGCGAGGCGCGCTTCCGCAGATCTGGGCGCGGCCGGGCGGTACGAACTCCCAGAGCTTCTTGCCGTCCTGCCCGTCGGCGATGCCGAAGCCGGTCACCGCATCGAACCGGGCGCGGACGGCGACGTCCCCGACGACCCAGCTGTCGTTGGCCTTGTCGTCGCTGGGCCGGTCTTTCGTGGTGGCCCAGGTCCGCACCATGGCGTCGCCAGGCAGATAGCCCTCGAACGACAGGAACCAGGCGGTGATGGATCCGATCACCCCCAGCACAACGCCGATCCCCACCAGCGCCTTCATGAGCCCTGCTCTGCCTGACATCAGGCGCGCTCCCCCTGCTGTGCATGGCACAGCCCCCTGCGAGCGGCGTTCCGGAGACCCGCCCGACACATTGATCTTCGAACGACGGTCAGGCTAAGGGCAGGGCCTCCCAGCGGTCCATGCCGATCCGGCGCGGGTGGAGGACGGGTCTGCCGAGGGCGAGTCGCGAACGCCGCCGGTGGCGCGGCAGTCGGCGGGACGGGCCCCTCCGGCGTCCGGCGCGCGGGCACATTCGAAATACCCCGAGAAAACTTGCGCAGGCGCGCTCGGCGGACCGTCGACGGCGCACACAGGGCCTCCCGCGACGTCGGACGGCCCGCAGACGGCCCAGAGCGGCTGAGACGGCTCCGGGCCGACGGTCGGTGACCGTCGGCCCGGAGTGCCGTGCAGTGGTGGTACCAGGGCTGACCTGGGGTTACAGCACCGGGAGGTTCTTGCGGAGCTCGAAGGCGGTGACCTCGGAGCGGTACTCCTCCCACTCCTGCTTCTTGTTGCGGAGGAAGAAGTCGAAGACGTGCTCGCCGAGGGTCTCGGCGACCAGTTCGCTGCGCTCCATCAGGGAGATCGCCTCGCCCAGGTTCTGCGGCAGGGGCTCGATGCCCATGGCGCGGCGTTCGGCGTCGGAGAGGGCCCAGACGTCGTCGTCGGCGCCGGCCGGGAGTTCGTAGCCCTCCTCGATGCCCTTCAGGCCGGCGGCCAGCAGGACGGCGTACGTGAGGTAGGGGTTGGCGCCCGAGTCGATGGAGCGGACCTCGACGCGGGCCGAGCCGGTCTTGCCCGGCTTGTACATGGGGACGCGGATCAGGGCGGAGCGGTTGTTGTGGCCCCAGCAGATGTAGGAGGGGGCCTCGCCGCCCGAGCCGGCGGTGCGGGTGGAGCCGCCCCAGATGCGCTTGTAGGAGTTGACCCACTGGTTGGTGACGGCCGAGATCTCGGCGGCGTGCCTCAGCAGACCGGCGATGAAGGAGCGGCCCACCTTGGAGAGCTGGTACTCGGCGCCGGACTCGTAGAAGGCGTTGCGGTCGCCCTCGAAGAGGGAGAGGTGGGTGTGCATGCCCGAGCCGGGGTACTCCGAGAACGGCTTCGGCATGAAGGTGGCCTGCACGCCCTGCTCCAGCGCGACCTGCTTCATCACCAGGCGGAACGTCATGATGTTGTCGGCGGTCGACAGGGCGTCGGCGTAGCGGAGGTCGATCTCCTGCTGGCCGGGGGCGCCCTCGTGGTGGCTGAACTCGACCGAGATGCCCATCGATTCCAGCATGGTGATCGCCTGGCGGCGGAAGTCCATGCCCACGTTCTGGGGCGTGTGGTCGAAGTAGCCGGAGTTGTCCGCCGGGGTGGGGCGGGAGCCGTCCAGCGGCTTGTCCTTCAGCAGGAAGAACTCGATCTCGGGGTGGGTGTAGAAGGTGAACCCGAGGTCGGAGGTCTTGGCGAGGATCCGCTTGAGGACGTAGCGGGGGTCGGCGAAGGACGGCGAGCCGTCGGGCATCAGGATGTCGCAGAACATCCGGGCCGTGCCCGGTGCCTCCGCCCGCCACGGCAGGATCTGGAAGGTGCCCGGATCGGGCTTGGCGATCATGTCTGACTCGTACACCCGGGCGAAGCCCTCGATCGCCGAGCCGTCGAAGCCGATGCCCTCGTCGAAGGCCTGCTCGAGCTCGGCGGGGGCCACGGCGACGGACTTCAGGAAGCCGAGCACGTCCGTGAACCACAGGCGCACGAAACGGATGTCGCGCTCCTCGAGCGTACGGAGTACGAATTCCTGCTGCTTGTCCATGTCCACACCCATCCTCGCTGATCAGGCCAGCATGCCACCACACGGTTTCGTGCACGTTGCGAACCCATAGTGCACGGAGCTCTGTGGCACAGGTAACGGAGGCCTCGCAGACTGGTCCCATGGACCGTGGCACGGAGCAGCTGCCCGGCGCCGGCAAGCCGCCGATCTGGCTGCGCCTGCTGCCGTGGCTGACCATGGTGCTGCTGGTCGTCGTCCAGCTCACCACGCCACGGAGCGTTCAGCTCGGTTTCGCCTTCGCCGTGGTCCCGCCCCTGACGACGCTGCTGTACGGGATGTTCGGCACCGCCATGGTGGCGGGCACCATGTTCGCGCTGCTGCTGATGCCGTCGATCCGCGCCGACGACGTCACCTACGGCGACCTGCTGGCGTTCGGGCTGATCGGGGCGGTCAGCGTGGTGCTGGCGGGGGTACGGGTGCGGCGGGACGCGCAGCTGGTGTCGGTGCGCACGGTCGCGGAGGCGGCCCAGCTCGCCGTGCTGCCGCCGTTGCCGGAGCAGGTGGGGCCGGTGCGGTGCGGGGCGCTGTACCGGGCGGCGGAGCGGGGCACGCTGGTGGGCGGCGATCTCTACGACGTGCAGGACGGGCCGTACGGGGTGCGGGCGATCGTTGCGGACGTGAAGGGGCACGGGCTGGCGGCGGTCGGAACGGTGTCGGCGCTGCTGGGGGCGTTCCGGGAGGCGGTGCTGGACGAGCCGGAGCTGGCCGGGGTGGCGGGCCGGCTGGACCGGCGCCTGGTGGTGGACTCGGCGGGGCGGGGCGAGACGGAGGTGTTCGCGACGGCGGTGCTGGTGGAGTTCCCGCCGGACGGTGCGGCGGTACGGGTCCTCAGCTGCGGCCACCCGGCGCCGCTGCTGGTGGGCGAGGGCGGGGCGCGGGAGGTGCGGCTGACGCCGGGGGCTCCGCTGGGGCTGGGGCTGACGGAGTTCCGGGCGCCGGAGGCGGTGGCGGTGCAGGTCGGGCCCGCGGACATGCTGCTGGCGCACACGGACGGGGTGACGGAGGCGCGGGACGCCACCGGGGCCTTCTACCCGCTGGTGGACCGGCTGGGGGCGGGCGCGCGGCCCGTCTCCCCGGTGGACCTGGTGCGGTCGGTGTGGCGGGATCTGTCCTCGTACGCGGGGGAGGTGGCCGACGACGTGGCGCTGCTGGCGCTCGCTACGCCCGACGGCCGTGGCTGACCGGGTGGTCCGCCCATTAACATCAGCGCCCATGGGGGGCCACGGGCTCATACGCATCGCGCGTCCCATGGCGCTGGTGGGCGCCGTGGCGACGCTGTTCGCCGTGCTCTTCGTCTGCCTCGCCCCGCACGACGGCGGCGCCGACCGCCGGGGCGCCGGCCACGCGCGGACGGCCGCGGCGTACACGGCCTCCGGGCACACCGTCTCCGGGCACACGGTCGCCGGGCACATGGCCTCCGGGCACACGATCACCGCGTACGTGTGTCCGTACGACCGGGGGGACTGCGGGCTCTTCCCGTACCTCACGCCCGCCGTGCTCACCGCTCCGCCCCTCGACCCCCCGCCCCAGACGGACGACCTCGCGTGGGTGGGGCCGCACCGCCGTGCCGGCCCGCCCGCCGCGGCGGGGGAGCGGCCGCGCGCGCCGGACCTCCATGTGCTCCAGGTGTTGCGGACCTAGGGGGTGTCTTGCCGATCGGACCGGATCGGCGAGCGGCGTCCGGCGCCGGGCTCGTGACGCCCGGTCCGGACGAAGGAAGACCCTGGGCGGCCCGTCGCAGTTCCGGGCGCCGACACACCCACTCCACTCCCCCACGAAGGAAGGCCACCATGGCTGCCAACCGATCGTCCACCGCCGACCGCCGCGCCCGGATAGAGCAGATGCGCCGCGCCGAGCAGGCCCGCGAGCGCCGCACCCGCATCATCACCATCTCCGTCAGCGCCCTCGTCGTCGCCGGTCTGGTGGGCTTCGGCGGATACGTGCTGAACGAGGAGAACAAGGAGAAGGAGCAGCGGGAGGCGGCCGCCAAGGCTCCCATCTCGGACGAGAAGTCCTGGGACGCCAAGAAGCTGGGCCGCAACCACGTCACCAAGCCCGTGACGTACCCGATGAAGCCCCCGGTCGGCGGCGACCACGACCAGGTGTGGCTGAACTGCGACCGGGACGTCTACAAGAAGCCGGTTCCCGAGCGGAACGCCGTGCACTCGCTGGAGCACGGCGCGGTATGGGTGACGTACAACGACAAGGCCCCCGCCGCGGAGGTCAAGAAGCTGGAGGAGAAGGTCGGCAAGACCTCCTACTCCTTCATGAGCCCGGTCAAGGACCAGGCCGGCGCGATCATGCTGAGCGCGTGGGGCAAGCAGGTCACCGTCGACGGCGCCGACGACCCGCGGGTGGACGCCTTCTTCACCAAGTACGTGCAGGGCCCGCAGACGCCCGAGCCGGGCGCGGCGTGCACCAACGGGCTGGACCCGCAGTGACGCGTACGCCGGTGACGCGTACGCAGTGGGCGGCCATCACCGCGGTGGTGCTGGCGCTGCTGTTCGCCGGGGCGGCCACGGTCTCGTCGGCGGGTCCCGGGGAGACGGCCGGTGACGCCACCGCCGCGCCCGCGGTGGATTCGGCGGACGCCGGGTTCGCCCGGGACATGTCGGTGCACCACCAGCAGGCGGTGGAGATGTCGTTCATCGTGCGGGACCGCACGCAGGACGAGGAGGTGCGCCGGCTGGCGTACGACATCGCCAACACGCAGGCCAACCAGCGCGGCATGATGCTGGGCTGGCTGGACATGTGGGGCCTGCCGAAGGTGGCGCCGGGCGTCGAGCCGATGGCCTGGATGGGCATGCCGTCGCACGGCTCCGGGCACTCCGGCGCGCTGATGCCGGGCATGGCCACGGCGGCCGAGCTGGACCGGCTGCGGGCGGCGAGCGGCCGGCAGGCCGAGGTCCTGTACCTGCGGCTGATGACCGCGCACCACAAGGGCGGGGTGCACATGGCGCAGGGCTGTGTCGACGCGTGCCGGCCCGGCGTGGAGCGGGACCTGGCGCAGGGGATGGTCGACGCCCAGGAGTCGGAGATCCTGCTGATGGCCGATCTGCTGAAGGCGCGCGGCGCCACGCCGTAGCCGCCGGTGCCCGTGCCGCGTACGGCCGCCCCGGGGTCGTCCCGGGGCGGCCGTACGGCCGAGCACCGGTCGCGGGGTGGCGGGGGCGCGATGAGAATGGAGGCGCTCGGGGACCGGCGTACGGCGCTCTCAGGCGTTTTCGGAGGCAAAGAACCCCATGACCACCGCCAAGGACATCATGCACCCCGGAGCCGAATGGCTCCCCGCACACGAGACCCTCGACCGTGCCGCGCAGATGATGCGCGACCTCGACGTGGGCGCGCTGCCCATCGCGGACGAGAACGAGCGGCTCTGCGGCATCCTCACCGACCGCGACATCGTCGTCGGCTGTGTGGCCCAGGGCCACGACCCGTCGCGGGTCACGGCGGCCGACATGGCGAAGGGCACGCCGCGCTGGATCGACGCGAACGCGGACGTCGAGGAAGTGCTGCGCGAGATGAAGGACCACCGGATCCGCCGGATCCCGGTGATCGAGAACAAGCGGCTGGTCGGCATGATCAGCGAGGCCGACCTCGCCCGTCACCTGTCGGACGCGCAGGTGGCCGGCTGGGCGGAGAAGGTCTACGAGCACCGGCGCTGACGCCCGCCGGACCGGTTTCGAGGGGCGTGGCGCGCACGGCGCGTCACGCCCCTCGTGCGTGCTCCCGCCCCCTGTCCGGGGCCCACGCCCCTCGTGCGTGCTCCCGCCCCATGTCCGGGGCCCACGCCCCGGATGCCCCGGACGCCCCGGACGCCGGCCGGTCAGGCGGGGTGGGCCAGGATGGCGGCGGCCAGGGCGGCCGGGCGGTCGAGCATCATCAGGTGGCCCGACCCGGGGACGGCCTCGAAGCGGGCGTCCAGCAGGCCGGCGAGGGCCCGCTGGCGGGCCGTCCAGCGCGGTGACGCGGGCGCGGCGAGCACGGTGACCGGGAGGCCCGGCGGGAGGGGCCGGCGCTCGCGGAGGGCGAGGAGCCCGGCGGCGACGGCCAGGTAGTGGGTGTTCTCCAGGAGGGCGCCCCGCAGCACCCGGGACGTGGCGTAGCAGCGGCGTACCAGGTCCGCGGGTGCGGGGTCCGGGGCGCCGCCGGGCCGGGAGAGGCGGACCGCGGCGCGGCGGGTGAGCGGGCCGAGCGCGGCGGGCGCCCCGGTGGCGGAGAGCACGGTGGCGGCGGCGTTCGCGAGGGCGGTGCGGACGGCGGGGGCGGCGGGCGCCCGGGCGTCCTCCTCGACGGACGCGTCGACCAGGACGACACCGGCGGCGCGGTCCGGGTGGAGCCGGGCGAACGCCTCGGCGTGGAACCCGGCGATGGAGTGCCCGACGACGGTCGCGGGCGCGTCGAGCCCGAGCGCGTCGAGCACGCCCGCGATCCGGTGGGCCTCCCCCGCCGCGGTGGGCGCCCCGGCGGGCGGGCCGCTCAGCCCGTGGCCGGGCCGGTCGAAGCGGACGACGGTGCGGTGCGGGGCCAGCAGCGGGACGAGGGGGTCCCAGTCGAACCAGCTCATGGCGAGCCCGGCGCTGAGCACGCAGACCGGTCCGCCGCCCTCGACGACCACGTGGTGCGCCACTCCCCCGACGCGTACGAAGCCCGGCCGCGCGCAGCCCATCCGTTCCCCCTCGCCGCCCTGGTCCTTGGGGGCGCCAGCCTGTCATGGCCGGTGTGCGGCACACCTCAGGGGCATCGCGTCGCTCTGACGATTACACTGGCCGGGTGCCTCAACTACGCCTCGCCCTGAATCAGATCGACTCGACCGTCGGCGATCTCGCCGCGAACGCCGAGGCGGTCGTCCACTGGACCCGGCACGCCGCCGAGCAGGGAGCGCACCTGGTCGCGTTCCCCGAGATGGTGCTGACCGGCTACCCCGTCGAGGACCTGGCCCTGCGGTCGTCCTTCGTCGAGGCGTCCCGCGCCGCCCTGCGGGCGCTCGCCGCGCGTCTCGCCGAGGAGGGCTTCGGCGACCTCCCGGTCGTCGTCGGGTACCTGGACCGCTCGGAGAAGGCCCAGCCGCGCTACGGCCAGCCCGCGGGCGCGCCGCGGAACGCCGCGGCGGTGCTGCACGGCGGGGAGGTGGTGCTGTCGTTCGCCAAGCACCACCTGCCGAACTACGGCGTCTTCGACGAGTTCCGCTACTTCGTGCCCGGTGACACGCTGCCCGTCGTCCGGGTCCGCGGGGTCGACGTGGCGCTCGCCATCTGCGAGGACCTGTGGCAGGAGGGCGGCCGCGTCCCGGCCGCCCGCAGCGCGCACGCGGGTCTGCTGGTGTCGATCAACGCCTCGCCGTACGAGCGGAACAAGGACGACCTCCGCCTGGAGCTGGTCCGCAAGCGCGCCCAGGAGGCCGGCTGCACGCTGGCGTATCTGGCGATGATCGGCGGTCAGGACGAGCTGGTCTTCGACGGCGACTCGATCGTGGTGGACAAGGACGGGGAGGTCGTCGCGCGGGCGCCGCAGTTCGCCGAGGGCAGCGTGGTGCTCGACCTGGACCTGCCGGCCGCGTCGGCGGACGCGCCCGAGGGCGTGGTGGACGACGGTCTGACGATCCAGCGGGTGGTGCTGTCGGAGGAGCCGCTCCCGGCGTACGAGCCGGAGCTGACCGGCGGGTACGCGGAGCGGCTGGAGGACGACGAGGAGGTGTACACGGCGCTGGTGGTGGGTCTGCGCGCGTACGCCGCGAAGAACGGTTTCCGCTCGGTGCTGATCGGCCTGTCCGGCGGTATCGACTCGGCGCTGGTCGCGGCGATCGCCTGTGACGCGCTGGGAGCGCAGAACGTGTACGGCGTGTCGATGCCGTCCAAGTACAGCTCCGACCACTCCAAGGGGGACGCGGCGGAGCTGGCCCGCCGCACGGGGCTGAACTTCCGCACCGTGTCCATCGAGCCGATGTTCGACGCGTACATGGGGTCGCTCGGTCTGACGGGGCTGGCGGAGGAGAACCTCCAGTCGCGGCTGCGCGGCACGATGCTGATGGCGATCTCCAACCAGGAGGGCCACATCGTGCTCGCGCCGGGCAACAAGTCCGAGCTGGCGGTGGGCTACTCGACGCTGTACGGCGACTCGGTCGGCGCGTACGGGCCGATCAAGGACGTGTACAAGACGACGGTCTTCCGTCTCGCCCGGTGGCGGAACAGGGCGGCCGAGGAGCGGGGCCAGACCCCTCCGATCCCGGAGAGCTCCATCTCCAAGCCGCCGAGCGCCGAGCTGCGCCCGGGGCAGGTGGACACCGACTCGCTGCCGGACTACGACGTCCTGGACCGGATCCTGGAGCTGTACGTCGACCGCGACCAGGGCAAGGACGCGATCGTCGCCGCCGGGTTCGACGAGGAGCTGGTGGCGCGGACGCTGCGGCTGGTGGACACGGCCGAGTACAAGCGGCGCCAGTACCCGCCGGGCACGAAGATCTCGGCCAAGGGCTTCGGCAAGGACCGGCGCCTGCCGATCACGAACCGCTGGCGCGAGACGACGTCGGGCTGACGCTCGGCCCGCCGAGGGGGCTTCCCGCGACGACGCGGGAGGCCCCCTTCGCCGTACGGTCGAGGAGCCCGGCCGTGACGGCGACGGCCAGGCCGGCCACCGCCAGGGCGGCGCCGACGAGCGCGGGTGAGGACCAGCCCCAGCCGGCCGTGACGGCCGCGCCGCCGAGCCAGGCGCCGCCGGCGTTGGCGAGGTTGAACGCCGAGTGGTTGGAGGCGGAGGCCAGGGTGGGGGCGTGCCGGGCCTTGTCCATGACGAGCATCTGGAGCGGGGTGGTGGTCATGAAGCCGACCGCGCCGAGGACGACGACCAGGACCAGGGCGGCCCACGGCACGTGCAGGGTGAGGCGGAACGCGACCAGGGCGAGCGCGAGGGCGGCGAGCGACCCGTACAGGGTGGGGCGCAGGGCCCGGTCGGTGAGCGGGCCGGCGGCGAGGGCGCCGAGGGTCATGCCGATGCCGAAGAGGGCGAGGACGAGGGTGACGGAGGACTCGCCGAGGCCCATGACCTCGGTCGTCATGGACGCGAGGTAGGAGTAGACGGCGAAGACGCCCGCGAAGCCGAAGACGGCCGTGAGCAGTCCGAGCAGCACCTGCCGGTCGCCCAGCGCCCGCAGTTCGCTGCCGAGGCTCTGGCGGCCGTCGACGGGGATGTCCGGGACGAGCGCGGCGAGGGCCGCCATGGCGACCAGGCCGATCGCGGTGACGACCAGGAAGGTGGCCCGCCAGCCGAGGTGCTGGCCGAGCAGGGTCGCGGCGGGGACGCCCACGACGTTGGCGACGGTGAGGCCGAGGAACATCGTGGCGACGGCCCGCGCCTGCCGGCCCTCGCGCACCAGGCGGGCGGCGACGACCGCGCCGACGCCGAAGAACGCGCCGTGCGGCAGTCCGGCGAGGACGCGGGCGGCGACGAGGGTGCCGAAGCCGGGGGCGAGGGCGGAGGCGAGGTTGCCGACGGTGAACAGCCCCATCAGCAGCAGGAGCATCCGCCTGCGGGGGACGCGGGAGCCGAGGGCGGTGAGCAGCGGGGCGCCGACGACGACGCCGATGGCGTACGCCGAGACCAGGTACCCGGCGGTGGGGACGGAGGTGTGCAGGTCGTCCGCGACGTCGGGCAGCAGGCCCATCATCACGAACTCGGTGGTGCCGATGCCGAAGGCGGCTGTGGCCAGGGCGAGCAACGCCAGGGGCATGGGGCGGTGCCTTTCGGGACGCGTGAGGACCGGGGACTTAGTTCTCTGACTGAACAAATGGTCTCACGCCGATTGTTCCCCGAAGTGAACGGGGAATTGCCGCCCGGTCTCTTCGTTCGGAAGGTCAGAGCGTGACGCGTGCCGCGATCGGAAGGTGATCGCTGTCCGTCGCCGGGAGCGTCCACGACGCCACCGGCTCGACGCCCTTCACCATGATCTGGTCGATGCGCGCCATCGGGAACGCGGCCGGCCAGCTGAACCCCATGCCGTCGCCGGCGGCTCCCTGCGTGGAACGCATCTGGGAGGTGACGGCGTTGAGGGACCGGTCGTTCATGGTGCCGTTGAGGTCGCCGAGCAGGATCACCTTGCCCAGGTCCTCGCGGACGATCGCCTCGCCCAGCGCGT
Organism: Streptomyces noursei; assembly: GCF_001646665.1. Taxonomy (GTDB): domain Bacteria; phylum Actinomycetota; class Actinomycetes; order Streptomycetales; family Streptomycetaceae; genus Streptomyces; species Streptomyces lavendulocolor. The sequence goes on along the minus strand of NZ_LWBU01000191.1, from coordinate 54,111 downwards.
CGGCGCTGTCGTCCCGCTGGTTGGCGGTGAACCCGGCGTTCAGCTTGACCCGCACGGACGGCAGGTGGGCGACGTAGACGGCGACCTCCCCCTGCGGCGCGGTCACGGTGGCGCGCATGGCCCGCGTCCACCCCAGCCGGATGTCGACCGGGCGGCTGTCGCGCATCGGATGCTTGCTCCACAGGCCCACGGTGCCCTGGACGGAGTGGTACGGGTAGGTGTCGGCGAGCGCCTGCTCGTACACCGGGACCACGCCGGGCTTGAGCTCCTCCAGCGCCACGACGTCCGCCCCGGAGCCGGCGATCCGGCGGGCGGTGCCCTCCGGGTCCGGGTTGTCGGCGTTGACGTTGTGCGAGACGACCATGAGGTCGCCGCCGGCGCCCGACTTGTCGGTGACCAGCCCGCCGAAGAAGTTGAGCCAGATCACACCCGGCAGCAGGGCGGCGATCAGCGCGGTGGCCGAGCGGCGCAGCACCGCGGCCACGAGGATCACCGGGACGAACACGCCGAGCCACGGCAGGAACGTCTCTGTCAGGCTGCCGAGGTTGCCGATCTTGTTCGGGATCTGGGCGTGGAACACCATCAGCAGGGCGAGCAGCACGGCGCACGCCGCGAGGAGACGACCCCGGCGCCAGACGCCCGGGTCGTGGCGCCAGCGGTCGAGCACCGACCGGACCCGGGATCCGGTGCGCCGCTGCTCCCGAGCGCCGCCGTTCCCGGTCTCCGTCACGTCCACCCGCGCCATGCCGCCGTCCTCACTGCCTTGCTCGTCGTGCTTGGTCGTACGTCCCGCCCCGTCCGACCCTAGGGGATCACAGGACGGCCGTACTGCCACGAGGACGACGGGGCGCCGCGACGGGTTCCTGGGGTTGCGGGCGGGGCGCGAGCTGTGACAGAACGCGCACAAACGGTCCCCGTGGCCGACGGCCGCCGCCCCACTTCCCCCCAACCGGCACGAAGTGCCACCATGGATGCGGTCCGGGGACGCCGTGAGGGCGCCTCGAGATGACGAAGGAGCCGTTTCAATGACGCTTCAGGCTGCCCCGAAGCAGCCCGCCGACAGCGCGAAGGCGCTGTACGGCGGCAAGGGAACCCGCCGCATCACCGTGCTCGACCTCGCCGGCGCCAAGGAGCGCGGCGAGAAATGGCCGATGCTCACCGCCTACGACGCGATGACCGCCTCCGTCTTCGACGAGGCCGGCATCCCGGTGATCCTGGTCGGCGACTCGATGGGCAACTGCCACCTCGGCTACGACACCACCGTGCCCGTCACCATGGACGAGATGACCCTGCTCTCCGCCGCCGTGGTGCGCGGGACCAAGCGCGCCCTGGTCGTCGGCGACCTGCCCTTCGGGTCGTACCAGGAGGGCCCCGTGCAGGCCCTGCGCTCGGCGACCCGGCTGGTCAAGGAGGCGGGGGTCGGCGCGATCAAGCTGGAGGGCGGCGAGCGCTCGCTGCCGCAGACCGAGATGCTGGTGCAGGCCGGCATCCCGGTGATGTCGCACCTGGGCCTGACCCCGCAGTCCGTCAACACCATGGGCTACCGGGTGCAGGGCCGCGGGGACGAGGCCGCCCACCGGCTGCTGCGCGACGCCAAGGCCGCCCAGGACGCGGGCGCGTTCGCGGTGGTGCTGGAGCTGGTCCCGGCCGAGCTGGCCGCCGAGGTGACCAGGTCGCTGCACATCCCGACCATCGGCATCGGCGCGGGGCCCGACACCGACGCGCAGGTCCTCGTCTGGACCGACATGGCCGGCCTGACCGGCGGCAAGGTGCCGCGCTTCACCAAGCAGTACGCCGACCTCCGGCAGACGCTGGGTGACGCGGCGCGCGCGTTCGCCGGCGAGGTCGTCGGCGGAACGTTCCCGCAGGAGGAGCACACCTTCCACTGACCACTCCCGGTACAGACGACGGCCCGCCGACTTCCCCCATCGGCGGGCTGTCGGCTTGCCGGGCCGGGCGTAGCCTGGGAAGTGGACTCGGGGAGCCCCGTTCGCACCCGCCGGGAGGCGGTCCACATGCCCGCAATCACGCGCAAGAACTTCGACTCCGCCGACGAGGTCCGGCCCTTCGAGGACGGCAAGGGCAAACTCGACCTCGTCAACACCGACAGGGGCCCGGTCGGCCGGGCCGTCTTCGAGCCGGGCTGGCAGTGGACCAAGCACGTCAAGCCCATCGCCGGTACCGACAGCTGCCAGGCCTCGCACGCCTGCTACGTCGTCGGCGGCCGGCTGAAGATCGTCATGGACGACGGCACGGAGGACGAGGTGGGCCCCGGCGACTACTTCGCGGTCGAGCCGGGCCACGACGCCTGGGTGGTCGGGGACGAGCCCTGCGTGCTGATCGACTGGGTCGGGTTCGGCGACTACGCCGTACCCGCCGGCTCCACTTCCTGACCCGGACGGGGCCGGTGCGCCGGCCCCCCTGTGGGCGTTCTGTCGGCGCGGTGCCGGCGGTGTCGCCGCCGTGTCGGTGAGCTGTCGGTGGCGCCTGGTGCCATGGGCGCATGACACGATCCGACACCAACGCCGTCGAGGTACGAGGCCTCGTCAAGCACTACGGCGACACCAAGGCGCTGGACGGGGTGGACCTCGATGTGCGCGAAGGCACCGTCCTCGGCGTCCTCGGCCCCAACGGCGCCGGCAAGACCACCCTCGTCCGCTGCCTGTCCACCCTGATCGTCCCGGACGCCGGGACCGCCACCGTGGCCGGCTACGACGTCGTCCGCCAGCCGCGGCAGCTCCGCCGCACCATCGGGCTCACCGGCCAGTACGCGTCGGTCGACGAGAAGCTGTCCGGGTGGGAGAACCTGTACATGATCGGGCGGCTGCTCGACCTGTCCCGCAAGGACGCCCGCCGCCGCGCCGACGGGATGCTGGAGCGGTTCTCGCTGACGGACGCCGCGAAACGGCCCGTCATGACGTACTCCGGCGGCATGCGGCGCCGGCTGGACCTGGCCGCCTCCATGATCGGCAGCCCGGCCGTCCTCTACCTCGACGAGCCGACCACGGGGCTGGACCCCCGCACCCGCAACGAGGTCTGGGACGAGGTGCAGCGGATGGTCGCCGAGGGCGTCACCGTCCTGCTCACCACCCAGTACATGGAGGAGGCCGAGCAGCTCGCGCACGAGCTGACGGTCATCGACCGGGGGCGGGTCATCGCCGGCGGCGGGGTCGACGAGCTGAAGGCGAGGGTCGGCGGCCGCACCCTGCGGGTCCGGCCGGTCGACCCCGGCCAACTGCCCGCCATGGCACGGGCGCTGGACGACAGCGGACTGGCCGGCGTCGCGGGGGCGACGGTCGTCCCCGACGAGGGCCAGGTGTACGTACCGATCCTCAGCGACGAGCAACTGACCGCCGTCGTCGGCATGCTGGCGGCCCGCGGCTTCGGCCTCGCGCACATCGACACGCATCTGCCCAGCCTGGACGAGGTGTTCCTGGCCATCACCGGCGAGAAGACGTCCTCCTCGGTGACCGACACGATCCCCGAGGAGGTCGCCGCATGAGCGCGGTGCTGACGAAGGCGCCCTCCGACGGGCGCATCGGACTGCGGGCCAACGCCCGTCACATCGGCGCGCTGGTGCGCCGCAACGCCCTCCAGATCAAGCAGGACCCGGAGTCGATGTTCGACGCCGTCCTGATGCCGATCATCTTCATCCTGCTGTTCGTGTACGTCTTCGGCGGCGCCATCGCCGGCAAGGGCAACCAGGAGGACTACGTCAACTACGTCACGCCCGGCCTGATGGCGATGATGGGCCTCAACATCGCCATGGCCGTCGGCACCGGCATCAACGACGACTTCAAGAAGGGGGTGATGGACCGGTTCCGGACGATGCCGATCGCCCGGTCGTCCGTCCTCCTCGCCAAGATCGTCGTCGAGGTCGGCCGGATGCTGATCGCCACCACGATCCTGCTGGGGATGGGCTTCCTCCTCGGCATGGAGATCAGGACCTCGGTGCTCGACCTGCTGGCGGCGGTCGGCCTGTCGATCGTCTTCGGCGCCTCCCTGATGTGGATCTTCATCCTGCTGGGACTCACCATGAAGACCGCGCAGGCGGTCCAGGGGGTGGCCATGCTCGTGCTGATGCCGCTTCAGTTCGGCTCGTCGATCTTCGCCCCGCCGACGTCGATGCCCGGCTGGCTGGAGACGTTCACCGACTACAACCCGCTGTCGAACCTGGCCGACGCCGCCCGGAACCTGATCAACGGCGGGCCGGTCGCCCACTCGGTGTGGGTGACGCTGGCCTGGGCGGCGGGCATCACGCTCGTCACCGCGCCGCTCGCGGTGGCCCGCTTCCGCAGGAAGACCTGACCGGATCGGATCAGGAAGCCGCCAGGGCGGCGGCCTCGTCGAGGCCCAGGCCGCCGCCCTCGGCGTACGCGGCGCGGAAGGCGGCCTCCCCCAGCGCCGCCCGCGCCGTCGCGGTGGCCGCCGCGAGGTTGTCCCGCTCCATCGGGGTGAGCGTGTAGCCGTCGGGGAGGAGACCGGCGTGGGCGCCCAGCAGCACCGCCGCCGTCCGCGCCCCCGGGCCGCCCGCCCCGGCCAGCGCCCAGGCGGCCGTGACCAGGTGGAGGGCCGGCATGTGCGGCGCGACCATCATGGACAGCTGCTCCCGGGCGCGGGCCAGCGCCCGGACGGCCCGGTCGCGCGCGTCGGCGTACCGGCCGTCGAGGTTGTCGAGCCAGGCGAGCACCCCGAACGCGAAGCCCTCGAACAGCGACAGCGGATCGGCGGCGAAGTCGGCCAGCAGCAGCTCCACCTGCCCACGGGCCTCGCCGGTGCGGCCGGTGCGGCCGAGCAGCATCGCCAGGTACAGGCGGGCCGCGGGGACGGCCTCGTGCCCGGCGGCCCGCCCCCGCGCCAGGATGCCGCGCAGGATGGTCTCGGCCTCGGCGCCCCGGCCGGTCTCGGTGAGCGTCCCGGCGTACCGGACGCTCAGGAGCGCCACCTGCGCCTGCGCGCCGAGCCGTTCGGCGTGGCCGACGGCGCGTTCGAAGTCCTCGGCGGCCTCCGCGTACTCGCCGCGCCGCTCGCGGGCCTCGGCGCGGGCCGACAGCGCCTCGGCCACGCCCCAGGCGTCACCGAGCCGTTCGAAGAGCTTCAGGCTCTCGTCGGCGTCGCGGGCGGCGTCGCCCGCCCAGTCGCTCCGGTTCGCCAGCACGTTGGCGCGCATCTGGAGGATGGCCGCCAGCTCCCACTCGTAGTCGTGGCGGCGGCAGGCGTCGACGGTGTCGTCGAGGAGGTCGCGCAGTTCCTCCGGGCCGTCGCTGGTGAGCAGGACGGCGTACCACCACAGCATGCCCGGCATGCGGCAGGTCTGGGGCAGCCCGGGGCGGTAGGCCCGGCGCATGCGGCGCAGCCGCTCCAGGCCCTCAGGGGAGGTCCACGTCCCGGTCCGGTGGTCCATGCTGACCAGCTGGACCAGGTGGGCGCTGCGGCGCGCCTCCATCAGCTGCTCGCCGTCCATCGGCGGCGGGGCGGCGGTGCAGCGCTCGGTGAGGGCGGGCGCGGGCGCGACGGGCGGCGCGTACGGGTCGGGGCCGAGCGCGGCGGCGGCCTCGGACCAGTGCAGGGCGTCGCCGCGCAGGTCGCGCATGAGCCAGTACCAGACGAGCGACAGCACCAGGCACAGGGCCTCCTGCTCGTCGCGGGCGGCGACGGCCCGGCGCAGCGCGGTGCGGAGGTTCTCGTACTCGCGCTGGAAGCGGGCGAGCGCGGCGCGCTGGTTCGGGCCGCGCAGCTCGGGGTCGCCGGTGCGGGCGAGCTCCCGGTAGTGGACGAGGTGGCGGTGCTCCGCGCCGGCCCGGTCGCCGGCCTCGTCGAGGCGCTCGGCGGCGTACTCGCCGACCGTTTCGAGGAGCCGGTAGCGCATGTCGCCCTCGGGGGCGGGAACGGCGACGACGAGCGACTTGTCGACGAGGGACGCGAGGACGCCCAGGACGTCGGGCGTCCCCGGCCCGCCGCAGACGGCCTCGGCGGCCTCCAGGTCGCAGCCGCCGGAGAACACCGACAGCCGCCGCAGCACCGCGCGCTCCGGAGCGTCGAGGAGGTCCCACGACCAGTCGACGACGGCCCGCAGCGTCTGCTGCCGGGGCAGGACGGTGCGGCTGCCGCTGGTCAGGAGCCGGAAGCGGTCGTCGAGCCGGTCGGCGATCTGCCGGGGCGTGAGCATCCGGAGGCGGGCGGCGGCCAGCTCGATGGCGAGGGGCAGGCCGTCGAGGCGCCGGCAGATCTCGGCGCACGCCTCGGGGTCGGCCGCCGTGTCGAAGCCCGGCCGGGCGGCCGCGCCGCGCTCGGCGAACAGCCGCAGCGCCATCGGGTCGGGCAGCGGGTCGACCGGCCGCACGGTCTCGCCGGGCACGCCGAGGGGCTCGCGGCTGGTGGCCAGGACCGTCAGCCCGGGGCACTGCTCCAGGAGCCGCTCGGTGAGCGCGGCCGCGGCGGCCACCACGTGCTCGCAGTTGTCGAGCAGGAGCAGCATGCGGCGCCGCGAGCAGTGCTCGGCCAGCCGTACCAGGGCGTCGGCGGAGTCGCCGTGCCGCTCGGCCGCCCGCAGTTCCTCGGCGCCGGCGCCGCGCAGCACGGTCTGGCGGGCGCCGAGGGCGGTGAGCACGGCGTCCGGTACGGCGTCGGGGTCGTCGACCGGCGCCAGCTCGGCCAGCCAGACGCCGTCGGGCCACGCCTCCCCGCCGCGTTCGGCGGCCTCCTGCGACAGCCGGGTCTTGCCGGCGCCGCCGGGGCCGAGGAGCGTCACGAGGCGGGCCCGCCCGAGGTCGCCGAGGACGGCCGCTATGTCCTCCTCGCGCCCCACGAAGCTGGTCAGCCGCGCCCGCAGGTTCCCCGGCCGGGCCGCCGCCCCGCCCGCGTCCCCGGCGGGTCCCGTGGCCCCGGCTCCGGCCCCGTCCCGGGCTCCGGTTCCGGCATCGGCTCCGGCTCGGGCTCCGGCTCGGGCTCCGGCCCGGGCTCCGGCTCCGGCCCCGGCTCCGGCTCCGGCCGCGGACCCGGCCGGTGCGGGGTCCGGGGCCGGCGTTCCGGCGAGGAGTTCGGCGTGCAGGGCGCGCAGCGCCGGGCCCGGGTCGGTGCCCAGCCGGGCGGCGAGGTCCCGGCGTACCGCCTCGTACGCCGCGAGGGCCTCGGCCGGGCGGCCCGCCGCGCGCAGCGCCCGGACGCGCAGCGCCTGGAGCGGCTCGTCCAGCGGGAACGTGCCGCACAGGGCGGCCAGTTCGGGCAGCGCCTCCTGGGGGCGCCCCAGGTCCAGCAGGGCGGTGAGCCGGTCCCGGCGGACCTCCGCGCGGCGGGCCTCCCAGCGCGCCGCCTCGGCCGCCCGGTCGGGCAGGTCCGCGAGCGGCAGGCCCCGCCACAGCGCGAGCGCGCCGTCCAGCGCGGTCACCGCCGCCGCCGGGTCGCCCGCCTCCCGGGCCCGCGCGCCCTCGGCGGCGAGCCGCCGGAAGCGGTGCAGGTCCACGTCGTCGCCGTCGGCACCGAGCCGGTACCCGCCGGCCGCCGAGACCACCGAGGCCGGCCCGAGCGCCCGCCGCAGCCGGCCCACCAGGGCCTGGAGGGCGCCCTGCGCGTCGGCGGGCGGCCGCTCGCCGTGCCACACCTCGTCGATCAGCAGCCCGGTCGGAACGGTCCGCCCGGCGCGCAGCGCCAGCACCGTGAGCAGCGCGCGCAGCCGCGCCCCGCCTACCGGTACGGCGGAGCCGTCCGCGCGGTGGACCTGCGTGGGACCCAGTACGGAGATGCGCACCGCCCCATTCTCCCCGCCCCCGCCGTCCGCATCGCGTCCGGTACGGTCGACCGGTCCGCACCCGCCCGCGACACCACCCAGGAGCGCCGCCCATGGCCACCGCCACCTCCCGCACCGGCGACCGGAGGATCAGCCCCGTCTTCCTCGGGATCGCCGCCGTCATGGCGGTCACCGGATGGGCGGTGTGGACGGGCTTCTCGGCCAACCTCGGCCTCGCCGTCTTCCTCTTCGTGACGTCCGGCTGGATCGTCTCGCTCTGTCTGCACGAGTACGCGCACGCCCGCACCGCCCTGCACGGCGGCGACATCACGATCGGCGCGAAGGGCTACCTGACCCTCAACCCGCTGAAGTACACGCACGCGCTGCTGAGCATCGTGCTGCCGGTGGTGTTCGTCATCATGGGCGGCATCGGCCTGCCCGGCGGCGCCGTGTTCATCGAGCGCGACCGCATCCGGGGCCGGTGGAAGCACAGCCTCGTCTCGGCGGCCGGCCCGCTGACGAACGTCCTGTTCGCCGTGGTGTGCACCGCCCCGTTCTGGCTGGGCACGCTGGACGGCGTGCCGTTCGGCTTCCGGTTCGCGCTGGCGTTCCTGGCGCTGCTGCAGGTGACGGCCGCGATCCTGAACTTCCTGCCGGTGCCGGGGCTGGACGGCTACGGGGTGGTCGAGCCGTGGCTGTCGTACAAGGTGCGCCGGCAGGTGGAGCCGTTCGCCCCCTTCGGCCTGCTCGCGGTGTTCGCGCTGCTGTTCGTCCCGGAGATCAACCACGCGTTCTTCGGGCTGGTCGACACGGTGCTGCACGCGCTGGGCGTCCAGGACGCCGAGACGTACTGCGGGCAGAAGCTCTACCGCTTCTGGCAGGGGGAGGACGTCTTCTGCGGGGACATCGTCAACCGGTGACCTTCGCGCGGCGGTGGTAGTACCACGCCATGTTCGAGGAGACCCCGGCCAGCAGCACCCACACGATGCCCAGCCAGGTGCCCTGGACGAAGGAGACCACCGCGGCGGCGACGGCGAGGACGCAGACGACGAGGGCGTACAGAGCGAGGCGGGGCATGGGGGACGGCTCCTGTCCGGGTACGGCGTGAAACGTGCCCGTCCAGTGTCCCCCATGCGCCTCGGCCGTCAGACGTCGGTCACGCGCAGGCCGGCGTGGACCTTGTAGCGGCGGTTGACGGAGATCAGGTTGGCCACCAGCGACTCCACCTGGTGGGCGTTGCGGAGCCGGCCGGCGAAGACGCCCCGCATGCCGGGGACGCGGCCGGCGAGGGCCTGCACGATGTCGGTGTCGGCGCGCTTCTCGCCCAGCACCATCACGTCCGTGTCGATCTCCGCCACCGACTCGTCCTGGAGCAGGACGGCGGACAGGTGGTGGAAGGCGGCCGTGACCCGCGAGTCGGGCAGCAGGGCGGCGGCCTGCTCGGCGGCGCTGCCCTCCTCGGGCCGGAGGGCGTAGGCGCCCTGCTTGTCGAAGCCCAGCGGGTTGACGCAGTCGACGACGAGCTTGCCGGCCAGCTCCTCGCGGAGCGCGGACAGCGTCGCGGCGTGCCCGTCCCACGGCACGGCGACGATCACGATGTCGCTGCGCCGCGCGCACTCGGCGTTGTCGGTGCCCTCGACGCCCGCGCCGAGCTCGGCGGCCGCCGCCTCGGCCCGCTCGGCGGCCCGCGAACCGATGATCACCTTCTGGCCGGCGCGGGCGAAGCGGAGGGCGAGGCCGCGGCCCTGGTCGCCGGTGCCGCCGAGGACACCGACGACGAGCCCGGAGACGTCGGGGAGGTCGTACGGATCAGTAGTCATGGTCCACGACCCTACGGGGCGCACCCCCGTCCGGGTGACGCGACGCCCGTTGCCCGTGCCGGGGCCGCCGGGGAGGGGCACCATACGGCGCCATGGATGCCGTACGTGTCGCGTTGTTGCGGGAGGTCCTGGACGGTACCCGGTGGCCCGCGGCGGTCCGCCGGTTCGCCGGGGTGCTGCGGTCCTCGGTGGTGCCCCGGGGCGGCGGGCTGCTGCTGGTGGGCACCGAGCGGTACGAGCCGTGGCACCTGGCCGCGCACCTGGTGGACGAGGCGGCCTGGTCGGGACGGCCGGAGCTGGCGCCCACGCTGGTGCGGCACCGGGCGCGGGCGGCCGACCCGGCGCACCTGGCGGTGGGACTGGGGCGGCTGGAGGCGGCCGGGCGGGGCGAGACGCTGCTGGTGGTGGCGCCGGAGCGGCCGGAGCGGGCGGTGCTGGAGCGGGTGCACGACGCGCGGCTGGCGGGCGCGACGGTGCTGTCGCTGGACGGCGGCGACCGGGAGGTGCGGGGGCTGGCGCACGAGGCGCTGACGGTGACGGAGGATGACGACGTGGACCTCGACATGGTGCAGCACCTGGTGAGCGCGGCGGCCGGCGAGAACACCCCGCCGGCCGTCCGCCCGGGCCGCCGCCCCTTCCGGGACCGTCTGGCGCGCCTGACGGACCACCTGACGGCCCCGCCGCCGCAGCGCTGGTAGCCCCGGGGCGCCGGGCCCCAGGAGCGTCAGGGGCCCCGGGGGGCCTCGGCGGCCCCGGGGCCGTCCGCCAGGAGGTGCCGGGGGCCTCAGGGCCCCAGGGGCGTCAGGAGGTGTCGCCGCCGCCCTTGGGGGCGTCGTGCCACTTCGGGTCGGTCTCCCACTCCAGGTTCCGCTCACGGGCGGTCTCCATGGCGTGGGACGCCTCCTCCCGCGTCCCGTACGGCCCGAAGCGGTCCGCGGCGCGGCATTCCGGGCCCTCCTCGACCGTTCCGTGCTTCAGGCAGTAGTACCACTCGCCCGGCTTTCCTTCGGTGCGCCTCTTGAACAGGGCCATCTCGGCTCCTTCCTCTGTCGCAAGGGTGCCCCCTCGACGCCTGGTTAGACTCGCTGGCATGTCTGGCCAGTCGCTGCTCGTACCAGGGGAACTCTCCCCCACCCGTTCCGTCCCCGGATCCATCCGCCGCCCCGAGTACGTGGGCAAGCCCGCCCCGACGCCGTACACCGGCCCCGAGGTGCAGGACGCCGACACCATCGAGCGGATGCGGGTCGCGGGCCGCATCGCCGCCCGGGCGATGGAGGAGGCCGCCAAGCACATCGCGCCGGGCGTGACCACGGACGAGCTGGACCGGGTCGCGCACGAGTACATGTGCGACCACGGCGCCTACCCGTCGACGCTGGGCTACCGGGGCTTCCCGAAGTCCCTGTGCTCCTCGGTCAACGAGGTCATCTGCCACGGCATCCCCGACTCGACCGTCCTGCGCGACGGCGACATCGTGAACCTCGACGTGACGGCGTACATCGACGGCGTCCACGGCGACAACAACGCCACCTACCTGTGCGGCGACGTGGACGAGGAGTCCCGGCTGCTCGTCGAGCGGACCCGCGAGTCGCTGAACCGGGCCATCAAGGCGGTGAAGCCGGGCCGCCAGATCAACGTCATCGGCCGGGTGATCGAGTCGTACGCCAAGCGGTTCGGCTACGGGGTGGTGCGGGACTTCACCGGGCACGGCATCAACTCGTCGTTCCACTCCGGACTGATCATTCCGCACTACGACTCCCCGCACGCCACCACCGTCATCCAGCCCGGCATGACCTTCACGATCGAGCCGATGCTGACCCTCGGCACGCACGAGTACGACATGTGGGACGACGGCTGGACCGTGGTGACGAAGGACCGCAAGCGGACCGCGCAGTTCGAGCACACCCTCGTGGTCACCGAGACGGGCGCGGAGATCCTCACGCTGCCGTGACGCCGCCCGGCGGGCCGGGCGGGGGCCTTCTTACCGACAGACCGTCGGGAACCGGTTGACTCGGGGTTGCCCCGGCAGGAAGATCGGCGGTAGTGGCGGCCCACGGCCGCCACGTCCCGACCCCACCGGTCCCCGGAGGCCCGCCTTGGACGCACGCGGCACCGCCACCCCGTTCTCGACGCTCATCCGCACCGCCTCGCACCAGCAGCACACCGAGGCGGAGAACTCGACCTTCATGAGCGACCTGCTCGGCGGGCGGCTCGGCGTGGACGCCTACGCCCGCTACACCGAGCAGCTGTGGTTCGTGTACCGGGCCCTGGAAGGCGCCGCCGACGCCCTGCGGGACGACCCGGTCGCGGGGCCGTTCATCCAGCCGGAGCTGTTCCGCACCGGGGAGCTGGAGCGGGACCTCGCGCACCTGCGCGGCGCCGGGTGGCGCGCCGGCCTCGCCCCGCTGCCCGCCACCGCCGCGTACGCCGCCCGGGTCGAGGAGTGCGCCCGCACCTGGCCGGCCGGGTACGTGGCGCACCACTACACGCGGTACCTGGGCGACCTGTCCGGCGGCCAGATCATCCGTGACAAGGCCGAGCGGACGTGGGGCTTCGCCCGCAAGGGCGACGGCGTCCGGTTCTACGTCTTCGAGCGGATCGCCAACCCGGCCGCGTTCAAGCGGGGCTACCGCGAGCTGCTGGACCGGGTGGAGGCGGACGACCTGGAGAAGCAGCGGATCATCGACGAGTGCAGGCGCGCCTTCGACTTCAACGGCGCGGTCTTCCGCGAGCTGGGCGCGGAGTTCCCCCTGAGCGCGTGAGGCGCGCCGCCGGGCGCGGCCGGCCCGGCGGCCGGTGGTGGTCGGCCGGTGGCGGGCCGCCGGCCGGTGGCGGGCCGCCGGCCGGTGGCGGGCCGCCGGCCGGTGGCTGCCGGCGGTCGGTGGCTGCCGGCGGTCGGTGGCGGGCCGGCGGTCGGTCCGTGGCGGGCGGCCGGGCAGTGGGGCATCTCGCGGACCCGGCCGCCGAGTTCGATCGTGCCGTCCGGGCCGGGTGCCGTCAGCAGCTGCGAGCCCCGGCCCTGCCGGATGTTCAGCGCCCTGCCCAGCCGGGCGGTGAGCAGGAGGGCGGCGGCGCCCGTCGCCTCGTCCTCCTCGATGCCGTCGCCCCGCCCGGGGAAGGCCCGCGCCCGGACCCGGCCGGCCGCCTCGTCCTCCCACGCCCACGCGTAGATCCACTCGCCGGGCGGCGGAACGTCCAGCGCGTCCACCTCGGCGGCCGACGCGTACTGACGCAGCGTCCGGTCCGGCGCCCACTCGGCGCGGGCCGTGATCCAGGTGAACTCGCCGTCGTCGCGGGCCCACACCTCGCCGGCCGGCGGGTTCAGCACCTCCAGGTCGAGCAGCCAGGCGGTGCCCACGAGAGGGTGTCCGGCGAACGGCAGGCGCACGCCGGGCGTGTAGATGTCGACGACCCCGCGCTCGGGGTCGTCGACGAACACGGTCTCGCTGAAGCCCAGTTGCTTGGCGAACGCCTGCCGGGACGCCTCGTCGGGGTGGGACCGTCCGTCGCGCACCACGCCGAGGGGGTTGCCGTGGCGGCCGTCACCCCCGCAGAAGACGGCGACTACGTCGTATGCGGTGTTCACCCGGGCATTGAAGCACGCGCACGGCAGCGGGGCTCCGGCGTCCGGGCGAAGGGGTGCGAAGCCCCGCAAAGGGCCGCGCCCGCCCGGCGCGTGACCGTGTCGCCGGGCCCGCGCGGGCGCGGTATCCGGTCCCGGCGCCCGCGCCGTTCGCGGCCCCGGTAGGGTTCGGACGGTCAGTGGGGGTCGAGGAGCAGAAGGCAAGCGATGAGAAGGCTGGGGCCCACCTTGTGGATCAGGCCGGATCAGCGAGCGCGGTCCGGGGCGTGCAGCTGCGAGGCGGGGGAGGAAGTCGTGGCGGAGCCGTGCCGGCCGGCGACGCCGCCCCCCGGGACGCCCCCTCGGGGTGAGCGCGGGCCGGTGCGCACCGGCCGGGCGGGAGCCACCGGCCGGGCCCGCGGCGGGAGCCGGGCGCGGGGCCTCGCGGCCGTGACGGCGGCCACCGCGCTGGCGCTGACGGCGAGCGGGTGCGTGACGGTCCACGGCGAGCTGGAGGTCGTCCCGACGGCGACGAAGGCCGAGGCCGCGGAGGCCCTCGCGGCGTTCACCGACGCCTACAACAAGGCAGACAAGGCCTTCGACCCGGCTCTCGACGCGGGGCGGGTCACCGGCGCGCTGGGGGCGATCAACCAGGCGGGGCTGAAGTCCCGCAGCATCACCACCCCGGGCGGCAACCCCGCGCACCGGCCGCTGCAGCTCACCGACGCGCGGTACGTCATACCCAAGAAGGCGGGCTGGCCCCGCTGGTTCGTCGCGGACACGGACTCCAACCGCGACACCGACCGGGGCACGGACGACGACCGCTGGGTGCTGGTCTTCGTGCGCAACGGGCCCGAGCAGCTGTGGGAGGTCGCCTACCTCCAGATCCTGTCCGCGGGCGGCGTACCGGTGTTCAAGACGGACGCGGACGGCTGGGCGGAGCCGGTGGAGCCGGATTCCGCCGCGCTGGCGGTGGCGCCGAAGAACCTGAGCGAGGAGTACACCTCGTACCTCCAGACCGGCCGGCCGGACCACTTCGCGGCCGGGCCGCACACCACTGTGTGGCGCCAGGAGCGGGCGCAGGTCGCCAAGCGGCCGGGGCTCGCCACGCAGTACGTCGACCAGCCGCTGGACACCGGGGACTACGCGCCGCTGGGTCTGATGACGCGGGACGGCGGCGCCCTGGTGTTCTTCAGCACGCGCTTCTACGACCGGCAGGTGGCGGCCAAGGGCTACCGGCCGAAGGTCGGCCCGGAGGTGCGGGCCCTGATGACGGGCGAGGTCCGCAGCACCCTCACCAAGGAGTGGGTGTCCAGCCAGGCGGCGCTGGTGAAGCCGGCCGGTACGCAGTCGGGCCAGGTCACGGTGGTGGGCCGGCTCCAGGGCGTGACGTCGGCGACGGGTTCGTGAGGCCCGCGGCCGGCCGCTGACGCGGGCGACCGGGCCGTGACGCCGGTCAGCGGCTGAGCGGCCAGGCCACCGAGTGGTGGTCGTCGTGCTCGTCGTACCGGTCCGCGTGGCGGGCGCACGCGTCGGTGAGCGCCTCCAGCAGGGTCAGCGGGTCGGGCAGCGGGTGCTCCGGGCCGCGGACCCAGTCCACGCCCAGCTCACCGGGGAGGCGGGCCGGCGGTACGAGCACGTAGGAGCCGCGGCAGTGCCAGCGCAGTCCGGGGTGTTCGTCCATGGTCTCGGGGTGGCAGTCCAGCTCGCACGGCCACCACTCGTCCTCGTCCTCGGGGGTGCCGCGGGTGGCGGTGAAGAACAGCATGCGGCCGTCGCCCGACTCGGCGACCGGGCCGACGTCGACGCCCTCGCCGAGCAGCCGCTCCAACGCGGCGCGACCGGCCTCCAGCGGAACGTCGAGGACGTCGTGGACCATGCCGGTCGCGGTGATGAAGTTGGCCTGCGGCTGGCCCTCGGCCCACCGCTCGATCTGCGCGCGGTCGGTGGTGGACTGGGTCTGCCAGGCGAAGGAGAGGGGATGGCGGGCCGGAGTGGGGCAGCCGATGCGCTCGCAGGAACATCGGTAGCCGACGGGGTGGGCGGCGGGGGCGAGGGGCAGGCCCGCGGCGGCCACGGCCCGGAGCAGATCCTCGCGGCCCGGGGCCTCGACGGCGGCTTTCTTCGGGCGCCGGCGCAGCCACTGCGCGAGTTTGTTCTCCGTGCCGCGGTAGCGGCCGATCCCGTCGCCCATCTATCCCCTCACACCTCTGCCAAGCCCTGCGGTCCCTGCCATCGTCCCACCATCCTGCGCCTTCGGTGACCGCAAGTCTCCAAATCGACCGGGGCGAGCGGCGTCCCGCCACCGACGGGCGGGGCGGATTGCGGCCCTATATGGCCATTCGCCCCCCGCGGGAGGCGGTGGGGCGTGAGGAGCTCCACGCGGCGGGGGGGCAGGCCCGGCGGGTCCGCCGTGCGGCGGGGCGGCGGGGCGGCGGGGCGGCGGGGTGCCGCGAGCCGGACAGGGCCTAGCGGGGGGCGAGGCCGTGCAGGGCGTACTCGACGAGGCTGTCCGCGTAGGCGTGCGTCAGCGGCGCGGTGCGCAGCAGCCACCGGTGCGTGAGGGGGCCGACGAACAGCTCCAGGGCGATGCGCGGGTCGATCTCCGGGCGGACCTGGCCGGCCTCCCGGGCGGCGGAGAGCCGCTTGACGTACAGCTGGAGCTGCGGCTCCAGCAGCTGCTCGACGAACCGGGCGCCCAGCTCGGGGTTGACCACGCCCTCGGCGGCGAGGGCCCTGGAGGGGGCGTCGTACCTGGGGTCGTTCATCTCGTCGACCGTGGCGCGCAGTACGAGCTTGAGGTCGGCCTCGATGTCGCCGGTGTCGGGGATCTCGCTCTCCGCGTCGCCGCCGAGCGCCTCGTTGGCCTGGACGCCGAGGTCGACGAACGCTTCCAGGAGGACGGCCGCCTTGGAGGGCCACCAGCGGTAGATGGTCTGCTTGCCGACGCCGGCGCGGGCGGCGATGCCCTCGATGGTGGTCTTCGCGTAGCCGATCTCGCCGACGAGGGCGAGGGCGGCGTCGTAGATGGCACGGCGGGAGCGTTCGCTGCGGCGCGTGGAGTCGGGTGCCTTGGTCTCAGCCATGGTGTCCAATCTAGCAGCGGTGCGAGGCGAGACGTTTCGTCTCTTGACAAGACGATACGTCTCGTCCACTCTGGAACGCGTCCGAGGGACGGACGCGACCCGAACCGAAGGGAGCCCACCCATGACCCGTGGTGGAGCAGGGAACATGCTGGGCGTCGGCGGCACCCGCCGGAACCTCTCCCGGAAGGCCCTGCGCGGCAGCGGCGGCGGAGGGGCCGGCCGGGGTATCGACCCGGCGGCCCAGAAGCGGGAGTTGCTGCGGAAGCTGAAGGAGGGACGTACGGCGCACGGCGGCCGTTGAGCGCCGGCGTGAACTCACCCGTACGGTCCACTGCGCGAAGGCTCCTCACGGCGCACCATGGCATCCACGCACAGATCGTGCGCCTGCCGTCCGTGAGGAGCCTTCCTTGCCTCGTGACGCATCACCCCGCCGCTACCTGATGTGCCCACCCGCGCACTTCAGGGTGACGTACTCCATCAACCCGTGGATGGACCCCGCGAAGCCGGTGGACCTGCCGCTCGCCCTGACGCAGTGGGAGGACCTGCGCGACCGGTACGTGTCGCTCGGCCACACCGTCGAGCTGCTGGAGCCGCACGCCGACCTGCCCGACATGGTGTTCGCCGCCAACGGCGCCACCGTCATCGAGGGCCGGGTGCTCGGGGCCCGGTTCGCCTTCGCCGAGCGCGCGGCCGAGGCCGCGGTGCACCGCCGGTGGTTCCGCGCGAACGGGTTCACCGACGTGCGCGAGCCCGACCACGTCAACGAGGGCGAGGGCGACTTCGCGGTCACCTCGACGTACGTCCTGGCGGGGCGCGGCTTCCGCTCCAGCCCGCTGTCGCACGACGAGGCGCAGGAGTTCTTCGGCCGGCCGGTGATCGGCCTGGACCTGGTGGATCCCCGCTACTACCACCTGGACACGGCCCTGTGCGTCCTGGACGACGCGGCCGACGAGATCATGTACTACCCCGGCGCGTTCTCCCCCGGCAGCCGCTCGGTGCTGCGCCGGCTCTTCCCCGACGCGCTGATCGCCGAGGAGGAGGACGCCGCGGCGCTCGGGCTGAACGCGGTGAGCGACGGCAGGCACGTGCTGCTGCCGCAGGCCGCGGTGGGGCTGTTCGGGCCGCTGCGCGAGCGCGGGTTCGAGCCGATCGGCATGGACCTGGGCGAGCTGCTCAAGGGCGGCGGCAGCGTGAAGTGCTGTACGCAGGAGCTGCGCGCCTGACGGCGGCGGGGCCGGCCCGTGCGGGCCGGCCCCGGTGCGCGGGGTGCCGCGCGGTCAGTCGTCGAGCAGGATGCGGAACCGGGCGACCGGGCCGTAGAGGGTGATCTCGGCCTCGCCCTCGGCGTCCGCGTAACTGCCCGTGCCGCCGGTGACCGCCGAGCGGCCGCCGTGCGGCAGCGGGCCGTGGCGGTCGAGGCTGTCGCTCAGGCTGATGCTGCCGCCGTCGGTGCGCAGCACGCGGTGGCAGAGGGCGACGTACCCGTGGCGGTTCAGTTCGGCGACGGTGCAGTGCGACGAGACGTCACCGATCTTCTTGCCGAACCTGCCCTTCTTGTTCGTGTACAGATGGGCGTGGGTGGTCCAGTCGCTGCCGACGCGCAGGCGCTCCGGCTTGTTGTCGGTCCGCTTGTCCGCGAGCCAGTCGAGCACCTTCACCGTGTCCTTCGGTGTGTCCTTGGGCGTGGGCCCGGGCGCGGCCCCGGCGGTGGAGGTGAGGGCGGTGGTGGCGAGCATCGCGGTGGTGGCGGCCAGGACGCCGCCGGTGAGGAGCCGGGTGCGCGACATGGAGCCTCCTGGGGGTGAGGGAGCGCGGACGAGCCCACTCCAACTCCGCCGGAGCGTTCCGGGCAATTGCCAGCGGCACGGGATCACCCGCGTGGTCGCGCACCGTCACCCCGTCAGCGGGGCGGCCACTCGTCCCCCCAGGCGACGTCACGGGCGGCCTTGTAGAGGGTGCCGTGCCGCTTGGTGACCGTGTCCCGGCGCAGCCCGTCGCCCTCGGTGCACAGCTCCAGCAGGACCTGGCCCTTGCGGATCTGGGGCCTGCGGACGACCCGGGCGGGGGCGGGCGTCACGGGGAAGCGGGTCGCCGCGACGTAGGCGAACTTCTCGTCCTCGTACGCGAGTGAGCCGCCCTTGACCTGGCGGTGGAGCGAGGAGCGGCTGACCCGGGCGGCGAAGTGGCACCAGTCGGTACCCGGCTCCATGGGGCAGGTGCCGCTGTGCGGGCACGGCGCGGCGACCGTCATCCCGGCCGCGATCAGCAGGTCGCGGGCGGCGATGACGCGGGCGTAGCCGCCGGGGGTGCCGGGCTCGACGATCACGACGGCCCGCGCGGCGCGGGCGGCTTCCGTGACGACGGCGGTGCGGTCCTGCTCGGTGAGCTCGTTGAGGACGTACGACACGGTGACGAGATCGGTGCTCTCGATGCGGAGCGCCGCACTGATGCGGGAGCGCTGCCATGTCGCACCCTTCAGTGCCGCGATCCCGGACGCCGCCGCCAGCTCACGCCCGAGCGCCAGCGCCGGCTCGGCCCAGTCCAGCACCGTGGTGCGTGCCGCGGAGTCCCACGCCTCGGCGACCGCCCAGCTCGCCGCGCCGGTGCCGCCCCCGAGGTCGGTGTGGGTCGCCGGGGCCCAGTCGGGGGCGGCGTCCCGCAGCGCGTCCAGCGCCGCCCGGACCGCCTCGAACGTCGCGGGCATCCGGTACGCGGCGTAGGCGGCGACGTCCGACCGGTCCCGCAGCACGGGCACGCCGGTGGGCACCGTCCCGCGGTAGTGGGAGATGAGCCGGTCGACGGCCTGCGCCGCCTGGGTCGGCGGGAGCCCGTCGAGCAGCCCGGCGAGGGCGCCGCGCAGGGCTTCCGCGGTAGGGAGGGAGGCGTTCACCGATACATGGTAGGCGGGCGGGCCGCACGCTCCCGAACGGCCGGACCCGCTCCGGGCGTTCCCCGCGCGAACGGCCCGGCGGCGTACGCCGGTTGCTACGCTGGCCGCCCGTCGGCCGGGTGGGGGGCACCATGCGTCAGAGGTTCGCGGGCACGGCCCCGGTCGTCGGCGCGACCGTCCTGGCGCTGCTCGTCCTCCTCGCCGGCTGCGGCACCGGCGGGGGGCGTACGGCGCCGCCGGAGGACGCCCCCCGGTCCACCGCCGGGAGCGCCGCACCCGTCACGCGGCTCACCGTCCCCGACGCGTACGACACCGCGCGCGGCTGGGAGGTCACCGGGCTGTCCCCCGAGTTCGTCACCGCGGGCGGTGCCGGGCCGATCGCGTACCTGGAGCGCGTCGACGGCACCCGCCACCGCCTGCGCACCCTGGACCCGCGCACCGGCCGCCACGGCTGGGCGGGCCCCGCCTGGCGGCCGCTCGGCGACCCGGCGGCCCGGCCCGGGCTGCTCGCCCTGATCGCCGGGGACCGGCGGTACTTCGTCGCCTGGTCCTGGGGCCGGACCGGTGACGACCCGCTGACCAGGACCGACAGCTTCGTGTCCCTCGACGTGTACGACGCGGCCGCCGGCACCCGGCGGCGGGTGGAGGTGCCCTGGGCGGACGTCCCGCACGTGACCGGCACCGGCCCCGGCGTGCTGATCAGCGACGGGCGGGCGAGGAGCGCGGTCGTCGACCCGGACACCGGCGCGGTGAGCAGCGTCCCGCCCGAGCGCCTCGGCCACCCGAAGGGGTGCGCGGACTGCCGGCGGCTGACCGCCGTGCGCGGGGTGACGCCCGAGGGGCTGCTGGTGAGTGGCGCGCGGGGCTTCTGGGTGCCCGGGGCGTGGGCCGGCCGCGACCGGGCGCCCGCCGGGGCCGACCCGGCGAGCGGGGTTCCCACCGCGCTGGCCCCCGGGCACGTCCTCGCCCGGTGGCAGGGGCGGAAGGGCGCCCCGCGGGCGGCGACGCACCACATCTGGGCGGTCCACGACGCGCGCACCGGCAGGCCGCTGGTGACGGCGGAGTGCCGCCGCCCGGCGATCGAACCGGGCGAGCACCCGCAGGCGGTGGTGTCACCGGGCGGCCGTTACCTGGTCGCCGGGAGCCTCGCCTTCGACCTGGACGCCCGGACCGGCCGCTGCTTCGAGGAGCCGGACGGCACCATGCCGCTCACGCTCACCACCGTCACCGACACGGGCACGGCGTACGGCGCGAGCGGGGCGCGCGGCGCGGCGGACGCCCTGGCCGGCGGGGGCAGCCCGGTCGCGGTGGACCTGGCGACCGGGGTGCCCGGGGCGCTGCCGCCGAACGTCCGGCTCCCGGTGGCGGAGGTGGCCGGGGTGGGTTTCTTCCGCTGGACGGACGCGCGGGACCGCGTCCACCTGACCGGTCACCCGCGACGCGGCTGACCGCCCTGCTCCCGCTGCTCCCCCTGCTCCCGCGGCTGCCACGGCCGGCACAGGCCCAGGAAGCAGGCGACGGCTCCCAGCGCGCACACCAGCTGCACCACGGCCATGGGGACCGCCGTCGCCTCGCCCGCGATGCCGACGAGCGGCGAGGCCACCGCGCCGACCAGGAACGAGGACGTGCCCAGCAGCGCGGAGGCGGAACCGGCCGCGTGCGGGGTGCGCATCAGGGCCTGGGCGTTGGTGTTGGGCATCGCCAGCCCCATCGCCGACATCAGCACGAACAGCCCGGCGGCCACCGGCAGGAGCCCCACCTCGCCGAGGGCCCCGCTCGTCATCAGCAGCAGCGCACCGGCCGCCAGGGTGATCACCGCGAGGCCGAAGCCGAGGACCTTGTCCAGGCTGACGCGCCCCACCAGCAGCTTGCCGTTGATCTGGCCGACCGCGACGAGCCCGACCGAGTTGACGCCGAACAGCAGGCTGAAGGTCTGCGGCGAGGCGCCGTAGATCTCCTGGACCACGAACGGGCTGGCCGAGATGTACGCGAAGAGGGCGGCGAAGGCGAGCCCGCCCGCGAGCATGTAGCCGGAGAACACCCGGTCGGCGAGGAGTCCGCGCATGGTGCGCAGCGCCTCGCCGACCCCGCCGCCGTGGCGCCGGGCCGGCGGCAGTGTCTCGCCGAGCCACTTCCAGACGACGAGGGTGAGCAGGACGCCGACCACCGTCAGGGCGTGGAAGACGCCGCGCCAGTCGGTGACCCGGAGGATCTGGCCGCCGATGAGCGGGGCGATGATCGGGGCGGCCCCGGAGATCAGCATGAGGGTGGAGAAGAACCGGGCCATCTCGACGCCGTCGTACAGGTCGCGCACCACCGCCCGGGCGATGACGATGCCGGCGGCGCCGGCGAGTCCCTGGAGCAGCCGGAAGGCGATGAGCAGCTCCGGGCCGGGCGCCAGGGCGCAGACGGCGGTGGCGGCGACGTACACGAGCATGCCGACGAGCAGGGGGCGGCGGCGGCCGAACCTGTCGCTCATCGGACCGACCACCAGCTGGCCGAGTGCCATGCCGGCGAGGCAGGCGGTCAGGGTCAGCTGGACGGTGGCGGCGGGCGCGTGGAGCGCCCGGGTGACCTCCGGCAGGGCCGGGAGGTACATGTCCATGGACAGCGGCGGGAGGGCGGTGAGTCCGCCGAGCACCAGCGTGACCAGCAGTCCGGCCCGCCGCGCGGCGGGGGCGGGAGCGGGGGGCGCGGTCCTCGGGGGCTCGGTCGGTATGTGTCCTGGTGTGCTCGGGCCGCTTTCCGGCATCTCGTCTCCTGGTGGTGGGGGCCGCGCCTATGCTCTCAGCTCGTCAACAGTGGTTGAAACCTCAATTGGGGGCTGGGTATGGGCGGGACCGTGCGGTGGGGCGTGCTGGCGACCGGCGGGATGGCGGCTGCCTTCACGACCGATCTGCTGGGGATGCCGGACGCCGAGGTGGTGGCCGTCGCGTCCCGCAGCGCCGCGCCGGCACAGGCGTTCGCCGAGCGGTTCGGGATACCGAGGGCGTACGGGAGCTGGGCGGAGCTGGCCGCCGACGACGGCGTGGACGTCGTGTACGTGGCGACGCCGCACTCGGCGCACCGGGAGGCGGCCGGGCTGTGCCTGGAGGCGGGCCGGGCGGTGCTGTGCGAGAAGCCGTTCACGCTGAACGTGCGCGAGGCGCAGGAGCTGGTGGCGCTCGCCCGGGGGCGCGGGCTGTTCCTGATGGAGGCCATGTGGATGTACTGCGGGCCCGTCGTCCGGCGGCTGGTGGAGCTGGTGCGGGACGGCGCGGTCGGGGAGATCCGCGCGGTCCACGCGGACTTCGGACTGGTGGGGCCGGCCGACCCGGGGCACCGGTTGCGGGACCCGGCGGTGGGCGGCGGCGCGCTGCTCGACCTGGGGGTCTACCCGGTGGCGTTCGCGCAGCTGCTGCTGGGCGAGCCGGACCGCGTACAGGCGGACGCGCTGCTGTCGCCGGAGGGCGTGGACCTGAACACGGGGATGCTGCTCGGCTGGGACTCGGGTGCGACGGCGGCGCTGTCCTGCTCGATCGTGGCGGACACGCCGCTGACCGCGTCGGTGTCCGGGACGAAGGGGCGGATCGAGTTCTCGCGCGGCTTCTTCCACCCGGAGGGGTTCGTGCTGCACCGCGAGGGGCGCGAGCCGGAGGAGTTCACGGTGGCCGGGCGGCGCGACAGCCTCCAGCACGAGGCGGCGGAGGTGATGCGCTGCCTGCGGGCGGGTGAGACGGAGTCGCCGCTGGTGCCGCTGGACGGCACGCTGGCGGTGATGCGGACGCTCGACGCGGTACGGGACCGCATCGGCGTCCGCTACCCGGCCGACGACGCCGCACCCGACCGGGCCGGCGGCCACCGCCCTGCGGGTGGCACCGCGCCGGACGGCACCGGCGTCCGCCGCCCGGCCGGCGCGCGGGTCACACCGGCTTGAGGCCCGGGTCGCCGGCCTCGGTCACGAACGAGGCGGCCGTGGTGACCGGCGCGCCGGGTGTCGTCACGGCGGCCACCGTCCGGAAGTCGGCGCGGGCCCGCTCGCCGGTCAGGGTGACCGTCACGTAGCCGCGGCGGCCGTTGTAGAACTTCAGGTGGGGGTTGGCGGCGGTGATGTCGGCCCAGTTGGCGGGCCGGTCGGCGCCGTCCTTGCCGCTGGCGACGGACGTCGCGACGATCTCGGTGCCGACGGTCCTCGACGCCGGGTCGTCGAAGTCGGCCTTGAGGTCGAAGGCGTACCCGACGTGGACGTCCCCGGTCAGGACGACGAGGTTCTCGATCCCGGCGGCCGCCGCGCCGTCCAGGAGCCGGGCGCGGGCGGCGGGGTAGCCGTCCCAGGCGTCCATGGAGAGCTTGTACGCGGGGGTCGGCACGTTGCGCCGCCGGGCGAAGGTGACCTGCTGCGGGACGACGTTCCAGGTGGTGTCCGCGGCTCTCCAGCCGTCCAGCAGCCAGCGTTCCTGCGTGGTGCCGAGCATCGTGCGGGAGGGGTCCTCGGAGGCGGGGCCGGGGGTCTGCCAGCCGTCCCCGTATGCCTGGTCGGAGCGGTACTGGCGGGTGTCGAGGATGTCGAACCGGGCGAGCCGGCCGAACCTCAGCCGCCGGTACAGCCGCATGTCCGGGCCGGTCGGGCGCTGCGGGGCGCGCAGCGGCTGGTTCTCCCAGTAGGCGCGGTACGCGGCGGCGCGGCGCAGCAGGAACTCCTCGGGCGGTACGTCGTTCTCCGGGGTGCCGCCCGCGTAGTTGTTCTCGGTCTCGTGGTCGTCCCAGGTGACGACGAAGGGGTGGGCGGCGTGCGCGGCCATCAGGTCCGGGTCGGACTTGTACAGGCCGTAGCGCAGCCGGTAGTCCTCCAGCGTGACGGTCTCGCGGTTGAAGTGGGCGGGGAGCCTGCGGTCGGTGTAGGCGCGGGCGCCGCCGGTGGCGTTGACGGCGTACTCGTAGAGGTAGTCGCCGAGGTGGAAGACGGCGTCGAGGTCCTCGTCGGCGAGATGCCGGTAGGCGGTGAAGTACCCGTCGTGGTAGGCCTGGCAGGAGACGGCGGCCAGTCTCAGCTCGCCGGGGCGGGCACCGGGGCGGGGCGCGGTGCGGGTGCGGCCGGCGGGGCTGATCCAGGTGCCGGCGCGGAAGCGGTAGTGGTAGACGCGGTCCGCGTCGAGGCCGGTCACCTCGGCGTGCACGCTGTGGTCGAGCTCCGGGTGGGCGGTGGCCTGCCCGCGTCTGACGATCCGGGTGAACCGGGCGTCGTGGGCGAGCTCCCAGCGGACCTGGACGCGGGCGCGGGGCATGCCGCTGCCGGGTTCGTACGGGCGGGGCGCGAGGCGGGTCCAGAGCAGGACGGAGCCGGGGAGCGGGTCGCCCGAGGCCACGCCGAGGGTGAACGGGTCCTCGGTGATCCGGCGGGGGTCGGCCTCGGCGGCGTGGGCGGTGCCCGGCAGGCCGGCCGAGAAGGCGAGCGCGGCCGCGGCGCCGGTGACGGTGAGGAAGCCGCGGCGGCCGAAGTGACGGGCGGCCGCCCGGAGTTCGGGCGAGTGATCGGCTTCCCGCGGGCTGCCGGCGCGGTGTGCGGGCGTCATGGACCCTCCCCTGGTGATGTGTGTCGGGAGCATCCCAGCGGCGTCGGTTGTCGGGTACACAACATCCACATGTCGGCCGCATGAGTTCCGCGTGCCGGACTCTCCCGTACCCTGCGGCCCCATGAGCGCTGTACCGAGGATCGCGGTGGTGACGGGGGCCGGTTCGGGCATCGGCCGGAGCGTGGCGCTCGCGCTGGCGGAGGACGGCTGGTCCCTCGCCCTCGCGGGCCGGCGCGCCGAGCCCCTGCGGGAGACGGCCGCCCTGGCCGGCACGGACGCCCTCTGCGTCCCCACCGACGTGACGTCGCCGGACGCGGTGACGGCCCTGTTCGCGGCCGCCCGGGACCGGTTCGGCCGCGTCGACCTGCTGTTCAACAACGCGGGCACGTTCGCGGGCGGGGGTACGCCGGTCGAGGACCTGGACCACGAGACGTGGCGCGCGGTCGTGGACGTGAACCTGACCGGCGCGTTCCTGTGCGCGCAGGCGGCCTACCGGCAGATGAAGGAGCAGTCGCCGCAGGGCGGCCGGATCATCAACAACGGCTCCGTCTCGGCGCACGTGCCGAGGCCGCACTCGGTCGCGTACACGGCGACCAAGCACGCCATGACGGGCCTGACCAAGTCGCTCTCCCTGGACGGCCGCCCCTACCGCATCGCCTGCGGCCAGATCGACGTCGGCAACGCGGCGACGGACATGACGCGCCGCATGGAGACCGGCATCCTCCAGGCGAACGGCGACCTCGCCGTCGAGCCGGTGATGGACGCGGCGGACGTGGCCCGCACGGTCGCGCACATGGCGGCGCTGCCGCTGGAGGCGAACGTCCAGTTCGCGACGGTCATGGCCACGGCGATGCCGTACATCGGCCGCGGCTGACCCGAAAGGCGCGGGGGCGCCACTCCGGGGCCCGGGACGTCAGGGCCTCGGGGCCCGGGGCGTCGATGGGCCCGGGAAGTCAGGGGCCTCGACGGCCCGGGGGCCCGGCCCCGCGGACTCAGATCCTCCCGGTTGTCGGAGGCCCCGGCGCCTCGGGAGCTCGGGAGCTCGGGACCTCACGGGCCGAAGACGGCCGACAGGTGACCGGCCAGGGCCTCCGGCGCGGGCGGGGAGAGCCGGGCGCCCACATGGCCGTCGGGGCGGACGACGAACGCCGTCGTGGTGCCCGTGCCGGCCGTCCCGTAGAGCCGCCCGAACTCGCCCCGGCCGTCGCGGTACACCGGCAGCCGCCCCGCGCCGGCCGGCGTGCCGTCGGCGAGCACCATGAAGGCGTCCATCCGGCCCCCCGACGCCTCCCGCGCCACCGTCGCGAGGGCGTCGCACCGCTCGTCCACCTCCCCGTCCGCGTACAGCACCAGCACGTGGTCCCGGCCGCGCAGGAGGTCGTACAGCCGCAGCGGGTAGGCGGCGATCTCCCGGAGCAGGCCGCCGCAGTCCGGAGCCCGGTCCCCCGGCCGGGGGACGGAGCCGTCGCCCGCGCGGGGCCCGGGGCCGGGGGCCGTCACGATCGGGCTGTCCCGGTAGCCGACCAGCAGTTGCGCCTCGCGCAGCAGCAGGGTCGCGGGGTCCTCCGGGTCGGCCGGGACGCTCTGGCGGGCGTGCCGGACGGTACGCCCGACCACCTCCTCCCCCACCGGCCGGCGCTCGGCGTCGTAACTGGCGAGCAGCCGCGCGGCGGCACCGCCACGGACCGCGAGGGCCAGCTTCCACGCCAGGTTGTACGCGTCCTGGATGCCGGTGTTCATGCCCTGCGCACCGGTCGGCGGGTGGATGTGCGCCGCGTCGCCCGCCACGAACACCCGCCCCTCGCCGTACCGGTCGACCAGCCGGTGACTGATCCGGAACACCGAGGACCAGCGCATGGCGGACACCGTGGCCGCCCGCGGCGCGAGCCGGTCCACCACGGCCTGGACGTGCGCCGTCGTCGGCGCCCTGCCGCCCTCCAGGCCGTGCGCCACGGCCCCGCCGCCCGCCGCGCCGGGGGCGGCCGACAGCTCCGGGGGCACGAGCATCGACATCCGGTACCGGCCCGTGCCGGGCAGCGGGATGCAGACCAGCAGGTCGTCCACGGCCCCGTCGGCCCCCCGGTGCAGGGACCGCACGCCGTAGCCCGGCGGCAGGTCCCAGTCGACCTCCACGTCGGCGAGCATGTACTCCTCGGGGAAGGCGCCGCCCTGGAAGGCGAGCCCCAGTGCCTTGCGGACCGTGCTGTGCGCGCCGTCGCACCCCACCAGGTACCGGGTGCGCACCTCCTCCTCGGCGCCGGACGCGGTCACCAGCCGGGCGGTCACCCCGCCGGCGTCCTGGGTGAGGGACCGCAGTTCGGTACCGCGCTCGATGCGGGTGCCGAAGCGCGCCAGGAACTCCTCCAGCACGCGCTCGGTCTCGTACTGCGGCAGGGCGGCGAACCCGTACGGGACCTCCTTCGGCAGGGTCAGCCGGATGCGCGCCTCCTCGGCGCCGTCGACGTACACCAGCTGCCCGCGCATGGGGACGGCCGCCTCCAGCGCGTCCCGCACCAGGCCCATGCGGTCCCAGACCTCCAGGGTGCGGGGCTGGATGCCCACAGCCTTGGCGTACGGCAGCCTCGCCGGGAGCCGGTCCACGAGCCGGCAGCCGACGCCCCGGCGCCTCAGCTCGGCGGCGGCGGTGAGCCCGACGGGCCCGGCTCCCACGACCAGCACGTCCGGTGCGTCACTGAACTGCACGGGGAGCCTCCCGGTGGACGGACGCCCCCCTCAGGTGCGGACCACCTCCCATGCTCGCCCGCCTCGCGGACGCGAGCCACCGGGGGCGGCCTCGCCTAGGCGGCCTGCCCCGTCTCGAAGCGGCTCACCTTCCCGTCGTCGCCCACCACGAACCGCCACGCCGTCCGCATCTCGCCCCAGGTGTCGTTGCGGTAGCGCACGACGAGGGCGCGGCCGTCCGCCTGCTCCGACTCCACGTCCATGTGGCCGCCCGAGGAGAAGATCTCCTTCTCGGCCCACTGCTCCAGGTCCCGGTCGGAACCGTCGTCGGCCATGGTGGCGCCGGGCGTGAGCGCGGCGGCGAACGCCGCCCGGTCGCCCGCGTTGACGGCGGCGACGAAGGCGCGCACGGCGGGGTCGGCGAGCTGGTCGACGGGGATGGTCACGGTGTCTCCTCCGGTACGGGTACGGGAACTGCGGCCCCCCAGCCGTACACCCCCCTGCCCCGCCCACCGCACACCTTGCGCCACCCGTGGCGCGTCGGCGCGCCGCTGCGGCGGCCGGGGCCGCTCCGTCCCGAACGGGTGAAGGGGCCGTGTCCGGGCTCGCGTCGACGGCTGCGTGGGCGACCATCGGCCGCATGAACGCCGTCAGCCAGGTCTTCGCCCTGATCGCCGCAGCGGTGCACGTCTTCGTCTGGCCGCTGGAGAGCTTCCTCTACGGCCGGCCGTGGGTGCGCGTCTTCCTGACCGGCAGCACCGCGGACGCGCCGGAGGTACGGCTGTGGCGGTTCAACGTCGGGTTCTACAACCTGTTCCTGGCGCTCGGGCTGATCGCCGGCTTCGTCGCCCTGCGCCTGGGGCACGTGACGACCGGCCGCTCGCTGACCGTCTACGTCTGCGCCTTCATGATCGGCGGCGGGATCATGCTCCTCGTCTCCGACCCCCGGCTGTGGCGCGGGTCCCTGGGGCAGGCGGCTCCGCCACTGGTGGTGCTCGCCGCCGACCTGGCCGCCTAGGGAGTGTCCGCAAAGTATCGGCGTCCGCCCGGAGGGCGGGGGTCGCGGTGTCCGGTGCGTGCGATCGCAAGGCGGAGGAGGGAGACATGGCGGAGCCATGGTGACCGACGACAACGCCGCTGG
>NZ_LWBU01000191.1:0-25616 GCF_001646665.1 Streptomyces noursei | reverse complement strand
TGCAGGGCGCCGCGGGCCAGGCGAGACTTTACGGACACGACCTAGGACGCCCGCAGCGCCCGAGCGCGTACCGCCTAGGCGCCGTCCGGCCGCCGCTCGACCGTGCGGGCCACGTCCGCCAGGTCGCGCTCCACCGCCCTGGCCACCGCCCGGCGGCCGAGCCCGCCCAGCAGCCGGGCGAGCAGGCCGCGGACGCCGCCCGGCGGTCGGGCGGAGAACACCATCCGGACCAGGGTCCGCCCGGGCGCCGTCTCCCGCACGGTGAACTCCGAGACGTAGTGCGTGCCCCGGGACTCGGCCTCCACCACGTAGCGGGCCGGGGCGTGGCAGGCGGTCACCCACATCTCCTCGGTGGCCTCCTTGCCGAACATCCGGCGCGTCTCGATCCACCGGGTCCCGGTCTGGAACGGGCCCTCCGTCAGCACCTCCACCCGGGTGACGCCGCTCAGGGTGCCGGGCATGCCGGGCAGGTCGGTGAGCGCCTCCCAGACGCGGTCGCGCGGGGCGGCGATGTGCCGTTCGACGGTGACGGCGGTGACCTGCGGCGCATTGCCCATACCGGGATTGTCACCGAGGCGCACGGACCGGACGAGCCGGACGGGCCGGACGGGCGGGACGCGTCGCCCCGGCCGGCCGGCCCCCACCGGCCGATCCCCGGGCCGGGCCGCCGGGCACCGTCCCCACCCGGCCGCCTTCTACAGGTTGAGGTGGGCGAGCACGGCGAGGACCCGCCGGTTGTCGTCACAGGACTGGGCGAGGCCCAGCTTGCCGAAGATGCTGTTGGTGTGCTTGCTCACCGACTTCTCGGTGATGCTCAGCTGCCGGGCGATCGCGGCGTTGCTGCGGCCCTCCGCCATCAGGCCCAGCACCTCGCGCTCCCGGCCGGTGAGGGACTGCACCGGGCCCTGCATCGCGTTGCGGGCCAGCAGCTGCGAGATGACCGACGTGTCCATCGCCGTGCCGCCCGCGGCCACGCGCCGCACCGCGTCGACGAACTCGCCGACGTCGAACACCCGGTCCTTGAGCAGGTACCCGATGCCCCCGCGGTGGTCGGAGAGCAGTTCCTTGGCGTAGAGGTGCTCCACGTGCTGCGACAGGACGAGGACGGGCAGGCCGGGTATCTCCCGGCGCGCCTCGGCCACCGCCTGCAGCCCCTCGTCGGTGAAGGTCGGCGGCAGCCGCACGTCGACGACCGCCACGTCCGGGCGGTGTTCCAGGAGGGCGCGCAGCAGTTCGGGTCCGCTCTCCACGGCCTCGACGACCTCGAAGTCGTTGAGCGTGAGCAGCTGGATGAGGCCCTCCCTCAGCAGGGCGAGGTCCTCGGCGATCACCACGCGCACGGCAGCTCCATGGTCACTGTGGTGGGTCCGCCCACCGGACTGTCCAGTTCGAGTGTTCCGTCGAAGGGGGTGAGCCGGCGCCGCAGGCCGTGCAGCCCGCCGCCCTCCCGGATGGTGGCGCCCCCGGAGCCGTCGTCCCCGACGACCAGCCGCAGCCGCCCGTCGGCATGGTCGAGCCGGACCCACGCCGACGCCGCCCCGCTGTGCTTGACCACGTTGGTGAGGGCCTCGGCGACGGCGAAGTAGCCGGCCGACTCGACCGGCGCCTGCGGCCGGGCGGGCAGGTCGACGTCGACCCGTACGGGCAGCGGCAGGTCCAGCGCGAGGGCCTGCACGGCGCCGTCGAGGCCGCGCTCGGCGAGGACCGGCGGGTGGATGCCCCGCACCAGGTTCCGCAGCTCGGCGAGGGCCAGGGCGCTGGCCTCGCGGGCGTCCACGAGCAGCCGGTGGGCGGCGGCCGGGTCCCTGGCGAACACCTGCTCCGCGAGCCCGAGCTTCAGCCCGATCGCCACCAGCCGGGCCTGGGCGCCGTCGTGCAGGTCGCGTTCGATCCGCCGCAGCTCGGCGGCCTGCGCGTCCACGGCCACGGAGCGTGTCTCGGTCAGCTCCACCACCCGCTGCGACAGGTGGGCGGTGGCGGTGGGCGACAGGAGTGTGCGGGTGAGGGTGGTGTGGGCCCTGAGCAGCGGTTCCCCGCACCACAGGCCGAGGAGGACGAGGCCCGTGCCCTGCACCAGGGCCAGCGCGGCCGTCCCGGGACCGTGTACCGGCCAGGTCAGGCCGTACCCGTACCAGGGTTCCATGAAGGGCCAGAACAGCGGGGTGGCCACCATCCCGTGGAGGCCGTAGACGATCAGGCAGCCGGGCAGCACGCCGAAGACCAGACCGACCGGGGCGTCGATCAGCAGCCACAGCAGGTCCCGCCAGCTGGCCGGGTCGGCCAGCAGCCGCCGGCAGTAGCGCACGCTGCTGGGGACGTCCAGGGGCTCGAAGTCGTCGCCCTCCTGGGGCCGGTAGGGGCTGGGGATGCGCACCCCCCACCATTCGCGCAGGAACCGCCGGTGCAGGTCCGCGAGACCCCGCACGGCGAACAGCGCGATCGGCAGCGTGATGACGCCGATGCCCACCGGCAGTACGGCCAGGGAGACGAGGGACAGGGCGAGCAGCGGTACGGCACCCAGCTGGGAGAGCAGGGCCACGGCCAGGCCGCGCCGTGCGGCCACCAGCCCGGTGCGCGCCCACGGCCACAGCTCGGCGCGCGACCGCGACCACTGCGGCAACCGCGTACTTCCCACGGACGGCCCCCGGCTCGTACGACGGTGCGACGGGCGTTCCCGCTCACCGTGAGCGTACGACAGTCGGGTCAGCAGGAGGACGGAAGGTAGGGTTTTCTCCCCCTCGAAGAGGGGGGCTACACGGCTTCTGCCGGCGTCGCGGTTTTCGCAGACTTGCCGCATGAGCATTGAGTTCGCGACGAAGACGGAAGTGCCCGCGGAGGTTCCCGCGGAGGTCCCCGCGGCGGGGCGGGCCGCACCGCGTCCGGAGGCCGGCGGCAGCGATTTCGCCCGGCTGAGCCGCCGGGTGGCGCGTGCCGGGCTGCTCGACCGGCGCCCCCTGTACTACACGGTGCGGTTCGGTCTTGTGCTCCTGGCCTTCGCCGGCGGTGGGTACGCGCTGTTCGCCCTCGGGGACACCTGGCTGCAGCTCGCCCTCGCGGCGGTCATGTCGGTCGTCTTCGCGCAGGTGGCGCTGATCTCCCACGACCTGGCCCACCGCCAGGTGTTCTCGCAGCGCCTGCACAGCGAGATCGGCGGCCGGATCGCCGCCAATCTGCTCATGGGGATGAGCTACGGCTGGTGGATGAACAAGCACACCCGCCACCACGCCAACCCCAACCACGAGGAGCGGGACCCGGACGTGGCCCCGGACATCCTGGTGTGGTCCGAGCGGCAGGCCAGTCAGGCGAACGGCCTCGCCAGGTTCATAGGACGGCGCCAGGCGTACCTCTTCTTCCCGCTGCTGCTCCTCGAAGGCCTCAACCTCAGCTTCAACAGCTTCCGCGCGCTCCGCAGCCCGACGATGAAGCGCCCCTTCCTGGAGGGGACACTGCTCGTCGTCCACTTCGTCGTGTACTTCGGCGCCGTGTTCGCCGCTCTTCCGCCGGGCAAGGCGTTCGCCTTCATCGGTGTCCACCAGGCCCTGCTCGGCGTCTACATGGGGTGCGTCTTCGCCCCCAACCACAAGGGCATGCTGATGGTGACGCCCGGGATGAAGCTGGACTTCCTGCGCCGCCAGGTCCTCACCTCGCGGAACGTCAGGGGCGGCCGGTTCGTCGACGCCGCCATGGGCGGGCTCAACTACCAGGTGGAGCACCACCTGTTCCCGAACATGCCGTCGCCCGCGCTCGCCGAGGCGGCCCGGATCACCAGGGAGTTCTGCGCGGAGAAGGGCATCCCGTACTACGAGACCGGTCTGCTCCGCTCCTACCGCGAAGTCCTGGGCCACCTGCACCGCGCGGGCCGGCCGATCCGCGAGGCCGGCTGACGGTCCTCGCCGCGCCGGCGGGGAGGTGGAGGGGGGAAGGCAGACGAGTCGGGCTGTACGCCGGGTTCTGTGCCCCGGGACCTCGCGGTCGTCGGGGCGACGGCCATCCATCTAGGACCGGCGTTGCCGCCGGTCTCGTGCGGTCTACCCGCGGACTCGGGCGGGCAGCCCTCATGCGTCCGCGCAGGGACACCGAGGTGTCCCCTTTTGACCTTGCTCCGGGTGGGGTTTACCTAGCTGCCCAGGTCACCCTGGGCACTGGTGGTCTCTTACACCACCGTTTCACCCTTACCGAGGACCGAGGTCCCCGGCGGTCTGTTTTCTGTGGCACTGTCCCGCGGGTCACCCCGGGTGGCCGTTAGCCACCACCCTGCCCTGTGGAGCCCGGACGTTCCTCGGGGAGCGCCCCGAAGGGTCTCCACGCGGCCGTCCGCCCGGCTCGTCTGCCGTGCCGACCATGATACCGGCCAGGACGTCAGACGAAGTCGGCAGTCTCCAGGTCGAACCCGAACGGCTCGGGGAGCGGCAGCGGCTTGCCGAACGGGACGGTGAGGACCTGGCGGTAGTCCTCGTTCTCCGGGTCGCTGAACAGGGTCACCGAGGAGGACTCCCGGTCGACCAGCAGATACAGCGGGATGTCCCCGCGCGCGTAGCAGCGGCGCTTGGTCTCCCGGTCGCGCTGGGGCCGGCTGGAGGTCACCTCGACGACGAGCGCCACGCCCTCGCACGGCATCCAGGATTCGGCGCCGCGGAAGAGGCGGAGCTCGGCGGGGGCGAACGTGACGTCGGGGATGACGTGGCTCCTGGGGCAACTGCCCCCACTGGGAAGCTTCAGACCCTTGTTCCCGGAGACGTCCATGTCGGTACGAGCCCGCCTGATCACCTGCTTGACGATCAGGCTGTTGTAGTCCTCGTGGTCGCCGTCCGGCGGTGGCGTCACGACGATCTCCCCCTCGATCAGCTCGGCCCGGAAGCCCTCCGGCGTCTCCAACGCCAGGAAGCCCTCCAGCAGGACATCCGCCTGCGTGAGCGGTTCATGTGCCATGGCAGTCATGTCACGCCCCTTCCTCGGTCGCTCGTCAGACTGGGACATCGCCGGGCCGCCTGTCGGTGAGATGGGAGCCGTTCCCTCGATCGTGGCACATGATCGGAGACGGGCGCGTGATTGCGGTTGACCCTGCCGCAGCGTCAACGTCTCTACTGGTGTCATGCGGATCGGAGAGATCGCCGGCCTCGTCGGTGTCACGGCGCGGGCGGTACGCCACTACCACCACCTCGGGCTGCTGCCGGAACCGCGGCGGCTGGCCAACGGCTACCGGGACTACACGCTGCGCGACGCCGTGCTGCTGGCCCGGATCCGGCGGCTCACGGAGCTGGGGCTCGGGCTGGACGAGGTGCGGGGCGTGCTGGCGGACGGTGGGGGGTCCCCCTGCTCGAGCGGAGCCGAGAGCTCAAGGGACGGGCGGGAGCTGGTCGACGTGCTGGAGGAGCTGGACGCCGACCTGGCGCGGCGGCAGGAGGAGCTCGCCGCGCGCCGGGAGCGGCTCGGCGTGCTGCTGGAGCAGGCCCGTCAGGGGCGGCTGCCCGCCGAGGGGCCGGTGTCGCCGGGGCTGGCGGAGTTGTTCGGGGACATGGCCAGGGCGTCGGCCGCGCTGCCGGGGCCGGAGCCGGCGATGGCGGCGCGGGACCGGGAGATGCTGGCGCTGCTGGAGACGGTGGTGCCGGAGGCGGAGGGGCACCGGCTGCTGGGCTCCCTGCGGGAGCTGGCCGGGGCGCCGGGTGCGATGGAGCGGGCGTACGAGGTGTACGCGCGGCTCGACGCGCTGGCGGACGCGGCGGCCGACGACGTCCGGGTGGAGGAGACCGCGCGGATGCTGGCCGGGCTGGTGCCGGACGAGATGGTGCCCGACGACATGGGCGACCTGGAGGGCGGGCCGGCCACGGTGTTCTTCGCGGACCTCTCGGCCGCGCAGGCGCGGGTCGTCCGGCGGGCGCTGCGGATCGCCGCGGAGCGTGCGCGGTGAGGCGGGTGGTCCGGGCGGCGGCGTACGCGCTGCTGCCCGCCGAGCTGGTGCTGGTGGTGTGCCTGGTGGCGGGGGTGCGGATACCGGCGGCCGTGGTGGTGGGGGCGGAGGCCGCGGTGGTCGCCCTGATGTGCGCGGAGGCGTTGTTGTACGTGCGGCTGCGACGCCGGGGCGCCGGCCACCGGGAGGCGGTGCGGGAGCTGGTGCCCGAGCCGGTCGTCCGGCTCGTGGGGCACGAGCTGCGGCTGATGGTGAGCCTGGTGCGATGGGCGGCGCGGCGGCCCCACGGGGCGGGAGGGGCGGGCGCCCGGTCCTTCGGGCACGCCCGGGACCAGGCGGCGTACATGTACGGGTTCGCCTTCGTGTGCGTGGTGGAGACGGTCGGCATGTCGTACCTGCTGGCGTCCTGGCCCGTGGTGCACGCCGTGTTCCTGGTGCTGGACGTGTACACGGTGCTGTTCGTGCTGGGGCTGCACGCCGCGTCGGTGACCCGGCCGCATGCGCTGAACGGGGACGGGCTGCGGGTGCGCCAGGGGGCGCACGTGGACCTGGTGGTCCCGCTGGAGCGGATCGCCTCCGTACGGTACGAGCCGCTGTTCTCGCACCGGAAGGAGGAGGGCGTGCTGAACCTGGCCGTGGCATCCCAGACGTCCGTGACCATCGTGCTGAGCGAGCCCGTCACGGCCGTGCGGTTGCTGGGCGCCCCGTACCCGGTGCGGCTGGTGCGGTGCCCCGCGGACGACGCCCGGGGCATGGTGGACGCGCTCAGGCGGGCGCGAACAGCGCCTTCTCCCGTCCCGGGTCCGCCCGGATGAGCCGTACGCGCAGCCTCGCCCCCAGCGGGAGCGGTTCGGTGCCGCCCTCGACGCGGGCGACGACGGCGGGGTCGTCCAGGTGGACGGTGCCGACCGCGGGGTCCCGGTCGTGGACGTCCACGACGTACGCGTCGAAGACCTCGCCCACCCGCCCGGCGAGCAGGGCGGCCTCCACGATGTCGACGCATCCGCGCTCGACCGCGCCCGCCCTGCGCGCGCCCTCCGCCATCCGTCGCGGGAGGCCCGGCAGCGCAACCCGCACCCATTCGGGGGGCTCCTGTCCGGCGACCGCGGCCAGGCACAGTTCGCCGGCGTACCGGTCGACGAGGCGCCGCAGCGGGGCGGTGCAGTGGGTGTACTCGTCGGCGACGGCGGCGTGGACGGCCGGGTCGGGGGTGTCGCCGTCGGTGAAGACGGTGTAGCCGGCGCCGCGCAGGAGGGTGGTGCAGTCCTGGAGGAAGGCGGCGTGGCGGGTGTCGTGCGGGTCGAGGCCGCGGACGAGGGCGGCGTACGAGACGTGGTGCGGCCACTCGACGCCGAGGGCCTTCGCGGAGCGGCGGAGCCTGGCGACGGCGCCGTCCGGCGCGGTGGGCAGGGTGCGCAGGACACCGGTGCCGGCGGCGGTCATGAGGTCGGCGGCGGCCATCCCGGTGAGCAGGGAGAGCTGCGCGTTCCAGGCGTCGGCGGGGCGTGGGGCGCGGTACTCGGTGACGTACGTGCCGTCGCGTGCGACGACCTCCTGCTCGGGGACGTTGAGGGAGATCCCGCCGCGCTCGGTCTCCAGCCGCTGGCGGAGGGTGCCGATCTCGCGCAGCAGGGCGAGCGGCTCCTCGGCGGTGCCCGTGTCGAGCTGCCGCTGGACGCCCTCGTAGTCCAGGCGGACGCGGCTGCGGACCAGGGCGCGGTCGACGTGGGTGGCGACGCGGCGGCCGTCGGCGTCGAGGTCGATGCGCCACAGCAGGGCGGGGACGGTCCGGCCGGGGAGGAGGCTGGCGGCGCCCTCGGAGAGCACGGCGGGGTGGAGGGGGACGCGGCCGTCGGGGAAGTAGAGGGTCTGGACGCGGTGGTGGGCCTCGGTGTCGACCGCGCCGCCGGGGGTGACGAAGGCCGCGACGTCGGCGATGGCGTAGTGGACGCGGTAGCCGCCGGCGCGGCGCGCGAGGTGCATGGCCTGGTCGAGGTCGGTGGACCCGGGCGGGTCGATGGTGAGGAAGGGCAGGTCGGTGGCGTCGCGGCCGGGCAGGCGCGGGGCCCGGGCGGCGGCCTCGGCCTCGGCGAGGACGGCCGGCGGGAAGGCGGCGGGGACGTCGAGCTCGGTACGGAGCGCGCGCAGGGCGGCCCGCAGGTCCGCCTCGGCCGCGCCGGTCACACGCATCTGGCGGCGGGGCATGGGTCGAGCGTAGGGCGCCGGGCACCGGGTGGCACCTCGTGCGCCGCGGCGCTTTGTACGCTGGCGCGGGGCCGCATCCCCGTTTTCGTCCGTACTGAAGGAGAACCACCGTGCTCGTGCTGTTGCCGCCCTCGGAAGGAAAGGCCGCGTCGGGGAGCGGCGCTCCGCTGGAGCCGGGTTCACTGTCGCTGCCGGGGCTGGCGGCCGCGCGGGCGGCCGTGCTGGAGGAGCTGGTGGAGCTGTGCGCCGGTGACGAGGAGAAGGCGCGGGAGGTCCTCGGGCTGAGCGAGGGCCTGCGCGGCGAGGTGGCGAAGAACGCCGCCCTGCGGACGGCGGGTGCGCGGCCGGCCGGGGAGATCTACACGGGTGTGCTGTACGACGCGCTGGGGCTGGCGACGCTGGACGGGGCCGCGCGGGAGCGGGCGCGCACGTCGCTGCTGGTGTTCTCGGGGCTCTGGGGTGCGGTGCGGGTGGACGACCGGATCCCGTCGTACCGGTGCTCGATGGGTGTGAAGCTGCCGGGTCTCGGGGCGCTGGGGGCGTTCTGGCGGGCGCCGATGGCGGAGGTCATGCCGGAGGCGGCCGGGGACGGGCTGGTGCTGGATCTGCGGTCGGCGGCGTACGCGACGGCGTGGCGGCTGAAGGGCGAGGTGGCGGCGCGGACGGCGACGGTGCGGGTGCTGCACGCGCCCACGCGCAAGGTGGTCAGCCACTTCAACAAGGCGACCAAGGGCCGGATCGTACGGAGCCTGCTGGAGGCGGGCGCCGTTCCGGCAGCGCCCGGTGAGCTGGTCGAGGCGCTGGGGGATCTCGGGTACGTGGTGGAGACGCCGGCGGCCGGGAAGCTGGACGTGCTGGTCGACGACATCCACTGACATTGCACCCTCCGCAACGGTCGTTGCGATGGTTGCCGCGGCTGGGCAGGATGGGCCCATGACTCCCGCCCCGTCCGTGCTGGACCACGCCCCCGTCCTGCCCGTGGTCGTCGTCGAGAACGCCGCCGACGCGGTGCCGCTGGCCCGGGCGCTGGTGGCGGGCGGGCTCCCGGCGATCGAGGTGACGCTGCGGACACCGGCGGCGCTCGACGCGATCCGGGCGATCGCCGCCGAGGTGCCGGGCGCGGTGGTCGGCGCGGGCACCGTCGTCTCCGGGCGGGGGGTCTCGGACGCGGTGGGCGCGGGGGCGCGGTTCCTGGTGAGCCCCGGCTGGACGGGCGGGCTGCTGGACGCGATGGAGGCGTCGGGCGTGCCGTTCCTGCCGGGCGTCTCGACGGCCTCCGAGGTCGTGGCGCTGCTGGAGCGCGGGGTGCGGGACATGAAGTTCTTCCCGGCCCAGGCGGCCGGCGGCACCGCGTACCTGAGGTCACTGGCCGGTCCACTGCCGCAGGCGCGGTTCTGCCCGACGGGCGGGATCTCCGCCGCTTCGGCGCCGGACTACCTGCGGCTGCCGAACGTGGGATGCGTCGGTGGTACGTGGATGCTGCCGGGCGACGCGCTCGCGGGCCGGGACTGGGCCCGCGTGGAAGCGCTGGCGCGGCAGGCGTCGACGCTGCGCGGCTGACGCGCCGGCCCGCCGCCGCGCCCGCGTTCGCCGATTCCGTGGCCGCCGCCCCGGCGACCACCGCCCCGGCCAACGCCGCCCCGGCGAGCGCCGCGGGTCACCGGAGCGCGATGTCCACGTGGTCGCTCACCGGGCGGTAGCCCAGGCGCTGGTAGAGCGCCGTGCTGATGGGGTTGGCGAGGTCGGCGAAGAGCAGCACCTGCGCGGCGCCCGCCTCCCGGGCGGCGTGGCCCACGGCGGCGGTGACGGCCCCCGCGTAGCCGCGGCCCCGCAGTTCGGGGGGCGTGTAGACGGGTGCGATACGCGACTGCCCGGCGACGACCGGCGAGTGGGCGGCCATCGAGACGGGTACGCCACCGGCCTCCCAGACGTACAGCCCTCCGTACCCGACGCGCCGTTCGGCGTTCGCCGCGTGGTCGGTGGCCGGGGCCACGCCGATGTCCGCGGCGAAGGCGCTCATCCAGGCGGCGGCGAGCGGCACGTCGGCGGCGGTGGCGCGCCGCGCGGTGCCGGGCGGGACGGGCCGGGGCGGAGCCGGCTCGGCGAGCCGGTACAGCCGGCTGCGGCGGGTGACCGTCCAGGAGCCTCCCGGCCCCGTCCATGACTCGGCGAACACCCGCGCGGACCGCTCGCCGCCCTTCACGCCCCCGATGGGCGTCCCGCGCAGGGCCTCGGCGAGCTGCCGGGCGGCCTCGTCGGGCATGGGGCCCAGCAGCGGGTCCCGGGGCGGGGTCCGGACGGCCACCGCCTCGACGGGCCCGCCGGGGACGCGGCGCCACAGTCCGAACCGGGCGTCCCCGGCCCCCAGCGCCCGGGGGCCGTGGCGCAGGACCGTCTCCGCGACGGTGAGCGGCACGGTGTTGCCCGCCGGGTCGGCCGCGAGGCACCGGTCCGCCTCGCGGCGGAACTCCTCGGCGTCGTGGGTGAACTCCCAGCCCATGACGCTCAGCGGAGGTGGGACGTGTCGTTCAGGAGGCGGACCGAGGCGTTGCCGTCCCGGTAGTACGCCACAGCCGAGACGGAGGCGGCGGACAGCTCCATCCGGAACAGCGACTCCGGCGGGGCGCCCAGCGCGAGGCGGACCAGCGTCTTGATGGGCGTGACGTGCGTGACCAGCAGGACGGTGCGGCCCGCGTGGCGGGCGGTCAGGCGGTCGCGGGCCGCCGCGACCCGGAGCGCGACCTCCGCGAAGGACTCGCCGCCCGTGGGGGCCGCGTCGGGGGACGCCAGCCAGGCGTCCATGTCGTCCGGGTACCGCTCGCGCACCTCCGCGAACGTCAGGCCCTCCCAGGCGCCGAAGTCCGTCTCGCGCAGCTCGTCGTCGACGTGGACGTCCAGGCCGAGGCGGGCCGCGACCGTGGCGGCGGTCTGCCGGCACCGGGCGAGCGGGGAGGACACGATCTCCTGGACCGTGCCGCGCGCCGCGAGGGCCGCCGCGACCGCGTCGGCCTGCCGCCGGCCCACCGGGGACAGGTCGGGGTCGCTGCCGCCGCTGCCCGAGAAACGCTTCTCCGGAGTGAGCGCGGTCTCGCCGTGCCGCAGCAGCACGAACGTGGCCGGCGCCCCGAGGTCCGCCGTGGCCGCCCAGCCGACGGGCGGTGCGGCGGTCGCGGTACGGCCGGCGTCCCGGCTCGCCGCCGCGGCGGCGGGCGGGCCGCCTGCGGACGCGGCCGAGGAGGCCGAGGGGGCCGCGCCGGACGCCACCGGGGCACCGGCCGCCGTCTCGGCCCGCACGGACGCCCCCGTAGCCCCGGAGGCCGCAGCGGTCCCAGCGGCACCCGCCGCC
This sequence comes from Streptomyces noursei, assembly GCF_001646665.1. Lineage (GTDB taxonomy): Bacteria > Actinomycetota > Actinomycetes > Streptomycetales > Streptomycetaceae > Streptomyces > Streptomyces lavendulocolor. Next base: position 14,157 of record NZ_LWBU01000191.1, on the reverse strand, counting down.
CCGGAAGTCGCAGCGGTCCCAGCGGCACCCGCCGCCCCGGAAGTCGCAGCGGTCCCAGAGGTCCCAGCCGCCCCAGTGCCAGCCGCCTTCGCCGTCCCCGCGAGTGCCGCGCGGGCCTTGGCGGCGCCCGCCGCCGCGTCGCCGACGACCCTCGCCGCGCCCGCGTCGGGGGTGCCGGAGCCGGGACGTGCGCCGCCCGCGTCCAGCGCGGCCGTGGAGGTGGACGGCTGCCACTGGCCGCCGCGCTTGCCGGCGTCCATCGCCTCGTTGGCGAGCCGGTCGGCGTGCTTGTTCCGCTCGCGCGGGATCCACTCGTAGGTGACCTGCGACGGCGGGAAGATCCGGGCCGCCTCCGCCGCCAGCGGCTTCATGTCCGGGTGCTTGATCCTCCAGCGCCCGGACATCTGCTCGACCACCAGCTTGGAGTCCATCCGGACCCGGACCGTCGCCTCGGGCGCCAGCTCGCGCGCCGCCTTCAGCCCGGCCACCAGGCCCTTGTACTCGGCGACGTTGTTGGTGGCGACGCCGATGTACTCGGCCGCCTCCACCAGCGGCTCCCCCGACACCGGGTCCAGGACCACCGCCCCGTACCCCGCCGGCCCCGGGTTGCCCCGGGAGCCGCCGTCGGCCTCGACGATCAGTTCCCGCAGGTCCGGCATTACAGGCCCGATTCGGCCGTACGTACCAGGATGCGGCGGCAGTTCTCGCACCGTACGACGGTGTCGGGCGCCGCGGCGCGCACGTCGTTCACCTCGGTGATGTTCAGCTCGATGTGGCAGCCCTCGCAGCGGCGCTGGTACAGGCGGGCCGCGCCGACCCCGCCCTGCTGCTCGCGGATCTTCTCGTACAGCTTCATCAGGTCGGCCGGTACGGAGCCGGCGACCAGGTCGCGCTCCTTGGCGACGGACGCGGCCTCGCCGTCCAGCTCCTGCGTCGCGGCGTCCCGGCGGGCGACGGCGTCGTCGACCTTGGACTGGACGGAGGACACCCGCTCGGTCAGCTCGGCCACGCGCTCCTGGGCGGACTCGCGGCGCTCCATGACCTCCAGGACGACGTCCTCCAGGTCACCCTGGCGCTTGGCCAGCGAGACGATCTCCTTCTGGAGGTTCTCCAGGTCCTTGGGGGACGAGACGGCCCCGGAGTCCAGGCGCTGCTGGTCGCGGACGGCGCGCTGGCGCACCTGGTCCACGTCCTGCTCGGCCTTGGTCTGCTCGCGGGCGCAGTCGCTCTCCTCGGTCTGCGCGGCGACGAGAAGGTCCCGCAGCTGGCTGAGGTCCTTGTTCAGCGACTCGATCTCGGCGTGCTCGGGCAGGGACTTGCGCTTGTGGGCGAGCTGCGACAGGCGTACGTCGAGGGACTGGACGTCGAGGAGTCGGATCTGGTCGGCGGGCGCGGCGTTCAGTTGGGGGCTCCAGAAGAAGAGTGGTGGGACCACGGGTCGGTGACCGTCTTCGAGACGTGGACCCGCAGGTCCCAGCCGTGACGGTCGGAAATCTCGTCGAGCTGGGCTGCGGCCAGCTCGCACCAGGGCCATTCGGTGGCCCAGTGGGCGGCGTCGACCAGCCCCAGCGGTGAGTGCTGGGTGGCCTCGGAGGCCGGGTGGTGGCGCAGGTCGGCGGTGAGGAACGCGTCCACGCCCGCCGCGCGCACCGCGTCGAAGAGGCTGTCGCCGGAGCCGCCGCTGACGGCGACGGTGCGGACGGTGGCGTCGAGGTCGCCGGCGACGCGGATGCCCTGCGCGGTGGCGGGCAGCCGCTCGGCGGCCCGGGCGGCGAAGGCGCGCAGGGTCTCGGGCGGGTCCACCTCGCAGATCCGCCCCAGGCCGTTCTCGGGGACGAGGGGGCCGGTGACGCGCAGGCCGAGGGCGCCGGCGAGGGCGTCGGAGACGCCGGGGTCGGCGGTGTCGGCGTTGGTGTGCGCGACGTGCAGGGCGATGTCGTTGCGGATCAGGGTGTGGACGACCCGGCCCTTGAAGTGGCCGGCCGCCACCGTCGTCGTGCCGCGCAGGTAGAGCGGGTGGTGGGTGACGATCAGGTCCGCGCCGAGCGCGAGTGCCTCGTCGGCGATCTCCTGCACCGGGTCGACGGCGAACAGGACGCGGGTGACCTCGGCGTCGGGGTCGCCGCAGACGGTGCCGACGGCGTCCCACTGTTCGGCCCGCTCGGGCGGCCAGAGGGCGTCGAGCTCGGCGATGACTTCAGACAGACGGGGCACGGAGGAAAGGCTACCTGGCCTGCCCTCCGGCCCCGTACCTGTGGCGCTTCCCGCCCGGGGACGGCCGGCCGCGGCCCGGGCCGGTCCGGCGGCCGGCCGCCCGCCGGACCCGTCGGCGCGCGGGCGAAGGCGGCCCGGCCAGCACAACCGCACACCGCTTCTCAGGCGAATCAGGACATCGACACCCTTATAGGTGAAGTGCGGTAACTCTCATTGTTCGGCTTCGAGTACGAAAACTAGCTTCGGTCGCCGGAGGTGACGAGTCGATGACAGCCTGTGCCATCGAGACCGCCGCGGAGGACGACGGCGCGGTGTCGCGTCGGGCTTTCACCATCGCGGCGAACGGCGCCTACGCGGCGCGGCTGGCGGGTGACGGCGAGGCCCTGTTCCCGGAGCGCTGGACGCTGGACGGGCCCGAGCCGTACGCGGTCCCCCTCCCCGCCGCCCAGCCCGAGGACCCGCACGCCCAGGTGCTGCCCCTGGTGGACGGGCGGGTGCTGATCGCCCGCCGGACGGCCGGACGGTACGTCTTCTCGCTGCTGTACCCGACGGGGCCGCGCACCGGTGAACTGCCGCTGGGCGCGGTCGAGTCGGCGTCGCTGCGGTTGCTGCCCCCGCCCCCGGACGGGGCGCGCGCCTACGCGCTGGCGCCCGGGGAGCACTCGACGGGTGTGTGGCTGGTGGCGGGCGGGGCGCACGGGGCGCCCGAGCACGTCGCGGAGATCAGGGGGCGGTGCTCCGGCGGGGCGTGGCTGGACCGTACCGGCCGGATGCTGGCGCTGGACCGGCGGCTGGAGGAGGGCGGGCCGGCCAAGGCGGTCGCCGTGGACCTGGAGCGGGGCGGCGAGGTGACGCCGCTGCTCCAGATCACGGACGACAGCGAGGACCGGGTGCTGCTGGCGGATCCGGACAGCGGGCTGCTGCTGATCCGTTCCGACGCGCCGTCACCGGGCCACCACCGGCTGGGGTGGGGCGTCCTGGGCAGCATGATGCCCGTGCGCTTCCCGGAGTGCCTGCGGCTGCCCGACGCCGCGGTCACGCCGTTCGCGGTGCAGCCGGGACAGACGCTCACCCCGGAAACCTGTGCGGTGGCGGTGCGGATCGACGCGGCGGCGGGGAGCTGGCTGGGGCTGTGGCGGCCGGCGGGGCGGCGGCTGCACCAGTTGCCGGCGCCGCGGGGCTGGCTGGCCGGGGCGGGGCTGTGGACGCGGGACGGGGTGCTGCGGCTGCCGTACGCGACCGGGGCGGTGCCGTGCGGGCTGGCCGGGGTGGACGCGGCCCGGGTGGAGGCGGCGCGGTCGGGCGGCGAGCGGGCCCGGGGCGCCGCCCGGGAGGCGGGCGCGGTGCGGGCCGGTGACGAGCGGGAAGCGGGCGCGGTGCGCGCCGGTGACGCGGTGCGGGCGGGCGACGGGCGGGCGGCGGTGCCGGAAGGGTCCGTACCGGATGCGGCCACACCATCGGCACAAGCGGAATGCGCTGGTGGGGAACCGTCCGGGCCTGTGACGACTCCTGGTGTGTGCAAGCCGGTACCGCTCCAGCAGGCGCCGCTCACCGGCCGCGCGGGCCCTGGATAGACTCTCGGGCCGCAACATCGTCAGCGATCATTTACGGGGTGACTTCCCACATGTCTGAAGCCAGCACCGACACGACCCACGGGCGACCGCAGGGGGACGCCGGCGGCTCCGGAAAGCACCGCGGCGGTGCGGCGTCGACGGAGGACCTGTCGACGCAGCCGCACGGCCGCCACCGCAAGGAACCGCACCACAGCGCGGCCTGACGGGACGACAGCAGCCGGAAGGGGCCGCCCCGGGGAGAACCCCCGGTGGCGGCCCCTTCGCCGTGCCGGACGGCGGGAGGTCGTGACCGGCGCCCGTACGGCGGCGTGCATCGGCGGCGCCGCGGCCGGGCCGTCCCGTGGGGGTGGCGCGGGCCGTGGCGGTACGGCCGGCTGCCACCGCCGGGACGGGGTCACGCGCCGGAGCGGCCCCGTGCGGACCGGACGCCGGGTGCGGGACGCGGCGGGACCGGCTGCGCGGATGGGTCGGGTCGGGAGGTCAGAGCTTGTCCATGCCCTTGTACGGACTGACGATGCGGGCCTTCTGGGACCCGAAGTCGACCAGGGTGGCGATCTGGTCCTCGACGGCGATGACCGTGCCGAGGCCGTGCCGGTCGTGGGAGACCCGGTCCCCCACCGCGAAGTGCTTGACCGGTGCGGCGACGGGGGCTTTGAAGGGACTGGTGGCGAGGTGGCGCCGGGGCGCGGATCGGTTCGTCATTTCCCGCCAGTATGCGGCACGGAGGCCCGATCGGGCAGGGGGCTGCCTCGACCGTGACCTACGGCTCGGCCCGGCGGGGCAGCCAGAGCAGCATCAGCACGGCTCCCGCCAGCAGGATGCCAGCGCCGGTGCGGAAGGCCAGCGCGTACCCGGCGGTCAGCGCCTCCGGCCCCGTCCCGCCCGCCGTCCGTGCCGCGGCGACGGTCGACAGGACCGCCAGCCCCAGGGCCCCGCCCATCGTGCGGGACGTGTTGACCAGCCCCGAGACCAGGCCGGCGTCGCCCGGCGCGGCCCCCGACGTGGCGAGCGAGGCGAGCGGGGTGATGGCCAGCCCCATGCCCGCCATCATCAGGACGCCGGGCCCGAGGATGGTGGTGACGTACGTCCCGTCCGCCTCCATCAGCGACTGCCAGCCGAACCCGGTGGCGGCGACCAGCGTGCCGATCACCGCGAGGTTGCGCGCCCCGGTCGTCACCATCAGCCGGGGCGCCAGCTTCGAGCCGACGATGACGCTGACCGAACTCGGCACGAGGGCGAGACCGGCCTGGAGCGGGGTGTACCCGAGCACGTTCTGGGCGTACACGGTCATGAAGAACCACATGCCGAACGAGGCCGAGCCGTTCACCACCATCGACACGTTGGCCGCCGTCACGGCCCGGGAGCGGAACACCTTCAGCGGCATGAGCGGGGCCTTCGCCCGGGCCTCCACGGCCACGAACGCGGCCAGCAGCGCCACCCCGCCGAGCAGCGGCCACAGGGTCGACGGCGCGCCCCAGCCGGCCTGCTCGGTCTGCACGATGCCGTACGCCACCGCCGCGAGGCCACCGGTGACGAGGACCGCGCCGGGCAGGTCGAGCCGCCGCCCGCCCTCCGTCCGGCTCTCGCGGATCCACACCGCGGCGCCGGCGAGCACCAGGACGCCGACCGGCACGTTGATCAGCAGCACCCAGCGCCAGGACAGCAGGTCGGTCAGGACGCCGCCGACCAGTCCGCCGGCCGCCCCGCCGGCCGCCCCCACCGCCGACCAGGTGGCTATCGCCCTGGTCCGCGCGGGCCCGGGCGGCACCGCGCCGGTCACGATGGTGAGCGTCGCGGGCGCGAGGACCGCCGCGCCGAGCCCCTGCGCGGCACGGGCGGCGAGCAGGTGCCAGCCCTGCTCGGCGAGCCCGCCTGCCACCGAGGCGGCGGTGAACAGCCCGAGTCCGACCAGGAACATCCGCTTGCGCCCGAACAGGTCCGCCGCCCGGCCGCCGAGCAGCATGAACCCGGCGAAGGCGATCGAGTAGGCGTTGAGCACCCACTGGAGGCCGACCGCGGACAGACCGAGGTCGGCCCGCATGGACGGCAGGGCCACGTTCACCACGGAGACGTCGAGGACCACCAGGAACTGGCCGGCGCAGGCGGCGAGGAGCACCGCCCAGGTGCGGGCGGCGGGGCGGGAGGGTCCGGTGGCCGTGCGGGCGCGGTCGGCTTCGGTGCGGGGCTGCGGCATGCGTGTCATGGTCGCAGTTGTGGTGCGGTCCGTACATGCGGATATGGGCCTACGCCGGAAGTCCCGGCCGCACCCCCTCCGCCTACGATGTGACCGCCCAGTACGGACGTCCGACCAGGAGGAACCCATGGCCGTGCCCGCCGCGCCCAAGCCGGAGACGCTCGCCGCCTTCGAGGCCGCCAAGGGGTTCATGCCCGTGCGCGAGGGGCTCGCGCTGTACGCCGCCGCCGCCGAGGCCGGGAAGCTGGGCCTGCCGCTGCTGGAGGTCGGCACGTACTGCGGGCGTTCCACGATCCTGCTCGCCGACGCCGCCCGCGCCGCGGGCACCGTGGCCGTCACCGTCGACCACCACCGGGGCAGCGAGGAGCAGCAGCCGGGGTGGGAGTACCACGACCCCTCGGTGGTGGACCCGGAGGTGGGGCTGATGGACACCCTGCCGACGTTCCGGCGCACGCTGCACCGGGCGGGGCTGGAGGAGCACGTCGTCGCGGTCGTCGGCCGCTCGCCGCAGGTCGCCCGGGTGTGGGCGGGCGAGCTGGGCCTGGTCTTCATCGACGGCGGCCACACCGACGAGCACGCCACGGCCGACTACGAGGGCTGGGCGCCGCGCGTGGCGCAGGGGGGCCTGCTGGTCGTCCACGACGTGTTCCCCGACCCGGCGGACGGCGGCCAGGCCCCGTACCGCGTCTGGCTGCGGGCCCTGGAGTCGGGCGCGTTCACGGAGGTGTCGGTGACGGACTCGCTGCGGGTGCTCCGCCGTTCGGGACCGGGTCACTGACCTGACGGCCCGCCACCCGCCCGGCGGCGTCCGCCGTTCCGGCCCGATCGGCGGGACACCGCCTAGCATCACGGTGTGCACCACGACGACAGTCCGCCGGCCCCGCGCCCGCGCCGCCGCCCCGCGTCCGCCCTCGCCCTCGCCGTGTCGGCGGCGGCCGTGCTGGTGTGCGCGTCGGCCTGCGGGGCGCCGAGCGGTCCGGCGGACGGCGCCCCGCCGGGGACGCGGCCGGCTCCCGGGCCTTCCGCGCCGTCCGCCGCCGGCTCGGCGCCCGCCGGCGCGGCGCCGCTCGCCGGACGGACGGTCGTGATCGATCCGGGCCACAACCCGGGCAACTTCGCTCACACCCGTGAGATCAACCGGCCCGTGGACATCGGGACGAACCGCAAGGAATGCGACACCACGGGGACGTCCACCAACTCCGGTTACACGGAGGCCGCATTCACCCTGGATGTTTCACACCGTCTTCGCACACTCCTGCGCGAGCTGGGCGCGACCGTGGTCCTCACCCACGACGCCGACCGCCCCTACGGCCCCTGCATCGACGAGCGGGCCCGCCTCGGGAACGCCGCCCGGGCCGACGCCGTGGTCTCCGTCCACGCGGACGGCTCGGCCGCCGGCAACCGCGGCTTCCATGTGATCCTGCCCGCCGCGGTCAAGGGCGGCACGGCCGACACCGCGCCGATCGTCGGTCCGTCGCGGTCCCTCGGGGTGAACGTCGCGCGTGAGTTCGCCCGTGCCACCGGGAGCGCGCCCGCCAACTACGTGGGCGGCGGCACGGGTTTGGACGTACGCGAGGATCTCGGCGGGCTGAATCTGTCGACCGTGCCCAAAGTCTTCGTCGAATGCGGCAATATGCGTGACCCGAAGGACGTCGCATTGCTGACAGACGCGGCATGGCGGCAGAAAGCGGCTCAGGGGATCGCGGCCGGCGTCCGTACCTACCTGCGGGGCTAGCTCCGGCGGACGGTAGCCTGCCGGGGGTCCGGGGTCGCCCCGGACCCTGACCCGTACCGCATCCGTACGATGGGGCCGGCCACCCCCGTGCACCGCGCCACCCCGACGAGACGAACCGACGAAGGACTCTTACACGTGAACATCCGCTCCCTCACTCGAGGCGATGGCGTGGTGATCGGAGCAGCGGTGGTGCTGTTCATCGCCTCGTTCCTCGGCCTCACCAGTTTCGAATGCCCCACGGGCGTCGACTGCTCGGGCTTCGACAAGAGCAACGCCTGGGACAGCCTGGGCCTCCTCATGAGCATGTTCCTCTCCGGTGTCATCGGGGCGGCGCTGATCGTGGTCGGGCGCGCCATGCCGGGCCGCAAGGTCGCGGGCATCGACCTGGGCCAGTTCGGCGTGGCCTTCTGCATCTTCGCCCTGTGGACGGCGTTCTGGACCATCATCGACATGGACGCCGACGCCGGTGCCGGCATGATCCTGGGCCTGCTCTCCACGATCGTCCTGGCCGCCGCCGCGGTCGCCGCTCCGCTCGTCCCGGCGCTCAAGGCCCCCCTCGTGGGCGCGCCGCGTCCGCAGCAGCCGCAGCCGTACGGCGGGCAGCCGCAGGGCGGTTACGGCTACCCCGGTGCCCAGCAGCCGCCGTACGGCGCGCAGCCCGAGGGTGGTTACGGCTACCCGGGCGGCCAGACCGGGCAGCCGGGCCAGCCGCAGCCGTCGCACGCCGGTCAGCCGGCCCCGCAGGCGCAGGCCCAGCCGCAGCCGGGCCAGCCGTCCCAGGGCGGGCAGGGCCAGCAGGCCGCGCCCGCCTCGGACTTCTCGCCGTTCTGGTTCGCCGTGCCGGTGGCCCGTCCGCTGTACGCGGAGGACGGTTCCCCGACGCCGATCGCGGAACTGGCGCCCGGCACCTGGTACCTGGCGGTCGAGCAGCGCGGCCAGGGCCTGGTGGCCCAGACACAGGACGGCCGCCGCGGCGTGCTCCAGGACACCACGGGCATCCAGCGCGGCTGAGCCCCGGTCCCGTACGCGTACGGCCCCTCGCCCTTCCGGGCGGGGGGCCGTCGTCGTACCGCCCGCGGGGGCCGGACCGGCGCCGCCGGCTGGTTTGTGGGGCGGCGCAGCGGCAATCCGTAGCGCATGTCTCCCCGTCACCGGAACGGTAGCGCGCAGGCGGCGACCGCCATAGCGGTCGTCGCCGATGTCATGGCCGCCATCATCGGCCTGTGGATCCTGATGTATCTCTTCGACGCCAACCGGGCCAACGACCTGGTGCAGTTCGTCCAGGACACGGCACGCTGGCTCGCCGGCTGGTCCCACGACCTGTTCACCTTCGACACGGCCTGGCTGCGGGTGGTGGCGGGCTACGGTCTCGCCGCGCTCGTGTACCTCTTCCTCGGCCACGCCCTCGCCGGCCGTCTGCGCCGGTACTGACACCGGCGGGCCGGCCGGCCCGGGCGGGGCCCGGCGGCCGGCCGCCGGGGACGGCCGTCAGCGGGCGGTGGTGCCCCAGGTGTGGGCCACGTCCACCACGAGGCGGTCGGGCAGCTGGAGGACCCGGTAGGGCAGCCGGGCGCGGACGCCGATGCCGACCTGGGTGTCGCCCTCGAAACTGCCCGCGAACCGGGTGTCCTTGAAGGTCCGGTAGCCGGTGAGGTTCACCCCGGGCAGCGGCTGGGCCACCCTGCCCCGGTACGTCGCCCCGCCGGTCTCCGGGTCGTAGGAGGGCGCGGCGACGCGCACCTCCAGCACGGCCCCGCCGGCGACCGGGACGTGCCGCCCCGAGCCGTCCTGGTAGAGCCGGGACACGTACCGGACGTCGTAGCCGATCCGGCCGCTGCCGACCCCGGGGACGTGGAACACCATCCGGTCGAAGCACTCGTGGCGACCGGTCCTGATGTCCCGCAGCGAGGCGGTCGCCGCGGCGGCGGCGGTCTTCTGGGCGCTGCCCCAGCCGGTGGGGCAGACGGTGGCGGCCCGCGGGGCGGCCGTGGTGGCCGCCTGGGCCGGTACCGTGAGCAGTCCGAGACCGGCGCCCGTGAGCAGGAGGGTCGCCAGTGCCGTGGTGCGACGCTTCATCGTTTTCCCCTGACGCTGGGTTCTTTGTCGGGTTGGACGACCGGGGCCGCCGGATGGTTGCGCACGAATCACCCGCAAGACGCCCCGGTCGGTCAACTCGGGTACCCCGCGGCAAGGATGGCGAATCCGGGCACCCCGGTCCGGTGGGTCACCCGCAGCAGTCGGGGGCCAGCCCTTCCGGGAGGCGTTCGCCGCCGAAGACGGCCGTGGTCGCCTCGTCCCCGCCCAGCGCGGCCACCGCGAGCAGCAGGGAGCCGGCCGTCCAGGTGGTCAGCTCCTCGGGCCAGACGGCGCGGTTGCCCTCGAAGACGTAACCCGTCCAGTACATGCCGCCGGGGCCGCGCAGATGGCCGATGGACTGGAGGATCTGCAGGGCGCGGTCGGACTCGCCCATCGCCCAGAGGGTGAGGGCCAGTTCGCAGCTCTCGCCGCCGGTGACCCAGGGGTTGGGCAGGACGCAGCGGACGCCGAGGCCGGGGACCACGAAGTCGTCCCAGGCGCTCTCGATCCGCTCCTTCGCCGCCGCGCCGGTGACGGCGCCGCCGAGGACCGGGTAGTACCAGTCCATCGAGTAGCGGTTCTTGTCGAGGAACCGCTCGGGGTGGTGCCGGATGGCGTGGGCGAGCGCCCCGGTGGCCAGCTCCCAGTCGGGCTGGGGCTCCTCGCGCGCCTCGGCGATCGCGAGGGCGCAGCGCAGCGCCTGGTGGATGGAGGAGGAGCCGGTGAGCAGCGCGTCGGTGACGGGCGTGCCGTCGGGCTCGCGCTTCCAGCCGATCTGGCCGCCGGGCTGCTGGAGGCGGAGCACGAACTCGACGGCGGCGTACACGACGGGCCACATCCGGTCGAGGAAGGTGTCGTCGCCGGTGGCGAGGTAGTGGTGCCAGACGCCGACCGCCACGTAGGCGCAGAAGTTGGTCTCGCGGCCGTGGTCGGTGACCCGGGTGTGGTCGCCGTCGTGGTAGGCGGCGTACCAGGACCCGTCGTCGTTCTGGTGCCGGGCGAGCCATTCGTAGGCGCGGGCGGCGGCGGCGTGCTCGCCGGCCGTGTCCAGGGCCATGGCGGCCTCGGTGTGGTCCCACGGGTCGAGGTGGTGGCCGCGGAACCAGGGGATGGCGCCGTCCTCGCGCTGGGCGGCGAGGATGCCGGCGACGGTCTCGGCGGCCTGACCGGCGGTGAGGACGCCGGGCAGGACGAGGTGTTCGGTGCTCCTGCCCGCCTCGCTGGGGGGTGCCCCCTCGGAGTGCGTCATGCGGTCTCGGCCTCGGCCTTCGGCAGGTGCGGCTTGGTCGCGTACGCCACGAAGCTCTTGCCCAGGACGGGGTTGAGGGCCCGCTCGGCGAGGCGGGTGGCGAGGGGCTTCTTCATGATGTCCCAGACCAGCAGCTTGTGGTACGCCCGCACCGGCAGCGCCTTGTCGTTGTCGACGCCGAAGGCGCACTTCAGCCACCAGTAGGGCGAGTGCAGCGCGTGGGCGTGGTGGGTGCCGTAGGGCTTGAGCCCGGCCGCGCGGATCCTGGCGAGCAGTTCGTCGGCCTTGTAGATGCGGATGTGGCCGCCCTCGACCTCGTGGTACGCGTCGGAGAGCGCCCAGCAGACCTTCTCGGGGCCGTAGCGGGGCACGGTGACGGCGATGCGGCCGCCGGGCTTGAGGACACGCACCATCTCGGCGAGGACGCCCTTGTCGTCGGGGATGTGCTCCATCACCTCGGAGATGATCACGACGTCGAACGACTCGTCCGGGAACGGCAGGTTGAGGGCGTCGCCCTCCATGGCGGTGGCGGTCGCCCCGGCGGGCGCCTCACCGGCCTCCTTCATGGCGGCGAACCACTTGGCGACCTCGCGGATCTCCTCGGCGTTCTGGTCGAGGGCGACGACCCGGGCTCCGCGCCGGTAGCACTCGAAGGCGTGCCGTCCCGCGCCGCAGCCCAGGTCGAGGACGCGGTCGCCGGGGGCGAGCGGGAAGCGGGTGAAGTCGACGGTCAGCACGGGGACGGCCTGCTTTCACGGAGGAGGGGGGAGGGTGTGCGGGGGGAGGGCGAGGTCATCGGCGGGCTCCGCGTGCCGCGATCGCCTCGCGGTACAGCTCCGCCGTGCCCTGGGCGGCGCGGGCCCAGGTGAACCTGTCCAGCACCCGTGCGCGGCCCGCCGCGCCGAGCCGGGCGCGCAGCGCCGCGTCGTCGAGCAGCCGGCCGAGGCCGGCCGCGAGGGCGCCCGCGTCGCCGGGCGGGACGGCCAGGCAGGTCTCGCCGTCGGGGCCGGCGACCTCGGGGATGGCGCCGCCGGTGGTGGCGACCAGCGGCGTCCCGGTGGCCATCGCCTCGGCGGCGGGCAGCGAGAACCCCTCGTACAGCGAGGGCACGCAGGCGACCTGGGCGCTCCGGTACAGGTCGACGAGTTCGGCGTCGGTGACGCCCTTGACGAACCGGACGGCGCCGTCGAGTCCGTACCGCTCGATGGCTTGGGCGACCGGCCCGTCCTCGGCGCGCCTGCCGACGACGACGAGGTGGGCGTCGGGGTTCTCGGTACGGAGCTTGGCGAGCGCCTCGACGAGGTGGACGAGGCCCTTGAGCGGGACGTCGGCGCTGGAGGTGGTGACGATCCGGCCGGTCACCTCGGGGACGGACGGGTCGGGCGACCACAGGTCGGTGTCGGCGCCGATGTGGACGACGCGGATGCGGTCCTGCCGGACGCCCAGGTGCTCGACGATCTCGTCGCGGGAGGTGCCGGAGACGGTGAGCACCGACGGCAGGCGGCGGGCGACGCGCTTCTGCATGCGGGTGAAGGCGTACCAGCGGCGGACGGAGGCGCGGCGCTTCCAGTCGCCCGCGGCGTCCAGCTCCAGCTGCCGGTCCACCGTGATGGGGTGGTGGATGGTGGTGACGAGCGGGGCGCCGATGTCGCCGAGGAGGCCGTACCCGAGGGTCTGGTTGTCGTGGACGACGTCGAAGTCGCCGCGGCGGGCGGCCAGGTGGCGCCGGGCGCGCAGCGAGAAGGTGAGCGGTTCGGGGAAGCCGCCGGTCCACATGGTGGCGACCTCGACGGCGTCGATCCAGTCGCGGTACTCGTCGCGCTTGGGCGTGCGGAAGGGGTCGGGCTGCCGGTACAGGTCGAGGCTGGCCAGCTCGGTGAGCGGCACGCCCTCGTCGAGCACGGGGTAGGGCTGGGAGCCGATCACCTCGACGGCGTGCCCGAGGCGGGCGAGTTCGCGCGAGAGGTGGCGTACGTAGACGCCCTGCCCGCCGCAGAACGGGTTGCCCTTGTACGTGAGGAGCGCGATGCGCAGCGGGGCGTCGCCGCCTCCGGTGTCACCGCCGCGGGGGCCTGCCTCTATGGCCTCAGCGGTCACTCGCGGCCCCCTTCTGCCTTGCGTTTCGCCGGAGCGTAACCGGTCGCGCTAATCTAGAACAAGTTTCAGACTTGATCGTTCAAGGAGCTTCGAATCTACCGGCAGGTAGCGCCGCTGTGAGGGCCGGTCCGGGTGATTCACGCCACGGCGGGCGCCCGGCGGTACCGGCCCGTACGCACACCTGTACGCCGGAGAACGGAACCAACGGAACGGGACTCATGACAGCGGAAGTCAGACCGGCCTCGCCGCCGCTCACCGAGCGCCAGGAGGCGCGCCGCCGCCGCATCCTCCACGCCACCGCCGAACTGGCCTGCCGGGGCGGCTTCGACGCCGTCCAGATGCGCGAGGTCGCCGAGGCGGCGGAGGTCGCGCTGGGCACCCTGTACCGGTACTTCCCCTCCAAGATCCACCTGCTGGTCGCGACCATGCAGGACCAGCTCGACCATCTGCACGCGACGCTGCGCAAGCGGCCGCCGTCCGGTGCGGCCGCCTCGGAGCGGGTCGCGGAGACGCTGATGCGGGCCTTCCGGGCCCTCCAGCGGGAGCCGAACCTGGCGGACGCGATGGTGCGGGCGCTGACGTTCGCGGACCGCGGCGTGAGCCGGGAGGTGGACACCGTCTCGCGGCGGACGACGGCGATCATCCTGGACGCGACGGGGCTGGAGCACCCGACGCCGCGGCAGCTCTCGGTGGTGCGGGTGATCGAGCACACCTGGCACTCGGCGCTGATCACCTGGCTGTCGGGGCGGGCGTCGATCGCCCAGGTGAAGGTCGACATCGAGACCGTGTGCCGCCTGATCGACCTGCCGGACCCGGCCGCGGACCCGGCGGCGGACGCGGAGCCGGCCGGCCCGGCCGTGCCCGCGTAGGCCGGCCGGGCCGGCCGCGGACGCGGGGGGGGGGGCGGACGCGGCGGGAGCCGGGCCCACCGGCGGCCCTGACCGCGCCGCGTGCGGCGGGAGCCGCGGCGGCGGCGCTAGGGAGTGTCCGCAAAGTGTCGGCGTCCGCCCGAAGGGCG
>NZ_LWBU01000190.1 GCF_001646665.1 Streptomyces noursei | reverse complement strand
GCGCCGGCCCCACGGCCCGCCCGCCCCCCCCCCCCCCCCCCCCCCCCCCCGCCCGCCCCCCCCCGCGCGCCCGCCCCCCCCCCCGCCCCGCCCGCCGCCCCCCCCCCCCCGCCCCCCGCCCCCCCGGCCCCCTGGCTGTGGAAGAAGGACGACGCCGCGCGCCCCCCCGCCCCCCCCCGCCCGAACCTCCCCGCCGCCCCGCGGGGGCGGCAGCGGGTAAGTTTCCCCGGGCCCCCGACCCCCCGCGCGCCGGGCCCCGCGACCCCCCGCGCGCCGCGCCCGGGGCCCGTCGCCCCCCCCCCCCCCCCCTCCCCCCCCAGCCGCTCCC
>NZ_LWBU01000189.1 GCF_001646665.1 Streptomyces noursei | reverse complement strand
CCGGGCTGGCCTTCTGCTGGCTGCTGCTGTGGCGGTGGCGGGGGGGGGGGGGGGGGGGGGGGGCCCCCGGGGGGGCGGGGGTCACCGCGGGGCTGCTGTTTTCCGCGGCCCGCCGGGGGGTGAGCCCCCCGCACATGGGGTGGGGGCTGGGGCTCGGCGCGGGCTGCCTTCCCTGCCGGGGCCCCCCCCCGCGGGCGGCCGCCGGGCCTGTCGCTGCCCCCGCCGGCCGCCCCCGCCCCGCGGCCCCC
>NZ_LWBU01000188.1 GCF_001646665.1 Streptomyces noursei | reverse complement strand
CGCCCGCGGGGACCTCGGGCGGCAGCGGCTGGGCCGCGGTCCCGTAGGTCTGGCCCTGCGGGTACTGCTGCTGCGGCGCCTGCGGCGGGGACGGCTGCTGGGGGTGCTGGGTCGCCCCCGGCCGCTGGGGGGGGGGCCCCCCCCGCCGCTGCGGGGGCCCGGGCCGCTGCTGCCCCGCCCGCGGGGCCCCCGGGGCGCCCCCCCGCCCGGCCCCCGCCCGCCGGGGGCCCGCCGCCGCCGGGGCGGGCCGCGGGCCGGGGCCCGCCGGCGGACCGGTCCGCCCGGTGCGCGGGCCCGGGCGTAACGGTTCTCCAGGGCACGGGCGATCGCGGCCCGCGGCCCTACCGCAGCGGCAGCGCCGCCAGTTCGGCGACCGCCCACGTCAGCGGCGCGAACACCGCCAGCAGCGCCAGCGC
>NZ_LWBU01000187.1 GCF_001646665.1 Streptomyces noursei | reverse complement strand
CCCCCGCCCCCGCCGGGCCCCCCCCCCCCTGGCTGGTCCCCCCCGCCGAACTCCCCCCCCAGGCGGGGCGCAACGACGAAGCCGTCCCCGAGGCGCCCGTCCCCCCCCAGCCCGCCCCCGGTGACGCGGCCCCCCGCGCGCTGATGGGCCGCCCCATGGCCCTGCCGCCGGCCCCCCCGGCGCCCGCCGCACCCCCGGCC
>NZ_LWBU01000186.1 GCF_001646665.1 Streptomyces noursei | reverse complement strand
GGGTGTGACGGGTGCGACGGCCGGGACTGGTGCGGCGGTTTGGACCGGGGCGGGGGGTTGGGGCGGGGTGGGGCCCCGGGGGGGGTTGGGGGCCGGGGGGGGGGGGGGGGGCGGGGGGGGGGGGGGCCCCCGGGGCCGGGCGGGGGGCCCGGGCGGGGGGGGGGGGGGGGGGGGGGGGGGGGGCCGCGGGCGGGGCGGGGGGGCGGGGCGGGGGGGGGGGGGGGGCCGGGGGGGGGCGCCCGGG
>NZ_LWBU01000185.1 GCF_001646665.1 Streptomyces noursei | reverse complement strand
GGGGGCCCGGCGGGCGGGCGCGGGGGGGGGTCCGTGGCCGGTGGGGACGCGGGGGGGGGGGGGTCCCGGGGGGCGGACGGCGCCGGCGGGGCGGCCCCCCCGTGCCCCGGGGGGCCCCCGCCGGGACGCGGGCGGCGCCCCCCCTGTGGGCGCGGGGCGGGCGGCCCCCGCCCCGCCGGGCCGTGGCGCGCGGGGGTGCCCCGGAGAAGCGCTGGACCCCCCTGCTCCTCATCCCCGGCGCGTAGTCCCGCCCCGGCGGGCCCGCACGCCCGGGCCGCGCCCCCCGCCCC
>NZ_LWBU01000184.1 GCF_001646665.1 Streptomyces noursei | reverse complement strand
CCCAGGGCCCGCCCCGGGGCGACAGCTGGGCCCCGTCCCGGGGGCCGCGGCCCCCGTCCGCCCCCCCCCCGTCCGCTCGGCCCGCCACGGGCGGCGTCAGCGTCCCGGCCCCGGAGACCTGGAGCGCCCCCCGCCCCCCCGCGGCGAACCCCCCCCCGCCGCCGCCCACCCGGCAGAACCCCCCACCCCCCCCCAGCCCCCCCCCCCGCGAGGAACGCGCGCACACCCCAGCCCGAAAACGCAGCACCCCCCCAGATACCCCCCCCCCACCCCCCCACCCCCCCCCACCCCCCCCCCCCCCAGGGGGAACCGGCCCCCCGCAAACCCCCCCCCCACCCCCCCCCCCACCAAGCGGCGGGAGGGGGAGGGGGAGGCCACCAAAAAATTTAAAACGGTGACCGCGGCGGGGGGGGCCACGGACACCGAAAAAACCTCCTCCCCCACCTCCCCCCCCCCCCCCGCGGCAGGGGGGAGGGCCCCCCCCCCCCCCCCCCCCGGGGGGGGGGGGGGGGGGCCCCCCCCCCCCCCCGGCCCCGCCGCGTTGTCGGTGCCACCCGATAGCCTGCACAAA
>NZ_LWBU01000183.1 GCF_001646665.1 Streptomyces noursei | reverse complement strand
CCGCCCCCCGGGGCCCCCCCCCCCCCGCCCCCCGGCGGCCGCCCACACCCCCCCACTGCGAAGGGCCCGGCCGGCCGACCCGCCCCCCGGGGGGGGGGGGCGCCAGGCCCCCGCCCGACGCGGGGGACCCCGCCGTTCTTCGGGAGAGGGGCGGCCCCCCCCGGCGCGGGGCGTCCGCGGGGGCCGGCCCGCCCGCGGGGGGCGGCGCCCTC
>NZ_LWBU01000182.1 GCF_001646665.1 Streptomyces noursei | reverse complement strand
CGGCGGCCCGCCCCCCGCCCCCGGGGTCGTTGAACGGATAGGGCAGCGGGTCCTGCCCCTGCGTGGCGGGGATTGGGGACATTCCTGGGGTTAGCAAGTGCTTTTCCACCTCGAGGTGGGGCCGGGAGCGGGGCACGGCGCCTCTCCGACCGGGTCTGGTCCGGGGTGGTGTGGCGGGAGGGGACGGGGGGGCAGGGGGGCGGGCGGGG
>NZ_LWBU01000181.1 GCF_001646665.1 Streptomyces noursei | reverse complement strand
CCGGGCCGCGCCCCCCCCGGGGGGGCGCGCCCAGGGCCGGGGCCGGGGCGCCCGCCGGGGGGGGGGGGGAGTCCGCCGCCGCCCTGGGGGGGCCCCGCCCCCCCCCCCCCGGCCCCCGCCCCCCCCGCCCCCGCCGCACCCGTGCGCCCACGACCGGCGCCGTGGCGGTCTAGAAGATCACCCGCGCCGCCTCCACGGCCGCCGTGGC
>NZ_LWBU01000180.1 GCF_001646665.1 Streptomyces noursei | reverse complement strand
CCCCCGCCCCGCCCCCCCCGCACAGCCCACCCGCCGCCCCCGCACGCCCGGCGGGTCCCCCACCCGCAGCGGCCCCCGACGACCGCCCCGGCCGGCCTCCCGGCGGGGCGCCGGGGGAGCGGCCCGCCCGGCGCCGGGGCGGCGCGGGCACTCCGCCTCCCGCCGCCCCTCCCGACGCTCCCGCCCCCGCCGCAGCTCCTCCCACCGCTCCGTCCGGCGGAACGGGCGCACCCGCGGCGCCCCCCGCCGTCCCCGCCGTCCCCGAAGGCCGGGGCGGCACGGGCGGCGGCCCGGCCACCGGCGGGCGCGGCGGCGCGCCCGGCAACCGGCCCGCGGGACCCGGCGGCGCCACCCGCGGCGGTGCCGGGAGCGATCGCGGCGCGCTGCCCGGAGGACTGGCGAGCACCGTGCCGAACGGCGTCCCCGCCGCTCTTCCGAGTGCCCTCCCGGGCATGCGTTCGCCCTACCCGTTCCGCTCACATGGTGAGACGCGCGTCCCACCCACTTGACACTGACGGTGCGCCGGAGGGAGGGTCATTGCCATGCGCACCCGAATTCTCGTACTTGGAAAGCGCGTCGGCTGAGCACGGCCCGATGACGGCCCTGCGGACCCACACCGGCGCGCTCCCCTCGCTTGCCTCACGGCACGAGGGGTTTTTTGTTGCACTGGCTCCCTGCCAAACCAGTTGAATCTCGCGAAAACCCTCAGCTTCGAGAAGAGAATGCCGATGACCGAGCAGGCCACCGGGGCCCACCATCCGCAGCCGCGGGCCCGTACCGGCGGACAGACCCCCGCCACCGTTGAGCACGTCACGGGTGCGCAGTCCCTCATCCGTTCTCTCGAGGAAGTGGGCGCCGAGACGGTCTTCGGCATCCCCGGCGGCGCCATCCTCCCCGCGTACGACCCGATGATGGACTCCACCCGGGTCCGGCACATCCTCGTCCGCCACGAGCAGGGCGCCGGTCACGCGGCGACCGGCTACGCCCAGGCGACCGGCAAGGTCGGCGTCTGCATGGCCACTTCGGGCCCCGGTGCCACCAACCTGGTCACGCCGATCGCCGACGCGCACATGGACTCCGTCCCGCTGGTCGCGATCACCGGTCAGGTCGCCTCCAAGGCGATCGGCACGGACGCCTTCCAGGAGGCGGACATCTGCGGCATCACCATGCCGATCACCAAGCACAACTTCCTGGTCACCAAGGCCGAGGACATCCCGAGGACGATCGCCGAGGCGTTCCACATCGCCTCCACCGGCCGCCCCGGCCCGGTCCTGGTCGACATCGCCAAGGACGCCCTCCAGGCCCGTACGACCTTCAGCTGGCCCCCGCAGCTCGACCTGCCCGGCTACCGCCCGGTGACCAAGCCGCACGCCAAGCAGATCCGCGAGGCCGCGAAGCTGATCACCCAGGCCAAGCGCCCGGTCCTGTACGTCGGCGGCGGCGTCCTCAAGGCCGGCGCCACCGCCGAGCTGAAGGTCCTCGCCGAGCTGACCCAGGCCCCGGTCACCACCACGCTGATGGCGCTGGGCGCCTTCCCGGACAGCCACCCGCTGCACGTCGGCATGCCCGGCATGCACGGCGCCGTCACCGCCGTCACGGCGCTGCAGAAGGCGGACCTGATCGTCGCCCTCGGCGCCCGCTTCGACGACCGCGTCACCGGCAAGCTGGACAGCTTCGCGCCGTTCGCCAAGATCGTCCACGCGGACATCGACCCGGCCGAGATCGGCAAGAACCGCGCCGCCGACGTCCCGATCGTCGGTGACGCCCGCGAGGTCATCGCCGACCTGGTCCAGGCCGTCCAGGCCGAGCACACCGAGGGCAACACCGGCGACTACAGCGCCTGGTGGAAGGACCTCAGCCGCTGGCGCGACACCTACCCCCTGGGCTACGACCAGCCCGAGGACGGCAGCCTGTCGCCGCAGCAGGTCATCCAGCGCATCGGGCAGCTCGCCCCCGAGGGCACCATCTACGCGGCCGGCGTCGGCCAGCACCAGATGTGGGCCGCCCACTTCATCGACTACGAGCAGCCCGCCACCTGGCTGAACTCCGGGGGCGCCGGGACCATGGGCTACGCCGTCCCGGCCGCCATGGGGGCCAAGGCCGGCATGCCGGACCGCACGGTCTGGGCCATCGACGGCGACGGCTGCTTCCAGATGACCAACCAGGAGCTGGTCACCTGCGCGCTGAACAACATTCCGATCAAGGTCGCGATCATCAACAACGGCGCGCTCGGGATGGTCCGCCAGTGGCAGACCCTCTTCTACAACCAGCGCTACTCCAACACGGTGCTGCACTCCGGCCCCGGGGCGGACGGCAAGCAGCCCAGCGCCGGCACCCGCGTCCCGGACTTCGTGAAGCTGTCCGAGGCCATGGGCTGCGTCGCGATCCGCTGCGAGCGCCCGGAGGACCTGGACAAGGTCATCCAGGAGGCGAACGCCATCAACGACCGTCCGGTCGTCATCGACTTCATCGTCCACGAGGACGCCCAGGTGTGGCCGATGGTCGCCGCCGGCACCTCCAACGACGAGGTCATGGCCGCCCGCGGCGTCCGCCCCGACTTCGGCGACAACGAAGACGACTGAGAGAGAGCTGAGTTCAGAGACATGTCCAAGCACACGCTCTCCGTCCTGGTGGAGAACACCCCCGGCATCCTCGCCCGGATCGCCGCCCTGTTCTCCCGCCGCGGCTTCAACATCGACTCGCTCGCCGTCGGTGTCACCGAGCACCCCGACATCTCCCGCATCACCATCGTGGTCAATGTCGAGGACCTGCCGCTGGAGCAGGTGACCAAGCAGCTCAACAAGCTGGTCAACGTCCTGAAGATCGTCGAGCTCGAGCCCAGCGCGGCGATCCAGCGCGAACTCGTCCTGGTGAAGGTCCGCGCCGACAACGAGACCCGGTCCCAGATCGTCGAGATCGTCCAGCTGTTCCGCGCCAAGACCGTGGACGTCTCGCCCGAGGCGGTCACCATCGAGGCAACAGGGTCGAGTGACAAGCTCGACGCGATGCTGAAGATGCTGGAGCAGTTCGGCATCAAGGAACTGGTCCAGTCCGGCACGATCGCCATAGGGCGTGGCGCCCGGTCCATCACGGACCGTTCGCTGCGGGCCCTGGACCGTTCCGCGTAGCGAGACCCCTCGACCTTCCCATCCCTCCCCGCCGTACGGTGGGACGCAACATCAGCACACCAAGGAGAAGACCCAGTGGCCGAGCTGTTCTACGACGACGACGCCGACCTGTCCATCATCCAGGGCCGCAAGGTCGCGGTGATCGGTTACGGCAGCCAGGGCCACGCCCACGCGCTGTCGCTCCGTGACTCGGGTGTCGACGTCCGCGTCGGTCTGCACGAGGGCTCCAAGTCCAAGGCGAAGGCCGAGGAGCAGGGCCTGCGCGTCGTCACGCCCGCCGAGGCCGCGGCCGAGGCCGACCTGATCATGATCCTGATCCCGGACCCGATCCAGGCCAAGGTCTACGAGGAGTCCATCAAGGACAACCTCAAGGACGGCGACGCGCTGTTCTTCGCCCACGGCTTCAACGTGCGCTTCGGCTTCATCAAGGTCCCGGCCGGCGTCGACGTCGCCCTCGTCGCCCCCAAGGGCCCGGGCCACCTGGTCCGCCGCCAGTACGAGGAGGGCCGCGGCGTCCCGGCGATCGCCGCCGTCGAGCAGGACGCCACCGGCAACGCGTTCCAGCTGGCGCTCTCGTACGCGAAGGCCATCGGCGGCACCCGCGCGGGTGTCATCAAGACGACCTTCACCGAGGAGACCGAGACCGATCTGTTCGGTGAGCAGGCCGTGCTGTGCGGCGGCACCTCCGCCCTGGTCAAGGCCGGTTTCGAGACCCTGGTCGAGGCGGGCTACCAGCCGGAGATCGCGTACTTCGAGTGCCTCCACGAGCTGAAGCTGATCGTCGACCTGATGTACGAGGGCGGCCTGGAGAAGATGCGCTGGTCGGTCTCCGAGACCGCCGAGTGGGGCGACTACGTCACCGGCCCGCGGATCATCACGGACGCCACCAAGGCCGAGATGAAGAAGGTCCTCGCCGAGATCCAGGACGGCACGTTCGCCAAGAACTGGATGGACGAGTACCACGGCGGCCTGAAGAAGTACGACGAGTACAAGACGCAGGACTCCGAGCACCTGCTGGAGACCACCGGCAAGGAGCTGCGCAAGCTCATGAGCTGGGTGGACAACGAGGAGGCGTAGGCCCCCGCGCGGCGGGTCCGGACCCGGTGTCCGGACCCGCCCGTCCGCATTGGACCGCGTGTCCAACCACGGATGGGTGATCCTTCCGCCGCGGCGGAAAAGATGACACCCGCCCCCACTACACTTCTCCACACATACGCGTCAGGCCCACAGCGTCGTGCGTCTTCCACGCGGCAAGCCCCTCCACCGCCTGCGGCCGTCGGGACGGCCGTCCGCACTGGACTTGTGAGGACCCACGTGAGCTCGCATCCCCCCAAGAAGCCGGTAGTACTGATCGCTGAAGAGCTGTCGCCCGCCACGGTGGACGCGCTCGGCCCCGACTTCGAGATCCGGCACTGCAACGGCGCCGACCGAGCGGAACTGCTGCCCGCGATCGCCGACGTGGACGCCATCCTGGTGCGCTCCGCCACCAAGGTCGACGCCGAGGCCATCGCCGCCGCCAACAGGCTCAAGGTCGTCGCCCGCGCCGGCGTGGGCCTGGACAACGTCGACGTCTCCGCCGCCACCAAGGCCGGCGTGATGGTCGTCAACGCCCCGACCTCCAACATCGTCACCGCCGCGGAGCTGGCCTGCGGTCTGCTGGTCGCCACCGCGCGCAACATCCCCCAGGCGAACACCGCCCTGAAGAACGGCGAGTGGAAGCGGAGCAAGTACACGGGCGTCGAGCTCAGCGAGAAGACCCTCGGCGTCGTCGGCCTCGGCCGCATCGGCGTCCTGGTCGCGCAGCGCATGTCGGCCTTCGGCATGAAGATCGTGGCGTACGACCCCTACGTCCAGCCGGCGCGCGCCGCCCAGATGGGCGTCAAGCTGCTGACGCTGGACGAGCTGCTCGAGGTCTCCGACTTCATCACCGTCCACCTGCCCAAGACCCCCGAGACGCTCGGCCTGATCGGCGACGAGGCGCTGCACAAGGTCAAGCCGACCGTCCGCATCGTCAACGCCGCGCGGGGCGGGATCGTCGACGAGGAGGCGCTGTTCTCGGCGCTGAAGGAGGGCCGGGTCGCCGGCGCGGGCCTGGACGTGTACGCGAAGGAGCCCTGCACGGACTCCCCGCTGTTCGAGCTGGACCAGGTCGTCTGCACCCCGCACCTGGGCGCGTCCACGGACGAGGCGCAGGAGAAGGCCGGTATCGCGGTCGCCCGTTCGGTGCGCCTCGCCCTCGCCGGCGAGCTGGTCCCGGACGCGGTCAACGTCCAGGGCGGTGTCATCGCCGAGGACGTCAAGCCGGGTCTGCCGCTCGCCGAGCGCCTGGGCCGGATCTTCACGGCGCTGGCCGGCGAGGTCGCGGTCCGTCTCGACGTCGAGGTGTACGGCGAGATCACCCAGCACGACGTCAAGGTGCTGGAGCTGTCGGCGCTGAAGGGCGTGTTCGAGGACGTCGTCGACGAGACGGTGAGCTACGTCAACGCGCCGCTGTTCGCGCAGGAGCGCGGTGTCGAGGTCCGGCTGACGACGTCGAGCGAGTCCCCCGACCACCGCAACGTGGTCACCGTCCGCGGCACCCTCTCGGGCGGCGAGGAGGTGGCGGTGTCCGGCACGCTGGCCGGACCCAAGCACCTCCAGAAGATCGTCGCCGTCGGTGACTACGACGTGGACCTGGCGCTCGCCGACCACATGATCGTCCTGCGGTACGAGGACCGTCCCGGTGTCGTCGGCACCGTCGGCCGCGTTCTCGGCGAGGCCGGTCTGAACATCGCGGGCATGCAGGTCGCCCGTGCCGCCGAGGGCGGCGAGGCGCTCGCGGTCCTCACCGTCGACGACACGGTCCCGCAGCAGGTGCTGACGGAGGTCGCCGAGGAGATCGGCGCGACGTCCGCCCGTTCGGTGAACCTGGTCTGACCGTTCGTACGATCGTCACGGGACCGGCCCGGTGCGTCAGCGCACCGGGCCGGTCCCGTTCGTGCGGCGGGGTCGGTGCGCCGAGGGCGCCGGTCAGCGGCGGACGGCCCGCCGATGTCGCCCGGGAGGGTGAATCACGGGGGCGGCGCGGGGGCGCGGTGCCTCACATGCGGGCCGTCTTGAGCGCCATGTGGAGCAGGAGCCGGTCCTCGCCCTCGTCGAGATCCAGGCCCGTAAGGTTTTCCACGCGCGAAAGGCGGTAGTAGAGCGTCTGGCGGTGGATGCCGAGGGCCGCCGCTGTGCGGCCCGCCTGGCCCGCGTTGTCGAGGAACACCTCGGCGGTGCGGGCCAGTTCCGTGTGCGCGGGCGCGAGCAGCGCGCGGACCGCCCGGTCGTGCGGCGGGGCCGGGGGCAGCGCGGTCAGCAGTCGGTACGGGCCGATCGACGCCCACGGGGCGACCGGCCCCAGCCGCGGCTGGGCCAGGGCCGCCCGCGCGGCGGACGCCGCCTCGCGCCACGCCTGTGCGAGGTCGCCCACCCCGCGCCGCGGATCGGCCACTCCGACGACGGTCCCCGCCGGGTGACCGGCGCCCGGGACCGCCCCCGCGCCGCCGGCCGCCCACACGGCGGTGGGCGGCGCGCCGGACGGGGCGCCGCCGCCCGCCGCGTCCCGGCCCCGCCCCCGCCCGCGGTCCCCGTCGATCCCGGTCACCGCGGTGCGCAGCCGCAGGTCGATGCCGCGCTCCCGGTGCTCCTCCGGGGTGCGGGCGACGAGCCGGTCCGGCCCGTCGACGTCACCGCCGACCCAGTACGGGATCCCGCACGCCGAGTACGAGGTGAAGTGCCCCCGCTCGAACGCGACGATCTCCA
>NZ_LWBU01000179.1:6758-303326 GCF_001646665.1 Streptomyces noursei | reverse complement strand
ACAATTTTTAGCCTCAGTCCCCGGACCTTGTGTCCGGGGGCTGAGGCATTTTTGCGTTCCGGACCCGTTCCGACTTTTAGGGTGGTCGTATGCGATACGAGCTGGTGATCTTCGACAACGACGGTGTCCTTGTCGACAGCGAGCCCCTGTCCAACACCATCCTGGCTGCCTACCTGACGGAGCTGGGGCACCCCACCTCGTACGAGGACTCCCTGCGGGACTACATGGGGGGCGCGGTGCACCGGGTGCACGACACCGTCCTGGAGCGGACCGGCCGGAGGCTGCCCGAGGGGTTCGACGAGGAGTTCCACGCGCGGGTGTTCGCGGCGTTCGCGCGCGAGCTGGAGGTGGTCGCCGGGGTGCCGGACATGCTGGCGAAGCTCGTCGCGGAAGGCGTGCCGTACTGCGTCGCGTCGTCCGGGAGCCACGAACGGATCCGGGTGGGGCACCACAAGACGGGGCTCGACCGGTGGTTCCCGGAGGGCAGGGTGTTCAGCGCGCAGGACGTGGGGCGCGGGAAGCCGGCACCGGACCTCTTCCTGCACGCCGCCGAGCGGATGGGGGTGGCGCCCGAGCGCTGCGTCGTCGTGGAGGACAGCCCGCTCGGGGTGCGGGCGGCACGGGCGGCCGGCATGGACGTGTACGGCTTCACCGCCATGACGCCCGCCGCCAAGCTCGGCACGGCGACCGGGTACTTCGACGACATGGGGCAGTTGCTCGGGCTGCTCGCGTGAGTGATCTGTCCAGCGGTGGGTGAGCGCCCTACGCTGTGCCGCCATGACGGATGCGCGGTTGCGGCGTGGGCGTGGCTCGCTGGTGGTCTCCTTCTTCGTCCAAGGGGTGACCTTCGCGCTGCTGGTGACGCGCATCCCGGCCGTCCAGGACCGGTACGGGATCTCCGACGCGCTGCTGCCGGCCTTCCTGGCGGCCGTCCCCGTCCTCGCCGGCGTGGGGAGCGTCGCGGCCGGGAGGCTCGTACGGCGGATGGCGCCGGGCACCCTGCTCAGGTGGGCGCAGCCGGTCGTACTGCTGGCCCTCCTCGGTGTCGGAGCCGGTGGGCGGCTGTGGCACGCGGCCTTGGCGCTCGGGGTGTTCGGGCTGGCAGTCGGGGCGCTGGACGCGGCGATGAACATGCTGGGGGTGAGCCTCCAGCGGGCGTACGGGCGCAGCATCATGCTCGGGTTCCACGCCGCGTACAGCCTGGGCGGGATCGCGGGGGCGTCGCTGGCGTGGGCGGCGGTGCGCGCGGACGTGGCGCTGGGCCCGTCGTACCTGGCGGTCGTCGTGGTGGTGCTGCCGGCGGCGTTGCTGGGGAGCCGGTGGTACGTCGGCGGGCAGCCGCGGACGGTGCAGGAGCCGGTCGGGCGGCCGGTGGGGGTGCTGGTGCCGCTGTGCCTGGTTATGACCTTCGCGTACATCGGTGACGCGACCGTGTCGAACTGGAGCGCGAAGTACGTGACGGACGTGCTGCACGGCTCGGAGGAGCTGGCGACGGTGCCGTACAACGCCTATATGGTCACGACCCTGTTGGGGCGGGCCGTGGGGGACCTCGGGGTGCGGCGGTTCGGTGCGGTGGCCGTGGTGCGGGGCGGGGCGGTGCTGGCGGCGGCCGGGTTCGGGGTGGTGGCCGGGGCGCCGGGGCCGTGGGCCGGGGTGGCCGGCTTCACGGTGCTGGGGCTCGGGCTCAGCGTGCTGGTGCCGCAGACCTTCGCGGCGGCGCGCGACGACGCGGAGGTGGCGCGGCTGAACGTCTTCAACTACGCGGGCTACCTGGTCGGGTCGCCGCTGGTGGGCGCGCTCGGTGAGGCGTGGAGCCACCGCGGGGCGATGCTGGTGCCGCTGGTGCTGGTGCTGATGACGCTGCGGTATGCCCGGTCGTTCGGTGTTGAACCGGACCGATACGGTGGCGGGCATGAGCGGCCGCGCACTGTTGATGTGGGATGACGCACTCGCCGGGTACGACTTCGGGGCCGGGCACCCGATGGATCCGGTGCGGCTCGAGCTGACCATGGGGTTGGTGCGGGCGTACGGACTGGACCGCGCGGTCGACGTGGTGGCCGCCAAGCCGGCCGGGGACTCGACGCTGCGGCTGGTGCACCGCGAGGACTACGTGGCGGCCGTCCGCGCGGCGTCGGCGGACCCGGGGGCGGCGGACCAGGCGTACGGGCTGGGGACCATGGACGACCCGGCGTTCGCCGGGATGCACGAGGCGTCGGCGCTGATCGCGGGTCAGTCGGTGGGCGCCGCCGAGGCGGTGTGGCGCGGGGAGGCCCTGCACGCGGTGAACTTCGCGGGCGGGCTGCACCACGCGATGCCCGGGTCCGCGGCGGGCTTCTGCATCTACAACGACGCGTCGCTGGCGATCGCGCGGCTGCTGGAGCTGGGCGCGGAGCGGGTGGCGTACGTCGACGTCGACGTGCACCACGGGGACGGGGTGCAGGCGGCGTTCTGGGAGGACCCGCGGGTGCTGACCGTCTCGCTGCACGAGCACCCCCGCACGCTGTTCCCGGGGACCGGGTGGCCGGAGGAGACGGGCGCGGCCGGACCGGCCGAGGGCGGTGCGGCGAACGTGGCGCTGCCGGCGGGCACCGGCGACGCGGGGTGGCTGCGGGCCTTCCACGCGGTGGTGCCCGAGCTGCTGACGGACTTCCGGCCGCAGGTGCTGGTGACGCAGCACGGGGCCGACACGCACTTCGAGGACCCGCTGGCGCATCTGGCGGTGTCCCTGGACGCCCAGCGCGCCGTCCAGGCGGCCTGCCACGACCTGGCGCACGAGTACGCCGGGGGACGGTGGGTCGCCCTCGGCGGCGGCGGTTACGCGGTCGTGGACGTCGTACCGCGTTCCTGGACGCATCTGGTGGGCATCGCGGCGGGTGCCCCGGTGGAGCCCGAGTCGGTGATCCCGTCGTCGTGGCGGGACGAGGTGTACGCGCGGACGCGGCAGCTGGCGCCGGGGCGGATGACCGACGGGCGGTGGCCGGTGTCCTGGCGCGGCTGGGACGAGGGCTACGACCCGGCGGACCGGCTGGACCAGGCGGTGCTGGCGGCGCGCCGGGCGGCGTTCCCGCTGCGGGGCCTGCTGCCGTAGCGGAGGGCCGCGGCAGGGGGCGGGACAGCAGGACGCCGGGCGGCACGGTTCTGCCGTGCCGGGCGTCCAGCGGGCGTCCTGCTGCCCCCGGGCCGCGTGTTAGGCCAACTGTGGGGTGTCCGGGCCGTTCCGGCGCCGGGGCGGGTGGGCTGCGGCAGCATCGGCAGGGTGTTGAGTACCGGTGCACTGCGCGCGCATCTGCTGGCGGCCCGGCTGGCCGGCCCGGTGGCCACCTCGCGGGAGGACAGCCTGCGGAGCTACCGCCTCTTCGCGGCCCGGGACCCGAGGGTGACCCTCGGGCTCGATCCGCGGTGGGCATGGGACGAGGGGGACCTGTTACGCCTCATGGCCGACAAGTGCGGGGTGTCCGACGACCCGGCGTACCGTTCCGGGCCCGACGTCATCGACCCGGAGCGGACGCTGACCGCGCTCGGGGCGTTCGCCGCGAGGCTGGCGGCGGTGGCCCGGCGGCGGGCGCCGGTGCTGCTCGGGACGGGACATCCGCACCGACTGCTCGGTTTCTACGCCGGGATCGCAGACGCTTTGTCGGCGGCCGGATGTCTCGTTCTCACACCCGCGAGGGGGCGATGTGTCGACATAACGACCCGGTTCGGCGTACGTACGTACAGTCTCGACTACGTACGGGGAGTCGCGTTGGTGCGGGAACCAGGGCGTGAAGGCGCCGGTTGTGAGACCGGCGCACACACCCATTCCCCCCTCCCGGTGAGGGCCGCCCTGGAGGGTCTGGCGGACGCCGGCGGACCGCTGCCGGAGCTCGTCGTCGGGGACCACGGATGGGTCTGCGGAGCAGGTCAGCTGGGTATTGAGGCCGTCGGCCTGGCCGACACGGACGACCCCGCGCTGTTCGTCGGAGAGGCCGAGGGGCGCGTGTCCGTGGCGGTCCCGCTGGATGACGCGGTGCGGTCCGATTACTACCGACCGCTTACTCGCTATGTACTCAATCGGGCGTGTCTGTCACGGTAGGCGGCCGATGGCAGCTCCTCTTCCCCACTCGTATCACCCGCCCCTAGTCTGGTGAGTGAGCGCATCGCGACGAAGAGTCACCGGAGGGGAAGCCGGTGGGCGTTGCGGGCGGAAGGTACAGGTGGGTCATGGCTGCTGCTGGCGAGAGGCCTCTCAACGAGGTCAAGTTCCTGACCGTGGCGGAAGTCGCCTCGGTGATGCGAGTGTCGAAGATGACCGTGTACCGCTTGGTGCACAGCGGTCATCTGCCGGCGATCCGGGTGGGCAGGTCTTTCCGGGTTCCGGAGCAAGCGGTTCACGAGTACCTCCGGGAGTCCTTCGTGGGGGTGGAGACCGCCTAGCGGTCGCCGGAAGAGTCCCGCGTACCCCTCGGATTACAAGCACGGCGCTCTGGCCGGTAGGCTAGGCCGACGTAGGTCGTGTGGGCCCAGACGCCCCGCACCGAGATCCCCGCTGATGCGGGGGTGTTCCGAGAAGTGAGCGAGGGTAGTCGTGGGCTCTGTTATCAAGAAGCGGCGCAAGCGGATGGCCAAGAAGAAGCACCGCAAGCTGCTCAAGCGCACCCGCGTTCAGCGTCGCAACAAGAAGTAGGCGACGTCTGTACGTGCGCGTTCCGCGGCCCTCCCACCGGTTCCGGTGGGAGGGCCGCGGTGTTCTCCCGGCCGGGACCGTGTCCGGTTCCGCCCCGCTGGAGGGGCCGCCCGGTGCCCGTGGAGGTGCGGCGGTCGTCACAGCGCATCGTTCACCCGCTACGGTGGCGCGTAGGCGAGGGACCGAGCGGAAGGCGCTGATCTTGGGGAAGGTCGTGCTCGTCACCGGCGTGGCCCGGCAACTCGGCGGCAGGTTCGTCCGCCGGGTCCAGCAGGACCCCGGAGTGGAGCGGGTGATCGGCGTGGACGCCGTACCGCCCCCGCACTCTTTGGGCACCGCGGAGTTCGTCCGTGCCGACATCCGGCAGCCCGCCGTAGGGCGGGTCCTGGCGGAGCACGGGGTCGACACCGTCGTCCACCTGGACGTCACCGGCACGCCACTGGGCGCCGGCGGCCGGACGGCCGTCAAGGAGACCAACGTCATCGGCA
Organism: Streptomyces noursei; assembly: GCF_001646665.1. Classification (GTDB taxonomy): domain Bacteria; phylum Actinomycetota; class Actinomycetes; order Streptomycetales; family Streptomycetaceae; genus Streptomyces; species Streptomyces lavendulocolor. The sequence goes on along the minus strand of NZ_LWBU01000179.1, from coordinate 298,175 downwards.
CCATGCAGCTGCTCGGGGCGTGCCAGAAGTCGCCGACGGTCCGCCGGCTGGTGGTCAAGTCCAGCACCAACGTGTACGGCTCCGCCCCCCGCGATCCGGCCGTCTTCATGGAGACGACGCCGCCGAAGTCCCTGCCGAGCGGCGGTTTCGCCAAGGACGCCGTCGAGGTGGAGGGGTACGTGCGGGGCTTCGCCCGTCGCCGGCCCGACGTGGCGGTGTGCGTGCTGCGGTTCGCCAACATCCTCGGGCCGGCCGCCGACTCCCCGCTCGCCGAGTTCTTCTCCCTGCCCGTGCTGCCGACGGTGTTCGGCTACGACCCGCGGCTCCAGTTCGTCCACGAGGACGACGTCGTCGAGGTGCTGCGGATGGCCTCCCACGAGCCGCGGCGCGGCACCCTCAACAGCGGCACGTTCAACGTGGCGGGTGACGGCGTCCTGACGCTGTCGCAGTGCTCGCGGCGGCTGGGGCGGCCGACGGTGCCGGTGCCGCTGCCGGCGGTCACCTGGGTCGGCACGGCACTGCGGACGGTCGGTGTGACCGACTTCTCACCCGAGCAGATCCGGCTGCTGATGCACGGACGGGTGGTCAGCACGGCGCAGATGCGCGAGACGCTCGGGTTCGAGCCCACGTACACGACCGCGGAGACGTTCGCGGACTTCGCGCGCAGCCGCGGCCCCGGCCTGCTGCCGCCCGAGGCCCTCGCGGGCGCGGTCGACAGGATCGCCGCGCGGCAGCTGCCCTCCCTGGGTGGCGGCGGGGCGAAGACGACGCACGGCGCCGGATGAGGGAGCGCGATTCAACGATGGCGGACGCCAAGGTCATTCCGTTCGACGACGACCGGTCGCGCTCGGCCGCGGCCTCCTCCCGGCCGGGACGCCGGCGGCCCCTGCCGGGCGGCGGCAGCCGGCGGCGGAACGGCGAGGGCGGCGCGGTGAGCCCCCTGCCGGGGGCACAGGCCGCCGGCGAGGCGCCGGCCCCGGGTACGTCCGGTCCCGGCGGGCCCGCAACGGACGCGGCCGGCACGGAGGAGGCCCGGGCGGGTGTGCGCGCCGGGAGCGACTGGGAACGGCGGCTCGCGGGCGGGCTGGCGTTCCTGCGGCGGCGCGTCACCGGCGAGTACGAGGTCGACGAGTTCGGCTACGACGAGGAGCTCACCGACCAGGTCCTCATGTCGCTGCTGCGGCCGCTGTACGACAAGTACTTCCGCGTCGAGGTGAAGGGCATCGAGAACATCCCGTCCGAGGGCGGGGCGCTGGTGGTGGCGAACCATTCGGGGGTGCTGCCGCTGGACGGGCTGATGATGCAGGTCGCCGTGCACGACAACCACCCGGCAGGGCGGCACCTGCGGCTGCTGGCCGCGGACCTGGTCTTCATGCTGCCGGTCGTCAACGAGCTGGCCCGCAAGGCGGGGCACACGCTGGCGTGCGCGGAGGACGCCGAGCGGCTGCTCCAGCGCGGCGAGGTCGTCGGGGTGATGCCGGAGGGCTTCAAGGGCATCGGGAAGCCCTTCAGCGAGCGCTACAAGCTCCAGCGGTTCGGCCGGGGCGGCTTCGTGTCGACCGCGCTGCGGGCGGGCGCGCCGATCGTGCCGTGCTCGATCGTGGGGGCCGAGGAGATCTACCCCATGATCGGCAACGTGAAGACCCTCGCCCGGGTGCTGGGCATTCCGTACTTCCCGGTCACGCCGACGTTCCCCTGGCTGGGGCCGCTCGGGGCGGTGCCGCTGCCGACGAAGTGGACCATCCAGTTCGGCGAGCCGATCCCGACGGACGGCTTCCCGCTGGAGGCGGCGGAGGATCCGATGCTGATGTTCAACCTGACGGACCAGGTGCGGGAGCAGATCCAGCACACGCTCTACAAGCTGCTCGTGCAGCGGCGGTCGGTGTTCTTCTGACGGACGGCGAAGGGTGGGTGCTCCTCGGTGAGGAGCACCCACCCTTGCGTGTGTCTAGCCGACGTCCTCCTCGTCGATCCCCAGGCCGGGGAGGATGCCCGGGAGGATCGGCGGGATGGTGACGTCGGGGTCCGGCGACGGGGTCGGCTGGCTGCCGGTGCTGCCCGTGGCCGGCGGCGGTGACGTCGGGTCAGGCTCCAGCAGCCCGCCGGTGTTGCCACCGAGCAGGCCGTCGTCCTTCGCCGCGCTCGATCCGGACCCGGAGGGCCCGGGCTTGCCGGTGCTGCCCGAGGGACGGCCCTCCGGGCTGGACGGGGCCTGGTGGGACGGCCCGGTGCCGGAGGAGTCCTGGGTGGCACCCGGGCTGCCGGATCCCCGGCCGTCGCTCCGCTCCGGAGGCTGCGGCAGCCGGGACTGGAGCGGACCGACCTCTTCGTCCATGGCGGCGAAGACGTCACTCACCTCGTCCCCGACATCGGTCAGCTGGACGGGCAGCCGGTCGCGGAGGCCGTTCCAGACCTCCCGGTGGCTGCGGGCGAACGAGTTCAGCGTGGCCAACGGGGCGATGGTGCCGTCCCGTTCGTACGCCAGGCGGAGCAGCCGGTGGCCCTCGGTGGCGTCGTGCTTCATGCCGTTCAGCGCGCGCCGGATCTCGCCCAGGGACTCGTGGTCCAGCACCCCGGACCGGTCGCGCTCCATGAGGCGGCGGGCCTCGCTGAGCCGGGTGGAAGCCTGGTCGAGGTAGATCTCGCCCCGGTCGGCGTCGTCGTCCGCCATCCCGAGCTTGAGGTCCTCCATACCGCGCTTCAGCCCGTAGAGCGAGTCACCGGGGAGGGCGTCGGAACTGGCAGCGGCCACCCCGCTGAACGCGCCCGCCGCCACACCGACCGTGAGGCCGCCGGCGGCGAGCCCCTTCGACCAGCGGGAGCGGGGCCGCAACTTCCGGAGCGCGGTGGCCCGGTGGGCGCCCCGCCCCGTCGCCCGCTGCTCCGGCACCGTAGGGCCCGTGGAGCCACGTCCCTCGGGGGCCGCGCCCTCCAGGAACAGTGCTTCCATGGCGGCGACGAGCTGGGCTCGCTGCACCACCTTCACGTCGGGGTCCATCTCCGGCTTCGGCAGTTCGCCGAGACCGTTCGCCAGGGCCAACAGCCGACCCTGCTCGGTCGGTTCGACCGATGCCTCGGGCTGCTCGGCCGTCTGTTCTTCCAGGGCCTGGGCGAAGGCGTTCGCCCGCCGGTGCGCCGATACGTTCGCGATCACTGGCGGCACCTCCTCTCGTCATGACGGTCGACTCCCCGGGGGGTCCGGAAGGTTGCACACCTTGCGCCGATCCACACGAACGAGTGAGCGGCCGGCGGAAGGGTGTGACCACAGGGAGCCTGCATCCCGCACAACGAGCGGCTCGGCACTTGGGTTACGCACGGAAGATGATCGGACCAGCGCGTGATCGAGGCGTCACCGAGGGTCGGTCGGGGGGTCGGTCGGGGGTCGGCGGGATCAGCGGGCGTCTTCGGGGAGGAGACGCGCCAGGGTGCGGACCGCCCGGTATTGAAGCGTCTTGATCGCGCCTTCGTTCTTGCCCATGACGCGGGCGGTCTCGGCGACGGACAGGCCCTGCAGGAAGCGCAGGGTCACGCACTCCTGCTGTTGCGGGTTGAGCTTGCGGACCGCCTCCAGCAGGGCCGCGTTGGAGAGGGACTCCAGGACCGAGTCCTCCGGGCTGCGCTCCACCTCGTTGGCGTCGAGCATTTCACCGGTGGTCACTTCCAGCCGGAAACGGCTCGATTTGAAGTGGTCGGCGACCAGGTTGCGAGCGATGGTGACCAGCCAGGCACCGAAATCGCGCCCCTGCCACGTGAAGGTGGAGATGCGGCGCAGCGCCCGCAGGAACGTCTCGCTGGTCAGGTCCTCGGCCGTCGCCTTCCCGCCGACGCGGTAGTAGATGTAGCGGTAGACGGTGTCGCTGTACTGGTCGTACAGACGACCGAAGGCATCGGCCTCGCCGGCCTGGGCGCGCTCGACCAGCTCCATCATGCGCGCGCTGTCGCTGTCGGCGGTGGGCCGGCGGGCGGTGGTCGAGGTGCCCGAACCGCCCCGGCCGCCGCGTCTCCCGACGGCGGCACCGCCGTCGGCGAGGGCATAGCAAGGACCGGCCAGTGCCGGTGAGGCGAAGGCCGGGACGGCGTACGCGGTGGGGACGAAGCCGCGCAGATGGTCGAGGACCGTCGCGCGGAGCGTAGCCAGGCCCGAGGCGTCAACCCCGACGTGTGGGTACACGGGACTCCCAGAGGCAGAGCTTCCATCACGTGCAGTACGGAACCTTTCACCCGTCGTAGCGACGCGTGGGGGTCCCGTATGCGTTTGAGGAGAATAACGCTTAGTGCAGGGAGCGCTACGCCGAGTTGCTCAAATCATCGATTCAGTCGCTTCTGTTGCGTCTACGCGGCTGATCAAGTCGCACTTCGTGACCAGGTATTGATCGGATTACTTCGAGAAGTGTTTGGGTGCAGGTTCTCTTGTGGCCGAGTGCGCGCGCCGCGACTGGGGCGGGGCGGAGGCGGGTAAGACCCAGGTTTGGCCATGGCCGGGCGCCCGGTGACGAGCAGGGGGCCGCCCGGGGCCGGCGGAGGGGCGGTGGGGTCAGCGGCGGCGGCGGTGCATGGCCACCGCGGCGGCCGTGCCGCCCGCGAGGGCGCCGACGCCCGCGGCGGCCGGGATGCCGACCTTCGCCGCCTTGCGGCCCGTACGGTAGTCGCGCAGCCGCCACTCGCGGTCGCGCGCGTACCGGCGCAGCTTGGTGTCCGGGTTGATGGCGTACGGGTGGCCCACCAGCGACAGCATCGGGATGTCGTTGTGGCTGTCGCTGTACGCCGCGCACCGCGACAGGTCCAGGCCCTCGGCCGCGGCCAGCGCGCGGACCGCCTCCGCCTTGGCCGGCCCGTGCAGCGGCTCGCCGACGAGCTTGCCGGTGTACACGCCGTCGACCGACTCGGCGACCGTGCCCAGCGCCCCCGTCAGGCCCAGGCGGCGGGCGATGATCGTCGCCGTCTCGACCGGCGCGGCCGTGACCAGCCACACCCGCTGGCCGGCGTCGAGGTGCGCCTGCGCCAGCGCGCGGGTGCCCGGCCAGATCCGGTCCGCCATGTACTCGTCGTAGATCTCCTCGCCGATGGTCATCAGCTCCGAGACGCGGTGGCCCTTCACGATGGACAGCGCGCTGTCGCGGGCGTCCTGCATGTGCTCGGGGTCCTCGACCCCGGCGAGCCGGAACCACGCCTGCTGCCAGGCGAACCGGGCCAGCTCGCGGCGCTGGAAGAACTTCCGCTTGTACAGCCCGCGGCCGAAGTGGAAGATCGCGGCGCCCTGCATCACCGTGTTGTCGAGGTCGAAGAAGGCGGCGGCGCGATCGTCGCCGGGCACGGGGAACTGGGGTTCCGGCGGCGGCTGCGAGGTCTTGCGGGCGGCCTCGGCCGACGCCTCGCCCGCCAGCACGCTGCGTGCGGTGGCGGAGCGCCTATGAGGGGTGAGCCATCCCAGAGCGGCCATGCGGTGAGCATAGCCACTGTGTTCGGTACTTCCCGACCGGCGGGGATGCCATGGCGTGAACTCTGTGAGGCACCGGTGTGACACCGACGGAGAATGGGTGCATGTTCGGACGTGCGAAGAAGAAGACCGGCCCGCGGACCGTGACGCTCATCGGCAAACCCGGCTGCCATCTGTGCGACGACGCGCGGGCGGTGATCCGTGAGGTGTGCGCCGAGACCGGCGCGGTGTGGGAGGAGAAGGACATCCTCCAGGACGAGGAGCTGAACCGGGCCTACTGGGAGCAGATTCCGGTTGTCCTCGTGGACGGCGAGCAGCACACCTTCTGGAAGGTCGACCCGGCGCGCCTGCGCCGCGCGCTGGAGGCCTGACCGCGGCGGGGCGCCGCCCTGCTCGCGGTTCCGCCCGGTGCGGTGCCGGTGCGGTGGGTGGCGGGGCGTGGCCCCTCCGGGGTCGCCCCCCGGGGCCTCGGCGACCGGTTTCCGTGCGGTTGCGCCCGGTGCGGCACCGGTCCGGTGGGTGGCGGGGCGTGGCCCCTCCGGGCTCACCTCCTCGGGGCCGGCGGCCTTGGGTCACGCGTAAGGGAGCCCACCCCTTGCCGCCAACCCCTGCGGGGGCGACCCTGCACGGCCCCACCCCGGGCCCTACACCGTCTGCGGGCCGGTGGGTGGCCTCGCTCCTCGGGCCGTCGGCCATCAGCCGGCCGGTGGGGTAGGGGGGCGCAGCCCGGCACCGGCGCGTAGGCGGTCTGCTGGGCGGTGGCGGGATGTTCCCGGACTCGGCGAGGAGGGGCCGTGCAGGGTCGCCCCCGCAGCAGATTGGCGGCGAGTGACGGTCACTGGACCGGCTGGGCGCCCCGCCAACCGCGAGGAGGTGAGCCCGGAGGGGCCCCGTACCCGGCCCACCGGCAGAACGCACCCCTGCCGCGAGCAACGCACCGCACCGGTGACCGCACCGCGCGCGGCCCACCGGCAGAAAACACCCCGGCTGCGCGCCGGGGCCGGTGACACGCGCGTCGGGGGGGTCGAGGCGGGCGCGGGGCGCGCGCGAGGGGGTGACCGGGAAAGACGGTTACCATCGTGTGCGTTTTGTTGCGCTTCGGGGGCGTGGTCATGAGGAGTGTGTTCCGCTTTGTCCCCTACGGCTCGCGAACGGACCGAGGTGCGCCCCGGTTCCGGGATGGCGCGATCGATTCGCGTGAGCCCGGTCACTTTGCACGGACAAAATGGACACCATCTTTGTGCACGCGTTCACAAAGACATAGCCTGCTGTCGACGGGGCGGTCTTGGGACGTATGGCCGCCTGCAGCCCCGCTCATCCCGCAGGAGCACCGTGGCAACTGGCCGAACACACCGACCGGCGACCCGTAGCCGAGGAATCCCCGAGGCCACCGTCGCCAGGCTTCCGCTGTACCTGCGGGCGCTCACCGCACTGTCGGAGCGCTCCGTACCCACGGTCTCCTCCGAGGAGCTCGCGGCCGCGGCGGGGGTCAACTCCGCGAAGCTGCGCAAGGACTTTTCGTACCTCGGCTCCTACGGCACCCGCGGCGTCGGGTACGACGTCGAGTACCTCGTCTACCAGATCTCCCGTGAGCTGGGGCTCACCCAGGACTGGCCGATCGTCATGGTCGGCATCGGCAACCTCGGCGCCGCCCTCGCCAACTACGGCGGGTTCGCCTCGCGCGGTTTCCGCGTCGCCGCGCTGATCGACGCGGACCCCTCGATGGTCGGCAGGCCCGTCGCGGGCATGCCCGTCCAGTTCATCGACGACCTGGAGAAGATCGTCGCCGAGAACGGCGTCTCGATCGGTGTCATCGCCACGCCCGCCGGCGCCGCGCAGCAGGTCTGCGACCGGCTCGTCGCGGCCGGGGTGACCTCCATCCTGAACTTCGCGCCCACCGTGCTGTCCGTGCCCGACGGGGTGGACGTGCGCAAGGTCGACCTCTCCATCGAGCTGCAGATCCTCGCCTTCCACGAGCAGCGCAAGGCCGGCGAGGAGACGGGCGGCGAGGCGGTCCTGCCGCCGGTCGTCCGCGACGCGGCCGCCGCCACGCCCGCCGAGGGCCGGAAGGGACCTGACGGGGACATGCCCGCCGTGATGCCGGCATGAGCCTCCTCGTCGTCGGTCTCAGCCACCGCAGCGCCCCGGTCAGCGTGCTGGAGCGGGCCTCCCTCGACGCCGACACGCGCGCCAAGCTGCTCCAGGACACCCTCGCCGCCGAACCGGCCACCGAGGCCGCCGTCCTGGCCACCTGCAACCGCATCGAGCTCTACGCCGACGTGGACAAGTTCCACGCGGGCGTCGCCGAGCTCTCCACGCTGCTCGCCCAGCACAGCGGGGTCGGGCTGGAGGAGCTCACCCCCTACCTGTACGTGCACTACGAGGACCGCGCCGTCCACCACCTGTTCTCGGTGGCGTGCGGGCTCGACTCCATGGTCGTCGGCGAGGGCCAGATCCTCGGCCAGATCAAGGACGCCCTCGCGCGCGGCCAGGAGCTCCACACCGCCGGGCGGCTGCTGAACGACCTCTTCCAGCAGGCGCTGCGGGTCGGCAAGCGGGCCCACACCGAGACCGGGATCGACCGGGCCGGCCAGTCGCTCGTCACCTTCGGGCTGCAGCAGCTGGCGTCCGGGGGCGACGTCGCCGCCTGGGCCGAGGGCAAGCGGGCGCTCGTCATCGGCGCGGGTTCGATGTCCTCGCTGGCGTCCGCCACGCTCGCGCGGGCAGGGGTCGGCGAGATCGTCGTCGCCAACCGGACCCCGGAGCGCGCCGAACGGCTCGTACAGATCCTCACCGAGCCCGGCGGTACGGGCGTGGCCGCCAGCGCGGTGGCGATGACCGCAGTGACCGAGGAACTGACACGTGCCGACGTGGTCGTGTCCTGCACGGGCGCCACGGGGCTGGTGCTGACGGGCGTCGCGGTCGAGAGCGCGATGGCCGCCCGTACCTCTCCGCTCGCGCTGCTCGACCTCGCCATGCCCCGCGACATCGACGCCGCCGTCCACCGGCTGGCGGACGTCCGGCTCGTCGACATCGAGTCGCTCGCCGACGCCTCGGCCGACGCGCCGATGGCCGCCGACGTGGACCAGGTGCGCGGCATCGTCGCCGACGAGGTCGCCGCCTTCGGGGCCGCCCAGCGCGCCGCGCACATCACCCCGACCGTCGTCGCGCTGCGCACCATGGCCGCCGACGTCGTCGCGGGGGAGATGGCCCGGCTGGAGGGACGGCTGCCCGGCCTCGACGACAAGCAGCGCGCCGAGATCACCCAGACCGTGCGCCGTGTGGTGGACAAGCTCCTCCACGCGCCGACCGTACGGGTCAAGCAGCTCGCCAGCGAGCCCGGCGGCGCCGGGTACGCGGACGCGCTGCGCACACTCTTCGACCTCGACCCGGAGACGGTCGCCTCCGTCAGCCGGGCCGACATGAACGACCCGAATAGAGGGCGAGTATGACCGAGAGGGCATTGAGGCTCGGGACCAGGCGCAGCAAGCTCGCCATGGCCCAGTCCGGGCATGTCGCGGAGGCGGTGCGGCAGCTGACCGGGCGGCCGGTGGAGCTCGTGGAGATCACCACGTACGGCGACACCTCGCGCGAGCACCTGGCGCAGATCGGCGGCACCGGCGTCTTCGTCACCGCGCTGCGCGACGCGCTGCTGGCGGGCGAGGTCGACTTCGCGGTGCACTCGCTGAAGGACCTGCCGACCACGCAGCCCGACGACCTGGTCGTCGCGGCGATCCCGCGGCGCGAGGACCCGCGCGACGTGGTGGTCGCCCGCGACGGTCTGCGGTTCGAGGAGCTGCCGGCCGGGTCCCGCGTGGGCACCGGCTCGCCGCGGCGCATGGCGCAGCTCAACGCGTACGCCCGCGCCAACGGCATGAAGATCGAGTGCGTCGCCATCCGGGGGAACGTCGACACGCGCATCGGCTACGTACGGAACGGGGAACTGGACGCGGTGGTACTCGCCGCGGCCGGGCTCAACCGCATCGGACGTGGTGACGAGGTCACCGACTTCCTGTCGGTCGACACCGTGCTGCCGGCCCCCGGCCAGGGGGCCCTGGCGATCGAGTGCACGGCGGCCGACGCCGGTCTCGCCGCCACGCTCGCCGAGCTCGACGACCCGCACACCCGGGCCGCCGTGACCGCCGAGCGATCCCTGCTCGCCGCCCTGGAGGCCGGCTGCAGCGCACCCGTGGGTGCCCTGGCCGACCTCCAGGCCGATGGCCAGGTTGTTCATGAGATGCGCCTGCGGGGCGTCGTCGGTACGACCGACGGTTCCACGCTGGTGCAGTTGTCCACCACCGGTCCCGTACCCACGTCGCACGGCGACGCTGTCGCGCTCGGGCGCGAGCTCGCGTCCGAGATGCTCGCCAAGGGTGCGGCCGGTCTTATGGGGGAGCGAGCACTTTGAGCCCCACCGCTGCATCCAAGGCTTCCTCCGCGTACTCCGCGTGCGGGCACGTCACCTTCCTGGGCGCCGGACCCGGTGACCCGGGGCTGCTGACACTGCGTGCCGTCGAGGCCCTGTCGGGCGCCGACGTGCTGATCGCCGAGCCGGATGTGCTCGACGTCGTGCGCGGTCATGCGCGGGCGGGTGTGAGCACGCCCGAGCTGACGGTCGTTGACGACGCGTCAATGCCCGCCGGGGTCCCCGTGTTGAGGGATGCGACCAATCTTGTCATGGAGGCCGCGCGGGGCGGCAAGCGGGTCGTCCGTGCGGTGAGCGGCGACCCGGGGCTCGACGGCAACGCGGGCGCCGAGATGCTTGCGTGCGCCGCCGAGGGCATCCCCTTCGAGGTCGTGCCCGGTGTCGCCGCGGCCGTCGGCGTGCCCGCGTACGCGGGTGTGCCGCTGCGGGACGCGCAGGGCGCGGACGTGCGCTTCGTGGACGCCCGGACCGCGAGCGAGCGGTGCTGGACGGAGGTGGGGGCGTCGGACGGGACCGTGGTCGTGTCGACGTCGCTCGACTCCGTGGCCGCCGCCGCCGGTGAGCTGGTGTCGGCGGGCCGTAAGCCCGACACCCCGCTGACCGTCACGGTGGCCGGCACGACGACCCGGCAGCGGACCTGGACCGCGACGCTGGGCTCCATCGCGCAGGTGCTGAAGCAGGCGAAGGTGCTGCCGTCGCCGGACGGCCACCAGCCGGTCATAGCCGTGGTCGGTGAGCGCAGCGCCGCCGCCCAGCGCGACCAGCTCGCGTGGTTCGAGTCCAAGCCGCTGTTCGGCTGGAAGGTCCTCGTGCCGCGCACCAAGGAGCAGGCGGCGTCGCTCTCCGACCAGCTCCGGTCCTACGGCGCCGTGCCGAGCGAGGTCCCGACCATCGCCGTCGAGCCGCCGCGTACGCCGCAGCAGATGGAGCGCGCCGTCAAGGGCCTGGTCACCGGGCGCTACGAGTGGATCGCCTTCACGTCGGTCAACGCGGTGAAGGCGGTGCGCGAGAAGTTCGAGGAGTACGGGCTCGACGCCCGTGCCTTCGCCGGCATCAAGGTGGCGGCCGTGGGCGAGCAGACCGCCGCCTCGCTGGTCGAGTTCGGTGTGAAGCCGGACCTGGTGCCGAGCGGCGAGCAGTCCGCGGCCGGGCTGCTGGAGGACTGGCCGCCGTACGACCCGGTCTTCGACCCGATCGACCGCGTCTTCCTGCCGCGGGCCGACATCGCCACGGAGACGCTGGTCGCGGGGCTGATCGAGCTCGGCTGGGAGGTCGACGACGTCACCGCCTACCGGACCGTGCGCGCCTCGCCGCCGCCGGCCGAGACGCGGGAGGCCATCAAGGGCGGTGGCTTCGACGCGGTGCTGTTCACGTCGTCGAGCACGGTGCGGAACCTGGTCGGCATCGCCGGCAAGCCGCACAACGTGACCGTCATCGCCTGCATCGGTCCCGCCACCGCCAAGACGGCGGAGGAGCACGGGCTGCGGGTGGACGTGCTGTCGCCCGAACCGTCCGTGCACAAGCTGGCCGAGGCGCTCGCCGAGTTCGGGCTCCGGCGCCGGGCCGCCGCCCTGGAGGCCGGCGACCCGGTCACCCGGCCGAGCGAGCGCCGCCCGGGCGCGCGGCGGCGGCGTACGACCTGATCGGCTCCTCATCGGCCGCTGATCGGTTTCGGGGTGGAGGGAATCCGGATGGATGCGCTCCACCCCGTCGGCGTGTGCCGGAGGTGGTCGCCGCTCCGTGCAGACGGGCTCGGTGCAGGAGAGCCCCCGTCACCGACTGAACGCGGACTCGGCCCGCACCTCGGTCAGCCGGGTGCGGGCCGCGTGCGTACGCAGTCGTCAGTGCCCGGAGGCGTACGGCAGGAAGGCCGCCCAGGTGGTGGGGGCGAGGGTGAGGCGGGGGCCGGTGGCATTCTTGGAGTCGCGGACGAGGATGTGGTCGGGGGTGGTCGCCACCTCGACGCAGGACGGGCCGTCCGCTGTGCTGTAGCTGCTCTTTATCCACTCCAGCTCGGGACCAGCTCCGTCGGATGACCTGAGGCTCATGTCTCTCCCCGCAGTTTCTCGATGAGGTCGAGCGACTCTCGTGGTGTGAGAGCTTGCGCCCGGATGATCCCATAGCGCATGTCGAGAGCCGTGGTTTCTTTGGGGACCGAGAAGACACGGCTCGTGAGCGGTGCTTCGCTGAGTCCCACGGCTCCTCCGTCCCTGAGTTTGAGCAGTCGGAACGAGCCGTCGAGTCCTGAGTTCTCCTCTCGGGTGAGAGGCAGGACTTGCAGGTCGACGTTTCGGAGCCGAGCTACTTCCGACAACCGTTCGAGTTGCTCGCGCATCACCATCCTGCCTCCGATCAGTCGGCGCAGAGTCGCCTCGCACAGTACAAAGCTGAAGAGTGGCCTGGCTGTTGTGTTACCCACGATCGTCTGGCGAGCCATTCGAGCGGCTACCTGCTGTTCCAGTTGGCCTTCGGTGTAAGGCGGCCTGCGGGAAGCGAACACCGCCCGCGCGTACTCCTCCGTCTGCAACAGTCCGTCGACGACCGAGTTGTTGTAGGAGCAGATCTCGACCGCTTCCGCCTCCAGGCGCTTCACGTCCCGGACCTTCTTCGGGTACCTGGCCTCCGCCAGTTCCTCCTTCAGCGCCGCGACCTTGCCCCCTGCGCCCAGGGCCTCGTCCGCCGCGTCCAGGTACTCGGGGCGCGGGATGCGCCGCCCCCGCTCCACCGAGGAGACCAGTTCCTCGCCGTAGCCGATGGCGCGGCCGAACCCGGCCTGGGTGAGGCCGGCCGCCTCGCGCCACAGCTTCAGCTGGCGGGCGACCGCGCGCATCACAGCGCCCGCCTCCTCGTCGTCCAGACACGAGTCCCCGTCGATCACGTCTGCCCCTCCCTCCGCTTCGGCCTTCTCCGTACAACCCGGGTTGCCGGGCCCGGTCACGCCGGACGGCCCGGACAAGGCCGGGCCAGGCGCGGACAACGGGGAGCCGCACGGGCGGCCGTCCTTCACCGGGCGGGACGGGCGCGGACACGCTGGAGGACGTGACTCGTGAAAGCGCTGCCGTCGGCCCGCTGTGCGCCGACCCCTTGCACCGGTTCTCCGTACCGCTCTCCGCCACCCGGCGCGGTGCCCGGCTCGCCCGGCTGCTCGCGGCCGAGCGGTTGCGGGAGTGGGGCGCCGAGTCGGATGCCGCCCTGCTGGTCGTCGCCGAGCTCGCCGCCAACGCGGTGCTGCACGGCCGGGTGCCGGGGCGGAGCTTCCGCCTCACCCTGGCCCTCACCGGCTCGGGCACGCTGTGCGTCGAGGTCACCGACACGCGGGGCGACCGGACGCCGGTACGGGGGCGGCTCGCCGACGAGGTACTGGGGGAGTCCGGGTACGGGCTGGTGCTGGTCGAGGAGCTGGCGGACCGCTGGGGTGTGCGGCACGGCCCAGTGCCGTGCAAGACCGTGTGGGCCGAGCTGAACGTCCGGCCGGCTGAGTGAGCCGCTGCGCTGCGCGGCCCCGCTGATGGAGTACCGGCCACGGAAGCTACTGCCACCACCCGTGCCCGACGGCGCTCGCACGGCCTCAGGGACCGAACTCGTCAGTGGGACGTCAGCGGCACAGGGCGTCGAGGTCGTCGGCGAAGGTGGGGAACTCCGCGCGGGCCGCGGCGATGATGTCGCGGGCCGGGCGGCACGGGGTGGTCGCGTGCCGCTCGGCGACCTCGGTCAGCGCGGCGCGGGGCGCGCTCGGACGGGGCTCGGGGATCCCGTACAGCACGGACTCCAGCGGTCCGACGCCCTCGGCCAGCACCCACAGGAAGTCGGACAGGTTCCCCGCGACCACGCAGCTCTCGCCCTCCGAGCCCAGGAACACCACCGGCTGCTCGGTGAGGGGCCGCCCCGGCCGGGCGCACCAGACGGCCGCGAGACCGCCGGAGCCGTCCTGGCCGAAGACGCGGTAGGCGTCGCCGTCCAGGTCGTGGTTGCCCGTCCAGTGGCGGAACCAGTCAGTGGTCTCCTCGGCGGAGTCGAAGGCGTCGTACGGCTCGAAGTCGATGCCCTCGCCCCCGTCGTAGTCGAAGCCCACGCGGGCCATGTCGGCGAGGGCGGGCGGAAGGCGGCGGTCGTCACCGGGCGTCTGCGTCACCCGCGCAGGCTAACCACCCGCACCGACAATTGGCCCCACGCGGGCAGCGCCTCCGCCTGCGCACGGTCTGTGTCCCTCCGACGGCGGTGTGGTCGCGGCCGGGACACGGTGTCCGGCGGTGGCCCCGGCCGGTGGCGGCCCGCGCGGTGGCGCGGCCGACTCGGCGTCGGCAAAGGCACGGGTGGCGCGGGCGTAGCGTGGGCGTATGACTTCGTACGGATCCTTCCCCGGTGCGCGGCCGCGGCGGCTGCGGACGACTCCCGTGATGCGGCGGATGGTCGCGGAGACGCGGCTCCACCCGGCCGATCTGATCCTGCCCGCGTTCGTGCGGGAGGGCGTGAGCGAGCCGGTGCCGATCTCGGCGATGCCGGGGGTCGTGCAGCACACCCGGGACACGTTGCGGAAGGCCGCCGCGGAGGCGGTCGAGGCAGGGGTGTCCGGGATCATGCTCTTCGGTGTGCCGGAGGACGCGAAGAAGGACGCGCTCGGGACGGCGGGGACCGATCCGGACGGGATCCTCCAGGCCGCCATCCGCGACGTGCGGGCCGAGGTCGGGGACGATCTGGTGATCATGTCGGACCTGTGCCTGGACGAGTACACGGACCACGGGCACTGCGGTGTGCTGGACGCCGAGGGGCGGGTCGACAACGACGCGACGCTGGAGCGGTACGCCGAGATGGCGCAGGTCCAGGCGGACGCGGGCGTCCACGTGGTGGGGCCCAGCGGGATGATGGACGGACAGGTCGGGGTGGTCCGGGACGCCCTGGACACCATCGGCAAGGAGGACGTGGCGATCCTCGCCTACACGGCGAAGTACGCCTCCGCGTTCTACGGCCCGTTCCGCGAGGCGGTCGGCTCGTCGCTGAAGGGCGACCGGAAGACCTACCAGCAGGATGCGGCCAACCTGCGCGAGTCGATGCGGGAGCTGGCGCTGGACCTGGAGGAGGGCGCCGACATGGTGATGGTCAAGCCGGCCGGGCCCTACCTCGACGTGCTGGCGAAGGTCGCGGACGCGGTGGACGTGCCCGTCGCGGCGTACCAGATCAGCGGTGAGTACGCGATGATCGAGGCCGCCGCGGAGAAGGGCTGGATCGAGCGGGACAAGGCGATCCTGGAGTCCCTGACCGGCATCAGGCGGGCGGGCGCGCAGATGATCCTCACCTACTGGGCGACGGAGGTCGCCCAGCGGCTCGGCCGCCAGGGCTAGGGAGTTTCCGCACGGTATCGGTGTCCGCCCGGAGGGCGGGCCGGGCGAGACTTCGCGGACACGACCTACGGCGTCGCGCGGCCGGGCAGCTGCGCGAGGACCCGGCCGGCACCGTCGTAGAGGGTGACGCCCGGGTCGGCGGACGGCGTCGTGGCGTACCAGACGCCCCAGCCCGGTGAGCCGGGCAGTTCGAGGAGGGCGGCGGCGGTGTTCCCGATCTCGACGCGGGCGGGGGCCTTGGTGCCGTAGTAGATGCCCGAGTGGAACACGCCGCGGGCGCGGCCCTCGGCCTGGTGGGTGATGCCGGGCGAGGCCAGGTCCAGGTTGCCGTCGGTGACGCTGCGGAAGTTCTCCCCGCCGTCGGGCGCGGACCAGTGCTTGCCCTGCGCGGTCAGCCACAGGAGCACGTCGGGAGCGGCCCGGACGCGCTCGCCCGGTCGGACGATCCGGGGCCGGGCGGCTTCGGGCGGGGCCGGCGGCGGGCTCGCCGTAGGTGCGGCCGGCGCCGCGGCGGGCGGGTCCTGCACGGGGAGGACGAACCGGTGCGCGGTGACGGCCAGTGCGGCCACCAACAGGCCGCAGCAGGCCGCGAGCCCCGCCGTGCGGCGCCGGTGGCGGGCGCGCCCCGACCGTACGACCGCCGCGAGCGGGACGGGGCCGGGCGTGACGCCGTCGGCCGCGTCGGCGAACGCCTCGCGCAGCCGGGCTTCCTCGGTCGGGTTCATCGGTTCGCTCCGGGAGACGCGGGGGCGGGGGTGGCGGGTGCCGCGGGTGCCGGGGGCTCGTGCCCGGTGAGGGCGGTGTGGGCGCGCAGTGCCTCCAGGCCCCGCCTGGCGTGGGTCTTGACGGTGCCGACCGAGCAGTCGAGCACCTCGGCGATGTCCTGTTCGTTGAGGTCCTCCCAGTACCGCAGGACCATCACGGCCCGCTGGCGGGGGGACAGGTCCCGCAGCGCCTGCCACAGGACCGTGTGCTGCTCGACCGACTCGGCGTGCGAGCGGTGGGCCCTCTCGGGCAGGAACGGTGTCAGCAGGTGCACGACGCGTTTCTTGCGCAGACGGCTGAGGTTGTTGTTGATCAGGGCGCGGCGCACGTACAGGTCGACCTCGTCGCGCGGTATCCGCCGCCAGCGCGCGTAGACCTTCGCGAGCGTCGTCTGCACCAGGTCCTCCGCCTCGTGGAAGTCACCGGTGAGGAGCCGGGCCGTGCGCACCAGGCGGGGCCAGGCCGCCGTGGCGAAGTCGGCGAAGTCGGCGGTGCCGGCGGTGTCGGCGGTGTTGTCCTGCGGCACGGTGACGGTCCTCGCCCTCGGCGGTGGGGGTGGTGGCGGCAGGGCCCGCCCCGTGTCGGGCCCTGCCGTCGGCTCGGGAGGATCAGGAGGCGCGGCCGGGCAGCTGCGCGAGGACCCGTCCGGCGCTGTCGAGCAGCGTGACGGTGTGGGTCGCGGCGCCGGCCGGCGTGGTGACGTACCAGGCGCCCCAGCCGGGCTCGCCGGCCAGCTCGACGAGGGCGGCGTCGGTGGTCCTGCCGGTCTCGTCGGTGAGCGTGACGCGGGCCGCGTCCTCGGTGCCGTAATGGACGCCGGAGTGGAACACGCGCTTGGTGCCGCCCTCCGCCTGGTGGGTGACGCCCGGGGTGGTCAGGTCGAGGTTGCCGTCGGTGACGCTGCGGAAGTTCTCCCCGCCGCCGGGGGTGGACCAGTGCTTGCCCTCCTCGGTGAGCCACAGCCTCACCCCGTGCCCGGCGTGGACCCGCTCGCCGGGTGCCACGGTGCGGACCTGGGCCGACGGCCCCTTCGCCGCGGGCAGGGCGGGCGCGGCGGGTGCGGGGGCGGTGGGCGCGGGGGCGGCCGTGACGGTGCGGGCAGCGGGGGCCGCGGGTGCGGGGGCCGGCGCGGTGATGGCGGACGCCACGGTCGGCGACGCCGCCAGCGCGGCCACCACGCACAGGCCTGTGGCGTACGTCTTCATCCGGGTCATGGTTACGGGACTCCTCGGGTGTCGCGTGCGGTCGGACATGACGGAGCGGCGCCTCTCCATCCGTCTGAACTCCCTTTGTGCCGCGCCCGGATGACACCGGGGACGGATCAGTCCCACCAGAACGTCCAGTCCTGTCGGTCGAGCACCTCCTCGGCGGCGTAGGCGTGGAGCGACGCGTAGTCGTCCCGGACGCCGTCGGGGCAGAAGGCGAGGTGCTCGGCCGCCACGGCGAGGGCGTCGGCCATGGTGCGGGGCGGGGCGGCGACGGAGACGGTGAGGAGGTCGGGGCCGAGGCCCACGAGCCGTATGCCGAACCGGTCCTCCCAGGAGCGCAGGACGGCGGAGAGCCGGACGGCGTCGGCGTGGGCGGCCGCGCCGCCCCAGCCGAGGACGGCGAGGATGTCGGCGCTGCGGCGGGCCGGGACCAGGGCGCCGCGGGTGCCCTTCAACCAGTCCTCGTCGCCCGCCAGTTCGGCCGCCGTGCGGGCGGCGGCGTCCTCCGGGTCGGTGCCGCCCGGCATGGGCGGGGCGAGGCCCGGCCAGGGCTCGGGCGAGGCGTCGTCGTCCTCCTCCTGGGCCAGCTGCCACAGGTCGGCCAGCGTCGTGGCCGGGTCGTGGTCGTCGGGGTCGGCCACCTGGCTCGGGTGGAGGAACTGGGTCTCGGTGAGCAGCACCGGCTGCATCCCGGTGGCGTCCCGGGCGGGGAGGAGACGTGCCCAGGTGCCGGGCGTGGCGGGCTCGTCCGCGTACCAGAGCGACGGCTGGACGCGCAGGGTGCCGGGCGGCAGGTCCAGGCCCAGCGCGTTCGGGTTGATGACCATGGAACGACCTTAGGGGCCGCCACTGACAACGCTCAGGGCCGCGATTCGTACAGGACGGCGTGGTGGTGGCCGTCCGCCTCGCGGCCCGTGGGGTCCAGCCCGGCGAGGCGTGCGGCGGAGACGGCGGCGCGCCGCTCCTGCGGGCCGGTGAAGGCCCGCTGGGGGTACGTGCGTTCCGGCTCGGAGCGGGTGGTGAGGCCGAAGCCCGCGAGGCAGGAGGCGACGGGCGCGTACGGGACGGTGCGCAGGACGAACGCGCTGACCCAGACCGGGCGGCGGGCGCATTCGAGGAGCGCGGCGAAGGTGCGGCGGCTGAGGAACGTGCCGCCGCCGGTGCAGGTGATGAGGCCGGCGTCGGCCATCGCCGCGCCCAGTGCCGGGGAGGGCGCGTGCTCTTCGAGGTTGTCGGGGTGGACGGCGTCGAGGAGGCCGACCGCCTGGGCGTAGTCGAGGGCGTTGCGCGCGATGTCCAGGCCGATGACGGGCACGGCGTCGGGGCGGCGCCTGGAGGCGTAGAACGCCTTGTCCCGGTCGATGAGTTCGGCGGTCGTCAGCTCGCGCGCCTCGGGGCCGGTGTAGTGGGCGTAGAGGTCGGCGAGGGTCAGGTCGTGGTTGAGCAGGGCGGCGTTGATGCCGTACGAGCAGCACAGGTCGAGCACGGCGGAGCCGGAGTCCGCGAGCCGGCGCTCGGCGGCGGTGCGCCGGAAGACGGCCTGGGCGTGGTGGGGGATCTCGTACGACAGTGGCGCCAGGCGGGTGAAGTAGGCGCGCGGGTCGGGGCGGTCGTAGATGTCGTCGAAGCTGGTCATGCCCTGCATGCGGTCCTCCTGCCGGCCGGGTTCGCCGCAGGCATCCTGTCCCGTCCGGCGCCCCCGCCGGTGGGCGCAACGGGGGCGCATGGGGGCAGGCGGGTCACAGGTGGCTCATTCGTTGCGGAGCAGGTCCGTGAGGCGGGACAGGCCGTCCTCCGCGTGCCCCTCGGCCATGGCCCGGTCGAGGAGCTTCTGGAACGGCGCGAACAGTTCGCCGCTGATGCCCTGGTCGCGGTACGCCGCAAGGAAGTTGGGGAAGGCCGCCTGGTTGACGGCGATGCTGGAGACGTCGGTGAGGTGCTCGCCCGCGTCGATGGCCCTGGCCCACTCGGGGGCGCCGGCGAGCATGGCCCCGATCCAGGTGACGAGCGGCTCGGCGAAGTCGGCGGCCCGGATGTTCTCCGTACGGACGAGGGCGAAGGCCTGGAGGACGCCGATGACCATGCCGTACATGCCGGTGAGCAGGCCGAGGTCGTGGAGCGCCGCCAGGCCGGGGTCCGTGCCGGTCCAGGTGGTGCCGCCGAACGCGGCGAGGGTCGCCCGGTGCGCCCGGTACGCCTCCTCGTCGCCGCTGTAGAGGACGTAGGCGTGCGGGCCGGCGATCATCTGCGGTACGGCCATGATGCCGCCGTCGATGTAGCGGGCGCCGCGCTCGGCGGCCCGGGCGGCCAGTTCGCGGGCCTGGGTCGGGGTGCCGTTGGTGAGGTTGACCAGGGTCCGGCCCGAGACGCTGTCGCCGAGGGTGTCGAGGACCTCGTGGACGTTGGCGTTGTCGAGGAGGCACAGGACGACGAGGGGGCTCGCGGCGACCGCATCGGCGGGCGTGCCGGCCGACGTGGCGCCCTGGGCGACGAGCGGTCCGGTCCTGGCGGGGGTGCGGTTCCAGACCGTGACCGGGTGTCCGGCGCGGACGAGGGCGGTGGCGAGGGCGGTGCCCATCATGCCGAGGCCCAGCACGGAGACGGGAGCGGCGGACGGCGGGGCCGTGGCGGAGGGGGAGGACGGGGAGATCGCGGGCGAGGGGGAAGGGGAGGAAGGTGTGGACGGGGACATGGGTGTGCTCCTCGAAGGGCTGTCCGGTGGGATGTCCCGATCCTCGTCCGCCGCTGAACTTCCGACAAGTACCCACTATCTGGTCAGGTACTTACCTTCTGGTGCGTGAGGGGCGCCGCGCCGTCCTGGCGCGGCGCCGGCTCACGTGGCCCCGGACGTGCGGGGCGGGTCAGTACATCAGGGCGTCGTCCATGGAGCTCTGCCAGTGGGTGACGGTCGCCGACGTGTCGGTGTACGTCCCCGAGGGCAGCGCGATCACCGCCGGGTCGGCGTCCGTCGACCCTTCGCCGCTGCGCGGGGCGAAGTGCACCGCGAGCTTGCGGACCGTGCCGCCGTCGCTGCCGCTCCCGTCGGCCGCGGCCAGCGTGATGGACGCGTATGCCGCCGCGCCGGGGGAGAGGGTAACGACCGCCTGGGGCCTGCTGGAGTCGTTGACGGGGGTGGCGGCCTGGCCGTCGTCGAAGCGGAGCAGCGGCGCGTGGTAGGCGGCGCAGGGCTGCGAGCCGGTGTTGGTCAGGGTGAGGAGACCGTGGTTCAGGGGGCGGCTCACGGGGGTGTAGGTGACCTTGACGTCGGCTCCGCAGGGCTCGGTGACGGGTGCGCCCTCGGACGGGGCCTTCGTGGCCGCGCCGCCGGTGGTGGAGCCCTTCCCGGCGCCCGGACCGTCGGCCGACGGCCGGGCGGTCGTGCCGCCGCTCGTGCCGGTCGCGCCGGTCGCGCCGCCGGTCGCCGGGGTCCGGCTCGCCCCGCCCGCGGCGGACCCGCCCGGGGCCGGGGCGGTGGTCGCCGGTGCGGCGGAGGCGGGGGCGGAGGGGCCGGCCGCGCCGGAGGCGTCGTCGTTCTGGCAGGCGGTCAGCGACAGCGCGGCCAGGACGGCGGTGACGGCGGCGGCGGTGGTGCGGGTGCGGAAGGTGCGCATGGTGGTTCGTTCTCCCCGTGGGTGTGCGGTCAGTGACGGTTGATCAGCGCGACGACGACCGCCGTGCAGGCGATCAGTACGGCGACGGCGCAGGCGTCGACGAGGTGGAGGCGGCGGTGCGGCCGCATCGGGATCCCCCTCTCGGTGGTGCCGGACACACCGTGCCCGGCGGCGTGATCCACGGGCAATCGGCACGGGACAATGGGGAACGCTGGAACGCCGGAACGGCTTTGACCTGCAGGTTCGTTGAGTGCCTGGAACGCTGTTCCGGGATGGTGCGGTGGAGGGTTGGTTGGGGTGGGGACCGAGACGGAAGGCTTCGCGGAGGCGTTGCGCGGGCTGAAGGAGCGCTCCGGGCTGAGTTACGGCTCGCTCGCCAAGCGGGCGCACATGAGCACCTCGACACTGCACCGGTACTGCAACGGGGACGCCGTCCCGACGGAGTTCGCCCCGGTGGAGCGGCTCGCGCGGCTCTGCGGGGCGTCCCGCGACGAGATGGTGGCCCTGCACCGGCGGTGGATCGTCGCGGACGACGCCCGGCGTCGCGGGCGCGCCGCGGCGCAGGGGGCGGCCGTGGCACGGGAGGCGGCCGTGGCGCAGGAGGTGGCCGCGGTACAGGGGGCGGCCGTGGAGGCGCCGTCCGCCGAGCGGCGGGACGGCGCCGAGCTCCGAGCGGAGGAGCCCCCGGGGGATGCCGGGCGGGAGAGCGTGGACGAGCCTGTGGCGGCGGCTGCCGGCGCTTCGGAGGACGACGGGCGGCGCGGTCCGGGGGACGGGGGCGGTGCTCCGGGGGAGGAGGGGCGCGGCTCGGCGGGCTCGGGCGGTTCTCCAGGCGAGGAAGAAGGCTCGGGGGGTGCGGACCGCTCTCCGGGGGACGACGGGCGCGGCCCGGCGGGCGGGGACGGTTCTTCCGGTGATCCGGGTGACGACCCCGTGGCCGTGCTGGCGCCGGCGTCCTCTGCGACGTCCGGCCCGCCCCGCTCCCGGCGGCGGGGCAGGCTCGTGGCCGCCGCGGCGGCCGTCGTCGTGCTGACCGCCACCACCGCGCTCGCGGTGACCCTGAACTCCGGGCACCCGCAGGGCCCCGGCACCGCGGCGGGCCCCGCCGGGCGCGCCGCGGCCTCCGGTGCCGCCGGCCCGTCCGGCTCCCCGCGGCCGGGCCCGCGCCCGAGCACGCCGGCGCCGTCCTCGCCGTCCGCCTCCGTCCCGTCCGGCGCGCCCACCCCGACCGCCGCCGGCACCCCGCCGTCCGCCGCGCCGTCCGGGGCCCCGGCCCCCGGGGCGGCGGTACCGGACCGGCCGCGCGACCGGGGCGTACCGCTGGCCGTGGACGTACAGCCGTACGTCTGGCGCGACCCGTGCAGCCAGGTGTACGTGGTGGACCGGCCGCCCGCGCAGGTCCCGCCGCCGCCGTCGGAGCAGGACGCGCGGGGCTGGGTGACCGCCCTGGGCGGGGCGCCCGGCGGCGACATGATGATGGACCTGGCCGTGCAGAGCACCGGCGACGAGACGGTGGTGCTCCACGCCCTGCACGTACGGGTGGTGGGGAAGGACGCGCCGCTGCCGTGGAACGCGTACACGATGGGCGTCGGGTGCGGTGGCGAGATGACGCCACGGAGTTTCGACGTCAACCTGGACGTGGCGCGCCCGCGGGCCGTGTCCGTCGCGGGACGGCAGGGCGACCGGGAGATCCCCGCGGTCGACTTCCCGTACAAGGTGTCCGCGAACGATCCGCAGATGCTGCGGGTCACCGCGCACACGGCCGGGCACGCCGTGCGCTGGTACCTGGAGCTGGAGTGGAGCAGCGGGGACCGGCGCGGGACGCTGAGGGTCGACGACCACGGGCGGCCGTTCACCACGAGCGCCATCGGCGGCCGTCCGGCCTTCGACTACCCCCTCGGCGGCAGCGGGTGGATCCCGCACGTCCCGAACGAGGGCTGAGGCCCGGGCCGTTCCGGTCGCCGCAGCCCTGAGCGGGCCGTTCCGGTCGCCGCGCCCCTGAGGTGCGGCGACCGGTCACGGCTGGGTCAGAGGCGCTCGGGGGTGCGGATGCCGAGCAGCGCCATGCCCTGGTGGAGGGTGCGGGCCGTCAGCTCGCACAGGAACAGGCGGTTCTCGACCTGCTCGGGGGTGTCCGCCTTGAGGACCGGGCACTCCGAGTAGAACGTCGTGTAGTGGGACGCCAGCTGGTACAGGTACGCGGCCAGCTTGTGCGGCTCGTACGAGGACGCGACCTCGGTCAGGGTCTCCGCGAACCGGTCCAGGTGCAGGCCGAGGGCGCGCTCGGCCGGGGCCAGGGCGATGTCCGGGTGGGCGGCGGGCTCGGCGTCGCCGGCCTTGCGGATGATCGACTTGATCCGGGCGTACGCGTACTGGAGGTAGACGGACGTGTCGCCGTTGAGCGACACCATCTGGTCCAGGTCGAACTTGTAGTCCCGGGACGCGGAGGTGGAAAGGTCCGCGTATTTGATCGCGCCGATGCCGACCTGGGCGGCACGCTCGGCGATCTCGTCCTCGGTGAGGTCCTGGGCCTTCTCGCGGACCACGGCCGCCGCCCGGTCGATCGCCTCGTCCAGCAGGTCGACCAGCCGCACCGTCTCGCCCTCACGGGTCTTGAACGGCTTGCCGTCCTTGCCGAGGACCGTGCCGAAGGCGAGCTGCACGGCGTGCACCTGGTCGCCCAGCCAGCCCGCGCGGCGGGCGGTCTCGAAGACCATCTTGAAGTGGAGCGACTGGCGGGCGTCCACGACGTACACCAGGGTGTCCGCGCCCAGGTTCTGGACCCGGTCGCGGATCGCCGACAGGTCGGTGGCCGCGTAGCCGTAGCCGCCGTTGGACTTCTTGACGATCAGGGGGACCGGGTTGCCGTCCGGGCCCTTCACGTCGTCGAAGAACACGCACAGGGCGCCCTCGGAGCGGACGGCGACGCCGGACTCCTCCAGCAGGCGGCACGTCTCGTCGAGCATGTCGTTGTACCCGGACTCGCCGACCACGTCCGGGTCGGCGATCTCCATGTCCAGCTTGTTGAAGACCGAGTAGAAGTAGATCTTCGACTCGTCGACGAACCGCTGCCAGAGCGCGAGGGTCTCCTCGTCGCCCGACTGGAGCGCCACCACACGGTCCCGGGAGCGGGCCTTGAACTCCTCGTCGGAGTCGAACAGCGCACGGGCCGCCTTGTAGAGGCGGTTGAGGTTGCTCATCGCCTCCTCGCCGGAGACGTCCGCGTCCTTGTGGTCCAGCTCGTGCGGGTGCTCCATCAGGTACTGGATGAGCATGCCGAACTGGGTGCCCCAGTCGCCGATGTGGTGGCGGCGGATCACCTTCTCGCCCGCGAACTCCATGATCTTGACCATGGCGTCGCCGATCACGGCGGAGCGCAGGTGCCCGACGTGCATCTCCTTCGCCACGTTCGGCTGGGCGTAGTCGATGACGGTCGTGCCGGTCTTCTCCGCGTACGGCACGCCGAGGCGGTCGTCGGCGGCACGGGCGGCGAGGGTCTCGGTGATCGCCTTGTCGGCGACGGTGATGTTGAGGAAGCCGGGGCCCGACACCTCGATGTCCTTGCAGACGTCGTCGGCGCCGATCGCCTCGACGACCTTGGCCGCCAGCTCGCGCGGGTTGCCCTTGAGCTTCTTGGCCAGCGCCAGGATGCCGTTGGCCTGGAAGTCGGCCCGGTCGCTCCGTCGCAGCAGGGGGTCGGCGGAGCCGGCCTCCGGCAGGGCTGCCGTGAGGGCGTCCGCGAGGCGCTGCTGCACGGTCGAAGCGAGGGAAGGGACCGAGGCCATGAGCTTCCGTTCCTGTCGTGGTGGTGAATGCTTATTCCGGTTGTCAAGTGTCCCACGGGTCCGCAAGCTCTTTGTCGTGCCTTTGCCCGGGCTGTGGACAACCTCGGGGGACGTTGTTCCGTCTGGGAGAATGTCTTACGCCAGGCTTCGAGAATCCCAAGGAATCAAGGACGTGCCGATCGTGGCTCAGAGCAGCACCGAGACCGACTGGGTCTCCCGTTTCGCGGACGAGGTCATCGCCGAATCGGAGCGACGTGCGCCTGGGAAACCGGTCGTGGTCGCCTCCGGCCTGTCGCCCTCGGGCCCCATCCACCTGGGCAACCTCCGCGAGGTCATGACCCCGCACCTGGTCGCCGACGAGATCCGGCGCCGGGGCCACGAGGTCCGCCACCTGATCTCCTGGGACGACTACGACCGGTACCGCAAGGTGCCGGCCGGCATCGCGGGCGTGGACGAGTCGTGGGCCGAGCACATCGGCAAGCCGCTGACGTCCGTCCCGGCCCCGTCCGGCTCCCCGTTCCCGAACTGGGCGGAGCACTTCAAGGCCGGGATGATCGAGTCGCTGGCCGAGCTGGGCGTCGAGTACGACGGGATCAGCCAGACCGAGCAGTACACCTCCGGCGCCTACCGCGAGCAGATCCTGCACGCCATGCGGCACCGGGGCGCGATCGACGCGATCCTCGACCGGTACCGGACGAAGGACAAGGCGACCGGCAAGCCGAAGAAGCAGCAGCAGAAGCCGGTCGACGAGGCCGAGCTGGAGGCCGCGGAGGGGTCCGGCGCGGCGGGCGAGGACGACGGCTCCGGCGGCGCCGGGGGCTACTTCCCGTACAAGCCGTACTGCGGACAGTGCGGCAAGGACCTGACGACCGTCACCTCGTACGACGACGGGTCGACGGAGATGGCGTACACCTGCGCCTGCGGCTTCTCCGAGACGGTGAAGCTCAGCGAGTTCAATCGCGGCAAGCTGGTCTGGAAGGTCGACTGGCCGATGCGCTGGGCGTACGAGGGCGTGATCTTCGAGCCCAGCGGCGTCGACCACTCCTCGCCCGGGTCGTCCTTCGTCGTGGGCGGGCAGATCGTGCGCGAGGTGTTCGACGGCGTCCAGCCGATCGGTCCCATGTACGCGTTCGTCGGCATCTCGGGCATGGCGAAGATGTCCTCCTCCAAGGGCGGCGTGCCCACCCCGGCCGACGCGCTCCGGATCATGGAGGCCCCGCTGCTGCGCTGGCTGTACGCGCGCCGCAAGCCGAACCAGGCCTTCAAGATCGCCTTCGACCAGGAGATCCAGCGGCTCTACGACGAGTGGGACAAGCTGGAGGCGAAGGTCGCCGACGGCAGCGTGCTGCCCGCCGACGCCGCCGCCCACTCCCGCGCGGTCCGCACGGCCGCCGGCGAGCTGCCGCGCACGCCGCGCCCGCTGCCGTACCGGACGCTCGCCTCGGTCGTCGACATCACGGCGGGGCACGACGAGCAGACGCTGCGCATCCTGAGCGAGCTGGACCCGGCGAACCCGCTGTCCTCGCTCGACGAGGCCCGGCCGCGGCTGGACCGCGCCGAGAACTGGATCTCCACCCAGGTCCCGGCCGACCAGCGCACCATCGTCCGCTCCGAGCCCGACGGCGAGCTGCTCGGCTCGCTGGACGACGAGGGGCGCGAGTCCCTGCGCCTGCTGCTGGAGGGCCTGGACAGCCACTGGTCGCTGGACGGGCTGACCACGCTCGTCTACGGAGTGCCGAAGGTGATGGCGGGTCTCGACCCGGAGGCGAAGCCGACGCCGGAACTGAAGGTCGCCCAGCGCACCTTCTTCGCCCTGCTCTACCAGCTGCTGGTCGGCCGGGACACCGGCCCGCGACTGCCCACGCTGCTGCTGGCGGTGGGCGCCGACCGGGTGCGCAAGCTGCTCGGCGCGTGACGCGCGGCCCGCATCGCCACGCGGGGCGCCGCGCGTGAGGCGTGCGGTGCGACGGACGGAGGGCTCCCACCTGGAGGTGGGGGCCCTCCGGCCGTTCACTGCATCCTTCGGACGACCCGCGTCTCACCCCGGCGCAGGACGACTCCCGGCGCCGGCCGCGGGACCGTGGATCCCATGAGACAGACAGTGGCGATCATCGGCTGGGTCACCGGCGTCCAGGGCGTGCTCGGCTTCTTCGGGCGGACCTTCGGGGACCAGCCCTGGGGCCTGCTGCACCAGTGGTGGGAGATTCCGACCGCCGGGTACGCCGCCCTGGCCGTCCTCGGCGCGGTCCTCGCCGTGTACGGGGAGACGGGGAAGTCGGGCGCGCGGCGCTGAGCCGACGGCCGGAGTGCGGCTGGTGTGCCCGCCCGCCGGTGTGCCGCCCGGCCTGGGGCCGCTCGGTGGGCCCGGCGGTTACGCGATGTGGTCGGCGGCCAGCTGCGCCTGGTAGCGCTTCTTGAACTCGGGCAGCAGGCGGCGCAGCAGGACGGCGCCGAGCGGGTGGCGGATGCCGTGGCGGTCGGCGAGGTGGAAGGTCAGGGCCTCGACGCTGGGCCAGTCGCTGTTCTCGTCGACGAACTGCTTGAACACCGGGTACACCAGGCGCCTGAACTCCTCGGCGTCCGGGCCGGCGATCTCCGCCGCCCCCTCGGGCACCGGCTCGGCACCGGGGGCCGGCTCGGCGTCGGGGGCGGCCGGCTGATCGGCGGGACCGGCGGGCCCGGGACCGGTGGGTCCGGCGGGCTCGGTGGGTCCGGCTTCCGCGTAGGGCGGGGCGTAACCGCGCTCGGGGGACTCCTGCGGCAGCTGCGCGGCGGCGAACCAGGGGCTCACGTGGTTGGCGGGCACCGGGACTTCGGGCTGCTCGGGCTGGAGCGGGACCTCGGGCTGGAGCGGGGCCTCGGGCTGGAACGGCGCCTCGGGCTCGGGCCCCGCCGCCTGCGGGAACCCGGGGTCCGGGACGGGGCCCGCGACCGGGCCCGCTACCGGTCCGGGCGCCTGGGCGGCCTGGGCGGGCGCGGGGGCCGGGTCCTGCCGGGGCAGGGATTCCGGCTGCGGCTGCGGCTCCGGCCGGGCCCCGGCGGTGTCGGGGTGGGCCTGGGCCGGCTGGTCGTGCTCCTGCGCGGCCCGGTGCTGCGGGAGTTCCAGTTCGGGCACCGCGCCCGTCTGCTGGAGGGGGTTCGGCGGCAGCAGGACCGGATCGATGCCCGCCGCGGCCAGGCCCGCCGGAGCGGTCTCGGCGAGCGGCACGCCGTACTTGGCCAGCCGCAGCGGCATCAGCGCCTCCACCGGCGCCCGGCGGCGCCAGGCACGGCCGAAACGGGCCTGAAGGCGGGCCTGGTAGATCAGCCGGTCCTGCTCCAGCTTGATGACCTGCTCGTAGGAGCGCAGTTCCCACAGCTTCATCCGGCGCCAGAGCCGGAACGTGGGCACCGGGGAGAGCAGCCACCGGGTGAGGCGTACCCCCTCCATGTGCTTGTCGGCCGTGATGTCGGCGATCCGGCCGATCGCGTGCCGTGCGGCCTCCACCGCGACCACGAACAGGACCGGGATCACGGCGTGCATGCCCACACCGAGCGGGTCCGGCCAGGAGGCCGCGCCGTTGAAGGCGATCGTCGCAGCCGTCAGCAGCCACGCCGTCTGCCGCAGCAGGGGGAAGGGGATGCGCAGCCAGGTCAGGAGCAGGTCGAGGGCGAGCAGGACGCAGATGCCGGCGTCGATGCCGATGGGGAAGACGAGCGAGAAGTCGCCGAATCCTTTTTTCTCGGCCAGCTCGCGCACGGCCGCGTACGAACCGGCGAAACCGATGCCGGCGATGATCACCGCACCGGTGATGACGACGCCGATGAGTATGCGGTGCGTGCGTGTCAGCTGCATCGCGGCCACCCGCGATCCCCTCCCTTTGACGTACCCGAGCGGGCAAAGCCTGGCACACGCGTTCGGAGCCCGGACCTCGGGGGAGGTCCGGGCTCCGCAAACGGTCCGGATACGGCTACTTGTTGGCCGCCGCGACCGCGGCCACCGCCTCCTTGGAGGCCTTGACCGCGTCCTCCATCAGGTCGGACGGGGTCGGGGTGGTGGCGCCCGCGTAACCCGCGCCGTTGTAGGAGACGGTGATCAGCACGTTCTCCGTACGGGTCACGATCGCCGCGTACTTGAAGTCCTCTTCCGTCTTCTTCAGGCCGTAGCTGAGGGCCGTCGACTCGTTGCCGACACCCGCCGCGGGCGAGGTCTTGAGGCCGGTGGCACCCTCGGTCGCCTTCACCTTGGCGACCTCCTTGGTGTAGTTCGCCTGGGCGCGCTGCTCACCGCTGCCGAGCGAGGGGTCCGACTCGTAGCGCAGGAGGGAGATGTCGAGCCAGCGGTACTGCGAGCCCTTGACGCCCTTGTCGTCCAGGCCGTTCCACGCGCAGCTGCCGCGGCTGTCGGTGTCGGTGGACTTGCCGGGCGTGCCCTTCTCGTTCTTCACCTCCGGCACCAGGTCCTCGACGGTGTCCCCGGTGATGGCCTTGCAGGCGTCGGGGAGCTTGGTGTACTTCGCCGGCGCGACGGTCGGCGTGGGCTTCACGGCGGGCTGCGGCGAGGAGGCGGCGGACGGTGACTGCGCGGTCGTGCCGCTCTTGCCGCTCTTGCCGTCGGAGTCCGACGAGCAGCCGGCGGCGACGAGCATCACCGGGACGGCTGCGCAGGCGAGTATGCGGGTGAGTCGCGGGGCTGATCGGTGCATGGTTCCTTCAGTCGCTTGTCGTACGGTCCGGCGGTCCTGCGGTCTACGGTTCCGACACCGTAGCCCGAGTCGCCGCGTCCGCGGGGAGGCCCCCCGGCGGTGGGCGGGCCACCGCCGCCGGGCGGGGCGGCCCGCCCGGGGGCGGCTACTCCTCGAAGCTCTCTGCGAGGTTCCGGGCCAGACCCTGGGCCTTTTCCTGCAGTTCCTTGCTGTCCGGCACCTCGGTGACCCGGGCGGGCTGCTCGCCGTACCGGATGGTCACGATGACGTTCGATGTGCGGAACACCACGCTCACGGTGCGGTGCTGCGCGGTCGAACCGGCGCGGGCGAGGACGTCGTCGAGGAACGCCGCGTCGGCGAGGTCGGCCAGTACGCGCGGTTCCAGGCCCTCGGGCGCGGGGCTGCCGGTGGCGCCGGTGGCGGGGGCGCCGGACGCCCCGGCCGTGGCGGGCTTGGTCGCGGGCCCGGTGGCCGCACCGGTCGCGGCCCCGGACGGGGACGCCTTGGCGGCGGGGGAGGGCGTGGCGGTCGGGGCCGGCGGGGCGGTGGCGGGGAGGTCGGCGGCGGCCTCCTTGTCCGCGTACACCTGCTGGGCGCGGTCGTCGTCGCTGACGGCGGGGTCGTAGGAGACGACGCGCTCGAAGTCGATGGTGAGCTGGTGGGAGGCGTCGGGGCCGTCGGTCTTCCAGCTGCAACCGGCGCGGCGGTCGGTGTCGTACGTCACGGTGGCGGTGCCGCGGTAGACGCGTTCGCGCTGCTGCTCGGGCAGCAGGGCGGCGCCGGGCAGGAGGTCCTTGAGCGTGGCGCGCTGGACTGAGCGGCAGGGCTCCAGGAGCGTGCGGTACTTGCCCGGCCGGGCGACGGGCCCTGAGGGGTCGCCCGGCTTGGAGTCGGCCGCGGCTCCGTCCTGGCCGGAACCGGCGCTGCAGCCGGTGAGGCCGGTGACGGCGGCGGTGAGTGCCGCGAGGAGTGCGGCCACGCCGGGTACGTACGCCCTTCGCTGCACGGTCCCGGGCTCCTTTCGCTCTGGTGCCGGCCGGGCCGGCCGGTGCCGGCCGCCGGCTGTTCCCCGGGGAAAACGGGTTGCCGCCCGTCGTCGGCCGATGGACACAATGTGTATCGCACGCGCCGCCGTCGATGCCGGTCCGCTGTCTCTTTCGCGGGCCTTGGTGCCGGTTTTTGCGCTTTCATACTTGTCGGGGGAATTGAGGAACCATGTCGTACGTAGAGGTGCCCGGGGCGAAGGTCCCGATCCGCATGTGGACCGATCCCTCGACCGTGGAGGACGGGGCGATGCGGCAGCTGCAGAACGTCGCCACCCTGCCGTGGATCAAGGGCCTGGCCGTGATGCCGGACGTGCACTACGGCAAGGGCGCCACGGTCGGCTCGGTGATCGCGATGCACGGGGCGGTGTGCCCGGCGGCGGTCGGTGTCGACATCGGCTGCGGCATGTCGGCGGTGAAGACGTCCCTCACGGCCAACGACCTGCCCGGCGACCTCTCCCGGCTGCGCTCGAAGATCGAGCAGGCCATTCCGGTGGGGCGCGGCATGCACGACACCATGGTCGACCCCGGCCGGCTGCACGGCTTCCCGACGGCGGGCTGGGACGACTTCTGGTCGCGGTTCGACGGGGTGGCGGACGCTGTGAGGTTCCGCCGGGACCGGGCGGCCAAGCAGATGGGGTCGCTGGGATCGGGCAACCACTTCATCGAGTTCTGCCTCGACGAGACGGGTGCGGTCTGGCTGATGCTCCACTCCGGTTCCCGGAACATCGGCAAGGAGCTGGCCGAGTACCACATCGGCGAGGCGCAGAAGCTGCCGCACAACCAGGGGCTGGTCGACCGCGACCTCGCCGTCTTCGTCGCGGACACCCCGCAGATGGCGGCGTACCGCAACGACCTGTTCTGGGCGCAGGAGTACGCCAAGTACAACCGCGCGATCATGATGGCGCTCTTCCAGGACGTCGTCCGCAAGGAGTTCAAGAAGGCCCGGGTCACCTTCGACCAGGTCATCTCCTGCCACCACAACTACGTGGCGGAGGAGCGGTACGACGGGATGGACCTGCTGGTCACGCGGAAGGGCGCGATCCGTGCGGGCTCCGGCGACTTCGGGATCATCCCGGGCTCGATGGGCACCGGTTCGTACATCGTCAAGGGTCTCGGCAACGACGCGTCCTTCAACTCGGCCTCGCACGGCGCGGGCCGGAAGATGAGCCGCAGCGCCGCCAAGCGGCGGTTCACGACGCGGGACCTGGAGGACCAGACGCGGGGCGTGGAGTGCCGCAAGGACTCCGGTGTCGTGGACGAGATCCCCGGTGCGTACAAGCCGATCGAGAAGGTCATCGACCAGCAGCGCGACCTGGTGCAGGTGGTGGCCAAGCTCAAGCAGGTCGTGTGCGTGAAGGGCTGAGGGTACGCGCGAGGGGGTGACCCCCCGGACGACGTGCAGGGCACCGGACGTCCGGGGCCCGGGCGGGGAGGGCCCCGGCGGATGTCACCGCCGGGGCCCTTCACCGTGCCGCGGGGCCCTGTGGCGGCCGTGCGGCGGGCGTGCGGCGGTCACAGCTCGCGGTGGACCTTGGTGTTGGAGGCCTGGGCGCGGGGGCGGACGACCAGGAGGTCGATGTTGACGTGGGCGGGGCGGGTGACCGCCCAGGTGATGGTGTCGGCGACGTCGTCGGCGCTGAGGGGGTCGGGGACGCCCGCGTAGACCTTGGCGGCCTTCTCGGTGTCGCCGCGGAAGCGGGTGGTGGCGAACTCGTCGGTCCTGACCATGCCGGGCGCGACCTCGATGACGCGGACCGGGGTGCCGACGATCTCGAGGCGAAGGGTCTCGGCGAGGACGCGGGCGCCGTTCTTGGCGGCGACGTAACCCGCGCCGCCCTCGTAGGT
This sequence comes from Streptomyces noursei, assembly GCF_001646665.1. Classification (GTDB taxonomy): domain Bacteria; phylum Actinomycetota; class Actinomycetes; order Streptomycetales; family Streptomycetaceae; genus Streptomyces; species Streptomyces lavendulocolor. Next base: position 266,028 of record NZ_LWBU01000179.1, on the reverse strand, counting down.
GGCGTGGCCGGCGGTCGAGGAGACGACCACCACGGTGCCCGCGCCGCTCGCGGTCAGGGCGGGGAGCAGCGCCTGGGTCATGTGGAGCGTGCCGATGACGTTGACCTCGTACATCCAGCGCCAGTCGGCGGGGTCGCCGGTGGCGACGGGGTCGGCTCCGAGGGCGCCGCCCGCGTTGTTGACGAGGACGTCGCAGCGCTCCAGGGACGCCGCGAAGGCGTCGACGGCCGCGCGGTCGGTGACGTCGAGGGCGTACGCCGTGGCCCGGTGGCCGGCGGCGGTGAGCTCGGCGGCGAGGGCCTCGACGCGGTCCTTGCGGCGGGCGGTGAGGACGACGTGGTGACCGGCCGCGGCGAGCTGCCGCGCCGTGGCGGCGCCGATGCCGCTGCTCGCGCCGGTCACGACGGCGACGGGCGGGCCGGTCAGGTCGGGCGGGCCGGCGGGGGTGGCGGCGGTCATGGCGGTACTCCTCGCGCGTGTGAGCGAACGGCCGGTGAGCGGCCAGCATATGGGCCGCGAAGATCCCGTCGGAGCGGCGGGGGAGACGGCTCCTTTCCGGTCATATAGGTATGTTCTGGTCATGTTTGCGATGTGCAGGGGCCTGCTGGTGATGTCCGTCGCCGTGGCGGCGGTACTGGGCGCGGGCGGCGGTGCGGCGGGAAGGGTGGCGCCGGAGGCGGACGTGTCGCACCACGGGCACGTCACCTATGCGGACGGGCGGCTCGACATCGTGCTGCTGAGCGAGAACCGGGGGCCGTCGGCGGTCGAGGACACGACGGTCCGGCTGGCCTTCTCGGTCGCGCCGGCCGCCGGGCACGTACTGCCGGGCGGGTGCGTACGGGCCGGTGAGCGGGAGGTGCTGTGCTCCACCGGGCCGCTGCGGGTGGACGGCACCCGGCGCGAGACGGTGCTGGGCCTGCCCGTCGCGGGCGCGGTGCCGGCGCCGGTGCAGGAGCTGACCCTGCGGGTGTCCACGGCGTGGAACGGCGGGGCGACCGACCGGAACCCCGCCGACAACGACCACCGGGTGCTGGTCCTCGCCACCGGCGATCCGTACGTCTTCTGACGGGCGTTCCGCCGTTTGCCCGGGGCGCCGGCGGACGGGCAGACTCGGTACGTGATCATCGAACGTGCGTACGCCCACGTGGCCGCCCACGACGAGGACGCGTGGCCCTGGTCGGTGCCGTGCGTGCGGCTGCTGCTGGAGGAGGGGCTGCGCTTCACGGCGCCGGTGACCTTCCTGGTCGGGGAGAACGGCTCGGGCAAGTCGACACTGGTGGAGGCGCTGGCCGAGGGCTTCGGGCTGGACTCCTGGGGCGGTTCGCACGACTGGCGGTACGCCACCGACCGGGGCAAGTCGGTGCTGGGGGAGCGGATCCGGTTCGACGCGGCTCCCCGGGGGCGCCGCATGCTCGGCAGCAGGGCCGCCCGCAAGGGGTTCTTCCTGCGGGCCGAGACGGCGCTGGACGCGCTGGACCGTGAGGGCTTCGCGCCGGACGGGATGAGCCACGGCGAGGGCTTCCTCGCGGCGTTCCGTGGGAAGTTCCTCGAACCCGGGCTGTACGTGATGGACGAGCCGGAGGCGGCACTCTCCTTCACCTCCTGCCTCGAACTGCTCGGGCACCTGGACCAACTGGTGAAACGGGGCGGTCAGGTCGTCTGCGCCACCCATTCCCCGCTGCTGACCGCACTGCCCGGCGCGGACATCGTCGAGGTGGGGGAGCACGGGCTGCGACGGGTGGAATGGCGGGAGCTGGCGCTCGTCGACCACTGGCGCCGGTACCTCGCCGACCCCCGCGCGTACCTGCGGCACGTGCTCGAATGACCGGCCGGCGGGCCCGCGAGCGGTGTGCGGGGCGTTCCCTCCGGCCGGTGTCCGTACGGGACGGCACCTCCGGCCGGTGTCCGTCCCGCTGCGGTGAGGGTCAGTCCGTGGCCCAGGCGATGTAGCCGTCGGGGCGGACGAGCAGGGTGTCCTGCCGGTCGCGGTTCGCCCAGCTCGCCCGGAGGACCCGTCCCGGCACGGGGGTGTGGGGTCCCTGGGGTGCGGCGCCCTGCGGGGCGACGAGGACGAACTCGCCCCGCCGGAGCAGTTCGTACAGCCGGCCTTCGGTGAGCTCGATGTCCGGGGCGCGGCGGCCGGTCAGGCGGTGGGCGCCGCGCCCGGCGCCGTACGCGATGCCGATGCCGGTGATCTGGCCCATGGCCCTGGCGGCGGCGGGGCGGACGGCGTTGATGAATCCGGCGCCCAGGGCGCGGACCGTGCGCTGCAGGGGGCCGCGGGCCATGGCGAGCCGCACCAGGGTGCCGCTGCTGCGCAGCACCGTCGCGCCCACGGGGTGCCGCTCGCGGTGGTAGCTGTCGAGCAGGTCCTCGGGGTCGGAAGCCTCCCCGCGCAGGACGGAGGTGAGCTTCCAGGAGAGGTTGGCCGCGTCCTGGAGGCCGGTGTTCAGGCCCTGTCCGCCGGCCGGGGAGTGGACGTGCGCCGCGTCCCCGGCGAGGAACACGCGGCCGGTCCGGTACGCGGGGACCTGGCGCTCCTCGCTGTGGAAGCGGGAGAGCCACCGGGCGTCGTGCATCCCGAGGTCCGAGCCCAGGGTGCGGCGGGCGATCTCGCGCACCTCGTCGAGGTCGACCGGCTCGCCGTCGCCGACCTGGCGGTGGCGGTCCCAGCCCATGACGCGGTACCAGCCGTCGCCGAAGGGGGCGACGAAGGCGAAGGTGTCGCCGGAGCCGGCGGCGGCGATCAGCTCGTCCGGCGCCTCGGCCAGGCGGACGTCGGCGAGCACGATCGAGCGGATCACCGAGCGGCCGGGGAACGGCAGGCCCAGTGCCCGGCGCACGGCGCTGCGGTGGCCGTCGGCGCCGACGAGGTAGCGGGCCCGCAGCGTGGTCCCCGTCCCGTCCGCGGCCCCGACCTCGGCGGTCACCGTGTCCGCGTCCTGGTCCAGGGCGCGCAGCTCGGCGCCGTACCGGAAGTCCACGCCGGCGGCGACGGCGCGGCGCTCCAGCAGGCGCTCGACCTCGTACTGCGGGGTGATGAGCAGGAAGGGGAACCGCGAACGCAGCCGCGACAGGTCGAGCGTGAGCCTGCGGAAGAGCCGCAGCCGCGTGAGCCGGGTGCCGGTCTTCACCAGCTCGTCGGCCAGATCCCTGGCGTCGAGCAGTTCGAGCGTGCGGGCGTGCACGCCGAACGCGCGGGTCAGGTTGCTGATCCCGTGCGGTCGCCGTTCGACGACCGTGACGCTCAGGCCCGCGGAGGCGAGGTCTCCCGCGAGCAGTAGTCCCGTCGGGCCCGCGCCCACGACGATGACGTCGGTGTCCGTGCCGGCCGTGCCGTTCATGGCTGCTCCTCGGTGGTCCGGGCGGTGCGGGGACGAGGTGCGACGCGGTGCCGCGGTGTCGCGGAGCCGCGGGGGTGCCCCCCGGTGACCGTGGTCGGTCACCGTTTGCCAACGCTTGTTGGTCAACGCTTGTTGGCAACGGTAGGCCCGACCGTGCTGGCGTGTCAACGCTTGTGGGCCTACAGTTGTTGGCATGACATCGCCGCGCCGCTCGGACACCACCCGCGCCGCCATCCTCGAAGCCGCCCGGGAGCGCTTCGCCGCCGACGGGTACGAGCGCGCCACCATCCGCTCCATTGCCCGCGACGCGGGGATCGACCCCTCGATGGTGATGCGGTACTACGGCAACAAGGAGGGGCTGTTCGCCGCCGCCTCCGAGATAGACCTCCGCCTGCCCGAGGTCGGGGCCCTGCCCGCCACGCACATCGGCGCGGTCCTCGTCTCGCACTTCCTCGAACGCTGGGAGGAGGACGACGTGATGACGGGTGTGCTGCGGGTCGGCGTCACCAACGAGGCGGGCGCCGAGCGGATGCGCGACGTCTTCCGGGCGCAGCTCGGCCCCATCGCGGCCGGGGTGTGCCCCGACCCGGCCGACGCCCCGCGCCGCGCGGCGCTCGTCGCCTCCCAGATCCTCGGCATGGCCATGGCCAGGTACGTGCTGCGGCTGCCGCCGGCCGTCGGGATGACGCGCGAGGAGGTGGTCGCCTGGCTGGCGCCGACCGTGCAGCGGTACCTGACCGCGCGGGAGCCCTGATTCGTGCGGGAGCCCTGACCGCGCGGGAGCTCTGATTCGTACAGCCCTGATTCGTACAGCCCTGGATCGTGGAGCCCTTGTCCGTGTCCGCACGGTCACGCCCGGACCGCCCCCAGGGCGGACGCCTGTGCGGGCACTCCCCTGGCGGCGGTTTCCGTAGACTCCCGGCATGGTGCCAAGGAAGCGGCTGATGGCCGAGCTGTCCGGTGCGGCCCGCCGTCACATGGCCGCTTACGCCCTGTTCAACCAGGCCGTCGCCGATCACGTGGGGCTGCACCCCACCGACGTGCAGTGCCTCAACCTGCTCGCCCTGGAGCGGGAACCCGTCACCACCGGCCGGATCGCCGGGCTGACCGGGCTCACCACCGGCTCCGCGACCCGGCTCGTCGACCGGCTGGAGCGGGCCGGGTATGTCACGCGCGAGCGCGACGCCCGGGACCGGCGACGGGTGCTGGTGGCCACCGTGCCCGAGCGGATGGCCGAGCTCGGCGCGCTGTGGGAGCGGCTGAACGCCCCCTGGGAGGCGATGTTCGACGCCTACACCGATGAGCAGCTGGCCTTCCTCACCACCCACATGCGGCGCACCGTCGAGCTAGGCGCCGCGCAGATCGAGCGGCTCCGCGCGGAGCCGCCCGCCGGCCGGGCCGCGTCCGCGTCCGAGTCCGCGAAGTCCCGCCCGGCCCGCGGCGCCCCGGACACGACCTAGGCCGCCGCGCCGCCGAACTCGCGCAGCGCGTTCTCCACGATCGCCTCCAGCCGGGCGTGGTGCGCGCCGCGCCAGTACACCCGGTCGCACTCCGTGCACTGCGCGAAGACGTCGTACGTACGTCGCGTCCCCTGCTCCAACCGCTCGCGCACCGCGTCCTTGTCGGCGTCGGTGAGCGGGCCGTTGCAGGCGGTGCAGCGCTTCCAGGGGGCGAGCTGCGGGGCGAACCGCTCCAGCACGTCCCGCAACTGCTCGTCCGGCTGGTCGCTGTAGATGTACGCGCCCGCCCACAGTTCGCGCCGCCGCAGCAGTCCCCGGTCGCGCGAGAGGAGCACCCGCCGCTCCCGCGCCGACCAGGCGGCCAGCGCCGGGTCGCCGATGTCCTCGCTCTCGTACGCCGCGTCCACGCCGAGCAGCCGCAGCCGGCGGGCCAGGGTGCCGAGGTGGACGTCGAGCAGGAACCGGAGCGGCGCCCCGGGCACCGGCTGGGGCCGCTCGACGCCCAGCACCTCGACGTGCTCGCCCGCCGCCGGGACGTGCGCGGGCGTGACCGGCCGACCGTCCACCAGCAGCCGGCCCGCCTCGGTGAGGGGGACGCCGAGCGACTCGACGACGTGGCCGAGGGTCGACGCCCCGTCGGTGACCACGGCGGAGCGGCCGGCCCGGTGCCGGGCGGCGACGAAGAGCCCGAGGCGGGGCGCGAAACTGATGTGGATCTCCGGTCCGTTCACGGGGTTCAGCATGCCACCGGGCGCGACGGACCAGCCAGGAGTTTCCGCGCCCCCGGCTCAGCCGCGGAAGGCGCCGGCGTGGTCGGCCGCCCACCGGGCGAAGGTCCGGGCCGGGCGGCCGGTCAGCTCCTCCACGGTCCGGGTCAGCGGCACCGGCCCCGCCGCGCAGGCGCTCCAGTGGTCGAGCAGCGCGTCGGCGAACTCCGCCGGCACGTACGGCGCGACCGACGCCTTCCACTCCTCCGGCGTGACGGTGCCGATGCCGATCCGCCGCCCGGCGGCCCGCCCGATGATCGTCAGCTGCTCGGCGAAGGTGAGGGCCTCGGGGCCGGTCAGGACGTACGAGGAGCCGCGCAGCCGGTCGTCGGTCAGCGCGGTGTACGCCACGGCCGCGACGTCCGCCTCGTGGATCGGGTCACCGACCGCCTCCGGGTACGGGAGGTCCACGACGCCCGCCGTCCGTATCGCGGGTGCCCACTGCAGGGCGTTGGTCGCGAACGCGCCCGGCTGGAGGTATGTGACGTCGAACGAGCCGTCGGCCGACGCGGCGGCCAGCGCCCTCTCGACGGCGAGATGGGAGGCGGCGATCGGGTTGGCCTCGGCGTCGGGCGACAGGACGGAACTGGAGGAGAGCAGCACGATGTGCCGGACCCCGGCGGCGCGGGCCTCGGCGGCGAACGCGTCGGCGTGCCGCGGGTCGGCGTACAGGAACACGGAGTCGGCGCCGTCGAGGGCGGCGGGGAACGTCCCGGGATCGCCCAGGTCGCACCGGACGGTCGCGACACCGGCGGGCGGGGTGAGGCCGGTGGGGTCCGCCGAGCCGGCCCGCACCCGGACGCCGTGGCCGTGGAGGAGGTCGATCAGGGCGGAGCCGACGCGGCCCCGGCTCCCGGTGACGAGGAGGGTCATGGTGGGCGTGCTCCTTGAGGGTGCGGCGGCCGGCGGCCGCGAAGTCATCTGCGTCACGCATTAGCTGCGCTACGCAGATGAATATCCGTGCTGCGGGGCGGCGGGTCAACCCGATTACGCCCCCGCCGCCCTGCCGTCGTCGTGCCCCTGCGCCTACGCCACGACCCGGAAGTGCGTCGTCACCGGGCCGCCGTCCGGCTCCACCACGTGGAACGCCACTCCGGGCGGAGCCGTCCTGTGCGTGACGCCGTCCCCGCTCTCCCACGGCAGGCGCAGCGTCGAGACGACGCCCGGCGCCACCAGCAGCGGGCGGCCCGCGAAGGTCGTGGCCGCCGGCGTGTGGGCGTGGCCGGTCAGTACGGCCCGCACCTGGGGCCGCCCCTCCAGCACGGTGGCGAACCGGTCCGCGTCCGCGAGATTCAGGGAGTCGATGTACGGGTGGTGCAGGAGGGTCGGCGGGTGGTGGAACGCCACGAGCGCCGGGACCCCTCGGGCCGGCCCGTCCAGGGTGCGGGCCAGCCAGTCGAGCGTCTCGTCGCCGAGGAGGCCCGCGTCCTCGCCCGGGACGGTCGAGTCGCACAGCAGCAGCGCGTGCCCGGCCACGTGGTGGAGCCGGTTGACCGGCCCGGTGCCCCCCTCGGTGTCGCCCAGCAGCCCCTTGCGGTACGCGGCGCGCTCGTCGTGGTTGCCCGGGCAGGTGAGGACGGGGACGTCCAGGGTGCCCAGCAGGCGCGCCGCCTCGGCGTACTCGCCGGGTGCGCCGTGATCGGCGATGTCGCCCGTGACCAGGACCGCGTCGGGCCGTTGCGTCATGCTCCGGAGGTACGCGACGACGCGGGCGGACCGCTCCGTCGCGCGTTCCGTGCCGTCGAGATGCAGGTCGCTGATGTGGGCCAGCAGCATGGGAGAGCCCCCTCCGGTGGCGGCGCCGGGCGGCACCTAATGGTTTGTCGACCCTAAGCCATTAACTCGCCGGTGGAGGGCCCGCCTTGAGATCCAGCCGCCAGTCGTTGGTGCGCAGCAGGTGACCCGGCGGATACTCGAAGTCGCGCTCTCCCAGCAGCGCGAAGCCCGCCTTCCGGCACACCGCGTTCGACGCGCCGTTGTCCACGGAGGGGAAGGCGTGCAGGTAGCGGTGCTTGCGCGCCGCACGGGCCCGGTCCACCACGGCCGCCGTGGCCGCGGTCGCCACCCCTCGCCCCTGGAAACCGCCCAGGACCGTCCAGCCGGTCTCGTAGACCCGTATGCCGTCCCAGGTCTGCTCCCAGAACCCGATCACGCCCACCGGCACCTCCTCCGGCAGCAGGACGATCCGGAACATCCGCCCCGCGCCCGTCCGGTCCCCGCTCAGGTCGACGTACCGCTGGTGCCGTTTGACCAGCTGCTCCTCGGTCTCGGGACCCCCCAGGTGCTCCATCAGCTCCGGCGCGTTGACGGCCCGGAGGAGGTCGAGGTCCCGCTCCGACCACGCCTCGATACGTACCGGTGACACATCGCTTCCCATGGCGGCACTCTAGGGCGGGCCTCCGACACCGGAGGGGCTGCCGGCGACCGCCGGACGGGCCGCCGCCGGGCAATGCCGGGCGCGCTGACGCGGCCCCCGGTGCCGTCGCGTCTCCCGGGTCATTCCGTCCCGCTCCGCCATACCGCACTGGAGGCCTTCGTGCGACCCTTCTTGTTAAACTGACAGGAACCGAAGTGCGGTGTTGCCCATGCAAGTTGACGAGTGGTCACCCACACCCGTGCTGCTGACGGTGGACCTGGTGATCCTGACGCTGCGTGAGGGGCGGTTGTGCGTCCTGCTCGTGGAGCGGGGCGAGGATCCCTTCCAAGGCATGCCGGCTCTGCCCGGCGGATTCCTCGGGCACGCCGGTGAGGAGATCCTGGACGCCGCCCATCGTGAGCTGAGCGAGGAAACCGCTCTCGTCGCCGAGTGTGTGCACCTCGAGCAACTGGCCGTCTACGGGGCGACCGGCCGTGATCCTCGCGGGCGGGTCGTCTCCGTGGCGCATCTGGCGATCGCGCCGGGACTCCCCGAACCGGTCGCGGGAACGGACGCCTCGGATGCCGCCTGGGTCCCCGTGGAGGCCGTGCTGTCCGGTGCGGTGGAACTGGCCTTCGACCACCGCCGCATCGTGACGGACGGGGTCGAACGGGCGCGTACCAAGCTCGAACACTCGGCGCTCGCCACGGCGTTCTGCGCGGAACTCTTCACCATCACCGAGTTGCAGCAGGTGTACGAGGCGGTCTGGGGAACCGAGCTCGACACCCGCAATTTCTACCGGAAGGTCCAGGCCGTCAAGGGATTCATCGTCCCCGCCGGCCCGGCGCGCAGGACCACGGGAGGACGGCCCGCGCGGCTGTACCGGGCCGGGCCGAGGACGGTGCTGTACCCGCCGCTGATCCGGCCCGTGCCGTCCGCGGAGGAACCCGTGCCGTCCGCGGAGGAACCCGCACCGTCCGCACCGGAACAGGACGCGAAACAGGAAGGGGAGTAGATGTCGAAAGACCTGGTGGTGATCCTCACCGCCCTCAACCTCGAGTACCAGGCCGTACGCCGGAGACTGGCCGCTCCGCAGGTGCACCGGCACGCGCGCGGGACGCGGTTCGAGGTGGGAACCGTGCAGGGCACGTCATGCCGTGTCGCGCTCGGTCTCACGAACAAGGGGAACCATTCCGCCGCGGTGATCGCCGAGCGGGCCATCCAGGAGTTCTCGCCGATGGCCGTGTTCTTCGTCGGCGTCGCCGGCGCCCTGTGGGACAGCGCGAGGCTGGGCGACGTCGTGATGGCGACCCACGTGTACGCCTACCACGGCGGGACCAGCGAGGACGACGGCCTCAAGGCCCGTCCCCGGGCGTGGGAGGCGCCGCACGGCATCAGCCAGCTCGGCTCGCACGTGGCCCGCATGGACGACTGGGCCGACGACACACCCGGCCGCAGGAGCGCGCCACAGGTGCGGTTCGGCGCCATCGCCGCCGGCGAGATCGTCCAGAACTCGAGGATCTCGGCCGAGGCCCGGTGGATCCGGCAGCACTACAACGACGCGCTCGCGATCGAGATGGAGGCCGCCGGTGTGGCGCAGGCCGGTCATCTCAGCGGGGCGCCGGTGGCCATCATCCGGGGCATCAGCGACCGGGCGGACGGCACGAAGAACAGCGCCAAGGACCGCGACCGGCAGCCACGGGCCGCGGCGAACGCGGCGGCGTTCGCCACCCGGCTCGCCGTGGAACTGGTCGCAGAACAGGAGGGGACCGCCATGTCCCAGGCGGACGGGGCCCGTACGGCCGACCGGCCCGGAGGGCACGTCAGCAACACCGCCCATCACAGCACCGTCGGCATCATGGCCGGCACGGTCGAGGAGAGCACGGTCCACATGAACGCGGTACCGAAGGCGGCCGCTCCGGCCGGCCTGCTCGGGGAACTGGACGGGTTCCGTGAGCACCTGAGGCGTCACCACGCCGAGGGCGCCCTGGACGACGACACCTACGGAGAGGCGCTGGCCGAGCTGGGCTTCGCCCGCCGGGCGGCGGGGGAGAGCGGCCCCGGATCGCCCAAGAGGGCGGTGATGGCGCTCAAGAGGTTACGCGGCCTGGTCGCGGAGTGCCCCGAGCTGGTGGCCACGCTGGCACCGCTGGTCCGTGCGGCGGGAGGCATGGCATGAACGACGGCATCCACGTCACGCACCATTCGGCCGCGTACGACTCCACGGTCGGGATCCAGGCCGAGACCGTACACAACTCCAACGTCTACTTCGTCCACCCCGACGCGTCGCCCCAGGAGAAGTACAGGGTCGGTGTGCGGTTCCTGGAGGACGGCATCCCCAGCCGGGCCCGGGACATGATCAGCGACGCGATCGCCCACGGACACGACAACGCGGAGGTCCGCTTCCACTGGGTCCTCGCCATGCTCAGTGCGCGCGCCTACCACGACCTCAGCACCGAGGAAGTGCAGCGGCTGCACCACGCCTCCGGGCTCGTACGGACCTACGCCGAGGGGGAGTGGAAGGACGCCCTGCGCGTCGCCTTCGCCCTGCTGGCGATGCTCGGCACCGCGGACGGCGAACCGGCACGCGTACTGGAGCGGCTGCGGGCCCTGTCGCCCGGTCGGCGTGACGCGCTCCTCCACCACCTCGACCTGGTGCTCACCGGAGGGCTGAAGGACAGCCTGTGGGCCGAGAACCGGGAGCGGGCCACGGCGGCCCGCTTCGGCAACGACCGGGCCAAGAGGGTCTGGGCCTACTTCGAACCCGACCCCATCGGGCCGCGGGCCCTGCCGCCCCGTCCGAGCACCGCGGCCGCCGCCCGGGCGGCCCTCCCGATCCGGGCCGGCCTGTTCGTCGCCGTCACCGCGTTCCTCTGGATCCTGGCGCTGATCTCGGACCCGGCCGCGGCGATCGTCGAGCTGCTGGTGGCGCTGGGGGCCGGCCTGACAGCGGCCCACTTCGGCCGCCTCTGGTCGTACCGGGAGCACCGGCGGAAGGCCGACGAGCAGGAGCCCCCGAACCCGTACGCGGGTGATCCCGCCGCCATGGGGGACGGGTTCACCAACCGCGTCCGTCACGCGTTCGACCACTACTTCGGCAACCGCGTGCCCCACGGGCTCGCCCCGCACGACTGGCTCGCCCACACGGCCGCGATCCGCGAGGGCCTCGTCACCGAGATCGCGCTGCTCTACCGCGAGAGCCGCATCGGCGTGGACCGGGTGAACTGGCTGATCCGCCATCTCGCCGAGGACGCCCGGGACCGCCACAACAGCGGCACCCTGTTCGACCACCCCCACCGGCACCGCACGCCCGCGCCGGCGAAGGCGCTGTGCGTGCTCGCCCTCGCCGCCCTCGGCCTCACCGCCCTGTCCCTGCTCGGAACGGTGGCCTCGGGCGGGGACGGGTCGCGGATGCTGCTGGCCCTGCTGGCCGTGGTCGGCGCGGTCTGGTCCGGACGCGAGGCCGCGTCCTCGTGGCTGGAGGCCCAGGGGGAGGAGCGCCGACTGGCCGAGGAGACCCGGGAGTACGAGGAGCGGCTGGCCGCGCGGCAGAACGCCTACCAGGCCTGGAAGTCGTACCTCGACACCACCCGCCCCAGTGAGCAGGAGATGGAGACCTGGCTCACCTGCGACAAGACGCTGTTCGTCGACGAGGCACTCCGCCACTACCAGCTCGGCTGGCGCGACCTGATCACCCACACCCTCCTGGTGACACCCGCACGCCCCTACAAGCGCGGGCGGGTGAGAGGCGGCCCCTGGCGGTACTCCCGCTACAGCTTCCGCCTCTTCCTGATCACCCAGGACGGGGTGCGGGAGATCAGCACCGAGATCGACTTCACCGACGCGCGGCGGGGGAACGAGCAGCGCAGCAACTACCGGTTCGACGCGCTGTCCTCGGTGCAGGTCACGGAACGCGCCGACACCGGCTACGACCTGGAACTCGTCCTCACCAACGGACCGGCCAGGAACATTCGCGTCAAGGACGCCGACACCCACCAACTGGCACCGGACGAAAGCCCCCGGGAGATCGCCGAGATCAACCTCAACGCGGCGGGTTTCATCCACACCTTCCGCCTCCTGGAAGGCATCGCGGCGGACGGGAAGGGCTGGATCGAACGGAACAATCCCAACAACCTGCCGCCCTTCCATGCTGCCGACTGAGTCGTCCGTGCCCGCGGAACGGGCCGGGGCCGGGGCGCCGGAGCCCTGCGCCCCGCCCGCTCGCCGCCCCGGCCGGGACCCGGTCCCGGCAGTGGCCGCGGCCACCGCGGAGGACGTCACCGAGAGCAGAGTGCTGCTGGCCGAGTACGACCGGATCAAGGAGGAGCAGAAGACCCGCATAGGCTTCCGCGACAACCTGCTCTACTTCACGCTCGCCGCGTCCACCGCGGTCCTGGCGCTCACCGTCGAGAGCGGACAGACCCACCTGCTGCTCGCGGTTCCCGTGATCTGCCTGGTCCTGGGCTGGACGTACCTGGTCAACGACGAGAAGATCTCGGCGGTCGGACACTACATCCGGGACCGGCTGGGACCGCGGCTGGCGGAGCTCAGCGGCGCCCCCGGCGCGGTGTTCGGCTGGGAGGTCTACCACCGTGACGACGCGCGCCGCACCACGCGCAAGCGCCTGCAGACCGCCGTGGACCTCTTCACGTACCTGGTCCTGCCGATGATCTGCCTGGCCGCGTTCTGGTGCTCGCCCGCCGTCCGGCCCCTCCTGGTGATCGTCTCCCTCGCGCAGACGCTCGCCCTGGCCGTACTGGGCTGGCAGTTCCTGCGCTACGCGGAGCACTAGGGCGCTTCTTTCAGATCTTGCCGGGCTCGCGTGCCCTGGCACGCGCGTCTGCGGCGTTGTCGTCGGTCGCCAATGTCCCCCGTAGCCCTTCGGACACGGGAGGTGCCCCCACCGCAGTGGCTCCTCCCCCTGCCTTCGGCGGGGGGACCCCCACCTCCGCCTTGCATCCGCCCGCACCAGACCCCGCTCCCTGAGCCGGCCTGATCCAAAAGAAGCGCCCTAGACCGTGCCCGCCCGGTGGCCGGCGGCCGGCGGAGGGCCGGAGCGGCTCGGCCCGCCGGCCCTCAGGGCCAGACCAGGCAGTACGGCTGGTGCCCCGCCTCGTGGAGGCGGACGGAGAAGTCCTGCCACTCGTGGAGCAGCTGGTACACGTTGAACGCGTCCCGCGGCCCGCCGCGGTCCGGGACGGTCGACCATATGAAGGCCGCCGCGCCCACCGACTCCTCGCCGATGCCCCGCAGCGGGTCGACCACGGTCATGGGGAGCTTGACCACCGCGTAGTCGGGGTGCAGCACGACCAGCTCCAGCGGGGGGACCTTGTGCAGCGGCATCCCCTGGATGCCGGTGAGCACCATCGCGGCTATGGTCTCCGGCTTGATCTTGGTGAACATGCCGCCCATGCCCAGTTCGTCGCCGCCCAGCTCCTCGGGCCGCATCGAGATCGGTACGCGGGCGGCGGTGGCGCCGTTGGGCGCGCCGAAGTACTTGTAGGTCACCCCCATGCCCCGGCCACCCCCGCTTCCGCTCCCGACCGGGCCGACCGGGCCCAGGGCGGCTCTGTCCTGCTCGCGCCGGTGCTTCCCCCGACGGGCACGCTCAGGACCCAGGTCGTCGGTCCCCTCGCCCAGTCCGCCACCGCGATGCATATCTCCACCCGACTGCTGTTTGGGTAGCACAGCCCCCGCCGCGCAACCCGATCATCGTGACAGTGACCTCCCCCACGGACGTGTGGTGAAACACCTGTCCGCAAGAACGTCCGGGCCTCTGACACCATGGATTCCGTGAGCATTCCCTTTGACGCCCCAGTTTCGCAGACCCGGAGGTCCGGCGCCTCGTCGTAAACAACGTCGCGGACAGGCGGGCCGTTCAAGGAGGGCTCACACCCTCGCCCCGGCCGCCATGCCCGAGCATTGCTGCCGTCAATTCGTTCTCGCAGGTCAGGACCAACGTGCCGTATTCATACGAAGCCCCAGTCTCACAGACGCTCTTCGACCGCGCGTCCCTCGTGACGCCCGGCGGCGTGAACTCTCCCGTACGTGCCTTCCGGGCCGTGGGTGGTACGCCCCGGTTCATGGTGTCCGGTACGGGTCCGTACCTCACGGACGCGGACGGGCGGGAGTACGTCGACCTCGTCTGCTCCTGGGGGCCCATGATCCTCGGCCACTCGCACCCCGAGGTGATCGCCGCCGTGCAGGAGGCGGTCTCCCGGGGCACGTCCTTCGGTACGCCCGGTGAGGGCGAGGTCGCGCTCGCCGAGGAGATCGTCGCCCGCGTGGCGCCGGTCGAGCAGGTGCGGCTGGTGTCGTCGGGCACCGAGGCCACCATGTCGGCGATCCGGCTGGCCCGCGGCTTCACCGGCCGCGCCAAGGTCGTGAAGTTCGCCGGCTGCTACCACGGGCACGTGGACGCGCTGCTGGCCGCCGCCGGCTCCGGGGTCGCCACCTTCGGCCTGCCGGACACGCCCGGCGTCACCGGCGCGCAGGCGGGCGACACGATCGTCCTGCCGTACAACGACCTGGACGCCGTGCGCCGGGCGTTCGCCGCGCACCCCGGCGAGATCGCCTGTGTGATCACCGAGGCGTCGCCCGGCAACATGGGTGTGGTCCCGCCCCGCGACGGCTTCAACCAGGGTCTGAAGGACCTGTGCGCCGAGAACGGGGCGCTGTACGTCTCCGACGAGGTCATGACCGGCTTCCGCACGTCGAAGGCCGGCTGGTACGGCGTCGACGGCGTCACGCCCGACCTGATGACCTTCGGCAAGGTGATGGGCGGCGGCTTCCCGGCCGCCGCGTTCGGCGGCCGCGCCGACGTGATGGCGCACCTGGCCCCGGCCGGCCCGGTCTACCAGGCGGGCACCCTGTCCGGGAACCCGGTCGCCACGGCGGCCGGCCTCGCGCAGCTGCGGCTGCTGGACGACGCCGCGTACGAGAAGGTGAACGCGGTCTCGCGCGAGATCCAGGGCCTGGTGTCCGAGGCGCTGACCAAGGAGGGCGTGGTCCACCGCCTCCAGACGGCGAGCAACATGTTCTCCGTCTTCTTCACCGGCGCCGAGGTCGTGAACTACGACGACGCGAAGAAGCAGGAGGCGTTCCGCTTCACCGCGTTCTTCCACTCGATGCTGGCGCAGGGCGTCTACCTGCCGCCGTCCGCGTTCGAGTCGTGGTTCGTCTCCACGGCGCACGACGAGCGCGCGGTGGAGCGGATCGCCGCCGCGCTGCCGGCCGCCGCGCGTGCCGCCGCGGAGGCCACGGCATGAGCACCACGGGCAACGACGACATCACCGTCGTCCACCTCATGCGCCACGGCGAGGTGCACAACCCCGACGGGGTCCTCTACGGCCGGCGGGCGGGCTACCACCTGTCGGAGCTGGGCCGGCGGATGGCCGACCGGGTGGCCGAGCACCTGGCTGACCGGGACGTCACGCACGTCGTCGCCTCCCCGCTGGAGCGCGCGCAGGAGACGGCCCAGCCGATCGCCAAGTCGCACGGGCTGGACCTCGCCACCGACGCGCGGCTGATCGAGGCGGGCAACGTCTTCGAGGGCAAGACGTTCGGCGTGGGCGACGGCGCGCTGCGCCGGCCGTCCAACTGGCGGCACCTGACCAACCCGTTCCGTCCTTCGTGGGGCGAGCCGTACATCGACCAGGTCGTACGGATGATGGGCGCGCTGAACGCGGCGCGCGACGCGGCCCGCGGGCACGAGGCGGTCTGCGTCAGCCACCAGCTGCCGATCTGGATCGTCCGGAGCTTCGTGGAGCGGCGGCGGCTGTGGCACGACCCGCGCCGCCGGCAGTGCACGCTCGCGTCCCTGACCACCTTCACCTACCGGGGTGACCGGATCGTCTCGGTCGGTTACAGCGAGCCGGCGCGGGACCTGGTGCCGCCGCACCTGCTGGCGGGTGCCAAGCCGGCCAAGGGCAAGGGCAACTCCAAGGCGTTCGGCGCCTGAAACGCGATCCGCCGGGGCGCACGGGCGCCCCGGCGGGCGCGCAGCGGCGGGTAATCGCCTCGTTACGCAGAAGATTATGTGGTAATCGCGGGAACCGTCCTCCCGCCGTATCCCTCTCCCTCAATGCCGGTTTGGAAGGTATGTCCGGCATCGAGCGAGCGCGGATGGGGACGATATGCGCGGGATCAGTCGAAGGGGCCTCCTGGGAGCCGGTGTCGGAGCGGCGGCCGCGATCGGAGTCGGCGGATGCGGTCTCGTCGGCTCGGACGAGCCCGCGGACCGGTCCGGCAAGGGCGGTGGCCGGAAGGGCGCGGACGATCCCGGCCCCGGCAAGGTGGAGGGGCGTCCCATCGGCGACGGCTCCACCTCGGACACCGGAAAGCAGCCGAACCAGCCCGACAAGCCCGTCCCGCTGGAGCCCGGGCAGACCCCGCCGCAGTTCGTGATCTTTTCCTGGGACGGTGCGGGCGAGGTCGGCAACGGTCTCTTCCCGCGCTTTCTGGAACTCGCCAAGAACCACGACGCGGGCATGACCTTCTTCCTCTCCGGGCTCTACCTGCTGCCGGAATCGAAGCAGACCCTCTACCGCCCGCCGAACAACCGCACCGGCGCCTCCGACATCGGCTACCTCACCGACGACCACATCAAGCAGACGCTGAAGTACGTCCGCCAGGCATGGCTCGACGGACACGAGATAGGCACCCACTTCAACGGCCACTTCTGCGCCGGCTCCGGCTCGGTCGAGAAGTGGACCCCCGCGGACTGGCAGAGCGAAATCGACCAGGCGGTGAAATTCGTCACCGAATGGAAGACCATCAGCGGCTGGACCGACCTCGAACCGCTGCCCTTCGACTACCGCAAGGAACTCGTCGGCGCCCGCACCCCCTGCCTCCTCGGCCAGGACAACCTGCTGCCGACCGCCCGCAAGCTGGGCTGGCGCTACGACGCCAGCTCGCCCGGCGGCCACCAGAAGTGGCCCGTCAAGCGCCAGGGGCTGTGGGACCTGCCGCTCCAGCAGATCCCCTTCCCGGGCCGGTCCTTCGAAGTCCTCTCCATGGACTACAACATCCTCGCCAACCAGTCGCAGAACACCACCAAGGGCATGCCCTCGCGCTATCCGGAATGGAAGAAGCAGGCCGCCGAGGCCTACCTCGCCGGATTCCGGCGCGCCTACGAGTCGAATCGCGCGCCCTTCTACATCGGCAACCACTTCGAGCAGTGGAACGGCGGCATCTACATGGACGCCGTCGAAGAGGCGCTCAAGGGCATGGCCGGGAAGAAGGACGTACGGCTGGTGTCGTTCAAGCAGTTCTGCGACTGGCTCGACGTCCAGGACCCGAAGATCCTCGACAAGCTGCGCACGCTCGAAGTCGGCCAATCGCCCGCCGGCGGCTGGAACAGCTTCCTTAAGTCCGCCTGACATCGGGCTTCACGGACAGCCAGGGGGGCGCGCAAGATCCCCGGAACGCACATGCGAAACTTTTCACATGAGCTTCAGCCGCGCCCCCCGAGGCACCCTCCTGGCCGTCGGCGCCCTGGCCGCCGCGCTCACGCTGACCGCGTGCACCGGCGACTCCAACGGGAAGTCCGGCGGTGGCGGCAACACCAACTTCGTCACCAACACCGGCGGTGTCGACACCGTCGCCAAGGGCGAGCGCAAGGCACCCGGCAAGCTCGCGGGCGAGACCCTCGACGGCAAGCGGCTCGACGTCGCCGGCCTCAAGGGCAAGGTCGTCGTGCTGAACGTCTGGGGCTCCTGGTGCGGCCCGTGCCGCGCGGAGGCCAAGCACTTCGCCAAGGTCGCGGGCGAGCTCAAGGCCAAGGGCGTGGAGTTCGTCGGCATCAACACCCGCGACCACAACAAGCAGCCCGCCCTCGCCTTCGAGAAGGACTACGAGGTCCCCTACCCGAGCCTGTACGACCCGGACGGCGAGCTCGTCCTCTACGGCTTCCCCAAGGGCACCCTCAACCCGCAGGGCATCCCCTCCACCGTCGTCCTCGACCGCGAGGGGAAGATCGCCGCACGCTCGCTCACCGCGCTGGACGACACCCGGCTGCGCAAGATGATCGACCCGCTGCTGGCCGAGAAGTGACGGGCGTGATCCTGTGATCCTCCTCGCCGCCGAGGCCCTGGGCCGCAACGAGACGGTCTTCAGCGGGGCCCTGCTGCTGGCGCTGCCCGTCGCCGTGCTCGGCGGCCTGGTCTCGTTCTTCAGCCCCTGCGTCCTGCCGCTGGTGCCCGGCTACCTCAGTTACGTGACCGGCGTCACCGGCACCGACCTGGCCGAGGCCCGGCGGGGCAGGATGGCCGCCGGTGCCGCCCTGTTCGTCGTCGGCTTCTCCGCCGTCTTCGTCTCCGGCGGCGCCCTGTTCGGCTACTTCGGCTGGACCCTCCAGGCCCACCGCGAGACGCTCACCACCGTCCTCGGCGTCCTGATGGTCCTGATGGGTGTCTTCTTCCTGGGCCTCATGCCCTGGTTCACCCAGCGCGAGTTCCGCTTCCACAAGCGGCCGGTGTCCGGGCTGGCCGGGGCGCCGCTGCTGGGCGCGCTCTTCGGCATCGGATGGACGCCGTGCATCGGACCCACGCTCGCGTCCGTCCAGGCCCTCGCCGCCAGCGAGGCCAGCGCGGGCCGCGGGGCGCTGCTGACCGTGGCGTACTGCCTCGGCCTCGGCGTGCCGTTCGTGCTCGCCGCCGTCGCGTTCCGCAAGGCGCTCGGGGCCTTCTCGTGGGTGAAGCGGCACTATGCGTGGGTGATGAGGACCGGCGGCGGGATGATGATCCTGACCGGTCTGCTGCTGCTCACAGGTGCGTGGGACACCCTGGTGCAGGAGATGCAAGGGTGGTCCGCAGGCTTCCAGGTGGGGATCTAGATCCGATGAGCAAGACAGACACGACCGAGCGGGACATGGCGGAGGCCGGCGAGCAGCTGTCCACCGCACCCGTGGAAGACCTCGGCGCGGGCGGCGGGCCGACGCTCGGCGCCATCGGCTGGGTCCGCTGGTTCTGGCGCCAGCTGACCTCCATGCGGGTCGCGCTGATCCTGCTCTTCCTGCTCTCCCTCGGCGCCATCCCCGGCTCGCTCATCCCGCAGAACAGCGTCGACGACCTGAAGGTCCGCTCCTTCAAGGAGCAGCACGACGTCCTGGCGCCGATCTACGACCGGCTCCAGCTGTTCGACGTCTACAGCTCGGTGTGGTTCTCCGCGATCTACATCCTGCTGTTCGTCTCCCTCATCGGCTGCATCGTCCCCCGCACCTGGCAGTTCACGCGCCAGCTGCGGGGCCGGCCGCCGGCCGCGCCGAAGCGGCTCACCCGGCTGCCCGCGTACACCACCTGGCGCACCGAGGCCGCGCCCGAGGAGGTGCGCAAGGCGGCGCTGGCCCTGCTCGGCAAGCGGCGCTTCCGGGCGCACACGACCGGGGACGCCGTCGCCGCCGAGAAGGGGTACCTGCGCGAGGTCGGCAACCTGGTCTTCCACGTCGCGCTGATCGTGATGCTGGTGGCCTTCGCCGTGGGCCAGCTGTTCAAGTCCGAGGGCGGCAAGCTGATCGTCGAGGGCGGCGGCTTCTCCAACACGCTCACCCAGTACGACGACTTCAAGTCCGGTTCGCTGTTCTCCACCGACGAGCTGGCGCCGTTCAGTTTCAAGCTCAACCGGTTCACCGGTACGTACGAGACCGGCGGCCCGCAGCGCGGCACCCCCCGCACGTTCGAGGCGGACGTCACGTACTCCACGGGCGACGGCGTCCGGAAGAAGAGCGTCATCCGGGTCAACGAGCCGCTGGAGATCGACGGCTCGAAGGTGTACCTGATCTCCCACGGGTACGCGCCCGTCGTCACCGTCAAGGACGGCAAGGGCCGGCAGGTCTTCCACGGGGCGGTGCCGCTCCTGCCGATCGACAACAACATCACCTCCACCGGCGTGATCAAGGTGATGGACGGCTACCGCGACAAGACCGGCAAGAAGGTCCAGCTGGGCTTCCCGGCCTTCTTCGTGCCGAC
The DNA here is from genome assembly GCF_001646665.1 of Streptomyces noursei. Classification (GTDB taxonomy): domain Bacteria; phylum Actinomycetota; class Actinomycetes; order Streptomycetales; family Streptomycetaceae; genus Streptomyces; species Streptomyces lavendulocolor. Next base: position 246,135 of record NZ_LWBU01000179.1, on the reverse strand, counting down.
GTACGCCGGCAAGGGCCAGGGGCAGATGTTCAGCCAGTTCCCCGGGCTCGTCTTCCCCGCGCTCAACCTCAGCGCCTACCAGGGCGACCTGCGGGTCGACGGCGGGCTGCCGCAGAACGTGTACCAGCTGGACACCAGCAAGATGAAGCCGTTCAAGGACGCCGGCGGGCAGATCTTCAAGAAGACGCTGATCCCGGGCGAGACCATGACGCTGCCGGGCGGGGCGGGCTCGATCACCTTCGAGAAGGAGATCAAGGAGTGGGCCAGCTTCCAGATCTCCCAGCAGCCCGGCAACGGCCTCGCCCTCGCCGGGGCGGTGGCCGCGATCGCCGGACTGGCCGGCTCGCTGTTCATCCAGCGCCGCCGCGTCTGGGTCCGGGCGGTGCGCGGGGACGCCTCCACCGGGGGGCTGACCGTCGTGGAGATGGCGGGACTGGGGCGGAGCGAGTCCGCGAAGCTCCCCGAGGAGCTGGCCGACCTGGCGGCCGCGCTCCATTCCGTGGCGCCGACCGCGCCCGAGGCCGACGAAGCCGATGAAAGGGCTGAGAAGTGAATCTCGCCGCCGCGACCAACGAGAGCCTGGCGGAGATGAGCAATGTGCTCGTCTACTCCTCCATGGCCGTGTACACCCTGGCCTTCCTCGCGCACATCGCCGAATGGGTCCTGGGCAGCCGCAGCAAGGTCGGCCGCACGGCGGCGGCCCTCACCGCCCCGGCGCAGGCCCCCGCGGTGCGGGTGCGGCAGCGGGACGGGGGCACCGCGGTCCTCGACAAGCCGAAGGTCGTCACCCGCTCGGCGGCCGGCGCCCGGGACGTGCCGGACGGGCCGGGCGCGGCCGGCGGTGACGAGAAGGGCGACCTCTACGGGCGTATCGCCGTCTCGCTGACCACCCTCGCGTTCCTGGTCGAGGCCGCCGGCGTGGTCGCCCGCGCGCTGTCCGTGCAGCGGGCGCCGTGGGGCAACATGTACGAGTTCTCCCTCACCTTCTCCACGGTGGCGGTCGGCGCGTACCTCGCCTTCCTGCTCGCCGGGAAGAACGTCCGGTGGATGGGCCTGCTGCTGGTCACCACCGTGCTGCTGGACCTCGGCATCGCCACGACCTGGCTCTACACCGACAGCGACCAGCTCGTCCCGGCCCTGCACTCCTACTGGCTGTGGATCCACGTCTCCACCGCGATCTTCTGCGGCGCGGTCTTCTACCTGGGCGCGGTCGCCACGCTGCTGTACCTCTTCCGGGACGCGTACGAGAACAAGCTCGCACAGGGCGGCACGCCCGGCGGCTTCGCCCGCTCGGTGCTGGAGCGGCTGCCCGCGGCCGCGACGCTGGACAAGTTCGCCTACCGCGTCAACGCGGCGGTCTTCCCCCTCTGGACCTTCACGATCATCGCGGGCGCCATCTGGGCCGGCGACGCGTGGGGCCGCTACTGGGGCTGGGACGCCAAGGAGGTCTGGTCGTTCATCACGTGGGTCGCGTACGCCGCGTACCTGCACGCGCGGGCGACGGCCGGCTGGAAGGGCCGCAAGGCGGCGTACGTGGCGCTGATCGCCTTCGCGTGCTGGCTCTTCAACTACTACGGGGTCAACATCTTCGTGAACAGCCTGCACTCGTACGCGGGCGTCTGACGCGTACCGCGCCGGGGCCCGCGCCCCGGCGCGGTAGCGCCCGGCGCGGGTCCGCGCGACGCTGGACCCATGGCCGTACAGATCCCGCCCGGTACCAGTGACAGCCACGGCGACACCCACACCCTGCGGTTCCGGGTCACCCTGCCGCACCCGGCGGAGCGCGTCTGGCTCGCCCTGACCACCCCCGGCGGTCTGCGGGGGTGGCTCGCCGAGACCGAGGTCCTGCAGAGCCGGCTCGGCGGCGAGGTCGTGCTGCGCCGGCCCACCACCCGGCCGCCGGCCGTCGCGTCGGGGACGGTCACCGACTGGGAGGTCGAGCGGGTCGTCGAGTACACGGCCCCGGAGGACGACCGGATGCGGTTCCGGCTGGAGCCGGGCGGGCCGGGGGAGACCGTGCTGGAGTTCACCGGCGAGTTCCGCGGGACGGAGGACCTGCGGCTGGACCGCCTCGCCGGCTGGCACGACCACTTCCTGCTCCTCGCCGACTCCCTCGACGGCCGGCCGGCGGACTGGCCGGCCTGGTCGCCGGAGCGCCGCGAGGACCTCCGCGACCGGTACGAGGCCCGGGACTTCGACGCGACGTAGCGGCCCGGACGCGCCCCGGACGCTACGGGGTGCGCGGAGGCATGCACTCGCCGGTCGGCGGCTTCCCCTCCGGCCAGGCGATCTGCACGAACCGGGGCTTGTCCCGCGTCAGCTCCACCACCGGCACCGCCTTGTTGTACGGGTTGCCGTGGTTGTCCAGGCAGATCCAGCCGCTCGCGCCCCTCACCCGCAGGTCCCCGGTGACCTGCGGCCACTGGAGCCCCACGTCCTCCAGGGCCGGCAGGCGGCCCTCGACCGTCGCCTGCCGGATCGCGTGCACGGCCGTGGCCATCGCGTCGTACGCGATGATCGCCTGCCCGTCGGACAGCTCGACCGGCCCCACCTCCTCGGCGCGCACCGCGTCCATCATCGAGTGGAAGCGCTCGTACGCCGCCGTCGACCCGCCCGCCTTCGGCAGCGTCCTGCCCGGGGCCGCCCGCCACGCGTCGGGGTGGGCCAGCGCCGCGTAGCGGACGGTCAGCCCCTTGCCGAGCGCGTTCCGGTCGAGCTGGGGGTCCGCGCCCAGGTACGAGCCCTCGTCGCCGGTCAGCACGGTGAACGGCCGGTGCGTGCAGCCGCGCGCGCCCAGCGCGTTGATGAACTGCCGCAGCTGGGTGTGCCGCCCGGCGAAGAACACGGTGTCCGCCCGGGTGGTGCACAGCAGGTGGGCGATCTGCCGGAAGGTGTTGGCGGTCGGACCCTCCAGGGTCGGGTCCTTCGGCGAGGTGAACAGCTGCGGCTGGTACGGGGACTTCGCCAGCAGCTTCGAGAAGGCGCCCTTCAGGGTGTCCGTGTAGTGGTCGCCGTCGCGGGCGTCGTGGACGAGGATCGCCTTCGCCGCGTTCACCCTGCCGAAGTGGGACAGCGCGTCGGCCTCGTCGCTGTTGGTGGGAGAGACCCGCGCGAGGCCCGGGAACGGCTTGCGGCCGGGGCCGTTGGTGAGGTCGTCGGCGGTGATGGTGGTGCCCACGACCGCGATGCCCGACCGGGTCAGCTCGGTCACCGCGTGCCGGACGGGCGTGCTGCTGGTCGCTATGCCGGACACCGCGCGCAGGTGGTGCGGCGCCCCGGTCATCGCCTTCAGGGCGTCCACGGCCGGACGCCAGTGGGCGTTGCCGTTGCCGGTGTTCGCCAGGACGAGCCGGATCTTGGGCACCTGGTTGTTGGACCTGTTGTTCGCCTCGTACTGCTGGGCGAACGCGCCCTGCACCTCGTGCAGGATCTTGGTCCGCATCGACGGGCTGGTGGACGTCAGCGGGAGGAGCAGTGCCACGGTGGCGTACTCGCCCGCCTTCAGGCGCCCGTTCTCCTCGGCGATGGCCTTGGCGACGTCCTTCAGGGCCGGGACCTCGAAGGCGTAGCCGTCGCCGGACACCCCGACGCACTCGTCGCCGCCCACCGGGCGGGCGACGCCCGGGGCGCAGGAGCGGTCCTCGGGGGTGGTCAGCCGGTCGATCGCGTGGACCGCGCCCCAGGCGAGCAGCGCCAGCACCAGCGTGCTGGTGACGATCTTCTGCCGGGTGGTGTAGAAGACCCGGTAGCGCAGCGGATTGGGCACGTCAGACTCCGTCCTCCCGCCCCGGCGGGACGGTGAGGCCCCGCCAGGCACGGATGTCCCTCGGCCAGTGGGTGGCCGCGTCCCACAGGGTGCTGGTGCCGGTCAGGTGCCGGCCGGACAGCTGGCGCAGCTCGTGCACCAGCTTGTCCACCACGTCGTCGTCCGGCAGGGCCAGCGGGTCGGTCAGCAGCCACACCGCGTGCAGCAGCCGCCGCAGGCACAGGTGCAGCGCCGTCGCGTCCGCGTCCAGCCCGTCGGGCAGCGGTCCGCCCGGGTCCTCGCCCAGCGCCACCGCGCGGCGCGGGTCGGGGCCGGTGCGCCGGTGCTCGCGGGGGTACGGGGCGGAGGCGACGAACCGCAGCCGCCCCAGCCAGCCCACGACGTCCGGCGCGGCGAACTCCCGCCGCAGCTCGGTCACCGCCCCCTCGGTCCGGCCGAGCGCCAGTTCCTGCCGCAGCCGGTACGGCGTCGGTTCGGGCCCGTAGTGGCGGTGCAGCGTCTCGTGGACCGCGCGCCACGCGGCGTACTCGGGCGCGTCGCCGTCGTGGAACCGCAGCCGGTGCAGCAGCAGGGCCCGCAGCAGCGGGTCGGCCACGAAGTGCCCGCCGCCCTCGGGCCAGCCGTCCGCCCGCAGCGCGTCCCGCACGAGCAGTGCCATGTCGCCCTCCCCCGACGCGCCGCGCAGCCGGGTGCGGGCCAGCACCCGGGCCGACTCCTCGTCGTGGGCGGCGGCCAGCACGGCGGCCGCGTCCGGGCGCAGCCCCGGCGGCAGCAGCTCACCCAGCAGCGTGCCGGCGACCGGGACGGCGGCGGCGTCCTCGCGCAGCTCCACCGTCAGGTCCACCAGGGCGCCCGGCGTGAGCGTCCCGCGGTCCGCCGCCGGCACCCCGCCGGCCGCCCGCCCGAGCAGCGCCACGGCCATCGGCCGCCCGCCCGCCAGCCGGTGGACCGCCCGCGGCAGGCCGGCCGGGACGCGGGCGGCCGGGTCGTACCGGTCGAACACGGCCTGCGCGTGCGCCGCGCTCAGCGGGGTCAGCTCCACGGCGAGGACGCCCGACGTGATGTCGGGGCCGCGCGGGCACGGCGCCCGGTGGGCGACCTCCGGCAGCCGGGTCCTGGCCGCCCGCCGCAGGCCCTCGTGGTCGCGCTCCAGGGACGCGGCGACGATCACCAGCTGGTCGCGGCTCCCGGCGCTGCGGTCCCGCAGGATCGGCTCGACCAGGCGCCGGCCGAGCGGCAGGTGGGCGTTGTCCAGGAGGACGACCGGGCGGCCGCGGCGGGTGCCGCGCCGGGTGAGGCCGACGTACGCCCGGCGCACGTCCTCCACGAGCGCGCCGACCAGGAAGCCCTCGGCCTCCTCCCGGCGGCGCCCGCCCTGCTCGAAGTCGACGGCCAGCTGGTGCAGGCCCAGCTCGCCCCGGCCGCCCGCGTTGCGGTAGGCGCCGTAGAAGGCCTTGGACCTGCGCTGGTAGCGCCCGAACACCTCTTCCATCACCGTCTCGACCGTCGCCTCGGCCAGCACGCCGGCGAGCGGCGTGGTCGCCTCGGCGGCCGTGGCGGCCAGCTTGGCGAGCACCTTGGAGACCCAGGTGCCGGCCGCGCCCTTGGCCTCGTCGACGGTGGCGAGGACCGGACCGAGGCGCTGGAGGTCCCGCCGCGCCCGGTCGTCGTCCTCCTGCGACCAGCCGGTGACGGCGATGGCCGCCAGGCCGAGGGCGAGGCGCGGGAACTCCACCGGCCTCGCCGAGAGCACCCTGGGCGACAGCTGCACGGCGAGCTCCGCGAGCGCGCCGGTCAGCGGGTTCCAGCCGGGCCCGTGGTCGAGGGGCGGCTCGATGTGCGCGCAGTCCAGCAGCGCGAGCGGCGTGCCGCCCCGGTAGGCGTTGCGCACCTGCTTGAGCAGTGCGGTCTTTCCCATGCCCCGGCCGCCGGTGAAGACGGTGACGGGTGGATCGTCACCGTGCTCGTACCCGGCGGCGGCGAAGCTGTACGGGGTGAGTCCGGTCAGCCGCGCGGCCAGACCCGACTCGTCCAGGACCGCCTCGCGGCCGTACAGCGCTCTGTCCACCGCCACCCCCCGTGACTCAGCGTCAAGTCAAGGTTACTTTCGAACCGTTGGCCGCGTGGGGGGTCGGGCGAACCGTCATTCAGTCGTGATCGCGTCGAGCTGCGCGCGCAGGTACGCGTGCGAGTCGACGCCCCGGACGTCGGTGCCGGGGTCGCACTCGTGGAAGTACACCAGGGACATCAGCTCCTCGGACGGCACGTCGGCGGGCGGCGGCAGCACCCGGTGGCGGCCCGAGCGCCAGCGCCCGTCCGTCCAGCGGGCCATCAGGTCGCCGATGTTGACGGTGAGGGCGGCCGGGTCGTACGGGGCGTCCTCCCAGCCGCGCTCGTCGGTGTACACCTGGAGCCCGCCCCGGCCGGCCTGCCGGTCGAGCACGGTCACCGTCCCGAAGTCGGTGTGCGGCCCGATCCGAAACTGGCCGGGCTCCGGCTCGCCGAGCACGTCCCGCCCCGGGTACCAGTTGACGTTGAAGCCCCAGGTGGGGTGGGCGGCGTGCCGGGTGAAGAAGTCCGTGCCGCCGCCGAGCGCCTCGCCGAGCAGCTCCAGCAGCCGGTCGGACAGCTCCCGCATCCGCGCCAGGTACTCCACCACCAGGGGCCGCAGTCCGGGGACCTCGGCGGGCCAGGTGTTGGGCAGGAACCACTCCGCGTCCACCGCCGGGTCGCCGGTCGGCTCGTCGGCGGCGAACGACAGCGACTCCTTCAGGTCCGGCGGGGTCCGCCCGCCCTCGGCGTACGCGTTGGCCTCCGCGCCCGGCCCGAGCCAGCCGCGCCCGCCGACCCTCACGGCGTACCGCTTCTTCACCCGGGCGTCCAGCCGGAAGAACGTGCGCGCCTCCCGGCGGATCGCGGCCCGCAGGTCGGGTGCGACGCCGTGCCCGGTCACCAGCAGGAACCCGGCGGTGCGCAGCGCCCGGTCGACGGTGCGCGCGGTCGCGGCGCGGGCGGCGGGGCCGCCGGACAGCCACGGCGCCAGGTCGATCACGGGGACGACGGGCTCACTCATCGCCGATGTCCTCGTTCCAGAGCGCCGGGTGCGTCCCGACGAAGTCCCGCATCATCGCCACGCACGCGGGGTCGTCGAGGAGGACGACCTCCACACCGTGCTCGGCGAGCCAGTCGTGGCCGCCGTGGAAGGTCTCCGCCTCGCCGATCACGACCCGGGAGATCCCGAACTGGCGCACGAGCCCGCTGCAGTACCAGCAGGGCGACAGTGTGGTCACCATCGTCGTCCCGCGGTACGAGCGCTGCCGTCCGGCCGCCCGGAACGCGGCCGTCTCCGCGTGCGTGGAGGGGTCGCCGTCCTGTACGCGCCGGTTGCGCCCGCGCCCCAGGAGCGTGCCGTCGGCCGCGTACAGGGCGGCGCCGACGGGGATGCCGCCCTCGGCGAGGCCGGCCCGTGCCTCGGCGACGGCCGTCTCCAGCCACCGCCGTACCCGCTGCTGATCGTCCATGGCGGGTACCTTCCCCGCCGGAGGGCCGTTGCCCCGCCCGGGGGCGGGATCAGGACTTGTCGGGGCCCGGTTCGCCGCCGTCCTGCTGCTCGTCCCGGTCCTTCTTCCCCTGCTCCTCCTCGCGGCGGCCCGCATCGGCCTCGCGGTCCTTCAGGAGCGACTCGTCCGCGGCCTTCTCGTCCCGGAGCGATTTGAGGAACTCGGGGTTGTCGTCGGGCGCGACCCACTCCGTGCGGGCCGCCCGCCCGCCGCCGGCGCGGGCGTGGCGCTGCTTGCCGCCGACGAGCCAGACGATCGGGCCGACCACCCAGAACAGCAGGATGATGAAGATCCAGGCGACCTTGGGGAGGTGCTTGACCTCGTCCTCGGGGGTGTTCAGGCAGTCGATGAAGGCGAAGATCGTCAGCGCCAGCGGCAGGATGTACAGCAGTGCCCTGAGCATGTGGGACAGCCCCCTGAAGCCTCGGCGGGGCGCGTTTTCGCCCGCCCCTGTGACAAGCCCAGCCTAGCCGGTGGCGGCCGGGCCGCTCCGGGGCGCGACCCCCGGGCCCCCGGCGGGACCCGCCCGCCCCCGGCGCGGGCCCACGGGTACGGTTCGGACATACTTGGCGACATGGCTTACGACGATCTTCGCTCGCTGCTCAGGGCGCTGGAGCGCGAAGGCGACCTCAAGCGCATCAAGGCCGAAGTCGACCCGTACCTGGAGGTCGGGGAGATCGTCGACCGGGTCCAGAAGTCCGGCGGTCCGGCGCTCCTCTTCGAGAAGGTGCGCGGGTCGTCGATGCCGCTCGCCATGAACGTCTTCGGGACGGACCGCCGGCTGCTGAAGGCTCTCGGCCTGAAGTCGTACGACGAGATCAGCGCCAAGATCGGCGGGCTGCTGAAGCCGGAGCTGCCGCACGGCTTCGTGGGCGTGCGGGAGGCGTTCGGCAAGCTGGGCGCGATGACCCACGTACCGCCGAGGAAGGTCAAGGACGCGCCGGTGCAGGAGGTCGTCCTGACCGGCGACGACGTCGACCTGGACGCGCTGCCGGCCCTCTTCACCTGGCCCAAGGACGGCGGGTCCTTCTTCAACCTGGGGCTCACCCACACCAAGCACCCCGAGAACGGCATCCGCAACCTCGGGCTGTACCGGCTCCAGCGCCACGACAGGCGCACCATCGGCATGCACTGGCAGATCCACAAGGACAGCCGCAACCACTACCAGGTCGCCGCCCGGCGCGGGGAGCGGCTGCCGGTGGCGATCGCGTTCGGCGCCCCGCCGGCCGTGACGTACGCCTCGACGGCCCCGCTGCCGGAGGACATCGACGAGTACATGTTCGCCGGCTTCCTCCAGGGCAAGCGGATCGAGATGGTGGACTGCAAGACGGTGCCGCTCCAGGTCCCGGCCCAGGCAGAGGTCGTGCTGGAGGGGTGGCTGGAGCCGGGCGAGATGCTGCCCGAGGGGCCGTTCGGCGACCACACCGGCTTCTACACCCCGCAGGAGCCCTTCCCCGCGCTGACGATCGACTGCGTGACGATGCGGAAGCGGCCGCTGCTCCAGTCGATCGTGGTGGGCCGCCCGCCGACGGAGGACGGCCCGCTGGGCCGTGCGACGGAACGCTTCTTCCTCCCCCTGCTCAAGATCATCGTCCCGGACATCGTCGACTACCACCTGCCGGAGTCGGGCGGCTTCCACAACTGCGCGATCGTCTCGATCGACAAGAAGTACCCCAAGCACGCGCAGAAGGTCATGCACGCCATCTGGGGCGCGCACATGATGTCGCTGACCAAGCTGATCGTGATCGTCGACGCCGACTGCGACGTCCGCAACATGCACGAGGTGTCCTGGCGGGCGCTGGGCAACACCGACTACGCCCGCGACCTCACGGTCGTCGAGGGCCCGGTCGACCACCTGGACCACGCCTCCTACCAGCAGTTCTGGGGCGGCAAGGCGGGTATCGACGCCACCAGGAAGTGGCCCGAGGAGGGCTACACCCGCGACGGCGGCTGGCCCGACATGGTCGAGTCCGACCCCGCGACGGCGGCCCTGGTGGACCGCCGCTGGAAGGAGTACGGCCTGTGAGCACCGTTCCCCCGGGCGGCCCCGCCCTCTTCGTCGGGACCGACACCGACTACGTGGCCCTGGTGCGGCCCGCCCTCGACCCCGCCGACGAGGGCGTCCGGCTCGCGGCCCGGGAGGCGGGCGTCCCGCCCGAGGAGTTCGCCGGCCCCGGCGACCTGTGGGCGGTCCTGGTCGAGAGCGGCGGCGAAGGGGACGGGTTCGAGCTGCCGGGCGTGCGCGACAGCGAGCCCGCCGGCTTCGCCGAGCGGCTGCGCGACGGGCTCACCGCCGCCTCCGGGCCGTTCACCGTCGACGGGGGCGCGGTGCTGCGCCTGGACGCCCGCCCGGCCGGCGCGGCCGCCTACGCCTTCACGGCGCACGTCACGCCGCCCGACGCCCCGGAGTCCGCGCTGACCGTCGAGACCGGTCCGCTGCCCGTCGCCGGTGTGCTGGCCGACATCGACGCGTTCCTCGGGAGCCTCGCATGATGACGACCGCCGACGGGGTGGTGGGCTCCGGCCCGGCCCCGCGACCGGCCGGGAAGGTGAAGGCCTTCCTGCGGCTGGTGCTCATCGAGCACTCCGTCTTCGCGCTGCCCTTCGCGTACATCGCCTCGCTCACCGCGATGTACCAGGACGACCGGACCGTCCACTGGCTGGAGCTGCTGCTGGTCACCGTCGCGATGGTCGGCCTGCGCACCTTCGCGATGGCCTGCAACCGGATCATCGACCGGGAGATCGACGCGCGCAACCCCCGCACGGCCGGGCGCGAGCTGGTCACCGGCGCGGTGTCGGTCCGCACCGCCTGGACCGGGGCGCTGGTGGCGCTGGTGGCGTTCCTCGGCGCGGCCGCCCTGCTGAACCCGCTGTGCCTGGTGCTCGCGCCGGTCGCCGTCGTACCGATGGTGGTCTACCCGTACGGCAAGCGGTTCACGGACTTCCCGCACGCCATCCTGGGCCTGGCGCAGGCGATGGGCCCGGTCGGCGCGTGGATCGCGGTCACCGGGTCCTGGTCGTGGGACGCGGTGGTGCTGGGGCTCGCGGTGGGCGTGTGGATCGGCGGCTTCGACCTGATCTTCGCCTGCCAGGACGTCCGGGCGGACCGCGCCCACGGGGTGAAGTCCGTCCCCGCCCGCTTCGGCGTCCCCGCGGCGCTGCACGGCGCCCGGGCCTGCCACGTCGTCACCACCGCGCTGCTGGTCTGGTACGCCGTGGCCACGGACGCGGGCGGGTTCTTCTGGGCCGGTCTGGTGGTCGTCGCCGCCGCCTTCGTCTACGAGCACACGATCGTGCGCCCGCACGACCTGTCGCGGCTGAACCGGGCGTTCTTCACCACGAACGGCTTCATCGGCGTCGCGCTGTTCGTCTGCGCGCTGACCGACCTGGTGGTGCGCGGCCTCACGGTGTGAGGGCGGCGGCCCCGCGCGGCCGGCGGCGGAAGACGAAGGCCGCCGCCACGCCCGCGAGCAGGCCGAACAGGTGGCCCTGCCAGCTGACGCCGGACTGGGTGGGCGTTATGCCCAGCAGGATGGTGCCGCCCCAGACGGCGCCGATCAGCAGGCCGACCACGATGTCGGCCGGCTTGCGGTCCACGAAGCCGCGCACCAGCAGGTAGCCGAAGAGGCCGAAGATCAGCCCGGAGGCGCCCGCGGTGACGCTGTACGCCGGGGAGACCAGCCAGACGCCCAGCCCGTCGACGACCACGATCAGCGCGGCCACGGCCAGGAAGCGGCGGACGCCGCCGAGCGCGGCGAGGAAGCCGAACACCAGCAGGGGCACGGTGTTCGCCGCCACGTGGCCGAAGCCGAAGTGCAGGAACGCGGCCGGGACGAGGTCGCGCAGCTCGGCCACCTCGCGCGGCGAGACGCCGTACGCGTCGAGGGCGTGGCCGGTCAGCAGGTCGACGCCCTCCAGCAGCCACAGCAGGGCCACCCACGCGCCCATCAGCGCGGCGGCGGCCTTCACCCGGCCGGCGCCGGTGCGGCCGGTGGTCCCGCTGCTCGTCGTACCCGCCATGGCGGCCCCCTGTGGTGTCGCGCGCCCGGACGCGCGCCTCTTCCCCCTGCAAACGCCCGGGGCGCCCCGCTCGGTTCCGTACCGGCCGGTTCGCCACGGGTCCGGCCGGATAGGCTCAGCGGCGTGGAGCCGGGAGAAACGCAGCGTCGTCCGTGGGTCGTCGGGGTGTCGGGGGCGTCGGGGACCCCGTACGCCGCCGCCGTGCTGCGCGGGCTGCTCGCTGCCGGGGAGAGCGTCGATCTGGTGGTGTCCCGGGCGTCGCGGCTGACGCTGCTCGACGAGACCGGGATCGCGTTCCGCGACGCGCACTGGCGCGAGGACCTCGCCGAGTGGCTGGCGCGGGGCGCGGACGGGAAGCCCGGGACGTTCCGGGTGGACCTGTCGGACGTGCGGCACTGGGCGGCGGGCGACCTCGCGGCCGGTCCGTCGTCGGGGTCGTACCCCGTCAAGGGGATGCTGATCGTGCCCGCGTCCACCGCGTGCGTGGCGGGGGTGGCGCTCGGCCTGTCGAAGGACCTGCTCCAGCGGGCGGCGAGCGTCACGCTGAAGGAGCGGCGCCCCCTGGTGGTGGCGGTCCGGGAGACCCCGCTGGGCGGCCAGACGCTCAGGCAGCTGGTGGCGCTGGACGAGGCGGGCGCGGTGGTGCTGCCCGCGTCCCCGGCCTTCTACGCGGGCGCGACCCACATCCAGGACCTGGTCGACTTCGTCGCCGGGCGGGTGCTGGACGCGGCGGGCGTGCCGCACCGGCTGTACCGCCGCTGGGAGGGGGAGCTGGGCGGGGGCTCGCGTGGCGACCGGTGAGCGTCCCCGGGACACCGGGTCCGCCCGGCGGGCGGACCCGGCGGTGGCGTCCGGTGCCGTGCACGCGGGCGGTCGGCCGGCTCCGGCAGAGCGCGCATGTGGGCGCGGGCCGTCCTCATCGTGTACACGATGAGGGTCGTCTCCTGAGGGACCATTTTTGATCACGTGAAAGATTCACAGGACATCGTCCCTGTGTGCCTTTGTTTCTACAATTTAACGCGTTGTGTTGCTGAACAATGGAAGGCTTCAGGTATATGGACGCCGTGGATAGGCAGCTCATCCAGGCCCTGCGTGAGAACGGCAGGGCCTCGTACGCAGAGCTCGGCCGCCTCGTCGGGCTCTCCGGGCCCTCCGTCACCGACCGGATCAACCGACTGGAGGCGGCGGGCGTCATCACCGGCTACCGCGCCACCGTCGACTCCGCCTCCCTCGGCCTCGGCGTCACCGCGCTGATCGGCATCTCCCTCTCCGACGCCGCCGACCACGAGGACGTGGCCCGCCGGCTGAAGGACCTCGCGGAGATCGAGGACTGCTGGTTCATCGCCGGTGACGACTCCTTCATGCTCAAGGTGCGGGCCAGCGACGTGGACGGCCTGGAGAAGACCATCCGCCGGCTCTCCGGCACCAAGGGCGTCTCCCGCACGCGGACGACCATCGTGCTGTCGACGAAGTGGGAGAACCGGGTCGGCGACCTGCCGGAGGAGGGCTGACGCCGCCCCCCGAAAACGGGGGAGTACGGTGGTGGAGCCCGATTGACACACGTATGGGAGGCGGCCTGCCATGGACGCGGGGCTCAAGCGCGAGCTGGAAGAGAAGGTCCGGTCCGGGGAGCGGCTGACCCGCGAGGACGGCATCGCCCTCTACGAGTCGGACGACCTGGCCTGGCTCGGCGGCCTCGCCCACGAGGTGCGCACGCGCAAGAACGGTGACGTCGTCCACTTCAACGTCAACCGGCACCTGAACATGACGAACGTGTGCACCGCCTCGTGCGCCTACTGCTCGTTCCAGCGCAAGCCGGGCGAGAAGGACGCGTACACCATGCGCATCGAGGAGGCCGTCCGCCTCGCCAAGGCGATGGAGAACGAGAACCTCACCGAGCTGCACATCGTCAACGGGCTCCACCCCAACCTGCCGTGGCGCTACTACCCCCGGTCGCTCAGCGAGCTGAAGAAGGCCCTGCCGAACGTCTCCCTCAAGGCCTTCACCGCCACCGAGATCCACCACTTCGAGACGATCTCCGGGCTGTCCGCCTCCGAGATCCTCGACGAGCTGATCGAGGCGGGCCTGGAGTCGCTGACCGGCGGCGGCGCGGAGATCTTCGACTGGGAGGTCCGCCAGCACATCGTGGACCACCGGACCCACTGGGAGGACTGGTCCCGCATCCACCGCCTCGCGCACGAGAAGGGTCTGAAGACCCCCTGCACGATGCTGTACGGCCACATCGAGGAGCCGCGCCACCGCGTGGACCACGTGCTGCGGCTGCGGGAGCTCCAGGACGAGACCGGCGGCTTCCAGGTCTTCATCCCGCTCCGCTACCAGCACGACTTCGTGGACATGCAGGACGGCAAGGTCCGCAACCGGCTCCAGGCGCGGACGACGATGGCGACGGGCGCCGAGGCGCTGAAGACCTTCGCGGTCTCGCGGCTGCTGTTCGACAACATCCAGCACGTCAAGGTGTTCTGGGTCATGCACGGTGTGCAGACCGCCCAGCTCGCCCTCCAGCACGGCGCCGACGACATGGACGGCTCGGTCGTCGAGTACAAGATCACGCACGACGCGGACAACTACGGCACGCCCAACAAGCTGGGCCGCGAGGACCTGCTGGAGCTGATCCGGGACGCGGGCTTCCGCCCCGTGGAGCGCAACACCCGCTACGAGATCATCCGCGAGTACCCGGGCCCCGAGGCCGACCGCCGGGAGTCGCCGCAGCCCATGCGCGTCTGACACGGAGGTGGGTTCGGCGCCCCGGGCGGGTACCCGGGGCGCATGACCGGCCGTGACGGGGCCGCCGCCCCCGAGGACGCCTGCACCGCCGAGCCCTGCGCCGGCGACCGGGACGCGGTCTACGGGGGCATGGTGTCCGACCTGCGGATGGCCGCGCGGGCGCTGCGCCGAGCCCCTTATCGTCGAACGCATGCCGTTGACCTTCGAACTGGATCCGCGGATCGACCCCGCCCTCCGTGACGGCGTCCTCACCCTGTGGACGGACGTCTCCAACGCGGGCGGCTCCGTCGGCTTCGTCCCGCCCGTGACCCCCGACGACATCCGCCCGGAGTGGGTCAAGCACCTCACCGCCGTCGCCGAGGGCCGCACCCGCCTCCTCGTCGGCCGCGACGAGGACGGCGCCGTCGCCGCCACGGCCTTCATCACCCACAACACGCACCGCCTCATGCGGCACTGGGTGTGGCTCTACACCGTGATGGTGCACCCCCGCCACCAGGGCAAGGGGTACGGGCGCGACCTCATGGCCGCCACGGAGGCGGCGGTGCGCGGCCTCGACGGCATCGACGCGATCCGGCTCACCTGCCGCGGCGGCACCGGCGTCGACCGGTTCTACGCCTCGTGCGGGTACAAGGAGGTCGGACGGGTCCCGGACGCGATCCGCGTCGCCGACGGCGACGACCGGGACGACATCATCATGTATCTGCCGCTCACCCCCTGAATTGATCGATTCGTCACGTGCTTCACTAGACGGGCAGGAACGCCGTACGAAGGAATACGAAGGAAGAAGGCCCCGCCGTGTCCGCTGCCGCCCGCACGAGCGCCACGATCCGCTACACCCTGATGCGTCTCGGCGTCTTCGCCGGCTGCTTCCTGGTCCTGTGGGGTCTCGTGTACGTGGGCGCACTGCCGCGCGGCCTGGGCAACTCCAACCTCCTGTGGGTGCTGCTCCTGTCCATCGTGATCTCGGCGCCCCTCAGCTTCGTCCTGCTGCGCAAGCAGCGTGACGCGATGTCCGCGCAGATCGTCGAGAAGGTCGACACCGCCAAGGCCCGCCTGGAGGCCAACCGCGCCCGCGAGGACCGCGCCGTGCAGTGAGACGGCTCACGCCCCGCCGACACCCCCGTGCCGAAGCTCCGCCCGGCACGGGGGTGTTGCCGTTCCCGGGCCCGCGCACCCCAAAGAAGTGCTTTGGGTTCCTCAAAGTTCAAGTGTTAACGTATCCGGCGTGACGACAGCAGTGCGCCTCCGTGCCGACGCCATGAGCATCCCGCTCGTGGCGCGCCTGCATGTCGACCTCTGCCGCTGTATGTCCGCGGTCTGTTGCCGCGCAGTCTGACCCGGCATCATGCAGCGGCGCCGCCGAAAGGCGCGTGCGCCGCACCCCTCGTCCCGTATTCCCCCCGATACGTACCACTGGAGTGTGTCCGTGTCCGCGTCCGCGAGCACCGAAGCCCCCGCCCCGCGCACCTCCCGCATACCGAAGGTGCCCTTCTGGGCCCAGATCGTCGCCGGTCTGGTGCTCGGCGTCGTCCTCGGCTGGGTCACCCGCACCTATGACGTGCAGTGGCTGTACACCACCCTGGACAAG
Source organism: Streptomyces noursei (assembly GCF_001646665.1). Lineage (GTDB taxonomy): Bacteria > Actinomycetota > Actinomycetes > Streptomycetales > Streptomycetaceae > Streptomyces > Streptomyces lavendulocolor. Next base: position 230,456 of record NZ_LWBU01000179.1, on the reverse strand, counting down.
GTGGGCCACATCTTCGTCCAGCTGCTGAAGCTGGCCGTCGCGCCGCTCGTCTTCTTCGCGATCCTGGTGTCCATCACCAACCTGCGCAAGGTCAACAACGCCGCCCGGCTGGCGACCCGGACCCTGCTCTGGTTCATGATCACGTCGCTGATCGCCGTCGCCATCGGCCTCGCGATCGGCCTGCTCACCGACCCCGGCGCCGGCACCGGCCTCACCCCGAAGGACGGCGAGAAGCCCGAGAACGCCGGCTCCTGGCTGGACTTCCTCACCGGCATCGTCCCGACCGACGTCATCACGCCGTTCACCGAACTGAACGTCCTCCAGATCGTCTTCATGGCCGCCGTCGCCGGCGTCGCCGCCCTGAAGCTCGGGGAGAAGGCCCAGCCCATCCTCACCCTCAGCGAGTCGGTCCTGGAGCTGCTCCAGAAGGCCCTGTGGTGGGTCATCCGCCTCGCCCCGATCGGCACCGTCGGCCTCATCGGCTACGCCATCGCCGACTACGGCTGGGACCTCATCGGCAAGTACGCCACCTTCACCGCCGACGTCTACATCGGCTGCGCCCTGGTCCTGTTCGGCGTCTACCCGCTGCTCCTGGCGACCGTGGCCAAGGTCAACCCGGTCCACTTCTTCAAGGGCGCCTGGCCCGCCATCCAGCTGGCCTTCGTCTCCCGCTCCTCCGTCGGCACCATGCCGGTCACGGTCAAGGTCACCGAGCGTCTCGGCGTGCCGAAGGAGTACACCTCCTTCGCCGTCCCGTTCGGCGCCACGACGAAGATGGACGGCTGCGCCGCGATCTACCCCGCGCTCGCCGCGATCTTCATCGCCCAGATCTTCGGCGTCCAGCTGGGCGTCGGCGACTACCTGCTGATCGCCTTCGTCTCGGTCATCGGCTCGGCGGCCACCGCCGGCCTGACGGGCGCCACGGTGATGCTGACGCTGACCCTGTCCACGCTGGGCCTCCCGCTGGAGGGTGTCGGCCTGCTCATGGCGATCGACCCGATCCTGGACATGATGCGCACCGCCACGAACGTCGCCGGCCAGGCGCTCGTCCCGGTGGTCGTCGCGGCCCGCGAGAAGATCCTCGACCTCGACGCGTACAACGCGGCGTCCCCGTCCCCCATCGACGAGGACGACGAGGACGGGTACGGCGTGCGCGAGGCGGAGCAGAAGGTGACCGTGCCGGTCACCGCCTGACGCTCCCCCTCCACACACACGGGGCGCCCCCGCCGGCCGACGGGCCGACGGGGGCGCTTCTCGTGGTGGTTCACAGACCGGCCGTCTGGACCAGCCGGTTGGGGGAGGACTTGCTCACCGTGAGGACGCCCTTCACCGACTGCTCCACGAGCCAGGTGTACACCTGCGCGGGGGTGGCCGCGGGGTACCGCGCCTTGAGCAGGGTGGCCACGCCCGCCACATGGGGACTGGCCATGGACGTGCCGTTCAGCGCCACGCTCCCGCCGCCGAGCCGGGCCGAGACGATGGCCGCCCCGGGGGCGTACATGTCCAGGCAGGGCCCGTAGTTGGAGAAGTCGGTCTCCCGGTCCTGGTAGTCGGTGGCCCCGACGGTGAGGACCCGGGCCGCGCTCGCCGGCGAGACGTTGCACGCGTCGACGGAGTCGTTCCCGGCGGCGATCACCGGCAGGACGCCGCTGTCGGACAGGGCGGTGGCCGCCTGGTTGACGGCCTCGCTCCGGGGGCCGCCGAGCGAGCCGTTGAGGACCGCGGGCTGTTGTGCGTTCTTCGCCACCCAGTCCATCCCGGCGATCATGCCGCCCCAGGAGCCCTTGCCGTCGCAGCCGAGGACGCGCACGCTGACCAGGGCCGCCTGCCGGGCGACGCCGAGGTTCGCCCCGCCGACGGTGCCCGCGACATGCGTGCCGTGGCCGTTGCAGTCCTGGCCGTTCCTGCCGTCGCCCATCGCGTCGAACCCGGGCCGGGCCCGGCCGCCGAACTCCGGGTGCGCGTAGTCGATGCCGGTGTCGAGGACGTAGGCCGTGGCCCCGGACCCGGAGCTGTTGACGTTGAACTGCTGGTTGAGGGGGAGGTAGGGCTGGTCGATGCGGTCCAGCCCCCAGCTGTACGCCGGGGCGCGGTTCGCGCGCAGCGGGCCGGCGGTGACCACCGCGTCCTGCTCGACGGCCGCCACGTCCGGCAGGCCGCGCACGGTCGCCAGCTGGGAGGCGGTCAGCCGGGCGGTGAAGCCGCGCAGCACTCTGGAGTACTCGTGCAGCGGGGTGACGCCGAGCTGTTGGGTGATCCGGACCGCCGAGGCCGTTCCGGGCTTCAGGGTGACGATGTACTGGTCGGGCACGGGCGCCGCGGTGGTCCGCAGCGGTGCGGGGTCGTCGTCGGCGGCGAGGGCGGTCGTTGGGGTCGCGGCGAGGGGAAGCAGCAGGAGCATCGCGACACAGGCGCGGCGGGCGAACAGCCTCATGCAGAACTCCGATCGGGAGTGTCCGGCAAAGAGCGACATCAGCAGGGAAGCAGCCGCGCGGCCCTCCGGAACATCACTCAACGGAGTGACATGAACGCTATCGGTGGCGAGCGGCGCATGTGTCCCTGGCGCATGTGCGCGGCACGCGCCCTTCCCGCGGGCCGTAGGCTTACCGACTACCGAGGAGTAGGAGGGCGGTTGCCGTGAAGAGCACGGGGGCGAAGGCCAAGCGCATGCCGCGGGCCGTGCGCGAGCAGCAGATGCTGGACGCGGCCGTGCGGACCTTCGGGCAGCGGGGCTACCGGGCGGCGTCGATGGACGAGATCGCCGAACTCGCCGGTGTGTCCAAGCCGTTGGTCTACCTCTACCTGAACTCCAAGGAGGAGCTGTTCACCGCCTGCATACGCCGCGAGGCGGCCGCGCTGGTCGCCGCCGTGCGCGACGCGTTGGAGCGGGACGCCGCCGGGCCGGGGCTGCCGGCGGACCGGCAGCTGTGGGCGGGGCTCACCGCGTTCTTCACGCATACCGCCGAGAACCCGGACGGCTGGGCGGTGCTCCACCAGCAGGCCCGTACGCACGGGGAGCCGTTCGCGGCGGAGGTGGCGGCCATGCGGGACGAGATCGCGGCGTTCGTGACCGGCCTGATCGGCGAGGCGGCCAGGGAGGCGCACCGGGACCCCGCCCTCGGCGACCGGGACGTGTCCGGGCTGGCCCAGGCGCTGGTGGGCGCCGCCGAGTCGCTGGCGCAGTGGGCGAACGAGACGCCCGGGGTGTCCGCCAAGGAGGCGGCCGCGACCCTGATGAACTTCGCCTGGACCGGCCTGGGCGGCCTCATGGACGGCCGGCGCTGGTCACCGTCCCGGTGACGTGGACCCGGTCGCCGCTGCGCAGCTGGAAGGCGGGGCCGGAGGCGGCGTAGGTCACGGTGGCCGGGAGCGGCACGGGTGCCGTGAACGCGGCGCGTACGTACACGCCTTGGGCGTCCGTGTCCCGTTCGGCCAGGCAGCGGGCGAACGTCCACATGCCGTGGGCGATGGGCCGGGGGTGGCCGAAGGGGCGGGCGGTCAGCGGGTGCAGGTGGATCGGGTTGCGGTCCCCGGAGACGCGGGCGTAGTGCCGTCCGAGGCCGGGCGGGAGGTGCCACTCGGCGCGGGCGGGGAGCGGGGGCGCCGTCGCCGGGGCGGCGGTGCGTGATGCCGAGGGGTGGGGGGCGGGGCCGGGCGTCCGGTGGCGGGCGAGGTAGCCGCTGCGGGACTCCCAGACCGGCTCGCCCGCCACGTGCGCCTCGGTGGTGACGGTGGCCTCGGTGCCCCGCCGGTGCGGGGCGCAACCGGCCACCTGGACGGTGAGGCCCAGCGGCTCCCAGGGGTGCAGCGGCCGGTGCTGGGTGACCTCGATCCAGGTGTGGACCAGCCCGAGCAGCGGCAGCGGGAAGTCCCGCGCGGCCATCAGCCGCAGGGCCGCCGGGAACGCCAGGACGTGCGGGTACGGCAGCGGCACCGGCCCCCGCCCGGGGAACCCGCACGCGCGCGCGTACGCGGCGAGGCGGGCCGGGTCGATCCGTACGCCGGCCTCGGTGAGCCGCCGGCCGGGCGCGGTGGCACCGGCCGGAGCGGCGCCGGGTGCGGGGCGCTTGAACGGTGAGCGGAGGGCTCCGGCGGCCAGGGCGAGCGGAAGGTTCACGACCCCCACGCCCCCAGCGGCGCCCGGGTGCCGGCCCGCGCGGACCTCGCCACCGCCGCCGGACCGCGGCACGGCGTGCCGGGCGGGGCACCGGGCGGGGCCGGGCGCGCGGGGGATCCGGCGGTGGGGCGCGTACGACGGTCGGCCATTGTCCTGACTCCCTGCTCGCCCTAGATTTACTCCCGAGTAAGGTTACTCAGAGGTCAGGACGCGGTCGAGAGACGGTGCCCCCGGCAGCGACTCCCGGCCCCGGCCCCACGAAGGAGCCGCACGTGACAGTCGCCCCCGCCCAGCCGCCGCACGAAGTCTCCGTCCCGCCCCTCGTCCCGCCCGTGACGAGCGGATCCCTCGCCGACATCCCCTTCGACAACGCCCGTGAGGCGCCCGCCGATCCGGTGCTCAGCCGCAAGGACCCCGAGGGCGCGTGGTCCGACGTCTCCGCGGCCGGGTTCGCCGCCGAAGTCCTCGCGGTGGCCAAGGGACTGGTCGCCGAGGGACTGCGGCCGGGCGACCGACTGGCCGTCATGGCCCGTACGACGTACGAATGGACGCTCCTCGACTTCGCCGCCTGGGCGGCCGGCCTGATCACCGTCCCCGTCTACCCGACCTCCTCCGCCTTCCAGGCCCGCTGGATACTCCAGGACTCCGGCGCGGTGGCGTGCGCCGTCGAGAACATGGACCAGGCCCGGCTCATCAGCGCCGAACGGCAGCGCATGCCGGGGCTGAAGCACCTGTGGGTGTTCGACAACGGCGCGATCGGCACACTGCGGCAGGCGGGCCACCGCGTACCCGACGAGGTGATCACGGCACGGCGGGCCGGCCTGTCCCCGGACACGATCGCCACCCTGATCTACACCTCCGGCACCACCGGCCGCCCCAAGGGCTGCGTCGTGACCCACGCCAACTTCTTCGCGGAGGTGGACAATGCGGTCGAACTGCTCCACCCGGTGTTCACGTCCGTCAGCAAGGACCCGGCCTCCACACTGCTCTTCCTGCCGCTGTCCCACGTGTTCGGCCGGATGGTCGCCATCGGCTGCCTGCGCGCCCGGGTGCGCCTCGGCCACGCGCCGTCCATCCGGACCGAGGACCTCCTCGCGGACCTGGCGGGCTTCCGCCCCACCTTCCTGCTGGCGATCCCGTACGTCCTGGAGAAGGTCTACAACACCGGCCGCGCCACCGCCGAGAAGATGGGCCGCGCCGCCTCCTTCGACCGGGCCGCGACGGTCGCCCGGCGGTACGGCGAGGCGGTGGCGGCGGCGCGGCACGGCACCGGCCCCGGGCCGTCCCTCGCCCTGCGGGCCGCCCGCGCCCTGTACGACCCGCTGGTCTACCGCCGCATCCGGGCGGCCCTCGGCGGCCGGGTGCGGTACGCCATCTGCGGCGGCTCCCCGCTGGGCCGGCGCCTGGCCTCGTTCTACGCGGGCGCCGGCATCGACGTGTTCGAGGGGTACGGCCTGACGGAGACCACCGGCGCGTCCACCGTGACCCCGCCGCTGAGGCCCAGGCCGGGCACCGTGGGCCGGCCGCTGCCGGGCACGGCGGTGCGGATCGCCGGGGACGGCGAGGTCCTGCTGCGCGGAGGCCACGTCTTCGCCGGCTACTGGGACGCCGAACAGGGCAGGGCGGTGCCGGCGGTCACCGACGGGTGGTTCGCCACGGGCGACCTGGGCGCGCTGGACGGGGACGGCTACCTCACCATCACGGGGCGCAAGAAGGACGTCATCATCACCTCCGGCGGCAAGAACGTCACGCCCGCCCCGCTGGAGGACTGGCTGCGCGCCCACCCCCTGGTGTCCCAGTGCATGGTGGTCGGCGACGACCGCCCCTATGTCACCGCCCTGATCACCCTCGAACCCGACGGCCTGGCGCACTGGCGCCGGATGAGGAAGAAGGAGGGCGTGCCGCTGCGCGACCTCGTCACGGACGAGGACCTCACGGCCGCCCTCCAGCGGGCCGTCGACGAGGCCAACCGCCTGGTCTCGCGCGCCGAGTCCATCCGCCGCTTCCGCGTCCTGACGGCCGACTTCACGGAGGAGAACGGCCACCTGACACCGTCGCTGAAGCTCAAGAGGGCGGCGATAGCACGGGACTTCGCGGCGGAGATCGAGGAGCTGTACGGCGGCGCGGGGCGCTGACCGGGCGCTGACCCGGCGGGCGGGCGCGGTTCCGGGCGCGGATCCGCGCCACCCGCGCCCACCGGGCCCCCTCACCCGAACGCCCCGGCCGCCTTGCCGCCCGGCGGCCGGGGCCGTCGCATGGACAGGGACCACTGGACCGGCGCGAGGGGCTGCCATGTTCGTCCGAACCACCTATGCGACGGGTGACCCCGCCGCGCTCGACGGGGCCGTGCGCGCCCTGACCACGGACGGCCGGGCACAGCTCGTGGCCGAACCGGGCTTCCGCGGCGCGGGCATGTTCGTCGACCGCGCGGTCGGGAAGCTGATGACCGGCACGTGGTGGGACGACGAGGAGGCCCTGCGGGCGAGCGCCGACCGGATGAGCGAGGTACGGGCCCGGATGCTGTCCGGGTTCGCGGCCACCACCACGGTCGACACCTGGGAGGCGGCGGTCGCCACCCGTCCGGAGGCGGCCGGCGAGGACGCGCGGTTCCGCCTCACCCGCGTGGAGTTCGCGCCCGCCGACGCGGACGCCCTGGTCGACGCCTACGAGAGCGGCGTACTGCCCGCGCTCCGGGCGATGCACGGCTTCCTGGGCGGCTCACTGCTCCTCGACCGCGCCGCCGGCCGCGGCATGGTCGGCGCCGTCTACGCCGACCGCGACAGCCTGGCCGCCTCCCGCGGCCCCGTCGCCGCACTGCGCGGCGCGGCCACGAGCCGGGCCCGGGCGACCGTCCGGTCGGTGGAGGAGTTCGACGTCGTCCTGCTGGAGGCCCGGCCCCGCTCGTCCTGAGCCCGCCTCCACCGCCCCCGCCGCACCCGTGCGCCCACGACCGGCGCCGTGGCGGTCTAGAAGATCACCCGCGCCGCCTCCACGGCCGCCGTGGCCGCGGGGTCGCCGTCGTACTCGACGACGCCCCGCGAGGGCCGGCCGGAGAGGTGGCGCATCAGCGTCAGGGCGTCCGCCTGGACCACCACGGCGGGGGTGCCGCGGCCCAGGGTCCAGCGGCCGCCGGCCGGACCGGACAGGTCGAGGAACACCGGGGGGCCGCTCCAGGCGAGGGCGAGGTCCAGCAGCACCTGGCCGACGACCTCCTTGTCGTGCTCGTGCAGCACCGGCTCGCGTCCGGTGGCGTCGCAGACGTCCACCCGGTGCATCCAGGTGTCGCGGGTGACCAGCACCCTGGCCAGGTAGTCCATGGAGTCCTCGGGCAGCTCCTTGGACTCCGGGAACAGCGGGCTGAGCGGGATCCGCCGGCGGGCCGCGCCCGGCAGCCGCTCCACCGCCCGCAGGCCCCGCGGGCCGAACCGGGCCAGCAGCCCCGGCACCGCCTGCGGCGGCACCGACCGCCGGGCCTCCACCTGGCACAGGTTGTGCGCGTGCAGCGGGGTAAGCCCCGGGTGGCGCCGTCGGCCCAGCAGCGCCCGGCCGACCAGCAGCCAGGGCCGGGAGAGCTCCTCGTACTGACCCACCACATGGGTGGCGACGTCCCGGACGGTCCAGCCCTCGCACGCGGTGCCGAGCGACCAGTCGTCGAAGCCCAGCCCCTCCAGCGTGGTGATCATGGCCTTGACCTCCGCCGCGTTCACCGCCCGCGCGCGCAGCGGGTGCGTACGGGGGATGTCGAGGGCGGAGGCCGGTGCGGTGGTGACCATGGTGTGCCTCCCTGGCGGACGACGTTCACCCCGAGAGCACGACCGACACGACTCACGCTACGCCCGTCGCGATGAGTTTTCCCGCCGCCGGCGGTTCACCCCCGACGCACCGGGGCGTCATGGGCCCGGCGGCATCCGGCGGGATCAGGGTGAGGGGGTCAGGCGCGGCGGGCGCGCCACCGGCGGACCAGGTCCTCGACGTCGAACGGGGTCAGCCGCAGCGGCGGGCCGGCCGGCGGGCGGCGCACTGCTTCGGCGATCTTCTCGTTGATCGCGGCGGCGATCCGGCGCACCTCCGCCTCGCTCGCCGCCCGCTCCACCGCCTCCAGCGCGTCCTCCGCCTCCTTGCGCAGGGCGAGCGCGGGCGGCAGGACCGGGGCGATGCCCTCGCGGTGCATCTTGCCCCTGACCCACCACAGCTCGTCGTAGGGGGCGCTGTCGTCCGGCAGGGGCTTGCCGAAGCCGGAGAGGTTCCGGAAGTCGCCGCGCTCGGTCGCCTCGCGGATCTGCTTGTCCACGAACGACTCGAAGTCGACACCTGGCGGCTTGCGCTCGGTCATGCCTTCGAGCGTACGACGCGCGGACGGCCGGACGGGGGGCTTCCCGGGGGAACGGCCCGCCGCCCGCCCGGGCCCGGCGGAACGAGGACCGGCGGAACGAGGCCCGGCGGAACAAGGCAGGAGCCCCTTCCGTGCGACCGTGCGGCCGGACGGAAAGGGCTCCTTGGGTACTGCACTAGCTGGTACTGAAAGTCGTGCGCGATCGCCGACCCGGGCAACTAGGCCGGGGTGACGTTCTCCGCCTGCGGGCCCTTGGGGCCCTGGGTGACGTCGAAGTTCACGACCTGGTTCTCCTCGAGGGAGCGGAAACCAGACGCGTTGATCGCGGAGTAGTGGACGAAGACATCCGGGCCGCCGCCGTCCTGGGCGATGAAGCCGAAGCCCTTTTCAGCGTTGAACCACTTGACGGTTCCGGTAGCCATAAGCCCTCCTATGGGCCAAAGGGTTGCCCTGCTCCAGAACCTGCCAAACAAGTCTGAAAACTACAAAAGCCTGCGGGTCACATGCTCCGCAGGCTCTGTACTGCAAGGGAAACCAAACTGCAACTTGCGTTGAGCCTAGCACGCACGGTGTGCGCATGGGTAGAGGGAAAGATCACGTCACTCGGATGTTTGACGGAGTTCCCCGGCTCTGACGCCGGACCCGGCGAGGCCGGTCGTACGAGACGGGGCTAGCCTCGCGTTGTGGACAATTCAACCGACGATCCCCACCAGCTGCGGAGCCGGCCCCGCGTCGGACACATCCAGTTCCTGAACTGCCTCCCGCTCTACTGGGGCCTCGCCCGCACCGGAACGCTCCTCGACCTCGAGCTCACCAAGGACACCCCCGAGAAGCTCAGCGACCGGCTCGTCCGGGGCGACCTCGACATCGCGCCGGTCACCCTCGTCGAGTTCCTGCGCGCGTCCGACGACCTCGTCGCCTTCCCCGACCTGGCGGTCGGCTGCGACGGCCCGGTCATGTCGTGCGTGATCGTCTCCCAGCGCCCGCTGGAGGACCTGGACGGGGCGCGCGTCGCGCTGGGCTCCACCTCCCGCACCTCCGTACGCCTGGCGCAGCTGCTGCTCGCCGAGCGGTACGGGGTCGCCCCGGACTACTACACCTGCCCGCCCGACCTCGGCGTGATGATGCAGGAGGCCGAGGCGGCCGTCCTGATCGGGGACGCCGCGCTGCGCGCCTCCCTGCACGACGCCCCGCGGCTGGGCCTCCAGGTCCACGACCTGGGGCAGATGTGGAAGGAGTGGACGGGCCTGCCGTTCGTCTTCGCGGTGTGGGCCGTCCGCAAGGAGTACCTGGCACGCGAACCGAGGGTCGTGCGCCAGGTCCACGAGGCGTTCCTGGCCTCCCGCGACGTGTCGCTGGAGGAGGTCGCCAAGGTCGCCGAGCAGGCCGCGCGCTGGGAGGCGTTCGACGCGGTGCTGCTGGAGAAGTACTTCACGACCCTGGACTTCCGCTTCGGGCCCGACCAGCTCGCGGGCGTACGGGAGTTCGCCCGCCGGACCGGCCCCACGACCGGGTTCCCGGCGGACGTGACGGTCGAGCTGCTGGGCCGGGACGTCCCCGCGGACCGGCGCACTCCCTAGGGGTACGGCTCAGGGGCCGGGGACGGGGGCCTGGAGGTGCTCGCTGATCCACTGGATCGAGCCGTCCCCCATCCCCCGCACATAGGTCCTGGCGTTGTGCCCGCCGTCCGGTATCACCTGCAGGCGGCTCTTGACCGGCCCCTTGGTGTACTTCCGGACGAAGGTCCTGAGGGCGGGCACGCCCGATTCCCGGCTGCCGACCTGGAACGCCAGGTACACCCGGCGGTCCTCCGAGTCCGGCCGGGAACCGAGGAGCGCGGCCAGCCTCTCCGGGTCGTTCGCCCGCCTCTCCTTCTCGTGTCCGGCCCACAGCGGCGAGTCCGGAACCGTGTCCGGGCCGGACGCGATGACGGCCTTGAACCTGTCGGGGTGTTTCAGCACGGACTTCAGGCCGACGAACCCGCCGGACGAGGAGCCCATGAACGCCCAGCCGTCCCGCGAGGTGAACGTACGGAAATTCGCCCTGACGAAATCGGGAACGTCTTCCGTCATCCAGGTGCCCATTCTCGGCTGCCCGGGTATATCGCTGCCGTCGTAGTAGTACTTGTCGTCCGGGTTGAGAACGGGCATCACCACCACGAAGGGCAGGCTCTTGCCCTCCTTCGACCACTCGCTGATGCTGCTCTGCAACTTGAGGTCGGTGCCCATCCAGTAATTGTTCGGATAACCGTTCCCGCCGGGCAGGGCGATGAGCACCGGGAAGCCGCTCTTCGCGTACTTCGGGTCGAAGTACTGCTGCGGCGCCCACACCCAGACCTTGCCGGTGAAGCCGGACTTGGCGCCGTGCAGCGTGGTCACGCCGATCCTGGTGCCGTCGGGAAGCGTGTTGGCGGTGGTGAACTCCGCCTTCGGCCCGGTCGGCATCAGCGTCTTCGGAACCGTCCCCCCGGTGCCCTTCGAAGGACCCTTCGAAGGGACGGGCGCGGCGGACCCGCCGGGCGCGGCGGCCGTCGCGCCCGGGCCGTCGAACGTCATCGGCTCCCCCTCGCCGGAGCAGCCCGTGACCGCGGTGAGGGAGCCGAGGGCGACGGCGGCGACGAGCGCCCTGGTCGGACGTTTCATGGAGCACTCCGGGTCTTTCGGGCATTCACGGCCGGTACGGCGTACTAGATGACCGGACGCGCGGACCGGTTCCGTCCCTCTACGCTGCTGTGCGCGACGACGTACGGGGGGAAGGCGCATGCAGCCGCTGGAAGTCGGCGATCCGGCCGCCATCGGTCCGTACCGGCTCCTCGGCAGACTCGGGGCGGGCGGCATGGGCCGGGTCTACCTGGCGCGCAGCGAGGGCGGCCGCACCGTGGCGGTCAAGGTGGTGCACCCGCACTTCGCGCTGGACGAGGAGTTCCGGGCGCGGTTCCGTCGCGAGGTCGGGGCGGCGCGGCGGGTCGGGGGGTGCTGGACGGCCCCCGTGCTCGACGCCGACCCGGACGCGCCGGTCCCCTGGGTGGCCACCGGGTACGTCACCGGACCGCCCCTCGCCCGGGCCGTCGCCGACCACGGGCCGCTGCCGCACCACACGGTCCGGGCGCTGGGCGCCGGACTGGCGGAGGCGCTGGCGGCCGTGCACGGGCTCGGGCTCGTCCACCGGGACGTCAAGCCCTCGAACGTGCTGCTGGCCCTGGACGGGCCCCGGCTCATCGACTTCGGCATCGCCCGGGCGACGGACGGCACCGCGTCGCTGACGTCCACCGGCGTCTCGGTCGGCTCGCCCGGTTACATGGCGCCCGAGCAGATCCTCGGCAAGGGCGTGACCGGCGCCGCCGACGTCTTCTCGCTGGGCGCGGTCCTGGCGTACGCGGCGACCGGCACGGCGCCGTTCCCCGGCGACTCGTCGGCGGCCCTCCTCTACAAGGTGGTCCACGAGGAGCCGGAGCTGGGCGGCACCCTCACCGGTGACCTGCGGGACCTGGTCGCCGGGTGCCTGGCCAAGGACCCCGCCGCCCGGCCCGCCCCCGGTGAGGTGGCCGGACGGCTCGCGCCGGGCGGGGCGGCCGGGCTGGTGGCGGGCGGGTGGCTGCCGGGACCCCTGGTGCAGCGGCTCGGGCACGAGGCGGTGCGGCTGCTGGACCTGGAGCCGGCGGCGGCGGACCCGTCCGGTTCCGGGCCGGTGCCCTTCAGCAGCCCGGCGGTCGGGGCGCCGCCCGGGCCCCCGCCGCCCCCGCCCGGGCCCCCGCCGTCCCCCGGGGTCTTCGGCCCGCCCCCCGGCCCCGCACCGGCCGCGGACGCCGCGCCCCGGCCCCGTACGCCCCTGTCCCTCTCGGTGTCGACCGCCTCCGAGCCCACGCCGTCGGGCACCGGCCGCCGCCTCAGCTGCACGGTCGCCCTCGCGGTGGCGGGCGCGCTGGCCGCGGTGACGGTGGGCGGGGGCTCCCTCCTCGGTCTCTTCGACCGCGGCGGGCACGACGACACGGCCGGGCACGGGCCGCCGGCGGGCGCGGCCCCGAGCGGCAGCGCCACGGACGGCGGCGCCCCGGGCTCCGGTGAGTCGGCCGCCGTCTCCGTACCGCAGGGGTTCGTCGGCACCTGGGAGGGCGAGCTGACCCAGGACAGCGGCCTGACGGGCGGGCGGATCACCGTGGTCGTCACCGCGGGCCGCCGGGGCGAGGACGTGGTGCGCACCTCCACCGCCCTCGGCTCGTTCCGGTGCAACGGCGTGAGCCGGCTGGTCTCCGCGACCGCGAGGGAACTGCGCGTCACCGAGCGCACCGACCCCGCCCGCCCGTCCACCGAACTGCTCTGCACCAAGGGCACGGCCGCCGTCACGTACACCCTCGGCGCCGACGGCACCCTCCGCTACGCGTCCGGCGAGGCGGCGGCGGGCAACCCGCGCGCCACGCTCCGCAGGACCGGCTGACCCGCGGCCGAGGGCGGCCGGACCGCTGGCGTAGGCTGGTTCGGTCCGCGCAGAAGCCCTGCAAACCGCCGAAAGGTGTCACCCGGTGACCGAGAAGGCCGACCTCCAGTCCGTGCTCGACCGTGCCGCCGAGGGTGGACGGATCACGCCGGAGGAGGCGCTCGACCTGTACCGGTCGGCCCCCCTCCACGCGCTGGGCGCGGCGGCGGACGCGGTGCGCCGGCGGCGCTACGCCGGTACCGAGCACATCGCGACGTACATCATCGAGCGCAACATCAACTACACGAACGTGTGCGTCACCGCGTGCAAGTTCTGCGCCTTCTACGCGCCGCCCAAGGACACCGCCAAGGGCTGGACCCGGGATCTCGACGACATCCTGCGCCGCTGCGCGGAGACCGTCGAACTGGGCGGCACGCAGATCATGTTCCAGGGCGGGCACCACCCGGACTACGGCGTGGAGTACTACGAGAAGCACTTCGCCGCCATCAAGAAGGAATTCCCCCAGCTGGTCATCCACTCCCTCGGCGCCTCCGAGGTCGAGCACATGGCCCGCATCTCCGGCGTCTCCGTCGAGGAGGCGATCTCCCGCATCCACGCCGCCGGTCTCGACTCGTTCGCCGGCGCCGGCGCGGAACTGCTCCCCGAGCGGCCCCGCAAGGCCATCGCACCGCTGAAGGAGTCCGGCGAGCGCTGGCTGGAGATCATGGAGACCGCGCACCGGATGGGCGTCGAGTCGACCTCCACCATGCTCATGGGCACCGGCGAGACCAACGCCGAGCGCATCGAGCACATGCGCATGATCCGCGACGTCCAGGACCGCACGGGCGGCTTCCGCGCCTTCATCCCGTACACGTACCAGCCGGAGAACAACCACCTGAAGGGCCGCACCCAGGCCACGATCTTCGAGTACCTGCGGATGATCGCCATCGCGCGGCTGTTCTTCGACAACGTCGCCCACATCCAGGGCTCCTGGCTCACCACGGGCAAGGAGATCGGGCAGCTGACCCTGCACTACGGTGCCGACGACCTCGGGTCGATCATGCTGGAGGAGAACGTCGTCTCGTCGGCCGGCGCCAAGCACCGCTCCAACCTCCGCGAGATGATCGACATGATCCGCACCGCCGACCGCGTCCCGGCGCAGCGCACCACGACGTACGAGCACATCGTCGTCCACGACGACCCGGCGAACGACCCGGTCGACGAGCGGGTCGCCTCCCACATCTCCTCCACCGCCATCGCGGGCGGCACCGCCCACCCCGAGCTCAAGCTGCTCCCCACCACCTGAGCCCGCCGTGCTGACGCTCCACGTCGCCGACGCCACGCCCGGGACCGCCGTCCTGGTCGAGGGCGCGCACATCGCCGCCCTCGGCCCGTACGAGGACCTGGCCGCGGCCCATCCGCGGGCGCGGGTGCGGCGGTGGCCGGGCATCCTCACCCCCGGGCTGCTCAACCCGTACGGGCCCGAACTGCTGGAGCAGGCCTACCACCCCGACCCGCGCGAGGCCGACGAGTTCGGCACCCGGCCGGTCACCGGCGAGCGGGCGCGGGCCCTCTTCCGCGCCGAACCCTCGCGGCAGGGCGCCAGCGCCCGGCGCGGGGTCCAGCGCATGCTGGCCCACGGCACGGTCGCCGTCGCCGGCGAGCTGCGCTCCCGCGCCGCCCTGGACGCCGTGCGGCGGGCGGGACTGGCCGTCGGCGGGCGCCCGCCGAACCTGCCGGGACCGGCGTCGTTCTCGCCGCGGCCCCTCGTGCTGCTGCCGGGGCTCACCGTCGGCGGACCGGCGCGGTTCGCCGTGTTCGACGTGCCCGACCCGGCCGCGCTGGTGCGCCTGGGCGCCTCCACGTGCGTGGCCACCGTGGTGGCCGGCCGCCTCGTCCACAGGCGGGCGTAGCCGGAACGGGGCCGCCTGCCACAATGGGCGGGTGACGCGAGCAACCCTGGACAAGCAGCCGCACGAAGTCGCCTCGATGTTCGACGACGTCGCCGCGAACTACGACCTCACCAACGACGTGCTCTCGCTCGGCCAGGACCGGCGGTGGCGCAAGGAGGTCGCCAAGGCGGTCGACGCGCGCCCCGGCCAGAAGGTCCTCGACCTGGCGGCCGGCACCGGCACGTCCTCGCTGCCCTTCGCGCGCGCCGGGGCGTACGTCGTGCCGTGCGACTTCTCCCTCGGCATGCTGCGCGAGGGCAAGAAGCGCCACGCCTGGCTGCCGCTGACGGCGGGCGACGCCACCCGGCTGCCCTTCCGGGACGGGGTCTTCGACGCGGTGACCATCTCCTTCGGGCTGCGCAACGTCCAGGACACCGGGGCCGCGCTGCGCGAGCTGTACCGGGTGACCAGGCCCGGCGGGCGCGTGGTGATCTGCGAGTTCTCGCACCCCACCTGGGCGCCGTTCCGGACCGTGTACGAGGAGTACCTGATGCGCGCCCTGCCGCCGGTCGCGCGCGCCGTGTCGTCCAATCCGGACGCGTACGTGTACCTCGCCGAGTCCATCCAGAGCTGGCCCGACCAGCCGTCGCTGGCCCGGCTGTTGCAGGACGCCGGCTGGTCGAAGGTGGCGTGGCGGAACCTGACCGGGGGCATCGTGGCACTGCACCGGGGTACCAAAGCGGCATAACGCCAAGCGGGTTGACGGCCGACGGCCAGACGGCAGGATGTGACCGTCCCTCACGTCCCGTCACCCGGAGCATCCATGGCGTCGAACTGCCCGCACTGCGGAACCCCCTCACCCGACGAGGCGCGCTTCTGCATGACCTGCGGGCGGGAGAGGAGCGCGGCGCCGCCGCCTCCCGACGGCCCGCCGCCCCCGGCGGCACCGCCGGCCGGACCGGCACCCGCCGCGCCGCCCGTGGCCCCGCCCGCCGCGGCACCCGCGGCCCCGCCCGTCGCGGCGCCCGCCGTGCCGCCCACGCCGCCGCCCCCCGCGGGCCCGCCGTCGTCCCCGCCGCCTCCGCCGTACGCGCCGGGGCCGGCGCGGCCCTCGGCGGCCGGGGAGTTCCTCGGACGGGCCTTCCGGGGCGACTGGGCGCAGGCGGCCAGGGCGGCCGCCTGGCCGGCCGGGCTGCTCCTCGTCCTCGCCGCGGTCCTCGCCGTCCCGTCGTACGGCCAGGAGGACGAGGTCGTCGTCGGCTGGAGCGACCGGCTGCGGATCGCGCTGGCACTGCTGCTCCAGGGCATCGGGGGCGGCTTCGAGATGGCGGCCTCGGGGCCGTCCTTCGGCGAGGACGCGGGCGGAGGCGGGAACGGGCCGCGGGGCTGGGGCTCCTTCGGGCCGGGCGACGCCTACGCGCAGGGCGGCGGCGAGCTGTCCCTCGTACCGCTGACGGTCACCGCCCTGTTCGCCGGCGCGCTGTACCTCGGCGCCCGGATGCTGCGCGCCCGCGGCGCCGGTGCGGACGCGGCGGTGCGGGTCGCGATCCTGGTGGCCGGGGCGGTGCTGGTCCTCGGCCTGTTCGCCCAGCCGGACGTCGCCGGCGTCGAGGTGTCGTCGTCCCCGCTGCTCGCCGCGCTCGGCGCGCTGGTGGCGGCGCTCGCGGTCACGGCCGCGGTGCTCGGACGCGCCGACCTGGCGCGGTGGCCCCTGGCGCTCCGGTCGGCGCGGGCCCTGGGCACGGCGGTGCGGGCGCTGGGCGTGCTGATCGCGGTGTGCACGGTGATCGGCTTCGTCTGGTACGCGGCCAAGGAGGAAGTGGACGGCACCTCCCTGCTGCTGGTCCTGCCCGTGCTGCCGAACATCGGTGTCGCGGTGCTGGGGCTGGCCTGGGGCGTGCCGCTGGAGTACCAGGTGCAGGGCAGGCTCGGGTTCTTCGGGTCGGGCGTGGAGCGCGGGAGCGTCGGCCTGCCCGAGATCGGTGACGAACTGGGCGGCTGGACCGTGACCGGGCTGGTCGCGCTGGGCGTGGCCGCGGCCCTCACGGCCGGCGTGTGGGCCGCCCGGCGGGCGGGCGACACGGCCGGCCGGGTGGCGGCGGCCGGGGCCTTCCTGGTGCTGTACCTGCTGCTGACCGGGGTGAGCGGCGTGTCGGCTCAAGTGACCGGCGCGTTCGAGGACTTCGGCGGCGACGGGCGGGCCGAGCTGGCCCCGAGCGTGCCGGACGCCCTGCTGTTCGGGCTGCTGTGGACGGGTGCGGCGACCTTCGCGGCCCCGTACCTGCTGCGCGCCCTCGGCCACCGGCAGGACGGGACCCCGCCGGGCCCCGGCACCCCGTCGTACCCCCCGGCCGCCCCCGCCCGGCCCGCCCAGCAGCCCGGCGCGGCGCCCGCCGCAAGCTCCCCCGAGAAGCCCGTCCCCGCCCCCGCCGCGCCCCCCGCCCCGCCGGCCCACGATCCCGGCCCCGCGACGGCGCACCCCGCCCACCCGGCGCCGGACACGGTGGACATGACCGCCCCCGTGCCGCACGCCGGACCGTCCGCCCCCGCGTCGGGGAAGCGGCGCGTCCTGCTCTGGGGGGTCGTCCTGGTGGCCGCGGCCGCCGTCGGGGGCGGCGGCACCGCCGGCGTACTGCTGCTGAAGGACCGCGGCGAGCCCGCGCCCGCCACGGACGGCAGGCCGGCCGTCGCCGTTCCGGAGGCGTCGCGGACGCCCGCCGGAGCCGCCCCGCGGCCGACCGCCGAGCCGGGCCAGGACCCCTCCACGGGCGGAACGGCCTCGCCCTCGGACACCCCCGCGCCCGACGGCGGCACCGGCGCGCCCGCCCCGGCGGTGCCCGAGGTGCCGGACGGGTACGAGATGGTGGCCGACACGGCCGGGTTCGCCTTCGCCGTCCCCTCCGTGTGGGACCGCGTCAAGGAGGAGCCCGCGGGACAGGTGACCTACGCCGGTTCCACCGGGATGTCCCACATCCTCGTGGGCGTCGTCCACGACGCCCCGTACACCTCCCTGGAGAACCTCACCGCCCTGGAGGCCAACTCCCGCAAGAAGAACCCCGGCTACCAGCGCCTCCGGCTGGAGGCCAACACCTTCCAGGGCCGGCCGGGGGCCCTCTGGGAGTACACGTACACGGACCCGGCCGGCAGGAGGATCCACGCCATCGACCAGTCGTACATCGCGGAGGACGGCACGGAGTACGCGATCTACTTCACCGTGCAGGACGACAGCTGGGACGTCGCCCGCGAGACGTTCGACGTGGCCCTCTCGACCTGGACCCTCAACGACGTCGACTGAGGCACGCCCCCGGTCGTGCCGACCTCCTAGACCGCTCCCGGCCGGCCGGCCGGGAGCGTGAGCGGCCCGGCGGAGAGGTCCAGGCGGAAGCAGTGGCCCTCCTGGCCGCCGCTGCCGGGGATGGCGTACGTCTCCGCCCGCGTCATGCCGAGCCGCCGCGTCACCGCCACCGACCGCTCGTTGCGGGTGTTCACCATGGCGACCACCCGCTCCACCCCCGCCGCCCGCAGCCGCTCCAGGGTGACGCGGGCGGCGGCCGTCGCGTACCCCTTGCCCCACGCGGACCGCGCCAGCCGCCAGCCGATCTCGATCTCGCCGGCCGGGCCCCAGGCGTGCGGCCACGGCTGCGCGCCCGTGAAGCCGATGACCTCACCGTCCCCGTCCAGCAGGGTCCACAGGCAGAAGCCCAACTCGGCGTCGTGCCGGCGCTGACGGGCGGTGAACTCGTGGTAGACGGACAGCTCGGCAGGACCGCCCTGGAAGAACGCCATGACCTCCGGATCGTCGAAGACCCGGTGCCAGGCGTACGCGTCCTCGTCCGTCGGTACGCGCAGCCGGACGACGGGCTCGACGGCGGCGGGCAGCAGCTCGGTCATCGGGGTGGCCCTTCGGCTCGGTGATCGGTACGTCCCCATAGACTGCACACGTCCTGTGCCGTCCGGTACGCAATTTCGAGTATTCGGGAGACCCCGCCGTGACCGAGCAGCAGCCCCTCTCCGAACACACCGCGGATGTGATCGTCGTCGGGGCCGGTCCGGCCGGCTCGACGACCGCGTACTACCTCGCCAAGGCCGGCCTGGACGTCCTGCTCCTGGAGAAGACCGCGTTCCCGCGCGAGAAGGTCTGCGGCGACGGTCTGACGCCCCGCGCCACCAAGCAGCTGGTCGCCATGGGCATCGACATCTCCGAGGAGGCGGGCTGGCTCCGCAACAAGGGGCTGCGCATCATCGGCGGCGGCGTCCGGCTCCAGCTCGACTGGCCGGACCTGGCCAGCTACCCGGACTACGGCCTGGTCCGCAAGCGCGACGACTTCGACGAGCAGCTGGCCCGCCAGGCCCAGAAGGCCGGCGCGCGGCTGTACGAGCGGTGCAACGTGGGCGCGCCGATCGTCGACGACCGCACCGGCCGGATCACCGGTGTGCAGGCCCGGCTGGGCGAGGAGAAGCGCGAGGTGACCTTCCACGCGCCGCTCGTCGTCGCCGCCGACGGCAACTCCACGCGCCTGTCGCTCGCCATGGGCCTGCACCGGCGCGAGGACCGGCCGATGGGCGTCGCCGTCCGGACGTACTTCACCAGCCCCCGCCACGACGACGACTACCTGGAGTCCTGGCTGGAGCTGTGGGACCGGCGCGGTCCCGGCGAGGACCGGCTGCTGCCCGGCTACGGCTGGATCTTCGGCATGGGCGACGGCACGTCCAACGTCGGTCTCGGCGTCCTCAACACCTCCGACTCGTTCAAGGAGCTGGACTGGCGCGAGGTGCTGAAGGCCTGGTGCGCCTCGATGCCGGAGGACTGGGGGTACGTCCCCGAGAACATGACCGGCCCGATCCGTGGCGCCGCGCTGCCCATGGCGTTCAACCGGCAGCCGCACTACACGCGCGGCCTGCTGCTGGTCGGCGACGCGGGCGGCCTGGTCAACCCGTTCAACGGCGAGGGCATCGCCTACGCCATGGAATCCGGGCAGATCGCCGCGGACGTCATCGTCCAGGCGCACGCCCGCGCGACCCCGGCGCAGCGCGAACTGGCCCTGCACAACTACCCGAAGATCCTCAAGGACACCTACGGCGGCTACTACACGCTGGGCCGCGCCTTCGTGAAGCTGATCGGCAACCCGAAGGTCATGAAGATCGCCACCCAGCGCGGTCTGACCCACCCGCTGCTGATGAAGTTCACGCTGAAGATGCTGGCGAACCTCACCGACCCGACCGGCGGTGACGCGATGGACCGCATCATCAACGGTCTGTCGAAGGTCGCCCCGAAGGCCTGACGGCCCGGAACGCCCTGCGGTAGTCGGTGGGGGAGACCCCGACCGTCCGCGTGAAGTGGCGGCGCAGGTTCGCCGCCGTGCCCAGGCCGCTGCCGGCGCCGATCCGCTCGACGGGCAGGTCGGTGGACTCCAGCAGCGTCTGGGCGCGGGCGATGCGCTGCTGGAGCAGCCACTGGAGCGGGGTGGTGCCGGTGCACTCGTGCAGCCGGCGGTGGAAGGTGCGCGGACTCATCCGGGCCCGGCGGGCCAGGTCCTCCACGGTCAGCGGCTCGGCGAGGTGCTCCGTGGCCCACTGGAGCACGGGGCCCAGGCTGTCGTCGTCGCCGGGCGGCAGCGGCGCGTCGATGAACTGGGCCTGGCCGCCGGTGCGGTGGGCGGGCACGACGAGGCGCCGGGCGACCTGGCCCGCGATCCGGGCGCCCAGGTCGCGGCGTACCAGGTGCAGGCACAGGTCGAGCGCGGCGGTGGCGCCGGCGCTGGTGAGGACCGTGCCCTCGTCGGTGTAGAGGACCGAGTCGTCGACGGTCACGGCCGGGTGCCGGGCGGCCAGTTCGGCGGTGTGCTGCCAGTGGGCGGTGGCGCGGCGGCCGTCGAGGAGCCCGGCGGCGGCGAGCGCGAAGGCGCCGGTGCACAGGGAGACCATCCGGGCTCCGGAGGCGGCGGCCGCGCGCAGCGCCTCGACCAGCTCGGCCGGCACCTCCTCGCCCTCCTCCACGACCGCGTCGGGCACCGACGGCACGATCACGGTGCCGGCGCCCACGAGCGCGTCCAGGCCGTGTTCGGTGCGCAGCGAGAACCCCGGTCCGGTCGCTGGGGTGCCGGTGCCGCACAGGCGCAGCTCGTACCAGGGGTCGGTGAGGTCGGGCTGGGGGATGCCGAACACGGTGCAGGCGATGGTGAGTTCGTACATCTCCCAGGGGGAGATGCCGTCGTTCTGGAGGACGGCGACGGCGACCGTTCCGGGGCCCTGGCTCATGGATCCGACCCTACGACGGGCGGCGGCAGGAATTTTGCGGAGGTGGGCAGTCCTGCCACTGTCGGCGCGGGCGGCCCGCTGCGAGTCTGACGATCATGAAGATGGAACACACCGAAACACCCGTCACCGTCCTCGGCCTGGGCCGGATGGGCTCGGCACTTGCCGGTGCCCTCCTCGCCGCGGGCCACCCCACCACCGTCTGGAACCGCACCCCCGGCAAGGCCGACGCCCTGGTCGCCCGGGGGGCGCTGCGCGCGGACACGGTCGCCGACGCGGTCACCGCGAGCGACCTGCTGGTGGTCTGCGTCCTGGACCACGCGGCCGTGACGGCGCTGCTCGAACCGGTCGCCGGGCAGCTCGCCGGCCGCACCCTGGTCAATCTGACGTCCGGGTCCCCGGAGCAGGCCCGCGAGACGGCCGCCTGGGCGGCCGGGCACGGCATCGCCTACCTGGACGGCGGCATCATGACGACGCCGGAGGGCGTGGGGCTGCCGACGAGCATGATCCTCTACAGCGGCTCGCCGGAGGCGCTGGCCGCGCACCGCGGGACCCTGGCGGTCCTGGGCGACCCGATCGACCTGGGGGCCGACGCCGGTCTCGCCTCGCTGTACGACGCGGGGCTGCTGGGTCTGATGTGGTCGGTGTTCGGCGGCTGGCTGCACGCCACTGCCCTGGTCGGCGCCGACGGGGTGGCGGCGGGCACGTTCACCCCGGTCGCGCTCCGCTGGCTGACGACCGTGGGCGGCTTCCTGGACCGGTACGCCGGTCAGATCGACGCCGGTCACTACCCGGGCGACGACGCCACCATCGACGTCCAGCTCGCCGCCGTCGAGCACCTGCTGCACGCGGGCCGGGAGCGCGGCGTCGACGGGCGGCTGCCGGAGTTCCACCGGGAGCTGATGGCGAAGGCCGTCGCGGAGGGCAACGGCGGCGACAGCTATGCCCGTCTGGTGGACGCGTTCCGCCGGCCCTGACCGGGGTACGGCACGATGAGCCCATGATCAGTGGACCGCGCGGGCCGATACGCACCGGTGGGGCACTGCCCCTGTCGGCGGTGACCGCCGGGACGGTCGCCATGGTGGTCTCCTACGCGGGACCGCTGGCGCTCGTCCTGGCGGCCGCGTCGGCGGCGGGGCTCTCGCGGGCCGAGACCTCGTCGTGGGTGTGGGCCGTCTCCGTCGGCGCGGGCGTCACGTGCGTGGGCCTGAGCTGGTGGAGCCGCGCCCCGGTCATCACCGCGTTCTCCACGCCGGGCGCCGCGATCCTGGTGACCGCCCTGCCGCAGCACGGCTACGCCGAGGCGGTCGGCGCGTTCCTGGCGGCGGGGGTGGCCGCGACCGCGCTCACGGTGACGGGGGTCTTCGCCCGGGTGATGGCCCGCATCCCGGCCGGTGTGGTGGCGGCGATGCTCGCCGGGACGCTGTTCTCCTTCGGCACGGCCGTCTTCACCTCGGTGCGCGCGGCCCCGCTGCTCGCGGGCGCGATGCTGGCGGCGTACCTGGCGGCCCGGCGCCTGGCACCGACGTACGCGGTGGTGTGCGCGCTGGTGGCCGGGCTGGCGGTGGCGGCCGCGGGCGGGGACCTGCGGGTGGACCTGCCGGGGCTGGGCCTCGCGGTGCCGCACCTGACGGTGCCGCAGTTCTCGGCCGGGGCGCTCGTGGGGATCGGCGTGCCGCTGCTGGTGGCCACGCTGGCGGGGCAGTACGCACCGGGCATCGCCGTGCTGGAGGCGGCCGGGTACCGGCCGGACAGCCGGGTGGTGTGCGGGACGACGGGCGTGGTGTCGGTGCTCCTCGCGCCGTTCGGGTCGCACGCGGTGAACCCGGCCGCCATCACGGCGGCGATCTGCACCGGGCCGGACGCGCACCCGGACCCGGCCAGGCGCTGGATCGCCGGGGTGACGTGCGGGGCCGGGTACCTGGTGGTCGGCTGCTTCGGCTCCACGCTGGTGGCGCTGTTCACCGGGCTGCCGGACGCCCTGGTCGCCACGCTCGCCGGGGTGGCGCTGCTCGGCTCGATCGCGGGCAGCCTGGCCCGTACGGTCGCCGACGAACGCGACCGGGAGGCCTCCGTCATCACGTTCCTGGCCACCGCGTCGGGTGTCACGATCGCCGGGATCGGCTCGCCGTTCTGGGGGCTGATCGCCGGGGTCGCCGCCCACTGCGTGCTGCGCGCGGGCACACCGAAGGGCCGTCGCTCCCTCCCCGAGCGGGGGAGCGACGGCCCTTCAAGCCCTGTGCGTACGCCTCAGAGCACGCGGACCGCGCCGGACGGCGGGTCGTAGTCGAGCGACCGCTCGACGACGCCGGTGCCGGGGTTCTGCGCGCCGACGAACATGCCACCGCCCACGTAGATGGCGACGTGGTACGAGTTGCTCCTGCTGCCCCAGTACAGGATGTCGCCCGGCTGCAGGTTGTCCAGCGACACCGAGGTGCCGCGGCTCGACTGGTCGCCGGAGACGCGCGGAAGCTCGATGCCGGCCTGGCGGTAGGCGGCCTGGACCAGCCCGGAGCAGTCCCACGAGTTGGGGCCGGTGCTGCCCATGACGTAGGCGTCGCCGACCTGGGCGCGCGCGAAGGCCACGATCGCCGCGGCGGAGCCGGTGGCCTGGCCCGCGTCGTAGGAGGAGCTGCCGCCGTCCTCGTCGGAGGAGGAGTCGGCGGACGCGGAGAGCGTGGTGCGCTCGGCGGAGCGGGAGGCGCGCTCGGCGGCCTCGGCCTGGGCCTTCGCCTCGGCCTTGCGCTCGGCCTCGGCGGCCTCCGCCTTGCGCTCGGCCTCGGCCTTGGCCTTCTTGGCCTCCTTCGCGGCCTTGGCGGCCGCGGCGTCCTCCTGGGCCTGCAGCTCCTGGTCGAGCGCGATCTGCTGGGTCGCCTCGGCGGAGGCGGCCACGGCGCTCGACAGGTCCGCGGACAGGTCCGCGTTGAGGGTGGGCATCTCGATGGTCTCGGTCACCGGCTCGGCGTTCGCCGGCCCGGCAGCACCGGCCACCGCGATGGTGCTGAGGACGCCACCGGCAACTCCGGCCCGCAGCGCGAGCTTCGAAGCGCTCCGGCGGGGCTTCCGGTGGCTGGGTATGTGAGCGGTGTGGGACATGAGTACAACCGCTATCAGGGCTTCACGGTTCCCATCAAGAAACGTGTGTTGCGCCACAGTTGCGCGTGGATTCGGTGAATCCGCTTCCGTGTGCCCCTTATTGACGCCGTAACGGACATTGCGGACTGTGGTGATCAGGGCCGTGATCATGGGTTTTCCGCGAAACGTCCGAATTGCCGTCCGCTTACCACTCCTTCACGCCGGTGGCCAAGCCCGCTTTCCTTACCCTCTTCCCGGCGTGACACAGGTCACAATGAGGTCACCGTCGCGGATGCCCGGAAGATCGTGAAAGCGCGCACGTGTCCACTTCGGTCCCCGCCGGCCCCTCGCGTGAGTGAAGCGAGGCTCTTTATCACCCGTGAGGGTCCAGGGCGAATTTGCCTGTACGGGCCAACCCTTGATAGGGCGAGGCGCCTCTGACCTGCCGCTCACCCCGAAAATGTCACGTCTTGTGAGTGTCTGGACACGCGCGGTACGAAGATCACCTCTGCCGGTGATTCATGATCCTTCGTCGGGTGGTGGAGATCACAAAGGCGTTGCCGTACCCCGTGTCGCAGATCACAGATCGACGGGCATAGGATGCGAAGCAGTCGGGCTTGTGAACTGCCTCACATATGCGCGATCTTCGCGAGGCGGCGAGACGGTGCCCGGTGCGGTCCATCGGTCAAGGACGACTGGAAGGAGCGAGGAGCGTGAATGCCTACGCGCCCATCCTCGTGCTCGGCGCCCTCGGGGCAGGGTTTGCGATCTTCTCCGTGGTCATGGCCACGCTTATCGGCCCAAAGAGGTACAACCGGGCGAAGCTTCAGGCATACGAGTGCGGCATCGAGCCGACGCCCACTCCGGCCGGAGGGGGCCGCTTCCCCATCAAGTACTACCTGACGGCGATGCTCTTCATCGTCTTCGACATCGAGATCGTCTTCCTCTACCCCTGGGCCGTCAGCTTCGACGCCCTGGGGCTTTTCGGGCTCGTGGAGATGCTGCTCTTCGTGCTCACCGTCTTCGTCGCCTACGCGTACGTGTGGCGGCGCGGCGGCCTGGAATGGGACTGAGGGGCTGAGGGGCACCAATGGGACTCGAAGAGAAGCTGCCGAGCGGTTTTCTGCTGACGACCGTCGAACAGGCCGCGGGCTGGGTGCGCAAGGCGTCCGTCTTCCCCGCGACCTTCGGCCTCGCCTGCTGCGCCATCGAGATGATGACGACCGGCGCCGGGCGGTACGACCTGGCGCGCTTCGGCATGGAGGTCTTCCGCGGCTCGCCGCGCCAGGCCGACCTGATGATCGTGGCCGGCCGGGTGAGCCAGAAGATGGCGCCCGTCCTGCGCCAGGTCTACGACCAGATGCCGAACCCCAAGTGGGTCATCTCCATGGGGGTTTGCGCCTCCTCGGGCGGCATGTTCAACAATTACGCGATTGTTCAGGGTGTCGACCACATCGTCCCGGTCGACATCTATCTGCCGGGCTGCCCGCCGCGTCCGGAGATGCTGATGGACGCGATCCTCAAGCTCCACCAGAAGATCCAGGGCTCCAAGCTCGGCGTCAACGCCCGGGAGGCGGCCCGCGAGGCGGAGGAGGCCGCGCTCAAGGCGCTGCCCACGATCGAGATGAAGGGGCTGCTGCGATGACCGACCAGCCCAACCCCGACAAGGACCTCGGCGCGCAGAACCTGCCCGGACAGCGCGGCTCGCACGGCGAGGAGATCCGCGTCCAGCGCGGCATGTTCGGCGCGAACAACGGCGGCGACACCTCCGGCTACGGCGGCCTCGTCCGCTCCGTGCGCCTGCCCGGCCCGGCCGCCCGCCCCTACGGCGGCTGGTTCGACGAGGTGGCGGACGAACTGGAGGGCGCCCTGGAGGAACAGGGCCTCCTGCCTTCGAGCGCCATCGAGAAGACGGTCGTCGACCGCGACGAGCTGACCTTCCACATCGCCCGCGAGCACCTGGTGCGCGTCGCCCGCACCCTGCGCGACGACCCCGCCCTGCGCTTCGAGCTCTGCACGGGCGTGAGCGGCGTCCACTACCTCGGGGACAAGGGCCGCGAACTGCACGCGGTGTACCACCTGCGCTCGCTCACCCACGGCCGGCTGATCCGGCTGGAGGTCTCCGCCCCGGACACCGATCCGCACGTCCCCTCGCTCGTCGCGGTCTACCCCACCAACGACTGGCACGAGCGCGAGACGTACGACTTCTTCGGCCTGGTCTTCGACGGCCACCCCGCCCTCACCCGGATCATGATGCCGGACGACTGGCAGGGCTTCCCGCAGCGCAAGGACTACCCCCTCGGCGGCATCCCCGTCGAGTACAAGGGCGCCCAGATCCCGGCTCCGGACCAGCGGAGGTCGTACTCGTGACCACTCCACCTGCCAGCGCCCGCGAGACCACCGAGGGCACCGTCTACACGGTCACCGGCGGCGACTGGGACGAGGTCGTCCAGTCCGCGGCCAAGGCCGACGACGAGCGGATCGTCGTCAACATGGGCCCGCAGCACCCGTCCACGCACGGCGTGCTCCGGCTGATCCTGGAGATCGACGGCGAGACCGTCACCGAGGCCCGCTGCGGCATCGGCTACCTCCACACCGGCATCGAGAAGAACCTCGAGTACCGGACCTGGACGCAGGGCACCACCTTCGTCACGCGCATGGATTACCTGACGCCGTTCTTCAACGAGGCGGCGTACTGCCTGGGCGTGGAGAAGCTGCTCGGCATCGAGGACCGGATCCCCGACCGGGCGACGATCATCCGCGTCCTGCTGATGGAGCTGAACCGGCTCTCCTCGCACCTGGTGTGCATCGCCACCGGCGGCATGGAGCTGGGCGCCACCACGATCATGATCTACGGCTTCCGGGACCGCGAGATGATCCTGGACCTCTACGAACTGATCACCGGCCTGCGCATGAACCACGCGTTCATCCGCCCCGGCGGCCTCGCCCAGGACCTGCCCCCCGGGGCCATGGACCAGCTCCGCGAGTTCGTGAAGACGATGAAGAAGAACATGCCGGAGTACGACAAGCTCGCCACCGGCAACCCCATCTTCAAGGCCCGCATGCAGGACATCGGCTACCTCGACCTGGCCGGCTGCATGGCCCTCGGCGCCACCGGACCGATCCTGCGCTCCGCCGGGCTCCCGCACGACCTGCGCAAGACCGACCCGTACTGCGGCTACGAGACGTACGACTTCGACGTCCCGACCGCCGACACCTGCGACGCCTACGGCCGCTTCCTCATCCGCCTGGAGGAGATGCGCCAGTCGCTGCGGATCGTCGAACAGTGCCTGGACCGCCTGGAGCCCGGCCCGGTGATGGTGGACGACAAGAAGATCGCCTGGCCCGCCCAGCTGGCCCTGGGCCCCGACGGACTCGGCAACTCCCTCGACCACATCAAGAAGATCATGGGCACCTCCATGGAGGCCCTGATCCACCACTTCAAGCTGGTCACCGAGGGCTTCCGGGTCCCGCCCGGACAGACCTACACGGCGGTCGAGTCGCCCAAGGGCGAGCTGGGCGTCCACGTCGTCAGCGACGGCGGCACCCGCCCCTACCGGGTCCACTTCCGCGACCCGTCGTTCACCAACCTTCAGGCCATGGCGGCGATGTGCGAGGGCGGCCAGGTCGCCGACGTCATCGTCGCCGTCGCGTCCATCGACCCCGTGATGGGAGGCGTCGACCGGTAATGACAGACGTCAGCTTGGGGATGCCGCAGCTCCCCGCCCCCGATTACCCGGCCGATGTGCGCGCCCGGCTCGAAGCGGACGCCCGGGAGGTCATCGCCCGCTACCCCGACAGCCGCTCCGCGCTCCTGCCCCTGCTGCACCTGGTGCAGTCGGAGGAGGGGTACGTCACCCGCACCGGCATGCGGTTCTGCGCGGACATGCTGGACCTCACCACCGCCGAGGTCACCGCCGTCGCGACCTTCTACACCATGTACCGGCGCCGGCCCTCCGGCGACTACCAGGTCGGGGTGTGCACCAACACCCTGTGCGCCGTCATGGGCGGCGACGCGATCTTCGAGGAGCTCCAGCAGCACCTCGGCGTCGGCAACAACGGCACGACGCCCGACGGCAAGGTCACCCTCGAACACATCGAGTGCAACGCGGCCTGCGACTTCGCGCCCGTGGTGATGGTCAACTGGGAGTTCTTCGACAACCAGACGCCCGACTCCGCCAAGCGGCTCGTCGACGACCTGCGCGCAGGCCGCCCCGTCGAACCGACCCGCGGCGCGCCCCTGTGCACGTACAAGGAGACCGCCCGCATCCTGGCCGGCTTCCCCGACGAGCGCCCCGGCGCGGTGGAGGCGACCGGCGGCGCGGGACCCGCCTCGCTGATCGGGCTGAAGCTCGCCAAGGGCGAGGCCGCCCCCGGCGCGCGCGTGGTCCACCCGCGCGGCGAGGCCCCCCGGGACGAGCCCGCCCCCGGATCGGGGCACCTGAGCTCGCACGACGCCCCGCAGCGGACCTCGGCCTCCGACCCCGAGCACCCGTCCGGACCGGTCGGTCCGGCCCGCCACGACGGCCCGGTCACCGAGGAGGGGGAGTGATGACGTTGGCACCCGAGACCACCAGCCCCGACAAGCTGCTCGCACCGGTCCTGTCCGCGTTCTGGGACCAGCCCAGGTCCTGGACGCTGGAGACCTACAAGCGGCACGAGGGCTACGAGGGGCTCAAGAAGGCCCTCGCCATGACGCCCGACGACCTCATCGCCTACGTCAAGGACTCCGGCCTGCGCGGCCGCGGCGGCGCCGGCTTCCCCACCGGGATGAAGTGGCAGTTCATCCCCCAGGGCGACGGCAAGCCGCACTACCTCGTCGTCAACGCCGACGAGTCGGAGCCCGGGACCTGCAAGGACATCCCGCTCCTCTTCGCCAACCCGCACTCCCTCATCGAGGGCATCGTGATCGCCTGCTACGCGATCCGGTCCAGCCACGCCTTCATCTACCTGCGCGGCGAGGTGGTGCCCGTACTGCGCAGGCTGCACGAGGCCGTGCGCGAGGCGTACGAGGCGGGCTACCTCGGCCGGGACATCCTCGGCAGCGGACTCGACCTCGAACTCACCGTGCACGCGGGCGCCGGCGCGTACATCTGCGGCGAGGAGACCGCGCTGCTCGACTCGCTCGAAGGCCGCCGCGGCCAGCCCCGGCTGCGTCCCCCCTTCCCCGCGGTCGCCGGCCTGTACGCGTGCCCCACCGTGGTGAACAACGTCGAGTCGATCGCCTCGGTTCCCGCGATCCTGAACCGGGGCAAGGACTGGTTCCGGTCGATGGGCAGCGAGAAGTCCCCCGGCTTCACGCTCTACTCGCTCAGCGGCCACGTCGCCTCGCCCGGCCAGTACGAGGCCCCGCTCGGCATCACCCTGCGCCAGCTGCTCGACATGAGCGGCGGCATGCGGCCCGGCCACCGGCTGAAGTTCTGGACCCCCGGCGGCTCGTCCACCCCGATGTTCACCGACGAGCACCTCGACGTCCCCCTCGACTACGAGGGCGTCGGCGCGGCCGGCTCGATGCTCGGCACCAAGGCGCTCCAGTGCTTCGACGAGACGACGTGCGTGGTGCGGGCCGTGACCCGGTGGACCGAGTTCTACGCCCACGAGTCCTGCGGCAAGTGCACCCCGTGCCGCGAGGGCACCTACTGGCTCGTCCAGCTGCTGCGCGACATCGAGGCCGGCAAGGGCTCCCTGGACGACCTCGACAAGCTGAACGACATCGCCGACAACATCAACGGCAAGTCGTTCTGCGCCCTCGGCGACGGCGCCGCCTCGCCGATCTTCTCCTCGCTGAAGTACTTCCGCGGTGAGTACGAGCAGCACATCACGGGCAAGGGCTGCCCCTTCGACCCGGCCAAGTCGACCGCCTGGGCGGACAACCACGTGGAGGTGACGGCGTGACCGTCATGGCATCCGGCCCCGCGCAGGGCGGCAGCGCGGCCGTCCCGCCCGAGGACCTGATCACCCTGACCATCGACGGCATCGAGATCTCCGTCCCCAAGGGGACGCTCGTCATCCGTGCCGCCGAACAGCTCGGCATCGAGATCCCCCGGTTCTGCGACCACCCCCTCCTCGACCCGGCCGGCGCCTGCCGCCAGTGCATCGTCGAGGTGGAGGGCCAGCGCAAGCCGATGGCGTCCTGCACCATCACCTGCACCGACGGCATGGTCGTCAAGTCGCAGCTCACCTCGCCCGTCGCCGAGAAGGCCCAGGTGGGGGTGATGGAGCTGCTGCTCATCAACCACCCGCTGGACTGCCCGGTCTGCGACAAGGGCGGCGAGTGCCCGCTGCAGAACCAGGCCATGTCGCACGGACAGGCCGACTCCCGCTTCGAGGGGCGCAAGCGGACCTACGAGAAGCCCGTCCCGATCTCCACCCAGGTCCTCCTCGACCGCGAGCGGTGCGTGCTGTGCGCCCGCTGCACCCGGTTCTCGAACCAGGTCGCGGGCGACCCGATGATCGAGCTGCTCGAGCGCGGCGCGCTCCAGCAGGTCGGCACCGGCGAGGGCGACCCGTTCGAGTCGTACTTCTCCGGCAACACCATCCAGATCTGCCCCGTCGGCGCGCTGACTTCGGCGGCGTACCGGTTCCGCTCCCGCCCCTTCGACCTGGTCTCCTCGCCGAGCGTCTGCGAGCACTGCGCCGGCGGCTGCGCCACCCGCACCGACCACCGGCGCGGCAAGGTCATGCGGCGCCTCGCGGCCAACGACCCGGAGGTCAACGAGGAGTGGGTGTGCGACAAGGGGCGCTTCGCGTTCCGGTACGCGCAAGCGCGTGACCGGCTCACCACGCCACTGGTGCGCAGCGCCTCGACGGGCGCGCTGGAGCCGGCCTCCTGGCCGGAGGCGCTGGAGGCGGCGGCCCGCGGCCTGGTCCGCGGCCGCACGGGCGTCCTGACCGGCGGCCGGCTGACCGTCGAGGACGCGTACGCGTACGCCAAGTTCGCCCGTGTCGCCCTCGACACCAACGACATCGACTTCCGCGCGCGCGTGCACAGCGGCGAGGAGGCCGACTTCCTGGCCGCCCGGGTCGCCGGGCGCGGCCGGGACCTGGACGGACGGGGGATCACGTACACCTCCCTGGAGCAGGCCCCGGCGGTGCTGCTCGCCGGGCTGGAGGCGGAGGAGGAGGCGCCGGGCGTCTTCCTGCGGCTGCGCAAGGCGTGGCGCAAGAAGGG
The DNA here is from genome assembly GCF_001646665.1 of Streptomyces noursei. GTDB lineage: Bacteria > Actinomycetota > Actinomycetes > Streptomycetales > Streptomycetaceae > Streptomyces > Streptomyces lavendulocolor. The sequence continues at coordinate 199,200 of NZ_LWBU01000179.1, read as the reverse complement.
GCAGCGGACCTTCGCCCTCGCCTCCCACGCCACCCGGGGGCTGGAGAAGGCCGGCGGCACGCTGCTGCCGGCCGCGCCCGGGACCGAGCCGGAGTGGCTGGACGCGCTCGCCTCCGGGACGGGGCTCGACGCGGACGGCGCCGCCGCCTCGGAGGCGCTGCGGCAGCCCGGCGCGGTCCTCGTGGTCGGTGAGCGGCTGGCGGGAGTGCCGGGCGCGCTGACCGCGGCCGTGCGCGCCGCGGCGGCGACCGGGGCGGAGCTGGTGTGGATCCCGCGCCGGGCCGGTGAGCGCGGCGCGCTGTGGGCCGGCGCGATCCCCTCGCTGCTGCCGGGCGGGCGGCCCGCGACCGATCCACGCGCGCGTGACGAGGTCGCCGCCGCCTGGGGCGTACGGGAGCTGCCGCACCGCTACGGCCGGGACACGGGTCAGATCGTGGAGGCCGCGGCGACCGGCGAGCTGGGTGCCCTGCTGGTGGCGGGCGTCGAGGTGGCGGACCTGCCGGACCCGGCACGCGCGCGTGCGGCCCTGGACGCGGCGTTCGTCGTGTCGCTGGAGCTGCGGCCCGGCGAGGTCACCGAGCGGGCGGACGTGGTCCTCCCGGTCGCCGCGGTGGCGGAGAAGTCCGGCACCTTCCTCAACTGGGAGGGCCGGGTGCGGATGTTCGAGGCCGCGCTGAAGCCGGAGCACATGACCCGCGCGCTCGCCCCGACGGACACGCGGGTGCTGCACATGCTGGCCGACACCATGGACGCGCACTTCGCGCTGCCGGACGTCGCGGCCGTGCGGCGCGAGCTGGACCGGCTCGGTGCCTGGGACGGGACGCGGGCGGGCGACCCCGCGGAGTCCGCCGTGCCGCTGCCCCGGGCGGGCGACGGCGAGGCGGTGCTGGCCGGTCACCGGCTGCTGCTCGACCTGGGCGTGCTCCAGGAGGGCGACGAGGCCCTGGCGGGCACCCGGCACGCGGCGGTGGCCCGCCTGTCGGCGGCGACGGCGGCGGAGACGGGCGTGAAGGACGGCGACCCGGTGTCGGTGACCGGCCCGGCGGGCTCGGTGGAACTGCCCCTGAGGGTGACCGACATGCCGGACCGGGTGGTCTGGCTGCCGCTCAACTCGACCCCCGGCGGCGTCCCGCACGCCCTGGGCACCACCCCCGGGCACCTGGTCCGCCTCGCCCCGACGACCCCGAACTCCGCGGCCGCCACGGAGGTGGAGGCATGATCCCGTACACCCTGGCAGCGGAGGACCTGTCCATGTTCGGCCGCGACCCCTGGTGGCTCGTGGCGATCAAGGCGGTCTTCTGCTTCGCCTTCCTGATGATCACCGTGCTCTTCTCCATCGTGTGGGAGCGCAAGGTCGTCGCCTGGATGCAGCTGCGCATCGGCCCCAACCGGCACGGCCCCTGGGGCCTCCTCCAGTCCCTCGCGGACGGCGTCAAGCTGATGCTGAAGGAGGACGTGGTCGTCAAGCGGGCCGACAAGGTCGTCTACATCCTCGCCCCGATCATCGCCGCCATCCCGGCGTTCATGGCGATCGCGGTGATCCCCTTCGGCCCGGCCGGCAACGAGGTCTCGATCTTCGGGCAGCGCACCACGATGCAGCTCACCGACCTGCCGATCGCGATGCTCTACATCCTCGCGGTCGCCTCCGTCGGCATCTACGGCATCGTGCTCGCCGGCTGGTCGTCCGGCTCCACCTATCCGCTCCTCGGCGGCCTGCGCTCGTGCGCGCAGATGATCTCGTACGAGATCGCGATGGGCGCCGCCTTCGCCTCGGTCTTCCTCTACTCCGGGTCGATGTCGACCTCGGCGATCGTGGAGGCCCAGGCGGACCGCTGGTACATCATCCTGCTGCCGGTCTCCTTCATCATCTACATCGTCACGATGGTCGGTGAGACCAACCGCGCCCCGTTCGACATGCCGGAGTCCGAGGGCGACCTGGTCGGCGGGTTCAACACCGAGTACAGCTCGATCAAGTTCGCGATGTTCATGCTCGCCGAGTACGTGAACATGGTGACGGTCTCGGCGGTGTCGGTGACGCTGTTCCTCGGCGGCTGGCGTGCCCCGTACCCGGTCTCCACCTTCTGGGAGGGCGCGAACCACGGCTGGTGGCCGATGCTCTGGTTCGTCGTCAAGGTGCAGCTGCTGCTGTTCTTCTTCATCTGGCTGCGCGGCACCCTCCCCCGCGTCCGCTACGACCAGCTGATGAAGCTCGGCTGGAAGGTCCTCATCCCCGTCTCGGTCGTCTGGCTGATGCTGGTGGCGACCGTGCGGGCGCTGCGCAACGAGAACTACGACTTCCAGGAGATCGTGCTGTACGTGGCGGGCGCGGTCATCGCCGTCCTCCTCCTCTCCTTCGTGGTCGACATCTTCCGCGACAGGAAGGGCCGGCAGGGTGCGGAGGCCGCCGAGCCGCCCGCCGGGTTCGACCCGATGGCCGGCGGGTTCCCCGTGCCGCCGCTGCCCGGTCAGACCCTGCCGCCGGTGCCCCGGCGACGGCCGCGCCGTGACGGCGAGTTGATTGTCAGTGGTGGCGTCAATACTGACAGTGACGGAAAGGAGGCTGACGGTGTCTGAGGGCAACTTCCAGAATCCGGTCGCCGGCTTCGGCGTGACCTTCAAGGCCATGTTCAAGAAGCGGCTCACCGAGCAGTACCCGGAGCAGCAGAAGACGACGGCGCCGCGCTTCCACGGCCGGCACCAGCTCAACCGCCATCCGGACGGCCTGGAGAAGTGCGTCGGCTGCGAGCTGTGCGCCTGGGCCTGCCCGGCCGACGCCATCTACGTCGAGGGCGCGGACAACACCGACGAGGAGCGGTACTCGCCCGGTGAGCGGTACGGCCGCGTCTACCAGATCAACTACGCCCGCTGCATCCTGTGCGGGCTGTGCATCGAGGCCTGCCCGACCCGGGCGCTGACGATGACGAACGAGTTCGAGCTGGCCGACAGCTCCCGCGAGAACCTGATCTACACCAAGGAGCAGCTCCTCGCGGGCCTGGAGGACGGCATGGTCGCCTCGCCGCACGCCATCTTCCCGGGCATGACGGAACAGGACTACTACCGGGGGCTGGTGACGGAAGCCGCGCCCGGCACGGTCCCGCAGGCCGCGGCCGACGGCGGGGAGCCGCAGCGGGGCGCGTCGGACTCCGGACAGGACGAGCCCGCGTCGGGGAAGGTGATCGGCGCATGAGCGCGCTCGCCGCCGCCAACGCCGCCTCCACGGGTGAGGCCGTGCAGTTCTGGGTGCTCGGCACCATCGCCGTCGTCGGCGCGCTGGGCACGATCCTGATGAAGAAGGCGGTGCACAGTGCGCTGAGCCTCGCCGCCACCATGATCATCCTTGCGGTGTTCTACCTCGCCAACGGGGCGTACTTCCTGGGTGTCGTGCAGATCATCGTCTACACCGGCGCGATCATGATGCTCTTCCTCTTCGTCGTGATGCTCGTCGGCGTCACCGCCGCCGACTCGCTGAAGGAGACCATCAAGGGCCAGCGCTGGCTGGCCCTCGCCTGCGGCCTCGGCTTCGGCATCCTCCTGGTCGCCGGACTCGGCAGGGCGTCGCTGGACACCTTCGAGGGCCTCGGCACGGCGAACGCCGGGGGGAACGTGGAGGGCCTCGCCGCCCTGATCTTCACCACGTACGTCTTCGCCTTCGAGATCACCGGCGCGCTGCTGATCACCGCCGCCGTCGGCGCGATGGTGCTGACGCACCGGGAGCGCACCGAGCGGGCTCTCACCCAGCGCGAGCTGTCCGAGCGGCGCGTACGGGAGGGGAAGCACCTGCCGCCCCTGCCGGCGCCCGGCGTCTACGCCCGGCACAACGCCGTGGACATCGCCGGCCTGCTCCCCGACGGCACCCCGTCGGAGCTCACCGTCAACCGGACGCTCCGGGCGCGCGGCCAGATCCGCGACGTGTCGCGGCAGGCGCTGGCGGACCTCGCGGCGCTGGAGCAGCGCGCGCAGGAGCGCCTGGGGCGCGGCCCGTCGGAGCCGCAGGCGTCCCGGCCCCAGGGCCGTAAGGAGGAGAACGCCCAGTGAATCCGGTCAACTACCTGTACCTGGCCGCCCTGTTGTTCACCATCGGCGCGGCCGGGGTGCTGATCCGGCGGAACGCGATCGTCGTCTTCATGTGCGTGGAGCTGATGCTCAACGCCTGCAACCTGGCGCTCGTCGCCTTCTCCCGGATGCACGGCAATCTCGACGGCCAGATCATCGCCTTCTTCACGATGGTCGTCGCCGCCGCGGAGGTCGTGGTCGGGCTCGCGATCATCGTGTCGCTGTTCCGTTCCCGCCACTCGGCCTCGGTCGACGACGCCAGCCTGATGAAGCTGTGAGGGGCTGAAACGTGGAGAATCTGATCGCGCTGCTCGTCGCGGCGCCGCTGCTGGGGGCGGCCGTCCTGCTCTGCGGCGGGAGGCGGCTGGACAGGGCCGGGCACTGGCTCGGCACCCTGCTCGCCGCCGCCTCCTTCGTCATCGGGGCGGTGCTCTTCTTCGACATGCTGGGCCGGGGCGCCGAGGAGCGGGAGCTGCACCAGCACCTGTTCAGCTGGGTGCCGGTGGAGGGCTTCCAGGCGGACATCGCCTTCCAGCTCGACCAGCTGTCGATGACGTTCGTCCTGCTCATCACCGGTGTCGGCACGCTCATCCACGTGTACTCGATCGGGTACATGGAGCACGACGAGCGCAGGCGCCGCTTCTTCGGTTACCTGAACCTGTTCCTCTCGGCGATGCTGCTGCTGGTGCTCGCCGACAACTACCTCCTGCTGTACTTCGGCTGGGAGGGCGTCGGTCTCGCCTCGTACCTCCTGATCGGCTTCTGGCAGCACAAGCCCAGCGCGGCCACCGCCGCGAAGAAGGCCTTCCTGGTGAACCGGGTCGGCGACATGGGCCTGTCGATCGCCATCATGCTGATGTTCACCACGTTCGGGACGTTCACCTTCGGCCCGGTCCTCGCGGCCACGGGGGAGACCTCCGAGGGGATGCTGACGGCCATCGGCCTGATGCTGCTGCTCGCCGCGTGCGGCAAGTCCGCGCAGGTGCCCCTGCAGTCCTGGCTCGGGGACGCGATGGAGGGCCCGACCCCGGTCTCGGCCCTGATCCACGCGGCCACGATGGTGACCGCCGGCGTCTACCTGATCACCAGGTCGGGTGCGATCTTCAACGCCGCCCCGGACGCCCAGCTGGCGGTCGTGGTGGTCGGCGCGGTCACGCTCCTGTTCGGTGCGATCGTCGGTTGCGCCAAGGACGACATCAAGAAGGCGCTGGCCGGTTCGACGATGTCGCAGATCGGCTACATGATCCTGGCGGCCGGCCTCGGCCCGATCGGGTACGCGTTCGCGATCATGCACCTGGTGACCCACGGCTTCTTCAAGGCCGGGCTGTTCCTCGGGGCCGGTTCGGTCATGCACGGCATGAACGACGAGGTCGACATGAGGAAGTACGGCGGCCTCAGGAAGTACATGCCGGTGACCTTCGTGACCTTCGGGCTCGGCTACCTGGCGATCATCGGCTTCCCGGGGCTGTCCGGCTTCTGGTCCAAGGACAAGATCATCGAGGCGGCCTTCGCCAAGGGCGGCACCGAGGGCTGGATCCTCGGCGCGGTCACCCTGCTGGGCGCGGGCATCACCGCGTACTACATGACCCGCGTGATGATCATGACGTTCTTCGGCGAGAAGCGCTGGCAGCCCGCCCCGGACCCGGACAAGGCGCCCAGTGCGGAGCCCGGCGTCGAGGTCCACCCCGGCGAGATGCCGCATCCCCACGAGTCGCCGAGGTCCATGACGATCCCGATGATCCTTCTGGCCTTCGGCTCGGTCTTCGCGGGCGGGCTCTTCTCCCTCAACAGTGCCTTCGTCAACTGGCTGAAGCCGGTGACCGAGTTCGAGCACGGCCACCCGCCCATCAGCGCGGGCGCGGTGACCGCGTCCACGGTCGTCGTCCTGCTGATCGGCGTCGGCATCGCGTACGCGCAGTACGGCCGCCGGCCCGTCCCGGTGGTCGCCCCGCGCGGCTCGCTGCTCACCCGCGCCGCCCGGCGCGACCTGCTCCAGGACGACTTCAACCACATCGTCCTGGTCCGCGGCGGCGAGCACCTCACCCGCTCCCTGGTGTACATGGACCACACCCTGGTCGACGGGGTGGTCAACGGCACCGCCGCCTCGGTCGGCGGACTGTCCGGCCGGCTGCGCAGGCTGCAGAACGGCTTCGCCCGCTCCTACGCGGTCTCGATGTTCGGAGGTACGGCGGTGCTGATCGCCGCGACCCTGCTGATGAGGGGGGTGTGACCACCATGTCGTTCCCCCTCCTGACGGTGACGGCGGCCCTGCCGGCCGCCGGCGCGATCCTCACCGCCGCCGTCCCGGCCGCGCGCCGCACGACCGCCAAGTGGCTCGCGCTGCTGGTCTCCCTGGGCACGCTCGTCCTGGCCGCGCTCGTGGCCGTCCGCTTCGAACCGGGCGGCGAGCGCTACCAGCTCACCGAGTCCCACGCCTGGATCGCCGACTTCGGCGTCCGGTACGAACTGGGCGTGGACGGCATCGGGGTGGCGCTCATCGCGCTCACCGCGCTGCTGATCCCGTTCATCGTCCTGGCCGGCTGGCACGACGCCGACCCCTATGAGACCCAGACCAAGCGGTGGCGGCCGACCCAGGGCTTCTTCGCCCTGATCCTGATGGTCGAGGCGATGGTGATCCTCTCCTTCGCCGCCACCGACGTCTTCCTCTTCTACATCCTCTTCGAAGCCATGCTCATCCCGATGTACTTCCTCATCGGCGGCTTCGGGGACCGGGCGCACACGGGCACCGACGAGAACGCGGCGGCCCAGCGGTCCTACGCCGCGGTCAAGTTCCTCCTCTACAACCTGGTCGGCGGGCTCATCATGCTGGCCGCCGTCATCGGGCTGTACGTCGTCGCCGGCAACTTCTCCCTCACCGAGATCGCCGCGGCGCGGGCGAGCGGCGAGCTGGAGATGGCGACCGACACCGAGCGGCTGCTGTTCCTCGGGTTCTTCTTCGCCTTCGCGGTGAAGGCCCCGCTGTGGCCGCTGCACACCTGGCTGCCCAACGCCATGGGCGAGGCCACCGCGCCGGTGGCGGTGCTCATCACGGCCGTGGTCGACAAGGTCGGCACCTTCGCGATGCTCCGCTTCTGCCTCCAGCTCTTCCCGGAGGCGTCGAAGTGGGCCACGCCCGCGATCATCGTGCTGGCGCTGATCAGCATCGTGTACGGGGCGCTCCTCGCGGTGGGCCAGCGCGACATCAAGCGGCTGGTCGCCTACGCGTCGATCTCCCACTTCGGCTTCATCATCATGGGCATCTTCGCGATGACCAGCCAGGGCCAGTCCGGCGCCACCCTGTACATGGTCAACCACGGGATCTCGACGGCCGCGCTGATGCTGGTGGCCGGCTTCCTGATCACGCGCCGCGGGTCGCGCCTCATCGCCGACTACGGCGGTGTGCAGAAGGTGGCGCCCGTGCTCGCCGGGACGTTCCTGGTGGGCGGTCTGGCCACGCTGTCGCTGCCCGGCCTCGCGCCGTTCGTCTCCGAATTCCTGGTCCTGGTGGGCACGTTCGCCCGGTACCCGGTGGCCGGCATCGTCGCGACCTCCGGCATCGTGCTGGCCGCGCTCTACACGCTGGTGCTCTACCAGCGGACGATGACCGGGCCGGTGAAGGAGGAGGTGCGGGCGATGCCCGACCTCAAGGCGCGCGAGCTGGTGGTGGTCGCCCCGCTGATCGCCCTGCTGCTCGTCCTGGGCGTCTACCCCAAGCCGCTGACCGAGATCGTCGACCCGGCCGTGCGGCACACCATGTCCGACGTACAGCAGAAGGACCCGCGACCGGAAGTGGAGGCGGCCAAGTGAGCGCATCAGCCGCAGTGGCTGTCCACAGCCTGTGGACGACGGCGGCGGAACCGGCCGCCGCCGACAGGATCGGGGCACCGGCCATCGAGTACGCCCAGCTGGCACCCACGCTGATCGTGGTGGGCGCCGCCGTGGTGGGCGTGCTGCTGGAGGCCTTCGTGCCGCGCCGGGCCCGCTACCACGCCCAGGTGTTCCTGACCGTCGTGGCGCTGGCCGCCGCCTTCGCGGCCGTCGTCGCCCTGGCGGCCGGCGGCCACGCCACCACCAAGGCCGGCATCGTCGCGATGGGCGCGATCGCGGTCGACGGTCCGGCCCTGTTCCTCCAGGGCACCATCCTGCTGACCTCCCTGGTCGCCGTGTTCACCTTCGCCGAACGGCGGCTCGACCCCGCCCACCACGGGCACCGGGTCGACTCCTTCGCCGCCGAGGCCGCCGCCGTACCGGGCAGCGAGCAGGAGAAGGCCGCCGTCAAGGCCGGGTTCACCACCACCGAGGTCTTCCCCCTGGTGCTGTTCGCCGTCGGCGGCATGCTCGTCTTCCCGGCCGCCAACGACCTGCTGACGCTCTTCATCGCGCTGGAGGTCTTCTCCCTGCCGCTGTACCTGCTGTGCGCGGTGGCCCGCCGCAAGCGGCTGATGTCGCAGGAAGCCGCCGTGAAGTACTTCCTGCTGGGCGCCTTCTCGTCGGCGTTCCTGCTGTTCGGCGTCGCGCTGATGTACGGGTACGCGGGCTCCGTGTCGTACGCCCGGATCGCCGACGTGGTGGACGGGTCGGTGTCCGACATCACCCCGGCGCTCGCACAGACCATGGGCAACGACGTGCTGCTGCTCATCGGGTTCGCCATGGTGCTGATGGGCCTGCTGTTCAAGGTCGGCGCGGTGCCGTTCCACATGTGGACCCCGGACGTCTACCAGGGCGCCCCCACGCCGGTCACCGGCTTCATGGCGGCCGCCACCAAGGTCGCGGCGTTCGGCGCGATGCTGCGGCTGCTGTACGTGGTGCTGCCCGGACTGCGCTGGGACTGGCGGCCCGTCATGTGGGGCGTCGCCATCGTCACCATGCTGGCCGGCGCGATCGTCGCCATCACCCAGACCGACATCAAGCGGCTGCTGGCCTACTCGTCGATCGCCCACGCCGGGTTCATCCTCGCCGGTGTCATCGCCGCGACTCCCGACGGGGTGTCGTCCGTGCTGTTCTACCTCGGCGCGTACTCGTTCGTGACGGTGGGGGCCTTCGCCGTCGTCACCCTGGTGCGCGACGCGGGCGGGGAGGCGACCCACCTGTCCAAGTGGGCCGGACTCGGCAGGCGTTCACCGCTCGTCGCGGCCGTCTTCGCGGTGTTCCTGCTCGCCTTCGCCGGCATTCCGCTCACCTCCGGGTTCTCCGGCAAGTTCGCCGTCTTCAAGGCGGCGGCGGAGGGCGGCGCGGGTGCTCTGGTGGTCATCGGTGTGATCTCCTCGGCGATCGCCGCGTTCTTCTACATCAGGGTCATCGTGCTGATGTTCTTCAGCGAACCGAAGCCGGAGGGGCCGACGGTCGCCGTGCCGTCGCCGCTGACGATGACGACGATCGCCGTGGGCGTCGCCGTCACCCTGGCACTGGGCGTGGCGCCCCAGTACTTCCTGGACCTCGCCGGACAGGCGAGCGTCTTCGTCCGCTGAGAACCGGCCGGCAGGCCGTCGCGCAGGGCCCGGTACCCCAGTGGGGGTGCCGGGCCCTGCGTACGCGTGCCATCGTGGCACCGTCGAATTGGTCTGGACCAAATGAAGGGGAGCGAACGATGCGCGGCACCACCGTATTACCCGGAACGCCCTGCACCGCACCCGAGGAGGGCGTCCTGCCCATGCACCGCCTCGAAGTGCCCATGCCCAACGCCCTGCCGTTCGCGATCGGCAGCTTCGACACCATCGGGCCCATGTCGAGGGCCGACTTCCCGCACCGGCACACCTTCTACGAGATCGTCCACGTCACCGCCGGAACCGGCACGCACGTGCTGGACCTCGCCCGCTGGGAACTCGCCCCGCCCCACCTGTGCGTGATCGCACCGGGGCAGGTCCACCACTGGGAGGACGCGGTGGGGCTCGACGGAACGGTGGTCCTCTTCACCGAGGACTTCCTCCTCGACCACCCCGGCGACCGGGAGGTGCTGCGGGGCTTCGCCGAACGCCCCTGGCTGACGCTCGACGACCACGAGCACGACCGGATCGCCCGTCTGACGGCCGACCTCCACGACGAGTACCGGCGCGGGGCCGAGGGGTTCCAGAGCGTCCTGAGGGCCCTGCTGCACGTCCTCGTCGTCCGGGCCGCCCGGCTGCCCGTCCCCGCCGTCGCTCCCGCCGCCCCCGGCGCCACCCGTCCCGCAGCGGTCGCGGACGCCTTCGCCCGGCTCCTCGCCCGCAGCGACCCCGGGCTGTGGTCGGTCCGCGCGTGCGCCGACCGCATCGGCGTCACGGCCGGCTACCTCACCGAGGCCGTCAAGACCGCCACCGGCCGGACCCCGGGCCAACTGGTCCGGGAGGCCCGCACCCACGAGGCCAAGCGGCTGCTGACGCACACCGGGCTGACGGTGCGCCAGGTCGCGGCTCGCGTCGGGTTCGCCGACCCGGCGTACTTCTGCCGCTTCTTCCGGCGGGAGACCGGGCTGAGCCCCGGCGCGTTCCGGCGCGGCGGCGAGGCGGACGGCGGCGGTATTCACCACGACCACCGGATCGCGTCCATCGCCCGCCCGGAACCGGCTGCGTAGGTTCGGAGCCATCCCCGACGCCCCCTTCCAAGGAGCAGGCATGGACGGACACCCGAGCCGAAAGACCGTGCTGCGCGCCGCGCTCGCCGCCGGCGTCGCCACGCCCGCCGCGCTGATGGGCGTACCGGCGCTCGCCCGTACGGTCACGGCGGACGGCACCACGAACGGCGCGGCACCCCCGCTCACCCCTTCCTGCGACGACGGTGACGATCCGACACCGCCGCAGATGGAAGGGCCCTACTTCAAGCCGAACTCGCCCCGCCGCACCTCCCTGCTGGAGTCCAACACCCCCGGTGTGCGGCTCACCGTCACGGGCTACGTCTTCGGGCTCGCCTGCCGGCCGCTCAGCGGCGTACTGCTGGACTTCTGGCAGGCCGACGTCAACGGGGCCTACGACAACGTGGGCTTCCGCTTCCGGGGGCACCAGTTCACCGGCGAGGGCGGGGCGTTCACGCTCACCACCATCGTGCCGGGGCTGTACCCGGGCCGCACCCGGCACCTGCACGTCAAGCTCCAGGCGCCCGGCCGGCCGGTGCTGACGACGCAGCTGTACTTCCCGGGTGAGCCGCGCAACAACACCGACGCGCTGTTCGACCCGCGGCTGCTGATGACCGTGCGGGACGCGGGCGGAGGGCGGGAGGCGGCGTTCGACTTCGTGCTGGACGTGCCGCAGACACCGGGCCCCGGGCCCACCACCCCGCCGCCCGGCGGATCCACGTGGGCGGTGGGCACCGCGTACCGGCCGGGCGACCGCGTCACGTACGGGGGAGCGGCGTACACCTGCCTCCAGGGCCACACCGCGCAGCCGGGCTGGGAGCCGCCGCGCGCACCGGCCCTGTGGCGGGCCGGCTGACGCGCCTTCGCCGGCCGGGGCCGGAGCACCCGGGTGCTCCGGCCCGTGGTACTCCGGGGGCTCCCGCCGCCCCGGCTCCCGCCGCCCCGGCTCCCGCCGCCCCGGCTCCGGGCGGCGGTCGGGGCCGGGCGGTCGGGGCCGGGCGCGGCGGGCCGTGCCGGATCAGTGCGCCGGAACGATCCGGCCGGTGACCTCGCCGAGGCCGACCTTCGTGCCGTCCGGGCCGGGCGCCCACGCCGTGAGGGTGACCTCGTCCCCGTCTTCCAGGAACGTCCGCTTGCCGGTGGACAGCTCCAGCGGCTCCTGCCCGTTCCAGGTCAGCTCCAGCAGCGAACCGCGCTGGTGCACCTCGGGGCCGCTGACCGTGCCGGAGCCGAAGAGGTCGCCGGTCCGCAGGGAGGCGCCGTTGACCGTCATGTGCGCCAGCTGCTGGGCGGCCGTCCAGTACATGGAGGAGAACGGCGGCTCGGAGACCGTCTCGCCGTTGATGCGCACCGTGATGCGCAGGTCGAACCCGCCCGGCTCCTCGTCGGAGCTGTCGTCCAGGTACGGCAGGAGGGGGAAGTCACGGGCGGGCGGCGCCACCCGGGCGGCGTCCAGGGCCTCCAGCGGGGTCACCCAGGCGGACACGGAGGTCGCGAAGGACTTGCCCAGGAACGGGCCGAGGGGGACGTACTCCCACGCCTGGACGTCGCGCGCCGACCAGTCGTTGAGCAGCGTCAGGCCGAAGACGTGGTCGCGGAAGGAGGCCAGCGGCACGGACCGGCCGAGCTCCGAGGGGGTGCCGACGAGGAAGCCGACCTCCGCCTCGATGTCCAGCTTGACGGACGGCCCGAAGACGGGCGCGGGGTCCGCGGGCGCCTTGCGCTGCCCGGCGGGGCGCGTGATGTCGGTACCGGACACGACGACCGTGCCGGAGCGGCCGTGGTAGCCGATCGGCAGGTGCTTCCAGTTGGGGGTGAGCGGCTCACCGTCCGGGCGGAAGATCCGGCCGACGTTGGTGGCGTGGTGCTCGGAGGCGTAGAAGTCGACGTAGTCCGCGACCTCGTACGGCAGGTGCAGGGTGACCTCGCCGAGCGGGTGCAGCAGCGGCTCTATGTCCGGGCGGTGCGCCGGGACGGTCACCCAGGCGGTGAGGGCGCGGCGGACGTCGCGCCAGGCGGTGCGGCCGGCGGCGAGCAGCGGGTTCAGGCTGGGCCGGGCCAGCAGCGCCGCGTACGGCGAACCCAGCGCGTGCGCCGCGGCCCCCGCGTCCAGGACGTGGTCGCCGATGCGGACGCCGAGCCGGCGGCGGCCCGGTTCGTCCGCGGTGGTGAAGACGCCGTACGGCAGGTTGTGCGGACCGAAGGGATCGCCTTCGGCCAGGTCGAGCGGGCTCTGCTCGGGCATCGGTGCTTGCCTCGCTTTCCACGTGTGTGGGGGACACGTTAGATCAGCCCGGCGCGCGGGCGACGCGCTTCTCCCAGGTGTGGTGGAAGAGGACCTCGGTGCCTTCCGCGCAGATCACCTCGTCGGTGGCGAGGAAGTGGGTGGCGTCGCAGCTGATCTCGGAGCGGGTGTCGACGGTGACGCTCCAGGGCAGGTCCGGGCGGTGCAGCCGGATCCGCCACCGCGAGCGGGTGCGGGCGGAGAGCGGATCGCGCTCGGTGATGACGGCGGTGTCCAGGGTGTCCTCGTCGATCTCCAGGCCGTCGGGGTAGGCGCGGGCGCCGTCCTGGCGGGGGCTTTCCTCCAGGCGCCACTCGCCCCTGGCGACGTCCCGGACGACGAGCCGCGCGGGGCGCCGGGTCTCGCTGTCGTCCAGCGCGGCCGGGACGGTGACCCCGAGGGGCTCGGCCTGCTCCGGCTCCCCGAGGACGACGGTGCCGGGAGCCGGCCGGCGGACCGGGAGCCGCAGGGAGCAGGCGGCGGGGTCGAGGGTGAACCCGGTGTCCCAAGGGCCGGGCCAGATCCAGGGCCAGTACGCGGAGGAGACCGCGAGCCGGACGCGGTGGCCGGGCGGGAAGGCGTGCCCGGCGCCGTGCAGTTCGACGACGTGTTCCCGGCGGCCCTCCGGCCCGGCGGGCAGGCGCAGCGCGCCCCGCGTCACGAGGGTGGACGAGCCGTCCGGCGCGATGTCGCAGAGCCGTGCCACGACCTGCCCGCCGGGCCCCCCGCCGCGCAGGGTGAGGGAGACCAGGGGCCGCCCGAGGATCTCGACGGGCGCGCCGTCCGGGGGCACGGGGAAGTCGAAGCAGGCCGCGTGGGCGTCCTCGGCGCGCTGGTCGGGCGGCAGGTCGGCGGTGCCGCCGTACGGGTCGTCCGGGTCGTCGCGGGCGCCGTCCCCGGTGCCGGGGGCGGGGTCGCCGGCGGGGCCGCCGGTGGGCTCTCCGGGCGGGACGAGGGGCCCGGCGTCCAGGCCGGTGTGCTGGGGGGAGCGGACGAGGACGGGCGCGCCCTGGAGGGCGTACGTCACCGGGGTGATGTGCGGGGACGGCCAGCCCGGGTCGCCGACCCAGCGGCCGGAGGTGACCGGTTCGGCGGTGGCCGGGGTGGGCGGTTCGGGCACGGTGCCGGCCGGTTCGGCGGGGGCGCCGGGCTCCGCGGGGGCCGCGGGCGGCGGGTGGGCGCCGGTGCGGAGGGCCGGGCCGCCGATCCAGGACCGGAGCAGCGGCTCGGCCATCACCCCGGTGGGCTCGTCCCTCAGGTGGTGGTCCCACCAGCGCAGCGTCTCCTGGAGGAAGCCGATCGCCGGGCCGGGCGGCCGCTCCCGGTCCGGGTACTGGTGCGTCCACGGCCCGATGATGCCCCGCACCCGGTCGCCCGGCAGCTGCTCGACCAGCCGCAGGACGGTGTCGCGGTACGGGTCGTGCCACCCGCCCACCGCGAGGACGGCCGCCCGCACGGAGCCGGGGGCTCCGGGCGGCCCGGCGGCGTCGCCGGAGGAGCGCGCGAGCCGGGCGTGCACCGGCGGCACCAGCGCCTCCAGCCGGGCCAGCCACATCTCGCGCCACGCGTCACCGACGTACAGGGGGTCGGGCGGCCGGGCGGCGAGGGCGAGCAGCGCGGCCGCCCGGGCGGGCGGCCCGGCCGCGGAGCACGGCCCGTCCGGTCCGTCCGGTCCGGAAGGCCAGTCCGGTCCGGAAGGCCAGTCCGGCCGGTCCGGCCCCGGGTCCCCGCCGCCGTACCGCCCGTCGGGACAGCAGACGGCGACGACCGCCCCCAGCGGCTCGGGGCTGAGCGCGGCGACCCCCAGCGCCGTGGCGCCGCCCCGCCCGATGCCGAACATGCCGACCCGGCCGTCGCACCACGGCCGGGCGGCGAGCCAGGCGACCACCTCGGCGGCGTCGGCGGCGTCCGTCCCCGAGTGCTCGTCGCCGGGCAGGCCCCCGCTGTTGCCGTGCCCGCGCGCGTCCACCCGTACCGAGGCGTAGCCGTGGCCCGCGTACCAGGGGTGGCGCTGCCGGTCGCGGGGCGCGGTCCAGTCGGTCAGCCGGCACGGGTCGTACTCGAGGAGGGCCGGGACGGGCGCGCCCGGCCCGACGGTGAGCGGGCGCCAGACGCGGGCGTAGAGCCGCGTGCCGTCCGGCAGGGGGATGCGGACGTCCTCGTGGACCGTCTCGTACGGGAAGGCGGTGCGGATCTTCATAGGGGGCCTCGGGACCCGTCTCGTCGGTGTTCCGTGGGTTTCCTTGGCAGCATGGGGTAAAGGGAGCGCTCCCGGTCATACCAGCTGTTCTTGAACATACCGGGGGAGGGCGGAAGGCGCCCACGGTGATCGAAAGGGGACCGGATACGCTGACTTGAGTGAATCCAGCGACACATCGACAATCCGTGTGATCGTCAGCAGACAGGAGATCCCCTCGTGACCGCAGTCGGGCCGTTCGGGCTGAGCGTGCGGGACCAGGCTCTTGAGGCCGATGTCCAGACCGGATTGGCGGCCGTCGAGGCAGGGCTCCTCGATGCCACCAAGAGTGACGTGCCGTTCATCACCGAGGCCGCGCAGCACCTGGTACGGGCCGGGGGGAAGCGCTTCCGTCCGCTGCTGGTGATGCTCGCCGCCCAGTTCGGCGACCCGCACGCCCCGGGCGTCGTGCCCTCCGCCGTGGTCGTCGAGCTGACGCACCTCGCGACGCTCTACCACGACGACGTCATGGACGAGGCCGACGTGCGCCGCGGGGTGGACAGCGCCAACGCCCGCTGGGGCAACTCGGTGGCCGTCCTGACGGGTGACTTTCTCTTCGCACGCGCCTCACACATCCTGGCGGACCTCGGCCCCGAGGCGGTCCGCATCCAGGCCGAGGCCTTCGAACGCCTGGTCACCGGGCAGATCCTCGAAACCGCCGGCCCGCGCGACGGGCGCGACCCGGTCGAGCACTACCTGGACGTCATCGCCGGCAAGACCGGCTCCCTGATCGCCGTCTCCGGGCGCTTCGGCGCGATGATGTCGGGCGCCGACGAGCGGGTCGTGGACATCCTCACGCAGTACGGCGAGCGGCTCGGCGTCGCCTTCCAGCTCGCCGACGACGTCCTGGACATCGCCTCCGACTCCCACGAGTCCGGCAAGACCCCCGGCACCGACCTGCGGGAGGGCATCCCCACGCTGCCGGTGCTGCACCTGCGGGCACGGGCGGCCTCGGGCGGCCGGGCGGAGGACCTGGAGCTGGTCGCGCTGCTGGACGGCGACCTGACGGACGACGCCCGGCACGCGGAGGCCCTGCGGCGGCTGCGCGTCCACCCGGCGCTGGAGCAGGCGCGCCGGGACACCGTCCGCTACGCCCAGGAGGCGCGCGCCACGCTCGGACCGCTGCCCGACTGCTACGCCAAGGCCGCGCTGGAGGAGCTGTGCGACCTGGTGGTGCACCGCGCGGGGTAGCGGTCTCGGGGTCGGGTCATCCCTGAGCAGTACGGAAGTCGAGCCCCCGGGCTGACGCCCCGGGGGGTGCCGCCTTGGTCAGATGGATACCGATGGATCGCTGACCACGGAGGTAGGCACACATGGCACCGAACGACAGCGCCGGACGCCGCAGGACGGCTCGGTACGCGGTCCCGGTCGCGGTGGCGGGGGTGGCGGCGGCGACGATCGGGCTCGTCCCGGCGCTCGCGGCATCCGGTGACCCCGAACTGCCGGAGATCACGGCACAGCAACTGATCGAGAAGATCGCCGCGTCGGACGTGCAGCAGCTGTCCGGCACGGTGAAGGTGACGACGGACCTGGGGCTCCCGTCGCTGGCCGGGCTCGGCGGCGACCTCGGGGGCGGCGGCGCGGGCGGCGAGGCGGGCCTCGGCAAGCTGATGGAGTTCGCCACCGGCACGCACACCCTGCGGGTGGCGGCGGACGGGCCGGACAAGCAGCGGCTCACCGTCGTGGACGACGCCTCCGCCGAGTACAGCCTGGTGCGCAACGGCAAGGACGTCTGGGCGTACGACGGCGGGTCCAAGGAAGCGGTGCACTCCACCGAGGAGGCACCGGCCGAGGACGACGGCGCCCGCTCCGACACCACGCCCGGGCTGCCGAGCGGCCCGGCCACCCCCAAGGCGCTCGTGGACGAGGCGCTGAAGGCCGTCGACGCCACCACGTCGGTGACGGTCGACGGGACGGCGAGGATCGCCGGGCGCGACGCGTACCAGCTGGTGATCAAGCCGAAGCAGAGCGGTTCGACGATCGGCTCGATCAAGGTCGCGGTGGACGCGGGCAACGGCGTGCCGCTGAAGTTCACGCTCACCCCGAGCGGCGGCGGCAAGGCCGCGATCGACGCGGGCTTCACGAAGGTGGACTTCGCCCGCCCGGCCGCGTCGACGTTCGACTTCGTCCCGCCCAAGGGCGCCAAGGTGATCGAGGAGCCGGCCGCCGGTGCGGAGCACGCCGTGCCGAAGGACGCCCTCCCGGAGCACGCCCTCCCGATGAAGCCCGGCAAGGGCGACGCGGAGGCGTTCGCGGGCGGGGAGGACCTGAACGTCATCGGCGAGGGCTGGACCTCGATCGCCCGGATCGCCGGCCCGGCCGGCGGCGTCCCGTCCGAGCTGCCCGAGGACGCCCCGGCGGAGGCACAGCAGCTCCTCGACGCGCTCGGCGACAAGGCGACCGGCGCGTTCGGTTCCGGCACCGTCTTCAAGACCCGGCTGGTCAACGCCCTGATGACCGACGACGGCAAGGTCTACGTGGGCGCCGTCACTCCCGAGGCGCTGATCGCCGCGGCGAACGGCGACAAGTAGCCGCGCGCGGCAGGACGTTGGGGGGCGCCCCGCCCGGAGAGGCTGTACCGGTCTCCGGGCGGGGCGTCCGTCTGTGCGCCGGCGCCGCGGCGACGGCCGTGCCCGCTGCCGCTGCCGCGGCGTCGGGGGTGGTGGCGCGGGGCCGCGGCCCGGGGGCGGGCCGGGGCCGGGGGCGCCGGCCGCTAGAACGTGAGGCGGAACGCGTTGATGTAGCCCGTGTCCTGGGCCGCCACGTCCTGGACGCGCAGCTTCCACGCGCCGTTCGCCGCCTCGCTCGACGCGTCGACCGTGTAGGTGGTCTGCACGTTGTCGGCCGAGTCGCTGCTGCTGGAGTTCTTCAGGCGGTACGCCGTGCCGTCGGGCGCGAGCAGGTCCACGACCAGGTCGCCGCGCCAGGTGTGGACGATGTCGACACCCACCTTCAGCGCGGCCGGCGCGTTGCCGGTGCGGCCGGAGACGGTGACCGTGGACGTCACGGCCGTGCCGTTGTCCGGTACGGCCACGTCGGCGGTGTTCTCGTACGTGTCACCGGTGGGCGGCTCGGTCGTACCGGCCGACAGCGTCCAGATGGCGTGCGCGACCGCGTCGCTGTTCCGGTCGAGCGCCGTGTCGTTGATGTTGGACGTGCCGTCGCAGGAGGAGTGGTAGCAGCGGTCGAAGGCCTGGCCGGCCGTTCCGCCCCACTTCTGTGCCTGGGCGCTGGTCTTCGTACGGCTCGCGCCGGTGAACAGGCCGCCGACCGGGATGCCGACGTTCTTGAACGAGGCGTGGTCGGAGCGGCCGTCGCCCTCCGTCTCGATCTCGGTCGGTACGCCGAGGCCCGCGAAGTAGTCCTTGAAGGTCTTCTCGATGGCCGGGTCGTCGTCGTAGACGAAGTAACCGGGGTTCGGCGAACCGATCATGTCGAAGTTGAGGTACCCGGAGAGCTTGGCGCGCTCGGTCGACGGGAGGTTGTTGACGTAGTACTTGGAGCCGACCAGACCCAGCTCCTCGGCGCCCCACCACCCGAAGCGCAGGTGCTTGGTGGGCTTGAGCTGGGCGCGGGAGACGGCGAGCGCGGTCTCCAGCACGGCGGCGGAGCCGGAGCCGTTGTCGTTGATGCCCGCGCCGGAGGAGACGGAGTCGAGGTGGGCGCCGGCCATGACCACCTGGTTGGTGTCGCCGCCGGGCCAGTCGGCGATCAGGTTGTAGCCGGTGGTGCCGTTGTACGTGAACTGCTGCACGGTGGTGGTGAACCCGGCCGCGTCCAGCTTGGCCTTCACGTAGTCGATCGACGCCTTGTAACCGGGGCGCCCGTGGGCGCGGTTGCCGCCGTTGGCGGAGGCTATGGACGCGAACTGGGTCAGGTGCGCCTTGACGTTGGCGAGCGGGATGTCGGGCGCGGCGAGCGCGGCCGCCGTGGTGCGGGCGGCGGCGCCGGGACCGGCCGGTGCGGCGGTGGCGGCCGTGGCTCCCGGTGCGGCGGTGGCCAGGAGGCCGGCCAGGACGAGCGCGGCGGTGGCGGCGGTGCGTCTGGGTATGCGGTGGTGGGCGGAGAGGTTCATGTGGGGGCTCCGGATTCCGTACGGGGATGGGACGGAACGTGCGAGACGCCCCGCGGCGTCGGGGCGTGGGGCGTTGGAGCTGATCGAGCGGGTGGAGCAACTGCTGCGACGTGCGTGCTGAATGTTCAGCGAGAGTTTGACTCAGCGTCAAGGGCGGAAACCGGTCACGAGTGTTCGCATATCGGAAGCATCGCGGCGCGAAGTGATCGCCAATCGGGCACGGGTACGGGGCCGTTCGGCCCGGACCGGCGCTGCACGAGCCGTGGCACGGGGGCCTTGCGGCCTGGACGCCCGTGCCGGAGGAAGCCCGGGTGGGCCTGCGCGGCCCCCGGCTGGCGGGCGTCCGGGGCTGGCGGGCGTCTGCGGCTGGCGGGCGTCTGCGGCTGGCGGGCGTCCGCCGCGTCGCCGCGGACGCTGCGCCCGAGCGCGCCGCTGATCCGCGCGGTGTACGGGCGAGGTGGGGGCGGGGCTCGGGCCGGGCGCGGGGCTCGGGGGCCGGGGCGCGCAGGCGGTGCCCGCCGCCGGCTCCATGGGCGGGCGTCGCCGCGCGGGCGTCACGCGCATGGGCGGACGTCACCGCGCGCGGGCCGCGTCACCGCGCGCGGGCGTCCCTGCTGACGTCGGCGGAGCCGGACGCCGACGTCACTGCACGCAGAACTCGTTGCCCTCCGGGTCCGCCATCACGGTCCACTCGCCGCCCGGCTCCTTGACGTGGCGCAGCACCGACGCGCCGCACGCCTCCAGGCGGGCCACCTCCGCGTCGCGCCGGCCGGACGGGGCGTGCAGGTCGAGGTGGAGGCGGTTCTTCCCGGACTTGGGCTCCGGTACGCGCTGGAAGAGCAGTCGCCTGCCGAGCCCGATGCCGTTGTCCTCCTGGTACGGGTCGTCCGGATGCCGGACGGCGACCAGATCCCGCCATGCCCGGCGACCGTGTGCCTCGACGGTCAGGTCCTCCGTCACGTACCCGGCGGAGAGCAGCCGGTCGATCTGGGCGCTGTTGTCCTCGACCAGATACCCCAGCGCCTCGGCCCAGAAGTCGGCCTGGGCGTGCGGGTCGGCCGCGTCGATCACGAGCTTCCAGTGGAGCGCAGTCATGTAACCACTTATAGTGGTTATGTGAGTGCGCGTGCAACGGGAATCACCCTGCGTCCGTCGGATGGCGGCATCTTCCGGTTCGACCCGGGGGCCCTGTGCCTGGAGCTGCTGCTCACCGGCGGTCCCGGCCCGCTCGCCCGGTACGAGGTGCTGGACACCCCCGCCGGCCTCCTGGACTGGGTGGCGGCCTGCCGCCTCGACCCGCCCGGTCTCCGGCTGCCGCCCGTCGGCGAGGACGACCTCGCGGCGGCCCGCCGGCTGCGTGACGCCGTGCTGGGGCTCGCCGCCGCCCGGGCGCACGGTCGCCCCCTCGCGGCCGCCGACCTCGCGGTGGTGAACGCCGCCGCGGCCGTACCACCGCTGGTCGTGCGCATGACGGAGAGCGCGGGACGGGAGTGGGCGCCCGGCGCGAGCGTGGCCGGGCTGCTGTCGACGGTCGCCCGTGACGCGGTCGAGCTGTTCACGGGCCCGCACGCGGCGGCGGGCCGCATCCGGGAGTGCGGCGGCCCCGACTGCTACCTGCTCTTCGTCGACACCTCCCGCCCCGGCCGGCGCCGCTGGTGCGCCATGGAACGGTGCGGCAACCGCCACAAGGTCCGGGCCCACCGCGTCCGTACCCGCAGCGAAGGAGAAGAGGAATGCCCACAGGACTGACCCGCGACGCGGGCTGGGAGATCGGCGTGTCGAAGACCCTGCCGCTGCCGGCCGCCGCCGTCTGGGACTTCATCGCGGGGCCGGAAGGGATCGCGCTGTGGCTCGGCGCCGTGCCGGGCGGTCTGCCCACCGAGAGGGGCGCGGCGTACGAGACGGCCGACGGCGTCACCGGCGAGGTCCGCGGCTACCGGCCCGGCGACCGGGTGCGCCTCACCCATGGCGGGACGACGCTGCAGGTCGCCGTCTCGGCGGCCGGCCCCGGGAAGGCGGTGCTCCGTTTCCATCAGGAGCGCCTCGGGAGCGCGGAGGAGCGCGAGCGGCGCCGGACGCACTGGCAGGAGGTCATGCGCCGGGTGGTCCGGGAACTGGCGGAGCGGCCGCCGGCCGGGTGAACCCGCCCGGCCCACGGCACACGCGCCGGCTCCCGGACACGCCCTCGGTCATGTCGGCAGAGTTCCGCCAGACCCGCGGCGCCGCGCTCCGGGCGGGTGCCGGTACTTTGCCGGCGCTCCCTACACCTGCGGAGCCTCCGTGCGCCCCCGGCCGGCCGGGGGCGCGGCCGTCGTCACCGCGTCCCCGCCCGGGGCCTCGACGGTCCCGCCCGCGCCAGGTGCCTCGGCGGCCGCGCCGGCGGCCGCGGCCCGGGCGGCCGCCCGGCGGAGCGCCGCCGCCTCCGCCCTCGTACGCCGCGAGGTCCGCAGCGCGTCCCACGTCAGGACGGACAGCGCCAGCCAGACGAGCGAGAAGCCCGCCCACCGCTCCGGCGGCATCGCCTCGTGGAAGTAGACGACGCCCAGCAGGAACTGGAACACCGGCGCCAGGTACTGCAGCAGTCCCAGCGTCGACAGCGGCACCCGGATCGCCGCCGCGCCGAAGCAGACCAGCGGCACCGCGGTCACCACGCCGGTCGCGGCCAGCAGCGCGGCGTGGCCCGCCCCGTGCGCACCGAAGTGCGCCGAGCCCTGCGCACCGAGCCACATCAGGTACGCCAGCGCCGGCAGGAACTGGACGGCGGTCTCCGCCGCCAGCGACTCCAGGCCCCCGATGTTGACCTTCTTCTTCACCAGGCCGTAGACGGCGAAGGAGAAGGCGAGCGTCAGTGAGATCCACGGCGGCCGGCCGTACCCCACCGCCAGGACCACCACCGCGGCCAGGCCGGTGCCGACCGCCGCCCACTGCGCCGGCCGCAGCCGCTCCTTCAGCAGCAGGACGCCCATGGCGATGGTGACCAGCGGGTTGATGAAGTACCCCAGGGAGGCCTCCACCACCTGGCCGGCGTTCACGGCCCATATGTACAGGCCCCAGTTGACGGTGATCACGGCCGCGGCGAGCGCGATCAGCCCGAGCTTGCGGGGCTGCCCGAGCAGCTCGCGTATCCAGCCCCAGCGGCGCAGCGCGAGGAGCGCGAGTCCGACGACGGCCAGGGACCAGACCATGCGGTGGGCCAGGATCTCGATCGCCCCGGCCGGCTTCAGCAGCGGCCAGAAGAGGGGCACGAGGCCCCACATGCCGTAGGCGCTCACGCCGTAGAGGAATCCCGCCCGCTGCTCGCCGCCGCTCTTCGCCGCCACCGGCCGCCGCCCTTCCACGCCCCTGTCCTGCCCCGTACTCCGTACGGGCCCTGCGGACGAAGGTAACGCCGCGCGAGGCGGCCTGTCATGTCCGTACCGCGATACGGTCATGACGCCTGGATCACAGCGTGCCGAGCGCCCTGGCCACCGTCTCGGCGAGCGGGGTCGTCGGGCGGCCGATCAGGCGGGACAGCTCGCCGTTCGTGCCGGCCAGCAGGCCGCGCTCGATCGCCCGGTCGACGTCGACCAGGGTCGCGGCGAACGGCTCGGGGACCCCGGCGCCGGTGAGGACGGCCAGGTGCGCCTCGGCGGGCACGTTCTCGTACGCGACGGCCGTGCCGGACTGGCGGGAGACCTCCGCCGCGTACTCGGCCAGCGACCAGGCGGTGTCACCGCTCAGCTCGTACGCCTTCCCCAGGTGACCCTCCCCGGTCAGTACGGCGGCTGCCGCCGCGGCGTAGTCGGCGCGGGCGGCGGAGGCGACGCGGCCCTCGCCCGCGTTGGCGACGACCGTGCCGTGCGCCAGGACCGGGGCCAGCTGGTCGGTGTAGTTCTCGGTGTACCAGCCGTTGCGCAGCAGCGTGTACGGCAGGCCCGAGTCGAGGATCAGCCGCTCGGTGGCCTGGTGCTCCGCTGCCAGGTCGAAGTCGGCGTCCGGCCCGCCGAGGATGCTGGTGTACGCGAGGTGCCCGACGCCCGCGGCCCTGGCCGCGCTGATCACCGCGGCGTGCTGCGGTACGCGCCGCCCCACCGCGTTGCCGGAGATCAGCAGCACGCGGTCGCCCGGCCCGAAGGCGTCGGCCAGGGTCTCCGGCCGGTCGTAGTCCGCGACGCGCAGCTCGACGCCGCGCTCCGCAAGGTCGGCGGCGCGGTCCTTGTCGCGCACGACGGCGGCGACACCGGCCGGCGGGACGCCGTCGGCCAGCAGGGCGTCGATGACGAGGCGGCCGAGGTGGCCGGTGGCTCCGGTGATGACGATGCTCATGGGGTGGTGCTCCGTTCGGTCGGACGATCCGGATCACCAACGTACGGAGGGCACTAACTATAGGAAAGTACCCACTTTGAAGTAAGGTACTGGCATGAGCGTAAGTGATCAGGTGGCGGAGGGCTCCCCGCCCAACTTCCCGCCGAACGTCATGGACGCCATGTGCCCCTCCCGGATGATCCTGGAGCACGTCACCAGCCGCTGGGGCGTCCTGGTGCTCGCCGCCCTCCTGGACCGCTCCTACCGGTTCAGCGAGCTGCGCCGCTTCATCGGGGGCGTGAGCGAGAAGATGCTCGCCCAGACGCTCCAGACCCTGGAGCGCGACGGGTTCGTCCACCGCGACGCCAAGCCCGTCATCCCGCCGCGTGTCGACTACACGCTCACGCCCCTCGGACGCGAGGCGGCCGAACAGGTGTGGGCCCTCGCCCGGTGGACCGAACGGCACGTGGACGACGTCCGGCGGGCGCGGGACGCCTACGACGAGGCCCGGGTCTCCTGACGGAGTCCCGGGCCCTCACCGCCGTCCGCGCGGACACCGGCCGCGATGCCGGCCGGTGCGTCGACCGTCGGCGTCAGCCGACGACCGTCCAGGTGTCGTTGCCCGCGAGCAGTGCCGCGAGATCGCCCTTGCCGTTCTGCTCCACGGCCGCATCGAGCTGGTCGGCCATCTGCGTGTCGTAGACGGGGCGCCGGACGGCCCGGAACACGCCGATGGGCGTGTGGTGCAGCGTGTCCGGATCCGCGAGCCGCGAGAGGGCGAACGCCGTCGTGGGGCTCGCGCCGTGCGCGTCGTGCACGATGACCTGGCTCTCGTTCTCCGGGGTGACCGCCACGACCTTCAGGTCGCCGGTCGCCGCGTCCCGGACAACACCCTTGGCGCCCCCGGGGCCGAAGCGGACCGGCTGCCCGTGTTCGAGCCGGATCACCGCCTCCTCGGCCTTCTCCTTGTCCTTCAGCGCGTCGAAGGCCCCGTCGTTGAAGATGTTGCAGTTCTGGTAGATCTCCACCAGCGCCGTGCCGGGGTGGTCGGCCGCCTGCCGCAGGACCTCGGTGAGGTGCTTGCGATCGGAGTCGACGGTCCGCGCAACGAAGGACGCCTCCGCCCCGATGGCCAGGGACACCGGGTTGAACGGCGCGTCGAGCGAACCCATCGGCGTCGACTTGGTGACCTTGCCGACCTCGGACGTCGGCGAGTACTGCCCCTTGGTCAGGCCGTAGATCCGGTTGTTGAACAGCAGGATCTTCAGGTTGACGTTGCGCCGCAGGGCGTGGATGAGGTGGTTGCCGCCGATGGACAGCGCGTCCCCGTCACCGGTGACGACCCAGACGGACAGATCGGTCCGTGACGAGGCGAGACCCGTCGCGATCGCGGGCGCCCGGCCGTGGATCGAGTGCATCCCATAGGTGTTCATGTAGTACGGGAACCGGGACGAGCAGCCGATGCCGGAGACGAAGACGATGTTCTCCTTCGCCAGACCGAGCTCGGGCATGAAGCCCTGCACGGCGGCGAGGATGGCGTAGTCGCCGCAACCGGGGCACCAGCGCACTTCCTGATCGGACTTGAAGTCCTTCATGGACTGCTTGGCCTCGGCCTTGGGCACCAGCTTCAGCGCCTCAGTCATGGATGGCCTCCTTGAGAGCCGTCGCGAGCTGCTCGGCCTTGAACGGCATGCCGTTCACCTGGGTATAGCTGTGCGCGTCGACCAGATATTTCGCCCGGATGAGCGTGGCGAGCTGGCCGAGGTTCATCTCCGGCACGACGACCCTGTCGTACCGCTTCAGCACGATCCCCAGGTTCTTCGGGAAGGGGTTGAGGTGGCGCAGATGGGCCTGGGCGATGGACTCTCCCGCCGAGCGCAGCCGCCGCACGGCGGCCGTGATCGGTCCGTACGTCGAGCCCCACCCCAGCACCAGGGTGCGGGCGGCGGAACCCGGGTCGTCGATCTCCAGGTCGGGCACGTCGATGCCGTCGATCTTGGCCTGACGGGTGCGGACCATGAAGTCGTGGTTGGCCGGGTCGTACGAGATGTTGCCCGTGCCGTCCTGCTTCTCGATGCCGCCGATGCGGTGCTCCAGCCCCGGCGTGCCCGGCAGGGCCCAGGGGCGGGCCAGGGTCTCCGGGTCGCGCTTGTACGGCCAGAAGACCTCGGTGCCGTCCTCCAGGGTGTGGTTGGGGCCGGTGGCGAACCGGACACCCAGGTCGGGCAACTCCTCCAGGTCCGGGATGCGCCACGGCTCGGAACCGTTGGCCAGGTAGCCGTCGGAGAGCAGGAACACCGGGGTGCGGTAGGTCAGCGCGATCCGCGCCGCCTCCAGCGCCGCGTCGAAGCAGTCGGCCGGGGTCCTCGGCGCCACCACCGGCACCGGCGCCTCGCCGTTGCGCCCGTACATCGCCTGGAGCAGGTCCGCCTGCTCCGTCTTCGTCGGCAGGCCGGTGGACGGGCCGCCGCGCTGGATGTCGACGATCAGCAGCGGCAGCTCCAGCGAGACCGCGAGCCCGATCGTCTCGGACTTCAGCGCCACACCGGGGCCGGACGTGGTGGTGACCGCCAGCGATCCGCCGAAGGCGGCCCCCAGGGCGGCGCCGATCCCGGCGATCTCGTCCTCGGCCTGGAAGGTCCGCACACCGAAGTTCTTGTGCTTGGACAGCTCGTGCAGGATGTCGGACGCCGGGGTGATCGGGTAGGAGCCCAGGTACAGCGGCAGGTCCGCCTGCCGGGACGCGGCGATCAGCCCGTAGGAGAGGGCCAGGTTCCCGGAGATGTTGCGGTAGGTGCCGGCCGGGAACGCCTTGGTGGCCGGGGCCACCTCGTAGGAGACGGCGAAGTCCTCGGTCGTCTCGCCGAAGTTCCACCCCGCCCGGAACGCCGCCACATTGGCTTCGGCGATCTCCGGCTTCCTGGCGAACTTCTGCCGCAGGAACTTCTCCGTGCCCTCCGTCGGCCGGTGGTACATCCAGCTGAGCAGTCCGAGCGCGAACATGTTCTTGGAACGCTCGGCCTCCTTGCGGGACAGGCCGAAGTCCTTGAGCGCCTCGACCGTCAGCGTCGTCAGCGGCACCGGGTGGACCCGGTAGCCGTCCAGCGAGCCGTCCTCCAGGGGCGAGGTCTCGTACCCGACCTTCGCCATGGCCCGCTTGGCGAACTCGTCGGTGTTGATGATGATCTCGCTGCCGCGCGGGACGTCCGCGATGTTCGCCTTCAGCGCGGCGGGGTTCATCGCGACCAGGACGTTCGGCGCGTCACCGGGAGTGAGGATGTCGTGGTCGGCGAAGTGCAGCTGGAACGACGAGACACCCGGCAGGGTGCCGGCGGGTGCCCGGATCTCGGCGGGGAAGTTCGGCAGGGTGGACAGGTCGTTCCCGAAGGACGCGGTCTCCGACGTGAAACGGTCACCCGTCAGCTGCATACCGTCGCCCGAGTCACCCGCGAAGCGGATGATCACTCGGTCCAGACGGCGTACTTCCTTCTCCGCACCGTGCTGGCCGGGGCCGCCACGCTGTTCCCCGACGACGGTCTCTCCGGCCGTCCGGGTCCCATCGGACCCGTCGGCCCGATCGGCTGGGCTACTGACCTGGCTGGTCACTGAACTGGACCTCCCTCGAGACAAGGGGCCTCCCCGCCGTCGGCGGGGGAACGCTCGGGAGACAGCCGGCCCACCGGCCGTCCCAAGGCCCACCCTACGTCCGTAAGGGGCGCCCTCCCTGGACCGCTCACATGATGGACGCCTCTCGGAGACGTCCTTACGCCCTCGATCATCATGCTTTGTCTCCCCCCGCGCCGTTCGGTAACGACGCTCCCGACTCATCCTTGGGTTCCGGGCCGTGCGGCAGGTGCCGCGGCCGGCGGCGCAGGTCCGGCGGGCGCGCCACGTCAGCCGTTCAGGTAGGTCAGCACCGCGAGCACCCGCCGGTGGTCACCGTCGCTCGGCGACAGACCGAGCTTCAGGAAGATGTTGCTCACGTGCTTCTCCACCGCGCCCTCGCTCACGTTCAGCTGACGGGCGATCGCCGAGTTCGTCCGGCCTTCCGCCATCAGGCCGAGTACCTCGCGCTCGCGCGGCGTCAGCGCCGCCAGCACGTCCTGCTTACGGCTGCGGCCGAGCAGCTGGGCCACCACTTCCGGGTCCAGCGCGGTGCCGCCACGGGCCACCCTCACCACGGCGTCCACGAACTCCCGGACCTCGGCCACCCGGTCCTTCAGCAGGTAGCCCACCCCGCGGCTGTTGCCGGCCAGCAGCTCGGTGGCGTACCGCTCCTCCACGTACTGCGACAGCACCAGCACCCCGAGGCCGGGGTGCTCCGCCCGCAGCCGCACCGCCGCCCGCACCCCCTCGTCGGTGTGGGTCGGCGGCATCCGCACATCGGCCACCACCACGTCCGGCAGCTCGCCGCCGTCGGCCAGCTCGCCCACCGTCTTCACCAGCGCGTCGCCGTCGCCCACCCCGGCGACGACGTCGTGGCCCCGGTCGGTCAGCAGCCGGGTCAGGCCCTCCCGGAGCAGTACCGAATCCTCCGCGATGACCACTCGCACCCTGTCCTCCACCACGACCCGCATCCCCCATGAATCGACGTGCACCACGCGAAGTCCGCGTCCGGGCTCCAGCATCCCAGCAGCCGGACGCCGGCGGGTCGGCCTGTGGACAACTCGCCGGCATCCGGCCGCCGGGCCGCCGAGGGACCGGACACGGAGCCGGGCACGGAGGCGCACCGAGGGACGCGTGGGGGTGATCGGGCCGGGGTGCCGTCGAGGACGGCAGGAGGACGGCGGGTTCATCCCCGCCAGGGCAGCTCGGCGGTGATCGTCGTCGGGCCGCCCGCCGGGGAGTGCACGGCGAAGATGCCGTCCACCGCGTCCAGCCGCTCCGTCAGCCCCGCGAGGCCCCCGCCCTTGGTCACGTCCGCGCCGCCACGACCGTCGTCCGTCACCTGGAGCATCAGCCTGTCGTCCACTCGCCATACGTCGACCGTCGCACGGCTGGCTCGTGAGTGCTTCGAGATGTTCTGGAGCAGCTCCGAGACGGTGAAGTAGGCGATGCCCTCGATCGCCTCCGCCGGCCGCTCGGGCAGGTCCACCTCCACGGTGACCGGGACGGTGCAGCGGGAGGCGACGGAGGAGAGGGCGGCGTCGAGGCCCCGGTCGGTGAGGACGGCGGGGTGGATGCCCCGGGCGAGGTCGCGCAGTTCCTGGAGGGCGAGCTTCACCTCGCCGTGTGCCTCGTCGACCATGGCGGCGGCGGTCTTGGGGTCCTCCAGCAGTTTCTCCTTGGCCAGCCCCAGATCCATGGCGAGGGCGACGAGGCGGGCCTGGGCGCCGTCGTGCAGGTCGCGCTCGATGCGGCGCAGGTCGGCGGCGGCGGTGTCGACCACCACACCCCGGTCCGACTCCAGCTCGGAGATCCGGCGCTCCAGTTCGTCGGACGGCGAGAGCAGGCCGCGCACCATCGCCCGGTCCACGTTGCTCAACGCCCGGGCGAGATACGGCAGCACCGGCCACAGGACGACGAGACCCACCAGGGTCACGGTGAACGTCAGGACGCCCCACGGGAGCCGTATGAACTCGTACAGCACCGTCCGCCAGGCCACCGAGTCCTTCAGCACCGTCCACAGCCAGGCGAAGAAGCCGCCGCCGGGCCGGTGCGGCAGCGGGCTGGGCTCGTCCACGCGTATGCCCAGCAGCACCCGCGCCCGGGCCCGCTCCGCCCGGCCCAGCCGGCGCGCGCCGACCAGCCCGGCCGCGAGCAGCGGGAGCCCGACGACGGTCACCGACAGCCCCGCCCCGACGGCGACGATCAACACCACGTAGACAAAGCCGATCAGGGCGATCGGAAGGTTGGCCAGAAGGTGGGCCACTTCCTTCCAGACATACCGGTCGTATGCGATGCGTGCGGTCATGCGGACCAGCCTGCCGGTCGGGGCGGGCCGACGCCATGGGGTCCGTGGGGGGAGGGGAAGTAGGGATAACCCCACCTGAAGTGCGGCACGGCTGATTACCGGCGCTGGGCCAGGGCCTAGACTCCCGTGCGTACAGATCGCATAAACATCGCCGCGAGGGCAGGGAGCGAGGGAGACGGACGTGCCGGAGCCGACCGTGCGGACCGTACCGACCGCACTCGCCGCCGACTATTTCCAGAGCTATTCGGTCGTCGGCCTGCTCGCCGTGATCGGCGTGCTGTTCGTCGCGGTCGCCTTCGCGGCCGGACGGCTGCTGCGGCCGGTCGTGCCGACGCCGGAGAAGCTGCTGACGTACGAATGCGGCGTCGACCCCGTCGGCGAGGGCTGGGCCCACACCCAGGTCCGCTACTACGTCTACGCTTTTCTGTACGTCATCTTCGCGGTGGACTCGATCTTCCTCTTCCCGTGGGCGACCGTCTTCGCCGCACCCGGTTACGGCGCCACGACGCTGGTCGAGATGTTCATCTTCCTCGGCTTCCTGACCGTGGGGCTGCTCTACGCGTACAAGAAGGGCGTCCTGACATGGACGTGACCCCTGTCGATCTTCCCGAGCCGAAGAGGCTCGGAGCCCTCGCGCGGCTCGCTCCGGAGCCGATGAAGGTGGTCCTGAACTGGGGCCGCCGCTACAGCCTGTGGGTCTTCAACTTCGGGCTCGCCTGCTGCGCGATCGAGTTCATCGCGGCGTCCATGGCGCGGCACGACTTCATCCGCCTGGGCGTGATCCCCTTCGCCCCGGGCCCGCGCCAGGCCGACCTGATGGTCGTGTCCGGGACGGTCACCGACAAGATGGCGCCCGCGGTGAAGCGGCTGTACGAGCAGATGCCCGAGCCCAAGTACGTCATCTCCTTCGGCGCCTGCTCCAACTGCGGCGGCCCCTACTGGGACTCGTACTCCGTCACCAAGGGCGTCGACCAGATCATCCCGGTCGACGTGTACGTGCCGGGCTGCCCGCCGCGGCCGGAGGCACTGCTCCAGGGCATCCTCAAACTGCAGGAGAAGATCGCCCGCGAGTCGCTGGGCGAGCGGTACGGCCACGGACGCCCGTCGTCGTCCGTCGGCCAGCTGCGCAGCGGACTGCTCCCCCCGCCGGGAGGTACGGCGTGAACGCCTACGACCGTCTTCCGGACGCCGCCGGCGAGCTCTTCGGCGACGGGGCCACGGCCGAGCGGACGTACGACCTGCTGACGGTCGACGTCCCCGCCGCCTCCTGGACCAGCGCGCTGGAGACCGCCCGGGACGAGCTGCGCTGCACCTACTTCGACTGGCTGAGCGCGGTCGACGAGCCCGCCACCGGCTTCCTCGTCTGCGCCCACGTGGCCGCCCTCGAGGGCGGCCGGGTGCGGCGGCTCCTCCTGCGGACGACGGTCCCGCACGACGCGCCCGCCCTGCCGAGCGCCGTGGGCGTCTACGCCGGCGCGGCCTGGCATGAGCGCGAGACGTACGAGATGTTCGGCGTCACGTTCACCGGCCACCCGCACCTGGTGCCGCTGCTGCTGCCGGAGGGCTTCGAGGGCCACCCGCTGCGCAAGGACTTCGTGCTGGCCGCCCGCGTGGCCAAGGCGTGGCCGGGTGCCAAGGAGCCGGGGGAGTCCGAGCACGGCGGACCCAAGCGGCGCCAGATGCTGCCGCCGGGCGTCCCCGACCCCAACGACTGGGGCCCGCTGAAGGGTCAGCTCCCGCCCGCCCCCGCGCGGCCGGCCCGTGCCGCGCGGGCCGCCGGCGACCGCCCGGTCCGCCGCGCGCGCACGGCGGGCGAGGGCTCGGCGAGCCAGCAGGCGCCCGAGGCGACCGCACCGCAGGCGGCCGGACCGCGCCGCGCCCGCAGCGCCTCGGAGGGCTCGGCGAGCCAGGCCGCCGCCCGGGCGACCCCGGCCGGCCGGCCCGCCGAACCGGCACCGGACACGCCTCCGACGCCCCCGCGCCGCCCCCGCAGCGCGGACGCCCCCTGGAACAACCCGCGTCCCGCCTTCGACGACGCCCCGGCCCCCGCGCCCGAGCCGCCGGCCCCCGCGCCGGCCGAGCCCGCGACCGCGCCGGAGCCCGCCGAACGCGCGGAGCCCACCGAGCCCGCCGAGCGCGTGGAGCCGGCGCCCGCGACCGCGCCGCCCGCTGCCCCCGCACCCCAACCCGGCCCGCCCGGACCTGAGGACACCGACGACCGTCCCGCTGACGGATCGCAGCCCACGGCCGGCGACCGCGCCGGCGAGGGGCGGGACGCCGCGGCCGCCCCGGAGCCGGAGGGCTCCGGACCGCGACCGGCCGACCGGTCCACGGACACCGGAACCACGGACACCGGAACCACGGACACCGGAACCACGGACACCGGAACCACGGACACCGAGCCCGCGGACACCGGAACCACGGACACCGAGCCCGCGGAGACCGGGTCCACGGACACGGACCCCGGACCCGCGGACCCCGGACCCACGGACAACCGACGCACGAACACCGGAGGAGACGCGTGAACGACGTACTCGACGTCGCCCTCCGGCTGCTCGTCGTCTTCGGCGTGTTCATGGTCCTGCCCCTGGTGATCGGCCAGACCGAGCACAAGGTCATGGCCCATATGCAGGGACGCCTCGGGCCCATGTACGCCGGAGGCTTCCACGGCTGGGCCCAGCTCGTCGCCGACGGTGTGAAGTTCGCGCAGAAGGAGGACGTGGTTCCGGCCAACGCCGACCGCCGCATCTTCCAGCTCGCCCCGGCCGTCGCCCTGCTGCCCTACCTCCTGGTCCTGGTCGCCATCCCGATCGGCCCCGGCGAGGGGGCGGTCGGCGAGGTCGTCGACGCGGGCATCTTCTTCGTCCTGGCCGTCATGGGCGTCGGCGTGCTCGGCTCGCTCATGGCCGGCTGGGCGTCCGCCAACAAGTTCTCCCTCCTCGGCGGTCTGCGTACCGCCGCCCAGCTCCTCGCCTACGAGCTGCCCATGCTGCTCGCCGCCGCGTCCGTC
Organism: Streptomyces noursei; assembly: GCF_001646665.1. Lineage (GTDB taxonomy): Bacteria > Actinomycetota > Actinomycetes > Streptomycetales > Streptomycetaceae > Streptomyces > Streptomyces lavendulocolor. Next base: position 166,797 of record NZ_LWBU01000179.1, on the reverse strand, counting down.
GCCATGGCGGCGGGCACGGTGTCCCTCCCCGGCATCGTCGACGCCTTCGAGTGGTGGTGGCTGCCCTGGCAGATCGTCGGCGCACTCGTCTTCTTCGTCGCCGGCCTCGCCGAGCTCCAGCGCCCGCCCTTCGACATGCCGGTCGCCGACTCCGAGATCATCTTCGGCGCCTACACCGAGTACACCGGTCTGCGCTTCGCGCTGTTCCTGCTGGCCGAGTACGCCGGCATCGTCGTCCTGTGCGGGCTGACCACCGTCCTCTTCCTCGGCGGCTGGCACGGACCGTTCGGGGCCGAGGGCCTGGGCTGGGTGTGGACCCTGCTCAAGACCGCGGTACTCGCCTTCATCGTGATCTGGCTGCGCGTGAGCTACCCGCGGCTGCGCGAGGACCAGCTGCAGAAGCTCGCCTGGACCACCCTCGTCCCGCTCGCCCTCGCCCAGATCGCCCTCACCGGCATCGTCAAGGTGGTGATCCAGTAATGGCCCCGATCCCCGGATCCGGCCTCGCGAAGGGCCTGGCCGTCACCCTGCGCACGATGACGAAGAAGAGCCACACCGCGCAGTACCCCGACGCCCAGCCCGACCTGCCGCCGCGCACCCGCGGCGTGATCGGCCTGTTCGAGGAGAACTGCACGGTCTGCATGCTCTGCGCCCGCGAGTGTCCCGACTGGTGCATCTACATCGACTCCCACAAGGAGACGATCCCCGCCGCCGCCCCGGGCGGCCGCGAGCGCAGCCGCAACGTCCTCGACCGGTTCGCCATCGACTTCGCGCTGTGCATGTACTGCGGCATCTGCATCGAGGTCTGTCCTTTCGACGCGCTGTTCTGGTCCCCGGAGTTCGAGTACGCGGAGACGGACATCCACGAACTGACCCACGAGCGGGACAAGCTCCGCGAGTGGATGTGGACGGTCCCCGAACCGCCCGCCCTCGACCCGGGCGCGGAGGAACCCAAGGAGATCGCCGCCGCCCGCAAGGCGGCGGAGAAGCTCGCCGCCACCCAGGCCGCCGAAGCCGCCGAAGCCGACCGGGGCCGGGCCGCCGAAGCCGACCGGGCCGCCGGGTCCGGCACGCGACCCGCCGCCCCCGGCACCGGCGAGCCGCAGCCGCCCACCGAGGGAGGAACCGCGTGACGCTCGCCGCCACCCACGGCTTCCTGTCGCCCACCGGCGTCGAGATCGCCTTCCTCCTCGTCGGGATCGTCACCCTCGGCGCCGCCGTCGTCACCGTGACCACCCGGCAGCTGGTGCACGCCGCGCTCTGGCTGGTCGTGGCGCTCGGCGGACTCGCCGTCGAGTACCTCCTCCTCACCGCGGAGTTCATCGCCTGGGTGCAGGTGCTGATCTACGTCGGTTCCGTCGTCGTCCTCCTCCTCTTCGGTCTGATGCTCACCAAGGCACCCATCGGCCGCTCGCCCGACGCCGACTCGGGCAACCGCCCCGCCGCCCTGGCGGTGGCCGTCGCCGCCGCGGCCGCCCTGGTCTGGGTCGTCGTCGACGCGTTCCGCGCCACCTGGATCGACCTGGACGGGCCCGCCCAGGGCTCCACCAAGGTGTCGGGCTCCATCCTGTTCCGGCACTGGGTGCTGCCCTTCGAGGCGCTCTCCGTCCTCCTCCTGGCCGCGCTCGTCGGGGCGATCGTCCTGTCCCGCAAGGACCGCGAGCGGGAGGACGGCAACTGATGCACCTCGCCTACCCGGCGGTCCTCGCCGTCCTGCTGTTCTGCACCGGTCTGTACGGCGTGCTCGCCCGCCGCAACGCGATCCTGGTCCTGATGTCCGTCGAGCTGATGCTCAACGCCGTCAACCTCAACCTGGTCGCCTTCGACGTGTGGCTGCGCGACACCCTGCACGCCGGCCAGGCGCTCACCCTCTTCACCATCGCCATCGCCGCCGCCGAGATCGGCATCGGCCTGGCGATCGTCCTGATGGTCTACCGCAACCGCGGCACCTCGGACATCGACAAGCTCCGTGACAACGCCGAGGCCCCCGGTGCGGACGGCGCCCGGGGCACCGACGAGACCGCGGGCACCGACGAGACGGCGGGCCCCGACGAGAAGGCCGAGGCCGCCGCGTGACCACCACGACCCTCGCCGTCCTCGTTCCCCTCCTCCCGTTCCTCGGCGCCGCGGGCGGCCTGCTGCTCGGCCGCACCGCCCCCGGGTTCGTGCGGCCGCTGGCCGTCCTGCCGACGCTCGCCGCCCTCGTCCTCGCCGTCCTCGTCGCCGTACGCCAGGGCGGCGGCAAGGCGATCGACGCGGCGACCCAGCTCACCCCGACCGGCTCGGTGCCGATCGACCTCGCCCTCCACCTGGACGGCTTCGCCGCCCTGACCGCCGTGCTGGTGGGCCTCGTCGCCTCGTGCGTGCAGCTGTACTCCACCGGTTACCTGCGCGACGACCCGCGCTACCCGTCGTACGCGGCGCTCGTCTCCCTGTTCACCTCCGCGATGCTGCTGGTCGTCTACTCCGGCGACCTGATGGTGCTCCTGGTCGGCTGGGAGATCATGGGCATCTGCTCGTACTTCCTCGTCGGCCACTACTGGGAGACTCCCGAGGCACGGGCGGCCTCCCTGAAGGCCTTCCTGGTCACCAAGCTCGGCGACGTCCCCTTCCTGATCGGCCTCTTCGCGCTGGCGGCCGACGCCGGCACGTTCCGGATCACCGGGATCCTCGGCACGGTCGCCACCGGCGGCCTCGACCACCCCACCCTGGTGGCGCTCCTCCTGCTCGCGGGTGTCGCCGGCAAGTCCGCGCAGTTCCCGCTGCACACCTGGCTCCCGGACGCCATGGCCGGCCCGACGCCCGTCTCCGCGCTGATCCACGCCGCCACGATGGTCGCCGCCGGTGTGTACTTCGTGGCCCGCCTCCTCCCGGTCTTCGCCGCCTCCGCGGCCGCCATGACCGTGCTCGCCGTGATGGCCGCGGTCACGATGGTCGGCTCGGGACTCGCCGCCCTCGCGCAGGACGACATCAAGCGGGTCCTCGCCTACTCGACCATCGGCCAGCTCGGCTACATGTCCGGCGCCCTGGCCGTCGGCGACCGGGGCGCGGCCGTCTTCCACCTCCTGTCGCACGGCGCCTTCAAGGCGCTGCTGTTCCTCGCCGCGGGCGTGATCATCCACGCCGCCGGCACGAACTCGCTGGCGGCCATGTCCCGCATGCGGGGCCTGGCCGGCCGCATCCCCGACGCGTACTGGACGATGACGGTCGCGCTGCTCGCACTGGCCGCGATCCCGCCATTCGCCGGCTTCTTCTCCAAGGAAGCCGTCCTCGTGGCCGCCGAGCACACCGCCCTCGGCGACCGGACCGTCGCCCCGGCCGGGGCGGGCTGGATCGTCCTGGTGTCCGGCCTTGTCACCGCCCTGCTCACCGCCGCCTACGCGACCCGCCTGTGGCTGCTGGCCTTCCGCGGCCGGGGCGCCCAGGCTCCGGAACACGGCAGGCAGCCGCTCGTGATGAACGCCGTGCTGTGGGTGCTCGCCATCCCCTCCCTGGCCTTCGGCCTGGCCGTGGGCGTGCTCGACGACTGGTTCGACGGCCACGCCCTCACCCCGACCGTCACCACCGCCGTGCTGGGCACCGGCATCGCCCTCGTCGGCGGCCTGGTCACCTACGCCACCTGGCGGCACACCACCGCGATGGCCGCCCGGCACCCGATCGGAGCCGTCGCCGCCCACCCCGAGGCCGAACCCGCCGTGTCCGAGGCGGAGGCGATCGCGACGCACACCCCGGCCTACGGCGACATCGCGGCGGCCCCCGACCCCGCCGACCCCGGCCGCCTGCTGCTCGGCCCGCTGCACCGGCACGCCGCCGCCGGCTTCCACCTCGACGCCGTCTACTCCGCCCTGTTCGTGCGCCCCGTCAGGGCGGCGGCCTCACTGGTCGCCTTCCTCGACCGCGAGGTCGTCGAGACGTACGTCCGCGGAGCGGGCAGCGGCACCAACCTGCTGGGCCGGGCCGTCCGGCGCGCCCAGACCGGCAACGTGCAGACCTACCTCAGCGCCCTGCTCGCCGGCTCCGTCGTCCTGGCGATCGCCGCCGTCCTCGTAGCCGCCGGAGCGTGAGCCGTGATCGATATCAGCGAATCCGTGATGCAGTTCCTTCTCGCGTTCCTCGTCGTCGCCCCGCTCGCCGGCGCCGCGGCGGCCCTGCTGCCCGCCCCGCCCGGACTGAGGGGCACGTCCCCGGACCAGGCCGTCCTGCGCCACGGCGTGACCGTCACCGGCGCCGTCCTCGCCGCCGCGATCGTCCTCACGCTCGGCTTCGACCACGACCGGCCGTCCAGGATGCAGGCCACGACGGACATCGGCTGGATCCCCGCACTCGACGTGCGGATCCACCTCGGTGTCGACGGCATCTCCCTCCCCCTCCTGGTGCTCACCGCGCTGCTGACCTTCCTCTGCGCGCTGTACAGCTACTTCAACATGCCCGCGGGCCCGTCCCCGAAGGCCTTCGTCGCCCTGCTGCTCGTCCTCGAGTCCGGCACGCTGGCGACCTTCGCCGTCCTCGACCTGCTGCTGTTCTTCCTGGCGTTCGAGATGGTGCTCATCCCGATGTACTTCCTCATCGCCCGCTGGGGCGGCGAGGGCCGCCGGCCGGCCGCCTGGCGGTTCATCCTCTACACGCTGCTCGGTTCGGTCGTCATGCTGCTCGGCCTGCTCCTCATCGGGCTCAAGGCCGGCACCTTCGACATGGTGGCACTCGCCACTGACAACGGCCGTGACATCACCACGTCCGTGCAGGTCATCGCCGTTCTCGCGATCGGGATCGGCCTAGCGGTGAAGACCCCGATGTGGCCGCTGCACAGCTGGCTGCCCGACGCCCACACCGCCGCGCCGACCGTCGGCTCCGTGCTCCTCGCCGGTGTCCTGCTGAAGATGGGTACGTACGGATTCGTCCGGATCGCCCTGCCGATCACCCCCGACGGCATGCACACCCTCGCGCCCTACCTCGCCGCCTTCGCGACCGCCGGCATCATCTACGGATCCCTCGCCTGCCTCTCCCTGGCCCGCACCGGCGCCAGGGGGGACCTCAAGCGCCTGATCGCGTACTCCTCCGTGGGCCACATGGGCTTCGTGCTCCTGGGCATCGCGACCATGACCCCCACCGGCGTCAACGGCGCCCTCTTCGCCAACATCGCCCACGGCCTCATCACCGGCCTGCTGTTCTTCCTGGTCGGCGCGATCAAGGACCGGTACGGCACGGCCGACCTCGACACCCTGGCCGGAGCCACCGGCGCGGCGCTCTACGGCCGCGCGCCCCGCCTCGGCGGCCTCCTCGCCTTCGCCGCCGTGGCCTCCCTGGGGCTGCCCGGGCTGGCCGGGTTCTGGGGCGAGATGCTCGCCCTGTTCGGGGCGTTCCGTCCCGCCGAGGGCCTGAGCCGTCCCGCCTTCCTCACCTTCATGGCCGTCGGCGCGTTCGGCACGCTGCTGACCGCCGCGTACCTCCTGGTCGTCGTGCGGCGCGTCTGCATGGGCGCGAAACCCGCCCCCGACCAGCCGGTACTGCCCGACGTCCAGCGCTACGAGTTCGCCGCCTGGTCGCCGCTGGCCGTCCTCACCGTCGTCGCCGGCCTCTGGCCCGCGGTCCTCCTCGGCCTGACCGACCCGGCCGTGCAGAAGCTCCTCGCAGGAGGCAAGTCGTGACCGTCGCCGCCCCGAGCGCCCCAGCCGCGGGCGACCTGGTCCAGTCCGTCGACTGGGCCGCCATCGCCCCGCCGACGATCGCCGCCGTGGCCGCCCTGGTCGTGCTCGTCGCCGACCTCTTCGTACCGAAGCGGCGGGTCAAGCTCCTGGGCTGGGGCGCGATCGCCGGGCTCGTCGTCGCCGTCGCCGCCCTCGTCCCGCTGCGCGAGGGGGACCGGAGCACCTTCTGCCTCACCACGGGCTCCGGAGCGTGCAGCTACACCGCGGACCACTTCACGCTGGTCATCCAGTTCCTGGTGCTGGGCGGGGCGCTCGTGACGGCGCTCCTGTCGCTGCACGACACCGAGGAGGACCTGCCGGCCGGGGAGTTCTGGTTCCTGCTGCTCTCCTCGGCCGCCGGCGCGGCGCTGCTGCCCGCCTCCCGCGACCTGGCCACGCTGGTCGTCGCCCTGGAGGTGGCCTCGCTGCCGGCCTTCGCCCTCGTCGGCCTCAAGCGCGGCGACCGCATGTCGGGCGAGGCGGCGCTGAAGTTCTTCCTGTCCTCCGTGACCGCCACGGCCGTCATGCTGCTCGGCGTCAGCTTCGTGTACGCCGCGACCGGCACCCTCCACCTCACCGAGATCGCCCAGAACCTGGACGACGTCCCGGCACGGCTGGAGATGCTCGCCGAGGCGGGCGTGGCGCTCACCCTCGTCGGGTTCGCGTTCAAGACGGCCGTCGTACCGTTCCACTTCTGGGTGCCCGACACCTATGTCGGGGCGCCGCTGCCCATCGCCGCGTACCTCTCGGTCGTCGGCAAGGCGGTCGGTTTCACCGGCCTCATCCTGGTGACCGTCATCGCCTTCCCGACGTACGCGGACGTGTGGGGCCCGGCGCTCGCCGTGCTCGCCGCGCTCACCATGACCGTCGGCAACGTCGCCGCCCTCCGGCAGGTCCCCACGCGCGCGTGGAGCGCGGTACGGCTGCTCGCCTGGTCCTCGGTGGGGCAGGCGGGTTACCTCCTGGTGCCGATCGCCGCAGCGGCCTACTCCGGCGACGACCAGATCGGCGCCACCGTCGCCTACGCCCTGATGTACGCCGTCGTGAACCTCGGCGCCTTCGCGGTGGCCGCCCTGGTCGCCCGTACGCACCCGTCGAACCGGATCTCCGACTACCGCGGCCTGTACGCGACCCGCCCCGGCGCTGCCCTGGCCATGGGCTTCTTCCTGCTGTGCCTGGCCGGCCTGCCGCCGGGCATCATCGGCCTCTTCGCCAAGGTCACCGTCTTCTCGGCGGCGGTCGACGCGGGCCTCGGCTGGCTCGCCGTCGTCATGGGCGTCAACGTCGTCATCGCCCTCTACTACTACCTGCAGTGGACGGCGGTGCTGTTCCGCGCGCCCGAGGGCGCGCCCGGCGAGGGCACGCCCGCGGACCGGCCCGTCCCCGTGAAGCAGCCCGTGCCCGTGGCCGTCACTCTGGCCATCGTCGTGACGGCCGCCGCCGGTGTGGTCCTGTCGGGGTACCCCCAGTTCGTCCTGCGCTTCGCCGCGGACACCCTCTTCTGATCCTGTCGATCCACGCACCATCGAGGAGCACGGCCGTGCTGAACGGTTTCAAGGACTTCATCCTCCGGGGAAACGTCATCTCCCTGGCGATCGGCCTTGCCGTCGGCGCGGCCTTCACGGCGGTCGTCACCGCCTTCAGCAACGCCTTCATCACCCCGCTCATCGGTCTCGCCACGGGCACGGTGGGTGACTTCAGCCACTCCTACTTCACGGTGCGGGACGCCAAGTTCCCCTACGGCCTGTTCATCAGTGCCGCGCTGGCCTTCGTGATCACCGCGGCCGTGCTGTACTTCTGCGTCGTCGTGCCGATGATGAAGATCCAGACGCGGTTCACCCGCGACGAGCCCTTCGACGTCAAGACGGCCCTGCGCGACTGCCCGCGCTGCTTCAGCGAGATCCCGGCCGTCGCCAGCCGCTGCGGCCACTGCACCAGCGACGTGGAGCCGGTCCCGGAGGCCCTGGAGAAGGCCGGGCTGCCCGCACAGCGCTGAGTCACCCGAACGGCCCACGCCCCGCCCCCGGCGCCGCAAGGGAACCCGCCATGCCCGCCTGGCGTTGACCAGTACGGGAGGGTCCACTGAACAGTGGACCAGCACCAGCAAAGGGTCCCCCTGCCGCACCACTTGGAGGGCGTACCGTGCACCGCCGGCACAACGGGCTGAAGACCGCCGTACTCCTCGGGGGACTGTCCGCACTCATCATCCTGATCGGCAGCTTCTTCGGCCGTACGGGCCTCGTCGTCGCGCTCTTCGTGGCGCTCGGGACCAACGCGTACGCGTACTGGAACAGCGACCGGCTCGCCCTGCGCGCCATGCGGGCCCGCCCCGTCAGCGAGTTCCAGGCCCCCGAGCTGTACCGGATGGTCCGCGAGCTCTCCACGCAGGCCCGCCAGCCGATGCCCCGCCTCTACATCTCCCCGACCCAGGCGCCCAACGCCTTCGCGACCGGCCGCAACCCGCGCAACGCCGCGGTGTGCTGCACCGAGGGGATCCTCCAGATCCTCGACGAGCGCGAGCTGCGGGGCGTCATCGGCCACGAGCTGAGCCACGTCTACAACCGGGACATCCTGATCTCCTCGGTCGCCGGCGCGCTCGCCTCCGTGATCATGTTCCTGGTGAACTTCGCCTGGCTCATCCCGGTGGGCCGCTCCGACGACGACGACGGCCCCGGACTGCTCGGCATGCTGCTGATCATGATTCTGGGCCCGCTCGCCGCGTCGGTGATCCAGCTGGCCATCAGCCGTTCCCGCGAGTACGAGGCGGACGCCTCCGGCGCCCAGCTCACCGGCGACCCGCTCGCCCTGGCGAGTGCGCTGCGCAAGCTGGAGGCCGGCACCAAGCAGCTCCCGCTCCCGCCGGAACCGAGGATCGAGACCGCGAGCCACATGATGATCGCGAACCCGTTCCGCCCCGGTCAGGGGTTCGCCAGGATGTTCTCGACCCACCCGCCGATGGCGGAACGCATCGCCCGACTCGAACAGATGGCAGGTCGTCGCCCATGAACGCAATCCTGAACGTCATTTGGCTGGTCCTGTGCGGCTTCTGGATGTTCCTGGGATACCTGGCGGCGGGCCTGCTGCTCTGCATCACCGTCATCGGCATCCCCTTCGGCCTGGCCGCCTTCCGCATCGGCCTGTACGCGCTGTGGCCCTTCGGCCAGACGGTGGTCGACCGCCGCGACGCGGGCGCCGCGTCCTGCGTCGGCAACGTGCTGTGGCTGGTGCTGGCGGGCTGGTGGCTGGCGCTGGGTCACGTCGTCACGGGCATCGTCCTGTGCGTCACGATCATCGGCATCCCGCTCGGCATCGCGAACTTCAAGCTCATCCCGGTCTCCCTGCTGCCGCTGGGCAAGGAGATCGTGCCCAGCGACCGCCCCTTCGCCACCCGGTGAGCGAAGGCGCCGACGCCGCCCGCCCGCGATTGTCAGTGCCGTGGTGCACCATAAACACATGACCGAACGCGAGCAGTTGCCGCCCGGCGGCGAGGCCACGCACCGCGCCCGAATATGACGGGCGCGAGGCGTCAGCCCCGCCGCACCGCGTACATCACCGCGCCCGCGGCCAGGACTGCCGTACCGGCCAGGACCGACGACAGGGGCAGCGCGAACGCCAGCGCCAGGCAGCCCGCCAGCCCGGCCACCGCGAGGACCCGCCCCGAACCGAGCGTCCACGCCGAGGCGTTGGCGACCGCGTAGTACACCAGCACCCCGAACGACGAGAAGCCGATCGCCCCGCGCACGTCCGCCGTCGCCGCCACCACCGCGACGACCAGCCCCACCGCCAGTTCCGCGTGGTGCGGCACCTGGAACCGCGGGTGCACGGCGGCGAGCGTGCGGGGCAGGTGACCGTCGCGCGCCATCGCCAGCGTCGTACGGGACACCCCGAGGACCAGTGCCAGCAAGGAACCCAGCGCGGCCGCCGCCGCCCCGACCCGCACCACGGGAACCAGCCAGTCCGCGCCCGCCGCCCGCGCCGCGTCCGCGAGCGGAGCCACCGAGCCGGCCAACTCCGCGGCCCCCAGCACCGAGAGGACGGACACCGCCACGGCCGCGTACACCACCAGCGCGATGCCCAGCGCCAGCGGCACCGCCCGGGGGATGGTCCGCGCGGGGTCCTTCACCTCCTCGCCGAGCGTGGCGATCCGCGCGTACCCCGCGAAGGCGAAGAACAGCAGCCCCGCCGCCTGGAGCACCCCGCCCGCCGACACGTCGTCGGCGAGCCCCAGGCGCCCCGCGTCCGCCGCCCCCGACCCGAGGGAGGTGACCACCACCGCGACCAGCACCGCCAGCACCACCGCGACGATCACGCGCGTCAGGAGGGCCGACTTCTGCACACCCCCGTAGTTCAGGGCGGTCAGCGCCACCACCGCCGCGACCGCCACCGCGTGGGCGTGCTCGGGCCACACGTACGAGCCGACCGCCAGGGCCATCGCCGCGCACGAGGCGGTCTTGCCGACCACGAAGGCCCATCCCGCGAGGTACCCCCAGAACGGACCGAGACGTTCACGCCCGTACACATAGGTCCCGCCGGAAGCCGGATACCGGGCGGCCAGCCGGGCCGACGCCATCGCGTTGCAGTACGCGACGGCCCCGGCGAGCGCGAGCCCCAGCAGCAGCCCGCTGCCGGCCGCACCGGCCGCCGGACCGAGTGCCACGAAGACACCGGCGCCGATCATCGAGCCCAGCCCGATGACGACCGCGTCGAAGACGCCCAGCGACCGCCGCAGCTCCTGTGTCATGTGCCGCACCCTACTGATCCGCGCAACCACCCTCCGCACCCCGGGCGTCCTCCCGGACAACACCGCACGAAAGGCAGGTTCACGGCATGGACATCCTCAGCTGGATCATCCTGGGGCTGCTGGCCGGCGTCATCGCCAAGGTGCTCCTGCCCGGACGCGACCCCGGCGGCCTGATCGGCACGACCCTCATCGGCGTCGCGGGCGCCTTCGTCGGGGGCTGGATATCGGCCCGCTTCCTGGACCGGACGATCAGCAACCAGTTCTACGACGGCCCCACCTGGCTCGCGGCCATCGGCGGTTCGCTCGTGCTGCTGATCGCGTACCGCATCCTCTTCGGCCACTCCCGCTCACGCTGAGCGGCAGGGCCCCGGCCGGGACCGGGGAGGCCGGGCGTCAGGGCCTCCGGGTCATCCCGGCAGCCCCGTCTCCCTCAGCGTGATGTTCAGCCGGCCGGACCGCAGCCCCACGGCCGGATCGGCCGTGCCCGGCCGGACCCTCGGCACCCCGTGGAAGGCGAAGCGCGACGGACCGCCGAAGACGAACAGGTCTCCCGACAGCAACTCCACGTCCGTGTACGGGCGGTTGCGCGTCTCGGTGTTCCCGAACCGGAAGACGCAGCTGTCCCCGATGCTCAGCGACACCACCGGGGCGGCCGAGCGCTCCTCCTTGTCCTGGTGCATGCCCATGCGGGCCGCACCGTCGTAGAAGTTCACCAGAGCCGCGTCCGGGGCGTATCCACCGGCACGCTCGTCGTCCTCCCCGTACGCCGCCGCCAGCGCCGCCCGTCCCAGGTCCGCCAGCCACTCCGGGAACGGGGCCACCCGGGCACCGTTCACGTCCCCGGCCGTCCGGGTGTACCGGTACGGCTGCCAGTGCCAGCCGAGGCACACCGTCCGCACGGACATCACGCCGCCGCCCGGCAGCGCCGTCCGCCGCATCGGCACGGGCCCCTGCGCCCACTCCCGGCACGCCGCGACCAGTTCCCGCTGCCGCTCCACCGTCAGCCACCCCGGCACGTGCACCGCACCGGGAGCGACCTCCACCGGCTCGCGAGGCAGCGCGAAGAGCCCGCCGCTCACCGGACGAGCGCGCCTTCCAGCCCCAGCAGCCGCTCCTTGCGCTCCAGCCCGCCCGCGTACCCCCGCAGCGCCCCGTCCGCGCCGATCACCCGATGGCAGGGCCGCACCACCAGCAGCGGATTGCGCCCGATCGCGGTACCCACCGCCCGCACGCCCACACCCGGCGCGCCGACCCGCGCCGCGATCTCCCCGTAGGTCACGGTCGTGCCGTAGGGGACGTCCTCCAGGGCGCGCCACACCCGCCGCTGGAAGTCGGTGCCGGAATCTGCGTACACCAGGTCGAAACGGGTCAGTCCGCCCGTGAAGTACGCCCGCAGCTGGGCCGCGATACCGGTGAACGCGCCGGGGGCGTGCCGCCACCCGTCCCGGACGACCGCACCGCCCTTCTGCCCGGGCAGGGAGAGCGAGGCGAGCGCGGTCCGTCCGTCCGCGGCCTCCTCGCCGGCCAGCAGCATCTCGCCCAGAGGGCCGTCGACGTACGCGTACAGCGTCATGATCCGTTCCCTTCCCCGGTCCCCTCCAGTCTCCGTCCGCGGCCCGTCCCGATCCGGCGGTTTTCGGACACGACGGTCACCGCCGGCCGACGACCCAGAGCCGGGCAGCGGCGTCCGGCCGGCACGAAGCGTCCGGCCGACAAGGGGCGGGGGCGGGCCGGCCGCAGCCGTGTCCGCCCCCGATCCGCCCGAGCCCGGCCCGCCGGTGCGCGGGACCTACCGGTAGTTCACGAACTGCAGGGCGAAGTCGAAGTCCTGCCCCTTCAACAGCGCGATCACGGCCTGGAGGTCGTCGCGGCTCTTGGAGCTGACACGCAGCTCGTCGCCCTGCACCTGGGCCTTGACGCCCTTGGGGCCCTCGTCACGGATGATCTTCGCCACCTTCTTGGCGTTCTCCTGGGAGATGCCCTCCTCGATGGAGGCGAAGATCTTGTACTCCTTGCCGGACAGCTGCGGCTCGCCGGCGTCCAGCGACTTCAGCGAGATCCCGCGCTTGATCAGCTTGGACTCGAACACGTCGAGGATGGCCTTCACCCGCTCCTCGGAGTTCGCCTGCATCAGGATCTTCTCGCCGGACCAGGCGATGGAGGCCCCGACGTTCTTGAAGTCGTAGCGCTGCGAGATCTCCTTCGCCGCCTGGTTGAGGGCGTTGTCGACCTCCTGCCGCTCGACCTTCGAGACGATGTCGAAACTGGAGTCGGCCATGTCCTGTGGCTCCTTGAGTCGCGTGCGTAGAGGTTGCCTGCAGGGCGGCCGGGCTCCCCGGACCGCCACCGCAAAGCCTAGCCATCCCGCACACCGCGAGTGCTGATCAATCCGGTGGCGAAGCACCCCCGCACATCAGGTATCGTTTACGTCGTTGCCGGGGAGCACCGCCGAAAGCGGCCATCCTCCTGGCGACATCCCATGGCGGTGTGCCCGAGTGGCCAATGGGAGCGGACTGTAAATCCGTCGGCTTAGCCTACCCAGGTTCGAATCCTGGCGCCGCCACGTGATGAGACGGCCCCTGATCTGCGGAATCGCGATCAGGGGCCGTCTTGTTGAGTTCGGACCAATGCGGCGCACTGTCTCACTGTGTGCCGCCTGATCCCACCCTCCACCAGCGTGTGTGGACGGGCCGTGGACGGCCGTCCGGGGGCTCAGCCCCCGGGTGGGTGCTGGCGCGGTGCTCGGTCAGCCGGGCGGAGATCTTGGCCGGCGTCACGGCCGCCATGGCCTCCGCGGTGTTCCGGCAGGTGGAGGCGGGGGAGTGGTCCCACTTCATCCACCTGCAGTGCGAGCCCTGAGACGCCTCACAGGCTGACGACGACCAGGGCGGTGTCGTCTGTGACGCCTTCGGCGGGGATCAGGTCGTTCATCACGGCATCGGCGAGTGCTTCGGGGGTGGTGAGTTCCTTGTGGCGGATCAGGGCGTTGGCGAGTTGGCTGAGTCCGGTGTCGATGTCCTGGTGGCGGCGTTCGATCAGGCCGTCGGTGTAGAGCAGGAGGGTGCCGCCGTCGGTGAAGGCGGTGGTGGCTTCCGGCCGAGGGCTGGACTCCAGGACGGCATCCAGCGGCGGATCGGTCGCCCGGTCCAGCAACTCCACGGTGCCGTCGCCGTGAAGGAGGACCGGAGGGGGATGGCCGGCGCTGGAGTAGGTGATGAGGCGGCGGCCGAAGTCGATGAAAGCGGTCACCGCGGTGGTCGATTCGGCGCCGGTGACGCAATGCGCGTACCGGCCGAGGACCTCGAGAGCCTGTGCGGGGCCGGTGGCGACCAGGGAGGCGGCGGACAGGGCGCTGCGGAGCTGGCCCATGGTGCCTGCGGCCTCCAGGCCGTGGCCGACGACGTCGCCCACGGCCACGGCGATCTTGTCGCCGTCCTGGAGCTGGACCAGGTCGTACCAGTCGCCACAGACATTGAGGGAGCCGACGGCGGGCCGATAGCGGACGGCGTACCGGTGATGGGCGATCGGGGGCGGAACGGGCAGCATGGCGCGCTGCAGGGCGAGGGCGACCTCACGCTCGCGGGCGTGGGCATGACGCAGACGCTCGTTGATCTCGTGCAGCTGCCGCATCCGGCTGAAGAGCTCGGCCTCGAGCTGGAGTGAGCCGTCCGGCCGGCTGGTGGCGCGCAGCAGTTCAGTGACTTCCTCGACGCGGTGGATCACCAGGGCGATCTGGCCGTCGGACGCGAAGACGGGCGCGTTGACCACGCTCCAGTAGCGTTCCTCCCAATGGCCGGGGCGCTGCGCGGACTCCACGTCGTAGCGCTGCAGGTCCATGTCGATCTTGCGGTCGGCCAGGACCGCGCGCAGGGATGCCTCCAGGTGGCGGGCGTCGGAGGCTGCCGGGTCCCGCGGGCTGCCGGGGAAGGCGTCGAAGAGATAGCGGCCCACCACCTGGTCGCGGTTGCGTCCGGCCTGGCGCAGCCACGCGTGGTTGGCGTCGGCGAAGACCAGATCGGGAGTCAGCAGAGCGACCGCGCCCGGCAGCGCTTGGAACACCGCCGCGTAGTCGGTAGTCATGAATTCAGGATATGGACGAATGGTGCGATTCCTCCTTGCCGGCATCCTCCTGATGAAGACCCGGGCCCTCCCTCTGCCGGCGGCAAACCTGGTCAGGAGGCCAAGGCCCTGGTCGATGGGGAGGCCCTCTGCGCACCACCCACAACCGTCAGGACAAGGTCCGGCTTGATGAGTGGCCGGCAGCCGACGGGTGATCTCCGCCGGGCCGCCTCTGGGCCGTCCGAAACCGCTCAGCGGCGACCGGTGACGACTGCTGACGACAGCCGTGCAGGCGACAGCCGCAGCTCACCTGATCGGACCCGTAGCACGGGCAGCACCATGACGAGCCCGGAGGACCGGTACGGCGAAGCCGGGCCGGCCGACTACGGTAGGCGCCCGCTCGCCCAGGCCGGTCCACGCGTGCGTGACGGGCGAACGGACGGCGAAGGGAGGGGTCGGCGGGGGTCAGCCGGCCAGGCGGAACGCCAGTTCCGTCTCCCACCGGGACGGGTCCGGCTCCACGCGCGGGTCCGTGCGGTAGGACTCGATGCGGCAGCCCCAGCGCTCCACGCCGTCCACCTCCCGCATGTCCCACTCAAGGCCCCGCTCGTCGGCCCACGCACGCAGCGCGGCCGCCGCCTCGAGGAGCCGGTCGGGGTGGCCGACGTGGGTGAGCGTCGCATAGCGGCCGGCCGGCAGCACCGCCACGCCGACGTCCCCCTCCGGTTCCGGGAGCGACGGGCCCCCGGCGACCGGAACACCCGCCTCCACCTCCGACTCGCCCGCCATGTCGAGGGAGTTGTAGCGGAAGAACGGGGCGCCGGCGATCGCGACGCCCCGCCCCGTCAGCCACCCCACCAGCTCCGGCAGCCGGTCGGCGACCTCGGCGAAGCCGTCCATCGTCACGGACCGGCGCATGAAGACGTACGGCTGCTCGGCGCGGTCCACCAGGACCGGTTCGGGAAACGTCATTCGCCCGCGACCGCCTTCACCGCGACCGTCACCGGCACCGAGCCGCTCACCAGCTCCAGCGTCAGCCCGGCCGTGGCGGGCGTCTCCACCAGCTCGGCCAGCACCGCCGCCACGTCGTCGCGCGGCACCGGCCCGCGCCCGGTCGACGCCTCCAGCCGCACCAGGCCGGTCCCGGCGTCGTTGGTCAGCATGCCGGGCTTGAGGATCGTCCAGTCCAGCCCGCGCCTGGCCCGTACGGAGTCGTCCGCCGCGCCCTTCGCGCGCAGGTACGCGTCGAAGACCTCGTCCCCGGGGCGGTCCGCGTCGGCGCCCATCGACGACACGACGACGTAGCGCCGTACCCCCGCCCGCTCGGCCGCGTCCGCGCAGAGCACCGCGGCGCCCCGGTCCACGGTCGCCTTGCGCTCGACGCCGCTGCCCGGCCCGGCGCCCGCCGCGAACACCACCGCGTCGGCGCCGGTCAGCGCCTCCGCGACCATGTCCACGGTCGCCGACTCCAGGTCCAGCACCACCGGTTCGGCGCCCGCTTCGCGCAGGGCGTCCGCCTGTTCGGGATTGCGGATGATGCCCGCGACCTCGTGCCCGCCCGCCGAGAGCAGCCGCTCCAGCCGCAGGGCGATCTGACCGTGTCCACCAGCGATGACAATGCGCATGCTCCCGACCGTACGACGTCACGGCCCGAAGTGCTCACGGACGGGCGTCCGGCCGCCCCTGGCGCGGCAGTTCGAGGGCCGCCGCGGAGTCGCAGTACTCCCGCACCGCGCTCGTCCGCGCCACCACCCGCCCCCGGTGCACCACGATCCTGCTGTACGCCAGGGAGAGCACGCCCGACAGCCGCTCCCCGCGCACCGCCAGCAGCTCCGCCGGGAACCCCGCCTCCACCCGTACGGCGGGCAGCCCCATCGCCGCCCGAGCGGCACCGCTCACCGCCCCGTACGCCTCGGTCACCCGCAACCCGCCCTGGGAGGCCAGCAGGTACGCCGCCTCCAGCGGATCGCCCCGCCCCACCGGATTGGCCACGTCCCGCAGCGCCCCGCTGCCGGCCGCGACCCGCACCCCCGCCGCCCGCAGCAGCCGTACGGGCGCGACGCCCCGCACCCCGGTACCGCCGCAGCCGCCCTGGGGCAGGCACACGACCGTCACACCGGCCGCCGCCAGCTGGTCCGCCGCCCGGCCCGCCACGTCCTCAGGGAGCCGCCCCAGGGCCCCGCACGGCCCGATGGCGACCCCCGGCCGCAGCCCGCCCGCCATGGCCGCCAGCCGTGCGAGGCGCGCCGGGTCGTCGCCGTCGGTGTGCAGGTCCACCGGGCAGCCGTGCTCGGCCGCCACCTCCAGGACCGCCTCCGCGTACCCGGCAGGGTCGGGGTCCAGGTCCGGGCACCCGCCGACCACCCCGGCGCCCATCTTCACCGCGTCCCGCAGCATCGCGAGCCCGTCCGCGCCCGCCACGCCGGTCAGCAGCCGCGGCACGGCGACCGCGGTCAGGTCTGCCAGCCCGCGCAGCGAGCGCCGGGCCTGGAGGACCGCCTCCAGCGGCCCGAGCCCCTGGACGTCGCCGATGCGGACGTGGGCCCGCACGGCGGTCGCCCCGTGCCCGAGCTGGAGCAGCGCGGCCTCGGTGGCGCGGCGCTGGACGTCCTCGGTGGCGTACGAGACGGGGCCCGGGCAGTCGGCGCTGAGCGCGGTGTCGGCGTGGCCGTGGGGCTCGGCCGGGGCGGGCAGCAGCAGGTAGCCGGCGAGGTCCACGCGCGCGCCGTGGGTGGGCAGGCTGCCGGCGGTGCCCACGGCTTCGATGCGCCCGCCGCCGATCCGTACGTCGACCGTCCGGCCGTCGGTCAGGCGGGCGCCGCACAGCAGCAGCGCGGTGGCGTCGGCGGTGGCGCCCTCGGGCGGCTGCGGCTGCTGGCTGTCGGAGGACATCGGGCTCCTGGCGGGCTCGGGGGCTCGGTGGCTCGGGCGTGGCCCCTGGCGGGGGCTGCCGGTTCCGCGGCCGTAGGGGATGTACTGGCGGTGTACTGGCGCGATCACGCAGCGTGAGGCGAGCCTAGGGGGCCTCCGACCGGGCATCGAGGAGGAGCGCAATAGTCGTACCGGCGTGGGGCGCGAGTGGCGGGCGGGGCGGCGGGGCGCCGGCGGCTTCGGGGTGCGCACTCCGGCGCGCACGTGCCGCCGCCGGGGGTCGGAGAACGCGCCGGAGCGGGTGTCCGGCGGGTGCCCGGAGCGGGCTGCGGGGACGGTCCGGAGGTGTGACCGGACGGCGGCGGGGTAGCCGCCCGAATCGGATTTGGGCGAACGGCGGCCGACCGTGTAATGTCTTCATCGCTCGCCCCAATAGCTCAGTCGGCAGAGCGTCTCCATGGTAAGGAGAAGGTCTACGGTTCGATTCCGTATTGGGGCTCTGGTGCGGTAGCCCTCACCTTCGGGTGAGGGACTCCGTATCAAAGCGGTGTAGCTCAGTCGGTAGAGCAAGCGGCTCATAATCGCTGTGTCACCGGTTCAAGTCCGGTCACCGCTACACACAGTAGCCGATTGTGGGGTCGGTCCTTCGATCGGCTACTCTTTTATGCGTTCATCCGTCCAACGTCCGTCCAAGGAGCACTCACGTGGCTGCCACCGACGTCCGCCCGAAGATCACGCTGGCCTGCGTGGAGTGCAAGGAGCGGAACTACATCACCAAGAAGAACCGGCGTAACAACCCGGACCGTCTTGAGATGAAGAAGCACTGCCCGCGCTGCAACGCGCACACCGCGCACCGCGAAACGCGCTGAATCAGGCTCGTACACGAGGCCGTCCCCGTCAGGGGGCGGCCTCGTGTCGTTTGTTCGAAGACACATCAGGAGGTAGCGAGTTCATGGCGCTCGATCAGTCCTTCGTGGGGCGGACCTACCCGCCCACCGCGCCGTACGAGGTAGGCCGGGAAAAGATCCGCGAATTCGCGGAGGCCGTCGGTGACGCGAATCCGGCGTACACCGACCCGGAGGCCGCCAAGGCCCTCGGCCACTCCGAGGTGATCGCGCCCCCCACCTTCGTGTTCGCCATCACGTTCAAGGCCGCGGGCGAGGTGATCCAGGACCCGCAGCTGGGCCTGGACTACAGCCGCGTGGTGCACGGCGACCAGAAGTTCGCCTACACCCGCCCCGTACGGGCGGGGGACCGGCTGACGGTCACCTCGACCATCGAGGCGATCAAGTCGCTCGCCGGGAACGACATCGTCGACATCCGCGGCGAGGTCCACGACGAGGCCGGTGAGCACGTGGTGACCGCGTGGACGAAGCTGGTCGCCCGCGCGGCGGCAGAGGAGGCGTGAGGCGATGACCGCGAAGATCACGTTCGACGAGGTCGAGGTCGGCACCGAGCTGCCGGCGCAGAGCTTCCCCGTGACGCGCGCCACGCTGGTGCAGTACGCGGGTGCCTCGGGGGACTTCAACCCGATCCACTGGAACGAGAAGTTCGCCAAGGAGGTCGGGCTGCCGGACGTCATCGCGCACGGCATGTTCACCATGGCCGAGGCGATCCGCGTGGTGACCGACTGGGCGGGCGACCCGGGAGCGGTCGTGGAGTACGGCGTGCGGTTCACCAAGCCGGTCGTCGTGCCGAACGACGGGACGGGCGCCCTGATCGAGGTCAGCGGCAAGGTCGCCGCCAAGCTGGACGACAACCGGGTGCGCGTGGACCTGACCGCCACGAGCGCCGGCCAGAAGGTGCTGGGCATGTCCCGCGCGGTCGTCCGGCTCGCCTGACGCCCGCCACACCGGGCACCGCGGCCGCCACCCGGCCCCGCGGTGCCCGGCCCCGGGCGGCGGACCGGGAGCCCCCGCCGGCCACGCCCGCCCTCGGGCACCCGCGCGTCGCCCCCGCCGGCCACGCCCGCCCTCCCCGGTACGCCCGCCCCCCGGTACGTGACCTTCGCCACGCGGTCCGCGGCCGGGGCGCCGCGGCCGGGCCCGGGCGGTGTCCGGGGCGCACCGTAGGCTTGGCGCGTGCAGGAACTCCATGACGCTCCCCTCGCCCCGCTGACCACCTTCCGGCTCGGCGGCCCCGCCGGCCGTCTCGTCACGGCCACGACCGACGACGAGGTCGTGGCCGCCGTGCGCGAGGCCGACCGGGCCGGGACGCCGCTGCTGGTCATCGGCGGCGGCTCGAACCTGGTGATCGGCGACAAGGGCTTCGACGGCACCGCCCTGCGCATCGCGACCCGGGGCTTCACCCTCGACGGCACCCGGCTGGAGCTCGCCGCCGGCGAGGTGTGGACGGACGCCGTGGCCCGCACGGTGGAGGCGGGGCTGGCCGGCATCGAGTGCCTGGCCGGCATCCCCGGCTCCGCGGGTGCCACGCCCATCCAGAACGTGGGGGCGTACGGCCAGGAGGTCTCGGCCACCATCACGGAGGTCGTCGCGTACGACCGGCGCGCCGACGAGACGGTCACCGTCCCGAACGCCGCGTGCGACTTCTCGTACCGCCACAGCCGCTTCAAGGCCGACCCCGACCGGTTCGTCGTGCTGCGGGTCCGGTTCGAGCTGGAGGACGCGCAGGGCCTGAGCGCGCCCATCAAGTACGCAGAGACCGCCCGCACCCTCGGCGTCGAGGCGGGTGACCGCGTCCCGGTCGCCACCGCGCGCGAGACGGTGCTCCGGCTGCGCGCGGGCAAGGGCATGGTCCTGGACCCGGAGGACCACGACACCTGGTCGGCCGGATCCTTCTTCACCAACCCGATCCTGGAGCAGGAGCAGTACGAGGCGTTCCTCGGCCGCGTCCGCGACCGGCTCGGCCCGGACGTCACCCCGCCCGCCTTCCCGGCCGGGGACGGCCGCGTGAAGACCTCGGCGGCCTGGCTCATCGACAAGGCGGGCTTCACCAAGGGCTATGGCACCGGGCCCGCCCGTATCTCCACCAAGCACACCCTCGCCCTCACCAACCGCGGCGGGGCCACCACCGAGGACCTGCTGGCGCTGGCCCGCGAGGTGGTCGCGGGCGTACGGGACGCCTTCGGCGTGACGCTGGTCAACGAGCCGGTGACGGTCGGCGTCTCCCTCTGAGCCCTCCGCAGGCCGTCCCGGGCGCCCCGGGACGGCCGCGCCCCGGGCCGCGCGTCACGCGACCGGGGCGACCGCCAGCCAGTCGTCGACGCCCGCCAGCAGCTTCGCCCTGACGTCCTCCGGGGCCGCCGAACCGCGCACCGACTGGCGGGCCAGCTCCGCCAGCTCCTCGTCGGTGAAGCCGTGGTGCGTGCGCGCGATCTCGTACTGCGCCGCCAGCCGCGACCCGAAGAGCAGCGGGTCGTCCGCACCCAGCGCCATCGGCACACCCGCCTCGAACAGCGTGCGCAGCGGCACGTCCTCGGGCTTCTCGTACACCCCCAGCGCCACGTTCGACGCCGGGCACACCTCGCACGTCACCCCCTTCTCGGCGAGCCTGCGCAGCAGCCGCGGGTCCTCCGCCGCCCGCACCCCGTGCCCGATGCGGGCCGCCCGCAGGTCGTCCAGGCAGTCCCGCACGGACGCCGGCCCGGTCAGCTCACCGCCGTGCGGCGCCGCCAGCAGGCCGCCCTCGCGGGCGATGGCGAAGGCGCGGTCGAACTCGCGCGCCATCCCGCGCCGCTCGTCGTTGGAGAGCCCGAACCCGACCACGCCCCGGTCGGCGTACCGCACGGCGAGGCGGGCCAGCGTGCGGGCGTCCAGCGGGTGCTTCATGCGGTTCGCCGCCACCAGCACCCGCATGCCCAGACCGGTGTCCCGCGAGGCGCTCTCGACCGCGTCCAGGATGATCTCCAGCGCCGGGATGAGCCCGCCCAGGCGCGGCGCGTAGGAGGTCGGGTCCACCTGGATCTCCAGCCACCCGGACCCGTCCCTGACGTCCTCCTCGGCCGCCTCGCGCACCAGCCGCACGATGTCCTCCGGCTCGCGCAGACAGGACCGGGCGAGGTCGTACAACCGCTGGAAGCGGAACCAGCCGCGCTCGTCGGTGGCCCGCAGCTGCGGCGGCTCACCGCCGGTCAGCGCCTCGGGGAGATGGACGCCGTACTTGTCGGCGAGCTCCAGCAGTGTCGCGGGCCGCATCGACCCGGTGAAGTGCAGGTGCAGATGGGCCTTGGGCAACAGCCGCAGATCTCGTACGTGCTCCATTCAGGGATCTTGCCAAAACACCCGCCCGCGCGGGAGCCCCTTTCCCCGATCGGGTGCCCCGGGGAACGGAAAAGCGGGCCCCCATCGGGAGCCCGCCCTCATGTCCGTACGCCTCAGTCGCGCGCTTCCGCCAGCAGCTTCTGCATCCGCGAGACGCCCTCGACCAGGTCCTCGTCGCCCAGCGCGTACGACAGCCGCAGGTAGCCGGGGGTGCCGAACGCCTCGCCCGGGACGACCGCCACCTCGGCCTCGTCCAGGATCAGTGCCGCCAGCTCGACGGAGGTCTGCGGGCGCTTGCCCCGGATCTCCTTGCCCAGCAGCCCCTTCACCGAGGGGTACGCGTAGAACGCGCCCTCCGGCGTCGGGCAGTAGACGCCCTCGATCTCGTTGAGCATCCGCACCATGGTCCGGCGGCGCCGGTCGAACGCGGTCCGCATCTCCGCCACCGCGTCCAGGCTGCCCGAGACCGCGGCCAGGGCGGCGACCTGAGCGACGTTCGACACGTTGGACGTGGCGTGCGACTGCAGGTTCGTGGCGGCCTTCACCACGTCCTTCGGGCCGACGATCCACCCCACGCGCCAGCCCGTCATGGCGTACGTCTTGGCCACGCCGTTGACGACGATGCACTTGTCGCGCAGCTCGGGCAGGAGCGCCGGCAGCGAGGTGAACTTCGCGTCGCCGTACACCAGGTGCTCGTAGATCTCGTCGGTGAGCACCCACAGGCCGTGCTCGACGGCCCAGCGGCCGATCGCCTCGGCGTCGCCCTCGCTGTAGACGGCGCCGGTCGGGTTGGACGGGGAGACGAAGAGGACGACCTTGGTCCGCTCCGTGCGGGCCGCCTCCAGCTGCTCCACGGACACCCGGTAGCCGGTGGTCTCGTCGGCGACGACCTCCACCGGGACACCGCCCGCCAGCCGGATGGACTCGGGGTACGTCGTCCAGTAGGGGGCCGGGACGATGACCTCGTCGCCCGGGTCCAGGATGGCGGCGAACGCCTCGTAGATCGCCTGCTTGCCGCCGTTGGTCACCAGGACCTGGGAGGCGTCGACCTCGTATCCCGAGTCCCGCAGCGTCTTCGCCGCGATGGCGGTCTTCAGCTCCGGCAGACCGCCTGCCGGGGTGTAGCGGTGGTACTTCGGGTTGCGGCAGGCCTCGATCGCGGCCTCGACGATGTATTCGGGCGTCGGGAAGTCGGGCTCACCCGCGCCGAAGCCGATCACCGGCCGCCCGGCGGCCTTGAGGGCCTTGGCCTTGGCGTCGACGGCGAGGGTCGCGGACTCGGAGATCGCGCCGATTCGGGCGGAGACCCGGCGCTCGGAGGGAGGGGTTGCAGCGCTCATGCGGCCCATCGTCCCAGACCCCGAAAGAGCGCGGCACACAGGTTTCACCGACCGGACACCGGGGGGCACGGCGGGTGCGCGGACCGTGTCAGGAGCTATCTGTTCGACGCGGCGCCGCTGACCACGTACACTCTCTGCTCGTTGGCCCTCACCGACCACATCCTCGGATGCGGTAGGTTGGGGGAGAACGACAAAGGGTCGTAGCTCAATTGGTAGAGCACCGGTCTCCAAAACCGGCGGTTGGGGGTTCAAGTCCCTCCGGCCCTGCTACACACACCGCCAGGTTGTGTGCGCAGGTATGTACTTCATTGCACCGCCGTGCGGCTCCACCCGGGCGCGGCACGGCCGACCCGGAATCAGGTGAGAGACGTGACGGATGCCGTAGGCTCCATCGACATGCCTGATGCCGAGGACGAAGCACAGGAGTCGAAGAAGAAGGGCCGCAAGGGCGGCAAGCGCGGTAAGAAGGGCCCGCTGGGCCGTCTCGCGCTCTTCTACCGCCAGATTGTCGCCGAGCTGCGCAAGGTCGTCTGGCCGACTCGCAGCCAGCTGACGACGTACACCACGGTCGTCATCGTCTTCGTCGTCATCATGATCGGTCTGGTGACCGTGATTGACCTCGGCTTCCAGGAAGCAGTCAAGTACGTCTTCGGCTGATTCCCGCGGAGGGCGCCCACCCCGGCGCCCCTTTTCGCATGTTCCACCCCATCTGTATCCAGGAAGAAGCAGCCACCGTGTCTGACCCGAACCTGAACGAGTCCGCCCAGGACGAGCTCGACGTCGTCGAGGCGGCCGACGAGGACCAGGCGGAAGCTGCGGACGCCGCTGTAGGCGAGGCCGCCGAGGAGGCCGCGCTCCACGTCGAGGACGAGGACGCGGACGAGGAGCTCGCCGAGGCGGACGAGACCGCCGAGGCCGACGAGACGGACGACGAGGACGAGACCGTCGAGGCCGGCGAGGAGACCGCCGACGCCGAGGCCGAGGAGGAGCCCGCGGCTCCGGTCGACCCGATCGCCGCGCTCCGCGACGAGCTGCGCGGCCTGCCCGGCGAGTGGTACGTCATCCACACCTACGCGGGCTACGAGAAGCGCGTGAAGGCCAACCTGGAGCAGCGCGCCGTCTCGCTCAACGTCGAGGACTTCATCTACCAGGCCGAGGTCCCCGAGGAAGAGATCGTCCAGATCAAGAACGGCGAGCGGAAGAACGTCCGGCAGAACAAGCTGCCCGGTTACGTCCTGGTCCGCATGGACCTGACGAACGAGTCCTGGGGCGTCGTCCGCAACACCCCCGGTGTCACCGGCTTCGTCGGCAACGCCTACGACCCGTACCCGCTGACCCTGGACGAGATCGTCAAGATGCTCGCCCCCGAGGCCGAGGAGAAGGCCGCCCGCGAGGCCGCCGAGGCCGAGGGCAAGCCGGCTCCGGCCCGCAAGGTCGAGGTCCAGGTGCTGGACTTCGAGGTGGGCGACTCGGTCACCGTCACCGACGGTCCGTTCGCGACGCTGCAGGCGACGATCAACGAGATCAACGCCGACTCGAAGAAGGTCAAGGGCCTCGTCGAGATCTTCGGTCGCGAGACCCCGGTCGAGCTCAGCTTCGACCAGATCCAGAAGAACTAACCAACACAGGTTTCCGAACAGGTCAGACCGGGTCTCGCGCCCGTTCTGACCTGCTCGGTTTTTGGCCGCGCATGGATACCCGTTATCGTTGTGCGGTATGCCTCCATCCGAATGACATCGGTTGGTGGCTGGAAACTCTCACTAGGACCCGGAGAGAGCAATGCCTCCCAAGAAGAAGAAGGTCACGGGGCTCATCAAGCTCCAGATCCAGGCCGGTGCGGCCAACCCGGCTCCGCCGGTCGGCCCCGCCCTGGGTCAGCACGGCGTCAACATCATGGAGTTCTGCAAGGCCTACAACGCCGCGACCGAGTCGCAGCGTGGCATGGTCGTGCCGGTGGAGATCACGGTCTACGAGGACCGTTCCTTCACCTTCATCACCAAGACTCCGCCGGCCGCCAAGCTGATCCTCAAGGCCGCTGGTGTGGACAAGGGCTCCGGCGAGCCGCACAAGACCAAGGTCGCCAAGCTCACGAGCGCCCAGGTCCGCGAGATCGCCTCGGTCAAGCTGCCCGACCTGAACGCCAACGACCTGGACGCCGCCGAGAAGATCATCGCCGGCACCGCCCGTTCGATGGGCATCACGGTCGAGGGCTGAGCAGCCCCCGTACGACCTGTGGGAGGGCCACGCGCTGGCCCGGACCACAACTCCACACCTGAACCACACCAGGAGAAGCAGTGAAGCGCAGCAAGGCACTCCGCGGCGCGGACGCCAAGATCGACCGGGAGCGCAACTACGCTCCCCTCGAGGCCGTCCGTCTCGCCAAGGACACCGCCGCCACCAAGTTCGACGGCACCGTCGAGGTCGCCTTCCGCCTGGGCGTTGACCCGCGCAAGGCCGACCAGATGGTCCGTGGCACCGTGAACCTTCCGCACGGCACCGGTAAGACCGCCCGGGTCCTGGTCTTCGCGACCGGTGACCGTGCTGCGGCCGCGGAAGCCGCGGGCGCCGACATCGTCGGCTCCGACGAACTGATCGACGAGATCTCCAAGGGCAACCGCCTGAACGAGTTCGACGCGGTCGTCGCCACCCCGGACCTCATGGGCAAGGTCGGCCGCCTGGGCCGTGTCCTCGGCCCGCGTGGTCTGATGCCGAACCCGAAGACCGGCACCGTCACCATGGATGTCGCGAAGGCTGTCAACGACATCAAGGGCGGCAAGATCGAGTTCCGCGTCGACAAGCACTCGAACCTGCACTTCATCATCGGCAAGGTTTCCTTCGACGAGACGAAGCTGGTCGAGAACTACGCGGCGGCGCTGGAGGAGATCCTCCGTCTGAAGCCGTCCGCCGCCAAGGGCCGCTACATCAAGAAGGCGACCCTCACCACCACGATGGGCCCCGGCATCCCGCTGGACGCCAACCGCACCCGCAACCTCCTCGTCGAGGAGGACCCGGCCGCCGTCTGACACTGACGGCAGCCGCGGGTCTCGTGTGCTGAAGCCGGCCCCCGCAGTTCTCCGGAACTGCGGGGGCCGACTTATTTCCCCCGCCGGTGTCAGAGGGGTGCGTTAGGGTCGTTTCCGTATGCACAGGGGAGAACACAGGGGTGGGGGACGTACGTATGTCCATGTCCGTTCGTAAGCGCGCGGGGATCGCGGCGGTCGCGGCGGCGGTGCTCGTCGGCGTCGTCGGCTGTCAGGACACCGACAAGGGGACCAAGAAGGCGACGGGCACGCCCGAGCTGCAGTCCCGGGACGCCGTGACCAAGGTCGTCCAGGCGGCGTACAAGAAGACGGCGGAGGCCAAGACCGCCAAGGTCCGTATGACGGTGACCATGTCCGGATCGGCCGAGGCCGCCGGCACCATGCAGATGTCCGGCGTCATGGGGTGGGACCCCACGCTCATGGACATGACCATGAAGATGCCCAAGGAGATGGCGGGCGCCGGGGCGGACGCCGACATGCCCGAGCAGATCCGTATGAAGTGGCTCGACGAAGCCATGTACATGGATCTGGGCGCCAAGGCCGCCAAGGAGATGGACGGCAAGCGCTGGATGAAGATGGACCTCGGCGCGATGGCCGCGGCGTCCGGCGACAAGCAGCTCCAGAAGCAGATGACCCGCGGCCTGGAGGACATGAACCAGTCCCCGGCCCAGCAGCTCGCCCTCCTGCTCGACTCGCCGAACCTCAAGCACGTCGGCAGCGAGAAGGTCGACGGCGTGGAGGCCCAGCACTACAAGGGCACCCTGACGTTCCAGGAGATGGTGAAGTCCAACAAGTCGCTCGACGTGCTCACCGAGAAGGAGCGCAAGGAGCTGGTGGCCCAGGCCGAGAAGTCGGGCATCAAGGGCTACGACACCGAGGTCTGGGTCGACGGGGACGGCTTCCCCGTGAAGATGGACCTCGGTATGACGATGCCGCAGGGCACCGTGAAGATCACCGCCAACTACTCCGACTACGGCGTCAAGGCCGCCGTGGTGGCGCCGCCGGCGGCGGAGACCTTCGACTTCATGAAGCTGATGGAGGACCTCGGCGCGGCCGGAGCCGGCCAGGGAACCGGCGGCGCGGAGAGCGGCATCTGAGGGCCGTGACCCCGTAGCCCGCGGCACCCGCCACCGGCCGCCGCCCGACCCGGACCACCGGGAGGGCGGCGGCCGGCGGCGTCCGGCCGGAGGGGCGCCGGCCTGCGAGGTTCCCCGGGGGGAGCGGAGCCGTGGGCGTGCGCCGGGTGCCGCCGCCGCCCCCGGCGGGGGCTGACGGGCCGCGCATTCCGGGCCTGCGCCCCATGCCCGGGGCGCTGTCCGGATCACCCGAGTGGGCCGATTTGCTTGACGTCGGTCCGGTCCCGTACTCTTCCACAGAAGCCAAAGACCGCTGGTCGTTGCTGCGCTCGTCAGAGTCGCGGCGGCCGAAGGATCCGCTAGCTGCGGACGACCCGCGCAGGTGACTGTGGATGTAACTCCCGGATGTCGCTCTTCACCGAGCGTTTTCGGTCGAGTCACGCCCCGTGCGCCTGCGCCGGGGCGTTTCGTTTTGCCCAGTCTCCTTCCTTCAGCCCACGCGGTCCGAATCACCCGGAAGGAGGCCGAGGCTCATGGCGAGGCCCGACAAGTCTGCTGCGGTTGCCGAGCTGACGGACAAGTTCCGCAGCTCGAACGCCGCCGTGCTGACCGAGTACCGCGGTCTCACCGTGGCACAGCTCAAGCAGCTGCGCCGTTCGCTCGGTGAGAACGCCCAGTACGCCGTGGTGAAGAACACGCTGACCAAGATTGCGGCCAACGAGGCCGGGATCACCTCGCTCGACGACCAGTTCGCTGGTCCGACGGCGGTTGCCTTCATCACCGGTGACCCGGTGACGTCGGCGAAGGGTCTTCGTGACTTCGCCAAGGAGAACCCCAACCTGATCATCAAGGGCGGTGTCCTTGACGGCAAGGCGCTGTCCGCCGATGAGATCAAGAAGCTTGCGGACCTCGAGTCCCGCGAGGTTCTGCTCGCCAAGCTGGCGGGCGCCATGAAGGGCAAGCAGTCCCAGGCTGCCGCGCTCTTCCAGGCGCTTCCCTCGAAGCTCGTCCGCACCGTGGACGCGCTCCGTGCCAAGCAGGCCGAGCAGGGCGGTGCCGAGTAATTCGGCTCGCGCATTGATCGTGGCCTCCTAGGGGCGACGGTCGCAGCGGGCCCAACGTACGCCCGCCTCACATGTACACCCGGCACCAGCCGAATTAGTGGAAGGACCGCCATCATGGCGAAGCTGTCTCAGGAAGACCTGCTCGCGCAGTTCGAGGAGATGACCCTCATCGAGCTCGCCGCGTTCGTTTCGGCGTTCGAGGAGAAGTTCGACGTCACCGCCGCCGCCCCGGTCGCCGTTGCCGCCGCCGGTGGCGCCGGTGCCGGTGCCGCCGAGGCCGTCGAGGAGAAGGACGAGTTCGACGTCATCCTCACCGGCGCCGGTGACAAGAAGATCCAGGTCATCAAGGTCGTGCGTGAGCTGACCTCCCTGGGCCTGAAGGAGGCCAAGGACCTCGTCGACGGCACCCCGAAGCCCGTCCTCGAGAAGGTCGCCAAGGACGCCGCCGAGAAGGCCGCCGAGTCCCTCAAGGCCGCCGGCGCCTCCGTCGAGGTCAAGTAACACCTCGCGAGTCTCCTGACTCGCTCAGCGCCCGTACAGGGCGCCTCGAAGGGCGATCACCCATCCGGGTGGTCGCCCTTCGGCGTTGCCGGAACGCCTGCCTTGCGCTGAGCCGGTCGCGGAGTATGGTGATCTTCGCCGTGCGCCTCACAGGGCCCCACTCGGCTGGGGGCCTTGACGAACCGCACGCCGCGCGCAATTCTCAGGACGCGCCGTCAACGATCCGGATCCGAGGCATGGATCGACGGCCGAACGGGCAGGATCGATGTGCGCCAACGGCGCGAGGTGCCGCGGAGTTGAGAACAACGAGGGTCGCGATTTACTCGCCCTGGACATCAGTGGGCCAAGTGGCTACACTGACCCTTTGCGCTGCCTGTTAGCTGCCCCCTGCCCGTCACCAGGGGCATACCCTCGCAAGAGCACAGTTGACCGAGCCTCCTGACCTGGCCTTTTGGCTGACATCAGGAAGTCTGTCTCCGTGTCCGGCGTGGGACCGGTACGCGCGTAGTGAGTCCGAGCCCTCGGAAGGACCCCCTCTTGGCCGCCTCGCGCAACGCCTCGACCGCGAATACGAACAACGGCGCAAGCACCGCCCCGCTGCGCATCTCCTTTGCAAAGATCAAGGAGCCCCTCGAGGTTCCGAACCTCCTCGCGCTGCAGACCGAGAGCTTTGACTGGCTGCTCGGCAACGCCGCGTGGAAGGCTCGTGTCGAGGCGGCTCTGGAGTCCGGACAGGACGTTCCCACCAAGTCCGGTCTGGAGGAGATCTTCGAGGAGATCTCGCCGATCGAGGACTTCTCCGGGTCGATGTCGCTGACTTTCCGCGACCACCGCTTCGAGCCCCCCAAGAACTCGATCGACGAGTGCAAGGAGCGCGACTTCACGTACGCCGCGCCGCTCTTCGTCACGGCCGAGTTCACCAACAACGAGACCGGCGAGATCAAGTCCCAGACGGTCTTCATGGGCGACTTCCCGCTCATGACCAACAAGGGCACCTTCGTCATCAACGGCACCGAGCGTGTCGTGGTGTCGCAGCTCGTCCGCTCGCCGGGTGTCTACTTCGACTCCTCCATCGACAAGACGTCCGACAAGGACATCTTCTCCGCCAAGATCATCCCGTCCCGGGGTGCCTGGCTGGAGATGGAGATCGACAAGCGCGACATGGTCGGTGTCCGCATCGACCGCAAGCGCAAGCAGTCCGTCACCGTCCTCCTCAAGGCGCTCGGCTGGACCACCGAGCAGATCCTTCAGGAGTTCGGCGAGTACGAGTCCATGCGCGCCACCCTGGAGAAGGACCACACCCAGGGCCAGGACGACGCGCTGCTCGACATCTACCGCAAGCTGCGCCCGGGCGAGCCGCCGACGCGCGAGGCCGCTCAGACGCTGCTCGAGAACCTCTACTTCAACCCCAAGCGCTACGACCTCGCCAAGGTCGGCCGCTACAAGGTGAACAAGAAGCTCGGCGCCGACGAGCCGCTGGACGCCGGTGTCCTCACCACCGACGACATCATCGCCACGATCAAGTACCTGGTGAAGCTCCACGCCGGCGAGACCGAGACGATCGGCGAGAACGGCACGCAGATCGTCGTCGAGACCGACGACATCGACCACTTCGGCAACCGTCGTCTGCGCAACGTCGGCGAGCTCATCCAGAACCAGGTCCGCACGGGTCTGGCTCGTATGGAGCGCGTCGTGCGCGAGCGCATGACGACCCAGGACGTCGAGGCGATCACGCCGCAGACCCTGATCAACATCCGGCCGGTCGTCGCCTCCATCAAGGAGTTCTTCGGCACCAGCCAGCTGTCGCAGTTCATGGACCAGAACAACCCGCTGTCGGGTCTCACCCACAAGCGCCGCCTGTCGGCCCTTGGCCCGGGTGGTCTCTCCCGTGAGCGGGCCGGCTTCGAGGTCCGTGACGTGCACCCGTCCCACTACGGCCGCATGTGCCCGATCGAGACGCCCGAAGGCCCGAACATCGGTCTGATCGGTTCGCTGGCCTCGTACGGCCGCGTCAACGCGTTCGGCTTCGTGGAGACCCCGTACCGCAAGGTCGTCGAGGGCCAGGTCACCGACGAGGTGGACTACCTGACCGCCGACGAGGAGGACCGCTTCGTCATCGCCCAGGCCAACGCGCCGCTGACCGACGAGCTCCGGTTCGCCGAGGCCCGCGTGCTGGTCCGCCGCCGTGGCGGCGAGGTCGACTACGTCGCGCCCGACGACGTGGACTACATGGACGTCTCGCCGCGCCAGATGGTGTCGGTCGCGACCGCCATGATCCCGTTCCTCGAGCACGACGACGCCAACCGTGCCCTCATGGGCGCGAACATGATGCGCCAGGCCGTTCCGCTCATCAAGGCGGAGGCGCCGCTGGTCGGCACCGGCATGGAGTACCGCTGTGCCACCGACGCCGGCGACGTCATCAAGGCCGAGAAGGACGGTGTCATCCAGGAGGTCTCGGCCGACTACGTCACCGTCGCCAACGACGACGGCACGTACACCACGTACCGCGTCGCCAAGTTCTCCCGCTCCAACCAGGGCACCTCGGTCAACCAGAAGGTCGTCGTCTCCGAGGGCGACCGCGTGATCGAGGGCCAGGTCCTCGCCGACGGCCCCGCCACCGAGAACGGTGAGATGGCGCTCGGCAAGAACCTGCTGGTCGCGTTCATGCCGTGGGAGGGTCACAACTACGAGGACGCGATCATCCTGTCGCAGCGCCTCGTGCAGGACGACGTCCTCTCCTCGATCCACATCGAGGAGCACGAGGTCGACGCCCGTGACACCAAGCTCGGCCCGGAGGAGATCACCCGGGACATCCCGAACGTCTCCGAGGAGGTCCTCGCCGACCTCGACGAGCGCGGCATCATCCGTATCGGTGCCGAGGTCGTCGCCGGCGACATCCTCGTCGGCAAGGTCACGCCCAAGGGCGAGACCGAGCTGACCCCGGAGGAGCGCCTGCTCCGCGCGATCTTCGGCGAGAAGGCCCGTGAGGTCCGCGACACCTCGCTGAAGGTGCCGCACGGCGAGACCGGCAAGGTCATCGGCGTGCGCGTCTTCGACCGCGAGGAGGGCGACGAGCTTCCCCCCGGTGTGAACCAGCTGGTGCGCGTCTACGTCGCGCAGAAGCGCAAGATCACCGACGGTGACAAGCTCGCCGGCCGTCACGGCAACAAGGGCGTCATCTCCAAGATCCTGCCGATCGAGGACATGCCGTTCCTGGAGGACGGCACCCCGGTCGACATCATCCTCAACCCGCTGGGTGTCCCGTCCCGAATGAACCCGGGACAGGTCCTGGAGATCCACCTCGGCTGGCTCGCCAGCCGCGGCTGGGACGTCTCGGGCCTCGCGGAGGAGTGGGCGCAGCGCCTCCAGGCCATCGGCGCCGACAAGGTGGAGCCCGGTACCAACGTCGCCACCCCCGTCTTCGACGGTGCGCGTGAGGACGAGCTGGCCGGCCTGCTCCAGCACACCATCCCGAACCGCGACGGCGACCGCATGGTCCTCCCGACCGGTAAGGCGCGCCTGTTCGACGGCCGCTCCGGCGAGCCGTTCCCGGACCCGATCTCGGTCGGGTACATGTACATCCTCAAGCTGCACCACCTGGTCGACGACAAGCTGCACGCGCGGTCGACCGGTCCGTACTCGATGATCACCCAGCAGCCGCTGGGTGGTAAGGCTCAGTTCGGTGGCCAGCGCTTCGGTGAGATGGAGGTGTGGGCGCTGGAGGCTTACGGCGCCGCGTACGCCCTCCAGGAGCTGCTGACCATCAAGTCCGACGACGTCACCGGCCGCGTGAAGGTCTACGAGGCCATCGTCAAGGGCGAGAACATCCCCGAGCCCGGCATCCCCGAGTCCTTCAAGGTGCTCATCAAGGAGATGCAGTCCCTGTGCCTCAACGTGGAGGTGCTGTCCTCGGACGGCATGTCCATCGAGATGCGCGACACCGACGAGGACGTCTTCCGCGCTGCGGAAGAGCTCGGTATCGACCTGTCCCGGCGCGAGCCGAGCAGCGTCGAAGAGGTCTGACGGGTCTGGCCGGGGCCTCCTCGTGAGGCCCCGGCCCTGCCCCGGACCCGTACAGACCATGATTGAGACTCAAACCCTGAGAGGGATTGACGCATAGTGCTCGACGTCAACTTCTTCGACGAGCTGCGGATCGGCCTGGCCACCGCGGACGACATCCGTCAGTGGTCCCACGGCGAGGTCAAGAAGCCGGAGACCATCAACTACCGCACCCTGAAGCCCGAGAAGGACGGACTCTTCTGCGAGAAGATCTTCGGTCCGACCCGGGACTGGGAGTGCTACTGCGGCAAGTACAAGCGTGTCCGCTTCAAGGGCATCATCTGTGAGCGGTGTGGCGTCGAGGTCACCCGTGCCAAGGTGCGCCGTGAGCGGATGGGCCACATCGAGCTGGCCGCTCCCGTCACCCACATCTGGTACTTCAAGGGCGTCCCGTCCCGGCTGGGCTACCTGCTGGACCTCGCCCCGAAGGACCTGGAGAAGGTCATCTACTTCGCGGCGTACATGATCACGTACGTCGACGAGGAGCGCCGCACTCGCGACCTGCCCTCGCTGGAGGCCCACGTCTCCGTCGAGCGCCAGCAGATCGAGAACCGCCGCGACGCCGACCTCGAGGCCCGCGCCAAGAAGCTCGAGACCGACCTGGCCGAGCTCGAGGCCGAGGGCGCGAAGGCCGACGTGCGCCGCAAGGTGCGCGAGGGCGCCGAGCGCGAGATGAAGCAGCTGCGCGACCGCGCCCAGCGCGAGATCGACCGTCTCGACGAGGTGTGGAACCGCTTCAAGAACCTCAAGGTCCAGGACCTCGAGGGCGACGAGCTGCTCTACCGCGAGCTGCGCGACCGCTTCGGCACGTACTTCGACGGGTCGATGGGTGCCGCGGCGCTGCAGAAGCGCCTGGAGTCCTTCGACCTCGACGAGGAGGCCGAGAAGCTCCGCGAGATCATCCGGACCGGCAAGGGCCAGAAGAAGACCCGTGCGCTGAAGCGCCTCAAGGTCGTCTCCGCGTTCCTGCAGACCAGCAACAGCCCCAAGGGCATGGTGCTGGACTGCGTCCCGGTCATCCCGCCGGACCTGCGTCCGATGGTGCAGCTGGACGGTGGCCGCTTCGCGACCTCCGACCTGAACGACCTGTACCGCCGCGTGATCAACCGCAACAACCGTCTCAAGCGTCTCCTTGACCTCGGTGCCCCCGAGATCATCGTGAACAACGAGAAGCGGATGCTGCAGGAGGCCGTCGACGCGCTGTTCGACAACGGCCGCCGCGGTCGCCCGGTCACCGGTCCCGGCAACCGCCCGCTGAAGTCCCTCAGCGACATGCTGAAGGGCAAGCAGGGCCGCTTCCGTCAGAACCTGCTCGGCAAGCGAGTCGACTACTCGGCGCGTTCCGTCATCGTCGTCGGCCCGCAGCTGAAGCTGCACCAGTGCGGTCTGCCCAAGGCCATGGCGCTGGAGCTCTTCAAGCCGTTCGTGATGAAGCGCCTGGTCGACCTGAACCACGCGCAGAACATCAAGTCGGCCAAGCGCATGGTCGAGCGCGGCCGCACCGTGGTCTACGACGTCCTCGAAGAGGTCATCGCCGAGCACCCGGTGCTGCTGAACCGTGCGCCCACGCTGCACCGCCTCGGCATCCAGGCCTTCGAGCCGCAGCTGGTCGAGGGCAAGGCCATCCAGATCCACCCGCTCGTCTGCACCGCGTTCAACGCGGACTTCGACGGTGACCAGATGGCCGTCCACCTGCCGCTCTCCGCGGAGGCGCAGGCCGAGGCCCGCATCCTGATGCTGTCCTCGAACAACATCCTCAAGCCGGCCGACGGCCGTCCCGTCACCATGCCGACCCAGGACATGGTGCTGGGCCTCTTCTTCCTCACCACGGACGAGGAGGAGCGCGAGGTCAAGGGTGAGGGCCGCGCCTTCAACTCCAGCGCCGAAGCGATCATGGCGTTCGACATGGGCGAGCTCTCGCTCCAGGCGAAGGTCGACATCCGCTTCCCGATCGGCACCGTCCCGCCGCGTGGCTGGACCCCGCCGGTCGCCGAAGAGGGCGAGCCGGAGTGGCAGCAGGGTGACTCGTTCCGTCTGCGGACGACCCTGGGCCGTGCGCTCTTCAACGAGCTGCTGCCCGAGGACTACCCGTTCGTCGACTACTCGGTCGGCAAGAAGCAGCTCTCCGAGATCGTCAACGACCTCGCCGAGCGCTACCCCAAGGTCATCGTGGCGGCGACGCTCGACAACCTGAAGGCGGCCGGCTTCTACTGGGCGACCCGCTCCGGTGTCACCGTCGCCATCTCCGACGTCGTCGTTCCCGAGGCGAAGAAGGAGATCGTCAAGTCGTACGAGGCTCAGGACGAGAAGGTCCAGAAGCAGTACGAGCGCGGTCTGATCACCAAGGACGAGCGCACGCAGGAGCTCATCGCGATCTGGACCAAGGCGACCAACGAGGTCGCCGAGGCGATGAACGACAACTTCCCGAAGACCAACCCGATCTTCATGATGGTGAACTCGGGTGCACGAGGCAACATGATGCAGATGCGTCAGATTGCCGGTATGCGTGGTCTGGTGTCGAACGCGAAGAACGAGACCATCCCGCGTCCGATCAAGGCGTCCTTCCGTGAGGGCCTGTCGGTGCTGGAGTACTTCATCTCCACGCACGGTGCCCGTAAGGGTCTCGCCGACACCGCCCTGCGTACCGCCGACTCGGGTTACCTGACCCGTCGTCTGGTGGACGTCTCGCAGGACGTGATCATCCGCGAGGAGGACTGCGGCACCGAGCGCGGTCTGAAGCTGCGGATCGCCGAGCGCGGCGCCGACGGCGTCCTCCGCAAGGCGGACGACGTCGAGACGTCCGTGTACGCGCGGATGCTCGCCGAGGACGTCGTCGTGGACGGCAAGGTCATCGCGCCGGCCAACGTCGACCTGGGTGACGTGCTCATCGACGCCCTGGTCAACGCGGGTGTCGAGGAGGTCAAGACCCGCTCGGTCCTGACCTGTGAGTCCGCGGTCGGCACCTGTGCCTTCTGCTACGGCCGCTCGCTCGCCACCGGCAAGCTGGTCGACATCGGTGAGGCGGTCGGCATCATCGCCGCCCAGTCCATCGGTGAGCCCGGTACCCAGCTGACGATGCGTACCTTCCACACCGGTGGTGTGGCCGGTGACGACATCACCCAGGGTCTGCCCCGTGTCGTCGAGCTCTTCGAGGCCCGTACGCCGAAGGGTGTCGCCCCGATCTCCGAGGCCTCCGGCCGCGTGCGGATCGAGGAGACCGAGAAGACCAAGAAGATCGTCGTCACCCCGGACGACGGCAGCGACGAGACGGCCTACCCGATCTCGAAGCGCGCCAAGGTCCTGGTGCACGAGGGCGACCACGTCGAGGTGGGCCAGAAGCTCACCGCGGGTGCCACCAACCCGCACGACGTGCTGCGCATCCTCGGCCAGCGTGCCGTCCAGGTCCACCTGGTCGGCGAGGTCCAGAAGGTCTACAACTCGCAGGGCGTGTCGATCCACGACAAGCACATCGAGATCATCATCCGGCAGATGCTGCGCCGCGTGACGATCATCGAGTCCGGCGACGCGGAGCTCCTGCCGGGCGAGCTGGTCGAGCGGTCGAAGTTCGAGTCGGAGAACCGTCGTGTGGTCACCGAGGGCGGCCACCCCGCCTCCGGCCGTCCGCAGCTGATGGGTATCACCAAGGCGTCGCTGGCGACGGAGTCGTGGCTGTCCGCGGCCTCCTTCCAGGAGACGACCAGGGTCCTGACGGACGCGGCGATCAACGCCAAGTCCGACTCCCTGATCGGCCTCAAGGAGAACGTCATCATCGGTAAGCTCATCCCGGCCGGTACGGGCCTGTCCCGCTACCGCAACATCCGGGTCGAGCCGACCGAGGAGGCCAAGGCCGCGATGTACTC
This sequence comes from Streptomyces noursei, assembly GCF_001646665.1. Lineage (GTDB taxonomy): Bacteria > Actinomycetota > Actinomycetes > Streptomycetales > Streptomycetaceae > Streptomyces > Streptomyces lavendulocolor. Next base: position 130,278 of record NZ_LWBU01000179.1, on the reverse strand, counting down.
GGCCGTCGGCTACGACGACATCGACTACTCGCCGTTCGGCACCGGCTCCGGCCAGGCCGTTCCGCTGGAGGACTACGACTACGGTCCGTACAACCAGTAAGCGAGTCGCTTGATCGACCGGAGGGCGGTCACCCCGTTGCGTACGGGGTGGCCGCCCTTCGGCGTGCGTGAGCGGCGGGAGGGCCTCCTCCGGGCCGGCGGCGGGGCGGCCGGGCCGCGGACACCCTCCGGCCCACCCCGGGCCCCCTCCGGCGTTCTCCTGGCCGGTCCTGGCGGCGTCCTGGCCGGTCCTGACGGCGGGGCGGCCCCGGAGCGGGGCCGGGCCGGTACGTGCCGCGGGGGCGCCGGCCCGGGCGCCGCCACCGAGCGGGGAAAGATCACGGAGGCATCCGGCTGATCAGGCGGTATCCCCGTGTCCGACCGTCCACGGGGCTCCCGGCGCCTGCTCGGGCGCGCCCGGCGTGTCGCTGCCGTCCGCATTTGTTTTGACCGAAGTCCATGCGGTAGGTACGCTCAGACCTTGTGCCTGGGGTGTGCCTGGGCTCGTGTGCGTGTCCTCAACCGCATGGCGAGTCGAGCATCGGCCACCGCAATCCGCGCTCGTTTCCACGTGGCAGTGGGCGTTCGCGGTATTCGACACACCCGACCGCGTGGGTCGGCGACGTTCCAGGTTAGCTTTACTACACGGCACACAGAAACCGGAGAAGTAGTGCCTACGATCCAGCAGCTGGTCCGGAAGGGCCGGCAGGACAAGGTCGAGAAGAACAAGACGCCCGCACTCGAGGGTTCCCCTCAGCGCCGCGGCGTCTGCACGCGTGTGTTCACGACCACCCCGAAGAAGCCGAACTCGGCCCTGCGTAAGGTCGCGCGTGTGCGTCTGACCAGCGGGATCGAGGTCACCGCTTACATCCCGGGTGAGGGACACAACCTGCAGGAGCACTCCATCGTGCTCGTGCGTGGTGGCCGTGTGAAGGACCTGCCGGGTGTTCGCTACAAGATCATCCGCGGCTCGCTCGACACCCAGGGTGTCAAGAACCGCAAGCAGGCCCGCAGCCGCTACGGCGCCAAGAAGGAGAAGTAAGAATGCCTCGTAAGGGCCCCGCCCCGAAGCGCCCGGTCATCATCGACCCGGTCTACGGCTCTCCTCTGGTGACCTCGCTCATCAACAAGATCCTGCTGAACGGCAAGCGCTCCACCGCCGAGCGGATCGTGTACGGCGCCATGGAAGGCCTCCGCGAGAAGACCGGCAACGACCCGGTCATCACGCTGAAGCGCGCTCTCGAGAACGTCAAGCCGTCCCTCGAGGTCAAGTCCCGCCGTGTCGGTGGCGCCACCTACCAGGTGCCGATCGAGGTCAAGCCCGGTCGCGCCTCCACGCTCGCGCTCCGCTGGCTCGTGGGTTACTCCCGCGCCCGTCGCGAGAAGACCATGACCGAGCGCCTCATGAACGAGCTCCTCGACGCCTCCAACGGCCTCGGTGCTTCGGTCAAGAAGCGTGAGGACACGCACAAGATGGCCGAGTCCAACAAGGCCTTCGCGCACTACCGCTGGTAGTCGCACCCACATCGAGACCGAGAGAAGACTGAAGCCTTATGGCTACCACTTCGCTTGACCTGGCCAAGGTCCGCAACATCGGGATCATGGCCCACATCGACGCGGGCAAGACGACCACCACCGAGCGGATCCTGTTCTACACCGGTGTCTCCTACAAGATCGGTGAAGTCCACGACGGCGCTGCCACGATGGACTGGATGGAGCAGGAGCAGGAGCGCGGCATCACGATCACGTCTGCCGCGACGACCTGCCACTGGCCGCTGGAAGACGTTGACCACACCATCAACATCATCGACACCCCGGGCCACGTCGACTTCACCGTCGAGGTGGAGCGTTCGCTCCGCGTGCTCGACGGTGCCGTGACGGTGTTCGACGGCGTCGCCGGCGTTGAGCCGCAGTCCGAGACCGTGTGGCGTCAGGCGGACCGCTACGGCGTTCCGCGTATCTGCTTCGTCAACAAGCTCGACCGCACCGGCGCCGAGTTCCACCGCTGCGTCGACATGATCAGCGACCGCCTGGGCGCGCAGCCGATCGTCATGCAGCTCCCGATCGGTGCCGAGGCCGACTTCAAGGGCGTCATCGACCTCGTTCGGATGAAGGCCCTGGTCTGGTCCGCCGAGGCGGCCAAGGGCGAGATGTACGACATCGTCGACATCCCGGACACGCACACCGAGGCTGCCGAGGAGTACCGCGGCAAGCTGCTCGAGGCCGTGGCCGAGAACGACGAAGAGATCATGGAGCTGTACCTGGAGGGCCAGGAGCCGTCCGAGGAGCAGCTGTACGCCGCGATCCGTCGTATCACCATCGCCTCCGGCAAGGGCACCGGCACCACGGTGACCCCGGTGTTCTGCGGCACCGCGTTCAAGAACAAGGGCGTCCAGCCCCTGCTCGACGCGGTCGTGCGCTACCTCCCGTCGCCCGTCGACATCGAGGCCATCGAGGGCCACGACGTCAAGGACGCGGAGACGGTCGTCAAGCGCAAGCCGTCCGACGACGAGCCGCTGTCGGCGCTGGCGTTCAAGATCATGAGCGACCCGCACCTCGGCAAGCTCACCTTCGTCCGGATCTACTCCGGTCGCCTGGAGTCCGGCACCTCGGTGCTGAACTCGGTCAAGGGCAAGAAGGAGCGCATCGGCAAGATCTACCGCATGCACGCGAACAAGCGTGAGGAGATCGAGTCGGTGGGCGCCGGCGACATCATCGCCGTCATGGGTCTGAAGCAGACCACGACCGGTGAGACGCTGTGCGACGAGAAGAACCCGGTGATCCTGGAGTCCATGGACTTCCCGGCGCCGGTCATCGAGGTCGCCATCGAGCCCAAGTCCAAGGGTGACCAGGAGAAGCTGGGTGTCGCCATCCAGCGTCTCGCGGAGGAGGACCCCTCCTTCCAGGTGCACACCAACGAGGAGACCGGCCAGACCGTCATCGGCGGTATGGGCGAGCTTCACCTCGAGGTGCTCGTCGACCGCATGAAGCGCGAGTTCAAGGTCGAGGCCAACGTCGGTAAGCCTCAGGTCGCGTACCGTGAGACGATCCGCAAGGCCGTCGAGCGCGTGGACTACACCCACAAGAAGCAGACCGGTGGTACCGGTCAGTTCGCCAAGGTGCAGATCGCGGTCGAGCCGATCGAGGGCGGCGACGCCTCGTACGAGTTCGTCAACAAGGTCACCGGTGGCCGTATCCCGAAGGAATACATCCCTTCGGTGGACGCCGGCTGCCAGGAGGCCATGCAGTTCGGCATCCTCGCGGGCTACGAGATGACGGGCGTTCGCGTCACGCTTCTCGACGGTGCCTACCATGAGGTCGACTCCTCCGAGCTCGCCTTCAAGATCGCCGGTTCGCAGGCCTTCAAGGAGGCCGCGCGCAAGGCGTCCCCCGTGCTCCTTGAGCCGATGATGGCCGTCGAGGTCACCACGCCCGAGGACTACATGGGCGATGTCATCGGTGACATCAACTCCCGCCGTGGCCAGATCCAGGCCATGGAGGAGAGGGCCGGTGCCCGGGTCGTCAAGGGCCTGGTGCCGCTCTCGGAGATGTTCGGCTACGTCGGCGACCTCCGCAGCAAGACCTCGGGTCGCGCAAGCTACTCGATGCAGTTCGACTCCTACGCCGAGGTTCCGCGGAACGTCGCCGAGGAGATCATCGCGAAGGCCAAGGGCGAGTAACTCTCCCGGTTTCACGCTTTAGGCTTGACACCATCCGCCGGGGCTTCGGCCCCGCAACCCGAGGCAGGTGCCCCGGCGGGTGGCCACCCAGCAAAGATCACCTGGCGCCGATGAGTAAGGCGTACCAGAACCACTCTCAGGAGGACCCCAGTGGCGAAGGCGAAGTTCGAGCGGACTAAGCCGCACGTCAACATCGGCACCATCGGTCACATCGACCACGGTAAGACGACCCTCACGGCCGCCATTACCAAGGTGCTGCACGACGCGTTCCCGGACCTGAACGAGGCCTCGGCGTTCGACCAGATCGACAAGGCTCCTGAGGAGCGCCAGCGCGGTATCACCATCTCCATCGCGCACGTCGAGTACCAGACCGAGTCGCGTCACTACGCCCACGTCGACTGCCCCGGTCACGCGGACTACATCAAGAACATGATCACCGGTGCTGCCCAGATGGACGGCGCCATCCTCGTGGTCGCCGCCACCGACGGCCCGATGCCGCAGACCAAGGAGCACGTGCTCCTGGCCCGCCAGGTCGGCGTTCCGTACATCGTCGTCGCCCTGAACAAGGCCGACATGGTGGACGACGAGGAGATCCTGGAGCTCGTCGAGCTCGAGGTTCGTGAGCTGCTCACCGAGTACGAGTTCCCGGGCGACGACGTTCCGGTCGTCAAGGTCTCGGCGCTCAAGGCGCTCGAGGGCGACAAGGAGTGGGGCCAGTCGGTCCTGAACCTGATGGCCGCCGTCGACGAGTCGATCCCGCAGCCCGAGCGCGACGTCGACAAGCCGTTCCTGATGCCGATCGAGGACGTCTTCACGATCACCGGTCGCGGTACGGTCGTCACCGGCCGTATCGAGCGTGGTGTCCTCAAGGTCAACGAGACCGTCGACATCATCGGCATCAAGACCGAGAAGACCACCACCACGGTCACCGGCATCGAGATGTTCCGCAAGCTGCTCGACGAGGGCCAGGCCGGTGAGAACGTCGGTCTGCTCCTCCGTGGCATCAAGCGCGAGGACGTCGAGCGCGGCCAGTGCATCATCAAGCCGGGTTCGGTCACCCCGCACACCGAGTTCGAGGCGCAGGCGTACATCCTGTCCAAGGACGAGGGCGGCCGTCACACGCCGTTCTTCAACAACTACCGCCCGCAGTTCTACTTCCGTACCACGGACGTGACCGGCGTCGTGACCCTCCCCGAGGGCACCGAGATGGTCATGCCGGGCGACAACACCACCATGTCCGTCCAGCTGATCCAGCCGGTCGCCATGGAGGAGGGCCTCAAGTTCGCCATCCGTGAGGGTGGCCGGACCGTCGGCGCCGGCCAGGTCACCAAGATCACGAAGTAATTCCTGATCCGACCTGGTGGCTCGTCACCGAGCTGCAAGAAGGGCCCCGCACCGTCACGGTGCGGGGCCCTTCGCGTCGCGGCAGCGGGGGCGCGCGCTCAGCTCCGGGTGCGGGGCTCCGGGGTCCAGGTCCACGGCCGGGCGTCCGCGCCCACGCCGACGGCGATGACCCCGAGCGTCCCGCTCCTGTGGAGCGTGGCCGACCCCAGCGCGACGGCGCCTTGCGTACGGGTCGCCAGGCGGCCCTCCGCGGTGCGGACCTGGATCCGGCCCCGCAGGTCCCTGCCGAGGAGCACGGGGCCCCGGGGGGTGGCCGCCGCGGTGACGGGGCCGTACCCGTCGAGGGCGGCCCCGGGCAGGGGGGTGCCGTCGGGGCGTACCGCCGTCAGCTCCTTGCGGGTGGGCGCGCGGTAGTGGAGCACCAGGCCGCCGTCGGGCGCGGCGCTGACCGCCGGCGGGCCGCCGGCGACGGGCAGGGACGTACCGGCGCGGAAGGCGACCGGGGCGCCGGGCGCGTCCTGCGCCCAGTGGTGGACGCCCTCGCGGCCCGCCGCGAACAGATGCACCCGGCCGGTGCCGTCCACCGCCGCGGACAGCCCGTCCTGCACCTCGGCCCCGCCCAGGTCCCGCCAGGGCCCCCACGCGCCGCCGGCCTGCCGGACCCGGCCGCTGACGCCCTTGTCCGCGTTGCGTACGAAGAGGTGGACGCGGCCCTCGCGGTCGGCCACCGCCACCGGGACGCCCAGCCGGCGCCCCCGGTCGTCGCCGCGCTCCGGATTGCCCAGCCCGGTCCAGGCGCGGAACGGCCCGCCCGCCTCCCGCTGCTCCAGCAGCACGACCTCCCGCTTGTTCGGCCCGCCGTGCCCGCCGAGCGCCGCGAACCGGAGCCCGAACAGCAGCTGCCGGCCGTCCGGCAGGGTCACCCCGCCGAGCCCCGGTGCCAGCGGTCCGCCGCCCAGGTCGTCCGGCTCGCCCCACTGTCCGCTGCCGGGCTCCGTCTCGCGCCAGCGGACGGCGCGCAGGCCCAGCACACCGAAGACGGCCAGCCGCCCGTCGGGCTCGGTGGCCACGACCGGGCCGGCGCCCGGATAGCGGTGGTGGGTGGCCCGTACCCACCCCTTCTTGTTGGTGAGCGGCCGGGTGCCGCCGACGTTGTAGTCGCCGCACCCCCCGCTGTTGCCGCAGCTCCATGACGGGTCGCCGCCGTACGGCACGAGGTGCGCGGCCTTCTCCTTGAGCACCGGCCCCGGGAGGTTCTTGGGCCAGTGCCGGTTGTAGTACCCCCGGAACGACGTCGCCACGAAGGCGGGCACCGCGCCGCCGTCCTTCGTCGCGTCGGCCACCCAGCGGACCATGGCGGCCCAGGAGAAGGACGCGACGGCGGTGTGGTCGGCGTGATCGGAGTACCCCGGCTGCTCCGAGTCCTTCCTGCGGGTCCGCTCGTCGCTGTGCTGGATGTCGGGGTCCGGGTCCAGGGTGTGGATGACGGTCGGGCGGTAGCGCTCCATGAGCCCGACGAGGACGTCGACGAGGGCGTCGTAGTCGTACGTGTCGGCTCTGCGTACGGGGGAGTCGTCGGCCACCACGGTGCGCAGCCCCAGCGCCCGGTCCTTCCACAGGCTCGGGAGGGCCATCCAGCGGCGCGGGGCGTGCATGGAGAGGTTGAGGAAGATCAGCTCGACGCGGCGGCCGCCGTTGGTGAGGGTGTTGATCTCGGCGCGGCGATCACCGCGGAGGGTGATGACACCCGTCTCCCAGGCGGCGAACTTGTCGAGGCCGAGCATGGTGGCGTACGCCTGGCGGAGGCCCTGGTGGCGGGCGGAGGAGTAGGCCGCCTTGTCGGCGGGGGTGTCCTTGCGCCCGGGTATGTGGTTCCGGCCGTCGTGCTCGCCGGCCGTGACGTACAGGGAGACGAGCGGCACCCCGGCGTCGACCATGCGCTGGCTGTCCGGGTTCATGAAGTACAGGTCGTCGTCCGGGTGCGCCGCGATCTGCATCAGCTGCGCGCGCCCGGAGCTGCTGATCGGAATCCCCGGCGCGGGGTCCGCGGTGGGCCCGCCGCGCCGGGGCGCCGGCACCGAGCACCCGGTACCGGCCGCCAGTGCCACGGCCGCGGCGGAGGCCAGGAGGCCCCGCCGCCGAAACACGGCAGGGCGCGGCCCTGCCCCCCGTATGTGGTCCACGTCCCGATTCCCCCGTGTGTGCGACCGCCCGCGTCCTGCGGTCGGTCAGACGGAGAATCGGGTCATCGGGTTGCCCTGACGCCGCACGCCGTTCAGCGGCCGGCCACGCGGGCGACGCGCACAGGAGGCACTACGGCTCGACGAAGACGTCCTCGACGGACGCGGCGGTGACGGCCCGGGCGAGCCATCGGCGCAGCTGCTCCGGGTCCCCGCACCGAGTGATGCGGTCGCGGGCCTCGTCGGGGACGGCGACGCCGCGCTGCTCCGGGACGATCAGAAGCGCGTCCGCCCGCCCCTCGGCACGGCCTTCGGCACGGCCCTCGTCCCGGATCTCCTCGGAGATGGGGGACTTGTAGAACGACAGGTCGACGGCCATGAGTTGCCTCCACAGTTGTGCGGCCGGGCGCACGCCCGCAATGCCTCGGACGGTAGGGAGCGAGCGGGTTCGGCATATGCCGGTCGTGTATGCGCCACCTGATCGGATGATGCTGGGGAGGTGACCCGTGCGCGGGCCCCGGGGCCGCCGGGTCGCCGGCGGGTCAGCCGGCCTCCGGCGGCGCGGGGGCGTCGACGACCTCCCCTTGCGGGACGTCGACCTTCACGGCCTTGCCCAGCTCGGTGAAGGTCACGGTGTTCACCGACTTGACCCCCGCCACGTCGAAGGCGAGTCGCGTCTGCACGGCGCGGCCCCGGGCGTCCACCCACACGTCGACGTCCACGGGTATGCGACCGCCCAGGCCCTGGCGCATCTCTTCGAGCTTGTCCTTGGTCTCCTTCTCCATGCGCAGGGTGAGGGCTTCGTGGGGGAGGGCGCCCCGGTAGCGGACGACGGGTGCGCCGCCCAGTTCCTCCTCGCCGGCCCGTACGAAGTCCTCGGCCATGCCGGCCTGGCGCAGGGTGTACTCGGGGTCGTTCGCGGGCGCTCGCAGCAGGTGGCGGGCGGGGGACCGGTCGCGGTCGGAGATGTACCAGTCGCGCTCCTCGACGCCGGTGGCGCCGCCCCGTATGTAGACCTTGCCGTCGGCGAAGACCTCCTGGAAGGTCGCCGTCCCGCCGAGGGCGACGGTGATGCTGCCCCGGTCCTTCGCGAAATCGAAGTCTCCGCTGCCCGTGATGTCGATGGTGCCCTGTGACGCGCTGCCGTCGAGCCGGTGCTTCTGCGTCATACGGGCACTGGTGCGGCTGGTGGCCGCGACGGCGGCCCTCACCGTGGCTCCGTGCTGGGACGTCGCGGACGGCGCGGACGGCGTGGACGGCGTGGTCTTTGCGCCGGCCGGGCCGGAGCCCTCGCCGGCGCCGCATCCGGCGATCGTCAGGGCCAGGCAGGCGGTGGCACAGGAGAAGGGCAATGCACGACGCATGGGGCGGACACTCCGGGTGATGGTGGATCTCTGGGGTGCGCCCCGTGGATCAATGGATCAAATGATCATATGTGCCGCTGTGACCCTCCGGCAGGCATGATCCGGTCGACGTGCACGGCCGAAAGGCGCCCATTCGCCCGTGTCCCCCCGCCTATCGCGGCACCTGCCTCCGCAGGTCCGCCAGGCGCCGCAGGTCGTCGCGGAGCGACCGCCGCTGCTCCTCGGTCAGACCGACCGCCTCGGCGCGTTCGAGGGCGGACGCCGCCGTGGCGTCGTCACCGAGCCGGCTCGCGACGTCGGCGCGGAGGGCGAGCAGGCGCACCAGCTGGACCGGGGTGGGGTGCTCGTCCTCGAGGTCCAGGGCCCGGTCGAGGACCTTGGCGGCGCCGGCCGGGTCGTCCCGGGAGTCGGCGAACAGCGCGGCGAAGTGGAGCGCACGGGCGAAGGTCTCCCGGGGCGCCGGGCGGTGGTGCTGCTCGGCGCCCGTGGGGCGGCCGACGCGCAGGCAGTTGCCGCCCGGGTCGGTCAGGAGGAACTGGCGCATGCCGTGGGACGTGTCGGACACCGCCCCGATGCGGGGCAGCCCCCGGGTCGGGACCTTCCCGTACGCGGCCTTCAGTCCGGCCCGGAAGGCCTCGTGGAGTCCGTCTACGTCGTCGGTGAGGACGTAGCAGGTGCTGTACGACGCCGTGGGCTCGTACTGCTTCATGCCGAAGAACTGGAGCTGGAGGCCGCCGCGTTCGACGACCGCGTAGGGGTTGGGGCTCTTCTGCTGGAAGGTCACCTCGAAACCGAGGGCCGTGTAGAAGTCGAGGACGGGCTGGAGGGTCCGGCAGGGCAGGATCGGGATCGTCTTCTCGCTCACCCGAACCACTCTAGTCAAGTTTGACTACCGTGGTCACCCCTCCAGCGTGATGGCGTTCTTCGCGCGCTCGGCGGACTCCTCCGACGGCGGGCCGCCGGGGTTCTCGGTGGCCAGGGCCTGGTTCGCGGCGACGAAGGGCCGCATGCGCGACTCGTACGCGGCGAAGGCCGGCCCGTGGCGGCCGTCCGCCCGCGCCAGCTCGTCCGCCAGGACGCAGGCACCCACCAGTGCGAGGCTCGTGCCCTGGCCGGAGAGCGGGGAGGGGCAGTACCCGGCGTCCCCGAGCAGGACCGTGCGGCCCCGGCACCAGGTGTCCATGTGGATCTGCGCCATCGCGTCGCAGTAGAAGTCCGGCGCCTCCAGCGCGGCCTTCGCCAGCCGGTCGCCCTCCCAGCGCAGGGCGGCGAGCCGGTCGACGATCAGGGACTTCAGGTCGGCGGTGCGCTCCAGCGGGCCCGACTCGAACCCGAACGCGATCCTCAGCTCGCGGTTGTCCCGTACAGGCATGATGCCGAAGCCCGCGTCCCCGTCGCGCAGCCACACCTGCCAGTTGTCCAGGCCCAGGAAGTTGTCCGCGCCGAACACCGACAGGTAGCTGCCCAGGTGCCGGGCGAAGGCCTCCTCGGGGCCGAACGCGAGCCGCCGGACGGTCGAGTGCAGGCCGTCCGCGCCGACCACCAGGTCGAAGCGGCGCGACGGCCCGTGCGCGAAGGCCGCGACCACCCCGTCGGCGTCCTCGCTCAGCCCGGTGACGCCGTCGCCGAACACGTACTCCACGCCTCCGGCCCCGCTCGCCCGGTCGTAGAGCAGCCGCGCGAGGTCGTCGCGGAGCAGCTCGATGTCGTCGCCGTCCAGCCGTCCGCTGCTCAGCGCGTGCGTGGTCGACCGGTCGATCTCCGCGCCGTCCGCGTCCAGGACCGACATCCCGCGTATCCGGGTGCGCACCTCGCGGGCCTGTTCGAGGACGCCGATGCGGTCGAGCACGTCCAGGGCGACGCCGCGGACGTCGATCGCCTGGCCGCCGGCGCGCAGGTCCGGGGCGCGCTCGACGACGGTGGGCGCGAAGCCGCGGGCGCGCAGCAGGTAGGCCAGGGCCGATCCGGCGATGCCTGCACCGGATATGAGGACGGACCGCATGGGGAGCTCCCTCCGAAAGGCGTCCGCCGAGTGTGGCGGTACGCTGTACGCCGCTGAATGTACGGCGTACGCGCACCCTGGGCAAACAGGCAAAAGCGCCACCTGTACTAGGTCAGAGACGGACGCGGCGGCAAGACCGCTGCTAGGGTCTGCCCTAGTACAGGGCTCTCCCGGCCGGAAAAAGAATCGAGGCGGTACCGCATGGCCGACCGGTCCCCCTACCTCCGTATCGCCGCCGACATCCGGCAGCGCGTCACCGACGGCGACCTCCGCCCCGGCGACCGCGTGCCCTCCACCCGGCAGATCGCCCGCCAGTGGGGGGTGGCCCTCGCCACGGCCACGAAGGCGCTCACCGCGCTCCGCCTGGAGGGCGTGGTGGAGGCCCTGCCCCGCGTGGGCACCGTCGTCGCAGGGCCCAGGACACCGGACGCGCCGCCCGCGACCCCCGGCGCCCCGCCGGCGACCCCCGGGAGCGCACCGCTCCGGGCGCCCCACGGGCCGCCCGCGCCCCGCCACACCGCCGAGCCCGACCTCACCCGGGCCCGGATCGTCCGCGCCGCCATCGAGATCGCCGACGCCGAGGGGCTGGCCGCCCTGTCCATGCGCGGCGTCGCCGCCCGCCTCGGGGTCGCGGCCATGTCCCCGTACCGCCACGTCGGCAGCAAGGACGAGCTGGTCGCCCTGATGGCCGACGCCGCGTACGGCGAGGTCGCGCCCCCCGAGGCCGCGCCCGGGCACTGGCGGTCACGCGTGGAGGCGGGTGCCCGCGCCCTATGGGAGGTGTGCCGCCGGCACCCGTGGGTCGCCCAGCTCGGCCCGATCAGCCGGCCGCTCGTGCTGCCGCACCTCATGGCGCACGGCGAGGGGATGCTCGCCGCGCTGGAGGGCAGCGGGGCGGACGCGCGGACCCGCTTCGACATCCACCTGCTGATCTACAGCTACGTCCAGGGCCTCGCCGTCAACCTGGAACGCGAGGTGCAGGCCCAGGCCACCACCGGCCTCACGGAGGACGAGTGGATGGAGGGCCAGGAAGCCGCCATGCGCGACCTCCTCACCTCCGGGCGCCACCCCGCCCTCACGCGCACGCTCACCGCCTTCGAGGACGGTTACGACCTGGACCTCGACGCGCTGTTCCACTTCGGCCTGGAACCCCTTCTCGACGGGATCGAACGTCTGGTCGACAGGCTCACCCGCCCGGCGTGATCCAATGGTGCCGACCGGTATGACAGGGGTGGGGACCATGGGGAAGAGCACACCGGAAGGACGGCCGGGGGACGGGTCGTCCGTACCCGACGAGGAGTGGGCGCGGTTCCTCCGCGCGGCGGAACGGGACGGCGCCGGAGGCGCCCCCAGGGAGCCGTCGGCCGACGAACGCGCGGCGCGCGCGGCGCGGGTGGCCGGGGCCGCACGGCCCGAGGGATGGCGCACCGGACCTGCCTGGCGGGAGATCGACGGACGTGCCCGCCGGCGGCGGCGCCTGGGCGGGGTGCTCGGGGTGCTGCTGGCCGCGGGCCTCGTGGTCGTCGCCGTACGCCCCGGGCTGGTCACCGACCGGTTCGCGCAGGACACCCCGGGGGGCGGGACCGGGGGCGGGCGCACGCACGCCGCGCCCGGGACGCCGGCCGAGGACCTGCCCACGCTCAAGGAGCCCTTCCGGGGCTCGCCCGCGGCCGCCTGGGACGACGGCGCCGCCGGCATCCGGGTGCCCGCGGCGAAGCCCGTGGGCGGGATGAGCCGCAAGGACGTCCAGCACGCCCTGGAGAGCACCAAGGCGCTGCTCGTGGCCGCCAACCTGGACCCCGCCACCCTGAGGGGCGAGCGGCCCCGGGCCGCGCTGGACCTGCTGGACCCGCTCCAGGACGACGGCCGCGTCCTGCTGGAGAAGGCCCTCGCCGACCCCGCCCCGGACCGCGATCCGCTCTGGGTGTTCAGCCGCTTCGACCCGGCCGAGGTCCGCCCCGCCGGGGACGTGGTGAAGGTGCGGGGCCGGATGACCTACGAGCGGGGCGAGCGGGACGGCCAGGTGCTGGTGCACGCCGACTACACGTTCGTGTACCCGGTGGTGAAGGCGGACCCGGGCGGCGCCACCGAGGTGGCCCGCACCGTCGTGCGCCGCGAGATGACGCTGGCCCTGTACGACCCCGAGAAGGTCCGTTCGACGCCCGGCAGGCTGACCGTCGTGCGCATGTACGAGAGCGCGGGCAACGACGACTGCTCGCGCGACGGCGAGGGCTTCCTGCACCCCGAGTTCCGCTCGGACCTGGTGGCGGGGGAGGGCGGCGGGGGCAGCGGCGACCTGGTCGACCCCTACGACCGCGACAAGCCCCTGGAGCAGCTGTCCCAGGAGTGCGGCACCGTGACCCGCACCTGACGGGCGCGGGTTGGGGGGGGCGGTACGTACGGAACGGGACTCGGGCGGTACGTACGGAACGGGACTCCGCACCTGACGGGCGCGGGTGCGGAGCAGTACGTACGGAACGGGACGTTCCGTCACCGGCGGGGTGTGCCGCGGTTTGACAGGCACATCCCTCGGGGTAATCTCTTCGGCTCGATTGGCGTCGGCCACGACCCGTATGGCAGACTGTCGGGGTTGCTCGGTTGAGTGCCGATGCTGCGCGCCTCCCGCCGGGAGGACCGGAAGCGAGTCCCACAGTACTCGTCGCCCCTGATCAGGGGCGGACGTACGGGAATCTTCCGGGAAGCGTCAGCGGGGCGCCGACCAGGCACCCGGTGGGTGTTCCACCCCCGACGCTCTTCATTGAGCACAGCGCGGTCCTCGGGCCCGCACCCCCTCGGTTGGGAAATCCTTCGGGAGATCTGCGTGGAGGGGTTGCGACACGCCCGACCGCGTGGGTCGGAGGAGGGGCTGCGGTTCCAGGGCGGAGACGCCACGGCGAAGCGGCCCACCAGGTTCCAGAGCGTTACGAGAGACAGGACTACTGAGTAGCCATGGCGGGACAGAAGATCCGCATCCGGCTCAAGGCCTACGACCACGAGGTCATCGACTCGTCGGCGAAGAAGATCGTCGAGACGGTGACGCGCACTGGTGCGTCGGTCGCGGGCCCGGTGCCGCTGCCCACTGAGAAGAACGTGTACTGCGTCATCAAGTCGCCGCACAAGTACAAGGACTCGCGCGAGCACTTCGAGATGCGCACGCACAAGCGCCTCATCGACATCCTCGACCCCACGCCGAAGACGGTTGACTCGCTGATGCGTCTCGACCTGCCGGCCGGCGTCGACATCGAGATCAAGCTCTGAGGTGACGCGCGAGATGGCTAAGAACATTAAGGGCGTCCTGGGCGAGAAGCTCGGCATGACCCAGGTCTGGGACGAGAACAACCGGGTCGTCCCGGTGACCGTCGTCAAGGCCGGGCCCTGCGTCGTCACCCAGGTCCGCAGCAACGACACCGACGGCTACGAGTCGGTCCAGATCGCCTTCGGCGAGATCGACCCGCGCAAGGTGAACAAGCCCCTCAAGGGTCACTTCGCCAAGGCCGACGTCACCCCGCGCCGCCACCTGGTGGAGATCCGCACCGCCGACGCCTCCGAGTACACGCTCGGCCAGGAGATCACCGCTGAGGTCTTCGAGGCGGGCGTCAAGGTCGACGTCACCGGCAAGAGCAAGGGCAAGGGCTTCGCCGGTGTCATGAAGCGCCACAACTTCCGTGGCCTGGGCGCCGGACACGGTACCCAGCGCAAGCACCGCTCGCCCGGTTCCATCGGTGGCTGCGCCACCCCGGGCCGTGTGTTCAAGGGCCTCCGCATGGCGGGCCGCATGGGCAACGAGCGGGTCACCACCCAGAACCTGACCGTCCACGCCGTTGACGCGGAGAAGGGCCTGCTCCTGATCAAGGGTGCGGTTCCTGGTCCGAACGGCGGCCTCGTCCTGGTCCGTACCGCGGCCAAGGGGGCCTGAGGTAACCGATGAGCACCATTGACATCCTTTCGCCGGCAGGCGACAAGGCCGGGACCGTCGAGCTCCCCGCGGAGATCTTCGACGCGAAGACCAGCGTTCCGCTGATCCACCAGGTCGTCGTCGCCCAGCTGGCCGCTGCCCGCCAGGGCACGCACAAGACCAAGACCCGTGGCGAAGTCCGCGGTGGCGGCAAGAAGCCGTACCGCCAGAAGGGCACCGGCCGCGCCCGTCAGGGTTCGACCCGTGCTCCGCAGTTCGCCGGCGGTGGCGTCGTCCACGGCCCCGTGCCGCGTGACTACTCGCAGCGCACCCCGAAGAAGATGAAGGCCGCCGCCCTGCGCGGTGCCCTCTCGGACCGGGCGCGTCACTCCCGCATCCACGTCGTCACCGGCGTGGTCGAGGGCGAGGTCTCCACCAAGGCCGCCAAGACGCTGTTCGGCAAGATCTCGGAGCGCAAGAACCTGCTCCTGGTCGTCGAGCGCGCCGACGAGGCCGCGTGGCTCTCCGCCCGCAACCTGCCCCAGGTTCACATCCTGGAGCCGGGCCAGCTGAACACGTACGACGTGATCGTCTCCGACGACGTGGTCTTCACCAAGGCCGCCTTCGAGTCCTTCGTGTCTGGCCCCAAGGCCGATGACAACGAGGGGAGCGAGGCCTGATGGCCGAGATCACCAGCAAGACCTTCTCCGACCCGCGCGACGTTCTCGTCAAGCCGGTTGTCTCCGAGAAGAGCTACGCGCTGCTCGACGAGAACAAGTACACGTTCATCGTGGCGCCGACCGCGAACAAGACCCAGATCAAGCAGGCCGTCGAGGCGGTCTTCTCGGTCAAGGTCACGTCGGTGAACACGATCAACCGTCAGGGCAAGCGCAAGCGCACCCGCACCGGTTTCGGTAAGCGCGCCAACACCAAGCGCGCCATCGTGACCCTTGCTGAGGGCAACCGTATCGACATCTTCGGCGGTCCGACCGCCTAACGGCGGTCTGGATCGTCCGAATATCGGACGAGGACTGAGAAATGGGTATCCGCAAGTACAAGCCGACGACTCCGGGCCGTCGTGGCTCCAGCGTCGCCGACTTTGTCGAGATCACGCGGTCCACGCCGGAGAAGTCGCTGGTCCGCCCCCTGCACAGCAAGGGCGGCCGTAACAACACCGGTCGTGTGACCGTCCGTCACCAGGGCGGTGGCCACAAGCGCGCCTACCGCGTGATCGACTTCCGTCGTCACGACAAGGACGGCGTGCCGGCCAAGGTCGCTCACATCGAGTACGACCCCAACCGCACCGCGCGCATCGCGCTCCTCCACTACGTGGACGGCGAGAAGCGCTACATCATCGCTCCGCGTGGCCTCTCCCAGGGCGACCGGATCGAGAACGGCCCCGGCGCCGACATCAAGCCCGGCAACAACCTGGCCCTCCGCAACATCCCGGTCGGTACCACGATCCACGCGATCGAGCTCCGTCCCGGCGGCGGCGCCAAGTTCGCCCGCTCCGCGGGTGCCTCCGTGCAGCTGCTCGCGAAGGAGGGCCAGATGGCCCACCTGCGCATGCCGTCCGGTGAGATCCGCCTGGTCGACGTCCGCTGCCGCGCCACCATCGGCGAGGTCGGCAACGCCGAGCAGTCGAACATCAACTGGGGCAAGGCCGGCCGCAAGCGCTGGCTGGGCGTTCGCCCGACCGTCCGTGGTGTCGCCATGAACCCGGTCGACCACCCGCACGGTGGTGGTGAGGGCAAGACCTCCGGTGGTCGCCACCCGGTCTCCCCCTGGGGTCAGAAGGAGGGTCGTACTCGTTCTCCCAAGAAGGCGAGCAACAAGTACATCGTCCGCCGCCGCAAGACGAACAAGAAGCGCTAGGAGCGGGTTTAGATGCCGCGTAGTCTCAAGAAGGGGCCCTTCGTCGACGACCACCTGATCAAGAAGGTGGACACTCAGAACGAAGCCGGCACCAAGAACGTCATCAAGACCTGGTCCCGTCGCTCGATGATCGTCCCGGCCATGCTCGGCCACACGATCGCGGTGCACAACGGCAAGACCCACATCCCGGTGTTCGTCACCGAGTCGATGGTCGGCCACAAGCTCGGCGAGTTCTCGCCGACTCGCACCTTCCGCGGCCACGTCAAGGACGACCGGAAGTCGAAGCGCCGCTAACGCGGGGTGACAGACCATGACGAACGTGTCAGACACTGAAGGGACAACCATGGAAGCCAGGGCCCAGGCGCGGTACATCCGCGTCACGCCCATGAAGGCCCGCCGCGTGGTGGACCTCATCCGTGGCATGGACGCCACGGAGGCTCAGGCGGTCCTGCGTTTCGCCCCGCAGGCCGCGAGCGTGCCGGTGGGCAAGGTGCTGGACAGCGCCATTGCCAACGCCGCGCACAACTACGACCACACGGACGCCTCTTCGCTGTACATCAGCGAGGCGTACGTCGACGAGGGCCCGACCCTGAAGCGGTTCCGTCCGCGTGCTCAGGGCCGTGCCTACCGGATCCGCAAGCGGACCAGCCACATCACCGTGGTCGTCAGCAGCAAGGAAGGAACCCGGTAATGGGCCAGAAGGTAAACCCGCACGGGTTCCGGCTCGGCATCACCACCGACTTCAAGTCGCGTTGGTACGCCGACAAGCTGTACAAGGACTACGTCAAGGAAGACGTCGCCATCCGTCGGATGATGACGTCCGGCATGGAGCGCGCCGGCATCTCGAAGGTTGAGATCGAGCGCACCCGTGACCGCGTGCGGGTGGACATCCACACCGCGCGTCCCGGCATCGTCATCGGCCGCCGTGGCGCCGAGGCCGACCGCATCCGCGGCGACCTCGAGAAGCTCACGGGCAAGCAGGTCCAGCTGAACATCCTCGAGGTCAAGAACCCCGAGGTCGACGCTCAGCTCGTGGCCCAGGCCGTTGCCGAGCAGCTGTCCTCCCGCGTCTCCTTCCGTCGGGCCATGCGCAAGAGCATGCAGTCCGCCATGAAGGCCGGCGCCAAGGGCATCAAGATCCAGTGTGGCGGCCGTCTCGGCGGCGCCGAGATGTCCCGCTCGGAGTTCTACCGCGAGGGCCGTGTGCCGCTGCACACGCTCCGCGCGAACGTCGAGTACGGCTTCTTCGAGGCCAAGACGACCTTCGGCCGCATCGGCGTGAAGGTCTGGATCTACAAGGGCGACGTCAAGAACATCGCCGAGGTCCGCGCCGAGAACGCTGCTGCCCGCGCCGGCAACCGCCCGGCCCGTGGTGGCGCTGACCGCCCGGCCCGTGGTGGCCGCGGTGGCGAGCGTGGCGGTCGCGGTCGCAAGCCGCAGCAGGCTGGTTCCGCTGCCGAGGCCCCCAAGGCCGAGGCCGCTGCCGCCGCTCCGGCTGAGAGCACCGGAACGGAGGCCTGACCGACATGCTGATCCCCCGTAGGGTCAAGCACCGCAAGCAGCACCACCCCAAGCGCCGCGGTATGGCCAAGGGTGGTACGACGGTTGCGTTCGGCGAGTACGGCATCCAGGCCATGACTCCGGCGTACGTGACCAACCGCCAGATCGAGGCGGCTCGTATCGCGATGACCCGCCACATCAAGCGTGGCGGCAAGGTCTGGATCAACATCTACCCGGACCGCCCGCTGACCAAGAAGCCGGCCGAGACCCGCATGGGTTCCGGTAAGGGTTCGCCGGAGTGGTGGGTCGCGAACGTGCACCCGGGCCGGGTCATGTTCGAGCTGTCCTACCCGAACGAGAAGATCGCACGTGAGGCTCTGACTCGCGCGGCCCACAAGCTGCCGATGAAGTGCCGGATCGTCAAGCGCGAGGCAGGTGAAGCGTGATGTCGGCCGGTACCAAGGCGTCCGAGCTGCGCGAGCTGGGCAACGAGGAGCTTGTTGCCAAGCTCCGCGAGGCCAAGGAAGAGCTGTTCAACCTCCGTTTCCAGGCGGCGACCGGGCAGCTCGAGAACCACGGTCGGCTCAAGTCCGTCCGTAAGGACATCGCCCGGATCTACACCCTGATGCGTGAGCGCGAGCTGGGCATCGAGACGGTGGAGAGCGCCTGATGAGCGAGAACAACGTGACTGAGACTGCAAAGACCGAGCGCGGTTTCCGCAAGACCCGCGAGGGTCTGGTCGTCAGCGACAAGATGGACAAGACCGTCGTCGTCGCCGTCGAGGACCGCGTCAAGCACGCGCTGTACGGCAAGGTCATCCGCCGTACGAGCAAGCTCAAGGCGCACGACGAGCAGAACGCCGCGGGTGTCGGCGACCGTGTCCTCCTCATGGAGACCCGGCCGCTGTCCGCGACCAAGCGCTGGCGCGTCGTCGAGATCCTCGAGAAGGCCAAGTAATTTTGCGGGGTCCCCTCCCTGACGGGAGGGGTCCCGCATGCCCCCCGCTGAGGCGTCACTGCCCCAGCACTTAGTTCCGCCAGGCTCGGCAGGGCCTTCGCAGGCCCTGCCGGGAACCGGCAGACGATCAGGAGATAGACGTGATCCAGCAGGAGTCGCGACTGCGTGTCGCCGACAACACTGGTGCCAAGGAGATCCTTTGCATCCGTGTTCTCGGTGGTTCCGGTCGCCGCTACGCGGGCATCGGTGACGTCATCGTCGCCACCGTCAAGGACGCGATCCCCGGTGGCAACGTGAAGAAGGGTGACGTCGTCAAGGCGGTCATCGTTCGCACCGTCAAGGAGCGCCGCCGCCAGGACGGCTCGTACATCCGCTTCGACGAGAACGCCGCCGTCATTCTGAAGAACGACGGCGACCCTCGCGGCACCCGTATCTTCGGCCCCGTGGGCCGTGAGCTGCGCGAGAAGAAGTTCATGAAGATCATCTCGCTCGCGCCGGAGGTGCTGTAAGCATGAAGATCAAGAAGGGCGACCTGGTCCAGGTCATCACCGGTAAGGACAAGGGCAAGCAGGGCAAGGTCATCGCGGCCTTCCCCCGCGAGGACCGCGTCCTGGTCGAGGGTGTCAACCGGGTCAAGAAGCACACCAAGGCCGGTCAGACCGCTCGCGGTTCGCAGACCGGTGGCATCGTCACGACCGAGGCCCCGATCCACGTGAGCAACGTTCAGCTCGTCGTGGAGAAGGACGGCAACAAGGTCGTCACGCGCGTCGGTTACCGCTTCGACGACGAGGGCAACAAGATCCGCGTTGCCAAGCGGACGGGTGAGGACATCTGATGGCTACCACCACCACTCCGCGTCTCAAGACGAAGTACCGCGAGGAGATCGCGGGCAAGCTGCGTGAGGAGTTCTCGTACGAGAACGTCATGCAGGTTCCCGGCCTCGTGAAGATCGTGGTCAACATGGGTGTGGGCGACGCCGCCCGCGACTCCAAGCTGATCGACGGGGCCATCAAGGACCTCACCACGATCACGGGCCAGAAGCCGGCCGTCACCAAGGCCCGCAAGTCCATCGCGCAGTTCAAGCTGCGTGAGGGCCAGCCCATCGGTGCCCACGTCACGCTCCGTGGCGACCGCATGTGGGAGTTCCTGGACCGCACCCTGTCGCTCGCGCTCCCGCGCATCCGCGACTTCCGCGGCCTGTCCCCCAAGCAGTTCGACGGCCGTGGCAACTACACCTTCGGTCTCACGGAGCAGGTCATGTTCCACGAGATCGACCAGGACAAGATCGACCGTGTCCGGGGTATGGACATCACCGTGGTGACCACGGCGACCAACGACGAAGAGGGCCGTGCGCTCCTCCGTCACCTCGGCTTCCCGTTCAAGGAGGCGTAAGCGAGATGGCGAAGAAGGCTCTCATCGCGAAGGCTGCCCGCAAGCCCAAGTTCGGCGTGCGTGCGTACACCCGTTGCCAGCGCTGCGGTCGTCCGCACTCCGTCTACCGCAAGTTCGGCCTGTGCCGCGTGTGCCTCCGTGAGATGGCTCACCGTGGCGAGCTGCCGGGCGTGACCAAGAGCTCCTGGTAACAGCCCTTTCGGGTTGATCCAGGGCTCTCGGTAAGCATCTGGTCGGCAGGAGCCCTTCTCCACATGTCGTAGGCTTGTGGGGTTGGGCGCCTGCCGCCCGTACGACTTACTACGCCGTAGGTCCCCGCACCGCACCCGTCCCGCCCATGAGTGGGGAGAGGGATGGCGCATACAGGAAACCCCGGCGAGAGAGGCCGAAGGCCAATTCATGACCATGACTGATCCGATCGCAGACATGCTTACGCGTCTGCGGAACGCGAACTCGGCGTACCACGACTCCGTGACGATGCCGCACAGCAAGATCAAGTCTCACATCGCGGAAATCCTCCAGCAGGAGGGCTTCATCACGGGCTGGAAGGTCGAGGACGCCGAGGTCGGCAAGAACCTCGTCCTCGAGCTGAAGTTCGGTCCGAACCGCGAGCGCTCCATCGCGGGCATCAAGCGGATCTCGAAGCCCGGTCTGCGGGTTTACGCGAAGTCCACCAACCTGCCGAAGGTCCTCGGCGGTCTGGGCGTGGCGATCATCTCCACGTCCCACGGCCTCCTGACCGGCCAGCAGGCGCAGAAGAAGGGCGTGGGTGGGGAAGTCCTCGCCTACGTCTGGTAGTCGGGAACGGAGGAAAAGCTAATGTCGCGTATTGGCAAGCTCCCCATCACGGTTCCCGCCGGCGTGGACGTCACCATCGAGGGCCGCACGGTCACGGTGAAGGGTTCCAAGGGCACCCTGAGCCACACCGTCGCCGCGCCGATCGAGATCGTTAAGGGCGAGGACGGCGTTCTCAACGTCACCCGTCCGAACGACGAGCGTCAGAACAAGGCCCTCCACGGCCTGTCCCGCACGCTGGTGGCCAACATGATCACCGGTGTGACCCAGGGGTACACGAAGGCGCTCGAGATCAGCGGTGTCGGTTACCGCGTGGCCGCGAAGGGCTCCAACCTGGAGTTCCAGCTCGGCTACAGCCACCCGATCCTGGTGGAGGCCCCCGAGGGCATCTCCTTCAAGGTCGAGTCGCCGACCAAGTTCTCGGTCGAGGGCATCGACAAGCAGAAGGTCGGCGAGGTCGCCGCGAACATCCGCAAGCTTCGCAAGCCCGACCCCTACAAGGCCAAGGGCGTGAAGTACGCGGGTGAGGTCATCCGCCGCAAGGTCGGAAAGGCTGGTAAGTAAGCCATGGCATACGGCGTAAAGATTGCCAAGGGCAAGGCCTACAAGGGCGCTGCTCTGAAGCGTCGCCACATCCGCATCCGCAAGAAGATCGCGGGTACGACCGAGCGTCCGCGCCTGGTCGTCACGCGCTCCAACCGCGGGATCACCGCTCAGGTCATCGACGACATCGCGGGTCACACCCTCGCGTCGGCGTCCACCCTGGACGCGTCCATCCGCGGCGGCGAAGGCGACAAGTCGGCGAAGGCGAAGCAGGTCGGCCAGCTCGTGGCCGAGCGTGCCAAGGCCGCCGGCATCGAGGCTGTCGTGTTCGACCGTGGCGGCAACCAGTACGCCGGGCGCATCGCCGCCCTGGCGGACGCCGCCCGCGAAGCCGGGCTCAAGTTCTGAGCCGGTTCCGTAGCTCAGCGGAAAACGAAGAGAGGTAATTCCAATGGCTGGACCCCAGCGCCGCGGAAGCGGTGCCGGTGGCGGCGAGCGGCGGGACCGGAAGGGCCGTGACGGCGGCGCTGCTGCCGCCGAGAAGACCGCGTACGTTGAGCGCGTCGTCGCGATCAACCGCGTCGCCAAGGTTGTGAAGGGTGGTCGTCGCTTCAGCTTCACCGCGCTGGTCGTGGTGGGCGACGGTGACGGCACCGTGGGTGTCGGTTACGGCAAGGCCAAGGAGGTGCCGGCCGCCATCGCCAAGGGTGTTGAGGAGGCCAAGAAGCACTTCTTCAAGGTCCCCCGTATCCAGGGCACCATCCCGCACCCGATCACGGGCGAGAAGGCCGCGGGCGTCGTCCTGCTCAAGCCTGCTTCCCCCGGTACCGGTGTTATCGCCGGTGGCCCGGTGCGTGCCGTGCTCGAGTGCGCCGGCGTTCACGACATCCTGTCGAAGTCGCTCGGCTCGTCCAACGCGATCAACATCGTGCACGCGACCGTGGCGGCCCTCAAGGGCCTGCAGCGTCCCGAGGAGATCGCGGCTCGCCGTGGTCTGCCCCTCGAGGACGTCGCCCCCGCGGCTCTCCTCCGTGCGCGTGCAGGGGCGGGTGCGTAATGGCTCGCCTCAAGGTCACGCAGACGAAGTCGTACATCGGCAGCAAGCAGAACCACCGCGACACCCTGCGTTCCCTGGGCCTCAAGCGCCTGGGTGACGTGGTTGTCAAGGAGGACCGCCCCGAGTTCCGCGGAATGGTGCACACCGTCCGCCACCTCGTGACGGTCGAGGAGGTCGACTGACATGGCGGAGCAGAACCCGCTGAAGGTCCACAACCTCCGTCCCGCCCCCGGTGCCAAGACCGCGAAGACCCGTGTCGGTCGTGGTGAGGCGTCGAAGGGTAAGACGGCCGGTCGTGGTACCAAGGGCACCAAGGCCCGTTACCAGGTTCCGGAGCGCTTCGAGGGTGGGCAGATGCCCCTCCACATGCGCCTCCCGAAGCTGAAGGGCTTCAAGAACCCGTTCCGCACCGAGTACCAGGTCGTGAACCTGGACAAGCTCGCGGCCCTCTACCCCGAGGGTGGCGAGGTCACGGTGGCCGACCTGGTCGCCAAGGGCGCGGTGCGCAAGAACAGCCTCGTCAAGGTCCTGGGCCAGGGCGAGGTCTCCGTGGCGCTGCAGGTTTCGGTTGACGCCGTCTCCGGCTCCGCCAAGGAGAAGATCACCGCCGCTGGCGGTACCGTCACCGAGCTCGTCTGAGCTTCGTCCTGACGGACACCGACGGAACAAGAGCCTGGCCGGCGCCCCTCACGGGGTGTCGGCCAGGCTCTTTTCCGTGCCGTGTCTCCCGCCGGCCGTCCGGCCCGCAGGGTCGGGTTTCGGACATGTTGGCCGGGGGTGTGGTGCGGCGGGTGTCGATCCGGGGCGCTCGTTCGTTGGCCGTTCAGCGGCCGGTCGACCGGTTGCCCGAAGGGTTTCGCCCCACCCGCGGTTGACGTGCCTCAGCGACGTTTCACGCGGGCGTGGCGGCCGGGTATGGTAGCCGCTGTTAGTGTCCCGGCAGTCTGCCCCCGTGGCGTAAGGCTGCCGTGTTTGTATCTACTCACTTACTAAAACCGTCACCCTCACGCGCGTAACGCGGGGGTCGCAGGAGGCACCGTGCTCACCGCGTTCGCCCGGGCGTTCAAGACGCCCGACCTGCGCAAGAAGCTGCTCTTCACGCTGGGCATCATCGTGATCTACCGGCTCGGGGCCCACATCCCCGTACCCGGTGTCGACTACCAGTCCGTCCAGCAGTGCGTGGACGAGGCCAGCAAGGGCGGCAACAGCCTGCTCGGCCTGGTGAACCTGTTCAGCGGCGGGGCGCTTCTGCAGATCACCATCTTCGCGCTCGGCATCATGCCGTACATCACGGCGAGCATCATCCTGCAGCTGCTGACCGTCGTCATCCCGCGCCTCGAGGCCCTCAAGAAGGAGGGACAGGCGGGCACGGCCAAGATCACGCAGTACACGCGGTACCTGACGATCGCCCTCGCGATCCTCCAGGGCACCGGCCTGGTGGCCACCGCCCGTACCGGCGCCCTCTTCAGCGGCTGCACGGTGGCCGGTCAGGTCGTCCCGGACCGGTCGATCTTCGTGACCATCCTGATGGTCATCACCATGACCGCGGGCACCGCCGTCGTGATGTGGCTCGGTGAGCTCGTCACCGACCGCGGCATCGGCAACGGCATGTCGATCCTGATGTTCATCTCGATCGCCGCCGGCTTCCCGGGTGCCCTGTGGGCCATCAAGGTCAGCGGCAAGCTCGCCCAGGGCTGGATCGAGTTCGGCACCGTCATCCTCATCGGCTTCGTGATGGTGGCCCTGGTCGTCTTCGTCGAGCAGGCCCAGCGCCGCATCCCGGTGCAGTACGCGAAGCGCATGATCGGCCGCAGGTCCTACGGCGGTACGTCCACTTACATCCCGCTCAAGGTGAACCAGGCAGGTGTGATTCCTGTCATCTTCGCCTCGTCGCTGCTGTACATCCCGGCCCTGATCGCGCAGTTCTCGACGGGGACCTCCGGCTGGAAGACCTGGATCGAAGCCCACTTCGTCAAGGGTGACCACCCGTACTACATCACCGTCTACTTCCTGTTGATCGTGTTCTTCGCCTTCTTCTACGTGGCGATCTCGTTCAACCCCGAGGAAGTCGCGGACAACATGAAGAAGTATGGTGGCTTCATCCCGGGTATCCGGGCTGGTCGACCTACTGCCGAGTACCTGAGCTACGTGCTCAACCGGATCACCTGGCCGGGCTCGCTGTATCTGGGTCTGATCGCTCTTGTGCCGACGATGGCGTTGGCAGGCTTCGGTGGCGCCAATGCCAACTTCCCGTTCGGCGGGACGAGCATCCTCATCATCGTGGGTGTGGGGCTGGAGACCGTGAAGCAGATCGAGAGCCAGCTCCAGCAGCGCAATTACGAAGGGTTCCTCCGCTGATGCGTATCGTCCTCGTCGGACCGCCCGGTGCGGGCAAGGGAACGCAGGCCGCGTTCCTGGCCAAGAACCTGTCGATCCCGCACATCTCCACGGGCGACCTGTTCCGCGCCAACATCAGTCAGGGCACGGAGCTGGGCAAGCAGGCCAAGGCGTACATGGACGCCGGCAACCTCGTACCCGACGAGGTCACCATCGGCATGGCCAAGGACCGCATGGAGCAGCCGGACGCCGTGGGCGGCTTCCTGCTGGACGGCTTCCCGCGGAACGTGGCCCAGGCCGAGGCGCTGGACGCCATGCTCGACGGCGAGGGCATGAAGCTGGACGCCGTCCTCGACCTGGAGGTCGAGGAGGACGAGGTCGTGAAGCGCATCGCCGGCCGCCGCATCTGCCGCAAGGACAGCGCGCACGTCTTCCACGTGGAGTACGCCAAGCCGAAGACCGAGGGCGTCTGCGACGTCTGCGGCGGCGAGCTGTACCAGCGCGACGACGACTCCGAGGAGACCGTCCGCAAGCGGCTGGAGGTCTACCACACGCAGACCGAGCCGATCATCGACTACTACCGGGCCCAGGGCCTGCTGGTCACCATCTCCGCGCTCGGCAAGGTCGAAGAGGTCACCGGGCGCGCGATGGAGGCGCTGCGGGGCGAGAAGGCCGCGTAGCCGCTCCTGCACGTGACGTACACCGGCCGCGGTGCCCCTTCGGGCGCCGCGGCCGGTGTCGTACCGCCGTATCGTGGTGAGGTCACCCCGTTCTCCGTTTGGAAAGGCGTCAGCCGTCATGGTGCAGATCAAGACTCCCGAGCAGATCGCGAAGATGCGCGAGGCGGGGCTTGTCGTCGCCGCCATCCACGCGGCGACCCGTGAGGCTGCGGTGCCGGGGGCGACGACGAAGGACCTGGACGAGGTCGCGCGGAAGGTGATCGCCGACCACGGGGCGAAGTCGAACTTCCTGGGGTACGGGGGCTTCCCCGCGACGATCTGCACCTCGGTGAACGAGGTCGTCGTCCACGGCATCCCGAGCGACGACGTGGTCCTCAAGGACGGCGACGTCATCTCCGTCGACTGCGGCGCGATCGTCGACGGCTGGCACGGTGACGCGGCCTACACCGCCTTCGTCGGGTCGGGCCACGCCCCGGAGCTGATCGAGCTGTCCCGGGTGACCGAGGAGTCGATGTGGGCCGGCATCGCCGCCATGAGGAACGGCAACCGGCTGATGGACATCTCCAAGGCGATCGAGTCCTACATCCGGCGCCAGCCGCGCCCGGCCACGGGTGAGCACAGCCTGGGCAAGTTCGGGATCATCGAGGACTACGGCGGCCACGGCATCGGCACCGAGATGCACATGGACCCGCACCTGCTGAACTACGTCTCGCGCAAGCGCGGCAAGGGCCCCAAGCTGGTGCCCGGCTTCTGCCTGGCGATCGAGCCCATGGTGTCGCTCGGCACGCCCCGCACGGAGGTCCTGGAGGACGACTGGACCGTCATCACGACGGACGGCACCTGGTCCTCCCACTGGGAGCACTCCGTGGCCCTCACGGAGGAGGGTCCGCTCGTGCTGACGGCCCCGGACGGCGGCCGGGCCAAGCTGGCGGAGCTGGGCGTCACGGCGGCCCCGGATCCGCTGGCCTGACGGCCGCGTCCGGCCCGGGCCGCCGGGATGGGGTAACGATCTCCGGCGGTGGGCAAGCTCTGAGGATTCGTCTTTTCCAGGGGCCTGACGTAGACTGATGCGTCGGCTCTCGTGTACCCGTGTGTCCGCACACGGCGACGAGAGTCGATCAAGGTAGCCGATTCGAAGGGCGAAGCGTGGCCAAGAAGCAAGGTGCCATCGAAATTGAGGGCACCGTGATCGAGTCCCTGCCGAACGCCATGTTCAAGGTGGAGCTCCAGAACGGTCACAAGGTCCTCGCGCACATCTCCGGCAAGATGCGGATGCACTACATCCGTATCCTCCCGGACGACCGGGTCGTCGTGGAGCTGTCTCCGTACGACCTGACGCGTGGGCGGATCGTCTACCGATACAAGTAGATCTTGTCGCGCCCCACCTGTGGGGCGGTGGCACTGACCCGGAGAACCTCACATCCCATGAAGGTCAAGCCGAGCGTCAAGAAGATCTGCGACAAGTGCAAGGTGATCCGCCGTCACGGCCGGGTCATGGTCATCTGCGACAACCTGCGCCACAAGCAGCGCCAGGGCTGACGCACGCCGACCTGCACCTCCGCAGTTCTTCGCGCGACGCGAGCAAATTCGTACATACGCAGTGCCCGTCCAAGCCCCGACAGGGCTGACGACACCTCCGGTGGGGGCCGGGGACCTGGACGTACCACTTCTTTTGATCAAAAGGAGTCGGCGGCCACGGAGCGGCACTGCGGAAGACCCCCGAACACACAGGAGCCATTGAATGGCACGCGTTTCCGGTGTTGACATCCCGCGCGACAAGCGTGTGGAGGTCGCACTCACCTACGTCTTCGGTATCGGCCGCACCCTGGCGAAGGAGACCCTCGCCTCCACCGGTGTGAACCCGAACACCCGCGTTCGTGACCTGTCCGAAGAGGACCTGGTCAAGATCCGCGAGTACGTGGACGCCAACCTCAAGACCGAGGGTGACCTCCGTCGCGAGATCCAGGCCGACATCCGCCGCAAGGTCGAGATCGGCTGCTACCAGGGTCTGCGCCACCGTCGCGGTCTGCCGGTCCACGGCCAGCGCACCAGCACGAACGCTCGTACCCGCAAGGGCCCGCGTCGCGCCATCGCCGGCAAGAAGAAGCCGGGCAAGAAGTAGTCCGCAGCGGACGACTGTCCACGGTCTTCGCTGTAGGACCGACCACCTCCCGTAGGAGTTAAGACATGCCCCCCAAGGGTCGTCAGGGCGCTGCCAAGAAGGTGCGCCGCAAGGAAAAGAAGAACGTCGCTCACGGGCACGCCCACATCAAGAGCACGTTCAACAACACCATCGTCTCGATCACCGACCCCTCGGGCAACGTGATCTCCTGGGCCTCCGCCGGCCACGTCGGCTTCAAGGGCTCGCGCAAGTCCACCCCCTTCGCCGCGCAGATGGCCGCCGAGTCGGCCGCCCGCCGCGCGCAGGAGCACGGCATGCGCAAGGTCGACGTCTTCGTCAAGGGTCCCGGCTCCGGCCGTGAGACCGCGATCCGCTCCCTCCAGGCCACCGGCCTCGAGGTGGGTTCGATCCAGGACGTCACCCCCACCCCGCACAACGGCTGCCGCCCGCCGAAGCGCCGCCGCGTCTGACGCACGGCTGCTTGGCGCAGGGATTCTCGGGCGGTACGGCTCTTCGGGGGCGTGCCGCCCGTACCCTTGCACTATCCGAGGACGTCAAATAGCGGGCGTCCACGACTGAAGGAAACACACCATGCTTATCGCTCAGCGTCCCTCGCTGACCGAAGAGGTCGTCGACGAGTACCGCTCGCGGTTCGTCATCGAGCCGCTGGAGCCGGGCTTCGGCTACACGCTCGGCAACTCGCTCCGCCGTACGCTCCTCTCCTCGATCCCGGGTGCGGCCGTCACGTCCATCCGCATCGACGGCGTCCTGCACGAGTTCACCACCGTGCCGGGTGTCAAGGAGGACGTCACCGACCTCATCCTGAACATCAAGCAGCTGGTCGTGTCCAGCGAGCACGACGAGCCGGTCGTGATGTACCTGCGCAAGCAGGGCCCGGGCCTCGTGACCGCGGCCGACATCGCCCCGCCGGCCGGTGTCGAGGTGCACAACCCCGACCTGGTGCTCGCCACGCTGAACGGCAAGGGCAAGCTGGAGATGGAGCTGACCGTCGAGCGCGGTCGCGGCTACGTCTCCGCCGTCCAGAACAAGCAGGTGGGCCAGGAGATCGGCCGCATCCCGGTCGACTCGATCTACTCGCCGGTCCTGAAGGTCACGTACAAGGTCGAGGCGACGCGTGTCGAGCAGCGCACCGACTTCGACAAGCTGATCGTGGACGTCGAGACCAAGCAGGCCATGCGTCCGCGCGACGCCATGGCGTCGGCCGGCAAGACCCTGGTCGAGCTGTTCGGTCTGGCCCGTGAGCTCAACATCGACGCCGAGGGCATCGACATGGGCCCGTCCCCCACGGACGCCGCCCTCGCCGCCGACCTCGCGCTGCCGATCGAGGAGCTCGAGCTCACCGTTCGTTCGTACAACTGCCTCAAGCGCGAGGGCATCCACTCCGTGGGTGAGCTCGTGGCGCGTTCCGAGGCCGACCTGCTCGACATCCGCAACTTCGGTGCGAAGTCGATCGACGAGGTCAAGGCGAAGCTGGCCGGCATGGGCCTGGCCCTCAAGGACAGCCCGCCCGGATTCGACCCGACCGCCGCCGCCGACGCCTTCGGCGCCGACGACGACGCGGACGCGGGCTTCGTCGAGACCGAGCAGTACTGATCACTGCCCGCAGGCGACCGCCTGCGGGGCCCTGACCCCGGTACCTGATACGGCCGGGGCAGATCACAAGGAGAAACACCATGCCGAAGCCCGCCAAGGGTGCCCGTCTGGGCGGCAGCGCCGCGCACGAGAAGCTGCTCCTCGCGAACCTCGCGAAGTCGCTCTTCGAGCACGGCCGCATCACCACGACCGAGGCCAAGGCCCGCCGCCTGCGTCCGGTCGCCGAGCGCCTGATCACCAAGGCGAAGAAGGGCGACATCCACAACCGTCGCCTGGTGTTGCAGACGATCACGGACAAGGGCATCGTCCACACGCTCTTCACCGAGATCGCTCCGCGCTACGCCGAGCGCCCGGGTGGCTACACCCGCATCACCAAGATCGGCAACCGTCGTGGCGACAACGCCCCGATGGCCGTGATCGAGCTGGTCGAGGGTGAGATCGCCAAGAAGGCGACCGTCGCCGAGGCCGAGGCCGCCACCAAGCGCGCCGTCAAGGAGTCCGACGAGGCCGCCAAGGCCGAGGACACCAAGGCCGACGAGGCTCCGGCCGAAGAGTCCAAGGACGCCTGAACCGCGTTCTGAAGGCACGGCGACGGGCCCGTCCCCCTCACGGGGGGCGGGCCCGTCCGGCGTGATCAGGCCACTTGAGAGGATGGATCGCGTGAGCGATGAGGTGAAGCCCGGGCGCGTACGGGTGCGGCTGGACCTGTCCTACGACGGCAAGGACTTCCACGGCTGGGCCAAGCAGGCCGGCGGGCAGCGGACCGTGCAGGGCGAGATCGAGGACGCGCTGCGCACGGTGACGCGGTCCTCCGAGACGTACGAGCTGACCGTCGCCGGGCGGACGGACGCCGGGGTGCACGCGCGCGGGCAGGTCGCCCACGTCGACCTGCCGGAGGCGGTGTGGGCCGAGCACCGGGAGAAGCTGCTGCGGCGGCTGGCCGGGCGGCTGGGGCACGACGTGCGGGTGTGGCGGGTCGAGGAGGCGCCGGCCGGGTTCAACGCGCGGTTCTCGGCGATCTGGCGGCGGTACGCGTACCGGGTGACGGACACCCCCGGCGGGGTCGACCCGCTGCTGCGCGGGCACATCCTGTGGCACGACTGGCCGCTGGACGTCGACGCCATGAACGCCGCCGCCGAGCCGCTGCTGGGGGAGCACGACTTCGCCGCCTACTGCAAGAGGCGGGAGGGGGCCACGACGATCCGCACCCTCCAGGAACTGCGGTGGGAGCGGCTGCCGTCCGGTGTCCTGGAGGCCACCGTCAAGGCGGACGCCTTCTGCCACAACATGGTCCGCTCGCTGGTCGGCGCGCTGCTGTTCGTCGGCGACGGGCACCGGCCGGTGGACTGGCCGGGCAAGGTGCTGGCCGCCGGGGTGCGGGACTCGGCCGTCCACGTGGTGCGGCCGCACGGCCTCACGCTGGAGGAGGTCGGTTACCCGGCCGACGGGCTGCTGGCCGCCCGGAACCTGGAGGCCCGCAACAAGCGGTCACTGGCCGGCGGCGGGAGCGGTGGCTGCTGCTGAGGCCTGGGCGCGGCCCCGGGCGTAGATCTGGTTGAAGGTGAACGTCCCGAGGTCGTCGCTGATCTTGAAGACGGCCCGGTCGCCCGTGGTGACCTTCTTGCCGTTGGTGAAGCCCGCCTGCGTGAAGTAGGCGTACCGGCCCAGCGCGTTGGCGCGGCGCAGGCACACCGTCTGCGACTGGCAGAACCCGCCGACACCGGAGCCCGCGAGCGGGGCGATACCGCCGGCCGCCTGCTCCTTGGCCTTGAGCGCGGCCGCCTGCGTGTCGAAGACCGCGACGCCGACCGTCACGGCGACGCCGTCCTTCTCGTACGTGGCCCGGACGACGCGCCGGCAGCCGTTCCGCTCCAGGACCGCGCCGAGGCCGTCCTCCGCCGCCGCCGCGCAGGCGGTGGTGGAGGCGGTGGCGCCCTTCTTGTGGACGCGGTCGCCCACCGTGAGCTTCTTGCCGGGGAAGAGGGACTCGGCGCTGAGCGGCGCCTTGTCCTTGGCGGCGCTGGAGATGAAGTCCATCGGGTCCGGCGGGGGCGGGGGAGCGACCGAGGAGAACGACGGCTGGGGCTTGGCCGTGTCGGTGGGCAGCTCGGGGGCCGCGCTGGTGGTGTCGGCGAGGTTGGCGCCGTCGTCGTCCTTCTTGTTGGTGGAGACGATGGCCGCCGCGATCACGGTGCCCACGAGCGCGGTGGCGAGCGCGGCACCGCCGACGAGCAGCAGGCGCTTACGGCGCGTGCGGGCGGCGGACGCCTCGGCCAGCGCGCTCCAGTCCGGCGTCTGCGCCGTGTACGGCTGGTCCTGCCGGTACGGCTCCTGCCGGCGCTGGAACGGGTCCTGCTGGTACGGATCCTGCGGCTGCTGCGGCCACTGAGGCCCCCCAAAGCTCATGCCGCGCATCCTAAACCGGTTGGGGCCGGGGCGGCCCCCGGGGAGAATGCGGCCATGGGACATGTAGAGGTCGCGCATCTGGAGTACTACCTGCCGGACGGGCGGGTGCTGCTCGGTGATGTGTCGTTCCGGGTCGGCGAGGGCGCGGTGGTCGCGCTCGTGGGCGCCAACGGGGCCGGCAAGACCACGCTGCTGCGGCTGATCGCGGGGGACCTCGAACCGCACGGCGGGACGGTGACCGTCTCGGGCGGGCTGGGCGTGATGCCGCAGTTCGTCGGCTCGGTGCGCGACGAGCGGAGCGTACGGGACCTGCTGGTGTCGGTCTCCCCGGCGCGGATCCGGGAGGCGGCGGCCGCGGTGGACGCCGCCGAGCACCTGATCCTGACGGTCGACGACGAGGCCGCGCAGATGGCGTACGCGCAGGCGCTGAGCGACTGGGCGGAGGCGCGGGGGTACGAGGCCGAGACCGTCTGGGACATGTGCACCATGGCCGCGCTGGGCGTGCCGTACGACAAGGCGCAGTTCCGTGAGGTGCGCACGCTCAGCGGCGGGGAGCAGAAGCGGCTGGTGCTGGAGGCGCTGCTGCGCGGCCCCGAGGAGGTGCTGCTCCTCGACGAGCCGGACAACTACCTCGACGTGCCCGGCAAGCGGTGGCTGGAGGAGCGGCTCGCGGAGACCCGCAAGACGGTGCTGTTCGTGTCGCACGACCGGGAGCTGCTGGCCCGGGCCGCCGAGAAGATCGTGGCCGTGGAGCCGGGGCCGGCGGGGTCGGACGTGTGGGTGCACGGCGGGGGCTTCGGGACGTTCCACGAGGCGCGGCGGGAGCGGTTCGCCCGGTTCGAGGAGCTCCAGCGGCGCTGGGAGGAGAAGCACGCGCAGCTCAAGCAGCTGGTCCACACCCTGAAGAACAAGGCCGCGTACAACGACGGGCTGGCCTCCCGCTACCAGGCCGCCCAGACCCGGCTGCGGAAGTTCGAGGAGGCCGGCCCGCCGCCGGAGCCGCCGCGCGAGCAGGACATCCGGATGCGGCTGCGCGGCGGGCGCACCGGGGTGCGGGCCGTGACGTGCGCGGGGCTGGAACTGGTCGGGCTGATGAAGCCGTTCGACCTGGAGGTCTTCTACGGGGAGCGGGTCGCCGTCCTGGGCTCGAACGGCTCGGGCAAGTCGCACTTCCTGCGGCTGCTGGCCGGTGAGGACGTCGCCCACAGCGGGTCGTGGAAGCTGGGCGCGCGGGTGGTGCCCGGGCACTTCGCCCAGACGCACGCCCACCCGGAGCTGATGGGCCGCACCCTGGTCGACATCCTGTGGACCGAGCACGCCAAGGACCGGGGCGGCGCGATGTCCGCGCTGCGGCGCTACGAGCTGGAACGCCAGGGCGACCAGGTCTTCGACCGGCTGTCGGGCGGGCAGCAGGCGCGGTTCCAGATCCTGCTGCTGGAGCTGGCGGGGACCACCGCGCTGCTGCTGGACGAGCCCACGGACAACCTGGACCTGGAGTCGGCGGAGGCGCTCCAGGTGGGGCTGGAGGCGTACGAGGGGACGGTGCTGGCGGTCACGCACGACCGCTGGTTCGCGCGCTCCTTCGACCGGTACCTGGTCTTCGGGTCGGACGGTGCCGTGCGCGAGACGCCGGAGCCGGTGTGGGACGAGCGCCGGGTGGAGCGGGTGCGATAACGGCGTGCGGCCGGGCCCGCGCGGGTAGGGTGCCGCCCGGGGGGTGGGGCCGATGCGTCCGGGGTATGGATTCGGGCCGTTCACCGTGCTCGCGGAGCTCGCCAGTGGCGGGATGGGGCGGATCTATCTCGCCCGCTCTCCGGGCGGGCGGCTGGTGGCGGTCAAGACGCTGCTCAACGTGGGCGAGGACGACCGGCGGCGGTTCGCCCGGGAGGTGGGTCTGGCCCAGCGGGTGCGGGGCGTCTACACCGCGAGCGTGGTGGAGGCGGACGCCACGGCCGAGGTGCCGTGGATGGCCACCGAGTACGTCCCCGCGCCCTCGCTGAAGGACCTCGTCGAACGGTGCGGCCCGCTCGCCCCGCGAGCCCTGTACTGGGTCGCGGCGGGCATGGCCGAGGCGCTGGTGTCCCTGCACACGGCGGGTCTGGTGCACCGGGACGTCAAGCCGTCCAACGTCCTGCTGCCGCTCGACGGCCCCCGGGTGATCGACTTCGGCATCTCGCAGGCCCACGACGTGACCCGGACCGAGGTCGCCCTCGGCACGGTCGCCTACGCGGCGCCCGAGCAGGCGCGCGGCGAGCCGACGACCGCCGCCTCGGACGTCTTCTCGCTGGGCGCCACGCTCTTCCACCTGGCCGTCGGCCGGGCGCCCTACCGCGACGGCGGCGCCGGCCCGGCGCTGGAGCAGCTGGTGCGGGCCGCCACCGGCGACCTGGACGTGTCGGGGCTGCCGGGCGAGCTGGAGCCCCTGGTGCTGCCCTGCCTGGCCCTCGACCCGGCGGACCGGCCCGCCCCGGCCGACGTCCTGGCGTACTGCTCGGCCCGGCTGGAGGGCGGGTCGGACGCGCGCCGCGAGTGGCTGAGCCCCGCGTGGACGGCCGAGATCGAGCGCCACCGGCGGGAGCGGCTCCGGGCGGTGGAGGAGGCCCGGCGCCAGGTGGACCCGGAGGCGCCGACCGGCCCGGTGCCGGCACCCGGGCGGACGGCCGCGCTGGCCACGGCCGCGGCCGCGCCCACGGGCCGGGGGGCCCTTCCCGGCCCGTGGGCGCGGCGCCCCCGGCTGCCGTGGGCGGTGGCGGCGGCGGTGGTGGTCGTGACGGGGGCGCTGCTCGCGGTCGTACGGCCCTGGGAGGCGGACGGGGCGATCGGCGCGCCGGTCGAGCCGCTGCGGATCCTGGAGGTGGAGAGCGTCCGGCAGGGACTGTGCTACCCGGACAAGGAGTGGGCGCAGCTGCCCGTCGGTGAGTCTCCGCCCCCGGAGGGACGGTCCTTCACCTCCGACAACCGGGACGAGTGCGTCGTGGCCAAGGAATCGGGCGGCATGTCCGTCGCGCGTTTCCAGGACGTGCGGGTCGTGGAGGCCGAGGGAGGGGGCGGCTGGAAGGTGGCCGTCACCTTCCGGGACGCCGACCGGGCCGCTTTCGCGAAGCTGACCGGGAAGGTCGCCGCGCAGCCGGAGCCGGAGAACCAGCTGGCCTTCGTGCTCGGCGAGGACCGGCTGGTCAGCAGCTTCCTCATCATGAGTCCGCTGACCGGCGGGAACGCCGAGATCACCGGGAAGTTCACCCGCAACCAGGCGCTGGCCCTCGCCCGTGCCCTGGGCGCGCCCTGACCGGTTCCGGCCGGTCCGTGCCGTGCGTGGCGGACCGGTTTTGACCCGTCGGGGGCGGCGCGGGTACTGTTGCCGTTTGTTATGCGTATTGGCTTCGTCGTTCTTACGCGAAGAGCCCTTACGCAAGTTCCCTGGAGCAGTTACCAGTGGCTCGCATACGGGCGGTGTTCCCGGCAGTGTGGGCCCCAGCTGCATGATCGCTTCAGGTGTGTCTGGACTCCATCCACTGAAGAAGCGAAGGCTACGAAGTGCGTACGTACAGCCCCAAGCCCGGCGACGTGACTCGCCAGTGGCACATCATCGACGCGCGGGACGTTGTCCTGGGCCGTCTGGCGACGACGGCTGCGAACCTCCTGCGAGGCAAGCACAAGCCCGTCTACGCGCCGCACATGGACATGGGCGACTTCGTCATCATCATCAACGCTGACAAGGTCCACCTGTCCGGCAACAAGAAGACCCAGAAGATGGCCTACCGCCACTCCGGCTACCCGGGTGGTCTGCGCTCCGTCCGTTACGACGAGCTGCTGGACAAGAACCCCGAGAAGGCCGTCGAGAAGGCCATCAAGGGCATGATCCCCAAGAACTCCCTCGGCCGTCAGATGCTCTCGAAGCTGAAGGTGTACGCGGGCGAGAACCACCCGCACGCTGCCCAGCAGCCGGTCCCGTTCGAGATCACCCAGGTCGCGCAGTAGTTCCGGCCACCCCCTAAGAACGAAAGAAATCTGAGGAGCATCGTGGCCGAGACCACTGTTGAGAACCCCATCGAGGGCGAGGAGACCTACGCCGAGGTCACCACCTTCGAGTCCGAGGTGCCCGTCGAGGGCGAGTACACCTCCGAGTCGCTCGCGTCCCGCTTCGGCGAGCCGCAGCCGGCCGCCGGCCTGGGCCGCCGCAAGAACGCCATCGCCCGCGTCCGGATCGTCCCGGGCACCGGCAAGTGGAAGATCAACGGGCGTACGCTCGAGGACTACTTCCCGAACAAGGTCCACCAGCAGGAAGTCAACGAGCCCTTCAAGGTGCTCGAGCTGGACAACCGCTACGACGTCATCGCCCGCATCTCGGGTGGCGGCGTCTCCGGCCAGGCCGGCGCCCTGCGCCTCGGCGTGGCCCGCGCCCTGAACGAGGCGGACGTGGACAACAACCGCGGCCCGCTGAAGAAGGCCGGCTTCCTGAGCCGCGACGACCGTGCCGTCGAGCGCAAGAAGGCCGGTCTCAAGAAGGCCCGTAAGGCCCCGCAGTACAGCAAGCGTTAATCACGCCTGCTCGGTCTGCTCAACGTACGCCCCGGCGGCACCTCCGTGCTGCCGGGGCGTACGTCTATACGCTTCACCTTGCTTTTTCGGAGTAACTCGGAGGACAGCTGTGGGACGACTCTTCGGCACGGATGGTGTGCGCGGTGTCGCCAACGCGGATCTGACGGCGGAGCTGGCGCTCGGTCTGTCGGTCGCGGCGGCGCACGTGCTCGCCGAGGCGGGGACCTTTGCAGGACATCGGCCGACCGCCGTGGTCGGGCGTGACCCCCGTGCGTCGGGAGAGTTCCTGGAGGCCGCCGTCGTGGCGGGCCTCGCGAGCGCCGGTGTGGACGTCATGCGGGTCGGCGTGCTGCCGACGCCGGCCGTGGCGTACCTGACGGGCGCGCTCGGCGCCGACCTGGGCGTGATGCTCTCCGCCAGCCACAACGCCATGCCGGACAACGGCATCAAGTTCTTCGCGCGCGGCGGCCACAAGCTGGCCGACGAGCTGGAGGACCGCATCGAGGCCGTGTACGACCAGCACCGCACCGGTGAGCCGTGGGACCGGCCGACCGGCGCCGGTGTCGGCCGGATCGCCGACTACCACGAGGGCTTCGACCAGTACGTCGCCCACCTGCTGAGCGTCCTGCCGAACCGGCTCGACGGGCTGAAGATCGTGCTCGACGAGGCGCACGGCGCGGCGTCCGGCGTGTCGCCCGCCGCGTTCCAGCAGGCGGGGGCCGAGGTCATCACGATCGGTGCCACCCCGGACGGGCTCAACATCAACGACGGCTGCGGCTCCACGCACCTGGAGATGCTGAAGGCCGCCGTCGTCGAGCACGGCGCGGACCTCGGCATCGCCCACGACGGGGACGCCGACCGCTGCCTGGCCGTCGACCACACGGGCACCGAGGTGGACGGCGACCAGATCCTCGCCGTGCTCGCCCTCGCCATGCGCGAGGCCGGGACCCTGCGCGGCGACACCGTGGTCGCGACGGTCATGTCGAACCTGGGCTTCAAGCTCGCCATGGAGCGCGAGGGCCTGCAGCTCGTGCAGACGGCGGTCGGCGACCGCTACGTGCTGGAGTCGATGAAGGAGCACGGCTACGCCCTGGGCGGTGAGCAGTCCGGTCACGTCATCGTGCTGGACCACGCCACCACCGGCGACGGCACCCTGACCGGCCTGATGCTCGCCGCGCGGGTCGCGGCCACCGGGCGGCCGCTGGCCGACCTGGCCGGGGTCATGGAGCGCCTGCCGCAGGTCCTGATCAACGTCAAGGACGTCGACAAGACGCGCGTGAAGACCTCCGCCGAGCTGGGCAGCGCGGTCGCGGACGCCGAGCGCCGCCTCGGCAGCACCGGCCGCGTCCTGCTCCGCCCGTCGGGCACCGAGCCGCTGGTCCGCGTCATGGTCGAGGCCGCCGACATCGAGCAGGCCCGCTCGGTCGCCGGGGAGCTCGCCGACGTGGTGAAGTCCGCGCTGGGCTGACACCCGTCACGCCGAAGGGGCGCCCCCGCCGGTGACGGCGGGGGCGCCCCTTCGGCGTACCGGGCCCCGATACGGCCCGCGGGCCGTCAGGCCTGCCGGGTACGGCGCCGCCGGCGGGCCCAGAAGAACTTCTGCGCCAGGAGCGTCAGCGTCCCGGCGAGCACGATCGCCAGCAGGTTCAGCAGCAGCTGCTCGACGGAGCCCTTGGTCTGGGCGAGGTCGCCGTAGCCGAGCGCCACCGCCGCGTTGGCCGCCGCGGGCACGGTGGTGACCGAGATGGCCACCCCGACCAGCGCCCCGGACTTCGCGGAGGTCAGCGAGAGGGTGCCGGCGGCACCCGCGAGGAGGCCGACGACGAACGAGAACCGGTCCGGCGCGTAGATGAAGCCGGTGTTGGGGCGGTCGCCGTGCAGCATGCTCTCGGAGAACAGCCCCAGCGCGTCCATGGCCAGGCTGAACAGGACCGTCAGCGCCATGGCCGCCGCGAATCCCACCAGCAGGGCCACCAGCGACCGTACGGCCAGGCGCGGCCGGCGCTGCACCAGCGCCGTGCAGATCCCGGCGAGCGGGCCGAACTCCGGGCCCACCGCCATGGCCCCCACGATCAGGATGGCGTTGTCCAGGACCACGCCGCAGGCCGCGATCATCGTGGCGAGCGTCAGGAACGCCACGTACGTGACGCTGAGCGTGGACTCCTCGTGCGTGGCGTCCTGGAGCTGCTCCCACAGGACGGCGTCGGCGCCCTCGCCGGGCGCGTCCGCCTCCGCCTTCTCGGCGCGCTCCGACAGCGACAGGCCGATGTCCTCCAGGGCGATCGACCCCGACTTGTCGATGCCCAGGGCGCACAGGTCGGAGATCAGGCCGTCGCCCGCCTCGCGCGCCACGTCGCACAGGACCAGGTCGCCCACCGGGTCGCGGGCGGCGCCCGGCACGACGACGAGGTGGGCGGTGCCGACCGTCCGCTCGATGGTGCCGACCACCTCGTCGGTACGGTCGGCGGGGACGATCAGGCGCAGGTGCAGCACGGCCGCGGGGATCCTTCCGGTGTCCGGGCTCCGGATGTCCGGAGCGTCAGAGCTTGCGCAGGGAGAGCCGCTGGACCTTGTGGTCCGGGCCCTTGCGCACGACGAGCGTGGCACGGCCCCGGGTCGGTGCCACGTTCTCCAGCAGGTTCACCTTGTTGATGGTCCGCCACATGGTACGGGCGTAGTCGAGCGCCTCCTCCTCGCTGACCTGGGTGTACTTCTGGAAGTACGAGGAGGGGTTCTGGAACGCGGTGGCCCGCAGCTTGCGGAAACGATTCAGGTACCAGGCCTCGATGTCCTCGGGGCGCGCGTCGACGTACACCGAGAAGTCGAAGTAGTCGGCGAGGCCGACGCGCGTGCGGCCGTCCTGACCGGGCAGCGCGGGCTGCAGGACGTTGAGGCCCTCGACGATCAGGATGTCCGGCCGCCGGACGGTGAGGCGCTGGCCGGGGACGATGTCGTAGATCAGGTGGGAGTAGACGGGCGCGGTGACCTCGTCCTTGCCCGCCTTGATGTCGGCCACGAACCGGGTCAGGGCGCGCCGGTCGTACGACTCGGGGAAACCCTTCCGGGACATCAGGCCGCGCGCCTGGAGCTCCTTCATGGGCAGCAGGAACCCGTCGGTGGTCACCAGCTCCACCCGGGGGTGCTCGGGCCAGCGGGCGAGCAGCGCCTGGAGGAGCCGGGCGACGGTGGACTTGCCGACCGCGACGGAACCGGCGACCCCTATGACGAAGGGGGTGCCGCGCTGGGCGCTCTTCTCGCCGAGGAACGTGTTCAGCGCGCCGCGCAGGTTCGCGGTGGCGCCGACGTACAAGTTCAGCAGGCGGGAGAGCGGCAGGTAGATGTCGCGGACCTCGTCGAGGTCGATGACGTCGCCGAGGCCGCGCAGCCGCTCGACCTCCTCCGCGGTGAGGGGCAGCGGCGTCTTGTCGCGCAGCGCGCTCCACTCGTCGCGGGTGAGGTCGACGTACGGAGTGTCCGCACGGCGGTGGGCGGCGCTTCGTGGCGGCGAAGTGATCACACGGCCATTGTCGTGCTTGCGGCGGTGTTGTGGGCCGTGTGCTCGGTCACCCTGCCACCGGGCGGAATGTCAGTGGCGTGCGTCACAGTTGTGGGGTAGGTGGGCGTCGGCGCTCCGGCGTTCGCGTGGTACGACCCGAGCCGAGGGGACGGTCCCATGACGTACGCGATCCAGGCGGAAGGCCTGGCCAAACGGTTCAAGGAGACGCAGGCGCTGGCCGGTGTGGACCTCGCCGCCCGCACCGGGACGGTGCTGGGGCTGCTGGGGCCGAACGGGGCGGGGAAGACCACGGCCGTCCGGATCTTCGCCACCCTGCTGGCGCCGGACGCGGGCCGGGCCGTGGTCGCGGGGCACGACGTGGTCCGGGAGGCCGGGGTCGTGCGCTCGCTGGTCGGCCTCACCGGGCAGTACGCGGCGGTCGACGAGAACCTGACGGGCACGGAGAACCTGCTGCTGATCGGACGCCTGCTGGGAATGCCGCGGCGGGAGGCCAGGGCCCGGGCGGCGGAGCTGCTGGACCGGTTCCACCTGGCCGACGCGGCGGGCCGCGCGGTGAAGACGTACTCGGGCGGTATGCGGCGCCGGCTGGACCTGGCGGCCAGCCTGGTGGGGCGGCCGCGGATCCTGTTCCTCGACGAGCCGACCACCGGCCTGGACCCGCGCAGCCGGGGCGAGCTGTGGGACATGCTGCGCGGCCTGGTGGCCGAGGGGGTGACCGCCCTGCTGACCACGCAGTACCTGAACGAGGCGGACATGCTCGCCGACGACATCGTGGTGATCGACCGGGGCCGGGTCATCGCCGAGGGCACTCCCGACGAGCTGAAGTCGCAGGTCGGCGGGCAGGTCCTCCAGGTGCGCCCGGTGCGCGCGGACGACCTGGCGGGCGCCCACGCGCTGGTCGCCGAGGCCGCCGGGCACCAGACGCAGATCGAGGGCGACGTGATCACCGCTCCGGTGAACGGCCCGGAGCTGATGCCCGCCGTCGTGCGGCGGCTGGACGGGGCCGGCATCGCGGTGGGCGAGCTGACGCTGCGCCGCTCGTCGCTGGACGAGGTGTTCCTGGCCCTCACCGGGCACCGCGCGGAACCGGGCGACGGTGACGGGGACGGGCGCGGGGGCGGCGACACGGAGCCCGACGACAGCGACATCGACAAGGTGGTGAGTTCGGCATGACCGCCACGACGACGGCCGGCGCGCCCCTGACCGCGGGCGGCCGGGTGCGGTCCGGCGCGGGCCTGCGGCAGACCGCCACGATGGCCTGGCGCAGCCTGGTGGCCGTCAAGCACAACCCGCTGGAGCTCGTCGACTACAGCATCACGCCGATCATGTTCGTGCTCCTCTTCACGTACGTGATGGGCGGGCAGATGGCCGGGTCGCCCGACGCGTACCTGAAGTACGCGCTGCCGGGGATCATCGTCCAGAACACCCTCTTCATGACGATCTACACGGCGATGGCCCTCAACACCGACCTGACGAAGGGCGTCTTCGACCGGCTGAGGAGCCTGCCGATAGCCCGGTCGGCGCCGCTGTTCGGGCGGATCGCCGCCGACCTGGTCAAGCACGTGTGGGCGATCGTCCTGATGATCGCGCTCGGGCTGGCGCTGGGCTTCCGGATCACCGGTGGCCTGGGCGGTTTCCTGTTCGGGGTGCTGCTGGTCATCCTGTTCGCGGCGGCCGTCTCGTGGTGCGCGGTGCTCATCGGGATGCTGGCGGGCGACGCGGAGAAGGTGCAGGCGTTCGGGTTCACGCTGATCTTCCCGATCACGTTCACCAGCAGCGCGTTCGTGGTGGTCGACACGATGCCCGGCTGGCTCCAGGCCTGGGTGAACGTCAACCCGGTGACGCACCTGTCGGACGCCTTCCGCGGCCTGCTCCTGGGCGGCGAGGTCGGCCGGCCGGTGATGTGGTCGCTGGTCTGGGCGGTGGGCATAGCCGCCGTGTTCTACCCGCTGGCCATGCGGGCGTACCGGGCGAAGACCTGACGCGGGGCGGCACGGTGCCGTGACGGGGCGTCGGTCGTAGGCTGCTCGGCATGTGCGGAATCGTGGGTTACGTCGGCGGGCAGTCGGCGCTTGATGTGGTGATCGCGGGCCTCAGGCGGCTCGAGTACCGGGGCTACGACTCGGCCGGCGTCGCGGTGCTCTCCGACGGCTCGATGGCCGCGGCCAAGAAGGCGGGCAAGCTCGTCAACCTGGAGAAGGAGCTGGACGGCCGGCCGCTGCCGACCGGGAGCGCGGGGATCGGGCACACCCGGTGGGCGACGCACGGCGGGCCGACCGACGCCAACGCCCACCCGCACCTCGACAACGCGGGGCGGGTCGCCGTCGTCCACAACGGCATCATCGAGAACTTCGCCCCGCTGCGCGCCGAACTGGCCGAGCGGGGACACACGCTGGAGTCCGAGACGGACACCGAGGTCGTGTCCCACCTGCTGGCCGAGGAGTTCTCCTCCTGCGGCGACCTGGCGGAGGCCATGCGGCTGGTGTGCCGCCGGCTGGAGGGGGCCTTCACCCTCGTCGCGGTGCACGCCGACCAGCCGGACGTGGTCGTGGGCGCCCGGCGCAACTCGCCGCTGGTGGTGGGGGTCGGCGAGGGGGAGGCGTTCCTCGCCTCCGACGTGGCCGCGTTCATCGCCCACACCCGCTCGGCGATCGAACTCGGGCAGGACCAGGTGGTGGAGCTGCGCCGGGACGGGGTGACGGTCACCGACTTCGACGGGGCGCCCGCCGACGTGCGCTCGTACCACGTCGACTGGGACGCCTCGGCCGCCGAGAAGGGGGGCTACGACTACTTCATGCTCAAGGAGATCGCCGAGCAGCCCAAGGCGGTCGCCGACACCCTGCTGGGCCGGATCGACGGCGGCGGCTCGCTGCGGCTGGACGAGCTGCGGATCCCCGACGCCGTCCTGCGCGAGGCGCACAAGGTGGTGATCGTGGCGTGCGGCACGGCCTTCCACGCCGGGCTGATCGCCAAGTACGCCATCGAGCACTGGACCCGCGTCCCGTGCGAGGTGGAGCTGGCGAGCGAGTTCCGCTACCGGGACCCGATCCTGGACCAGCGGACGCTGGTGATCGCCATCTCGCAGTCGGGCGAGACCATGGACACCCTGATGGCGCTGCGCCACGCCCGCGCCCAGGGGGCCCGGGTGCTGGCCGTCTGCAACACCAACGGCTCGACCATCCCGCGCGAGTCGGACGGGGTGCTCTACACGCACGCCGGGCCGGAGGTGGCGGTCGCGTCCACCAAGGCGTTCCTGACGCAGCTCGTGGCCGTGTACCTGCTGGCCCTCTACCTGGGGCAGGTGCGCGGGACGAAGTGGGGCGACGAGATCCGGTCGGTCG
The DNA here is from genome assembly GCF_001646665.1 of Streptomyces noursei. GTDB lineage: Bacteria > Actinomycetota > Actinomycetes > Streptomycetales > Streptomycetaceae > Streptomyces > Streptomyces lavendulocolor. Next base: position 87,099 of record NZ_LWBU01000179.1, on the reverse strand, counting down.
TCCGGGACCTGGCCAGGATCGCGGACGACGTCGACCGGGTCCTGGAGACCATGGAGCCGGTGCGGGAACTGGCGCGGTCGCTGGCGGACAAGGACACCGTGCTGTTCCTGGGCCGGCACGTGGGCTACCCGGTCGCCCTGGAGGGCGCGCTCAAGCTCAAGGAGCTGGCGTACATGCACGCCGAGGGCTTCGCCGCCGGTGAGCTGAAGCACGGGCCGATCGCGCTGATCGAGGAGGACCTGCCGGTCGTCGTGGTGGTCCCCTCGCCGCGCGGGCGGTCGGTCCTGCACGACAAGATCGTGTCGAACATCCAGGAGATCCGGGCGCGCGGCGCCCGCACCATCGTGATCGCGGAGGAGGGCGACGAGGCGGTGACGCCCTACGCCGACCACCTGATCCGCATCCCGGCCACGCCGGTGCTGCTCCAGCCGATGGTGTCGACCGTGCCGCTCCAGGTGTTCGCCTGCGAGCTGGCGACGGCCCGGGGCAACGAGGTGGACCAGCCGCGCAACCTGGCGAAGTCGGTCACCGTCGAATGATCATCGGGGTGGGGATCGACGTGGCGGAGATCGACCGGTTCGCCGCGGCGCTGGAGCGTACGCCGCACATGGCGGAGCGGCTGTTCGTGGAGCGGGAGCTGCTGCTGCCGAGCGGGGAGCGGCGCGGGACGGCCTCGCTCGCGGCGCGGTTCGCGGCGAAGGAGGCGCTCGCCAAGGCCCTCGGCGCACCGGCCGGGCTCCAGTGGACGGACGCCGAGGTGTACGTCGAGGACACCGGGCAGCCCCGGCTGCGGGTGCGCGGCACGGTCGCGGCGCGCGCCGCGCAGCTCGGCGTACGGAAGTGGCACGTGTCGCTCAGCCATGACGCGGGGGTGGCGTCGGCGGTGGTGATCGCGGAGGGTTGAGCCATGCGTACCGCTTACCGCGTGGAGACAGTACGGGCCGCCGAGGCCGAGTTGATGGCGAGGCTGCCGGACGGCGCGCTGATGCAGCGGGCGGCCGCGGGGCTGGCGGCCGCGTGCGCCGGGCTCCTCGGCCGCGTCTACGGCGCCCGGGTGGTGCTGCTCGTCGGCAGCGGCGACAACGGCGGTGACGCGCTGTACGCGGGCGCCCGGCTGGCGCGCCGGGGCGCGGGCGTGTCGGCGGTGCTGCTGGGCCCGCGCGCCCACGAGGGCGGGCTGACGGCGCTGCGGGCCGCCGGGGGCCGCGTGGTGGAGGACCCGTCGGCGGCGCCGGAGCGCGCCGACCTGGTGGTGGACGGCATCACCGGGATCGGCGGGCGCGGCGGGCTGCGGCCGGAGGCGGCGCGGGTGGTGCGGGCGGCGCGCGACAGCGGTGCCGTGCTGGTCGCCGTCGACCTGCCGAGCGGCGTGGACGCCGACACGGGGGAGGTCACCGGGGAGGCGGTGCACGCCGACGTCACGGTGACGTTCGGGGCGTACAAGCCGGGCCTGCTGATCGATCCGGGCAGGGAGCGCGCGGGGGCGCTGCGGCTCGTCGGCATCGGGCTCTCCCTGCCGCCGGAGCCGGACGTCGAGGCCCTTCAGCACGCGGACGTGGCGCGGCTGCTGCCCGTCCCGGTGGGGGAGAGCGACAAGTACCGGCGGGGCGTCGTCGGCATCGTCGCCGGCTCGGCGCGCTACCCCGGCGCGGCCGTCCTGGCGGTCACCGGGGCGCTGCGCGGCGGCGCCGGGGCCGTGCGGTACGTGGGGCCGGCCGGCGACGCGGTGCTGGCCCGCCACCCGGAGACCCTGGTGCACGCCGGGCCGCCCGCCAAGGCGGGGCGCGTCCAGGCGTGGGTGATCGGCCCGGGCCTGGGCGACACGCCGGGCGTGGACGACGTCCTCGGCTCGGACGTCCCCGTCCTGGTGGACGCCGACGGGCTGCGGCACCTGGACCCCGCGGCGGTGCGCGCCCGCCCGGCGCCCACGGTCCTCACCCCGCACGCGGGCGAGGCCGCCGCGCTGCTGGGCACCGCCCGCGAGGACGTGGAGTCCCGGCGTCTGGAGGCGGTGCGGGAACTGGCCGGGCGGTACGGCGCGACGGTGCTGCTGAAGGGCTCGACGACGCTGGTCGCCTCGGCCGGCGGTCCGGTGCGCGTCAACCCGACCGGTACGCCCTGGCTGGCCACGGCCGGCAGCGGTGACGTCCTGTCGGGCCTGGCCGGCTCCCTGCTCGCGGCCGGCCTCGCGCCGCGCGACGCCGCGTCGGTCGGCGCCTACCTGCACGGCCTCGCGGCCCGCCGCGCCTCGCGGGACGCCCCGGTCGCGGCCCATGACGTGGCGGACGCGCTCCCGGGAGCCTGGCGGGACGTGCGGGACGTCCGCGGCTGACCTCCCGGTTCCGCCGCGTCGCGCCTGGTCCCCGCCGCGTGGGCGGGGACACGGGGGGAGCGGGGCACGCACCTGAGAGACTGGGCGCGATGAGTGAGACAGCACAGACCCTTCGCGCCCGCGCCGAGATCGACCTCGGCGCGCTGCGCGCCAACGTGCGTGCCCTGCGCGGGCGCGTGGGGACGGACGTTCAGGTCATGGGCGTCGTGAAGGCCGACGCGTACGGGCACGGCGCCGTGCCGTGCGCGAGGGCGGCGCTGGAGGCCGGGGCCACCTGGCTCGGCACCGCCACACCGCACGAGGCCCTCGCGCTGCGGGCGGCCGGCATCGACGCGCCCCTGCTGTGCTGGCTGTGGACGCCCGGCGGCCCCTGGGACGAGGGCATCCTGGCTGACCTGGACATGGGCGTCAGCGGCATGTGGGCCCTGCGGGAGGTCACCGAGGCGGCGCGCCGGACCGCACGGCCCGCGCGCGTGCAGCTCAAGGCGGACACCGGCCTCGGCCGCAACGGCTGCCAGCCCGCCGACTGGCCGCGGCTCGTCGGCGAGGCCCTCGCCGCGCAGGCCCGGGGCCTGGTGAAGGTCACCGGCGTGTGGTCGCACTTCGCGTGCGCCGACGAGCCCGGGCACCCCTCGATCGGCGCCCAGCTGGAGACCTTCCACGAAATGCTGACGTACGCCGAGAAGGAGGGCGTCGACCCCGAGGTGCGCCACATGGCCAACTCCCCGGCCACGCTCACCCTCCCGGAGACGTACTTCGACCTCGTACGGCCGGGGATCGCCATGTACGGCGTCTCGCCGGGCCCCGAGGTCGGCAGCCCGGCCGACTTCGGCCTGCGGCCCGTGATGCGGCTGGTCGGGAGCGTCGCGCTCGTCAAGGACGTACCGCCCGGGCACGGCGTCAGCTACGGCCACCACTACGTCACCGAGGGGCCCACCACCCTCGGTCTGGTCCCCCTGGGGTACGCCGACGGCGTCCCGCGCCACGCGTCCGGCCGCGGCCCGGTCCTCGTCGGCGGCAAGGTGCGGACGGTCGCCGGACGGGTCGCCATGGACCAGTTCGTCGTCGACCTCGGGGGAGACGTCGTCGAACCGGGTGCACAAGCGGTGCTGTTCGGGGCAGGCGATCACGGTGAGCCGACCGCCGAGGACTGGGCGCGGGCCGCGGACACGATCGCGTACGAGATCGTGACGCGCATCGGTTCGCGGGTACCACGCGTCTACCTGAACGAGTAGCGGGAGCCTGGAGGAGCGCCGTAGTGAGTGAGACCAGTTCGGTGGAGGCGGCGGAAGCGCTGTCCGCCGCGGCCGGCAATTGGCGCCGGGCCGGGTTCGCCGGTGCGGCGATAGGGGTGGTCGCGGCGGGCGCGGCGGCCGGTGTCGCCATCGAGCGGCTCACCGTCGGGCGCGGCATGCGCCGCAAGGCGCGCCTCGCGCTGGACGCCGCGGGTCCGTACGGCGCGCTGCGCGGCACGCCCGGCAGGGCCGCGGCCGACGACGGCACCGAGCTGTACTACGAGGTCGACGAGGTGGAGGCGGACGCCGCCGCGCCGCCGCGCCGCCGCCGGCTCTTCGGTCGCCGGACCCCCGGCCCCGTCACCGTCGTGTTCAGCCACGGCTACTGCCTCAACCAGGACTCCTGGCACTTCCAGCGCGCCGCCCTGCGCGGGCTGGTCCGGACGGTCCACTGGGACCAGCGCAGCCACGGCCGTTCCGGGCGGGGCGCGGCGCAGCAGGGCCCGAACCGGGTGCCGGTCTCCATCGACCAGCTCGGCCGCGACCTGAAGGCGGTCATCGACGCCGCCGCCCCCGAGGGGCCCCTGGTGCTGGTGGGGCACTCGATGGGCGGGATGACGGTGATGGCGCTGGCCGAGCAGTACCCCGAGCTGATCCGGGAGCGGGTCGTGGGCGTCGCCTTCGTCGGCACGTCCTGCGGCAACCTCGGCGAGGTCAACTACGGGCTGCCGGTCGCGGGCGTCAACGCCGTGCGCCGGGTGCTCCCGAGCGTGCTGCGCGCGCTGGGCTCGCAGGCGGAGCTGGTGGAGCGTGGCCGGCAGGCGACCGCCGATCTGTTCGCCGGGCTCATCAAGCGCTACTCCTTCTCGTCGAGGGACGTCGACCCCGCGGTCGCCCGGTTCGCGGAGCGGATGATCGAGGGGACGCCCATCGACGTGGTCGCCGAGTTCTACCCGGCGTTCACCGAGCACGACAAGGCCGAGGCGCTGACCGTCTTCGCCGAGGTGCCGGCGCTGGCGCTCGCCGGCGACCAGGACCTGGTGACGCCCAGTTCGCACACCGAGGCCATCGCCGACCTGCTCCCCGACGCCGAGCTGGTCATCGTCCCCGACGGCGGGCACCTGGTGATGCTGGAGCACCCCGAGGCGGTCACCGACCGGCTCGCGGACCTGCTGGTACGGGTCGGGGCCGTGTCGGCAGCGACTAACGTTGGCACGTATGGAAGCACCGCACAGCCCGGCCCCTGAGGGGGCCACGGCCACCGCCCGACTCACCCTCCACGCCCCCGAGCAGACGCAGGAACTGGGCCGTACGCTCGCCAAGCTGCTGCGCCCCGGCGACCTCGTGATGCTGACCGGCGAACTCGGCGCCGGCAAGACGACCCTGACGCGCGGCCTCGGCGAGGGGCTGGGGGTGCGCGGCGCGGTGACGTCCCCGACGTTCGTCATCGCGCGCGTCCACCCCTCCCTGGTGGGCGGCCCCGCGCTCGTCCACGTCGACGCCTACCGCCTGGGCGGCGGTCTCGACGAGATGGAGGACCTCGACCTCGACGTCTCGCTGCCCGAGTCGGTGGTGGTCGTGGAGTGGGGCGAGGGCAAGGTCGAGGACCTCACCGAGGACCGGCTGCACGTCGTGATCCACCGGGTCGTCGGCTCCACGGACGACGAGCGGCGGGTCGTGACGCTGACGGGGTACGGGACGCGCTGGGCCGGCGTGGACCTGGCGCTGGGATGACGCGGCCGGGGCCGTGCCGGGCGGGTCCGTAGCCCGGCCGGCGCGGTCCCGGGCGCGGTCCGGGGCGGTCCGGGCACGGTCGAGGAGCGGTCCGGGGCCGGTCCGGGGGCCGTACTTTCCGACAAGACGTCGGCATGATGTTGCGCCGTACCTCCGAGGCGTGGTCACATGGGTACCAGGACCTGGTTAGGTCTACCTAACCGCGCCTGCCCAGCAGCCCGAGGAGGCGACCATGCCGACGTCGAAGCAGGATGTGTCGATGCGCGATCTGCTGGCGTCGTGCGCGGCGGCGAACGCCGTCTCCACGCCGCCCCGGGCGACCGCGGCCGGCGACCGGACCGGCACGGACGAGGGCACGACCCCGGCGTCCGGCCCCGGCGCCCGCGTCCACGACGTCCCGCACGCCGGCGCCACCGCCCCGGACGATGCGGCTCATGCCGCCGAGGAGCGCCGCAGGGCCGCCTGAACCGCCGTCGAGCCGTGGGGCGCGGCGGGGACGCGGGGGCGTGCGGCGGAAACCGTGCGATGCCGTACGCGCCGTGCGCGCCGCGCGAAGTGGCTGACGGACCGCGACCGCGCCGTCGTCGGACGCCGGTTCCGCGGAACAGGAGCCGGACCAGGACCGGGCCGGTGGTGCCGGCGGCACCGCCCCGTCGTCGTCAGGGAACGACGACGACCTTGGAGCTGACCGTCGCGAACGTCCACATGGCGTCGCCGTCGGCCCGCTTCATCCGGATGCCGCCCGTCCGGCGCGACGGGTCCGGGGTGGGCAGCGAGCCGTCCACGGCCGCGCTGAAGCCGACGGTCACGCCGTCGACCGTCGCGAACCGCACGACGTGCTCGATCCGCACACCGTCGGAGCCGGCCACGCTGCCCGACCTGGAGGTCACCGCGTACGTCCCGGGAGCCGGGCCGACCGTGCTCGGCACCACCGCGAACGTCCGCGTCACCGTGTCCTTCGCGCCCACCAGCCACACCCGGCGCTCACCGAGCGAGTACACCACCCGCACGCCCGAGCCCGACTGCTTCGGCAGCGCCTGCGCGGGGTCGGCCGGCTTCTTCGGGCCGGCGCCCGGCGCGGGGGCCGACGGCGAGGCGGCCGGCGCGGGAGACGCGGCCGACAGGTCGGCGGGGACGTTGGCCGACGCCTGGTAGGCGAGGAAGCCGACCGCGGCCAGAGCCGCCGCGGTGAGCCCGGCCACGAATCCCGAGCTGCTCCTTGCCACGTTGCTGCCCACCTCTCCCACGTACGTATGCGGTGTGACCGTAGCAGGATCGGGCCCGCGACCCGGGGCTCCATGGCCGCCGCCACGGAGCCGTAGGCTGTTTGCGTGCTCTTGCTCGCCATGGATACCGCCACCCCCGCCGTCACCGTCGCCCTCCACGACGGCGACTCCGTCGTCGCCACGTCCACGCAGGTCGACGCGCGCCGCCACGGGGAACTGCTGCTGCCCGCCGTCCACCGGGTGCTCCGGGACGCCGGGCTGAGGCTCGACGCCGTGACCGGCATCGTCGTCGGCGTCGGCCCCGGCCCGTACACCGGGCTGCGGGTGGGCCTCGTGACCGCCGCGACCTTCGCCTCGGCGCTGGGCGGCGTCCCGGTGCACGGGCTGTGCACGCTGGACGGGCTCGCCTACGCCTCCGGCCTGGAGGAGCCCTTCGTCGTCGCGACCGACGCCCGCCGCAAGGAGGTCTACTGGGCGCGCTACGACGACAGCCGCACCCGCGTGACCGAGCCCGCCGTCGACCGGCCCGCCGACGTCGCCGAGCGGGTCGCCGGCCTCCCGGCGGTCGGCGCGGGCGCGCGGCTGTACGGCGAGGTGTTCCCGGACGCGCGGGACCCCGAGCACCAGTCGGCGGCCGCGCTCGCGGGCCTGGCGGCCGAGCTGCTGAAGGCCGGCGAGCCGTTCCTGGAGCCCCGCCCGCTGTACCTGCGGCGCCCCGACGCCCAGGTGCCGAAGAACTACAAGGTGGTCACCCCGAAGTGACCGGAGTGAGCGCGGTCCTGCGCGAGATGCGCTGGTGGGACATCGCGCCGGTGCTGGAGCTGGAACGGGAGCTGTTCCCCGACGACGCCTGGTCGGAGGGCATGTTCTGGTCCGAGCTGGCCCACGCGCGCGGCCCGCGCGCCACCCGGCGCTACGTCGTGGCCGAGGCCGGCGACCGTCTGGTGGGGTACGCCGGGCTCGCCGCGGCCGGCGGGCTCGGCGACGTTCAGACGATCGCCGTCGCCCGGGACCAGTGGGGCACCGGACTCGGCGCCAGGCTGCTGACCGACCTGCTCCAGCACGCCACCGCCTTCGAGTGCGACGAGGTCCTGCTGGAGGTGCGGGTGGACAACACCCGTGCCCAGAAGCTGTACGAGCGCTTCGGCTTCGAGCCGATCGGCTTCCGGCGCGGCTACTACCAGCCCGGCAACATCGACGCGCTCGTCATGCGCCTGCGCGCGCAGGACGCACCCGACGCCCCCCGCACGCCCCACGCACTCGACGCGCAGGACGCCCCTGACGCGCGAGACGCCCCCGACGCACCTGACGTACAAGGAACTGAGAGTCATGGCTGACGAACCCCTCGTCCTCGGCATCGAGACCTCCTGCGACGAGACCGGCGTCGGCATCGTCCGCGGTACGACCCTGCTCGCGGACGCGGTCGCGTCGAGCGTGGACACGCACGCCCGGTACGGCGGCGTCGTCCCCGAGATCGCCTCCCGCGCGCACCTGGAGGCGATGGTTCCGACCATCGAACGCGCTCTGAAGCAGGCCGGCGTCTCCGCCCGCGACCTGGACGGCGTCGCGGTCACCGCCGGCCCCGGCCTGGCGGGCGCGCTCCTGGTGGGCGTGTCGGCGGCCAAGGCGTACGCGTTCGCGCTCGACAAGCCCCTGTACGGCGTGAACCACCTGGCCTCGCACATTTGCGTCGACCAGCTGGAGCACGGTCCGCTGCCCGAGCCGACGATGGCGCTGCTGGTCTCCGGCGGCCACTCGTCGCTGCTGCTGGCCCCCGACATCACGTCGGACGTCCGGCCCATGGGCGCGACGATCGACGACGCGGCGGGCGAGGCGTTCGACAAGATCGCCCGCGTGCTGGACCTGGGCTTCCCGGGCGGGCCGGTGATCGACCGGCTGGCGAAGGAGGGCGACCCGTCCGCGATCGCGTTCCCGCGCGGCCTGAGCGGCCCCCGGGACCCCGCGTACGACTTCTCCTTCTCGGGCCTGAAGACGGCCGTGGCCCGCTGGATCGAGGCGAAGCGCGCGGCCGGCGAGGACGTGCCGGTACGGGACGTGGCGGCGTCCTTCCAGGAGGCGGTCGTCGACGTGCTGACCCGCAAGGCGGTGCGTGCCTGCAAGGACGAGGGCGTCGACCACCTGATGATCGGCGGCGGCGTGGCCGCCAACTCGCGGCTGCGGGCCCTGGCCGAGGAGCGGTGCGAGCGCGCCGGCATCCGGCTGCGGGTGCCCCGGCCGGGGCTGTGCACCGACAACGGCGCGATGGTCGCGGCCCTCGGCGCCGAGATGGTGGCCCGCAACCGGCCGGCCTCGGACCTGGAGCTGTCGGCGGACTCGTCCCTCCCGGTCACCGACCCGCACGTGCCGGGGAACCACGGCCACGGCCACGGCCACGACCACGACCACGTCCACGAGATCAGCAAGGACAACCTGTACTCATGACCGTGGTGACCCTGATGTGGGAGGCCCGCGCGGCGGACGGCCGCGGCGCGGAGCTCCTGGAGTGGGCCCGCGCGCGGGAGCTGCCCGGTCACCCGGTGCGCCGCGAGACCTTCACGGCCCCCGGCGACCGGGTGCTCGTCCTCACCTGGTGGGACGCCGCCCTCGACGCGGACCTCCCCGAACTCCCGGAACCGGCAGCCGACCTGGTGACCCGCCCGGTGCACCGCTGGCGCTTCGAGTCGCACGGGACGTGAGCCGGCCGGCCCCGCGGAGAAGTCCCGGAATCTTTTTCGCGCCGGGTGTCGATCCGGCCGCCGCCCGTTCGACGTAAGGGTGAGAGGCGGGGAACGGCCCCGCCCCACGCACCCGAGGAGACGGCCGTGCCGCGCTTCCTGACCATGATCCGCATCGACGAGAACAACGCCCCCGCCGAGGGCCCGAGCCCCGAGCTCCAGGAGCGGATGGGCAAGCTCCTGGAGGAGATCACCAAGGCCGGGGTCATGCTGGAGACCGCCGGGCTGCTGCCCAGCTCCGAAGGCACCCGCGTCACCTGGTCCGGCGGGCGGATGTCGGTCACCGACGGGCCCTTCACCGAGACGAAGGAGGTCGTCGGCGGCTACTCGATCTCCCAGTGCAAGGACAAGGCCGAGGCCGTCGAGTGGGCCAGGCGGTTCCTCGCGACCCACGAGGACCACTGGACCATCACCGCCGAGGTGCGGGAGATCGCCGAGGGCTGACGCACGCGCGCGGGCACCGGCGCGGACCGGCCGGTGGGGCACCGGCCGGTACGGCACCATGGGGAGGCGTGAGCGCACCCCACGCCGTGGAGACGGTGTTCAGGATCGAGTCGGCGCGGATCATCGCGGCCGTCGCCAGGATCGTCCGCGACGTGGGCATCGCGGAGGAGCTGGCGCAGGACGCCCTGGTCGCCGCCCTGGAGCAGTGGCCGGAGTCGGGCGTCCCGGACAGGCCGGGAGCCTGGCTCATGGCCACGGCCAGGAACCGCGCCGTCGACCTCGTACGCCGCCGGGAGACATACGCGCGCAAGCTCGCCGAGGTCGGGCGCGACCTGGAGACCGCGTACGAACCGGAGCCGGCCGAGCCGGACGACATCGACGACGACCTGCTGAGGCTGGTCTTCACCGCCTGCCACCCGGTGCTCTCCGCCGACGGGCGCGTGGCGCTCACGCTGCGGCTGCTGGGCGGCCTGACCACGGAGGAGATCGCCCGGGCCTTCCTGGTGCCCGAGGCGACGGTCGCGCAGCGGATCGTCCGGGCGAAACGGTCCCTCGCCCGGGCGGGCGTGCCCTTCGAGGTGCCCGGCGGCCGGGACCGGGCGGCGCGCCTGGCCTCCGTGCTGGAGGTCATCTACCTGATCTTCAACGAGGGGTACGCGGCGACCGCCGGCGACCACTGGCTGCGCCCGGGCCTGTGCGAGGACGCGCTGCGGCTGGCCCGCGTGCTGGCCGGACTGATGCCCGGCGAACCGGAGGTGCACGGGCTCGCCGCGCTGTTGGAGCTCCAGGCCTCGCGGACGGCGGCGCGCACCGGGCCGGACGGCGAGCCGGTGCTGCTGGCCGACCAGAACCGGAGGCGCTGGGACCGGCGGCTGATCCGGCGGGGCTTCGCGTCGCTGGAGCGGGCGGGGACGGGACCGTACGCCCTCCAGGCGGCGATCGCGGCCTGCCACGCCCGGGCACCGCGGTACGAGGAGACCGACTGGGCGACCATCGCCGTCCTGTACGGGCGGCTGGCCGCCGTCGCCCCCTCCCCGGTGGTGGAGCTCAACCGCGCGGTGGCCGTCTCGATGGCCGACGGTCCGGCGGCGGGGCTGGTGATCGTGGACGCCCTGGCCGCTGAACCGGCCCTGAAGGACTACCACTTGCTGCCGAGCGTACGGGGTGACCTGCTGGCCCGGCTGGGGCGTGACGACGAGGCACGGGCGGAGCTGGAGCGGGCCGCCTCGCTGGCGCGCAACGCCCGGGAGAGGGCCCTGCTGCTCGCCAGGGCGGGGGAGCTAGCCTCGGACGGTGCCCGGTCCTGAACCACTGCCCGCGTCCCCGTCACCAGATTTCCCGTCATCGGACTTCCCGTCACAGGCGTCTCCGTCACAGGCGTCCCCGTCACCGGACTCCCCGTCACCCGGCTTCCCGTCACCGGACTTCCCGTCACCGGCGTCCCCGTCACCAGACGTCCCGTCACCGGCCTTCCCGTCGGCCGCGTTCGCTCCGCCCGTGACCCCGTTCCCGGCCGCGGCGCCCGGGGCGGCGGACGTGCCGCCGCCTCCGCCGCCCGCGCATCTGCGCACCTGGCCCGACCGCGCCGCGCTGCTCGCCGACCGCGCGGCGGCGATCGGCGGGCTGAACCGGCGGCTGCTGGGCGGCAGGCGGCTCGCGCTCTTCCTCCTGACGCTGCTGGGGCTGGAGTGCGGCTGGGGCTTCACCGGCGCGGCGATCGTCTCGCTCGGCGGGCCGTCGGACCCGTTGACGGGCCTGCTGGCCGCCCTCGCGGCCTGCCTGGGCCTGGCCGTCGTCGTGCCCCTCGCCGTCCTGGTCGTCGCGGGGCTCCGCCGGGACCGCGCGCTGCGGGCGCGGCTGCTCGCGTGGGCGGCCCTCGACCCCGCCCCCGTCCGGGGCGCGGACGTGCGGATGCCGGGGGCGAGCGTGACGTGGCTGCTGCTGTCGTTCGCGCTGTGCGCGGCCGGGCTGGGGCTCTCGCTGGTGGTCCCCGCCTCGGCGCGCCCCGGTGCCACCACCTACGCGGAGGTCGCTCTCGCCATGGGCGCCGGCCTGCTCCTGTGGGTGCACGGCCTGATCGCCGCGGCCAAGGCGTTCGGCCACCGCCGCCTGGTCCTGCGCCTGGCGGCCCCGCCACGGGGCTGACCGGCCGCCCACGGGGCCGTACGCCGGCTCCCGGCGCCGACGGGCCCGTGCCCGGGACCGGGCCCGTGCCGGGGCAGGCGGTCGTGAGGCGACCGGCGGTCAGGCGGCGGCGGGCCGGCCGAGCAGCATGACCGGGGCGCCCGCCACGCGGGTCAGGAACACCGTGGCCGCGTGCGGGCCCTTCGGCTTGAGCTTGCGGCGCAGCTCCTCCGGCTCTACCGCCGAGCCGCGCTTCTTCACCGTCAGGGTGCCCACCTCGCGCTCGCGCAGCAGGGCCTTCAGCTTCTTGAGGTTGAAGGGCAGCACGTCGGTGATCTCGTAGGCGGTGGCGTACGGGGTGGGGCGCAGCTCGTCCGCCGTGATGTACGCGATCGTCCCGTCGATCAGGCCGCCGCCCAGGTCCTCGGCGACCTCCGCGACCAGGTGCGCGCGGATCACGGCGCCGTCCGGCTCGTACAGCCAGCGCCCGACGGGGCGGACCTCCGGGTCCGGCAGCCCCCGGCCGGTGAGGGCGTGCCCGCCGGGCAGGAGGGTCGCGGTGACCGTCCCGGGGCGGGTGCCGAACCACAGCACGGCCTCCTTCACGTCGCCGCCGTCCGAGACCCACTCGGCCGCGGCCTCCGGCGGCACCGTCTCGTGCGGGATTCCCGGGGCGATCTTCAGTGCCGCGTGCGGCGCCCGGCGGGCCGCGTCGACGGCCCAGGACAGGGGCGGGGAGTACGCCTCCGGGTCGAAGATCCGGCCCCGGCCGCCGCGCCGTGCCGGGTCGACGAAGACGGCGTCGTACCCGGAGGTGTCCACCCCGGTCACGTCCGCGCAGCGCACCTCGATCAGGTCGGCGAGCCCCAGCGCGGCGGCGTTGGCACGGGCGGCCTCGGCGGTCAGCGGGTCGCGGTCGACCGCGAGGACCCGGATGCCGGCGCGGGCCAGCGCGATCGCGTCGCCGCCGACGCCGCTGCACAGGTCCGCGACGCTGCGCACGCCGAGCCGGGCGAATACGGCGGCGCGGTGCTCGGCGACCGTCCTGCGCGTGGACTGCTCGACGCCGCCGGGCGTGAAGTACATGCGGTGCGCGTCCTGCTCCCCGAACTTGGCCACCGCCCGCTGCCGCAGCCGCGCCTGCCCGAGCGCCGCCGTGACCAGCTCGGCCGGGTGCTCGCGGCGCAGCCGGGAGGCGACCGCCAGCTCCTGGGCGGGGCTGTAGTCGCGCAGGGCGGCGAGCAGGGTCTGGCCCTCATCGGTGAGGAGCGCGGAGAAGGCGGCGAGATCGGTCACCCGGCCCATTGTGGGCCAGGCGGGGGATGGTGCGCGCCGGGCGGCGGTGTCGGCCGGTGGCCCGGGCGGCGCGCTGACAGGATGCGGCGCCATGCAGCTAGTACGACAAAAAGGTCGAATGGTAAGTAAGCGGTCGCGGGCCCTGCTCGCCGCGCTGCTGGTCGCGGCGCTCGGATCCGCCTGCGCGGCGGAGACCGGGGCCGGCGGGGCGGCCGCCGGTCGGGCCGGACCCGCGGCGGGCCGGCAGCCCCAGCGGCCCCCCGGCGCGGCCGACGCCCTCACCGCGTACGTGGAGCGGGTCCAGAAGGCCCAGGCCGCCCGCGCCCTCGCCGCCCGCAAGTGGGGCCTGCGGGCCACGCCCCTGGCCGCGCCACCGCCCCCGGCGGCGGCCGAGAAGCCGCACATCACCTTCCGCAAGGGCTTCGGCGTCGGCGACCCGGCCCTCCCGCCCGTCTTCACCACCGTCCCGACCAAGGAGCGGATCGTCTTCCTGACGATCGACGACGGCGCCGAGAAGGACCCGCGCCTGCTGGAGATGATGGACGAGCTGGACGTCCCCTACAGCGCCTTCCTCAGCGACTACCTGGTCAAGGAGGACTACGGCTACTTCGCGCGGATGCGGGACCGGGGCGTCGCCCTGCACAACCACACCCTCAACCACCGCTACATGCCCGCCCTCTCCTACGCGGAGCAGAAGCGGGAGATCTGCGGGCAGCAGGACGTCATCGAGAAGCGGTACGGCAAGCGGCCCCCGCTCTTCCGTCCGCCCTACGGCAACTACAACGCCGACACCCTGCGCGCCGCCCGGTCCTGCGGCGTCCGGGCCGTACCCCTGTGGGCGGCCGAGGCGTTCCCCGACCACATGGAGTGGCGGGAGTGGGACCGGGACCTGCACCCCGGCGACATCATCCTGACGCACTTCCGCGGCCGGGAGGACTGGAACGGCACCATGCCGGACATGATCAGGCAGGTGATGGACGTCGTCACGGCCAAGGGCTACGCCGTGGCGAGGCTGGAGGACTACGTCTGAGCCGCGCCGAGAGGTGCCCGCGGGCGCGTTCGAGGGTTGTGCGCGGGGCGCGTCCGCGAGGGGTCCGCAGGGGCCCGGGACGCCACGACCGGGCGGTGAATTGGCACTCCGCTTGACCGAGTGCTAATCGCGGTCATAGTCTCGGCCCTGGCACTCCCCACTGGAGAGTGCCAACACAGCGACGGGCAGGTCCGGCACCCGCGACGACGGATCCACCTGGTCGCCACCTCAGACAGTTAACCCCGTGAGATCTCCGAAGGGGGAGGTCGGATCGTGACGACCACCAGCTCCAAGGTTGCCATCAAGCCGCTCGAGGACCGCATCGTGGTCCAGCCGCTCGACGCCGAGCAGACCACCGCCTCTGGCCTGGTCATCCCGGACACCGCCAAGGAGAAGCCCCAGGAGGGCGTCGTCCTGGCCGTTGGCCCGGGCCGCTTCGAGAACGGCGAGCGCCTGCCGCTCGACGTCAAGACCGGCGACATCGTGCTGTACAGCAAGTACGGCGGCACCGAGGTGAAGTACAGCGGCGAGGAGTACCTCGTCCTCTCGGCTCGCGACGTGCTCGCGATCGTCGAGAAGTAAGTCACCCGAGCAAGATTGCTTTTGAGCTGCGCCCCTGGCCCCCGCTGATGACACATTGCCGGGCGGCGAGGGGCGCGGTTCGTCAACCAGAGTTTTCGAGAGGGCTGAATCGCTCCCATGGCGAAGATCCTGAAGTTCGACGAGGACGCCCGTCGCGCCCTTGAGCGCGGCGTCAACAAGCTTGCCGACACGGTCAAGGTGACGATCGGCCCCAAGGGTCGCAACGTCGTCATCGACAAGAAGTTCGGCGCGCCGACCATCACCAACGACGGTGTCACGATCGCCCGCGAGGTCGAGATCGAGGACCCGTACGAGAACCTCGGCGCCCAGCTGGTGAAGGAGGTGGCGACCAAGACCAACGACATCGCGGGTGACGGCACCACCACCGCCACCGTCCTGGCCCAGGCCCTGGTCCGCGAGGGTCTGCGCAACGTCGCCGCGGGCGCCTCCCCGGCCGCCCTCAAGAAGGGCATCGACGCCGCGGTCAAGGCCGTCTCCGACGAGCTGCTCGCGTCGGCCCGCCCGATCGACGACAAGGCCGACATCGCCGCCGTCGCCGCGCTCTCCGCGCAGGACCAGCAGGTCGGCGAGCTCATCGCCGAGGCGATGGACAAGGTCGGCAAGGACGGTGTCATCACCGTCGAGGAGTCCAACACCTTCGGCCTGGAGCTGGACTTCACCGAGGGCATGGCCTTCGACAAGGGCTACCTGTCCCCGTACATGGTCACCGACCAGGAGCGTATGGAGGCCGTCCTCGACGACCCGTACATCCTGATCCACCAGGGCAAGATCTCCGCGATCACCGACCTGCTCCCGCTGCTGGAGAAGGTCATCCAGGCCGGCTCCTCCAAGCCGCTCCTGATCATCGCCGAGGACGTCGAGGGCGAGGCCCTTTCGACCCTGGTCGTCAACAAGATCCGCGGCACGTTCAACGCCGTCGCGGTCAAGGCCCCCGGCTTCGGCGACCGCCGCAAGGCGATGCTCGGCGACATGGCCGCCCTCACCGGCGCCACCGTCATCGCCGAGGAGGTCGGCCTCAAGCTCGACCAGGCCGGTCTGGACGTGCTGGGCACCGCCCGCCGCGTCACCGTCACCAAGGACGACACCACGATCGTCGACGGCGGTGGCAACAGCGACGACGTGCTCGGCCGGGTCAACCAGATCAAGGCCGAGATCGAGACCACGGACTCCGACTGGGACCGCGAGAAGCTCCAGGAGCGCCTCGCGAAGCTCGCCGGCGGCGTGTGCGTGATCAAGGTCGGCGCCGCCACCGAGGTGGAGCTGAAGGAGAAGAAGCACCGTCTGGAGGACGCCATCTCCGCGACCCGCGCCGCGGTCGAGGAGGGCATCGTCTCCGGTGGTGGCTCCGCGCTGGTCCACGCCGTCAAGGTGCTGGACGGCAACCTGGGCAAGGACGGCGACGAGGCCACCGGTGTCGCGGTCGTCCGCCGCGCCGCGGTCGAGCCGCTGCGCTGGATCGCCGAGAACGCGGGCCTCGAGGGCTACGTCATCACCTCGAAGGTCTCCGAGCTCGACAAGGGCCAGGGCTTCAACGCGGCCACCGGCGAGTACGGCGACCTGATCAAGGCCGGCGTCATCGACCCGGTCAAGGTCACCCGCTCGGCCCTGGAGAACGCCGCCTCCATCGCCTCCCTGCTGCTCACGACCGAGACCCTGGTCGTCGAGAAGAAGGAAGAGGAGCCGGCGGACGCGGGCCACGGCCACGGCCACTCCCACTGACGCCTGTTCGAGCGTTCCGAGGCCCGGTGCCCCCGTCGCGGGGGCACCGGGCCTCGGCCTTTCCACCGCCGGGCGGTCCTTCGGCCGCCGGTGCCCCGGGCCGCCGCGCCGGGCGGGGTCAGGCCGAGTGGTCCAGCCCCGAGGGCAGCACCGGGTCCTCGAACGGCATCCCCCGTACGTACCGTTCCAGCTCGTCCAGGGCCCGGTCGGCCATGCGGTGCAGCTCGTTGCCGAGCGAGCCCGCCACGTGCGGGGTGAGCAGCACGTTGGGGAGGGTCCACAGCGGGGAGTCGGGGGGCGGGGGCTCGGGGTCGGTGACGTCGAGCACCGCGCTCAGGCGGCCGGCGGTGAGGTGCGGGAGCAGGGCGGCCCCATCGACCAGGGAGCCTCGCGAGGTGTTGATGAGCGTGGCGCCGTCCGGCATCAGGGCGAGCTGCGCGGCGCCGATCATGTGACGGGTGGCCGGCACCTCCGGTGCGTGCACCGAGACGATGTCCGCGCGGGCGCACAGCTCGTCCAGGGGAACCGCGACGGCACCGAGCGCGGCGGCCTCCTCCGGCGTGACGTACGGGTCGTACAGCAGCACGTGTACGTCGAAGGGGCGCAGCAGCCCGATCACCCGGCGGCCGATGCGGGACGCGCCCACGATGCCGACCGTGCGGCCGTGGTTGCCGCTGTCGGCCAGCTCCCGCAGCCAGTCGTGCTCGGCGCGCACCTCGGCGTACCGCCGCGCGGCACGCAGCACGCGCTTGCCCGCCATCAGGACGGCGGCGAGCGTGAACTCGGCCACGGGCAGCGCGTTCGCCGCGGCCGCCGAGGTCACGGTGATGCCGCGCTCCCAGCAGGCACCGGTGACGTGGTGCTTCACCGATCCGGCGGCGTGGACGACGGCCCGCAGGTGCGGGGCCCGGTCCAGCACGGCCGCGGTGAGCGGTGTCGCCCCCCAGCAGGTGAGGAGCACCTCGGCCCGCGCGAGCGCGGACGCCACGATGGGCGTGGGCGCGGCCAGGTCGTGGGCGACCAGGTGCGGATCGGTGTGGGTCAGCGCGGTGAGGCGGGCGCGGTGGGCGTCGGTGAGCAGCCGGTCGGCGATGCCCGGCCCCATGGCGAGGAGAAGGGCGGGACGCTCGGCGGAGGGCGCGGAGGGCGCGAGCGGGCCGGGTTCCGGAGCGCCGGCGCTCACCGGGGCGCCGGCGGGCTCCGGCGTGCCGCCCGGCGCGGCCCCGCTGCCCGGCGTGCCGCCCGGCGCCCCGCCGGCCGGGCGCCGGGTGCCGCCGTCCCCGCCCGCGGCGCACGAGACATGCACATGGACCCGCTCCGGCGGTCGGTCGTGGCGTTCGGCGGCACTGTCGCGCACGGCGGAGATCCCCTCGACATTGGGCCCGGTCGTCGGAGCCCGGCGGAGTGTCGACGCCCGATCCTTCCCGCAACCGGTGCTCCCGGAACGCCGCGTGCCCTCGCGGCGGCAGCGGCAGCGGCAGGGTCAGCGGCCGGGGACGGGCCCTACTGTGGCCCGTACTTGCGGCCGGCCCGGGAGCTGACGCCCCCGAGCAGGTTGCGCGGCGCCAGCTTCACGACGCCCATCAGCGCCTTGTAGCGGGGGTCGGGGACGGACAGCGTCCTGCCCCGCGCCAGGTCCGCCAGCGCCGAGGCCACCAGCTTGTCGGCGTCGAGCCACATCCAGCCGGGGATGTTGTCCGTGCCCATCCCGGCCCGCTCGTGGAACTCCGTCCGCACGAACCCCGGGCACAGCGCCATCAGCCGCACCCCGCTGCCCGCCAGGTCGCGCGCGGCGCCCTGGGTGAACTGCACGACCCAGGCCTTCGACGCCCCGTACGTCCCTCGCGGCACGAAGGCCGCCACCGACGCGACGTTCACCACGCCGCCCCGGCCCCGGTCCCGCATCGACGCCGTCGCCGCCGAGGTCAGCCGCAGCACCGCCTCGCAGTGCACCTTCAGCATCCTCAGCTCGTCGGCCATGGACACCTCCAGGAAGCGCCCCTTGTTGCCGAACCCGGCGTTGTTGACCAGCAAATCCACCGGCCGCTTCCGGTCCGACAGCCGGGCCTCCACGGCCGCGATCCCGTCCTCCTCGGCGAGGTCGGCCACCAGGACCTCGGCCTCGATCCCGTGCCGGTCGTGCAGCTCGGTCGCCTGTTCCCGGAGCCGCTTGCCGTCCCGGGCCACCAGCACCACGTCCCGGCCGTCCGCCGCCAGCCGCCGCGCGAAGGCGGCCCCGATTCCCGCCGTCGCGCCCGTAATCAGTGCAGTCGTCATGAGCGGCACGTTAGTGCCCCGCACGACCGGCGGGACGCGCGGTCCCGCGGGGCGGCCGGCACACCGCCGTACATGTACGGAGTATGCGGATCCGCCGCCCGCGCGGGCGGCCCTTTCCACCGGTGGGCGCCCCGGGGCGGGTCCGCGAGGGACCGCCCGGCCCGCGTCGCCCCGCGCGCTAGGAGCGCTGCGCCGCCAGGTGGGCCAGCGCCGCCTCGCGCAGCTCCGGGTCCAGTGCCTCACCCGCCGCCAGGAGGCGCGGCAGCAGCTCGCGCCCGCCCATGTACGCCCGGAAGGCCAGCTCGACCGTCACGTCGTGGTCGGGGCGGTGCACGATCTCGATCGGGTCGCCCGCGCGGATCTCCCCCGGCTCCACGACCCGGAGGTACGGGCCCGGCGCGGCCCGCTGGGTGAAACGTTTCACCCATCCCCGCTCGCCCAGCCAGCTCGCGAACGTCCGGCACGGCACGCGCCCGGACGCCACCTCCAGCACCAGCGACCCGCCGATCCGCCAGCGCTCCCCGATCAGCGCGGCGTTGACGTCCAGCCCCTGGGTGGTGAGGTTCTCCCCGAAGGCCCCGTTGGCCAGGGGCCGCCCCAGCTCGGCCTCCCAGTGGTCCAGGTCCTCGCGGGCGAACGCGTACACCGCCTGGTGCGTACCGCCGTGGTGGCGCAGGTCGCACACGGTGTCCCCGGCGACGCCGCTCGCCCCCTCGCCCTTGGGCCCCGGATCGGCCACCCGCACCGGCCCGTCGGCCGGCCGCTTGTCGATGCCCGTCGTGCCGCTCGGCGCGTCGGTGTAGTCCACGGCCTTGGGCCGCCCCAGATTGACGGTGAGAACTCGCATGGCGCCACGCTAACGGCCACCTCCTCAAAGCGGCCAGCGGATATTTCGCGCTCACCTCCAAGCGAGGCTTATATTCAAAGGGTGATCGAAGCCCGCCATCTGCGCGTCCTGCGCGCCGTCGCCTCCACCGGCTCCTTCTCCGCCGCCGCCCGTGAACTGGGCTGCACGCAGCCCGCCGTCAGCCAGCAGATGAAGGCGCTCGAATCCTCCACGGGCACACCCCTGCTGGTGCGCACGGGCCGGGAGATGCGCCTGACGCAGGCCGGGGAGGCGCTCGTGCGCCACGCCTCCGGCATCCTCGCGGGCCTCACCGCCGCCGAGGAGGAGATCGCCGCCATCGCGGGTCTGCGGGCCGGGCGCGTCCGGCTGGTGTCGTTCCCCAGCGGCAGCTCCACCCTCGTGCCCACCGCCCTCGCCGCGCTGCGCGCCGCCCACCCCGGCACCCGGGTCTCGCTCGTCGAGGCCGAGCCGCCCCGCTCCGTCGAGATGCTCCGCGACGGCGACTGCGACGTGGCGGTCGCCTTCCGCTACCGCCCGGCCGCCGCGGAGTGGGACGACCTCGTCGTCCGCCCGCTCCTCGCCGACCGCCTGGTCGGCCTCGTCCCGGAGGGCCACCGCCTCGCGGACGCCGAGGCGGTGGCCATCGGCGACCTGGCGGAGGAGTCCTGGATCGCGGGCTGCCCGCGCTGCCGCCGCCAGCTCGTGGACGTGTGCGAGGGGGCCGGCTTCACCCCGCGCATCGACTTCGCGACGGACGACTACCCGGCGGTGATCGGCCTCGTCGGCGCCGGTCTCGGGGTCGCGGTGCTGCCCGAACTGGCCCTGCGCTCGGTACGGCCCCGGGGCGCCAGGACGGTGGTGGTGGAACCGGCCGTCGAGCGGGAGATCGTCGCCCTCACCCTCCCGGACCTGGCCAAGGTCCCCGCGGTCGCCGCCACCCTCGACCACCTGACCCGCGCGGCGGTCCTCACCTAGGCGCAACCCGGCCGGGCACACCGAGCGCACCCGCACACCCCACCGAGCCCCGTGCCCACACCCCGCCCGGCCCCGTACCGCGCCCGCCCGGCCCCGTACCGCGCAGCCGCCCGCCCAGCCCGGTACTACCCCTCACCCGTGTCGGAGGGGCGGCCGGGGCAGGGCCGCCCCTCCACGGCCTTCCCGACGGCTGTGCGGGAGCCGTCCCGCCGAGGGCCGGTGCAGAAACGTTCCTTCAGGCGCGGGCCGGAGTTCCGGACGATGCGGTGACGAGACGGTTGCGGGCTCGTCCCATGAGTTCTTCGCGCTCGTCCTCGGTGAGGCCGCCCCATACGCCGTAGGGCTCCCGCACGGCCAGTGCGTGGGCCGCGCACTCCGCGCGGACCGGGCACCTCATGCAGACCTCTTTCGCCGAGTTCTCGCGCGCACTCCGCGCCGCGCCGCGCTCCCCCTCCGGGTGGAAGAAGAGCGAACTGTCGACCCCCCGGCAGGCCGCGAGCAGCTGCCAGTCCCACAGGTCGGCGTTAGGTCCGGGAAGGCGGGAGAAATCTGCCATAGCGCATGTCCCCTTGGTTCCGGTACTGAGCGGGTGAGTGGGCTGATACAGCCACGACCGTACAACTACTGTCTAAGTAGATGTAAATATGACTCATTGCGAATCTAGCTACAGACACCGACAAAGTGAAGGAAAAGCCGCTAAATGGGGCATAGCTCTGAGTGAAGCAACGGTGACCTGCGTCGCTCTGCTCCGTACGCGCTCCCTCACGTAGAGTGCCGAAGGGGTGGGGCGTACCCGTAACTCTTTCGAGTGACCGTCGTTGAGAGTGCGGAGGCGGTTGAAAGAAGAAGCGCTCGGGCAGATGTCCGGGGGCGTCAACCGCACAGGTGACGATTCGTAACCAGCCTGGAGGCTCAAGGTGACGCGCATCAGCTGCGGAGGACGGCCATGACATCCGTCCTCGTCTGCGACGACTCCCCGCTTGCCCGAGAAGCGCTCCGCCGCGCCGTCGCGACGGTGCCCGGCGTCGAGCGTGTGACGACCGCGGCCAACGGCGAGGAAGTCCTCCGCCGCTGGGGCGCGGACCGCTCGGACCTGATTCTGATGGACGTACGCATGCCCGGACTGGGCGGCGTGGAGACCGTCCGCCGGCTGCTCTCCGCGGACCCCGGCGCCCGCATCATCATGCTCACCGTCGCCGAGGACCTGGACGGCGTGGCGCTCGCCGTCGCCGCCGGTGCCCGTGGCTACCTGCACAAGGACGCCTCGCGCGCCGAACTGCGGGCCACGGTCACCCAGGCCCTCGCCGACCCGACCTGGCGGCTCGCCCCGCGCCGGCTCCGCTCGGCCGAGATGGGCGCCGCCCCCACCCTCACCGCGCGCGAGATCCAGGTGCTGGAGGGCATGAGCCACGGCCGCTCCAACGCGGAGATCGGCCGTGAGCTCTTCCTCTCCGAGGACACGGTCAAGACGCACGCCAGGAGGCTCTTCAAGAAGCTGGGCGCGTCGGACCGGGCGCACGCGGTCGCGCTCGGTTTCCGCTGGGGCCTGGTGCGCTAGCGCGTGACGTACCGATCCCCGTCCGCCCCCCGGCGGACGGGGCGGCGCAGGCCCGATATCCGTTTCCGGCCCGATGCCGCATCCTTGAAGGCGTGGAGTTCCTCGGGGACGAGTCGATCGAGCGGGAGGGGAGGGCGCAGGAGATGACGTCCGGCGCACCTGCTCATAACGCTTCGGTGCACAACAGTGGACGCGGTGCCGCGGACGAGCGACCGCCAAGGCACCATGGACCGATGCGCGACGACGAGGCGGCCCATGCCCACGGGGCCATCGGTGCACTCGTACACCGTGCGGTGGATGGCGACGAGCAGGCCACGCACGACCTCCTGGCCCACGTCCACCCACTGGCGCTGCGCTACTGCCGTACGCGCCTGAACCGCCTGCCCGGCGACGCGCGCCACTTCGTCGAGGACCTCGCCCAGGAGGTCTGCGTCGCCGTCCTCATGGCGCTGCCCCGCTACAAGGACACCGGACGGCCCTTCGAGGCGTTCGTCTTCGCCATCGCCGGCCACAAGGTCGCCGACCTCCAGCGGGCCGCCATGCGGCACCCCGGCTCCACCGCCGTGCCCTCCGACGAGATGCCCGAGCGGCCCGACGACTCCCTCGGTCCGGAGGAGCGGGCGCTGCTCAGCGACGACGCGGAGTGGGCCAAGCGCCTGCTCGCCAACCTCCCGGAGAACCAGCGCGAGCTGCTGGTGCTGCGCGTCGCCGTCGGCCTGACCGCCGAGGAGACGGGCCAGATGCTGGGCATGTCCCCCGGAGCGGTCCGGGTGGCCCAGCACCGTGCGCTCAGCCGGCTGCGGGCGCTCGCCGAGCAGTGAGCCGCGGGGCGCCCGTGCGGCCGTACGTGTGAACGTACAAACCTTCTGAGTGATCTTGCTCGTGGAATGAGACACCGCCGCAGGCCGTTAGCATGGACATCCGCACCGATCAAGGCCATTTGGGGAAGGTGTCATGACTGCCAACGTCGACGGAGTGCCCGAGAAATTCGCGACACTCGGGCTGACCTACGACGACGTGCTGCTGCTGCCGGGAGCCTCCGAGGTGCTCCCGAACGCGGTCGACACCTCGTCCCGCATCTCCCGCAACGTCCGGGTGAACATCCCGCTGCTCTCGGCGGCGATGGACAAGGTCACCGAGTCCCGCATGGCGATCGCGATGGCCCGCCTCGGCGGCGTCGGCGTGCTGCACCGGAACCTCTCCGTAGAGGACCAGGTCAACCAGGTCGACCTGGTCAAGCGCTCCGAGTCCGGCATGGTCACCGACCCCATCACCGTGCACCCCGAGGCGACGCTCGCCGAGGCGGACGCCCTGTGCGCCAAGTTCCGCATCAGCGGCGTCCCGGTCACCGACCCGGCCGGCAAGCTCCTCGGCATCGTGACCAACCGCGACATGGCCTTCGAGAGCGACCGCAGCCGTCAGGTCCGCGAGGTCATGACGCCGATGCCGCTGGTCACCGGCAAGGTCGGCATCTCGGGCGTCGACGCCATGGAGCTGCTGCGCCGCCACAAGATCGAGAAGCTGCCGCTGGTCGACGACGCCGGCATCCTCAAGGGCCTCATCACCGTCAAGGACTTCGTCAAGGCGGAGAAGTACCCCAACGCGGCGAAGGACAAGGAGGGCCGGCTGCTCGTCGGCGCCGCCGTCGGCGCCAGCCCCGAGGCCCTGGAGCGCGCCCAGGCGCTCGCCGGCGCGGGGGTGGACTTCCTGGTCGTCGACACCTCCCACGGCCACAACAGCAACGCCCTGAGCTGGATGGCGAAGATCAAGTCGAGCGTGGACGTCGACGTGATCGGCGGCAACGTCGCCACCCGCGACGGCGCGCAGGCGCTGATCGACGCCGGTGTCGACGGCATCAAGGTCGGCGTGGGCCCCGGCTCGATCTGCACCACCCGCGTGGTCGCCGGCATCGGCGTCCCGCAGGTCACCGCCATCTACGAGGCCTCGCTCGCAGCCCGTGCCGCCGGCATCCCGCTGATCGGCGACGGCGGTCTGCAGTACTCCGGCGACATCGGCAAGGCGCTCGCCGCCGGCGCCGACACCGTGATGCTCGGCAGCCTCCTCGCGGGCTGCGAGGAGTCGCCCGGCGAGCTGCTGTTCATCAACGGCAAGCAGTTCAAGTCCTACCGCGGCATGGGCTCGCTCGGCGCCATGCAGTCGCGCGGCCAGGGCCGGTCGTACTCCAAGGACCGCTACTTCCAGGGCGAGGTCGCCTCCGACGACAAGCTCGTGCCCGAGGGCATCGAGGGCCAGGTGCCCTACCGCGGCCCGCTGGCCAACGTCCTGCACCAGCTCGTCGGCGGTCTGCGCCAGACCATGGGCTACGTGGGCGCGGCCACCGTCGCGGAGATGGAGTCCAAGGGCCGCTTCGTCCGGATCACCTCGGCGGGTCTCAAGGAGAGCCACCCGCACGACATCCAGATGACGGTCGAGGCGCCGAACTACAGCAGGAAGTAGTCCACGCCCGCGATGAGGGGCGGTCCCGCCATACGGCCGGGACCGCCCCTCACGCGCGTGTCGGGGATACTGGTAGGCGCAGACGTAGAGGGAAAGGCCACACATCGTGACTGAGATCGAGATCGGGCGCGGCAAGCGCGGCCGCAGGGCGTACGCGTTCGACGACATCGCCGTCGTACCGAGCCGGCGCACCCGGGACCCGAAGGAGGTCTCGATCGCCTGGCAGATCGACGCCTACCGCTTCGAGCTGCCCTTCCTGGCCGCCCCCATGGACTCGGTGGTCTCCCCGCAGACCGCGATCCGCATCGGGCAGCTCGGCGGCCTGGGCGTGCTGAACCTCGAGGGCCTGTGGACCCGGTACGAGGACCCGCAGCCGCTGCTCGACGAGATCGCCGGGCTGGACGAGGCGAACGCCACCCGCCGTCTGCAGGAGATCTACGCCGCCCCGATCAAGGAAGAGCTGATCGGGCAGCGCATCAAGGAGGTGCGCGACTCGGGCGTGGTCACCGCGGCCGCGCTCTCGCCGCAGCGCACCGCCCAGTTCTCCAAGGCCGTGGTCGACGCCGGTGTGGACATCTTCGTCATCCGGGGGACGACCGTCTCCGCCGAGCACGTGTCGGGCGCGGCCGAGCCGCTGAACCTGAAGCAGTTCATCTACGAGCTGGACGTCCCGGTCATCGTCGGCGGCTGCGCCACCTACACCGCCGCCCTGCACCTGATGCGCACCGGCGCGGCGGGCGTCCTGGTCGGCTTCGGCGGCGGCGCCGCGC
Source organism: Streptomyces noursei (assembly GCF_001646665.1). Lineage (GTDB taxonomy): Bacteria > Actinomycetota > Actinomycetes > Streptomycetales > Streptomycetaceae > Streptomyces > Streptomyces lavendulocolor. The sequence goes on along the minus strand of NZ_LWBU01000179.1, from coordinate 61,737 downwards.
ACACCACCCGGAACGTGCTGGGCATCCAGGTCCCCATGGCGACCGCCGTCGCGGACGTCGCGGCCGCCCGCCGCGACTACATGGACGAGTCCGGCGGCCGTTACGTGCACGTCATCGCGGACGGTGGCGTGGGCTGGTCCGGCGACCTGCCCAAGGCGATCGCGTGCGGTGCCGACTCGGTGATGATCGGCTCCCCGCTGGCGCGGGCGACCGACGCGCCCGGCAAGGGTCACCACTGGGGCATGGAGGCCGTCCACGAGGACGTGCCGCGCGGCAAGCTGGTCGACCTCGGCATCGTCGGCACCACCGAGGAGATCCTGGCCGGTCCGTCGCACTCGCCGGACGGGTCCATGAACTTCTTCGGCGCCCTGCGCCGGGCGATGGCCACCACGGGCTACAGCGAGCTCAAGGAGTTCCAGCGCGTCGAGGTCACGGTCGCGGACGCCCAGCACAAGCGCTGACACCGCCGTCCGTCCGCAGGAACACGAGGAAGGGCCCGCACCGGGTGGTGCGGGCCCTTCCTCGTGTGCGGGGGCCGGTCAGGCGTTGGCCTTCTTGGCGCCGGCGAAGGCGGTGACCGCGGCGATGGCGAGGAAGAGGTAGGTCATGGCGTCCGCGGTCTCCTTCCACAGGTCGGTCAGCGAGCCGAGGTCCTCCATGAGGATCTCGGGGGCGGACCCGCCCAGGGTGTTGGCGATGACGACGGCTATCGCGATCAGCTGGCCGAGGTAGACGGCGGCGATCGACAGGATCGCGGCGACCACCGGCAGGGCGGGGTTGCGGCCGCCGACCTTCGCGGCGGCGAAGCCGACGAGGAAGCCGACACCCACCGCGGCGTACCCGATCTCGCGCTCGATGGCGCCGCCGATCGCGCCGTAGGCGACGGCGGCGACGAGGGCGGCCACGACCGCGGTCACCAGGCCGAGCGCGACGTTGTCCCGCGCGGGGGCCGGGGCAGGCGCGGGCGGGAAGGGTGCGGCACCGGCGGGGCCGCCGAACGGGTTGCCGGGCGGCGGAACGGGCTGGCTCATGCTGGGAAATCCCCCCTGAAGCGGCCACGGCCGTGCACGTACACCTGTGCGGATAAAGGCCGTGTGAAGTAGAGGGTCCGGAGACTAACAGCCCGGTACGACATCCGCCCCCCGGTATCCCGGGCCGCGCCTACAGCCGGTGGGCCGCCCCGGCCGGGGTGACGCCGCGGGTGTCCAGCAGGAGCTGCGCCTTGACGGCCAGCCCTTGCAGGTCGTACGTGCGGTGGTGCTGGAGCAGGACCGTCAGGTCCGCCGCGGCGGCCGCCTCGTACAGGGAGTCCGCCCGGGGCACCGGCAGGTCGCGGACGCGCCAGTGGGCGACGTAGGGGTCGTGGTAGCTGACCACCGCGCCCAGGTCCATGAGGCGGCGGCCGATCTCGGCGGCGGGGGAGCCCTCCTGGTCGGCCAGGTCCGGCTTGTAGGTGACGCCGAGCAGCAGGACGCGGGCGCCGCGCGCGGACTTGCCGTGCTCGTTGAGGAGCGTGGCGCAGCGCTGGATGACGTACTGCGGCATGCGTTCGTTGACCTGGCCCGCCAGTTCCACCAGGCGCAGCGGGCGGTGCGGGCCGATGGTGTCGACGGGGACGCCGTGGCCGCCGACACCGGGGCCGGGGCGGAAGGCCTGGAAGCCGAAGGGCTTGGTCTCGGCGCACCGGATGACGTCCCACAGGTCGACGCCCAGTTCGTGGCAGAGCACCGCCATCTCGTTGACCAGGGCGATGTTGACATGGCGGAAGTTGGTTTCCAGCACCTTGACGGTCTCGGCCTCGCGGGTGCCCCTGGCCCGTACGACCTTGTCGGTGAGGCGGCCGTAGAAGGCGGCGGCCGATTCCGTGCAGGCCGGGGTGAGGCCGCCGATGACCCGGGGCGTGTGGGCGATGCCGTGGGCGCGGTTGCCGGGGTCGAGACGGCCCGGCGAGTACGCGAGGTGGAAGTCGCGGCCGGCCGTGAGGCCCGACCCCTCCTCCAGCAGTGGGCGCAGGACGTCCTCGGTGGTGCCGGGGTGGACCGGCGATTCCAGCAGGACCGTGGTGTTGGGCCGCAGCCGCGCGGCCAGCGCCCGCGCCGCGCCGGTGACGGCGGAGAGGTCCGGCGTCCGGTCGGCGGCGAGGGGCGTGGGGGCGCAGATGACGGCGGTACGGACCCGGCCCAGTTCGGTCGGGTTGGTGGTCGGCCGGAAGCCCCCCGAGAGCATCCGGCGGATCTCCGAGGCGGTGAGCGAACCGTCGACCGGTGGTCGGCCGGCCGCCAGTTCCGCCACGGGGCGCGGGTCGGTGTCGTAGCCGATGGTGTCGACACCGGCGGCAGTGGCGGCTTGGGCGAGGGGCAGTCCGAGGTGGCCGAGGCCGATGACGGCGAGGTCTGCGGGCATGGGGTGATGCCGTCCTTCCCAGTAGCCGGAGGGGACGTGAGACGCAAGTCCTGTGGACAGAACGAGCGCAACGCAATGTCAGACTAGGCGTAAATATGACCGTTATGCGGCATTGTGGGCCGTGGTTCGGCCGAGTGTTGTCCACAGGCGGTGGCTGAAGTCGGGGGGCCGGGACAGAATCGAATGCGTGAGCCCGACCACACGGGGACCACACGGGGGCGACGGGAGGCAGCGGTGAGGACAGCGACACTGGGACCCGCCGAGCGCGCGCAGGCGCTGGCGGCCATGGCCGATCGTGAACTGGACGTGCTGGTCGTCGGAGCGGGGGTGGTCGGCGCCGGGACGGCCCTCGACGCGGCGACACGCGGGCTGGCCACCGGGCTGGTGGAGGCGCGCGACTGGGCGTCGGGCACCTCCAGCCGGTCGAGCAAGCTGATCCACGGCGGACTGCGGTACCTCGAGATGCTGGACTTCGCGCTCGTGCGGGAAGCGCTCAAGGAGCGCGGGCTGCTGCTGGAGCGCCTCGCCCCGCACCTGGTGAAACCGGTGCCGTTCCTCTACCCGCTCCAGCACAAGGGCTGGGAGCGGTTCTACGCCGGCTCCGGCGTGGCGCTGTACGACGCGATGTCCCTCTCCTCCGGGCACGGGCGCGGCCTGCCCGTGCACCGGCACCTGTCGCGGCGCCGGGCGCTGCGGGTGGCGCCCGCGCTGAAGAAGGACGCGCTGGTCGGGGCGTTGCAGTACTACGACGCGCAGATGGACGACGCGCGCTTCGTGACCACCCTGGTGCGCACCGCCGCGAGCTACGGCGCGCACACCGCCAGCCGGGCACGGGTGATCGGCTTCCTGCGCGAGGGCGAGCGGGTGGTCGGCGCCCGGGTGCAGGACGTCGAGGCGGGCGGCGAGTACGAGGTCCGCGCCAAGCAGGTCGTCAACGCGACCGGGGTGTGGACGGACGACACCCAGGCGCTGATCGGGGAGAGGGGGCAGTTCCACGTCCGGGCGTCCAAGGGCATCCACCTGGTCGTGCCCAAGGACCGGATCCACTCGACCACCGGCCTCATCCTGCGCACCGAGAAGTCGGTCCTGTTCGTCATCCCCTGGGGCCGGCACTGGATCGTGGGGACCACCGACACCGGCTGGGACCTGGACAAGGCTCATCCGGCGGCGTCCAGCGCCGACATCGACTACCTGCTGGAGCGGGTGAACGCCGTGCTGGCGGTCCCGCTCACCCGGGACGACGTCCAGGGCGTGTACGCGGGCCTGAGGCCCCTGCTGGCCGGCGAGTCCGACGCCACCAGCAAGCTGTCGCGCGAGCACACCGTGGCCCACCCGGTGCCGGGTCTCGTCGTCGTGGCGGGCGGGAAGTACACGACGTACCGCGTCATGGCCAAGGACGCGGTGGACGAGGCCGTGCACGGCCTCGACATGCGGGTGGCCGCCTGCGTCACCGAGGACGTCCCGCTGCTGGGCGCCGAGGGGTACCGGGCGCTGTGGAACGCGCGCGCGAGGATCGCCGCCCGGACGGGGCTTCACGTGGCGCGTGTGGAGCACCTGTTGAACCGGTACGGCTCGCTGGTGGAGGAGGTGCTGGAGCTCATCCTGGCCGACCCGAAGCTGGGCGAGCCGCTGGGCGGCGCGGACGACTACCTGCGCGCGGAGGTCGTGTACGCCGCGTCGCACGAGGGGGCCCGCCACCTGGACGACGTGCTCACCCGCAGGACCCGTATCTCCATCGAGACCTTCGACCGCGGGACGCGCAGCGCGCGGGAGTGCGCGCGGCTGATGGCGCCGGTGCTGGGCTGGGACGAGGGGCAGATCGAACGGGAGGTCGAGCACTACGAGAAGCGGGTCGAGGCGGAGCGCGAGTCGCAGCGCCAGCCGGACGACCTGACCGCGGACGCGGCCCGGCTGGGCGCTCCGGACATCGTGCCGCTGTAGTCCCCGCCGCCCTGCTCCCCCTCGGCGCTCGGCGCTCCGCCCCGGCTCCGGGGCCGAGGGGAGGGGGCGTCCGGGCGGTGGGAGTCCGGTCGCCCCCGTGGATCAGGCGCCGGGCGTGCCGGGACGGTGGGGTGCCCGTCCGGTGCCCGTCCGGCCGCCGGGCGGCCCGCGGTGGCAGAACTCGGCCTCCAGCAGCGCGGGTTCCAGGGTGCGCAGGACACGCTCGGGGGTCCCGTCCGTATTGGTGCGGAAGGTGACGGTGTGTCGGCCGTCGCCTGTCGTGGCGGAACGGACGTACCCGCCGGTGATGCGGCCGTTGTGGCCCCACACCGTGGTCCCGCAGGAGAGCCGGGACGGATAGATGCCCATGCCGTAGGCGCCGTTCGAGAGCCGGGTGTCGAGCAGCTCCCTGAGCTGGGGTGCGGGCAGGAGGCGCCCGGAGAGGAGGCCCGCGTAGAAGCGGTTCAGGTCGTCGAGGGTGCTGATCAGCTCGCCCGCGGCGTCGGCGACACGCGGATCGAGGGCGGTCACGTCCCGGCCGGCGGCGTCGTACGCGCGCCCGTGCGGCGCGGGCAGTTCGGTGCGCGCGCCCGGGAAGGAAGTGCCGGTGAGACGGAGGGGTCTGATGATGCGCCGGCCGGCCTCCGCGGCGTAGGTGCGGTGGGTGACGCGTTCGATGACGAGGCCGAGCAGGACGTAGTTGGTGTTGGAGTAGGCGTAGCGTCCGACAGGCCCCGGCGGGAGGGCCAGGGCGCGGCGGACCGCCTCGCGTGCCGTGGGCCGCCCCGTGGACGGCGGGCCGGCCGCGGCACCGGCGTACTCCGGCAGACCGCTGGTGTGGGTGAGCAGCGCGCGCAGCGTGACGCGCCCGCCCGCAGGCGCCGGGACCAGGCCGGGCAGGTGCCGGTCGACCGGGTCGTCGAGGCGCAGCCGCCCCTCGGCGGCGAGTTGGAGCACGACCGTCGCGACGAACGTCTTGGTGACGCTGCCCGCGCGGAAGCGGTCGGCGCGGTGGACGCCCGGGCCCGCCGTCCGGAACCGCGATCCGGCCGGTGAGGCGGCCAGCAGCGCCGCGGCCGGAGCGCGGCCCTCGGTGACGAGACGGGGCAGGACGGCGCTGGGAGGGGTGGGGGAGGGTTCCCCCGGCAGCTGGCAGGCGCCGAGCCCGAGCAGGGCCGTGACCAGCGGAACCGCGATCCTGGCGCGAAGTAGTGGCATCGTGGGGTCCCTCCTTCCGGGCCCATCCTGACGGACGGAGGACCCGGGAGTTTCGCCGGTCCCGGAGTGAGAGACAATGGACGCTCTTCCAGGGCGGGTTACCGCATCGCGCGGAAGCGGCAGGCGCGGGCGAGGATCAGGGATCGCAGAGGGGACGCATGTCGGGAGCGGAGCAGTCGCGGAACGCGGCTCGGGAACCTCAGCGGGACGCGGCGAAGCCGGGCGTCGGGGCGGACGGGCCGGACGAGGAACCGCGCGCCGAATCGACCGGGGACGCACCCGCCACGTCGGGAACCGAGCCGGTCAAGGACGCGACGATGAAGCTGGGCGCCGGCCGCGCCGAGGCGGCGGCCGGTGAGTCCGGCGCCCCCTCGGGCAAGGACGTGGGCGGTTCCGTCCCCGCCCCCCGGTCGGGCGCGCCGGACGACGGGCCGGGCGAGGAGGCGGCACCCGCCGGGGCCGGCGACCGCCCGGGCGGGGACACGGCCGGGAAGCGGGACACCGCCCGCCGCGGCGCGCCGCCGGCGGATGACGAGGCGCCGGCCGGCGCGCCGTCGTCCACCGGCGCGGGCAGCGCCTCGGGCGCCGTCCCCGCGGCCCGTTCCGGCTCCGCCGCGGGTGCCGCGCAGGCGCCGGACCCCAAGGGCGCGAAGAAGCCCGAGGGTTCGGACGCCGCGGCAGGTCCGGGCAGGCAGACGGGGCCCGCGGCACCGCCCGCTCCGGCGACTTCGGCTTCTTCGGCGTCTTCGGAACCGTCCGCGTCGGCGGGGCCGTCAGGTCCGGCGGGGCCCAGGAGCCTTGAGAAGTCCGGGGGCCCGCTGAAGGACCGGAGCGCGCAGGGCCCGGCGGAGACGAAGGCCGAGGGCTCCGGCAAGGCCGGCGAGCCGCAGGCGGCCGGGGCCTCCGGGGAGTCCGGCGGCGGCAAGGAGCCGAAGGGCGCCAAGCCGGCGCCGGCCGGCGGACGCGCCGGCGGCCGGGGCGACACGGCGCCCGCCGCGCGGGCGACCGGCGAAGGGCGCCTGCTCGCCGGCCGCTACCGGCTCGGCGGTGTGCTGGGCCGCGGTGGCATGGGAACCGTCTGGCGTGCCGTGGACGAGACGCTCGGACGCACCGTCGCCGTCAAGGAGCTGCGCTTCCCCAGCAGCATCGACGAGGACGAGAAGCGCCGCCTCATCACGCGGACCCTCCGCGAGGCCAAGGCCATCGCCCGGATCCGCAACAACGGCGCCGTGACCGTCTACGACGTCGTGGACGAGGACGACCGCCCCTGGATCGTCATGGAACTGATCGAGGGCAAGTCGCTCGCCGACGCCATCCGCGAGGACGGGGTGCTCCCGCCCCGGCGCGCGGCCGAGGTCGGGCTCGCCATCCTCGACGTCCTGCGCTCCGCGCACCGCGAGGGCATCCTGCACCGCGACGTGAAGCCGTCCAACGTCCTCATCGCCGACGACGGCCGGGTCGTGCTCACCGACTTCGGCATCGCGCAGGTCGAGGGCGACCCGTCCATCACGTCGACGGGCATGCTCGTCGGCGCGCCCTCCTACATCTCGCCCGAGCGGGCCCGCGGCCACAAGCCCGGCCCCGCGGCGGACATGTGGTCCCTCGGCGGCCTGCTCTACGCGTGCGTGGAGGGCTGCCCGCCGTACGACAAGGGCTCCGCCATCGCGACGCTGACCGCCGTGATGACCGAGCAGCTCGACCCGCCGAAGAACGCCGGCCCGCTGGAGGAGGTCATCTACGGCCTGCTCCACAAGGACCCGGCCAAGCGCCTCGACGACGCCGGCGCCCGGGTGCTGCTCAACGACGTGATCCACGCGCCGCAGACGCCCGCACCGGCGGCCGAGCCGTCGCCCGAGGTCACGCGCATCGTGCCGCTGCTGCCGCTGCCCGGCGAGGACGCCGCGTCCAAGCCGAAGGACGTGGACGACCCGGCGGCCGAGCGGATGCGCGGCGCGCTGCGCTCCGTGCGCAACGCGGCGGCGTTCGCCAAGGCGGAGCCGGCGTCCGGGCCGCAGACCGCCGAGCGTTCGGCTCCGGTGGCCCCCGCGCGGGCACCGCTCACCGACGTGGTGCCGCGCCGGACGCTGGTGATCATCGCGGTCGTCGTCGTGCTCGCGGTGCTGGCCACCGTCCTCGCCCTCGTCATGAACGGCGACGACGAGCCGGGCGCCAAGGGGCAGGGCACTCCGGCGGCCGACCGGACGGCCTCGGCCGGTGCCGCCGTCGCCCAGGGCGCCACCAGCGGCAACGACGGCCGTCCCGACGGCGAACAGGGCCAGGAGCAGGGTCAGGAGCAGGACAAGGGCCAGGGCGGCGAGCAGCCCGGCACCGGGGGCACCGGCAGCGGCGGCGGTACGACGCCCTCCGGCACGCCCTCGTCGGGCGGGGGCGGGGCGGCGCTGCCGGCCGGGTACGCCACGGTCACCAACGCCCGGTTCCACTTCACGATGGCGATGCCGTCCGGCTTCCGCCAGACCGCCGTGGCCGGGCAGGGCTCGGGCGCGATATACAGCCGGAGCGGTGGCTTCCCGCGGGTCCAGGTGGACTTCACCGACAACCCCAAGGACGACGCCAAGGCCGCGTGGACGGCCGCCCTGGTCGGTCTCAGGTCCAGTGTCAGTGGCTACCGGCACCATGGGATCGACACGGTGGACTACAAGGGCTATCCGACGGTCGCCGACTGGAAGTTCGAGCGCGAACAGAACGGGGAGCGGGTGCGGGTGATCAACCGGGGCTTCAAGGTCGACGCCGACCACGGCTACGCGATCATGATCACCTGCAAGGCCGCGGAGTGGGACGGCCCGGAGTGCCGCACGCTGCGGGACACGGCGTTCGCGACATTCAGCCCCAAGGACTGACCTGGGCCACGTATCGTGAGAGCTCGTGAGCCGTACGCAGCCTGAAAGAGCGGGTAACTGCGCACCGAACGACCGGAAGTGACGGTTTTGCACGGGTTGTGAAGCCGGGGGACAGCGCGCTCGTGGGGAGGCGGCGTCGTGGACGACTATGCGGGGAGGGTGCTGGCCGACCGCTACCGCCTTCCGCTGCCGCCGTCCGACGAGTACGAACTCGTCGAGACGCGCGCCTTCGACACGTACAGCGGCCAGGAAGTGCTGGTCCGGCAGGTGCCGTTGCCGGAGGTCGTCGACGCCGAGGTGGTCGAGCCGGAGGGCAACGGCCGGTTCCCCGGCCCGGCGGCCGGCGGACGGGTGCCCCCGCACGCGGCGGGCCGGGCGGTCCGGCGCTCCGGCGACCCGGCGGTGCGGCGGGCCATCGAGGCCGCGCAGGCCGCCGCGCAGATCCCGGACCACCCCCGCCTCGACCAGGTGTTCGACGTCTTCGCCGAGGCCGGGTCGTTGTGGATAGTGAGTGAACTGGTCGCCGCCAGGCCGCTCGCGGCCCTGCTCGCGGAGAAGCCCCTGAGCCCCTACCGGGCCGCCGAGATCGGCTCCGACGTGCTCACCGCGCTGCGCGCGCTCCACGCGCACGGCTGGGTCCACCGCAACATCACGGTGCGCACGGTGCTGGTCTGCGACGACGGACGGGTCGTGCTGACGGGCCTCGCGGCGGGCGCGGCCGAGGAGGCGCTGTGCGGGTACGCCCCGGTGCCCGATCCGGACGCCGACGACGACCTGCCGCCCGCCCCGGTCCCCTCCGGCCACGCCCCGGTGTCCCTGCCGGCGCTCGCCCCGGGGTACGAACCGGCCACGCCGGTGCCGCCGCAGCCCTCCGGCCCGGCGCTCCCCGGCTCCGGCCCCGGCCCGGCGCTCCCCGGCCCGGATCACACCCGCCCCGATCCGGGGCACGGTCGCCCGGCCCCGCCCGTACGCTTCGAACCGCCCGCGCTCCCGGGGGCACCCGCGCCGGCGGAACAGCCCCCGCCGGACGACCGCGCCACGCGGGCGGGCGCCATCGCCGCGTGGCGGGCCGGCGCGCGTGCCGCGGCCCGCGCGGAGGAGGCGGGCGCCGCCCTCTCCCTGCCGCCCCCGCCGCGGGGCCCCGCGGCACCCGCGGGCGGCACCCCCGCGGACTACGAACCGCAGTGGTGGTCCCACGCGGCGGACCTCGACGACGACGAGGACGACGACACCCGGGAGGGCGGCGAGGACGGCGACGGGACGCCGCGCCGCGTCATGCTGGCCGGTACCTGGAGCGACCGGCCCGGCACGGGCGGCGGCTCCGTCCCGGCGGGCGGGGGCGTCTCCCCGTACGGCACCAGGGACGCGCTGCGCGCCGACGCCCGGCGCGAGGCCCGCCGGCCCGGCGCGGAGGCCCCCGAGCCGCGCACCGGCCCGGCCGCCGGTCCGCCCGGCCGGTGGGAGGACGCCGGGGAGGGCGACCCGGCCGCCGCGCCCGTGTACCGCGGCCCGACCACGCCCCTCGCCGCCGAGCGCGCCCGCCAGGCCCGCATCAACGTCGTCGGAGCCGTCACCGAGCGGTGGGCTCCCGAACAGGCCGGTCCCGTCCACGACACCTGGCAGCTGGCGCCGCCCATCGGCCCCTCCACCGACCTGTGGGCGCTCGGCGCGCTCCTCTACCGCGCGGTCCAGGGCCACGCCCCCTACCCGGAGGAGAACGCCGGCGAGCTGGTCCAGATGGTGTGCTCCGAGCCGCCCGCCTTCGCCGAGGAGTGCGGCCCGCTGCGCCCGGTCGTCGAGTCGCTGCTGCGCCAGGACCCCACGGAGCGGCCCGACTTCGAGGAACTGCGTGGCTGGCTGCGCTCGCTCGTCCGGTCGGCGCCGGAGCCCGAGGCGGGCACCGCGGTCGTGCCGATGCCCTCCGTCGACGCCGCCCGCCTGCCCGTCGTGCGCCGCCGGGGCGAGCTGGTCCGCCGGCGCCGCTTCGGCGCGTCCGGCGCGGCCCACGGACGCCACCGCCACAGCAAGCGGGCGCGATCCGCGAAGCCGGTCCCCGCGGCGCCTCGTGAGCCGCGTGTGACGCGTGAACCCCGTGTGTCCCGCGAGCCGCGCGAGAGCCGTGGCCCGCGCACCCTCGGGCGGGTCCTCCTGCTCGCCATCCTGCTGCTGCTCGCCGCCGCCGTCGCGTACGCGGTGATGTTCATGCCGAAGTCCGACACCCGCTCCCAGGGGCAGGCCCCGCAGAGATCGCAGCAGCCCCAGGAGCCCCGACAGCCCTCCCAGGAGCAGCCGTCCGGAGGCCCCGCGGAGCAGCCCGCCCCCAGTGGTCCGGCGCCCTCCACCAACACCGTCACCCCCGGCGCCCCGGACGCTCCGGACACCCCCGACCTGGCGGAGGGGTATACGGTGCGTGACGATCCCGAGGGCTTCCGTGTCGGCGTCGACAGGAGCTGGCGGCGCAGCCCCATCAACGACGTGGGCCAGGTCCGCTACACCGGCGGCGACTTCACGCTGATCGTCGTCCCCGGCCGCGACACCGTCCGCGCCGGGGGCAGCGACCCCCTGGAGTACCAGCGCACCAAGGAGCGTGAGCTGCAGCCCTGGCGGGACAGCAGCTGGGCGACGGCCACCGGGCTGCGCCGGATGGAGGTGGGCCGACAGGTCATGGCGGAAGGGCAGTTCACCTGGTCGGACGCCAACGGCCGTGAGGTGTACGTCCGCAACCTCGCCCTGGTCGTCGGCGACCGGTACCACGTCGTCCAGGTCATCGGTCCGGAGAGCGAGCGCGACAAGGTGTCGGAGATCTACCAACAGGCCGTGGGCGCCTACCGGTCGACCCGCTGAGCGCCGTCCCGGCGACCGCCCGTACACCCCAAATGTGCGCGTAACCCCGGGTACGCATCACAGAGCGGTCTCCTTGGCAACCCCGAGGTTTCGGCCAGGGCGCCACCCTCCGTAACCTGGACTCCGAAGGAACGAGCGGGGGACAGTGGAACATTCTCAAGGCATGGGCGCGGGACTCGTGCTCGCCGGACGGTACCGGCTGAGCGAGGCCATCGGCCGCGGTGGCATGGGCAAGGTCTGGCGCGCCCACGACGAGGTGCTGCACCGCACCGTGGCCGTCAAGGAGCTGACGGCCGGCAAGTACGTCTCCGAGGCCGACCGGGCCGTCCTCCACGCCCGTACGCAGAAGGAGGCGCGCGCCGCCGCCCGCATCACGCACCCGGGCGTGGTCACCGTCCACGACGTGCTGGAACACGACGACCGTCCCTGGATCGTGATGCAGTACGTCGACGGGCCGTCCCTCGCCGAGGCCGCGAAGGCGGCCGAAAATCGCCGTATCGAGGCGCGTGAGGCGGCCCGTATCGGGCTGCACGTCCTCGGAGCGCTGCGCGCCGCGCACGGCGCCGGGGTGCTGCACCGGGACGTCAAGCCGGGCAACGTCCTGCTGGCCCGCGACGGCCGCGTCCTGCTCACCGACTTCGGGATCGCCGCCATCGAGGGCGACTCCACCATCACCCGGACCGGCGAACTCGTCGGTTCCATCGAGTACCTGGCGCCCGAGCGGGTGCGCGGCGGCGACCCGGGCCCCGCCTCCGACCTCTGGTCACTGGGCGTCACGCTGTACACGGCGGTCGAGGGCACCTCGCCGTTCCACCACACGTCACCGCTGAGCGTCATGCAGGCCGTGGTGACCGAGGAGCCCCCGCCCGCCCGGTACGCGGGCCCCCTCGCGCCCGTCATCATCGCCCTGCTGCGCAAGGACCCGGCCGACCGCCCGGGCGCCGCGGAGGCCGAACAGATGCTGCTGGAGGCGATGGAGGGCCGCACTCCGGCCGCCGCGCAGGCGTACGTCCCGACGCGGACGATCAGCCGGGACGAACTGCCGGGGGCGACCGCGACGCTGCCGCCGTCCGGCCGGCGGGCCGCGGACGGGCAGGCCGGGGGCCGGACGGCGGCGGACCCCCGGACGGCGGACCCCCGGACGGCGGACCCCCGGACGGCGGACCCGGCGGCGACGGACCCCCGCACGGCCGACCGCCCCGCCACCCGCCACCCGTCCCCGGACCACCGGTCCCGTGACGACCACCGGTCCCACGACGACCGCCCGACCCGCCACGACCACGCGACCGAAGACCGCAACGCCCGCACCGCCGCCCCGCCCCACGCCACCGCGGACCGCCCGGCCGGGGACCGCCCCACCCCCGGCACCCCCGGCGCCCCGGGCACTTCCGGCAGCCCTGGCGACCGGGCGTCCGGCGGGACGCGGCCGCGCCGCGCACCGTGGCGGACGGCCGCCCTGATGACCGTCCTCGCCGCCCTCGTGGGCAGCGCCGCCGGTTTCGCCGTGATGCGGTACGGGAACGACGACACCGCCCGGACGGCCCCGCCCGACCGGAAGGGGTCGGAGAACTCCGTTCCGGATGGCTGGGACCGCGTCGAGGACCCGTCGGGTTTCAGCCTTCTCGTACCGGAGGGCTGGAAGCGCCGGACGGAAGGCGGTCAGATCGACTACACGCCCGACAACGGCCGCCACCTCATCCGTATCAGCGCCGACGCCTCACCGGACTTCGAAACTCCCTGCCTCCACATGCTCGATATCGAGAAAGGGCTGAAGAAGCGGCTCCCCCGCTATGAACGGAAGGAGCTGCACACGAACACGTTCCGTGATCAACTGGAATCCTGTCTGTGGGAGTTCACCTGGGTCGAGAAGAACGCCCATGCGGGCGAGCGGCGCGCGATCGACCAGGTGTACTACGCGGACGACGGAACCGAGTACGCGCTGTTCATGTCCGCTCCCGCGGCCGACTGGCCGGTGACCAGGGAGCAGTTCGACATCGTGCTGCGCGGCTGGCGTCCCGCCGAGGAGTGACCCTCGGCGCGAGCAGAGGGGATGTGCCGTGTCCGGATCGGGGCAGCAGCGGCGGATCGTCGGACGCTACCGGCTGGAGGCCCGGCTCGGGCGCGGCGGCATGGGTACGGTCTGGCGGGCGTACGACGAGCTGCTCGGCCGCCGGGTGGCCGTCAAGGAGCTCCACGTCGACGTGGGATCGGCCGTCCACCCCACCCTCCGCGAGGCGCGCGCCATCGCGCGCGTGCACCACCCGCACATCGTCTGCGTCCACGACGTCGTCGAGGAGGACGACGTCCCGTACATCGTGATGGAGCTGATCGAGGGCGGTTCGCTGGCCGAGCGGATCGCGGCCGGCGGCCCGCTCGACGCCCGCGAGGCGGCCCGCGTCGGCCTCGCCCTGCTCAGCGCCCTGCGCGCCGCCCACGCGCTCGGGGTCCTGCACCGGGACCTGAAACCCGCCAACGTGCTGCTGGAGGAGGGCACCGGGCGTGTCGTGCTCACCGACTTCGGGATCGCCCAGCTCGCCGGGTCGACGACCATCACCGAGGCGGGGATGTTCGTCGGCTCGCCCGAGTACACCGCGCCCGAGCGGATGCAGGGCTCGCAGGCCGGTCCCGAGACGGACCTGTGGTCGCTGGGGGCGCTGCTGTGCGCGACCCTGACCGGCCAGTCGCCGTTCCACCGGGACTCGCTGGGCGGGGTGCTGCACGCGGTCGTGGAGGAGGACTTCCGGCCGCCCGCCGCGGCGGGACCCCTGCTGCCCGTCGTACGGGGCCTGTTGCAGCGGGACCCGGCCCGGAGGATGGGGGCGGCCGAGGCGGAACGGCTGCTGCGGGCGTACGCGGAGGCGGGCGGGCCGCGCGACTACGAGCAGCGGGCCTACGAGCAGCGGGCGTACGAGCGGGGACGGTACGGGGAGCGGGCGTACGAGCAGGACGGCGAGGAGGGCCGCGGGCGGGGGCGGCGCGGGTACGGGGAACCCGGTGTGGGCGGCCCGTACCCGGGCGCCCCGCACGCGTCCCCCGGCCCCGCCGAGCCCCACCCCGGCGCCGCGCCGCACCCGTACCCCGGCGCCGCCGGCCCCTGCACCGATGCCGTCCCGCCCCGCGCCGGCCGCTCCCGCCCCGCGCCCTCCGACGCCGTCCCGGCCCGCGCGGGGGGCGTCGGCGCCCGCGCCCGGGCCCGTCTGCGCGACCGCGAGCGGCCCCGCGCCGGCGCCCTGCCCCCGCACCGCGACGCCGTGCCCCCGCGCGCCGGCCGCCCGGACCGGCCCCGCCTCCGCACGCCGGTGGTGGCCGCCGCGCTCCTGATCGCCCTCGCCGGGGCGGGCGTCGCGGGCGTCCTGCTCCTGCGGGGGGAGGGGGGCGGTGGCGGCGGGGGCGACGACCACCGGACGACCACGGTGTCCCCGTCCCTCGACCGGCCCGGCCCGCCCGATCCGCCCGGCTCGCCCAACACGCCGGGCGCGGCGGCGGGCACCGGCGCCGGCCCGGGAGCCACCGCCGGCCCCGTGCCCACCGCCACCGGTACCGCACCCGGTGCCTCCCGCCCGCCGGCCGGGAGCCACGCCCCGGGCACCCCGCACGCGCGCGTGCCCAGCGGTTACCGTTCCGCCTCCGATCCGCGCGGCTTCTCGCTGTCCGTGCCCGTGGGGTACGTCCGGTCCACCGACGACCGGCGGGTGTTCTACATGTCGTCGGACCGGTCGATGCGGATCGGCGTCCGGGTCCAGGCGCCGGCCGCGGACGGCCCCCTCGGCCACATGCGCCGGGCGCACGCGAACGGCCCCGCGGCCCACCCCGGTTACCGCGACGCCAGGGTCACGGCGACCACGCACAACGGACTGGCGGCCGCCCTGAGGGAGTTCACCTGGGACGGTTTCCCGGCCTCCGGAGGGGCCCGGCGCACCTACGACATCTGCTGGGACGAGAGCGGGCGGATGTACGACGTGTGGGTCTCCGCCCCGGTCGCCCGGCTCGACGAGCTGAAGCGTCACTTCGACACCGTTCTCGATTCCTTCCGGGTACGGCACTCCTGATCAGGGCTTATTTGCCAGCGAACACTGGCAAGGTGTGAGCGGCCGGTGAAAAGCTGTTACCGGCGGGTACCGCACGGGCCTCATCCGGCATACCCTCGCCCCCATGACGGACACGACGGACACGCAGGCGACGGACACGCAGGCCGCCCCCGCCACGCCACTCGGCACCAACCCGATCGCCCCCGCCCCGGCCGGCGCCCGCACCGCCGCCGACGTGGTGACGCCGGACGTGGTCGCCCGGCTCACCCGCGGCGTCGTCGGGTCCGGCCGGACCGCCAACCACACGCCGTTCACCGGGGAGCGCCTCGCCGAACTGCCGGAGTCCACGCCCGAGGACGTCGCCGAGGCGTTCGCCCGTGCCCGCGCCGCGCAACCCGCCTGGGCCGCCACCCCCGTACGCGCGCGTGCCGCGGTCCTCCTCCGCTTCCACGACCTGGTCCTCCAGCGGCAGGCCGAGGTCCTCGACCTCATCCAGCTGGAGACGGGCAAGGCCCGGCTGCACGCCCACGAGGAGGTCCAGGCCGTCGCCGTCGCCGCCCGCCACTACGGCCGCCGCGCGGCCGCCTACCTCCGGCCCAGGCGCCACACCGGTGTCGTACCGACCCTCACCAAGGTCACCGAACTGCGCCAGCCGCGCGGTGTGGTCGGGCAGATAGCCCCGTGGAACTACCCGCTGGAGCTGTCCGTCGGCGACGCGCTTCCCGCCTTCGTCTCCGGCAACGCCGTCGTGATGAAGCCCGACACCGAGACGGCGCTCACCGCCCTGTGGGCACGGGACCTCCTGATCGAGGCCGGCCTGCCCGCCGAGGTGTTCCAGGTGGTCCTCGGTGAGGGCCCGGTCGTCGGACCCGAGGTCGTCAGGCACGCCGACTACGTGTCGTTCACCGGCTCCACCCGCACCGGCCGCGAGGTCGCGCAGGGGGCGGCCGCCCGCCTGGTCGGCGTCTCCCTCGAACTCGGCGGCAAGAACGCCATGCTGGTGCTGCACGACGCCGACGTGGAGAAGGCCGCCGCGGGCGCCGTGCGCGCCTGCTTCTCCTCGGCGGGCCAGCTCTGCATCTCCATCGAGCGGCTGTACGTCCACGAGTCGGTCGCCGACGACTTCGTCGAGCGCTTCGCCGCCCGTACGCGCGCGATGCGGCTCGGCAACTCCCTCGCGTACGGCGCCGACATGGGGTGCCTGGTGGGGCAGCGGCAGCTGGAGACCGTCACGCGGCACGTCGAGGAGGCCGTCGCCAAGGGCGCCACGGTCGTCGCGGGCGGCGTCGCCCGGCCCGACATCGGCCCCCTCTTCTACGAGCCGACCATCCTGGAGGGCGTGCAGGAGCCGATGGCCGTGTGCGCCGAGGAGACCTTCGGCCCCGTCGTCTCCGTCTACCGCTTCTCCGACGAGGACGAGGTCGTCGAGCGCGCCAACGCCACCGCGTACGGCCTCAACGCCAGCGTCTGGACCAGGGACGGCCGCCGCGGCCACGCCGTCGCCGCGAAGCTCCGCACCGGCACCGTCAACATCAACGAGGGGTACGCGCCGGCGTACGGCAGCGTCCAGTCGCCGATGGGCGGCATGAAGGACTCCGGGCTCGGGCGCCGGCACGGCTCCGAGGGCATTCTCAAGTACACCGAGGCCCAGACGGTGGCCCAGCAGCGGGTCATCCCGCTCGCGCCGGTCCTCGGCATGGACGACGAGCAGTACGCGGCGCTCATGAGCCGCAGCCTGCGCCTGATGAAGGCGTTCCGCTTCCGCTAGACCTTCCCCCTTCGGTACGAGCTTCGGTACGAGGAGAGCCCATGCCCCAGGTCCCCGCTGCCCGCGAACAGGGCGATTCGCCCGATGAGTACGACTACGACGTGATTGTCGTCGGCTCCGGTTTCGGCGGCTCGGTCGCGGCCCTCCGCCTGACGGAGAAGGGCTACCGGGTCGGCGTCCTGGAGGCGGGCCGCCGCTTCACCCCCGGCACGCTGCCCAAGAGCTCCTGGGACGTGAAGAACTACCTCTGGGCCCCGGCCCTGGGCCTCTTCGGCCTCCAGCGCATCCATCTCCTCGGCAACGTCATGGTCCTGGCGGGCGCCGGGGTGGGCGGCGGCTCCCTCAACTACGCCAACACCCTCTACGTACCGCCGGAGCCGTTCTTCCGGGACCGGCAGTGGGCGTCGATCACCGACTGGCAGGAGGAGCTTGCCCCCTACTACGACCAGGCCAAGCGCATGCTGGGGGTGCGGCTCAACCCGACGATGACCCCCTCCGACGTGCACCTCAAGGCGGCCGCCCAGGCCATGGGCGTCGGCGACACGTTCCACCTCGCGCCCGTCGGCGTCTTCTTCGGGGACGGCCGGGACGCCGGCGGCTCGGCGAAGGTCCGGCCGGGCCAGCAGGTCGACGACCCCTACTTCGGCGGCGCCGGCCCGGCGCGGCGCGCGTGCACCGAGTGCGGCGAGTGCATGACGGGCTGCCGGCACGGCGCGAAGAACAACCTCACCGAGAACTACCTGTACCTGGCCGAGAAGGCCGGGGCCGTCATCCACCCGATGACCACGGTCACCGCCGTCACCGAGGCGCCGTCCGGCGAGGGCTACGCCGTCTCGACCGTCCCCACGCACCGCCGCCGCAAGGCCACCCCCCGGGAGCTGCGCTGCCGGTACGTCGTCGTCGCGGCCGGCACGTACGGCACCCAGACGCTGCTGCACCGCATGAAGGACGAGGGCAGGCTGCCCCGCATCTCCGCCCGCCTGGGCGAGCTGACCCGGACCAACTCCGAGGCGCTGGTGGGCTCCCAGACCACGGACCGCCGCTACCGCAAGCGCCACGGCCACAAGAGGGCGGACTTCACCCAGGGCGTCGCCATCACCAGCTCCATCCACCCGGACGCCAGCACCCACATCGAACCGGTCCGCTACGGCAAGGGCTCCAACGCCATGGGGTCCCTCTCCATCCTCCAGGTCCCCTACGCCGAACGCCGGGTCAGGGCATGGCTCGGCAACGTGGCCCGCCACCCGTTGCTGACGCTGCGGTCGCTGTCCAACCGCCGCTGGTCGGAGCGGACCATCATCGGGCTCGTCATGCA
Organism: Streptomyces noursei; assembly: GCF_001646665.1. Classification (GTDB taxonomy): domain Bacteria; phylum Actinomycetota; class Actinomycetes; order Streptomycetales; family Streptomycetaceae; genus Streptomyces; species Streptomyces lavendulocolor. Next base: position 43,362 of record NZ_LWBU01000179.1, on the reverse strand, counting down.
GTCCCTCGACAACTCCCTGACGACCTACCGCAAGCCCGACGGCGTCGGGAAGGGCCTCCTCACCGCCCGGCAGGGCCACGGCGCCCCCAACCCCAAGCAGATCGCCGAGGGAACCCGCGCGGCGACCCTCCTGGCGGAGGAGATCAACGGCTTCGCCGGCTCCAACGTCGGCGAGCTGATGGGCACCCCGCTCACCGCCCACTTCCTGGGCGGCTGCGTCATCGGCGCCACCGCGCAGGACGGTGTCATCGACCCGTACCACCGCCTCCACGGCCACCCGGGCATCTCGGTCGTGGACGGCGCGGCCGTCTCGGCGAACCTCGGGGTGAACCCCTCGCTCACCATCACCGCCCAGGCGGAGCGCGCCATGTCCTTCTGGCCCAACAAGGGCGAGGAGGACCCGCGCCCGGCGCAGGACGCGGCCTACGCGCGCCTCGCCCCCGTCGCGCCCAAGTCCCCGGCGGTCCCGGCCGACGCCTTCGGTGCCCTGAAGCTGCCGTTCCTCGGCATCCCGGCGGTCCCGCCCAAGCAGTAGCGCCCGCCGCGCGACCGTCCGCCGCGCGCGGACACGACAGAGGCGCTGCACCCCCCTCCGAGTGCAGCGCCTCTTGCTATGGGGTGCCCGTGTTACGCGGCGGCACCGTTGCTGCGGCGCTTCAGCGCGAAGACGACACCGGCACCGGCGACGATGGCGATACCACCGGCGATACCGATGGTCGGCAGCATCGAGGAAGAACCGGTCTCGGCGAGCTCACCCTCGACCTTGATCGGGGTCGAGCCGCCCTGCGGCTTCAGGTCGGCCGGCTTCTCGTCGGACGGCTTGGCCTCGCCGCCGTCACCGCCGGTACCACCGGCCGCGACGACCTGGAAGTCGTAGGACGCGTAGTCCTCGTAGCACTCGTCGTCCTTGTCGTAGCCCGTGGCGGCGAAGCCGAGGGCGGCGCCGGCCGGGGCGGCCTTGTCGATCGAGATGCGCAGCTGGATCGTGCGGTTCTCGTCCTTCTTCAGGTTGACGACGTCGAAGAAGAAGCCGATGTTCTGGCCCGAGAGGTTGGCGCCGTTCTCCCACTGGCCGTTGGGCAGCTTGTACTCGATCTTGGCGTACTTCTCGACCAGGCGGTCGGTGTACGCCTCCTCGTCGACGTCCTTCGCGTACGAGGCCCAGGCGCCGACGACGACCTCGTCCAGGGCGGCCTTGCTGTTGTTCTTGACGTTGAGCTGGAAGTTCTTCCAGCCGCTGCCCGCGACGATCTTGCCGGGGAGGTTGGACAGGGAGACGTCGACGGCGGCCTGCTCGCAGACCTCCTCCTCGATGATCTCCTCTTCCTCGTCGACGGGCTCTTCCTCGTCGACGACCTCGTCCTTGCCGGGCTCTTCCTCGTCCTTGCCGGTCTCGGCGCCCGGCTTGTCGGCGCCGTCCTCGGTGCCGTCCGTGGTCTCGTCCTCGGTCTTCGCGCCCTCGTCCGTGGCGGAGCCGTCCTCGGTCTCCGCGCCGTCCTCGGTGGACGTGGCGTCGTCGCCGGTCTGCGCGCCGTCCTCGGTGGTGGTGCCGCCCTCGGTGGTGGCCGCGCCGTCGTCGGTCTTGGTGCCCTCGTCGGTCGCCGTGGTGCCGTCGGTGGTGCCCGTCTCCGTCCCGCCCGTGGTGCCGGAGGTGGAGGTCGTGCTGGTGGTGCCGTCCGTCGCGTACGCGGCCGGAGCCGCCAGGAAGGCGGCAGGGGCTATGACGGCGGTCGCGGCGGCGACCGCCATGGCGCGGCGAAGCTTCATGAAGACCTCAGTGAAGTCCGGGCGTACCGCTGTGACGCGGTACGGAGTCGTGGGGCCGACCCGGCGTGGGGGTGTCACGGGTGTGGCCGTTGTTTCGCATGCATGACCTGCGAAGAGGGGGGATGGTTGCACGCCACCTGACGAAAAACTTATGTGCGCTGCATCACACATTCCGCTTGTGTGCACCGGGTGTGGTCCGGGGCTGGCGCTTCGACCCGGAGCGCACAGAACAAGGGCCCCGCGGAATCGCTTCCGCGGGGCCCTTGGCCGTCGGCACCGGCGTCAGGGCAGCGCCGGGGCCGAGAGTGGCGGCGCCGGGGGGAGACGCCGCTGGGCAGTGGTCGTGGGAGAGGGAGGGGAGGGGGGTGTGGGAGCGGGGTGGGGGACAACACCGGCCGGGGGCGGTGCGATCGTCCGCACCGGATGCGGTCGGCTCCGGGCGTCCCCGGAGCCGACCGCTTTTTCGGGTGACCGGGCTGCTGTCCCCTGCCGTCCGGTCACGCACGCTGGAGCGAGGTCCCACGGCGCCCCCCACGGGGAACGCCACACGCCCCAGCGGAGCCACGCGTGGTTTCTTCGGCCCGCCCCTGGATGACACGGACACCGGGACCAACGAAGCCGTACGGAACCGGTCACGCGCCGTACGGGTGAGAACCGTGTCCGAACTCAGATGCGGCCGCGGCAGAGCTCCAGCATCGTCATCGCCAGCGACGTGCCCGGCCTGCCCAGCGCGTCGCGGTAGTGGGCCAGGACCTCCATCTCGCGCGCCAGGTTCACCCGCCGGCCGCCGGAGGAGATGCGGGCGTCCTGGATGACGGCCGAGACGGCCATCCGTTCCTGGATGAGGCCGATGATCCGGTCGTCGAGCGCGTCGATGCGTTCACGCGCGCCCGTGATGACGTCCGCGGCCTGGTCGGTACGGGCGCCGGTCCGGTCGGTGTGCACTGCGGTCATGGCGGGGGCTCCTCGGGAGGGTCGGGCCCCCGGGCCGGTGACGGATCCGGGAAAACGACAGGCGCCCCGGACCTTGTCGGCCCGGGGCGCCTGGGGAAGTCGCTTGTCAGTTGCTCAAGCAGCACGACCATGGCAGCCGGACGGGCCCGGTGCCATAGGTAAAGACGAAGGTCGAGAGCTTGCGCATGCCGCCAGTATGGACCATCCGCCCAGCGGGACGGCCCCCGGTTCGGATGGTGAGACAAAGGCGTACCCGGCCGCGCCGGTAGAATCGACATACAGACTCCTCCCCGCCGGAAGGCCGCCGTAGTGTCATCAGCGAATCCCGCTGCCGCGCCCGACGCCGTACTGGTCGTCGACTTCGGCGCGCAGTACGCCCAGCTCATCGCCCGCCGCGTCCGTGAGGCCCGGGTCTACAGCGAGATCGTCCCGTCCACCATGCCGGTGGCCGAGATGCTGGCCAAGAACCCCAAGGCGATCATCCTCTCCGGCGGCCCGTCCTCCGTCTACGAGGAGGGCGCTCCCCAGCTCGACCGCGAGATCTTCGAGGCCGGCGTCCCGGTCTTCGGCATGTGCTACGGCTTCCAGCTGATGGCGACCACCCTCGGCGGCACCGTCGACAACACCGGCGCGCGCGAGTACGGCCGTACGCCCCTGCACGTCAGCAGGACCTCCTCCACCCTCTTCGAGGGCACCCCGGCCGAGCAGCCGGTGTGGATGTCGCACGGCGACGCCTGCTCCGCCGCCCCGGAGGGGTTCACCGTCACCGCGTCCACGGACGTCGTGCCGGTCGCCGCGTTCGAGAACGACGAGAAGAAGCTGTACGGCGTGCAGTACCACCCCGAGGTGATGCACTCCACGCACGGCCAGCAGATCCTGGAGCACTTCCTCTACCGCGGCGCCGGGCTGCGTCCCGACTGGACCACCGGCAACGTCATCGAGGAGCAGATCGAGGCGATCCGCGCCCAGGTCGGCGAGAAGCGCGCCATCTGCGGCCTGTCCGGCGGCGTGGACTCCGCCGTGGCCGCCGCTCTGGTCCAGAAGGCCATCGGCTCGCAGCTGACCTGCGTGTACGTCGACCACGGCCTGATGCGCAAGGGCGAGACCGAGCAGGTCGAGAAGGACTTCGTGGCCGCCACCGGCGTCCAGCTGAAGGTCGTCGACGCCCAGGAGCGCTTCCTGAAGGCGCTCGCCGGGGTGTCCGACCCCGAGGAGAAGCGCAAGATCATCGGCCGGGAGTTCATCCGCGTCTTCGAGCAGGCCCAGGCCGAGATCGTCGCCGAGGCGCCGGACGACCACCCCGTCGAGTTCCTGGTGCAGGGCACGCTCTACCCGGACGTCGTCGAGTCGGGCGGCGGTACCGGCACGGCCAACATCAAGTCGCATCACAACGTGGGCGGGCTCCCCGAGGACCTCGAGTTCCAGCTGATCGAGCCGCTGCGCAAGCTGTTCAAGGACGAGGTCCGGATGGTCGGCGCGGAGCTGGGCCTGCCGGAGGAGATCGTCCAGCGCCAGCCGTTCCCGGGCCCCGGCCTCGGTATCCGGATCGTCGGCGAGGTCACCAAGGAGCGTCTGGACCTGCTGCGCGAGGCCGACGCGATCGCCCGCGAGGAGCTGACGGCCGCCGGTCTCGACCGCGACATCTGGCAGTGCCCGGTCGTCCTGCTCGCCGACGTCAGGTCGGTGGGCGTGCAGGGTGACGGGCGCACGTACGGGCACCCGATCGTGCTGCGGCCCGTCTCGTCCGAGGACGCGATGACGGCGGACTGGACGCGGATGCCGTACGACGTGCTGGCGAAGATCTCGACGCGCATCACCAACGAGGTGAAGGACGTCAACCGGGTCGTGCTCGACGTGACGTCGAAGCCGCCGGGCACCATCGAGTGGGAGTGATCCCCGGGGCCTGAGCCCCCACATGGGCTCCCCCCGGGGGGAGCCCGTGACGGGACCCCCGGAGGGGTGATCCCGCCGCACGTCCGACCGGAGCCGTCGCCTACGTCCTGTGGGCGGCGGCTTCGAGCGTGAAGTCGTCGTAGTGGAAGCCCGGCGCGACGACGCAGGTGACGAGCACCGGTTCGTCGCCCGCCGGCTCGGCGGCCTGCCAGGTGCCCGCCGGGACGAGGAGCTGCGGCTGCTCGCCGGCCTCGACCGACGGGCCGAGCACCAGGTCCCACGGCTCGGACGGGTCGTCGCCCTCCCCGCCGAGCGAGAGGCGGAGCGGTCCGCCGCGGTGCCACAGCCACAGCTCGTCGGAGCGCACGCGGTGCCAGCGCGACCGCTCGCCGGGGTGCAGCAGGAAATAGATGCCGGTCGCGTAGGTGCGGGGGCCGGGATAGCCGTCGGGCGCGGTCGTGCCGGCCGTCTTCCAGGTCTCCCGGAACCAGCCCCCCTCGATGTGGGGCTCCAGTTCCAGAAGCTCGACCAGCGGCGAGGGCGGGGTGCGGTCGTCGTCCGTCATGCGCTGCATTGTGCTCCAACGACCCCGGGCGCGGGCGGACGTAGCGCGGCGGCGGCCCCGCGCGGGCGGACCTCGCGCGGCGGCGCCCCCGCCGCGAGGGGCCGGATCTCCGGCGTGCCCGTACGGATGCCGGTGCGCGGCGTGAACCGGTGCGCGGTCCGTCGCGTATCCAAGGGCGGGAACGCCGAGGAGAATCGGTTCGGGGACAGCCGTGTGGAGAGGCAGGCCGGCGATGACGCACAGCCACCGGATGAGAGCGACCTACGGGGACGGCGGCGGGCCACCCGGCCTGCGCGCGACCGCCGAGCGGTACGCGCTGCTGCCGCTGCGGATCTTCCTCGGGGTCACCTTCGTCTACGCGGGGCTCGACAAGCTCACCGACGACCGCTTCCTGGCGGCGTCCGGTACCGGGTCGGTCGGCGACATGATGCGGTCCGTCCGGGACTCCTCCGCCGTGCCCTGGCTCGTCGACCTGGCCCTGAAGAACCCCGAGGGGTTCGGCCACGCCATCGCCCTGGGCGAGGTGGCCGTCGGTCTCGGCACCCTCGCCGGACTGCTGGCGCGGCTCGCCGCGCTGGGCGGGGCCCTGATCTCGCTGAGCCTGTGGCTGACCGTGAGCTGGCAGTCCGACCCGTACTACTACGGCAACGACCTCGCCTACCTGATGGCCTGGCTGCCGCTCGTGCTGGCCGGCGCCCCGGTGCTGTCGCTCGACGCGGCCCTGGCGGCACGGCGGCGCCGGGCGCGCTGACCGAGCAGGCCGGCGCCGCCCGCCAGCACCAGCCCGGCGGCGAGCAGCGGCAGCACCGCGTACCAGGGCGTGTGCCACGCCCCGGCGGCGTCGCCCGCGTAGAGCGCCGCGACGCCCAGGCCGGTGAGGCCCAGGACCAGGCGCCCGGGCCGGAAGCCGTGGCGCCACGGGCGGGGCGCGTCAGGACGCGGCACGGGTGACCTCCACCTGTCCGAGCGCGACCTCCAGGGTGAGGTCGAGCGTGCCCGCCGGGGCCGCGCCCTTCGGCGGGGTCAGCGTGCGGTCCGCCTCGCGGCCCGGGGCGACGTCGATGTCGCCGGGCGGGTCGGCCGGCAGGCGCAGGTCGCCGAGCCCCACCTCGGCGCGCACCGTCACGGTCACGTCCCTCGGGACGACGACGTGCAGGCGGCCCGCGCCGACCTCGGCGGCGGTGCGCGCCGTGCCCTTCACCGGAACGGTCAGCCGGGACAGGTCCAGGGTGCCGACGCCGGTGCCCAGTTCGTACCGCGGCCGCAGGTCCGCCGTGGTCGCCGGGGCCCACCGCGTACGCACCCACTCCGTGTCGATCTGCCGGGGCACCAGCGCCGCGCCCGCCAGCAGCACGGCCGTGACCACCGTCATGAAGACCGTGCCCGCGCCGGTGCGCCCCAGGAACGAGGAGACCACCAGCCCGAGCGCGAAGACGGCCAGCGCCGACGCCAGCCCGGTCTGCAGGGCCGCGCCGAACGGTTGCGAGCCCCAGGAGAGGCCCGTGCCGAGCCCGCCGGCCACCAGGGCGAGCAGGAGGACCGGCCCGCCGATGGACCGCGGGCCCCGGCCGCGCACGGCCGCCGGCCCCGGCCCGGCGCTCCGCGCGGGGCGCCCCAGCAGGGCGGCCTCCACCCCGACGCCGTCCTCCGGGCCCCACAGGTATCCGAGCGGGACCGGCCCCGACGTACCGTCCTTGACGATCGGCTCCCGCCACCACGACGGGGACTCGGGCGGCGGCGGCGCCTTGGTCTCCGGCGGGGCCTCCGCCACCGTGTGCGCCGTCACCGGGTCCGCCACCGCCTCGGTGCCGTCGGCCAGCCGGCGGCGCTGCGACCACACGGCCGCCCCGCTCACCGCGACGATCAGCAGCAGCGAGAACGAGACGGTGCTGACGTTGCCCAGCATCGACAGGAACAGACCGCACCCCACCAGGGCCATCAGCAGCGCGATCAGCGAGGCGCCGTCCACCCGGCCGGACAGCAGCCGCCGCGCCTCGTTCTCGTCGTCGCCGTCCGCCGTGACCAGGAGCCAGGCGAAGCCGTAGAAGACCAGCCCGAGCCCTCCGGTCACGGACAGCACCCCGACCGCCACGCGGAAGATCACCGGGTCCAGGTCGTAGTACCGCCCCAGCCCGCCGCACACCCCGGCCACCACCTTCCGGCGCGTGGCGCGCCGCAGTGGCGGACGGGGCGGTGCTCCGCCGGCCTCGGCGGGAGCGGGGGTGGTACGCGTCATGCGTCCATGGTGACGGGCCGTGCGCCGCCCCGGCACCTTCCTCGACCCTGGACCGTCCCTGATATTGCCCCTGGCGCCGCCCCGGGTTCTCAGGGTCGGATGAGGGACGGCCCTGATGTCCGGCCCCGGCCGGCGTGTGACGATCGGGGCATGCCAGTCGCCGCCCGCCCGCCCGAGACGACCGACGAGCCGCCCGTGCGCAAGCTGTACCGCAGCGCCGACGGGCGGATGCTCGGCGGTGTCGCCCGGGGCCTGGCGGGGCACCTGGGGCTTCCCGTCATCTGGGTGCGGCTGGTCTTCCTCGCCCTGTTCCTCGCCGACGGCCTCGGCGTCCTGGTGTACGCCGTCTTCTGGATCGTCGTGCCGCTGGGCGTCGGCGGCCGCTCCGGGCCCCGCTCCGTCTTCGCGACCGGGCCCGACGGGCGGCGCCGGCTCCGCAAGCCGGACAAGGGCCAGGTGGTGGCGCTCGTCGCGCTCACCATCGGCGCGATCGGCTTCGTGACCAGCGTCGACCTCGGCGGCGAGGCCAACCGGTACGTGTGGCCGACGCTGCTGGTGGGCGTCGGCGTGGTCCTGGTGTGGCGTCAGGCGGACAACGCGCGGCGGGCCAGCTGGACCGAGCCGGGCGGCCGCAAGCGGCTCTTCCAGCTGGTGCGGGGCCTGGCCGGGGTGGCGCTCGTCGGCATGGGCCTGACGGTCTTCATGGTGGTGCGCGGCTCGGCGGCCCAGCTCGGCACGGCGCTCACCGCCGCGATCGCCGTCCTCGCCGGGATGGCCCTGCTGGCGGGCCCCTGGCTGGTGCGCATGTCGCAGGACCTGTCCGAGGAGCGCACCATGCGCATCCGCGCCCAGGAGCGGGCCGAGGTCGCCGCCCACGTGCACGACTCGGTGCTGCACACCCTCACCCTGATCCAGCGTCATGCCGAGGACCCCGGCGAGGTCCGCCGGCTCGCCCGCGCCCAGGAGCGCGAGCTGCGCAACTGGCTGTACCGGCCCGAGGGCACCGGCAAGGACGAGGACGAGGAGCCCGACACCCTGGCCGAGGCGGTCAAGAGGACCGCCGCCGAGGTGGAGGACGCCCACGGCGTGCCCCTGGAGGTGGTCGTCGTCGGCGACTGCCCGCTCGACGAAGGACTGGCCGCGCAGATGCAGGCCGCGCGCGAGGCCATGGTCAACGCCGCCAAGTACGGTGGCGGGGGAGGGGCGGTGCAGGTGTACGCGGAGGTGGAGGGCCGCACGGTCTTCGTGTCCGTACGGGACCGGGGTCCGGGCTTCGACCTCGACGCCGTACCCGCCGACCGGATGGGCGTACGAGAATCGATCATCGGGCGGATGCAGCGCAACGGCGGCACCGCGCGGCTGCGGTCGGTGCCGGGCGACGGCACCGAGGTGGAGCTGGAGATGGAGAGGGCGGACGGATGACCGAGGACACGACGGCTGTCGCGGGCACGGAGCGGCGGGTGCGGGTCGTGCTGGTGGACGACCACCGGATGTTCCGCACCGGGGTGCAGGCCGAGATCGGCCGGACCGAGACGACCGGTGTGGAGGTGGTCGGTGAGGCCGCCGACGTCGACCAGGCGGTCGCCGTGATCACCGCGACGCGCCCCGAGGTGGTCCTCCTGGACGTGCACCTGCCGGGCGGCGGAGGCGTGGAGGTGCTGCGCCGCTGCGCGAGCCTGATGACGGCCCCCGAGAACCCGGTGCGCTTCCTGGCGCTGTCCGTCTCGGACGCCGCCGAGGACGTCATCGGGGTCATCCGGGGCGGTGCGCGGGGGTACGTCACCAAGACGATCACCGGTGCCGACCTGGTCGACTCCGTTTTCCGGGTCCAGGAGGGCGACGCGGTGTTCTCGCCCCGGCTGGCGGGATTCGTGCTGGACGCGTTCGCCTCGACGGACGCCCCGCCGGTCGACGAGGACCTGGACCGGCTCACCCAGCGGGAGCGCGAGGTGCTGCGGCTGATCGCGCGCGGATACGCGTACAAGGAGATCGCCAAGCAGCTGTTCATCTCGGTCAAGACGGTCGAGTCGCACGTCTCGGCCGTGCTGCGCAAGCTCCAGCTGTCGAACCGTCACGAGCTGACCCGCTGGGCGACGGCCCGCCGCCTGGTGTGAGGCCGGCGGTCGGCGGTCGGCGGTCGGCGGTCGGCCGAGGAGGCCCGGCGGTCGGCCGAGGAAGCCGGTCGGAGTATTTGTGAGATAAACGGTACATAGGAGCGGCAACCCGTACGGCGAAGGTGCCCTCCTACTCCCCGTGATGAGCCTGACAGGTACTCCCTTCCTCGTGACCGCGGTCGTGCTGGCCGTGATCGCCGTCCTGCTGCCCCTGGCGCTCTGGAGCCGCGTGCGCGGCCCCGCCGTCGTCCGGGCCGCGACGCGGTTGGGCATGGTCGGTTTCGCGCAGCTCACGGCGATCGTCGTGGTCTTCGTCGCCGTCAACAACGTCAACGGCCTCTACGACAGCTGGGACGACCTCCTCGGCACCAGCGACCACGTCGAGTCGGCGATCGACCTCGGTCCCGACGGACTGGGCGGCAGGCGCATCTCGGACCTGCCGAAGGTGAAGCAGACCTTCGCACCGGTCGACGACCCCGCGATGGGCCCCGGCGTCCGCAGGACCGTGCTGAAGGGCGGGATATCCGGTGTGAAGGCCGAGGTGTACGTCTGGCTGCCACCGCAGTACGACGACCCGGCGTACAAGGACCGGAAGTTCCCCGTGGTGGAACTGCTCTCCGGGTTCCCCGGCTCGCCGAAGTCCTGGTTCGTCGGCATGCACGCCAACCGGCAGCTCGAACCGCTCATGCGCAACGGCACCGTCGAGCCGTTCATCCTCGTCGCGCCGCGCAGCCACCTCCTCGGCCGCACCGACACCGGCTGCGCCAACGTGCCGGGCAGGATCAACGCCGACACCTGGCTCAGCGTCGACGTCCGCAAGATGGTCACCGACAACTTCCGCGCCACCGACACCGCCGACGGCTGGGCGGTCGCCGGCTTCTCGTCCGGCGCCCACTGCGCCACCAAGCTCGCCATCGCGCACCCCGACCGCTACCGGTTCGGCGTCAGCATGTCCGGCTACAACGACCCGGCCGCCGAGCCGTCCTCCCTCACCGGCAAGGACCCCGAGCTCCGGCGCGCCCACAACCCGGTCAACATGCTCAGGGACGCCCCGGTGCCGCCCCGCGTCACGCTCCTGCTGACCGGCGACGGGGGCGACGGCTACCAGCAGGGCGTCGCCCTGCGGGAGGTCTCCAAGGCGCCCACGCGCGTCGACGTCCAGCAGGTGTACGGCGGCCACCGGGTCAGCACGTGGGTGCGGGAGGTGCCGTCCGTCTTCCAGTGGCTCACGCAGCAGTTCCGCACCGAGGCCGCGGCCGCCGGGAAGGACGTCGGGGGTACGGGGCCGGGCGCGCCGGCCGCCGGTGGGGACCGCGACGGGGGGCGGGGCGACGAGCGGGGCCGTGAAACCGGCGGGCAGCCGGACCACGAGCAGGGCCAGGGGCCGGGCCAGGGGCCGGGCCCGGACGCGGGAATGGCCGCGGGCGGCGAAGGAGCCGGTACGGGGTCGGGCCGGGGGACCCTGTCCGTCGGCGGCCGGCCCTGACGACGGCCCGAGGGACCGGCGACGGGGTCCCGCGCGGCGGCCGGTGTGCCTGCTGCCGAACGCCGTGCCGACCGCCGGCTGCCGATACGCCGGGGTGGTGCGGGCGGCGGCCGTGAGGGGCCGTGAAGGGCCCTGAAGGGCCCTGGGGGCCGTGCTCACGCCACGCGGGCCGCGCCCGCCCAGGGCATCTCGTCGATCGGCGCGATCCTGACCGGGGCGCCGGGCCGCGGGGCGTGGATCATCCTCCCGTCGCCGATGTACAGGCCGACGTGGCTGACGCCCGAGTAGAAGAACACCAGGTCGCCCGGGGCCAGCGCGGAACGGGACACCCGCCGTCCGGCGTCGATCTGGCTGTACGTCGTGCGCGGCAGCGACACGCCCGCCGAGCGCCAGGCGGCCTGGGTGAGCCCCGAGCAGTCGAAGGCCGACGGGCCGGTGGCCCCCCACACGTACGGCTTGCCCAAGGCCCCGTAGGCGTACGCGACGGCCTGCGCGGCGCGCGGGTTCGGGGCGTCGGCGACGGCCCCCGGGGCGGCGTCCCGCGTGCCGCCCCGGGAAGTGGGGCCGGAGGCGCCGCCCCGGTCGCCCGCGGCGTCGTAGGCGGCCCGCTCGGCGGTGGTGAGCCGCGCGAGGAGCTTCTCGGCGGCGGCGAGCCGGTCACGGACGGTCGCCTTGTGGCGGGCCAGCTCGGCCTGCCGGGCGGTCAGGTCGCGCAGCCGCCCGGTGGCCTCGGCGCGCAGCCGGGCCAGCTCGGTGACCTGGCTCCGTACGGTGCGGACGGCCGCGGCCTGCCGGTCGCCGACCCGCTCGGCCAGGGCGGCCCCCCGGAGGTAGGCGCCGGGGTCGCCGGAGAGGGCGAGCCGGGCGGTGGGGCCGAGGCCGCCACCGCGGTACTGGTCGGTGGCCACCGACCCGAGAGCGTCGCGGGCCGTGTTGAGCCGGGCGGTCCGGCGGGCGGCCTCGTCGCGCAGCGCGTCCAGTTCCGCCCGGGCCGTCTCCGCCGCCTCCTTGGCGCCGTTGTACTTCTCGGCCGCCTCCTCGGCCTGCCGGTACAGCCGGTCGGCCTCCGCCCCGACGCGCGCCGGGCCGAGCCGGGGATCGGCGTGAGCGGTGCCCCCGAAGGCGGTGGCGGTGGCCGCCCCGGCCAGCGCCAGGGCGACGGCCGCGCGCCCGGCCTGCGGGTGCTGCCTGGGTCTCCGGTGCGCTGCCACGAGGGCGGTCACTTCCCTTCGTCGGGGAGGGGCGTGCGTCGGGTGGGGCTCGGGGCAGGACGCTAGATCCGGGGGTGACGGCCGGGCGGCCAAATGACCGCAATTGGCCGCGGATGAGGGTTCCGGAGCGGATTCGGAGAGCGCCACGTTCCCGGAATCCCGAGTTCCGTATCGGCTGCGACCGTTGCGTCGGATGAGGCGACCCCGACCGGCATCCGGTGCTATGGCCCCGGTTAGGCTCCGCCCCATGGACGTCCTCATCAATGTCTTCGTCGCCCTGCACGTCATCGGCATCGCCGCCCTGCTGGGCGGCTTCCTGACCCAGATGAAGGCGATGGGCGAGGGTACGGCGCGCTTCGGCCCCGCCATGCTGCACGGCGCGCTGACCATGCTGGTCACGGGCGTGGCGCTGGTGGGGCTCAACCAGGCCGACGACCAGGCCGTGAACAACGTCAAGATCGGTGTGAAGCTGGCGATCCTGGTCGTCGTCCTCGGCCTGGTCTACGTCAAGCGCGACGAGGAGCGGGTCGACAAGGCCGTCTTCGGTGCCGTGGGCGGCCTGACCGCCGCCAACGTCTTCATCGCCACCCTCTGGACCTGATCCCGGCCGGCACCCGCCGCGGCGGCACCCCTGGCGCCCGCCGCGGCCGTGCGGCGGGTGGCCCCGGCGGAGTTCCCCCACCCGCCGCGGCCGTCCCCGTCAGGCCGGGCGCACGCTGCTGTGGACGGGCAGGTGGTGGATGGACTCCTCGCGGACGACCTCGCCGGGCCGGGGTGCGTGGATCATCCGCCCGTCGCCCTTGTAGATGCCGACGTGGCTGATGTCGGCGTGGAAGAAGACCAGGTCTCCCGGGCGCAGGTCCTCGATCGCCACCGGGGTCCCGGCCCCCGCCTGCTCCAGCGTCGTACGGGGGAGGTCGACCCCCGCCGCCCGCCACGCGGCCTGGGTGAGCCCCGAGCAGTCGTACGAGCTCGGGCCGGTCGCGCCCCACACGTACGGCTTGCCCGTCTGCGCCTCGGCGAAGGCGAGCACCTCGCGGGCCTTGGCGCCGGGGCCGCCGTCGTCGTCCGGCTGCGGCTGCTGCTGCTGCGACAGGTACGACGGGGGCGAGGGCGACGGCTGCTGCGGCTCGTGCCGCGGCAGGTGCGCTTCTGGCGGCAGCGGCTGGTGGGGGTCCTGGTACAGGTGCGGCTCCGGTTGCGGCTGGGTCCGCGGCGGCTCGTGGCGAGTGCGGGCCTCCTCCGCCTCCACCCGCTTCCCGGCCGTCAGCCGTATCAGCAGCGCCCGCGCCTCGACGAGCTTGTGCTGCACGGCGCGCTTGGTGGCGCGCAGGGATGCCTGGGAGGCGCTGAGCGACTCGGGCCCCGGCGCCGCCTCCGCCCGCTGCCGTACGGGCTCGGCGGCCCACGTGTCCAGCCGGGTCGCGGGCTCCGGCGCGGGCTCGGGCTCCGGCAGGAGGACGGCCGCGGGGGCCGTCAGGGGCTCGGGCAGCGGGTCGGCCGGGGCGGCGGGCACCGCCGCGGCCACCGGTTCGGGCCCGGTCTGCCGCGGCAGCAGCTCGGTGGGCGCCTCCTGCGGCAGGCCGGCGGGCCGGCCGGCCGGAGGCGCCGGGTCCGCGAACACCGGCGGGCCCTCCGCCCGGAGCAGGGACGCGGCCGGGGCCTGCCCGCCGGAGCGGTGCGGGACGCCCGTGAGGCTGCCGAAGGCGCGGCGGGGCGCGTCCGGCGCTTCCGTACGCCGGGCGGCGGGCACTGCACCGGCCCCGCGCCGCTGCTGCGGCTCCGCGCTCTCCTTGGCCCTGCCGTACTGCTGCGTCGCCGTGCCCGCCTGCCGGTAGAGGTCGTCGACCTTTCTCTGTACCTCCTCGACCGTCGGCTTGCGCTCCGGGTCGCCCGACGCACCCGGTGCGGCGGTCGCGCTCTGTGACGACAGGAGCGTGACCGAGGCCAGGGCGGCGGCCGTCGTTACCCCGACGGCGGGGGAGTGGGCATGCAGGGTCTGCAAGGTGCGCGATGCGCGCGGCTTGCGATGCGACGCCAAGGCCGGCATCTCCTTCCGTGGACCGCCTACCGGGTCAGCTGTCAGGTTCGGGCCGAACGGAAGGTGCCCTACGGCCGCGCCCGAGGGGCTGCGGGCCGATTCACCTCGGTCGTACGTGTGGGTCCCCGGTTCCGTACTGCCGTGCGGACAGCACGAATTCGGCGTGGGCGGTCCGACTGGCGTGGTTCGCCGATGAGAGAACGGACCGCTTGGGCGAGCACGCTAGCCAAACTGTGGCGGTGCTGTGAAGGATGATGTGCGATATGCCCGATACGTATTCGTGACCTTGGCGTGATGTGGCCGAATCGGCACGGAGGGTGACGAGTCGGACCTGTTTCCGGTTCGTCCACGGCTGTCAGTGGGGCCGCCTAGACTCGATAGGCGATGAGCAGCCTCTTTGACGACAGTTTCCTGGCGGACCTCCGGAACCACGGCTCCGAGGAGCCCCCGCCGCCGCCCGAGGACTCCGAGGGCCCCGGGGACGCCCCGGCCGCGGAGGGGGTCCCGCACGACCTCTTCGGCGACCGCTTCGACGTGCCCCCGGCCCGGGACGCCTACCACCGCGACGGCGCCCCGCGCACCGTCGTCGACCCCGCCGCGCTGCTGGAGGGGCTGAACGACCAGCAGCGCGCCGCCGTGGTCCACACCGGCTCGCCGCTGCTCATCGTCGCCGGTGCCGGTTCCGGCAAGACCCGGGTGCTGACCCACCGCATCGCCCACCTGCTGGCGACCCGCCACGTCCACCCCGGCCAGATACTGGCGATCACCTTCACCAACAAGGCCGCCGGCGAGATGAAGGAGCGCGTCGAGCACCTCGTCGGCCCGCGCGCCAACGCCATGTGGGTCATGACGTTCCACAGCGCCTGCGTCCGCATCCTGCGCCGCGAGTCGAAGAAGCTCGGCTTCACCTCGTCGTTCTCGATCTACGACGCCGCCGACTCCAAGCGGCTGATGGCACTGGTCTGCCGCGACCTGGACCTCGACCCGAAGAAGTTCCCGCCGAAGTCCTTCAGCGCCAAGATCTCGAACCTGAAGAACGAGCTGATCGACGAGGAGGCCTTCGCCGACCAGGTCGCTGGGGGCACCTCCCACGCCGAAGGCGTAGGGGGAGGCTTCGAGAAGACCCTCGCCGAGGCGTACCGGATGTACCAGGCGCGGCTGCGCGAGGCCAACGCCCTGGACTTCGACGACATCATCATGACGACGGTCCACCTGCTCCAGGCGTTCCCCGACGTCGCCGAGCACTACCGCCGACGCTTCCGGCACGTCCTCGTCGACGAGTACCAGGACACCAACCACGCGCAGTACACCCTGGTCCGCGAGCTGGTGGGGACCGGCTACGAGGACCTGGAACCGGCCGAACTGTGCGTCGTCGGCGACGCCGACCAGTCGATCTACGCCTTCCGCGGCGCCACCATCCGCAACATCCTCCAGTTCGAGGAGGACTACCCGGACGCCACCACCATCCTGCTGGAGCAGAACTACCGCTCCACGCAGACCATCCTGTCCGCCGCCAACGCGGTCATCGAGCGCAACGAGAGCCGCCGCCCCAAGAACCTGTGGACCAACGCCGGCGAAGGCGCCCGGATCACCGGGTACGTCGCGGACACCGAGCACGACGAGGCGCAGTTCGTCGCCGACGAGATCGACCGGCTGACGGACGCGGGCGAGGCCAAGGCCGGCGACGTCGCCGTCTTCTACCGGACGAACGCCCAGTCCCGTGTCTTCGAGGAGATCCTCATCCGCGTCGGCCTGCCGTACAAGGTCGTCGGCGGCGTCCGCTTCTACGAGCGCAAGGAGGTCCGCGACGTCCTCGCGTACCTGCGCGTGCTGGCCAACCCCGAGGACAACGTCCCGCTGCGCCGCATCCTCAACGTCCCCAAGCGGGGCATCGGCGAGCGCGCCGAGGCGATGATCGACGCGCTCGCGCTGCGCGAGAGGATCACCTTCCCGCAGGCGCTGCGCCGGGTCGACGAGGCCTACGGCATGGCGGCCCGGTCGGCGAACGCGGTGAAGCGGTTCAACGCCCTCATGGAGGAGCTCCGCACCATCGTCGACTCGGGCGCCGGCCCCGCGGTGGTCCTGGAGGCAGTGCTGGAGCGGACCGGATACCTGGCCGAGCTCCAGGCCTCCACCGACCCGCAGGACGAGACCCGGATCGAGAACCTTCAGGAACTCGCGGCCGTGGCCCTCGAGTTCGAGCAGGGCCGCGAGGAGGGCGAGGGCACCGGCACGCTGGCCGAGTTCCTGGAGCAGGTCGCCCTCGTCGCCGACTCCGACCAGATCCCGGACGAGGACGAGGAGGGCTCCGGCGTCATCACGCTGATGACCCTGCACACCGCCAAGGGCCTGGAGTTCCCGGTGGTGTTCCTGACGGGCATGGAGGACGGCGTCTTCCCGCACATGCGCGCCCTCGGCCAGACCAAGGAGCTGGAGGAGGAGCGGCGCCTGGCGTACGTCGGCATCACACGTGCCCGCGAGCGGCTGTACCTGACGCGGTCGACGATGCGCAGCGCCTGGGGGCAGCCCTCGTACAACCCGCCGTCGCGGTTCCTGGAGGAAATCCCGGGCGCGTACCTGGAGTGGAAGCGCACGGGCGCGATGACCAAGCCGGCCGGGCCGACGTCCGGGATCGCCTCGTCGCTCTCGTCGTCGCTGTCGTCCCGGTCCCGCTCCGGCGGTCCGTCGGGCTTCGCCACCCGGCGCGCCACGGACAAGCCGGTGATCTCGCTGGCGGTCGGTGACCGGGTCACGCACGACCAGTTCGGCCTGGGCACGGTGATGGCGGTGACGGGCGCGGGCGCGGACGCGCAGGCGACGATCGACTTCGGGGACGAGAAGCCGAAG
This sequence comes from Streptomyces noursei, assembly GCF_001646665.1. Taxonomy (GTDB): domain Bacteria; phylum Actinomycetota; class Actinomycetes; order Streptomycetales; family Streptomycetaceae; genus Streptomyces; species Streptomyces lavendulocolor. The sequence continues at coordinate 26,248 of NZ_LWBU01000179.1, read as the reverse complement.
CGACTGCTCCTGCGGTACGCGCCGGTCGAGAAGCTGTAGCTAGGAGGTCGGGTCGAGGCCGTGGCCGCGCAGCCACGGCACCGGGTCGATCGCGGCGCCGCCGCCGGGCCGTACCTCGAAGTGCAGGTGCGGTCCGGTGGAGTTGCCCGAGTTGCCGGAGTAGGCGATCACTTCACCGGCCTTGACCTCGCCGGAGCGGATCTTGGTGCTGCTGAGGTGGCAGTACCAGGTCTCGGTGCCGTCCTTGGCGGTCACGATCGCCATGTTGCCGTAGGCGCTGTTCCACTGGGTGCGGACGGTGCCGTCGGTCGCGGCCATGACGGGGGTCCCGTACTGGACGGGGAAGTCGATGCCGGTGTGCAGCGACATCCAGTTGACGCCCGCCTGCCCGTACTGGGCGCTGAGCTGGTGCAGCGCGACGGGGAGGGCGAACTTGGGGCGCAGCGCCTCGCGGCGGGCCGCCTCCTCCTCGCGCTTCTTGCGCTCCGCCTCCTGGCGGGCCTTGAGGTCGATGCGCTCCTGGGTGCGGCTGGCACGGTCGCCGAAGTCACGGGCGTCGGCGCTCAGCGCGGCGAGCTGGGTGTCGAGTTCGCTGTTGGCGACGACCGGCTTGACCGTGACCGTGTCGGCGGCGGTCACCGCCTTCTCGTCGGCCTTCGCCTCGGCGGGGCCGCTGCCCGTCAGGCCGCTGACGGAGGCGGCGGCGATGCCGGCGACGCCCATCACGCAGGCGGAGGGCACGGCGACGGTCAGGAGCGCGGAGCGCTTGGCGGGAGTACGGCGCCGGCCCCGGCCGCCGGTGCCCCCGGTGCCGGCCGCGCCCGCGCGGCGGGTGGGGCGGGGCGCGACGGGGGTGATCGCGGTCTCGGTGAGGCTGTCGTGCAGCGCCTCGGGCGCGGTCTCCGGCTCGGGCTCGTACGCCTCTTCCGGTCCGGCGACGGCCGCTTCGGCCGCCGCGTGCGGCTCGGGCTGCTGGTCGGCGAGCGGTTCCGGCGCGGGCGACTGGTCGGTGGCCGCGTAGTCGTACTGCTCGGGAACGGTGAACGTCTCGGTCGGCGCGGCGGCGTGGTTCCAGGCCGTCGCGTCGTAGGCGCCGGTGTCGGCTGCGGCGGCGGCCACGTTCCACTGGCCGGTGGTGTCGTACGTCGTGCTCGCCCCGGTCCAGGCGGAGGAGTCCCACTGCCCGGTGTGCCCCGAGTACTCGACGTACCCGGTGGTGTCGGTGGTGGCCCACTGCTGGGTGGCGTCGGCGGTGGCCCACTGGGTGGCGTCGTACTGACCGCTGTGGTCCGTGTAGTACCCGCCGGTGGTGCCGCTGCTCTGGTAAGCGGTCTCGTAGGCGTTCCCGTAGGTTCCGGGAAGGGCGCCGAACAGAGGATCGGTGGCGAAGCTGCCGGTCTCCTGGCTGCCGGACTCGAGGCTGCCCGTGGAATACGCGTCGTCTCCGACGTACCCGGCGTGGGGGTGCTGGTCGTTCACCAACTTCTCTCTCGCCTCGGCAGCAGGACCAGGTCTGGGGTGGCCCCCGGCGACAGGGGACCCAGAGGGGAAAGCAGTGGGCGCGACTGTACCCGGCGGTACGCGCAACCGACAATCTTCCGTGGGTTTTGGCCCCGGGGGAAACGGGCATTCGGCCGTCTTTCGGCGGAGTGTGGGCAGAGCTTTGGCCCTACGTTCGAGAACTGTTCGACAGCCGGTCGGGTGGTGTCAGGCCACGGACGCGGAACCGGATGTTCCGGCGGCCGCCCCGCCGGCTTCGAGCGCCTCCCGGACGCCGGCCGCCACCGCCGGGTGCACGGGCAGCGCGAGATGGCCGATCCCGGTGACGCGTACGTTCTGCGCGATCAGGTCCGGATGCTCCACGCGTGCCGTCTCCACCGGGACCATCCACTGGTCCAGATCGCTCCAGAAACCGACGAAACGCGTACGGCAGCCGGGCGCGGGCTCGTTCAGTTCCCGCAGCACGGACGAGCCCGGCCGCATCTGGCGGACCAGCGGGTGCGCGCCGGCCAGCGGTGCGACGGTCGTCCCCGCATGCGGCGTGCCGAGGGTGGCCAGGGTGCGCACCCGTCGGTCGCCGCCGAGCCGCTGGACGTAGTAGCGGGCGATCAGACCGCCGAGGCTGTGCCCGACGATGTCGACCTCATGGTGCCCGGTGCGGTCGCAGATCTCCTCGACGTGCCGCCCGAGAAGCTCGGCCGCGGCACGGATGTCGCAGGTCAGCAGCGAGTAGTTGAGGGACTCCACATGGCGCCGGCCGTGCCGGAGCAGAGACCGGCGCAGCAGGACGAAGACGGAGCGGTTGTCCACGAAACCGTGCAGCAGCACCGTCGGCGGGTGCGGGGCGCCGGCCGGTGACAACAGCGGCGTCGGCGGGACGCCACCGGGGCGCGGCCGCCGCTCGGGTGCGATGCCCGTGGGGTACAGGACCAGATGGCCGGCGAGGATCGCCAGCTCCAGGGCGGTGGCCCGGAGCAGCGCGGTGGACAGCCGTAACGGAAAAAGGGGCAGCAGCTTCCAGGGCAAGAGGACCTTCACGGCCGACCTCCGATTGACTGGGGTGCCGTCTCGGAGGGGGATGGGCGGTGCGGTCGTGCCGCCGCGCCGCGCGGCCGGCGGCACGGTGGTACGACGACCTCTTTGCGGCTCTCCCGTGGCGATCGTCCCGGGAACACCGGGGCCGATGGGCCGCCCGGTGCGGGTACGACGCGTAGCGAACATGTCCCACGTGTGATTTCCCCCTCCCTGTCCACCGCGAAACGGCCGGTTGCGGGATGCTGTCGATAACGTTCGTTCACCTCCCCGGCATTTAGGTACGGGGGACGCATGTGGAGGCAGTGATGGGTGTGACCGGTCCGATCCGCGTGGTGGTGGCCAAGCCGGGTCTCGACGGCCACGATCGCGGCGCGAAGGTGATCGCGCGGGCGTTGCGTGATGCCGGTATGGAGGTCATCTACACCGGCCTGCACCAGACGCCGGAACAGATCGTCGACACGGCGATCCAGGAGGACGCGGACGCGATCGGTCTGTCGATCCTGTCGGGCGCCCACAACACCTTGTTCGCGAAGGTGATCGAGCTGCTGAAGGAGCGCGACGCCGAGGACATCAAGGTGTTCGGCGGCGGGATCATCCCGGACGCGGACATCCCGCCGCTGAAGGAGAAGGGCGTGGCGGAGATCTTCACGCCCGGCGCGACGACGGCGTCGATCGTGGACTGGGTCAACGCGAACGTCCGCGTCTCCGCCGAGGCGTAACCCTTTTCCGGGGCTCCCGCCCCGTGCCGCCCCTCGCGCCGGGCCCCGCGCCCGCGCGGGCGCCGGCCCGCCGGCGGGCCCGGTTGTCCCGGCGCCCCGCCCGGTGCCGGTTGCGCGGCAGGGCCCGGTTGGCGTGGTGGTCACCTCGGGGTCGCCCGCCCCCGGTGCCGGTTGCCGTGATTTCGCGCCCGGGGTCGCCCTGCCGGGCTTCGGTTGCCGTTGGGGTCCGCTCCGTGGCGGGTGTCCCGGGCTCTCCCTCGCAAGCTCGGTCGTCTTACGCCCGGAACACCCCCCACTGCGCGTCCCCCTTCCGCGGGCGGGCCCGGGGTGGTTTCCGCCGGCGTGAGGGTGTCGGGGCCGGAGGTGGGGGATGCTCGGGCGTAAGACGAGCGAAGCGAGAGTCCGAGCATCCCCCGCCGCAGGACCCGGCACCCGCCCTCACCCACCGGGTAGAAGCCGAACGGCACCCGCCCCACGCGCCGGGCAGGAGCCGGGCGACGAGACGTCCCCGCCCACCCGCGCCAGCCGGACGGCACGCCCGTACGCACCGGGCAGGCGCCGAACGGCGAGGCACCCCGCTCCACCGGCAGGTGCCGGGCAGACGGCCGGCGCAGCACCCCGCAGGGGTCAGGTGCAGGGGGGCGGGGGCGGAGCCACCGGTAGGAGTTCGGCGTGCATCGCAGCCCGCAGCCGCAGCGTGGCGACCAGGCGCTGGAACGCCTCCGACCAGTAACCTCCCGCTCCGGGCGACGCGCCTTCGGGTTCGTCGGGGACGGCGGTGAGGACCTCCAGGCGGTCGGCCTGGCCGGGGTCGAGGCAGCGTTCCGCGAGGCCCATCACCCCGCTGAAGCTCCAGGGGTAGCTTCCCGCGTCGCGGGCGATGTCCAGCGCGTCGACCACCGCGCGGCCGAGCGGTTCGGCCCAGGGAACCGCGCAGACGCCCAGCAGCTGGAACGCCTCGGACAGTCCGTGCGCCGCGATGAAGTCGGCGACCCACAGGGCCCGTTCGGCGTCCGGCAGGATGGACAGCAGTTTCGAGCGCTCGGCCAGGGAGGACGTGCCCGGCCCGGTCGCGGGGGGTGTCTTCGGGGGGCCGAGCAGCGCGCGGGCCCAGTCCGGGTCGCGCTGGCGGACCGCCGCGCGGCACCACGCGGCGTGCAGTTCGTCGCCCCAGTCGTCCGCGACCGGGAGGGCGACGATGTCCGTGGGTGTGCGCCCGCCGAGCCGGGCGGGCCACACCGTCAGCGGGGCGGCTTCGACGAGCTGGCCCAGCCACCAGGACCGTTCGCCCCGGCCGGGCGGCGGGTCGGGCTGGACGCCGTCCCGTTGCATTCCGGCGTCGCACTCGTGCGGCGCCTCGACCGTGACGGTGGCCTCGGGGCCCGTGCGGTCCAGGCCCACGCAGGTGGCGGCGCGTGCGGCCATGCGGCGGGCGAACGCCGAGCGGGGGAGCGCGGAGAGGAGTTCGGCGGCGGTGGACCGGACGTTGCGGCTGCGGTCGGTGAGCGCCTGTTCCAGGAACGGTTCGTCGGCGTCGGACAGTCCGGTGCGCAGCGAGTCGAGGAACATCAGCCGGTCCTCGGCGCGTTCCGTGGACCAGGTCGAGGCGAGCAGGGCGGCCGCGGTGTCCGGGTCGTGTGCGCGTACGGCGCCGAGCAGTGCGACCCGCTCGGCGAAGAGGCCCTCGTCCCACAGGTCGCGCACCGCCTCGGCGTCGGCGGGGTCGGGCAGTGCCGTGCCGCCCGGGGCGCCGCGCAGCGCGAACCGCCACTCCGGGTTGAGCCGGGCCAGCCACAGTCCGCGCGGTCCGGCGAAGGTGAGCGCGGCCGGCCGCAGGTCGGTGCGTGCCCGTGCGGCGTCCAGCAGCGCGGGCAGCACGGACGCCGGTGCGCGGTAGCCGTGCGCGTTCGCGGCCGACAGCCACTGCGGCAGCAGCTCCGTCAGGTCGGGCGCGGCGCCCCGGCGCCCACCGGAGGGCGAGCCGGAACGGTCGGCGAGCAGGTGGGCGAGCCGGCGCCGGGCCGGTTCGGGCAGTACCGGCCGTTCGTCGTCCGGTGCCGGTTCCGGCAGTGCGGCGGCGGGGCCGGGCAGGAGTCCCGCCCGGCGCCGCACGGTGTGGAGCGCCGCGGCGTCCAGGAGGGCGAGCGGCGCGTCCTCGCCGGCGGACCGCGCCGGGGCGCCGGCGGCCGGCGGGCGGCGGTCGGTGCCGAGCAGCGCCGATGTGACCAGGTCTTCCCAGGTCGTGGTGGTCATCGTGTCCTCCGTACCTCAGGTCAGCGGGACCGTCTCGGGCGTGTCCGCGGACCAGGCGGTCAGCGGGGTGAAGCCGCGGTGCCCGCACTCGCCGAACACCGTGACCGGTCTGCCGCCGGACAGTGCGGCCAGCCGCCACAGGCCGGGCCTGCCGAGCGCGGCCGTGGCGACCGGCAGCGCGGAGCCGCCGTCCGCGTCGGCGAGCTGCCAGCCGCCGTCCTGCGACGGCACGGGTATGACGCCGGTCAGCGTCGCGGGCCAGGAGTCCAGCCAGGGGTCGTCCCGCAGGGCCGTTCCGTACGCGGCGAGGGCGCGGGCGACCGTCCCGCCCGCCGGCGGTTCGGTGTCGGGCACCGGCACCGAGAACTGCTCGCCGAGTTCGGCCCGCAGCTGCCCGGCGCCGGCATGGGGTCTGACCTCCGCGTCGATCACGACTCCCACGGGCAGGGCGAGCCCGGGTGCGCGCCCGGCCGCGCCGAAGGACAGCAGCAGGGCCGCGCGGCCGGTGCCCCGTCCGTGCAGCCAGACGCGTCGTGTCGTCAGCTTGCCGTCGGAGGTGTCGTACTGGGCGAGGACCGACCAGTGGTCGCGCACGGCCGGGCCGTCGGCGGGGGCCGTGAGTCCGACCCTCGTGCGGACCGTCGCGGCCAGGGGTTCGGGCAGCCGCTCGACGTCGAGCCACGCGCGGTCGAGCAGGTGCGTCAGGGCGCACTCCTCCAGCAGCCGCACCGGCCAGCCGGGCCCCGAGCCCGGTATCGCCCCCAGCTCCCTGACCCGGCCGGCCAGGCCGGGTGCCTGCGCGTCGACCATGCGGGCCGCGGTCTCCTCCCACAGCCCGTACCCCGCCCGGTCGGCTGCGGCGAGGCCGCCGCGCAGCAGGTCGGCCAGCCGCTGCTCCAGCTCCTCGGCGCCGGCGGTGATCCGGGCGGCCCGCTGCTCGGCCCGGCGCCGTGCCGCCCGCGGATCGGCGCTCGCGGCGGGCGGGCCGCCATCGCCCGTCCGGCCGTTCCCTCCTCCTGCCGCGCGGGCCCGGCGCCCCGCGAGCCACTGCTCGGCCCAGTCGGGCACCTCGGAGCCGCGCACGGGCTCCCCGTCCGCCGCCCAGAGCAGCAGCAGCCCCAGCGCGTGCTTGCACGGGAACTTCCGGCTCGGGCAACTGCACGTGTAGGCCGGTCCGGTGGTGTCGACGACCGTCCGGTACGGCGTGCTGCCGCTGCCCTTGCACAGCCCCCACACCACCCCCGAGCCGTCGCTTCCCCCGCCCGACCACGGCCCGGCCGCGCCGAGCCTGCTGCCCGCCCTGCGTGACGCGTCGTCAGGAGCCAGAGCCAGCACCTGTTCCGCCGTCCAGCGCACCCCCTGCTGATTCATGGGACCGACCGTAGGCGCCCCCACTGACAATCGGCTCTGACCAGCGTTTTCCGCCGGGCCGAAGCGAGTTGACCTTGCCTGCTCTTTACTGTTGTCTGCCTGTGACACCGTCATCTCATCCGGGGGGACCGCATGAACCGCACCAGCCGCTCCATCGCTTCGGCGCTCGTCGCCGCCGGTCTCGTCCTCGGGCTCGGGGCCTGCTCCGAGATCGCCGACGAGGCCGCCAAGCAGGTCGACAAGGAAGTCAACGAGCAGTACGAGGTCACGTACGAGATCTCCGGCAAGGGCATCGACTCGATCGATTACCACGTCGACGGCGGGGACGCGACGAAGCCCAAGATCGAAAAGGTCACCAAGCCCACGCTGCCGTGGAAGAAGACGGTGAAGCTCCGCGGTCTGCTGCCGCCCGGCGTGCTCCCGGTCGCCGTCGACCCCGCGGGCGTCGAGATGTCCTGCAAGATCACCTACCAGGGCAAGGTCATCGCGGAGGAGACCGCGAAGGGCATGGCCGCCGCGACCGGCTGCATCGCCGTCTCCCCGGTCGCCGGCTGACCCTCCCTCACCCCCGGTGCCGGCCGGTCACGGCACGGCACCGGAGCCACCGGCGACCGCCGTGATCAGCGGCGACCGCCCATTGTCAGTGGCATGGTGCACGGTGGATCCCACACCCGGTCGCACATGATCTGGAGGGGGATCCATCACCGTGCCCGCAACCACCGAAGCCACCGAAGCCGCTGAAGAGACCGCCGGGGCACCCGGCGCAGCACCCGTCGGCGAGGCCCTGCGCCCGCACGCCGAGGACGCCTTCGCGGACGAGCTGAAGGCCCTCGCCGCGGCCGACGACCGCCCCCGCCCGGCCTGTTGGCGCCTGTCGCCGTGGGCCGTCGCCACCTATCTGCTCGGCGGCACGCTCCCCGACGGCACCGTGATCACGCCGAAGTACGTCGGGCCGCGCCGGATCGTCGAGGTCGCCGTCACCACCCTCGCCACCGACCGCGCCCTGCTGCTGCTCGGCGTCCCCGGCACCGCCAAGACCTGGGTGTCGGAGCACCTCGCCGCCGCCGTCAGCGGCGACTCGACCCTCCTGGTGCAGGGCACCGCCGGCACGCCCGAGGAGGCCATCCGGTACGGATGGAACTACGCGCAGTTGCTCGCCCACGGACCCAGCCGTGACGCCCTCGTCCCCAGCCCGGTCATGCGCGCCATGTCCGACGGCATGACCGCGCGCGTCGAGGAGCTCACCCGCATCCCCGCCGACGTGCAGGACAGCCTGATCACCATCCTCTCCGAGAAGACGCTGCCGATCCCCGAACTCGGCCAGGAGGTGCAGGCCGTCAGGGGGTTCAACCTCATCGCCACGGCCAACGACCGCGACCGCGGCGTCAACGACCTGTCCAGCGCCCTGCGCCGCCGCTTCAACACCGTCGTGCTCCCGCTGCCCGCCACCCCGGACGCCGAGGTCGAGATCGTCTCCCGGCGCGTCGACCAGACAGGACGCTCCCTCGACCTGCCCGCGGCCCCCGAGGCGATCGACGAGATCCGCCGGGTCGTCACCGTCTTCCGCGAACTGCGCGACGGCGTGACGACCGACGGCCGCACCAGGCTCAAGTCCCCCTCCGGGACGCTGTCCACGGCCGAGGCGATCTCCGTCGTCACCAACGGCCTCGCCCTCGCCGCCCACTTCGGTGACGGTGTGCTGCGCCCGGGCGACGTGGCGGCGGGCATCCTCGGCGCGGTCGTCCGCGACCCGGCGGCCGACCGCGTCGTCTGGCAGGAGTACCTGGAGACCGTCGTGCGCGAGCGGGACGGCTGGAAGGACTTCTACCGGGCGTGCCGCGAGGTGTCCGTATGACGGACGGAGCCACCGGGCCCCTGCTCCTCGGAGTCCGCCACCACGGGCCCGGTTCGGCCCGCGCGGTGCGGGCCGCGCTCGACGCCGCGGCGCCCGCGGCCGTGCTGATCGAGGGCCCGCCCGAGGGGGACGCCCTGCTGCCGCTCGCCGCCGACGAGCGGATGCGCCCGCCGGTGGCGCTGCTCGCGCACGCCGTCGACGACCCCGGACGGGCCTCCTTCTGGCCGATGGCCGAGTTCTCGCCCGAGTGGGTCGCCGTCCGCTGGGCGCTCGACCACGGTGCGGCCGTCCGGTTCATCGACCTGCCCGCCACCCACACGCTCGCCATGGCCGGGGACCCCACCTGGACCGACGGCGAGGGCGAGGGCGCGGACGGCGGTGAAGCCGACGAACGGCGGCACGGCCTGCGCGTCGACCCCATCGCCGTACTCGCCGGGACCGCGGGGTACGACGACCCGGAGCGCTGGTGGGAGGACGTCGTCGAGCACCGCGGCACCGGAGCCGCGCCGAACGGACCGCCGGCGACCGGCACCCACGACCCGCTCGCGGTCTTCGCCCAGCTCGCCGACGCGATGGCCGCCCTGCGCGAGACCTACGGACACGGCGGACACGAGCGCGACCTCGTCCGCGAGGCCCACATGCGCCTCCAGATCCGCGCCGCCCGCAAGACGCACGGCGACGGGATCGCCGTCGTCTGCGGCGCCTGGCACGTCCCCGCCCTCACCACGAGGACCACCGTCACCGCCGACCGGGCCCTCCTCAAGGGTTTGCCCAAGGTGAAGACCGGCATCACCTGGGTGCCGTGGACGCACCGCCGGCTCGCCCGGCACAGCGGTTACGGCGCCGGCATCGACTCCCCCGGCTGGTACGGGCACCTGTTCGGCGCCCCCGACCGGCCCGTCGAGCGCTGGCTGACGAAGGTCGCCGGACTGCTGCGCGACGAGGGCCGGATCGTCTCCTCCGCGCACGTCATCGAGGCCGTACGGCTCGCCGGGACGCTCGCCGCCATGCGCGGGCGTCCCCTCGCGGGCCTCACCGAGACCATCGACGCCGTGCGGGCGGTCATGTGCGACGGCTCCGACGTGCCGCTCGACCTCATCAGGGACCGGCTGATCATCGGCGACGCGCTCGGCGAAGTGCCCGACACCGCACCCGCCGTACCCCTCCAGCGCGACCTCACCCGGCTCCAGCGCACCCTGCGCCTCAGACCCGAGGCGATGGAGCGCGACCTCGACCTGGACCTGCGCAAGCAGACCGACGCTGCCCGCAGCCTCCTGCTGCACCGGCTGAGGCTGCTCGGCGTCGGCTGGGGAGAACCCGCCGCGGGGCGCCCCGGCACCGGTACCTTCCGGGAGAGCTGGCGACTGCGCTGGGAACCGGAACTGCACGTCAGGGTCGCCGAGGCCGGGGTGTGGGGCACCACCGTGCTCGCCGCCGCGACCGCCAGGGCGGAGTCCGACGCCACCTCCGCCACCGCCCTCGCCGACGTCACGTCCCTCGCCGAGCGGTGTCTGCTGGCCGGGCTGTCCGACGCGCTGCCCGTCGTCATGCGGGCGCTCGCCGACCGCGCCGCGCTCGACGCGGACGTCGGCCACCTCGCCCAGGCCCTCCCGGCGCTGGCCCGCTCCCTCCGGTACGGCGACGTGAGGTCCACCGACACCGCCGCGCTCGGCGGGGTCGCCACCGGGCTCGCGCTGCGGATCTGCGTCGGCCTGCCACCCGCGTGCACGGGCCTCGACGCGGACGGCGCCGCCGAGATGCGCGGCCACCTGGACGCGGTCCACAGCGCGATCCGGCTCCTGCCGGGCCCCGCGGACGCCGGCACCGGAGGCGCCGCGGGCAGCGGTCCGCAGGACGTCGCCGGCCGGTGGGCGGACGCCCTGGGCAGGCTGGCGGGACGGGACACCGTGCCCGGCGTCCTGCGGGGGCGCGCCGCGCGGCTGCTGCTGGACGACGGGCGGCTCGCGGAGGACGAGGCCGCGCGGCTGATGGGCCTCGCCCTCTCGCCGGGCACCCCGCCCGCCGAGGCCGCCGCGTGGATCGAGGGCTTCGTCGGGGGAGGCGGGGACGACCCCGGCGGCGGGATGCTGCTCGTCCACGACGAGCGGCTCCTCGGGCTGGTCGACGCCTGGCTGACCGGGGTCCCCGCGGAGGCGTTCACCGACGTACTGCCGCTGCTGCGGCGCACGTTCTCCGCGTACGAACCGGGTGTCCGGCGCACGCTCGGCGAACTGGTGCGGCGCGGCCCGGCGGTGGACGGCCCGGCGCGCGCGGAGGCCCCGGTGCCCGGCTTCGCGGCGGAGCTCGACGCGTCCCGGGCGGACGCGGTCCTGCCGCTGCTGCGGCTCCTGCTGGGCACGGAGGACACGGACGACGACGAACTCCTGGGGGCGGGCACGTGAACGACGACGAGAGGCTGAGGCGCTGGCGCCTGGTGCTGGGCGGCGGCGAGGCCGACGGGACGGGACGCGCGCTCGCCGGGGCCGACGCCGCCATGGACGGCACCCTGGCCGCGCTGTACGGGGAGAGGAACGGCGGCCAGGGGCGTGGCGGGCGGGACCGTTCGGCGGGGCTCGGCGCCTCGGCACCGTCCGTCGCCCGCTGGCTCGGTGACATCCGCACCTACTTCCCCGGGCCGGTCGTCCAGGTCATGCAGCGGGACGCGATCGACCGGCTCGGCCTGTCGACGCTGCTCCTGGAGCCCGAGATGCTGGAGGCCGTCGAGGCGGACGTCCACCTCGTCGGCACGCTCCTCTCGCTGAACAAGGCGATGCCGGACGCCACGAGGGAAACGGCACGGGCCGTCGTCCGCAAGGTCGTCGACGACCTGGAGAAGCGGCTGGCCACCCGCACGCGCGCCACGCTCACCGGCGCGCTCGACCGCAGTGCGCGCGTCAGCAGGCCGCGCCACCGGAACATCGACTGGGACCGCACCGTCCGCGCCAACCTGAAGAACTACCTGCCGGAGTACCGCACGGTCGTGCCGGAGCGGCTCATCGGCTTCGGGCGTGCGGCGCAGTCGGTGAAGAAGGACGTGGTGCTCTGCATCGACCAGTCCGGTTCGATGGCGGCGTCCGTGGTGTACGCCTCGGTGTTCGGCGCCGTGCTGGCGTCCATGCGGTCCATCGCGACCCGGCTGGTCGTCTTCGACACCGCCGTCGTCGACCTCACCGACCAGCTCGACGACCCGGTCGACGTCCTGTTCGGCACCCAGCTCGGCGGCGGCACGGACATCAACCGGGCGCTGGCGTACTGCCAGTCGCAGATCACCCGCCCCGCCGACACGATCGTAGTCCTGATCAGCGACCTCTACGAGGGCGGCATACGCGACGAGATGCTCAAGCGGGTGGCGGCGATGAAGGCGTCGGGCGTGCAGTTCGTGGCGCTGCTCGCGCTCTCCGACGAGGGCGCCCCGGCCTATGACCGTGAGCACGCGGCGGCGCTCGCGGCACTCGGCGCACCGGCGTTCGCCTGTACCCCCGACCTCTTCCCCGAGGTGATGGCGGCCGCGATCGAGAAACGACCCCTGCCCATACCGGACATGGTGACCCATCAGTAACACAGGGGTTGCGTCACCCCGGCGGGTTCGTGCGAGCATCAGCCCGACGTACGCGGAAGGAAGCCTTCCGCGACAGGGAGGAATCCGCAGACCGTGACCGCAGCAGCCGTCGTGCCCGCCACCGCCCCGCGCCTCGCGCGCGGGGCGGCGGCGAGCCGCGCGCTGGCGGTCCTGCTGTTCCTCGGCGGTCTGCTGGCCCTCGGCCTCCTGCTCGGCGGCCCGGCGCACGCGGCGGAGACCGGCGGGACGACCGACCGGCTCGGCGGCACGCCCGGGACGGGCACGGCGGTCGTGGACGGGTCTGTCACGACCGGTCACCTCACGCCCGGCCGGGACACGACCGACCGCGTCACTACCGACTCCCTCACGACCGGCCCCGTCACGGCCGCCGTGCGTGCGGTCGACGGGGCCGGCGAGGCCGCCGAGCCGGTGGTGGGGGTCGTCACCGGGCCCGTCGCGGCCACGGCGGGCGACGTCGCCGGGGCGCTGCCCAGGCTCACGGAAACCCTGTCCGAGGTCGCCGGGGTGCTGCCCGAGGTGCCGTCGACGGCGCCCGTGCTCCCGGCCCCGCCCACCGCGCTCCCGGCGCTCACGGCGCCCTCCGGTCCCGGCGTATCGCAGGCCCCGCCGGCCGGCGCCTGGGCCGACCCGGACGCGCCGCGGGCCGGCGCCGGCCCGGCCGCCGAGGCCACCGGCCGGGACGCCGCGGCTCCCGGCGGGGCCGCCGCCGCGCACCGTACGGCCGCCGCCCACCTCCATCCCGCGGCGTTCGGCGCGACGGCCGCCACCGCGACCGCGCACCGCGGCACGGACGCGTACGCCGCCGTGCCGTCACCGCCCTTCGGACCCGGCCCGTGCGGCGGCGCCGTGCGGCAGTCGACCGCCGGCGACGGCGGCACGCCGCGCCCGGGCGACCAGCAGGCCGTGGCGTCCCCGGCGGACGCGCACACCGCACCGGCCCCCGGCACCGCGGGGCCGGCGACGGCCGCGCCCGTGCGGGACCGGCCCCACGACGTTCTCGAATTCCCCGGCTAGGGCAGCCCTTCCCCCGCTCAGGACCTGCCGCGCGGGGGCGGGACAGGTCTGCCCGTCATCTCCAGCCGAGAACCGAATTCGAAGGATCCGACGTACCCATGCACCAGAACATCCGCCGTTCCATAGCCGTCGCCGCCACCGCCACCGGCATGTGGGCCATCGGCACCGCCGCCGCGAGCGCGGCCGAGGTGTCCCTGCCGGTGCCGCTCTCCACCCCGGACCAGGCGTTCGAGGCCGCCGACACCGCCGCCGACACCGCCGCCGGCACGGCCACCGCCGCCGTCGGCAGCCCCACGGGCACCGCCACCGCGGTCACCGGCACGACCGCCGACCGCACCCAGGACGCCGCCGGCCAGGTGACCCAGGACGTGCGGACCGACGCCGGGTACGTGTCCGCGCCCGTTCAGTCGGCGGGCGCCGAGGCGGAGAGCGAGATCGACTACCTGTTCGGGCCGCTCGCGGCCTTCGCCCACGAGGTGGCGAACGACCCCGCCGCCACCGCCACGCCCGTCGCGGACGCCGCCGCCCAGGACACCCTGCCGCCCGTCGCGTACCGCGCGGTCCACTCGGTCCTCCCGGTCGCCGGCCAGGCCGCCGGCGACGCGGGCGTCCTCGCCGAGGACGTCGTCTCCAATGCGTACCCCTTCGCCGAGGGCGTCGTCTCGGGTGTCCAGCCGCTCGCCGGCGGGGTGGCCGGCGAGGTCCACCCCTTCGCGGACGGCGTCACCGGCTCGGTGCGGCCGCTCGTCCAGGCCGTCGCCGACCAGGTCCAGCCGGTCGTCGGGGGCGTGGGCGGCAGCGCCACCGGCCTGGCGCAGGGCGTGACCGGCGCGGCGACGCCGTTCGCGTACGGCGTGACCGGCGAGGTGCGGCCCTTCGCGGCCGGCCTCGTGGAGGGCGTGACCGGGGACGTCCAGCCGCTCGCCGGCAACGCCGTCACCGGTGCGCACGGCACGGTCGGCGCGGTCACCCCGGACTACCTCCCGTACGGCGGGTGACCGTACCCGTGTGACCGGAGTCTGATCCGGTACGAAATCCGCAGCAACGGGCGGCCTCACAGCCAGGGGGGCCGCCCGTTTGAGGTCCGTGCTTGTGACAGGTATCACCGCTCCGGTGTGATCTGTGATTTAGGACCCTCGGTCTCCCGGGGATAACCTGCGAGACGGACATGCCGCGTCCACGGACACCGTGTACGCCTCCCTTGTGACAGCGCAGTCACGTTGCCCTCCGCGGCACGCCCACGCAGACAACGAACCGCGATCACCAGAAAAGGGACGGACGCGCGTGGACCTGTTCGAGTACCAGGCGAGGGACCTCTTCGCCAAGCACGGTGTACCGGTGCTGGCCGGTGAAGTCATCGACACGCCTGAGGCGGCGCGCGAGGCGACCGAGCGACTGGGCGGCCGTTCGGTCGTCAAGGCGCAGGTGAAGGTCGGCGGCCGCGGCAAGGCCGGTGGCGTCAAGCTGGCGGCCACGCCGGACGAGGCCGTCGCCCGCGCGACGGACATCCTCGGTATGGACATCAAGGGCCACACGGTCCACAAGGTGATGATCGCCGAGACGGCACCCGAGATCGCCGAGGAGTACTACGTCTCGTACCTCCTCGACCGCACCAACCGCACCTTCCTCGCCATGGCGTCCGTCGAGGGCGGCATGGACATCGAGGAGGTCGCGGCCACCAAGCCCGAGGCCCTGGCGAAGATCCCCGTCGACGCCAACGAGGGTGTCACCGAGGCCAAGGCCCGCGAGATCGTCGAGGCCGCCAAGTTCCCGGACGCGGTCAAGGACCAGGTCGCCGAGATCCTGGTGACCCTGTGGAAGACCTTCGTCGCCGAGGACGCCCTCCTCGTCGAGGTCAACCCGCTGGCCAAGGTCGCCGACGGCCGCGTGATCGCGCTCGACGGCAAGGTGTCGCTGGACGCCAACGCCGACTTCCGCCAGCCGGAGCACGAGGCCCTCGAGGACAAGGCCGCAGCCAACCCGCTCGAGGCTGCCGCCAAGGCCAAGAACCTCAACTACGTCAAGCTCGACGGCGAGGTCGGCATCATCGGCAACGGCGCCGGCCTGGTCATGTCGACCCTGGACGTCGTCGCGTACGCCGGTGAGGCGCACGGCGGTGTGAAGCCCGCCAACTTCCTCGACATCGGTGGCGGCGCGTCCGCCCAGGTGATGGCGAACGGCCTGGAGATCATCCTCGGCGACCCGGACGTCAAGTCCGTCTTCGTCAACGTCTTCGGTGGCATCACCGCCTGCGACGAGGTCGCCAACGGCATCGTCCAGGCGCTGCAGCTGCTCGCCGACAAGGGCGAGGACGTCACCAAGCCGCTGGTCGTGCGCCTCGACGGCAACAACGCGGAGCTGGGTCGCAAGATCCTGTCGGACGCCAACCACCCGCTGGTCCAGCGCGTGGACACCATGGACGGCGCGGCCGACAAGGCCGCCGAGCTCGCGGCTGCGAAGTAAGGGACGAGGTCGGAAACACCATGGCTATCTTCCTGACCAAGGAAAGCAAGGTCATCGTCCAGGGCATGACCGGTGCCACGGGCATGAAGCACACCAAGCTGATGCTGGGTGACGGCACCAACATCGTCGGTGGCGTCAACCCGCGCAAGGCGGGCACGTCCGTCGACTTCGACGGCACGTCCGTCCCCGTCTTCGGCACGGTCGCCGAGGCGATGAAGGAGACCGGCGCGGACGTCTCCGTCCTCTTCGTGCCGCCGGCCTTCGCGAAGGCCGCCGTCGTCGAGGCCATCGACGCCGAGATCCCGCTGGCCGTCGTCATCACCGAGGGCATCGCGGTCCACGACTCCGCCGCGTTCTACGCGTACGCGGTGGAGAAGGGCGGCAAGACCCGGATCATCGGCCCGAACTGCCCCGGCCTGATCACGCCGGGCCAGTCCAACGCCGGCATCATCCCGGGCGACATCACCAAGCCCGGCAAGATCGGTCTGGTGTCGAAGTCCGGCACGCTGACCTACCAGATGATGTACGAGCTGCGCGACATCGGCTTCTCGTCCGCCGTCGGCATCGGTGGCGACCCGGTCATCGGCACCACCCACATCGACTGCCTCGCGGCCTTCGAGGCCGACCCCGAGACCGAGCTGATCGTGATGATCGGCGAGATCGGTGGCGACGCGGAGGAGCGGGCGGCCGACTTCATCAAGGCGAACGTCACCAAGCCGGTCGTCGGCTACGTCGCGGGCTTCACCGCCCCCGAGGGCAAGACGATGGGCCACGCCGGTGCGATCGTGTCCGGTTCGTCCGGCACCGCGCAGGCGAAGAAGGAGGCCCTCGAGGCCGCGGGCGTCAAGGTCGGCAAGACGCCGACCGAGACGGCCAAGCTGGCGCGCGCCATCCTCGCCGGCTGACCACCGGTCGCCCGGCACGGCACGCACACCGCCGCACCGACGATGGGCCCGCCCCCGGAACCTCCGGGGGCGGGCCCATCGCCCGTTCACGGGGCCGGCACGGGGTACGGGGCCGGGCCGGGTGGTGACCGGGGCGGTCAGTGCGGGTCGGGCACCAGGCGGGCCGGGCCGCTGACCGGTTCGGCGCGGAGCCGGTCGCGGAGCGCCTCGTCCTGCGGGGTGAGCCGCTGCGGGCCGCCGAGGGCCGGGACCCCGGCGACCGGCTCGCCCGGCGCCAGGGGCGGCTGGTACGCGGTCGGCGCGGTGGCCAGCGTGAAGGCGGTCGCCGCGACGACGACCGCCGTCAGCGCGACGGCCCCCCTGGTCCAGAGCCTGACCCGGCGCTCGCTGCCCGTGCGTACGGTCCGGGGCGGGGCCGGCACCACGGCCGGGCCCTTGGCGAGGAGCGCCACCAGCCGCTCGTGCAGCCTCCGCGGGTCGGCCAGCTCCGGGATCCGTTCCGCCAGCAGCTCGCGGGCGTGCAGGACGCGGTTGCCCGTCGCGGGGGTGCTCGCCTCCGTCTCTGCGGCCGTCTCGGGCAGGCCCAGGCCGAGGCCGTCGTAGAGCAGCAGCGCGCGGCGGTACGCGGGCGGCAGCTCCAGCAGCGCGGTGTGCAGCTCCTGGGCGGCCCGGTCGGTGGCCGGGGCGTCGGGGTGCCGGTGCGCGCGGCGCAGCCGGTGCCAGGGGGACAGGGCGTACTCGTGCGTGGCGACCCTCACCCAGCCCGCCGGGTCCCGGTCGACCGCGACCTCCGGCCAACGTTCCCAGGCCAGGTGGAAGGCGTACTCCACGGCCTCGCGGGACAGCTTCCGCCGGCCGGTGAGCAGGTAGGCCTGCTGGACGAGGGCGGGCGCGGCGTACGCGTACAGGGCGTCGAACGCCTCGAACGCGTCGGAGGGTACGGCGGGCTCCGCCTCCGACCCGTCCGCCGGCACGGCACCGCCCGCGTCCTGCGCGCCGCTCACGTCCCGCGTCCCGCCCGCACCCCGCGTCCCGCCCGCGCTCTCCGTCCCGGCCGTGTCCTGCGACCCGTCCGCCGGGGTGGCGCCGGCCTGGTGCGCCGGAGCGTCCGGCGCGGAGCGGCGCGCGGCGGACCGTCGTACGCCCTCGTCCCGCTGGTCCCGCTCCGCCTCCCGGTGGGCGCGACCGGTACCGGTCGGGTGGTCCGCCCCGGCGCCGCCCAGGATCCTCATGTACGTGTCCCGCTTGCGGCCGCGCGGGCTGGTGCGTCCCGTCTCCCAGGAGCGGACCGTCGCGCGGGTCACCCCGACCAGCTGGGCGAGCTGTTCCTCGGACAGCGACAGCGCCTCGCGCAGCCGGCGCCGCTCCTTGGGGGTGGGCAGCGGGGACGCGGGACGGACGGCATCGGTCGTGGTCCGGGTCATGGCCGGCCCCCTGAAGCGCTGCACTCGGCGAAAAAGTACATAACCGTATATTGCGCGCCACACCGGCTATTCCGCCGTTACGCGGATCAAGCGCGTGTCGTTGGCAGCATGGCGCCCGTGACCGAAGCGACCGACCACTCGCCGGCCCCCGTGCAGGGCGGCCGGACCGCCGCGCTGGCCGGGGCCTGTGTGCGCGGCGCGCTCGCCGCCGGGCTCGGGCTCGGCTCCGTCACCGTCCTGGTGATGGTGATGTGGATCAGCTCCCCGTACCCCGACAGCGGCCCCGGTGGCGCCCTCCACGTGGCCGCGGGCGTCTGGCTCCTCGTCCACGGCGCCGAGCTGGTCCGCCCCGCGACCCTCGGCGGGGCGCCCGCGCCCGTGGGCGTGGTCCCCCTGGCGCTGGTGGCGCTGCCGGTGTGGCTGGTGTACCGGACGGCGCGGGACGCCGCCGAGCCCGCGCTCGACCGGCCCGGCCCGTCCGCGCGCGGCGCGGTGGGCGCCGTCACGGCCGGCTACCTGCTGGTCGGGGCGGCGGCGCTGGCGTACGGGACCGGCGGGCCGCTGCCGGCCGAACCCCTCGGCGCGGCGCTCCACCTTCCGCCCCTCGTCGCGCTCGCGGCGGCCGCCGGGGTGTGGACGGCGCACGGCCGGCCGACGGGGCCGCTGCCGGGCCGTGTGCCGGAGCGGATCAGGGTCGGGCTCGCCCGTTCCCGGACGGCCCTCGCGGTACGCGCCGCCGCCATCGGACTGGGTGTGCTGCTCGGCGGGGGAGCGGTGCTCGTCGCGGTGTCGCTGGCCTGGCACGCGGGCGCGGCACGGGAGTCGCTGCTGGGCCTGTCCGGCGTCTGGTCGGGCCGGATGGCGCTCCTGCTGCTGGCCGTCGCGCTCGCGCCGAACGCCGCGGTGTGGGGCGCCGCCTACGGGCTCGGCCCGGGTTTCCTGCTGGGTACGGGCGTGGCGGTGACCCCCCTCGGGGTGACCGGGACCGCCGTGGCGCCCCCCTTCCCGCTGCTGGCCGCGGTGCCGGCGGGCGGCCCCGGGACCTGGGTGAACTGGACGGTCGCGGTGGTGCCCGTCGCGGCGGGCGCGGCGGTGGGCTGGACGTGCGGGGGCGGGCGGCGCGGCGCGGGCGCCCGGGACGGCGGCCTGCGGGACGCGGCGTTCGCCGCCCTGCTGGCGGCCGTGCTGGTCGGGGCGGCGGTGGCGGTCCTGGCGGCCGCCGCGGGCGGGCCCCTGGGGACCGGCCGGCTGGCCGCGTTCGGCCCGGTGTGGTGGCGTACCGGCGGGGCCGCCGCGGCGTGGGCCGCGGGCCTCGGCGTACCGGGGGGGGTGGGCCTGCGGGCGGGGCGGCGGCGGGGCGGCGCCCCCCCC
>NZ_LWBU01000179.1:0-6711 GCF_001646665.1 Streptomyces noursei | reverse complement strand
CCCGGCGGCCGCCCGCCCCCCCGCCGTCCGCCCCCGTGCCGTCCGCCCCCGCGACCGCCCGCCTCCCCGGCGCCCCCGGTTCCGGCCCCCGCCACCCCGGAGCAGAGCCCCGACCCCGACCCCGCCCCCGAGGCCCCCACCGCCAGCCCCGTCCCCGCTCCCGCTTCCACGAACGCCCCCCAGCCCCGGCCCGGGTCCGATGACGCGCCCGCACCCCTGCCCGTACCGTCGCCGGACGCCTCCCGCGTCTCCTCGGGCGCCGGGCGGGAGGAGCGGCCGGCGCCCGAGGACGATCCGGGCGACCCCGCCTTCGAGCCCTACGCCGTCCTGCCCGCCGCCTGGGAGGACCCGGTGGCCCGCGAGGCCCGCTGGACCGCGCTCAAGGAGGCCTCGGGCGGCCTCATGGCCACGTTCCCCCCGGCGCCCGTGGCGGGGCCGGCCGCACCCGGGGACGACATGCCGGAGGCCCCGGGTGCCGATGACCCGGGGCCTCCTCAGCGGCGGTCGTGAACCCTCGCGCCCGTCACTCCTGGACGCCGAAGACCTCACGCAGCGGGTCCGGGAGCAGTTCGTTGCACGACAGCTGACCCGTCTTGGTCAGGGCGTCGTCGACGCACGCGTAGTAGTCGCGGTAGACGAGCTGGATCGTGAACGTCGCCGCCACGATCATCAACGCAAGCGTCGCCGTGACCAGTCCGCTCACCGCGGCGGTGGTCTGCGGGCGGCCCTGACCGGCCGCCGGTCCCGCCGGGGCCGGGCCACCGCCCGGGGCGCCGCCGCCCGCGGCCGGGGCGCCGGCCGTGGCGGGCCGGGCCGCGCCGGCCGGGCGGGACCTGGCGCGCAGCGAGCTGATGCCCCAGTACAGCGCCAGGGCACCCAGGAGCAGGCCGATCTCCGGGAAGTCGAAGATCGCGAAGAAGAACGCCCACATCCCGGAGAGCAGCGCGTACCGGGCGCGGCGCTGCGCCGGGTCGGTCGGGTCCCAGCGCGGGGCCGGCGCCTCAGGGCCGCCCCGGCCCTGGCCGCCGCCCTGCTGCTCGCCGCTCGGGCGGTTGCCGAAGCCGCCGGAGGAGCGCCCCGGCTGCCGGGGGCTCCACTGGCTGCCCCAGGCCGGGCGGTCCCGCTCCGGTTCCCCGGAGGAGCCGTCCGGAGCGCCGTCGCCGGAGCCCTCGCCCGACGGGGGCCGGCGGGGCTGCCAGGGCTGGTCCGGCCTGCCCTCGGGCGGCGGGGCGAACGGGTTGTCCTCGTCCCTGGACTCCGTGGACTGGCGTTCCCGCGGCAGGAGGTGGATGGCCGTGCGGCGGCGTCGGTCCGGCATGTGGTGAACGTCTTCCCCTCAGACCCCCGGGCCGGCGCGACAGCGCGGGCGGGAGTCTCGTGTCGTCGTGTCCGTCCGTTCGGGGACGGCCCTGCCTCAGACGCTACCCCCCGGCCCCGCCCCCGTCCCGTGGGGGCGGCTCGGTGTGCCGGTATCGTTGCTGACGGTCGGCTCTCTCGTAGAGTTCCCCGTATCGAGGGGCCCGATTCATTCGTACGACCACACAAAGCAACGCGAAAAGGGTTTCCCCGTGGCCGCCGCCCGCCTCGTCGTCCTGGTCTCCGGATCGGGCACGAACCTGCAAGCTCTGCTCGACGCCATCGCCGACGACCCGCACGGCTTCGGGGCCCGGATCGTCGCGGTCGGTGCCGACCGCGACGGCATCGCCGGCCTGGAGCGGGCCGAGCGCGCCGGGCTGCCGACCTTCGTGTGCCGGGTCAAGGACCACGCCACCCGGGACGAGTGGGACCACGCGCTGACCGAGGCGACCGCCGCGTACGAGCCGGACCTCGTCGTCTCCGCCGGGTTCATGAAGATCCTCGGCAGGGAGTTCCTGGCCCGGTTCGGCGGCCGGATCGTCAACACGCACCCGGCGCTGCTGCCCAGTTTTCCCGGTGCCCACGGAGTGCGGGACGCTCTCGCGCACGGCGTGAAGGTCACCGGATGCACCGTCCACTTCGTCGACGACGGCGTCGACACCGGCCCGATCATCGCCCAGGGCGTGGTCGAGGTCCGGGACGAGGACGACGAAGCCGCTCTCCATGAGCGCATCAAGGAAGTCGAGCGCTCGCTGCTCGTCGAGGTCGTGGGGCGCCTGGCCCGGCACGGCTACCGCATTGAGGGACGAAAGGTTCATGTCGGTGAATAAGCCCATCCGTCGCGCGTTGATCAGTGTCTACGACAAGACGGGGCTGGAGGAGCTCGCCCGCGGGCTGCACGAGAACGGCGTCGAGCTGGTGTCCACCGGCTCCACCGCCGCGAGGATCGCCGCCGCCGGTGTCCCGGTCACCAAGGTGGAGGAGCTGACCGGCTTCCCCGAGTGCCTGGACGGCCGCGTCAAGACGCTGCACCCGCGCGTGCACGCCGGCATCCTCGCCGACCTGCGCCTGGACGCGCACCGCGAGCAGCTCGCCGAGCTGGGCGTGGAGCCGTTCGAGCTGGTCGTCGTGAACCTGTACCCGTTCCGCGAGACGGTCGCCTCGGGCGCCACGGCCGACGAGTGCGTCGAGCAGATCGACATCGGCGGCCCCTCCATGGTCCGCGCCGCCGCCAAGAACCACCCCTCCGTCGCGGTCGTCACCTCCCCGGCCCGGTACGGCGACGTCCTCGACGCGGTCAAGGGGGGCGGCTTCGACCTGACCGCCCGCAAGCGGCTGGCGGCCGAGGCGTTCCAGCACACCGCCGCGTACGACGTCGCCGTCGCCTCCTGGTTCGCCGACGACTACGCGGCCGCCGACACGGTGTCCGACAGCGGCTCCGCCGCGGGTGGCTTCCCCGACTTCCTGGGCGCCACCTACGAGCGCAAGACCGACCTCCGCTACGGCGAGAACCCGCACCAGGGCGCCGCGCTGTACGTCGACGGCACCGGCGGCCTCGCCGAGGCGGAGCAGCTGCACGGCAAGGAGATGTCGTACAACAACTTCACGGACACCGACGCCGCGCGGCGCGCCGCCTACGACCACGACGAGCCGTGCGTGGCGATCATCAAGCACGCCAACCCGTGCGGCATCGCGATCGGCGCCGACGTCGCCGAGGCGCACCGCAAGGCCCACGCCTGCGACCCGCTGTCGGCCTTCGGCGGTGTCATCGCCGTCAACCGCCCGGTGTCCGTGGCGATGGCCGAGCAGGTCGCGGAGATCTTCACCGAGGTCATCGTCGCCCCCGGCTACGAGGACGGCGCGGTCGAGGTCCTGGCCCGCAAGAAGAACATCCGTGTGCTGCGCGCCCCCGGCGCCCCGGCCGGCCGCGTCGAGGTCAAGCCCATCGACGGCGGCGCGCTGCTCCAGGTCACCGACCGCCTCCAGGCGGACGGCGACGACCCGGCCGGCTGGACCCTCGCCACCGGTGAGGCGCTCTCCCCGGCCGAACTGGCCGAGCTGGCCTTCGCCTGGAGGGCCTGCCGCGCCGTCAAGTCCAACGCCATCCTGCTCGCCAAGGACGGCGCGAGCGTCGGCGTCGGCATGGGCCAGGTCAACCGCGTCGACTCCGCCAAGCTCGCCGTCGAGCGCGCCGGCGAGGAGCGGGCGCGCGGCTCGTACGCCGCGTCCGACGCGTTCTTCCCCTTCCCCGACGGCCTGGAGATCCTGACCGCGGCGGGCGTCAAGGCCGTGGTGCAGCCGGGCGGTTCGGTCCGCGACGAGCTGGTCGTGGAGGCGGCGGAGAAGGCGGGCGTGACGATGTACTTCACCGGTACGCGCCACTTCTTCCACTGACGCGCGGGGCGCGAGCCCCAGACGGCGAAGGCCGCGCCCCGGGAACGGAGCGCGGCCTTCGCCGTTCGGGCAACCGCCCGGCGGTGCTACTTCTTGACGACCAGGGTGCCGGCGGCACGGTCGTGCCAGCCCTGCGTCTTGCCCGAGTTGTCGAAGAAGGGGGAGAGGTACACGAGCAGGGTGCCGATACCGCACAGCAGCGCACCGACCTGCGGGATGATCCAGCGGATGAAGCCGCCGCCCACGCCCGGCTTGCCGCCCGTCTTCTCCTTGATGACCCGCAGGCCGACCGCCATCTTGCCGAGCGTGGCGCCCACGAAGGAGATGAGCAGCCACTCGTAGAGCAGGGTGATCAGACCGACGAGCGCGAACATCGTCATGAGGCCGGCCATCATGCCGCCGCTGCTCTCCTGGATGCTGGCGTTGACGCAGCTCTCGTACAGCGGCGAGCTCGGGTCGCACTTGTCGGCGGCCTCCTGGGCGGCACCGAAGATGCCGGCGAAGCCCACGGCCATGAGGATGCCGTAGACGACACCGATGATGGCGCCGTCGATGAGGCGGGCGCCCAGACGGCGGCCCATGCTGGCGATCTCGACGGTGCCGAGGCCCGGCACGTTGATGTAGCCGTTGTTGGCCTGGAGCGTGCCGGGCGTCTGCGGGTACGCGCCGTAGGGCTGGCCGCCCGGCTGCTGCGGGTAGCCGTAACCCTGCTGGGGCGGGACACCCTGGGGGGCCTGCTGCGGGTAGCCGTAACCGGGCTGCTGGGGCTGGCCCTGGGGCTGCTGCCCGTAGGGGTTGTTGGGGTCGCCGAAGCTCATGGCGAGTTTTCCTCCGTTGTCGTGCGGGGACGGCGCGGCCCGCGCGGAGGAACTTCATGTACTTTGAGCGGTTTTGCCCCCCGGCACTGCCCGCGGCACTGCGCGGATCATCGTCGTCGTACCGTCGACTTCTTGTCCAGTCGGATAACAAGGCGTTGTGCAAGTGCAACCTCGGGTGCCGCGCCGGGCGCGGCACCCGGAGGGCACCGGGGAATCACTTGATCTTGTAGACGGCGGTGTTGCACACCTTGTCGGCGAAGGTCTGCTTCTTCTCGTCCCACAGCGGCCACAGCCAGCCGAGGTAGCAGGCGACGCTGTCGAGGAAGTGGGCGAGCTTGCGGACGAACGCCATGCCGACGCCGAGGGGGCGGCCGTCGGCCTCCCGCAACAGGCAGATGCCGAGGGCCTTCTTGCCTATCGTCTGGCCGGTCTTCCCCTCCTTGACCAGCTGCAGGACGGCCATCGTCAGCGTGTACACCATCAGCGGCAGGACGATGATCGCCCCGAGCTGCGGCTCGCCGGTGGAGCTCGTGGCGCCGCTGATGCCCACGATCGCGTACAGCGGACCCAGGATGATCAGCATGTCGAGCAGGTGCGCGCCGACGCGGCGGCCCCAGTGGGCGTACGGCGGCATCCCGCCGCCCATGCCCGGCATGCCGGGCGGCGGGTAGGCGCCGTACGGCTGGGGCTGCTGCGGGTAGCCGAACTGCTGCTGCACGCCCTGCGGAGGCACGCCCTGGGGCGCCTGCGGGGCCTGCGGGTAGCCGTAACCCGGCTGGCCGTAGGGGGGTTGCCCGCCGTACGGCGGCTGCTGGCCGTAGGGCTGGCCCTGGGGCTGCTGCCCGTAGGGGTTGTTGGGGTCGCCGAAGCTCATGTCGGGGTGTCCTCCGTCGGTGTGGGGGCGGCGCGGCCCGCGCGGAGGAACGTCACAAGCTCTGAGCGGTTCTGCCCCCCGGCACTGCCCGCGGCATTGCGCCGATCATCGTGGTCGCGGCGGCGACCCCTTGTCCAGTCGGGGCGGCGGACCGCGGCGCCGGACGCGAATTGGAACCGGGGCGGGGTCATCCGCGAGGATGGGCACATGACCGCCCAGATTCTCGACGGCAAGGCCACCGCAGCCGCGATCAAGTCCGACCTGACCGCCCGCGTGGCGGACCTCAAGGCCCAGGGCATCACCCCCGGCCTCGGCACCATCCTGGTCGGCGACGACCCGGGCAGCCAGAAGTACGTCGCGGGCAAGCACCGCGACTGCGCGGAGGTGGGCATCGCCTCCATCCAGCGGGAGCTTCCCGCCACCGCCACGCAGGAGGAGATCGAGGCGGTCGTCCGCGAGCTGAACGAGGACCCGGCCTGCACCGGTTACATCGTGCAGCTCCCGCTGCCCAAGGGCATCGACGAGAACCGCATCCTGGAGCTGATGGAGCCCTCCAAGGACGCCGACGGACTGCACCCGATGAACCTCGGCCGTCTCGTGCTGAACGAGCCGGCCCCGCTGCCCTGCACCCCGAACGGCATCATCACGCTGCTGCGCGCGCACGGCGTCGAGATCCGCGGCGCGGAGGTCGTGGTCGTCGGCCGGGGCACCACCATCGGCCGCCCGATGCCGCTGCTGCTCACCCGCAAGTCGGAGAACGCCACGGTCACGCAGTGCCACACCGGCACCCGGGACCTCGCCGCGCACCTGCGGCGGGCCGACATCATCGTGGCCGCGGCGGGCGTGCCGCACCTGATCAAGCCCGAGGACGTGAAGCCCGGCGCGGCCGTGCTGGACGTGGGCGTCAGCCGTGACGAGAGCGGCAAGATCATGGGCGACGTGCACCCGGGCGTCAACGAGGTCGCCGGGTGGCGCGCCCCCAACCCGGGCGGCGTCGGCCCGATGACGCGGGCCCAGCTGCTGGTCAACGTCGTCGAGGCGGCCGAGCGCGCCGCCGCCGCGGCGAGCTGAGCCGGACCGGAGAGGGCGACCCCATGGGCGTACGGGCGAACGACGACCCCGCCACCCCGGCGCGGCCCCCCGCGGCCGGCTCCCCGTCCGGACCCGGTGACGGGGTCGGGCCGGGCGGCCGGGCCGGGTCCGGCGCCCCGTCCGGGCAGCCCGCCGCCCCCGGCGCCGCGTCCGCCCCGCCGGGCAGATCGGAAGAGC
>NZ_LWBU01000178.1 GCF_001646665.1 Streptomyces noursei | reverse complement strand
GCCGGGCAGGCCGGACCGGCCCCGGCCCCCAACCCCCGCCGCCCCCCCTCCCGCCACCCCCGCCAGCCGGCGCGGCTCACCCCCGCCCGCGTCCCGCTCCCCCAGCAGCTCGTGCACCCCCCCCCGGTGGACGTCCGCCCGCCACGGCAGACCCGCCCGGTGCATCTCGGCGGCCACCAGCATCCCGGCCGACTCGGCGGCGGTCAGCAGCCGCATCCGCCCCGGGTGCTCGGCGGCCGCGTGTCTTCGCTGCTGGTCCGCGTACACCTCCAGAAGGGCCTCGAACGGCAGGTCCAGCGTGGGCCGCGGATCGAACAGGGACGACTGGGCGTGCGCCCCCGGCTCGGCCGCCCTGAGCGGCGGGGTGGGTGGGGCGGGGCGGGTCCGCCGCCGCGCCCACGCCGCCCCGGGCGCACCGGGGGCGCCCCGCCGCCCCCCC
>NZ_LWBU01000177.1 GCF_001646665.1 Streptomyces noursei | reverse complement strand
GCCGCCCGCCCCCGCGCCCCGCCTGATGGTGGGGCGGTGGGGCGGGCGCGCCGCCGCCGCGCCCGGCCCCCGCCGCCGGCGGCGGGGGGGCGCCGCCCCCGCCGCGCCGGGGCGGAGGGGGGGGAGGGGCGCGGGGGGGGGGGGCCGGGGCGGGGGGCGCGGGCGGAGGAGGGGAAGAGAGGAAGTGGGTTTAAGAGGCAGCGGGTGGCGGGCCCGGGCGGGGGCGGCGGGCGGGAGGAGGGAGAAACGGGGGGTGTATGGGGCTGGCGCGGCGGGGGGGGGGGGGTGGGGCGGGGGGGATGGAGGCGGCAGCGGCGGGGGGGGGGTGGGGGGGGGGAGATGCGCGCGGCTGGGGGGGGG
>NZ_LWBU01000176.1 GCF_001646665.1 Streptomyces noursei | reverse complement strand
CGCCCCCCCCCCGCCCCCCCCCCCGCCCTCCCCCAGGCCCCCAACACGGTCCGCCCCCCCCCCCCCCCTGAGCCCACCCCCACCCCGGCCGCGCCCACCCCCTCCGCGTCGTCAACGACGCCCCGCGCGCCGGCGCCGTCGGGGCCGCGGGGCGGGGGGGCGAGACCCCCCACCGCTCCCCCCCCCGCTCCCCCCCCCCCCCCCCGGGGTGGTGGGGGGGGGCGCCCGCGGGGGCGCCGCCGGCGGCGCATACGACGGCGCGCCCCCGCGCCCCCCCGTGCGCCCCGGCCCCGCGCGCGCCCCCCCGCGCC
>NZ_LWBU01000175.1 GCF_001646665.1 Streptomyces noursei | reverse complement strand
CCATCACCTGGCAGGAAGCCGTTCGGCGGGTGAACGAACGGCCCCTTCGTTGGTTGAAGGCGGCGGCCGAGCGGCCCCCGCCCCCGACTTGACGGCGTCCGATCGGCGGGTGGCGTGGGGGCGGCGGGGCGGGCCGCGACGTAACGGCGGCGGCGCGTCAGCCCGGGTACGTGGAGGCGGTGCCGCGCCGTGGCGGGGCCGCGGCGGCGGCCGCGCCGACCCCCCCCCCCCCCCCCCCCCCCCCCCCCCCCCCCCCCCCCCCCCCCCCCCCCCCCCCCCCCCCCCCCCCCCCCGGCGGGGGGCCCCCCCCGCGCCCGGGCGCGCCCCCCCCCCGCCCCCCCCGGCGCCGGGGGGCCGGCCCCTGCCGTGGCGCCCCCAGCCCACCGGCGGCGGGACACAAACCCCCCCCCCGCGGGGCGAGGCGGGGCCCATCCCCCCCCCCCCGCCCCGGGGGGCCC
>NZ_LWBU01000174.1 GCF_001646665.1 Streptomyces noursei | reverse complement strand
GACCACGAGATGCCCGCCATCGACCTGGACGCCCACGAGGCGCTGGTCGTGGCGGTCGAGGCGGGCGACCCCGAAGCGGCGGGGGCGGGCCCGCGCGGACCGCTGCGCGCGGCGCCGGGGGCGGGTCCGGGGGGCGCCCCCCCCCGGCCCCCCCCCCCCCCCCCCCCCCCAACCCCCCCCCCCCACCCCCCCTTTCCCCCCCCCCCCCCACCCCCCCCCCCCCCCCTCCCCCCCCCCCCCCCCCCCCCCCCCCCCCCCCCCCCCCCCCTCCCCGCCGCCCCCCGCCCCGGGCCCCCCCGCACCGATTCCCCCGCGGCCCCGTTCTCTTCCCTCCGGGCCGCGGCGCCCGCCCCCGTCCCCCCCCCCTGCCCCC
>NZ_LWBU01000173.1 GCF_001646665.1 Streptomyces noursei | reverse complement strand
GCCGATGCCGCTCTCGTACGCCCGGCACGCCGCCCAGAACAGCCGGGCGTTGCGCCGGCCCTCCCGGGCGGCGAGGACGAACCCGACCAGCCCCTCGCCCCGCGGTCCGGGTCGCCCCCCGCGGGCGCGCGCGGGAGGCCGCGGCGGGGGGACCAGCAGGCGCAGGAGGGCCGGCGGGGAGGGCGCCGGGGGGAGGGGGGGGGGGCCGGGCGCCCGGCGGGAGGGGGCGCGCGCGGGCACCGAGGCGGGGCCGGCCAGGGAGGCGGCGGAGCCGCGGGTGTCGATGCCCGGGGGGAGGCGGCCGGCCGCGGTCGGGGCGGGGGCGCCGGGGGGGGCGGGCAGCCAGAGGTGGCGGCCCGCGCCGGGGGTTAGCAA
>NZ_LWBU01000172.1 GCF_001646665.1 Streptomyces noursei | reverse complement strand
CGCGCGGGCCGTGCTGGACGGGGCGGCGCGGCGGCTGGACCTGCTGGTCGACGACAGTGACGGCGTGGTGGTGCGGGGGCTGCGGATCCCGGCGGGGCCGGCGGGGCTGGGGGGGGGCGGGGCGCCGGCGGGGGGGGCGACCCGCCGGGCGCTGGGGGGGGCGCTGGGCCGCCCCCCCCCCGCCGTCCCCGCGGTGCGGGGGCACCGGGTGCGGGGGGGGGGCGGCGGGGGGGTGCTCAGCGGCCCGGGCGGCCCGGGCGGGGGGGGGGCGGGGCTGTCCCGGGGGGGGGGGGCCCGGGGGGGCGTGCGGGGCCCCGGGGGGGGGGGCCGGGCCGG
>NZ_LWBU01000171.1 GCF_001646665.1 Streptomyces noursei | reverse complement strand
AATTGAGGTAGAGTATTTTTTTTTTTTAAAAGAAAAGCGCGGAAAACAGTTTCAAGGTGGAGCGGATGTCAGGGGGGGGCCCCGCCCGGCCCCCCCCGGCCCCCCCCCCGGGGCCCCCCCCCCCCCCCGGCCCCCCCCCCCCCGTCCCCCCCCCCCCCCCCCCCCCCCCCCCGGGCCGCACCCCCCGCCCCCCCCCCCCAGCCCCCCCCCCCCCCCCCCCCACCCCCCCCCCCCCCCACCCCCCCCCCCCCCCCCCCCCCCCCCCCCCCCCCCCCCCCCCCCCCCCCCCCCCCCCCCCCCCCCCCCCCCCCCCCCGCCGCACCCCCCCCGCCCTCGCCCCCCTCAAGAGCTACGGCGACGCCGTCGAAAACATCCCCCCCGAACCCCTCCCCACCCCCCCCAACCCCCCCCGCCACGGCCGCACCGAAC
>NZ_LWBU01000170.1 GCF_001646665.1 Streptomyces noursei | reverse complement strand
GGGGGCCGGGCGGCGGGGGCGGCGGGGGGGCCGGCGGGCCCGGGGGGGGGGGCCGGCCCGGGGGGGGGTCCGTGCCCCCCCTCGCCCTCCCCCCCCCCCCGGTCGGCGGGGGGGGGGGGGGGGCCCCCGTGTCCCCCCCCCCCCGGCGGGGGGGGGAGGGGGGGGGGGGGGGGGGGGGGGGGGGGAGCGCGCCGGGGGGGGGGGGGGGGCCCCGCCGCAGTCCCGGATCGCCGTCCCCCCCGCCGTCAAGCGGGCGCTGCTCGACGCCCACGACCTGGCCCGCCACACGGGCGCCTCGTACATCGGCCCCGAGCACGTGCTCGCCGCGCTCGCCTCCAA
>NZ_LWBU01000169.1:2056-299307 GCF_001646665.1 Streptomyces noursei | reverse complement strand
GGGGGGGGGTGCGCGCCGCCCGCGCCCGGCGCCGGTTCCGGCGGGGCCGCGCCGGAACGGGCCTCGCCGCAGCCCTGGGCGGGGCCGGCCGCAGGTTCGTCCGGGCGGTCGCCGGGCCGGTCCGGGCGGGCGGGGCGGAGGGGTCCCATGGCGGCCGACTTCCTCCAGCTGGACGTCCGGCAGGCCCCGCCCGGGCAGTTGTCCCAGTGGCTGGCCACGCGCCTGCGGGACGCGATCGCCGACGGGCGGCTGCCGGTGGGCAACCGGCTGCCCGCGTCCCGCGTGCTCGCCGCCGAACTGGGCGTGTCCCGGGGCGTGGTGACCGAGGCGTACCGGCGGCTGGGCGAGGACGGGCACGTCGCCGGGCGGGGGCGGGCCGGCACGGTGGTCGTGGCCGCCCCGGTCGGCGTCACGACGGCCCCGGCCCCCGCCACCGCCGCCCCGGCAACCGGCACGAGCACCCCGGTGGGCGTCACCGCCGCCCCGGCGGCCGGCACGACCACAGCGGCGGCCCGCACGACCGCCCCGGCGGGCGCCACGGCCACGCCGGGACAGCGGCGGTACGAGTTCCCGGGCGCCGGCGAGCTGTTCGTACCGGGCGAGCCCGGGGCCGGCGTCTACGACGCACTGCGCGCGGCGCCCGCCCGCATCGACCTCTCGCCCGGCCTTCCCGACCTCGCGTCCTTCCCCCGCGCCGCCTGGCTCCGCGCCGAACGCGCCGTCCTCGCCTCCCTCCCCGCCTCCGCCCTCGGCTACGGCGACCCCCGCGGCACGCCCGAGCTGCGCCGCGCCGTCACGGACTGGCTGGCCCGCAACCGGGGCGTCCGCGCCGACCCCGCCGAGCTGCTGATCGTGTCCGGCACCGCCCAGGCGCTCGGGCTCGTCGCCCGGGTGCTGCGCGCCGACGGGGTCACCGAACTGGCCGTCGAGGACCCGGGATCGCTCGGCGCCCGGCAGCACCTGCGCGCCGGGGGCCTGGACACTCCGCCGGTCCCGGTCGACGCCGAGGGGGTGCGCGTGGACGCGCTGGACGCCACGGGCGCGCGGGCGGTGCTCGTGACACCGGCGCACCAGTTCCCCATGGGCGTCGTCCTCGGGGGCGAGCGGCGGCGCGCCCTGATGCGCTGGGCGGCCGAGCGCGACGGGCTCGTCGTCGAGGACGACTACGACGCCGAACACCGCTACGACCGGCCGCCGGTGCCCGCCCTGCGGGCGATGCTGCCCGACCGGGTGATCTACGCCGGCAGCGTGTCCAAACTGCTCGCCCCGGCCCTGCGCATCGGGTGGGTGCTGGCGCCCCCGAAGTACCGGGACGCGCTGGTGGACGCCAAGCGGTTCATGGACCTCGGCAGTGCCGCACTGCCCCAGCTGGTGCTGGCGCGGCTGATGGGGACGGGTGCGCTCGAACGGCACCTGCGTCTGCTGCGCGGGCGGCACCGGCAGCGGCGGGACGCGATGATCGCCTCGATCGGGCGCCACCTGCCGGGCGCGGTGGTGCACGGGGCGGCGGCGGGGCTGCACCTGACCGTCACCTTCCCCCCGCGCGGGGGCGGACCCGGGACCGCCCCCGGACCCGCCGGCCCCGGAACCCCGCCCCCGGAGCCCGCCGGACCGGTGGACACCCGCCTCGCGGCGGCGGCCCTGGCGCGGGGCGTGAAGACGCACCCGCTGTCCTGGCACGCCCAGCTGCCGTGCCCGCCCGGCCTGGTGATGGGGTACGCGGCCGGCGGCCCCGGCACGGTCGCGGACGGCGTCCGGATCATCGGCGGGGCCATCGGCCGCCCACCCGGCGGCCGGTGAGCCGGGGCGGCCGCCCACCCGCCCATCCCCCACCCGGCGACCGGCGAACCACGTCGGCCCCCGCCCGCCCCCGCCCGCCCCGCCCGGCGCATCCGCCGTGCGACGTGCCGGAACCGGCGCGATCATCGGATCATGACGACGACGATCCACCTCGCCCAGCAACCCGAGGCCGACGAGCTGCTGGGCCGCAGTCCGCTGGCCGCGCTCGTCGGAATGCTCCTGGACCAGCAGGTGCCCATGGAGTGGGCGTTCTCCGGCCCGTACACGATCGCCCGGCGCATGGACGCCGACGACCTGGACGCGCACGCGATCGCGGCGTACGACCCGGAGGCCTTCGTCGCCCTGCTGTCCGCGAAGCCCGCCGTGCACCGCTACCCGGGGTCGATGGCGAAGCGGGTGCAGCAGCTGTGCCAGTACCTGGTGGACGAGTACGGCGGTGAGGCGGAGGCCGTCTGGTCGGACGCCGCCACCGGGCGGGAGCTGCTGGACCGGCTGCTCGCGCTGCCCGGGTTCGGCCGGCAGAAGGCGCAGATCTTCCTGGCGCTGCTGGGCAAGCAGTACGGCGTACGGCCCGAGGGCTGGCGGGAGGCGGCGGGCGCGTACGGCGAGCAGGGCGCGTACCGGTCGGCCGCCGACATCACCGGGCCGGAGTCGCTCGCCAGGGTCCGCGCGTACAAGCAGGAGGCGAAGCGCGCCGCGAAGGCGGCCAAGTCCGAGCGGCCCGCGAAGGGCGCGGCGGGCGGCGGGACCGCCAAGGGTGCCAAATCGACCGGGAGGTCGGGAAGTTCGGCGCCGGAGTGACATGTTCCGTTGCCAATCGTACGGAATATCACGTGAGTTGCGGCACATCTGTTCACAGGAGCGTGGGAGATCGCTAGCTTCCCTTCAACCTCGTTCGCACCGGGAAGGACCTCTGTGAACGCATCCCATCGCAGAGCCGTGGCCACCCTGGCCGCAGCCGCACTCGCCACCCCGCTCCTGCTGGCTTCCGCATCCCCCGCTTCCGCCGGTCGGCACGACCCCGGCGCCGAAGCGGCCAAGGACGCCGCGAAGCTCTCCAAGAAGCTGGTGCGGGAGGCGTCCGGCAAGGACGCCTACAAGCACCTGGAGAAGTTCCAGCAGATAGCCGACTCGGCCGACGGCCACCGGGCGGCCGGCTCGCTCGGACACGACGCCTCGGCCGCGTACGTGTACCAGCAGCTCAAGAAGGCCGGTTACCAGGTCTCGTACCAGAAGTTCGAGTTCATCTACACCCAGACCCAGGCGGAGAGGCTCGCGGTCGTCTCGCCGGCGCCGCGTGCTCTCACCATCGGGGCGATGACCTACACCAAGTCGACGCCGGTCGGCGGGGTGAAGGCCGGCCTCGCCGCCGTCCCGGCCCCCGCGGACGACGCGACGCCCGGCTGCGAGGCCGCCGACTACGCGTCCGGCACCTTCACCGGCAAGATCGCCCTGATCAAGCGCGGCGGCTGCACGTTCGCCGACAAGCAGGCCCAGGCCGCCGCGGCGGGCGCGATCGGCGCCATCGTCTACAACAACGTCCCGGGCGCGCTCGGCGGCACCCTGGGCGACCCGGCGGCCGGCAAGATCCCGACCGGTGGCGTCTCCCAGGCCGACGGCGAGCAGCTCGTCGCCGACCTGGCCAAGGGCCCGGTCGAGGTCGACTTCGAGATCCGCCAGCTCCAGGAGAAGCGGACCACGAACAACGTCATCGCGGAGACCGCGCGCGGCAACGCCGCCAACACCGTGATGCTCGGCGCGCACCTCGACTCGGTGACCGCCGGCCCCGGCATCAACGACAACGGCTCCGGCTCCGCCGGTCTGCTGGAAGTCGCCCTGGACCTGGCCAAGTCCAAGGAGAAGCCCACCAACAAGGTGCGCTTCGCCTGGTGGTCCGCCGAGGAGAACGGCCTGCTCGGCTCCGAGCACTACGTCGCGAACCTCAGCGAGCTGGACCGCAAGGAGATCAAGCTCTACCTGAACTTCGACATGATCGCCTCGCCGAACTACGGGCTGTTCGTGTACGACGGCGACAACTCCGACGGTGTCGGCGCCCCCGCCGGTCCGGCCGGCTCGGCGCAGATCGAGCGCGACATCAACGAGTTCATGGACAAGCAGGGCCGCCCGCACGAGGGCACCGACTTCACCGGCCGCTCGGACTACGGGCCGTTCATCGAGGTCGGCATCCCGTCCGGTGGCACCTTCACCGGCGCCGAGGGCCTGAAGACCGCCAAGCAGGCGGAGAAGTTCGGCGGCACGGCGGGTGTGGCGTACGACGCGTGCTACCACGCCAAGTGCGACGACATCAAGAACGTCAACATGACGGCGTTCGACGCCAACATCGACGTCATCGCCAACGCCGTGGGCGTCTACTCCCACGACCTCAGCTCGCTGCGCAAGCCGGTCGTCACCGTCCCCACCGACGGTGACGCGGGCAGCGGCGGCGGCCTGCACGACGGCCACGACCACGACGTGACCGAGTAGTCCGGGAGGACGAACGGGCACCGGCCCGGGAGGACATACGGGCACCGGCCCGGGACGGCGCGCCGCGGACGACCTCCGCGGCGCGCCGTCCGCGTTCCGGGGGCGCGGTGCGGCCCGCCCGGTCCCACCTGTCCCGCCTGTCCCGGTATGCGGGAAATTCCCCCGCAGCGCACCGGCGTCGCGTGGCTGCGCCGGGAGGCGCTCGCCCGGTAGGCTTTCCGTGTGATCTTCAAGCGCATCGGTAACGGGCGGCCGTATCCCGACCACGGCCGGGAAAGCACCCGGCAGTGGGCGGATGTCGCGCCGCGCCCGGTCCGCCTCGATCAGCTCGTGACCACCAAGGGCCAGCTGGATCTGGAGACGCTCCTCGCCGAGGACTCGACGTTCTACGGCGACCTCTTCGCGCACGTCGTGAAGTGGCAGGGCGACCTCTACCTCGAGGACGGACTGCACCGCGCCGTGCGCGCGGCCCTCCAGCAGCGCCAGGTGCTCCACGCCCGCGTGCTGGAACTGGACTGATCGGCCCGGATCCGGCGGACGCGCCCGGTGGTGTCAGCCTTTCGGGCCCTTTCGCACCCGTCCGGCCCCATCCACTGATCGTTTAGTAGGCATAGTCCCCGGGCGGCATTACGCTGCGCTCATGAGCATGCTCACTCCCCCCGGTATGGGCGGAAAGTACCGCATCACGGGTAATGCCTACCCGCGCATGCGCCGCCCTCGTCGGCGTCGCCGGATCGTGGTCGCGGCCCTCGCCGCAGTGGTCGCCCTCGGCCTGGCCGGCTGGGGAACGCTGCAGCTCATCGATGTCTTCGGCGGAGGCTCGGCGGACAGCCGCGCACGCACCACGGCGGGCCCCGGCTGCAAGCCGCGGAAGGTGCCCGTCACCCCGGTGCACGTACCGCTCAAGCCCGCGCAGATCACGGTGAACGTCTACAACGCGACGCCCCGCGCGGGCCTCGCCAAGACGACCGCCGACGAGCTGAAGAAGCGCGGCTTCGCGATCGGCAAGGTGGGCAACGCGCCGGCCGCCTACGACAAGAAGGTCCCCGGCACCGGCATGCTGCTGGGCGCCCCCGGGGCCCGCGAGAACGCCTTCCCCGTGCTGGGTACGCAGCTGAAGGGCGCCACGCTCAAGATGGACGCCCGGGCGACGGCGGACGTGGACCTGATCATCGGGACCGCCTTCAAGGCCCTCACACCGCCGAAGGACGCGACCGCGGCCCTGACCGCCCTGGCCAAGCCCGCGCCCGCGCCCTCCGGGAAGTGCTGAACGCGTACCGCGGCCCCCGGGCCGCGGTACGCGGTGCGGGGACCGCTAGTCCGCCGTTCCGTACATCCGGTCGCCCGCGTCGCCCAGGCCCGGCACGATGTAGCCGTGCTCGTTGAGGCGCTCGTCGACCGAGGCCGTCACGACCGTCACCGGCGTACCCGCCAGCTCGCGCTCCATGACCTCGACGCCCTCGGGGGCCGCCAGCAGCACGACCGCCGTCACGTCGTCCGCGCCGCGCTTGATCAGCTCCCGGATCGCGGCGACCAGCGTGCCGCCCGTCGCCAGCATCGGGTCCAGGACGTACACCTGGCGCCCTGACAGGTCCTCCGGCATGCGCGTGGCGTAGGTGGACGCCTCGAGCGTCTCCTCGTTGCGGATCATGCCGAGGAAGCCCACCTCGGCGGTCGGCAGCAGCCGCACCATGCCGTCGAGCATGCCGAGGCCGGCCCGCAGGATCGGCACCACGAGCGGCTTGGGGCTCGACAGCTTCACGCCGGTCGTCGGGGTGACCGGGGTCTCGATGTCGACCTGCTCGGTACGCACGTCCCGGGTGGCCTCGTACGCGAGCAGGGTGACCAGCTCGTCGGCGAGCCGCCGGAAGGTCGGGGAGTCGGTGCGCCTGTCGCGCAGCGTGGTGAGTTTGTGCGCCACCAGCGGGTGGTCGACGACGTGGATCCGCATGCCCTCAACAGTAGCCCGCACTGGCATGCACCCCCGCCGCGGAGGGAAGGTGGGGTGGACGGACCCAGCCTGGGGGTGGTCGTGATGCCGGACCCTGAAGAGCCGGAGCGGGAACGGGACGGCCGGGCGCCGGACCGCCAGGAGGCCGACGCCGAGCGGAGGCGGCGGCGCGCCCAGTTCCTGCGCGAACTGAACGAGGCCAAGGCGTTGCGCGACCGTGTACAGCCGCGCCGGGCGAGGGCGGCGCGGATGCGTCAGCAGATGCGGATGCGCACGTTCCGCTGGTGAGCCGCCGGTGCCCCGCCGCGAGCCGGGGGAGGTCCGCTGGTGACACGGACCGGGTGCCGGGCTCAGACTGGTGCACGACGCAAGAGCGGAACACCTCTCCTGAGGGCCTCGCATCTGCCACGATGCCGAGTGGGCGGGGCATCGAAGGAGCGTGCCGCCCGATCGTCACACCTCTGATCAGTGGGAGAGTCACGGTGTACTTCGCCGCACTGCTCGCGCGCACCGAAGACGGGTGGGAAGCGAGCGACACAGAGCTCGACGATGTGGAGACCTTGTCGGATCTGACCGAGCTGGCCCGTGAGGCCTCGGTGGACGACGACACAGTGATCGTCTTCATCGAGCAGGAGGACGCATGGTTCGGCATCGTCCGCGTGGAGGGTGAGGAAGACCCTCGTATCTACGTCTCCGACGGAGCGGCCGCCGCCCGCTCCTCGTACGGGGAGATCCTCACCAAGGAACTGCTGGGCGACGACCAGGAGGACGACGGCCCCGACCTGGACGCGCTGGACCTCGACGGCACCGAGGACGGGGAGCCGGACGAGGACGACGACGAGGAGGAATCGGCGGTGGCGGCCGAGGTCGTGCCCGCGGAGCCGGTCGGCGACCGGCTGGTCCTGGCCGACCTGGGCCTGTCCGAGAAGGAGCTGCTGGCGCTCGACACCGACGCGCTGTCCGAGATCGCGGACGCGCTCGGCGCCGCGGAGGTGCTGGAGGCCGTCCGCTAGTGCGTCCGGCATCGACACCCCTGCCCGCCGCGGCCGATCCCGTCCGGGAGCCATGGCGGGCGCCCATGCGCCGTGCGCTGGAGGAGGCCGGGCGGGCCGCGCGGGCCGGCGACGTGCCGGTCGGCGCGGTCGTCCTGTCCCCGGACGGCACGGTGCTCGCCACCGGTCACAACGAGCGCGAGGTCACCGGCGACCCGACGGCGCACGCCGAGGTGCTGGCGCTGCGCCGGGCGGCCGCGGCGTACGGGGAGTGGCGGCTGACGGGCTGCACCCTGGTCGTCACGCTGGAACCGTGCGTGATGTGCGCGGGCGCCCTGGTGCAGTCCCGGGTGGACCGGCTGGTGTTCGGGGCGCCGGACGAGAAGGCGGGCGCGGTCGGCTCCCTGTGGGACCTCGTGCGCGACCGGCGGCTCAACCACCGGCCGGAGGTCGTGCGGGGGGTGCTGGCGGAGGAGTGCGCGGCACTGCTGACACGTTTCTTCCGCGACCGCTGACCACGGATTTCTTCGTAGCGGCCCCTTTGGGCTAAGCTCTCTCTCGGTAGCGTGTCCGAGCGGCCGAAGGAGCTCGCCTCGAAAGCGAGTGTGGCGCAAGTCACCGAGGGTTCAAATCCCTCCGCTACCGCTCTTGTGTGAAGGGCCCCGACCCCTCGGCGTCGGGGCCCTTCGCGTTGTCCCGCGCGGCCGGCCCCCGGCCTCCCTCGCCCTCGAATCGCGTCGCCCGCGGGCGTCCTCGCCGCTCGGCGGCGTCACGGCCGGGGCGGGACCGTGGCGAGGCCGGGCCGGGACCGTGGCGGGACCGGCAAAGGGCCCGGACGAGGAGGGCATTGGCCCCGCGGGCCTCGGTTAGACTCACCCGACCGCCGAGGGGATCACAGGGGAGACGGGGAGCCGGGTCGATGGTGCAGGCCAAGAAGATCACGCTGTACGTGGTCGTCGTCTTCGTGCTGTACACGATCATCAACTCCCCCGCCCGGGCCGCCGACCTCGTCCAGGTAGGGTTCGAGGGCATTTCGAGCGCCGCGCAGGGTGTCGGCGACTTCATGACCGAACTCGTCAACTAGGAGTCCGACGTGATCCGCCACCTGGTCCTCTTCAAGCTCAACGACGGGGTACGGCGCGACGAGCCGCGCGTCGCCGAGGCCGTGAAGGCGTTCGAGGAACTGGGCGGCATCGTTCCGGAGCTGCGGTTCTGGGAGTGCGCCTGGAACATCACGGACCGGGACATCGCGTACGACTACGCCATCAACTCGGCCGTGGACGACCGGGACGCGCTGAAGCGGTACATCGAGCACCCGGCCCACCAGGCCGCCGCCGGCCAGTGGCGCGCCTTCGCCACATGGGTGATCGCCGACTACGAGTTCTGAGCCGCGCGCCGCGTGCGGCGCCTGACGGAACGTGAGCCCCGTGCCCTCCGGCACGGGGTTTTTCGCATGCTGCGCCGACAACACGACGTTATCAGGTGCTTGCACACAGTGGACATGTCTTGTGATGCTATGACCGCTTTTGACGGATGAGTTGACCGTTATTGACCGCGTAACCGACCGCGAAGGGGTGGCGTGAACGTGCCGGCCAGTACGACGCCTCAACAGGTGCCGCCCCAGAACGAGCCGGAGGCCCGCACCGCGGCACAGGGGCGGGCCGCCGACACCCGAGCGCTCACCCAGGTGCTGTTCGGCCAGCTCAAGACGCTGGAGCCGGGCACCCCGGAACACACCCGGGTACGGGGGGCGCTCATCGAGGCGAACCTCCCGCTGGTGCGGTACGCCGCCGCCCGCTTCCGCTCCCGCAACGAACCCATGGAGGACGTCGTCCAGGTCGGCACCATCGGTCTGATCAACGCGATCGACCGGTTCGACCCGGACCGCGGGGTGCAGTTCCCGACGTTCGCCATGCCGACCGTCGTCGGCGAGATCAAGCGGTACTTCCGCGACAACGTGCGGACCGTCCACGTGCCGCGCCGGCTGCACGAGCTGTGGGTCCAGGTCAACGGCGCCACGGAGGACCTGACGACGGCTCACGGCAGATCCCCGACGACCGCCGAGATCGCCGAGCGGCTGAAGATCTCCGAGGACGAGGTGCTGTCCTGCATCGAGGCGGGCCGCTCGTACCACGCGACGTCCCTGGAGGCGGCCCAGGAGGGCGACGGCATGCCCGGACTCCTGGACCGGCTCGGCTACGAGGACCCGGCACTCGCCGGGGTCGAACACCGCGACCTGGTACGGCACCTGCTGGTCCAGCTGCCCGAGCGGGAGCAACGGATCCTGATGCTCCGCTACTACAGCAACCTGACGCAGTCCCAGATCAGCCAGGAACTGGGCGTCTCGCAGATGCACGTGTCGAGGCTCCTGGCCCGGAGCTTCGCCCGGCTGAGGTCCGCAAATCGAATCGACGCGTAACCTGATCGGGTAGACCCTTTCGGCCCAACACCGGGGGCCCAAAAGCCCCACAGCCCCCGTTTCCTGCGCATACTTGCCGCATTCTTGTCGACAAGTCACTACAGCGCGTTGCCGACATGTGACATTCTGCTGGAACCGCGTTTGCCGCAGTCTCGGCTCCGGTATTCAGGTGGAGGCTGCGTTCCTCCGATGGTCGCGGCCCACGCGACCGTCCGCGACCTCAAGGGGGTGGCATGTCCGCAGAACAGGGCAGCTCGAAGGTGCTCACGCTCACGCCCGTGCCGGCGTCCGTGCCCGTGTCCGTTCCCGCGCCGGAGGCCGCAGCGGCCCCGGTGCCCGTACCCGCGCAGATGGGACCCGCAGCCGCTCCCGACACGCTGACGTCGGGGTCCGACGCCATCGACACCCGCACCCTGTCCCGCTCCCTGTTCCTGCGGCTCGCCGCCCTGGACGCCGAGGGCGTGCACGGACCGGAGCGCACCTACGTCCGTGACACGCTCATCGAGCTGAACCTCCCCCTCGTGCGGTACGCCGCCGCCCGCTTCCGCTCCCGCAACGAGCCGATGGAGGACATCGTCCAGGTCGGCACCATCGGCCTGATCAAGGCGATCGACCGGTTCGACTGCGAACGGGGCGTGGAGTTCCCGACGTTCGCGATGCCGACGGTGGTCGGCGAGATCAAGCGCTTCTTCCGCGACACCTCGTGGTCCGTGCGCGTGCCGCGCCGGCTCCAGGAGCTGCGCCTGGCGCTGACCAAGGCGAGCGACGAGCTGGCGCAGAAGCTCGACCGGTCACCGACCGTCCCGGAGCTCGCCGCGGTGCTGGGCGTCTCGGAGGACGACGTGGTCGACGGCCTCGCGGTCGGCAACGCGTACACGGCGTCGTCGCTCGACTCGCCCTCGCCCGAGGACGACGGCGGCGAGGGCTCGCTCGCGGACCGGCTGGGGTACGAGGACACCGCCCTGGAGGGCGTCGAGTACCGGGAGTCGCTGAAGCCGCTCCTCGCCAAACTCCCGCCCCGCGAGCGGCAGATCATCATGCTGCGGTTCTTCGCCAACATGACGCAGTCGCAGATCGGTGAGGAGGTCGGCATCTCCCAGATGCACGTCTCGCGCCTGCTGACGCGGACGCTCGCGCAGCTGCGCGAGGGACTCATCTCCGACTGACGCCCGGTCCGTCCTGACGGCCGGTCGTCCTGACGGCGCTCCGCCCGGTGGGCGGGGCGCCGTCTGCGTACCGGCACGACGGGCCGGTGCCGGTGG
Source organism: Streptomyces noursei (assembly GCF_001646665.1). Classification (GTDB taxonomy): domain Bacteria; phylum Actinomycetota; class Actinomycetes; order Streptomycetales; family Streptomycetaceae; genus Streptomyces; species Streptomyces lavendulocolor. Next base: position 288,399 of record NZ_LWBU01000169.1, on the reverse strand, counting down.
CCGGTGATTGCCCGGTGTCGGCGCCCGCGCCGGTGGCCTTCGGGACCGTGCGCGCGTCCCGGACGGGGAGGATCCGGTACGGGGCCCTGGGGGCGCCGTACCGCCGCGTCACCCGTCGCCGCTGGAGGCGTACGGGACGACGGCCGCCGTGCGGGGAGGGTGACCCGTACGTGCGCCCGACCGGAGCCGCCGCGGACGGCGCCGGGCATGCGGGTCGGGCCCCGTGGCGTCACCGCGCCCCGGGGCCTGCCGTGCGGGACGGATCAGCCGAGCGCGAGCCAGGCGACCGCGGCGACGATCACGACCACCGCGACGACGCCGGCGATCAGGCCCACCCGGGGGCCCGACTGGGCCGGGGCGTGGTGCTGCCGCTGCGGCGTGCCCTCGTCGACGAAGGCGCGGAACATCTGCGTGCTGCCCGCGGGGTCGTAGTTGCCGTCCGGGCCCTGAGGGTTGTGTGCCATGGGGCAGGACCCTAGCGAACCCGGTCCCGGCACCCAACCCTCACCTTCCTTTGCCAGGACTTTAGGCGTCTTCGCCCGTTTTTAGTTTGCCTGTAGCAACCAACCGCTTTTATGGTTGCCCTAAGCAACAAGATGCGGGGGTGGCCATGGCCGAGCGGAGTCAGTACGAGGAGCTGGCCCGGCAGCTGAGCGCCATCGGCGCCGTCAAGCGCGGACTCACCCGGGCCCTGCCCGCCGAGTGTCCGGGCGGTTCGGCGGCGGTGCTGTCCCTCGTCGCCCACCACGGCGACATGCGGATGAGCCGGCTCGCCGAGCTGCTCGCCGTCGACATGTCGGTCACCAGCCGCCATGTCGCCCACGTCGTGGACCGGGGCTGGATCGAGCGGCTGCCCGACCCGGACGACCGGCGCTCCCGCATCCTGCGGCTCACCCCCGCGGGTCAGGACATGCTCCACGACCTCGGTCGCCGGACCACCGACATGTTCGCCCGCACCCTCAAGGACTGGTCCGACGACGACGTCGGACAGCTGACCGCACTGCTCGCCCGCCTCCGGGACTCCTTCGGAGACTGCCGGGCGCACGCCACCCGTACACCCGCGTAAGTACGACTCCGTACGCAAGCAAAGGAACTCCATGGCTACGACCACACCGGCCGGTGTGCGGGGCGGCCACGCCAAGACCCGTGACGACGGCGCGCCGATGACGCACCGGCAGATCATGGAGGCGCTTTCCGGGCTGCTGCTCGGGATGTTCGTCGCCATCCTGTCCTCGACGATCGTCTCCAACGCCCTGCCCGAGATCATCTCCGACCTCGGCGGCGGCCAGAGCGCGTACACCTGGGTCGTGACCGCCTCGCTGCTCGCGATGACGGCGACCACCCCGCTGTGGGGCAAGCTCGCGGACCTCATCTCCAAGAAGCTGCTGGTCCAGATATCCCTGGTCATCTACGTACTGGGGTCGGTCGTCGCCGGCCTCTCCCAGAACGCCGGCATGCTCATCGCCTGCCGCGTGGTCCAGGGCATCGGCGTGGGCGGCCTGTCGGCCCTCGCGCAGATCGTGATGGCCGCGATGATCTCCCCGCGCGAGCGCGGCCGCTACAGCGGCTACCTCGGCGCCACCTTCGCCGTCGCCACCGTCGGCGGCCCGCTGCTCGGCGGCGTCATCACCGACACCGACTGGCTGGGCTGGCGCTGGTGCTTCTACGTCGGCGTGCCCTTCGCGGTCATCGCGCTGATCGTGCTCCAGAAGACGCTGAAGCTGCCGGTGGTCAAGCGCCAGGTGAAGGTCGACTGGTCCGGCGCGTTCCTCATCAGCGCGGCGGTGTCGCTGCTGCTGGTGTGGGTCACCTTCGCGGGTGACAAGTACGACTGGGCGTCGTGGCAGACGTACACCATGGTCGGCGGCTCGCTCGTGCTCGGTGCGCTGTTCCTGCTGGTCGAGTCGAGGGCGAGCGAGCCGATCATCCCACTGCGGCTGTTCCGCAACCGGACGATCACGCTGGCCTCGCTCGCGTCGCTCTTCGTCGGTGTCGCGATGTTCGCGGGCACGGTCTTCTTCAGCCAGTACTTCCAGCTGGCCCGCGACAAGTCGCCGACGATGTCCGGCGTCATGACCATCCCGATGATCGGTGGGCTGTTCCTGTCCTCCACGGTCAGCGGCCAGATCATCACGAAGACCGGCCGCTGGAAGGCGTGGCTGGTCAGCGGCGGCGCGCTGGTCACGGCGGGCCTCGGCCTGCTGGGCACGATCCGGTACGACACGGAGTACTGGCACATCGCGGTCTTCATGGCCGTCCTCGGCCTGGGCCTCGGCATGATGATGCAGAACCTCGTGCTGTGCACCCAGAACCAGGTCGACCCCTCAGACCTCGGTGCCGCCTCCTCCGTGGTCACCTTCTTCCGGTCCCTCGGCGGTGCCATCGGCGTCTCGGCGCTCGGCGCGGTCATGGCCAACCGGGTCACCCACTACGTCGAGGACGGCCTCGCCGATTTGGGCCCGAAGGGCGCGGCCCTGGGCCACGGCGGCACCGCCGGTGGCGGCATCCCCGACCTGGACACGCTGCCGGTCCCGTTCCGCACGGTCATGGAGACGGCGTACGGGCACGGAGTCGCCGACGTCTTCCTCTACTCGGCGCCCTTCGCCCTGATCGCCTTCCTCGTGACGCTGTTCATCAAGGAGGTCGCGTTGAAGGGCCATGCGACGCCGGAGCCCGACGCCGCGGCCACGGCCGTGTCGCGGACGCCGCGGGAGGCGGCCCCCGCGGCCTCCGTGGCCCCTGCGGCCTCCGCGGCCCGCGCCGGGTCCACCCGCGAGCCCGCCGCCGGGGCGGCCGGTGTCACGGCCGGCGCCGCCCCGGCGACCGGCGACGGCACCCCCGTCCACGGGGTCGTCCGCACGGCCGACGGCACGCCCGTCGCCCGCGCCGCCGTCACGCTGATCTCCCTCGCCGGGCGGCAGCTGGGGCGCGCGGTGGCGCAGGCCGACGGCCGGTACGCGCTGGACGCGCCCGGACCGGGTTCCTACGTGCTGATCGCCTCGGCCGACGGCTTCCAGCCGCAGGCGTCCACCGTCGTGGTGGGCGGCGAGGCACTGGCGTACGACATCCTCCTGTCCGGCACGAGCGGGCTCGTGGGGACCGTGCGCGGTGCCGAGGGCGGGGAGCCCGTCGAGGGCGCGATGGTGATCGTCACGGATGTGCGCGGTGACGTCCTCGCCACCGGTACGTCCACCCAGGACGGCACCTTCGCCTTCGCCGAGCTGGTGCCGGGCACCGTGACCGTCGCGGTGAACGCCGAGGGCCACCGGCCGCTCGCCCTGCCGGTCGAGATCGGCGGCCAGGGCGTGACCCGGGTGGAGGCGCTCCTCAGGGCGGGCGCCCGGCTGAGGGGCACGGTGCGCGCCGGGGCGGGGGACCAGCCGCTGGCCGACGCGCGCGTGACGCTGGTCGACGCGGCCGGGAACGTCGTCGCGACGGCGACCACCGGTGAGGACGGCGCCTACGCGTTCGCCGACCTCGACACGGGCGAGTACACCGTCATCGCGACCGGCTACCCGCCGGTGGCGGGCGCCCTGACGGTGGCCGGGAGCGGGGTCGACGACCACGACATCCGGCTCGCCCACCCCGGCGAGTAGCCGGGCCCGAGGACCCCGGCCGCGCGTCGAGCGGAGGCGCGGCCGGGTGGGGCGGCAGGCAGGGGACGGCCTGCCGCCCCTCTTGCCGTACGAGGAGAGAGACCGGAATGGGACTGCACGCACAGGTACGCACCCGCGACGGCTGGGCCGTCCAGCACGCCGTGGTGACCGTGACCGACATGACCGGCGCGCAGGTGCTGCGGGCCGAGGCCGACACCGGGGGCACCGTCGTCGCGGACACGCCCCTGGCCCCCGGCCCGTACACGGTGATCGTGACGGCGGTCGGGTACGCCCCGGCGGCGTCCACCGCGCTGGTGACGGCGAGCGGCCGGGCCGAGGTCGGCACGGTGGTCCTGGCCCGGGCGGGCGGTGTCGAGCTGCCCCCGCCGGGCGTGTGGACGCTGGACCCGGCGCACTCGTCCGTGGGCGCGGTCGCCCAGCACCTGGGCATCTCCAGCGTGCACGGCCGGTTCACCGACTTCGGCGGGCGGATCGAGATCTCGCCGGACCTCGCCGCCTCGCGGGTGGAAGCCGTGCTGGCGGCCGGGTCCATCGACACGGGCAACGCGCTGCGGGACGAGCACCTGAGGTCGCCCGACTTCCTGGACGTGGACGCCCACCCCGAGATCACCTACCGGAGCCACGGCCTCGCGCCCGCCGGACCCGACCGCTGGACCGTGCACGGTGCGCTGTCCCTGCGCGGTGTCGTACGGGACGTGGACCTCGACCTGACGTACCTGGGGACCGGGCCGGACCCCTGGGGCGGGGTGCGGGCGGCGTTCCGGGCCACGGCCCGGCTGCACCGGGAGGACTTCGCCATGAACTACAACCAGGTGGTGCAGGCGGGGATATCCGCGATCGGCACGACCCTGCGGGTGGAGCTGGACGTCCAGGCGGTGCAGGGGGACGCGCTGCCGCAGGGCTGAGCGGCACGGCGGCCGGTACGGGAAGGGGGACTCCCCCCGGCTCGGCGCCGCCGCTCAGGCGCCCCTGGCCACCATGGCCTCGATGCCCGCGATCTGCACCTCCAGCGCGAACCGGAAGTCCCGGTCCCGCATCTCCTCCACGGTGTCGCCGCCCCGGGCCGCCATTATCCGCTCGGCCCGCTCGTAGTCCTCGCCGTACGCGGGCTGGTCCCGGAAAGCGCCCATGGCGTGCCGGAAGTACTCGTCCTGGCTCATCCCGGCTTCCTCGCAGCGCTGCCGGAACTGGCCCTCGACGGTGCCGAAGCCGTAGACGAACTGGAACACCGAGGAGAGCGCGGCGCTCTGGAGGTGCAGCGGCAGCCCGGTGTCGGCGATCACCTGCTGGGCCGTGCGGCCGAACTCCATCGAGCGGGGGCCGATGTTGAGGAAGTGGCCGACCAGCGAGGACGCCCACGGGTGGGCGACGAAGAGGGCCCGGTAGGACGCGGCCAGCTCCCGGAGCCGGTCGCGCCAGTCCGCCCCGGAGGCGGGGTCCGGAATGGGCAGCTCGCCCACCACCCGGTCGAGCGCCAGCTCCAGGAGGTCGTCCTTGGTGTCGACGTACCAGTAGACCGACATCGCGGTGACGTTCAGCCCGGCCGCGAGCTTGCGCATCGAGAACCGGGCCAGGCCCTCGGTGTCGAGCAGCCGGACCGCCGCCTCGGTGATCTTCTCGCGGTCGAGTCCGGACGGCTGCTCGGCCTTCCGCGCCCGGGGCGACTTGCCCTCCAGCCACACGCTCGTCCGTCGCGCCGACACCATGGGCTTTCCTCCTCGCTCCTGGCCCGATGCTATGCCGTGGCGGGGGCCGCGTCGGCGCGCTCGGCCCGCCGCAGCAGCGCCGCAGCCAGCAGGCCGCCCGCCAGGACCGCCGCCGCGCCGACCAACTGGCTGGTCTCCAGACCGGAGGCGAACGCGTCGGAGATCCTGGCCCGTTCGGCCGGGCCGTCGGCGGCGGCGAGCGCGGCCGGCAGGGAGGCGGCCGACACGGTGACCAGCGCGGCGAACCGGGAGTTGAGCACGGCGCCGAGGACGGCGACGCCCAGCCCGTTGCCGAACTCGGCGAGCGTGCCGTTGATCCCGGCGCCCACCCCGGCCTTCTCCGGCGGGATGGCGCTCATGATGGCGTTGGCCATGGCGGGCATGGACAGCGCGACGCCCGCGCCCATGACGACGAGCCCGAGCAGCATGCCGCCGTAGCCGTGCGCCCCGCCGAGGACGGCGATGGCGGCGAGACCGGCCGCGACCAGGGCCATGCCGATGGCGATGGTCCCGGGCGTGCCGAGCCTGGGCAGCAGGCGGGCGCCGACACCGGTCATGTTCAGCACGACGACGGTGAGGGCGAGCGGCGCGGTGCGCAGACCCGCGTCGAGCGGCCCGTACCCGAGCACGAACTGCAGGTGCTGGGTGAGCAGGAAGAGCGATCCGGTCATTCCGAAGGCGACCAGGATGGCGCCCGCGACGGCGCCGACGAACCGCTGGTTGCGGAAGAAGTGCATGTCGAGCATGGGGTACGGGGTGTGCAGCTCCCACAGCGCGAAGGCGGCGAGGACCACGGCGCCGAGCGCGGCGGAGGCGAGGACCGGGCCGGAGGTCCAGCCGTGTTCGGGCCCGGAGATGATGGCGTACACCACCGCCGTCATGCCGATGGTGGAGAGCACGGCACCGGCGAGGTCCGGCCGGTCCCCCTGCTTGTGCTTGGACTCGGGTACGAGGGCGGCGACGGCGACCAGACCGATGAGCGCCACCGGGATGTTGATCAGGAAGATCGCGCCCCACCAGAAGTGGTCCAGCACGAACCCGCCGAGCAGCGGACCGGCCGCGAAGCCGAGCGAACTGACGGTGGACCACAGGGCGATGGCCTTGACGCGTTCGGTGTCGTCGAAGACCTGCACGACGACCGCGAGCGTGGTGGTCATCAGCAGCGCGCCGCCGACGCCCATGCCGGCACGGGCGGCGATCAGCTGGGCGGAGGACTGGGCGAGCCCGGCGGCCAGCGAGCCGATGCCGAACAGCGCGAGGCCGGTGAGCAGCATCTTGCGGCGGCCGTAGCGGTCGGCGGCGTTGCCGGCGGTGAGGAGCAGCCCGGACTGGACCAGGGAGTAGGCGTTGATCATCCACTGAATGTCGGCGGTGGAGGCGTCGAGCTCCGTGGTGAGGGAGGGGATGGCGACGCTGAGGACGGTGTTGTCGAGCAGCACGGTGAGCTGGGCGAGGCAGATCACGCCGAGGATCAGCCAGCGCTGCGGGTGACCGCCGCCGGTCGTGGCGGCGGGGGGCTTCCGGCCCTGGTCGGCGGTGGTCGCCGTCATGCGCAAAGCTCCTTGTACGGTGTACGGGACTAGGTCTCGTACACCGTACAAGTGAACGCCGTACGCTGTATAACGCTTTTTCGGCCGCCTGTGCCGCCCGAACCGGCCTGTGCCGCCTGTGACCGCCTGTGGACCGGTCGGGCTCCGGCGAGCGGGCCCCTCATCCGGCCGGCTTGATCAGGTACCCCGCGCCCCTCCGGGTGTGGATCATCGGCGGGTGCCCCGCGTCGATCTTCTTGCGCAGGTACGAGATGTAGAGCTCGACCACGTTGGCCCGGCCGCCGAAGTCGTAGCTCCACACCCGGTCGAGGATCTGCGCCTTGCTCAGCACCCGCCGGGGGTTGCGCATGAGGAACCGCAGCAGTTCGAACTCCGTGGCGGTCAGGTGGACCGCCCGCCCGGCCCGGGACACCTCGTGGCTGTCCTCGTCGAGCACCAGGTCCCCGACGACCAGCAGCGACGCGGCCCGCTCCGGCGCGGCCCCGGACCGCCGGATCAGCCCGCGCAGCCGGGCCACCACCTCCTCCAGGCCGAACGGCTTGGTGAGGTGGTCGTCGCCGCCCGCCGTCAGCCCGGCGATCCGGTCCGCCGCCGCGTCCCTCGCGGTGAGGAACAGCACCGGCACGTCCGGCAGTTCGCGCCGCAGCCGGCCGAGCGCCGAGACCCCGTCCGCCCTGCCCGTCCCCTCCGCCCTGCCCGTCCCGTCCGGCCCGCCCCCGCCGGGCAGTGTCACGTCCAGCACCAGGGCGTCCGGCCGGAAGTCCCGCGCCGCGCGCACCGCTCCGGCGACGTCACCGGCGCTGCGCACCTCCCACCCCTCGTACCGCAGGGCCATGGACAGCAGCTCGGCGAGCGGGTCCTCGTCGTCCACGACGAGCACGCGGACGGCGTCTTCCGTGGTGCCGGACGGTTCGGTGCGCCCTTGGGGCGAGGAGACGGTCATGCTCCGACGATCACGCGGACCGCTGAGAGCAGCCTTTCCCCTCTCTGTGAATCTCCTGAGAAAGCCCGGGGAACAGCCGGGCGCCGTTGTCGTGGCAGACCGCCCTGAGCCAGTCGTCCCCCAGCCCCAGCCGCTCCAGGGCACGCAGCTGGTCGAGGTAGCCGTAGGGGATGTTGGGGAAGTCGCTCCCCAGCAGGATGCGGTCCCCGAGGTCCAGGAGCCGCCCCCGCTCCTCCACCGGGAACGGCGCCATGCGCTCGCTGAAGTCCGTGAACGCCATCGTCGTGTCCAGCCGCACGTCCGGGTACCGCTCGGCGAGGTCGAGGAAGTCGCCGTACTCGGGCAGCCCCATGTGCGCGACGACCAGCCGCAGCCGCGGGTGGCGGGCCAGCAGCCGCGCGACCGGACCGGGCCCGGTGTGCCTGCCGGGCGCCGGCCCGGAACCGCAGTGGGTCACGACCGGTACGCCGGCCTCGGCCAGCGCGCCCCACGCGCCGTCCAGCAGCGGGTCGTTCGGGTCGTAGCCACCGACCTGGACGTGCGCCTTGAACACCCGCGCCCCGGTGGCGACCGCGTCGGCGACGTACCCCTCCACGCCCTCCTCCGGGAACAGCGTGGCCGTGCGCAGGCACCCGTCGACCCGCCCGGCGAAGTCCGCCGCCCACGCGTTGAGCCACTCCGCCATCCCGGCCTTGTGCGGATAGACCATCGACGTGAAGCCCACCACCCCGAACTCCCGCAGCAGCTCGACCCGCCGGTCCTCCTCCTCCCGGTACGTGATGGGCCACGGCGTCCCCGTCAGCGGCCCCACCGCGTCGAAGTAGGCCCACACCTTGCGCAGCACCCGCTCCGGCATGAAGTGCGTGTGCACGTCGACGAGCCCGGGCAGCCCGAGCCGCCCCCAGAACGCCCGGATCCGCTCCGCCTCGTCACCGGTGGTCAAAGCGGTAGCTCCGCTCGACCCGGCCCACGTGCACGGAGTACCGCTCGTACCAGTCCGCACGGCCGCGCCGCATCGCCCCCTGGTGCTCGGCGTCCGCCCGCCAGGCGGCTATGGCCTCCTCGTCCCTGAAGTACCCGACCGTGATGCCGATGCCGCCGGGTGTGCGGGCCGACTCGTAGCCGAGGAAGCCGGGGACGTCCCGCACCAGCTCCTCCATGCGCCGCGCCGTCTCCGCGTACGCCTCCTCGTCGTCCCCGGTGCGTACGGAGGTGAACACGACGGTGTAGTAGGGCGGTTCGATGCCGCCGATCAGGTGATCGCTCATGCGGCTCACCCTCCGCCGGGGGCGCGGGCGCTGTCCAGGTCCTCCGGAGATCGGGATCCGAGTCTTTACCCGGGACGTGCCTTCACTTGGGACCCGCCTTCCCGGGGACGCGCCGGCCCGGGGACCCGCCGGCCCCGGCCCCTTCCGGCCGGGACCCGATGCCCGGGCCACTGCGGGCTGGGGCGCGCGTCAGAAGAGGCCGTCCTGCACGCCCGGCGGCAGCACGGTGACGGGCACGGTCGTCCGCGCCCCGCTCCCCGCCGCCACCAGCTCCCACCCGGTGATCAGCCGGGTGTCGAGCACCAGCGCCCGCCCGTCGGGGTCCTCCAGGTGCAGATCCGGCCCGGCGGCGGCGGTGAGGGTCCCCCGCACGCACCCGCCGTCCACCAGGGCGCCGACCACCCCGTCGACCCGGTCCACCCGGTCGAGCCCGAACAGCCCGGCATGGTCGACCACCCGCGGCTCCACCGGCTCCAGCGTGTCCGCCCAGCCGGGCACGCCCATGGCGCGCCCGTGCAGCTCCGCCACCTCCGCCGCCCGCTCCGCCTCGCCCGGCAGCCCCACGCGCGCGGCACGCTTGGCGGCGTACGGGATCCGGTCGGGCACCCCCAGCGCGCTGCCGAGCACCTCCTCGGTCCGCCGCGCCGCCATCAGCGGCCCGCGCCCCAGCCAGCCGTACGCGACGGCCCCCTGCTCCCGCAGCCGGGCCCCGCCCCGCTCCTCGGCCGTGATCCCCACCTTGACCATGCCGGGGCCGAACCAGGCGAGGTACACCCGGTAGACCCTGGGGTCGTCGGCGATCCCGTCCGCCGCCACGGACCCCACCCGGTCCAGCCGCGCACACTCCGGGCACCGCCCACCGGAACTCCGTCCACCGACGACGGCCCGCACCGGACACGGGTTGCCCCGCGCCCCGACGCACCGGCGCTCCCCCACCACCCGGAACCCGATCTCCCGCCCGTACGCCAGCGGCCCGGCCCGACCGCCCTCCCAGCGCAGCACGGGCTCCCCGCCCGGCCACCGCAACCCCTCGCACCGCCATCCCGCCACCGCCGCACCGTACCCCGCACGCCGCCCCATCCGGCCGGAAAGCGGCTGCGCCGCCGGGCACCGCGCTCGATGATGCGGCTATGTCCGAAGCGCTGTGGATCAAAGTCATCGGCACCGTCCCGGCCGTCCTCTGGGTGGCCTTCGCGGCGACCGTCTACCTGACCCTGCGCGTGACGATCATCGATCGCATGGTTCCGCGATTGACCGCCGTACGCGCCATGGGCGTCGAGGTCGAACTCGCCGGCGAGCTCCTCGACCGTGCCCAGGAGGAGAGGCCGAGCCCCGACACCCCGACCGCCAGGCGCACCGCTCTGGGCCGCCTCGCCCACGCCGGGGAGCTGCTCCCGGGCGGCCGCATCCTCTGGGTCGACGACCACCCGGAGGGCAACACCCCCCTCGTACAGCTCTTCCGCGCGGCAGGCATGCACGTCGACCTGGCCCGCTCGACCGAGGAGGCCGCACCCCTCCTGCGTCACCGGTCCTACGACGTCCTGATCACCGACATGGCCCGCCACGGCGACCCGCGCGCCGGCATCACCCTGCTCCGCCTCCTGGACGAGTACGACGTCCGCACGCCGGCCCTCGTCTACACCGGCTCCTGGGACCCGGAACGGGGTGTCGACCGCCGCCTCTTCGCCGGCACGACCGTCCCCACGGAGCTGGTGCACTTCGTCATCGACCTCATGGAGAGGTCCCGCCTGGGAAGTCTGTGACCGCATCGCCACAACGCGAGAGGCCCCCGGATTTCTCCGGGGGCCTCTCGACTCTGTGCACTCGGCAGGATTCGAACCTGCAACCTTCTGATCCGTAGTCAGATGCTCTATCCGTTAAGCTACGAGTGCTTGTGCTTCCCGGGCTCTTCTGCCCGGTCGGCGTTGCGGGAACAACATTACATGACCTGCGCCGTGACGCGAAATCCATTAGCCCCACCCCCTCTGACCTGCACAAACGCCAAACGGGCCACGGATGGGTGAACGCGCGGCCGCCACGTCCGGCAGGGCAACGGCGTGCGGAACGGGCCGGGAAGCGGCTCGGGGCGCGGACTCGCGAACGGTTCCGGGAACGGCCCGGGGAAACGGCTCGGGGAACAGCTACGGGAACGGCCCGGGGAACAGCTGCGGGAACGACCGAAGCCCCGGCCGTGGGGCCGGGGCTTCGGGTGGAGCTGGCGGAGGCGGAGGGATTTGAACCCTCGATGGGCTTTAAGACCCAAACCGCATTAGCAGTGCGGCGCCATAGACCGGACTAGGCGACGCCTCCAGCTTGCCGCCACCCGCGCGAGCGCGAATGGTGCGTGCAGATGATGACACAGCCCTGGGGGGTGTCACCAATCGGTCCCCACGGTACTAGGCGGGCGGGGCACAGGGCAAAGGCGTTCCGCGTCGCGCCCCCGGGACGGCTGCCCCGGATGCCCGGCTTGCGCAACGCGGCGGGGGCTGGAGCGTTAGTGGGGTGAGGGATGCCGGGCATCCCGACGGATCCGTGACCCCAGGAGTTCGTATGCTGCGCCGCCTCGTCCTCACCTCCGCCGCGTCGCTCGCCGCGCTCGGTGCCGCCGCCCCCGCCGCCCTGGCCGGCGGCGGGCCGCTGCCGCTGCCGCTGCTGGCGGGGACCGACTCGCTGACCGTCACCGTGAAGAACTCGGGCAACCCGATGGCGGACGGCACCTTCGAGCTGAAGTGCGGGCTGCGGACCGCCGAGGGCAACCACCCGCGCGTGCAGGGGGCGTGCGACCGGCTCGACGAGCTGGCCGAGGAGGGCCGTGACCCGTTCGCCCCCGTGGCCAAGGACCAGATGTGCACCCAGCAGCACGGCGGTGCCGCCACCGCGCACGTCACCGGCACCTGGCAGGGGCAGGACGTCGACGCCCACTTCAAGCGGACCGACGGCTGCGAGATCGCCAGGTGGGACACCCTGAAGCCGGTGCTGCCGATGGCCAGGTCGTAGAGGAACCCGCACACAACCGCCGTCGGGCCCACATCACCTGCCTTTAGACTCCCTCCAGTGACAGGCCGAGTGGGAGGAAGCGTCGTCGTGAGCAGCAGGCCATCCCGAGGTGCTGCTCGCCTCGCAGCCATACTCGACGCGCTGCCGGACGGGCTCGTACTCGTCAATTGCAACGGCACGGTCGTCAACGCCAACACCATCGCCCTCGAGATGTTCGAGACGCCCGGTACGGCCCTGGTCGGGCGCGGGCTGCTGGACCTGCTGCCCGCGTTCGACTCCCGGCTGATCCCCGGCTCGATGCGCCGCCCCGAGGCCGCCGACGCGCGCGGCCGCACCAAGCCGGCCCGGATGGTCGCGCGGCGCACCGACGGCAGCGAGTTCCCGGTCGAGGTGACCAGCGCGAGCCTGGAGGACGGGCGCGAGGCGTACGACTCGTACGGCAGTGCCTATACGGGTGACGAGCTGCTGATGCTCGTGGTCCGCGACCTGTCCGGGACGATCGACACCGAGGCGGAGCTGGCGCGCTCCCAGCGGCAGACCGAGATGATCCTGCGCGCCGCCTCCGAGGGCGTCGTGGGCACCGACACCGACGGGCGGATCGTGCTCGTCAACCCGGCCGCCGCCCAGATACTGGGCTGGCGGGCCAGCGACCTGGGCGGCAAGGAACTCCACGGCCTGATGCTGCACTCCCGGGCGGACGGGGAGGCCTTCCCGTTCGAGGAGTCGCCGCTGGCCGACACCCTGCGCTCCGGGCGCAAGCACCGGGTGCGCGGGCAGGTGGTGTGGGCGAAGGACGGTTCGGCCGTGCCGGTCGACCTGACGACCGCGCCGGTGCGCGACGGGGACCAGCTGGTCGGCGCGGTGATGACCTTCACCGACCGGCGCCCCTACGAGGAGCAGGAGACCCGGCACACGGCCGAGGTCACCGAGCTGACCGAGCGGCACACCGCCGAGGTCACCGAGCTGACCGAACGGCACGCCACCGAGATGGCCGATCTCAGCGAGCGGCTGTCCGTGGAGATCGAGCGGCTCGAGGAGCGGTACGCGGCCCTCGCCGCGCGGCACGCCCAGCTGACCGCCGTCCTGGGCGGGTCGCTGCGCGGGCCGCTGGAGGAGCTGCGCCGGGAGCTGGGCACGCTGGCCGCCGACCCGGCCGGTCAGCTGTGGCCCGAGGCCAACCAGGTGCTGCACCACCTGGCGGCCGGGTACGCCCGGATGACGACGCTCGTCGACAACGTGCTGGGCTACCAGCGGCTGGACGTCGGCGAGGAGTCGCTGCGGAAGGCGAAGGTGCTGCTCGACGCGGTCGTCGCCGCCGGTGTCGAGGGCGCGGTTGAACTGATCGGTCCGGGCCGGGTGCAGTTCGCGGTGCACGCTCCGCCGATAGAGGCCGAGGTGGACGGGGTGCGGATCTCGACCGCGCTGGCCCACCTGATCGCGGACGTCGCCGGGGTCGACTCGACCGGCAAGGCGCGGGTCGTGCCGGGCGGCGGGTACGTCGACTCGACGATCGTGGTCGCGGCGGCGCAGCGCGGTGACGTCGTACGCATCGAGGTGCGCGGACCGTACGCCGGGGGTGACCCGGTGCACGAGCCGATCGTGCGCGGGATCGTCCGGGCGCACGCCGGGGTGCTCCAGACGCACGAGGTGCCGGGGATGCCGGGCAGCGCGTACGTGCTGGAGGTACCGCTCGGCGAGGGCTCGGGCACGGTGAAGCAGGCGGAGCCGGCCGCCGGGGAGGCGCCGGTCGCGGCGCCCGCTCCGGTGGTGCCGGCCCAGCAGGCGGGCGGTACGTCCGGTGGCGGGACTTCCGGTGGCGGGCGGCGCCGGGCGCGGCGGGCCTCCACGGACGCCTTCCTGGACAGCCCCGTGCTCGCCGAGGACCCGGTGGCGGCCAAGCCGACCGGGCGGCGGCGCGGGCGGCCGAGCCCGGCGGAGGCCGGCGCACCGGTGGCGGGACCGCCGGCGGCCGGACTGCCGGCGGCCGGGGCACCCTCCGAAGGGGCGGTCGTGACGGCCGCCGAGAGCGCGCAGGGCAGGGCCGCCCTGGGAGAGACGGTGCCGCCGCAGGGCGTCCCCGTGGACGCGGTGCCGGTCCCGGCCGCCGGACGGCGGGCACGGCACGGCGACGAGGGCGGCGCGATGCCGGCGCTCCCGGCCGCCCCCGCTCCGGTCACCACCCCGGTCCCGGCTCCCGCGGCCGGCGTACCGGCCACCGAACCGGCCGGGGGCCGACGGGCCCGCCGGGCGCTCGGACCCGCGCAGGACCGGACCGCGCAGAGCGCCGAGGGCGGTGCCCGTACCGCGTTCGCGCTGCCGCCCGCCGAGGCGGACCGGCGCCCGGCGGGGCTCCCGGACCAGCGGGTCGGCGAGCACCCCGAGGGGCGCCACGACGCCGTGCCCGCGCTGCCGGGCGCCGAGCACACGCCGTCCCAGCCGCACCCGGTCCAGCCCGCGCCCCCCGCGCCCCCGGCGCAACCCGTGCAGTCCGCACCCGCCGCCCCCACCGGACCGGCCGCCGCGCCCGTACCCGCGCAGACGCCCGAACCCGCGGCTCCGGAGGCCGTGGCGCCGCCCGTGCCCGCACCGGCGCCCACCGGCCGGCGGCGTGCGGTCCAGGACCCGGCCACGGGTCCGGGTACCGGCACCGGGACCGGCACCGGCTCCGTACCGCTGCCGCCGGAGGTGCCGTCCGCCGACGACGCGTCCGCCAACTCCACCCAGGGGCGGGCGTTCAGCGTGCGCACTCTGGGCCAGGGCGTGCCGTTCGCGCAGCAGATCGCCCAGCAGTCGGCCCCGTCCTCGGGCTCCGGGCGCCGCCGCAAGCTGGCCACGCCCCCGGCGGAGGAGCCGGCCGCCCGGCCGCACCCCCAGTCGCCCGCGACCACCTCCGCGCCGACGCCCCCGCCCGCCTCCGCCTCCGCCGCGTCCCCGGTGGCCGGTCCGGCCCCCACCCTCGCCCCGCAGCCGCGGCTGTCCGCGCCGGCCGAGGGCCGGGCGTACGAGATAGGGGCCCCGGACGAGGGCGCGGCCGAGGGCCCGGAGCCGCTGGACGGGCCGGGCGGCGCCGTCGAGGTCGCCAACGAGCCGGCTCCGCTGCCGGTCGACGACGAGCTGCCCCCGGAGCCGCTGGACAACCCGCGCCGGCTCCTGGTGTGGCCCGCGCCGGACGTCTCCACGCAGGCGGCGCTCAGCGAGCGCGGCTACCGGCCGGTGATCGTGCACTCCCGCGAGGAGGTGGACGCGCAGATCGCCGCGTTCCCGGCGGCGCTGTTCGTCGACCCGCTGACCGGGCCGATCACGCGTACGGCGCTCCAGTCGCTGCGCCAGGCGGCGGTGGCCGCCGAGGTGCCCGTACTGCTCGCCGCCGGCCTGGGTCAGGCGACCCGGGAGGCGGCGTACGGCGCCGATCCGGCCGTACTGCTCAAGGCACTGGCCCCGCGGGACAGTGAGCAGCACCCGTCGCGGGTGCTGCTCATCGAGGAGCAGGAGGAGATCGCTCTCGCGCTGACGGCGACGCTGGAGCGGCGCGGGATGCAGGTGGCGCGGGCGGCCACGGACAGCGAGGCGGTCACCCTGGCCGCGCAGATGCGGCCGAACCTGGTGGTGATGGACCTGATGCAGGTGCGTCGCCGGCGGGCCGGGATCATCGACTGGCTGCGGGCCAACGGGCAGCTCAACCGCACGCCGCTCGTCGTCTACACCTCGGCGAGCCTCCAGGAGGAGGAGCTGCCGAAGCTGTCGTCGGGCGAGACGGTGCTGTTCCTTGCGGAGCGTTCGACGAGCGCCGAGGTGCAGGCGCGGATCGTGGACCTGCTGGCGAAGATCGGCACCAACTGACCGGTACGCGCGCCCGGTACGCGTGACCGGTGGGTACGGGCTCGGGCTCGGTACGGGCTCGGGCTCGGTACGGGCTCGGGCTCGGTACGGGCTCGGGCTCGGTACGGGCTGACGGCGGTACGCGCGGCCACGACACGGAAGGGGGCGCCCGGGACGGGCGCCCCCTTCGTCATGTCACGCGGGTACGGGTCAGAGCTGGGTGACGTCCAGTTCCCCGTTGGCGTACTGGCGGCGGATGACCTTCTTGTCGAACTTGCCCACGCTCGTCTTCGGCACGGCCGGGATGATCGCCCAGCGCTCGGGGAGCTGCCACTTCGCTATCGACTCGCCGAGGAAGGCGCGCAGCGTCTCGTAGTCCGCGGTGGCGCCCTCCTTGAGGACGACCGTCGCCAGGGGCCGCTCGCCCCACTTGTCGTCCGGTACGGCGACGACGGCCGCCTCCGCGACCTCCGGGTGGGCCATGAGCGCGTTCTCCAGCTCCACGGAGGAGATCCACTCGCCGCCCGACTTGATGACGTCCTTGGCCCGGTCGGTGAGGGTGAGGAAGCCGTCGGGGCTGATCACGCCGACGTCGCCGGTCTTGAGCCAGCCGTCCGCGGTGAACTTGTCCTCGGGCCGCAGGGGTTCCCCGGCCGCCCCGCCGTAGTAGGCGCCCGCGATCCACGGGCCGCGGACCTCCAGCTCGCCGGCGGACTCGCCGTCCCAGGGCAGGACGTCGCCGCCGGGTCCGACGAGCCGGCCCTCGACTCCGGCGGGGAAGCGGCCCTGGGTGACGCGGTAGGGCCACTCCTCCTCCGCGGTGAGGCCGGCCGGCGGGTTGGCCATGGTGCCCAGCGGGGACGTCTCGGTCATGCCCCAGGCGTGGCAGAGGCGGACGCCGAGCTTGTCGTAGGCCTCCATGAGGGACGGCGGACAGGTCGCGGGGGTTGGCGGTGACCTCGGCGAGGAGGCCCTGCCAGATGGTCGGGACGGCCGCCGCGTGCGTGGGCCTCTCGCGCTCGATCATCTCGGCGAGCGGGGCGGGCTGGAGGAAGCGGTCGGGCATCAGCATGTTGACGCCGGTCATGAAGGTGGCGTGGGGCAGGCCCCAGGCGTTGACGTGGAACTGCGGCACGACCACCAGGGTGGTGTCCTTGTCCGTCAGGCCCATCGACTCCGTCATGTTCACCTGCATCGAGTGCAGGTAGATGGAGCGGTGCGAGTAGACGACGCCCTTGGGGTCGCCGGTGGTGCCGGAGGTGTAGCACATGGCCGCGGCCGCGCGCTCGTCCAGCTCGGGCCAGTCGTACGTGGTCGGGCGGCCGGCGATGAGCTCCTCGTACTCGTGGACGGCGGGCGCGGCGCCGTCGAGGAGCGAGCGGTCGCCCGGACCCGAGACCACGACGTGCTCGATCGTCGGCAGGTGCGGGAGGAGCGGGGCGAGGAGCGGGAGGAGGCTGCCGTTGACCAGCACGACCCGGTCGGCGGCGTGGTTGACGATGAAGACCAGCTGCTCGGCGGGCAGGCGCAGGTTCAGGGTGTGCAGGACGGCGCCCATGGAGGGGATCGCCAGGTACGCCTCGACGTGCTCGGCGTTGTTCCACATGAGCGTGGCGACCCGCTCGTCACCGGTGACGCCGAGCTCGTCGCGGAGCGCTCCGGCCAGCTGGGTGGCGCGGGCGCCGGCCTCGGCGAAGCTGCGGCGGTGCGGCTCGGCCTCGCCGGTCCAGGTGGTGATCCGCGACTTCCCGTGGATCGTCATCCCGTGGCGGAGGATGCGGGTGACAGTCAGTGGTACGTCCTGCATGGTGCTCAGCACGGCGTCCTCCCGTTGGGCGCTACGTGACACTATCGGTGCGGAGATTCTGCGCACATACCGCGCGGTATGTCACTACCCGGGAGTAGATCGGCTGGGACGGATCACCGGACGGGGGACGGTCCGAGGCTCTCGCGGGACAGTTCCGGGTCCTCGCGGAGCTTGCCGAGCGCCCGGGAGACGGCGCTCTTGACCGTCCCGACGGAGACCCCGAGGACCTCCGCCGTCTGGACCTCGCTGAGGTCCTCGTAGTACCGGAGCACCAGCATGGCCCGCTGGCGGTCGGGCAGCCTCATCACCGCGCGCCACATCGCGTCCCGCAGCGCCTGCTGCTCGGCCGGGTCGGGCCCCGGCAGCCCCGGCGGCTCGGGCAGCTCGTCGCAGGCGAACTCGTCGACCTTGCGCTTGCGCCACTGCGAGGTACGGGTGTTGAGCAGCGCACGGCGTACGTAGCCGTCGAGCGCGCGGTGGTCCTCGATGCCGCCCCATGCGACGTAGGTCTTGGCGAGGGCGGTCTGCAGCAGGTCCTCGGCGTCGCTCGGGTTGGCGGTCAGCGACCGGGCGGTGCGCAGCAGCACGGGTCCACGGGCTCGTACGTACGACGAGAACGACGGGTATCCGGTGGCGGCTGTGGACGCCCCGGTGCAGACGGGGCCGGCGGTCGCGGTCATGTCTCCACGCTAGGAGCGGGCGCCGTCCGGGGGATCGCCCACAGGTGCCGAACCGGTGTCCGCCTCAGGTTGTACTGCCGCCGCCCGCCGGACCTCCTGGAGGTGGAGGGGCGGGGCGCGCCGGCTCAGGGTCCGGCGCCGGCGCCACCCCTGTCACCGGTCCGGCGGACGGGTCACAGCACCGCCCCCGACCAGGGCCGTCGCCCGGCCGGCAGCCGGCCGCGCGGAGGCGGCGCGGGGTCGACGCGGGGCGTCCGGCGGGACAGGTCGCGGTACGGCGCGGGCGGCCGCGCGGCATCCTCGTACGCCCCTCGTACGCCCCTCATCCGCTCGTACGGCGCGCCCGTCACGACCGAGCCGGCCAGCGGCCCCCTGACCGGTCGTCGGGCTCGACGAGCCCGGCGGCCACGACGCCGGGCGGCCCGCGCGCCGGTACCGAAGTACCGCGCACGGGCCGCCCGTTCCGCTCGCCCCCTCCCCCCGTCGTTCCTCCCCTGTCGCTCGTCCCCCGCCCCTCCGCCCCGTTCTACGCCCCCCTGCCCCCGCCCCTCGCCCCTTCCCTCGGGCCGGCCCTACCGGGAGTGGGCTAAGTCCGCCGTGGGGCCGCTCCGGCGAATGACCGTGCGCCCCGGGCCGTTCACGTGCGCGGTACCACCCCGCCGCCCGGAGGGACCGGTGGCGATGAGGCGTGCGGTGCGGATGCTTGCCATGGATGCCCTCCAGGAGTCCTCTGCGCAACTGCGGCCGGTTGCGGGACGGTTGGGCGCCCCGCTTCGTGGTGAAAGAGTTGCCCACCGATTCCCCTGTGAACCAGGCAGGACCGCTCATTTCCCTCGCAAGCGTGACGACTTGGCGATAAACGTCCCCGACTGCCCGAAAGTCCTGCTCACCGCCCGATCGGCCGGCGCGCGGCCGGTCGAGCGGCCGGACCCCCGTCCGGGCTCGCGGCCGTTCGGGTGGACGCGGAACGACGACGGACATCCACCCCCTTCCCATGGTCGAACGCATGTACGACCATGGAGCCATGGCCGCCACCGGAAGGCGCACCACCCTGGCCCTGACGTACGCGCAGTCCGCCGCCGAGCGCGGACTGCCCGTCTTTCCCCTGTCGCCGTCCAAGCTGCCCGCCCTGCCGTCGCCCCACCGCGACGATCCGGCACCGGTCCGCTGCCGGGGCGAGTGCGGCCGGCCCGGACACGGCGTCCACGACGCGACCACCGACCCGGCGGCCGTACGCGCGCTCTTCGCGCTCGCCCCCTGGGCGACCGGCTACGGCATCGCGTGCGGGCGCCCGCCCCACCACCTGATCGGCGTCGACCTCGACACGGACCCCGCCGTGCTGCGGCACCTCGCCCGGGAGCACGGCTTCCCGGTTCCGGGGACGGTCACCGTGCTGACCCCCAGCGGCGGACGGCACCTCTGGCTGGCCGGCCCGCCCGGCGTCGTCGTCCCGAACTCGGCCGGGCGCCTCGCCCCGGGCATCGACATCCGCGGCTTCGGCGGCTACCTGGCCGGACCCGGCTCGGTGACCGCGCGCGGCGCCTACCGCCTGGCGCCCGGCACGCCCGCCCTGCCCCCGGCGGCCTGCCCGCCGGCCCTCCTGCGCCTGCTGGTCCCCCCGCCGCGGCCTCCCGCGCGCGCCCGCGGGGGGCGACCCGGACCGCGGGGCGAGGGGCTGGTCGGGTTCGTCCTCGCCGCCCGGGAGGGCCGGCGCAACGCCCGGCTGTTCTGGGCGGCGTGCCGGGCGTACGAGAGCGGCATCGGCGACGCCCTGGCGGACGCCCTCACCGAGGCCGCCGTACGGACCGGGCTCACCGCCCACGAGGCCCGCGCCACCGTCGCCTCGGCCGCCCGGTTCACGGCGCCGCGAGGAGCAGGTGCCCCGCGAGCGCGGTGATCAGGGCGCTGGAGGCCAGGGCGGTGGCGAGCCGCCCCCGGCGCCCGGTCAGCGCCCTGCCCAGCAGCGCCCCGCCCCCGGCCAGCAGCAGCTGCCAGCTGGCCGACGCGAGGAAGGCGGCGAGCACGAAGGCGCCCTGCTCCAGCGGGCCCGGGGTGCCGGCGGTGCGGCCGCCGATCACCAGCGCCGCGAAGTAGACGACGGTCATGGGGTTGAGCACCGTGAGGCCCAGGAGCGCCAGGTACGCCCGCAGGGGTCCGACCGGCGCCTCGTCGTCCCGCTCCGCCGCCCGCCGCGCCCGGTACCGCCGGATCGCCACGACACCGCCGTGGACCGCCAGCACCAGCAGGACCAGGGCCGACAGCCGGCGCAGGGGCACCGACACCGGCTCCACGAGCGGCGCCAGGGCCGTTCCTCCGACGGCGGCGACCGCTGCGTACAGCCCGTCGGCGGTGGCCACCCCGAGCGCGGCGCACGCGCCGACCCGCCAGGACGTCCGCGCGGTGAGCGCCACCAGGTACGCCCCGACGGCCCCCACCGGCACGGCGATCCCGTACCCGGCGAGCGCCCCCGCGACCAGCGCGCCGATCACGACGGCGCGGCAGCCGGCCTCCGCCGGGACCCGCGCTGCTGCTGCCCGCGCGCCGATCGGGCGGCGGCGGTCAGCGGCACGGGGTGGAGCGTCGAGGAGTCCATGGCCCGATGCTGGCGCGGCCGCGTCCGCCCGGGCAACGGGTTTTGCCCCGCCCGCTCCGCGCTCACCCGCCTACGGGCGCGCTACACGTTCTCCATCACGCCGCCGACGAACTCGGCCACCCGGTGCCGCACCTTGTGCCAGCGGTTGCAGTACTGCTGCGGAAACCAACGGCGGTTCTGACGGAGCGGCCGGTGACACGACTTGCACAGCACGGTCCGGTTCTGACTGGCGAAATCCCCCATACGACGACTCTAGCGCCGCGCTCTGACACTTTCCGCTTCGGAAAATCAAGACTTGCCACACCGGAAACTCACCCCTAAAGTTTCCATCATGGAAACCAACGGGGATGCCATCCGTCCGACCGCACAGGAGGCGCTCGCCGCCCTCTCCGACGCCGAGCAGGTCAAGGCGTCGGCGACCGCCCTCGCAGCCACCCCCTGGCCGCGCTGGTTCGCCGCCGCGCTCACGCTCTACACCGCCGCCGTACCGCCCGTGTACGGAGGCACGCTGGCCCGCCACGACTGGCTGCTGCCCCAGGGCACCTGGAGCGTGATCATGGTGGTGATGACGGCGGCGTACCTGTCGCTGTTCGTGGTGGCGGCCTCCAACTGGCGGAAGAAGACCGGCGTGGCGCTCCGCTTCGACGTCCTCCCGAGGAACGTCACGCTGCCGCTGGTGATCGGGCTGCCCGTGGTGCTCCTGGGATCGGCCCTGGTCTTCCGGGCCACCCGTGAACCGCTCTGGCTGTTCGCCGCGTCGGCCGTCGGGGCCGCGACGTCGATCGCCTTCCACCTCGTCTTCGTCCGCCTGCACCGGAAGGCCTCATGAGCAGTCCCGCGCCCGACCCCATGGACGGCTTCGACACCACCATCCACGCCCCCAACCGCCTGCGGATCTGCGCCCTCCTGGACACCGCCGGGGAGGCCGAGTTCGCCACGGTCCAGCAGCAACTGGGCGTCTCCGCCTCGGTCCTGAGCAAGCACGTCACCGTGCTGGCGGACGCCGGCTACGTCGAGCAGCGCAAGGCGGTGCGCGACACCCGCGCCCGCGTCTGGCTCCGCCTGACCCGCCCGGGCCGCGACGCCTACCACGCCCACCTCGCCGCCCTCCGCGCCATCGTCGGCTCCTGACCGCCCGACGGGCTGATGACTCCCCCTGGAGACCAGACGCCGCCAGAAGGACACTGAAAGGCACCCGGCCTCAAGCCCTCGACACACGACCCCAGCGAGACAGCGCCACCCTCACCATCGCCGCCGAGGGTGGCGCCGTGAACCGCCCGGGGAAGGCGCCCGCACTTCAGAGGTTCGGTCATCGACCAGTCGGCCTAGGCCAGCGACGCGGATACCGCTGAAACTACGACCCAGGCTTCGGCTCGGTCACATGCAGCAGTTCTCCACCTTTTCCGTAGACAGCAGCCCGCACCGTGGTGTCGACGTTGTCCTCCCACCCGGCGAACGCCTCGGCCACCGTCTCGGCCGGAGCCTTCTGGGTGTGGTCGGTGACCACAAACCCCAACTCGCCTGGGGTGTTCCAATCGCCCCACATCATCGACACATGGCCGATGACTGCATCTTGCTGTTCCTTACTGCCCTTCTCCGACACCCAGGCTGCAAACGATTCGGCATCGGAGACAGCCTTGCCTTCGTTCTGCACAGCGGGCAGTTGCGGTGGTGCGACCCTGTCTCCGCTCGGCGCCTCCTCCAGCAGTCCGCAGCCGGACAGAAGTACCGGAACGAGGAGCAGCGGGACAATCCTCTTCACACGCAACTGAGCACTCCTTGCCAACTGGCGGCGCCCCGCATCACGCGCGGCTCATAACCGTTCTCGGCGTCTGCGCGCCGTGCTCCCCAGGTCGCGTTCGGCAGCCGCCGTCTGGCTCTAGACGCCGAGCCCCAACAGCGCCACTTCCAGGGGGAGTACGGGCCGCGCCGGGAGGGCGGGCGGCTCCTCGCCGCGTCCTGTGTGCGTGGCGGGAACGGCGCGCAGCGCGCCCACCCCGTCGGCGGCCCACAGGGCATCGGTCGGCGGCAGCGACAGCGTCACGCGCCGTCCGTCACCAAGGGTGGTCTCGAGCTTCTTCGGGTCGTTCACCGGCATGGCAACTCCCTCTCGCGGACGTCCTCGCCCTGTAGGACGTCCGACCGATCGGCAAGGTTCCGTCCCACCCGGCACCCGCGCCCCCGCAAGCGACACGCGGGACAGTCGGCAGCGGTCGCCGGGTGACGGCGCCGCACGGCCGAGCGGCCCCCGACCGATGTGCTTGGTCAGGGGCCGCTTCGCGTGCGGTGGGTGTGGGATTTGAACCCACGGTGACTCGCGCCACGACGGTTTTCAAGACCGTTCCCTTAGGCCGCTCGGGCAACCCACCCACGCTCCGCCGCACCTACGGTGGAGCGGGCTACAGCCTACCGGTTGGGGGGTGGGGGGCGGGTGGGTCAGGGGGGTGACTCGGCCCAGACCGCGGGGCCGCCGCCCTGCCAGTGGATGAGGCGGGTGGTGGCCACTTCGTCCGGGCCCAGTTCCAGGCCCACACCGCTCAGCAGGTCGACGAGGTCGGCGACGCTGTGGGCGAGGCCCAGGAGGGTGCCGTCGGTGTGGACGGTGCGGCCGCCGGAGCCGTTGGGCGGGGACACGGTCACGGGCGGCTGGTCTGCGGTCATGACCCCACTGTGGCCCGGCGCCCGGCGCCCGGCACGCCGGGGCC
Organism: Streptomyces noursei; assembly: GCF_001646665.1. Lineage (GTDB taxonomy): Bacteria > Actinomycetota > Actinomycetes > Streptomycetales > Streptomycetaceae > Streptomyces > Streptomyces lavendulocolor. The sequence goes on along the minus strand of NZ_LWBU01000169.1, from coordinate 264,714 downwards.
GGGAGCCGGGTGACGAGGCGTCCGTCAGCCGCTGTCGCCCTTGCGCTCGCCCAGGGTGACCTCGGCCGTCGCGCTCTTGCCGCCGCGCTCGTAGGTGAGGGTGACCCGGTCGCCCGGCTTGTGGGTCCAGATCTCGCTGATCAGCGTCGGGCCGCTGTCGATGGTCCGGTCGCCGAACTTGACGATCACGTCGCCCGCCTTGAGGCCCGCCTTCGCGGCGGGGCCGCCCGGGACGACCGCCGGGGTGCCGCCCTCGCCCTCGGGGGCGATACGGGCACCCTCGGTGCCGCCCTCGGCCATGTTCACGGTGGCGCCGATCACCGGGTAGACCGGCTCGCCGGTCCTGATCAGCTGGTCGGCGACGCCCTTGGCCTGGTTGATCGGGATGGCGAAGCCGAGGCCGATGGAGCCCGCCTGGGACTGGCCGAGGCCGCCGCTGCCCGCCGACTGGATGGCGGAGTTGATGCCGATCACGGCGCCGCGCGCGTCCAGCAGGGGGCCGCCGGAGTTGCCCGGGTTGATGGAGGCGTCGGTCTGGAGGGCGCTCATGTACGAGTTGCGGCCGGCGCCGCTGCCGTCGCCGGAGGCCACCGGGCGGTTCTTGGCGCTGATGATGCCGGTGGTGACGGTGTTGGACAGGCCGAAGGGCGCGCCGATCGCGATGGTCGAGTCGCCGACGGCCACCCTCTCGGAGTTGCCCAGCGGGAGCGGGGCGAGACCGGAGGGGGCCTTCTTGAGCTTGAGCACGGCGACGTCGTAGCCCTGGGCGCGGCCGACGACCTCGGCGTCGTACGTCTTGCCGTCGGAGAAGGTCGCGGAGAGGGTGCCGCCCTCCGCGGCGGAGGCCACCACGTGGTTGTTGGTGAGGATGTGGCCTTCCTTGTCGTACACGAACCCGGTGCCGGTGCCGCCCTCGGCCGCCGAGCCGCCGGCCTTGGCCTCGATGGTGACGACGCTCGGCAGGGCCTTGCCCGCGACCGCGGCGACCGAGCCCGGCTCGCGCGCGAAGTCGGCCGGGGCCTCGCCCGCCGCGACGGTGGTGGAGCTGCTGGAGCCGTCGTTCTGCTCGGCCGCCCAGTAGCCGACGCCGCCGCCGATGCCGCCGGCGACCAGGGCGGCCACCAGGAGGGCCGCGACCAGTCCGCCGCCGGAACGTTTGCGCGGCGGCTCGGAGGAGGGCGGGAGCGGCGCGCCCCAGGCGGGCGGGGGCGGCGGGGCGGGCCAGCCCGTGCCCGTGGGCGGGGCGGGAGGCGTGTGGGGGGCGTGGGGCGGCGGCACGTCATGGGCGCGCGTCGGCGCGGCGGCGCCCGCCGGGTCGTACGGGGGCGTGTGCGGGGGCGTGCGGGGTGGTTCCGGCGCTGCCGTCCCGTGGGCGTCCTCCGCCGGCGCGGACGAAGAGGGCGGCACGGGAGGTACGGACGGGGCGGCCGGGACCGCGTTGCCCTCGTTCTCGGTGCTCACAGCTCGTTCTCCTCGGGGTTCCACGTCGTCTGCGTCGTCTGCGTCGTCCGCGTCCTCGTCGGCGTCTCGGCGAGAGTCCGCTGGGCAGGTGTATGCGGTCAGCTTTTCCCACCGCCCGTCAGGCCACTGTAAGCCGGACCTGTGCGTCCGCGGGCCATCCTTTATCTCCGACAAAAGGGATGCCCGTCGTGGAGGGCCGAACAGCGGTGGCACCATGTCGCGGTGACCCACGCACGCCAGCACACGATTCAGGTCGTCGCCCACCGGGGCGCCTCCGAGGACGCGCCCGAGCACACCCTGGCCGCGTACATGAAGGCGATCGAGGACGGCGCCGACGCCCTCGAGTGCGACGTCCGGCTCACCGCCGACGGCCACCTCGTCTGTGTCCACGACCGCCGCGTGAACCGCACCTCCAACGGACGCGGCGCCGTCTCCACGCTGGAGCTGGCCGATCTGGCCGCGCTGGACTTCGGCGCTTGGAAGGACCCGAACGAGAGCCCGGACTGGGGCGACCCGGAGTACACCTCCGTACTGACCCTCGAACGGCTGCTCGCGCTCGTGGCGGACGCCGGGCGGCGCGTCGAGCTGGCCATCGAGACCAAGCACCCCACGCGCTGGGCCGGCCAGGTGGAGGCGCGGCTGGTGGAGCTGCTGGAGCGCTACGGGCTGGCCCGGCCCCGCGCGGGCACCACCACCCCGGTACGGATCATGAGCTTCTCCGCCCGCTCGCTGCACCGGGTCGCCGCCGCCGCGCCCGCCGTGCCGACCGTGTACCTGATGCAGTTCGTCACCCCGCGGATCCGCGACGGGCGACTGCCCGCCGGGTCCCGGATCGCCGGGCCCTCCCTCCGGATCGTCCGCGGCAACCCGGGGTATGTCGCGCGGCTGCACCGGGCGGGTCACCGTGTCCATGTCTGGACGGTGAACGAGCCGGAGGACGTGGAGCTGTGCGCCCGGCTCGGAGTGGACGCGATCATCACCAACCGCCCCAAACAGGTCCTGTCCCAGCTGGGACGGCTCTGACCTCCGTCACGCCCCGCGCCCGGACGCGTGCGCTGCGTACCGGTCCGTGACAGGTGCGTCACTGCGCACCGGTTGGCCGGTTTCCGGTCCAGTCCATTGGGGCATCCACACCGTGGCGTGGGGCAAAGGAGGTCTCGGGGGTGGCGTTGGTGGTGGCACAGGAGGTGCCCACGTCGTCGAGCATGGCCGTACCCCATGGCCCTGCGGGCGTGGGTGAGGCGAGGCACCGCATGCGGGAGGAGCTCCGCCGCGGCGGTGTGGCCGAATCGGTCGTCGACGACGCCGTACTGGTCCTGTCCGAACTGCTCAGCAATTCCTGTCGGCACGGCAGACCGCTGGGCCGGGGCGTGGAGGTGGGCGACGGCGACGTCCGCGCCGCCTGGCGCGTCGACGAACGGGGCTCGCTGACCGTCGAGGTGACGGACGGGGGTGGTCCCACCCGACCGGTTCCGTCGACGCCCTCGGTGACCGCGCGCGGCGGCCGGGGGCTCAACATCATCAGTGCGCTCGCCCAGGACTGGGGCGTACGGGACAGCGCGGCGGGCGAGGTGACGGTGTGGGTGGTCCTCACGGGAGGGCACCGGCGCGACGACTTCGCTACGCGCGTCACGGCTCCCGGCTTCGACTTCCTGGACGCGTACGGGGTGTACGACACCTTCGAGGACGTCGACTGACCCTCCCGGGCGGGCGGCCACCGGCGGACGCCCCCGGGCGGCGCACCGGCGCGTGACCCGGCCGGTGCCCCCGGGCGGCTAGGCTCGCGGCCGACACAGCAGTGCCGCACCGCCGTTACGGGAGAAGTCACACCATGGGCAAGAAGCGTCCCCAGACCAAGGCCGGGAAGCCCCAGGCGCAGCTGAAGGAGGGCGAGATCCCGGTCGTCGGGGCCCGCGAGCCCTGCCCCTGCGGTTCGGGCCGCCGCTACAAGGCCTGTCACGGCCGGGCGGCCGCGCACGCGGTGACCGAGCTGGTCCAGCGTCCCTTCGAGGGCCTGCCCGGCGAGTGCGACTGGGTCGCCCTGCGCGAACTGGTCCCGGCCGCCACCGCGCCGCTGCACCTCGCGGGCGGCCTGCCCGAGGGCATGCCCTCGGTGACGCTGGCGACCGTGCTGCCCATGGCCTGGCCCGCGCTCCGCCGCGACGACGGCTCGGTCCTGCTGGCCCTGCAGAACGACACCTCCTCCGGCGACCTGAGCCGGGACCTCGCGGACACCCTGCGGCGCGCGCTGGAGGCCGAGCCGGGCACGCCGGTCGCGGCCGGTGGCGCCCCGGCGGGGAGCCGGGCGGACGGCCCGCGCCTCCAGGACCTGCTGGACGCGGACGCCGCCTTCGAGCCGGTCGTCCACCCGGGCTTCGAGTTCTGGGTGCCGGACGCCGAGAAGAGCGCCGCCCCGGAGGTGGCCGCCTCCCTGGAGCGGGCCAACGCCGCCGCGATCCCGACGGTCCGGCTGTCCGGCGTGGACGCCGCGTACTGGTGCGAGACGCCCGAGAAGAACCACCTGCGCTGGGTCATGCCGCACCCCGAGGAGCAGCTGCTCGACGCGCTGGCCCGGCTGCACGCCGCCGGACGGTCCTCCCTCGGCGACGGCACCCGGCTGGTCGGCTCGTTCCGTGCGCACGGGCTCGTGGTGCCGGTGTGGGACCTGCCGACGGGGATGGGCGCGAAGGAGTGCGAGCAGCCGGCCGCCGACTTCGCGGAGCGGCTCGCGGGCGCGCTCGCCGACGACGCGCCGCTGACGGCGGAGGAGCGGCGGGCACGCGGCGGCCTCACCAACCGCCAGGTCACCCTGAGCTGACCGGCGGGCCGGCCGGGACCGTTAGCAGAGCCGGAATCGCCGCACATCCCGACCGGTCGGTGACTTCCGCCACAATGACGCGTACCCGAAGGTAAATCCCTGTCCGAATTACTGAGATCGAATTTGCGAACAGCCGATCTCTTGTTACGGTGCTTGAAGCCCGGTCGCTGGTGCATCCCCCGTCGCCAGCGACCGGGCCCTTCCATTTCCGCGGAATGGACCCTTCCGCCCCGGCGCCCCAACTCGCGCGCTACGAGGCGGAGTTGCTCCCCGACCGCAGCAGCAGCGGACTTTCCCCGCTCTCCGCGAACTCCGCCACTGCCGTGTATTCGGCGGAAGTCCCGCGTGACGGCTCCGCGGGCGTCTCGCAAACACCCGGTTCGTCTTCCGCCCGCACCTCGCAATGCGCTTGTACGGTGCGTCCGCCGGGCGCCATCAAGGTGAGTACGGCGCCGAGTTCCTCGCCGGTCGCGTTGCGGTAGTACGTGCGCGCCCAGGTGTCGCGGCCCTCGGTCAGGACGCAGGTCTGCGCCTCCACCCCGTCCGGCGAGGCCACCTCCGGCCCGCAGGTAGCCGTGCCGGCGGCCGGCGGGGCATCGATTCCGGCCAGAAGTGCCGACGCCTCCGCGGGCGCCTCCCCCGGCGCTTCCCCGGACACCTTCTCCGGCGCCTCCGTGAGTGCCCTCCCGGGCGCCTTCCCCGGGGCCCCGCCCGCGCCCGCCGGACCGGCCGGTGCGGCGGGTGCGCCGGCCGGTCCGGCGGAGGCGGCCGGCGACAGCAGCGCGGCGGCCAGCACCACGGCCCCGAGCCCGATCACGCGGAGATTCATGGGGACCCCACCTGCCCAACTGGCCGGGAAAACATGACGGTGGGGCGACGATAGCGACGGGACGCGGCCGTCCCGGGGGCCGCGCGCCCGAATCCCGTACAACTCGGCCCCGCTCGCACCCGTACGAGTGACGCACGGGTGGCGGCGGGGCCGGGGTGGTGACGGCGGGCGGCGGGGACTCAGTAACGCAGCCGGCTGCCGCCGTCCGGGGCGCTGGTGCTCGCCTCGACGAGCGCGTCCACGACAGCCTCCACGTCCGGGAGCCAGGGGGACGCGGACCCGGCGAGCGGCGCGCGTTCCCAGCGCACCTGCCCGGTCCCGGTCTCCGAGGGCGGCAGCACGAGGTAGCCGCCCTCCCCGTGGAAGCGCAGGGAGCTGGGCACGCAGTCCTTCACGTACAGCAGCTCCCCCAGCTGTTCGAGGGTGTACGGGGCGACCAGCAGGGACCAGCGGGTGGGCGTCGCCACCACCGGTCCGAGCCGCATCTCCCGCCGGTCGAGCACGCCCAGCGCCCGCGCCGCCGCGACGGCGGGCAGGCTCACCGCGCACGGCGCGCGGCCGCCGGTGGCGAGCACGACCGGGGCGTCGGGGCGGTTGCCCCACCACCAGCGCACCAGGCGCTCGTCGGTGGAGGCCGCGAGGAGGCCGGGGTCGAAGGGGTGTGCGCCGGGTACGACGCACTCGGGGTCGGGACAGGCACAGCCGCGTTCCCGGTCGCCGCGGCCCCGTCCCGCGGCGCCGCCCCCGGCCGCCTCGAGCCCCACGCCGGGGAGTACGGGCCAGTCCCACTCGGTGGCGCACAGGAGCGCTGCGTCCAGGTGGACGGGCCTCCTCCTGCGCCGGAACCGGAGCCTGCGTCGCCTTCCGAGGATCTCGCGCATGAGCGCTCGTTCCTTTCCGTTGAACGCCGAGGTCATCCACATGGACAAAAGGTGTGCGTCAGTTCACTGTGCGTACGGTCCGGCGCGTCGCCGCCCCGTGCCGGTGCCGGCACGGGGCCGGCCTCTCTTCGCCTGCGGCAAGGCACACCGCCGGGGCCCGCCGAGCGTGGGCCGAGCCGCGGCCCGGGTGTCCGTCCATTCAACACGTGGCGGGGGGTGGCGCACCCATGGCGCGCACTGGCGGTCCCGCTGTTCTCTTTCCCCGCCACTCGGGGACGGGGCGCGGCCTTCGGGGTCAAGGACGCCAGGGCTTCCCGCCGGGTTCCGGGCTTGCCCCAACTGCCCCTGGCCGACACCGTCTACGTACCCAGCCGACTCGGAACGACGCCCCCTCGGACCGCGTCCACCGACGCCGCCCCCTGGGGGTACCCCTTTTCGAACGGGGCTCAGTCGACCGCAAATCCTGTCCATGGGGGGCATTTTTGAGCCAAGTTGCGGTTCACGTAAATACTGCGCGCCCGAGCCGTGACAATGCTGGACATCCCCTCACTTCTGCGTGTAGATGTGGTTCCAGTGACAGCGGCGCAGATTGACATGGGGGTTTGCGATGCTATCCAGCGAAACGCGCCCGTCGAAGAGCCGACTGCCATGAGCGCCCCTCACCTGCCGAAAGTGGCTGGAATCGATCCAACTGTTCCGGCGCCCGCGCACACTGCGGAGCCCCTGTCCGGCCTCCCGACCCCCCCGATCGCGCCCGGCGCGATGATCCAGGACAGACTGGCGGGCTGGGTCTCCGACCTCACCACGCTCCACGAACTCACCGAACGGCTCATCCGCACCGGCACCGTCGACGAGGCCCTGCGGGAGGTGCTGCGCGCCGGCGCCGCACTCGTCGGAGCCCGCCGCGGCATGGCCGTCCTCGAACCCGCGGACGGCCTCGGCCCCACCACCACCATCGGCCTGGGCCTGGCCCACGCGGACATCGGCACCATCGAGACCGTGCCGCGCAGCGCCACCTCCTACGGCCGCATCCTGGACGACCTGCCCGACGAGCCCCTCGCCGAGCGGCGCCGGCCCGGCGCCGTCGCCGTGCCCGACCTCTTCGCCGACGAGGGCCTCGACCCGCGCCACCGCGAGGTCGCCGCCCGCCTCGGCTACGCCGCCAGCTACGCCGTTCCGCTCGTCACCGGCACGGCGGGGCGGCTGGGCGCGGCCGTCTGGCTGTACGACGAGCCCGCCGAACCCGCCGAGGGGCGGCGCCACCTGGTCGGCCTCTACGGGCAGTACGCCTCCGAGCACCTGGCACGGCTGGTGGAGCTGGAGCGCGGCCGCGCCAGGATGGCCACCATCGCCGAGGAGCTGCTGCCCAGCCGGCTGCCGCGCGTCCCGGGCGTCCGGCTCGCCGCCCGGCACCGCACCGGGCCGCAGGGCGGCGGCGACTGGTACGACGCGCTGCCGCTGCCGGAGGGCGCGCTCGGCCTGGCGGTCGGGTCGGTGTCCGGGGCGGGGCCGAGCGCGCTGGCCGCGATGGGGCGGCTGCGCGCCTCGCTGCGGGCGTACGCGGTGATGGAGGGCGAGGACCCCGTCGCCGTCCTCTCCGACCTGGAGCTGCTGCTGCGGCTGACCGAGCCGGCCCGGTCGGCCACCGCGCTCTTCGCGTACGCCGAGCCGGCGCACCGCAGGATCGTGCTGGCCGGGGCGGGGCACACGCCGCCGCTGATCGTGGGCGAGCGGCGGACCGAGTTCGTCGAGACGTCCCTGTCGGCCCCGCTCGGGATGCTGGCCTGCTGGGAGGCGCCGAGCGTGGAGCTGGCGCCCGAGCCGGGCGAGACGGTGCTCCTCTACACGGACGGGCTGCTGCGGCGTACCGGGGACTCCATGGACCGGGCCTTCGCGCGGCTGCACGCGGCCGCGGCGACCGTTCCCGCGGCGGACCGGTCCGACCCGGGCGCCGTCGCCGACCACGTGCTGCGGACGGTGCTGCCGGACGGCGGTACCGGGGACGAGGACGTCGTCGTGCTGGCCGCCCGCTTCGAGTGACGCGGGCCCCTGGCCGGTCCTCCGTACGACCGTACGATGGAGTGCGGTCCCCCCTGCCCGACATCCGAGGGCGTGGGGGAGGTCGAATGTCGTATCGATCAGGAGGCGGACCCGTGTCCGAAGAGCTCACCCCGGAGACCCCGGAAGAGACCGACGAGCCGATCAAGCAGCGCAAGAACGGCCTGTACCCGGGCGTGTCCGACGAGCTCGCCGAGAACATGAAGTCCGGCTGGGCCGACACCGAGCTGCACGGCCTGGAGCCCCTTCCCCAGGCGGCCCACACCGCCGCCCGCCGCGCGGCGCTGTCCGCGCGCTTCCCCGGCGAGCGCCTGGTGATCCCCGCGGGCAACCTGCGGACCCGCTCCAACGACACGGAGTACGCCTTCCGCCCGTCGACGGAGTACGCGTACCTCACCGGTGACCACACCCACGACGGCGTGCTGGTGCTGGAGCCGCGCAAGGCCGGCGGCCACGCGGCGACGATCTACCTGCTGCCGCGCTCCGACCGGGAGAACGGCGAGTTCTGGCTGGACGGCCAGGGCGAGCTGTGGGTGGGCCGCCGGCACTCGCTGACCGAGGCGGAGCAGCTGCTCGGCATCCCGGCCAAGGACGTGCGCGAGCTGCCGGCCGCCCTGAAGGAGGCGACCGGCCCGGTGCGCGTGGTGCGCGGTCACGACGCGGGCATCGAGGCGGCCCTGACCGACAAGGTCACCGCCGAGCGCGACGAGGAGCTGCGGGTGTACCTCTCCGAGGCGCGCCTGGTGAAGGACGAGTTCGAGATCGGCGAGCTGCAGCGCGCCTGCGACTCGACCGCGCGCGGCTTCGAGGACGTCGTCCGCGTCCTGGACAAGGCCGAGGCGACCAGCGAGCGGTACATCGAGGGCACCTTCTTCCTGCGCGCCCGCGTCGAGGGCAACGACATCGGCTACGGCTCGATCTGCGCGGCCGGACCGCACGCCACGACCCTGCACTGGGTGCGCAACGACGGCCCGGTCCGCTCCGGCGAGCTGCTGCTGCTGGACGCGGGCGTGGAGACGACGACCCTGTACACGGCCGACGTGACGCGGACGCTGCCGATCAACGGCCGGTTCACCGAGCTCCAGCGCAAGATCTACGACGCGGTGTACGACGCCCAGGAGGCGGGCATCGCGGCGGTGCGGCCGGGCGCTCCGTACCGCGCCTTCCACGACGCCGCGCAGCGGGTGCTGGCCGAGCGGCTGGTGTCCTGGGGCCTGCTCGGCGACATGGACGTCGAGAAGGTCCTGGAGCTGGGCCTCCAGCGCCGGTGGACCCTGCACGGCACCGGTCACATGCTCGGCATGGACGTGCACGACTGCGCGGCCGCGCGGACCGAGACGTACGTGGACGGCGTGCTGGAGCCGGGCATGTGCCTGACCGTCGAGCCGGGCCTGTACTTCCAGGCGGACGACCTGACGGTGCCGGAGGAGTACCGGGGCATCGGCGTCCGGATCGAGGACGACATCCTGGTCACGGAGGACGGCAACCGGAACCTGTCGGCCGCGCTGCCGCGCCGGTCGGACGAGGTCGAGGCGTGGATGGCGGGCCTGAAGGGCTGAGTCCGCGCCACGCGTGCGAAGGCCCCCCGCCGGTGTCTCCGGGCGGGGGGCCTTCGCACGGGGCCCGTCAGGACGCCACGAGCGGGGCGTCCGTACGCCACTTGACGATCTTGTCGAAGCTGACGACCGCGCCGCCGCGTCCCGATCTGTTGCCGAAGTGGACGTGGTCGGCCAGCTCCTCGATGAGGCGCAGGCCCCGTCCGTTCTCGGCCTCCGGGGCGGTCCTGCGGACCGTGGGCGCCGGTCCGGACGGGAAGCCGGGGCCCGAGTCCGCGACTTCGATCCGGCACTTCTCGCCGTCGAGGTAGGCGGTGACGCGGTACTCCGCGCAGACGTCGCCGGTCTCCGTCCGCCCGCCGTGCTCCACCGCGTTGGCGCACGCCTCGGTGAGGGCGAGGGACAGGTCGTAGGAGATCTCCGGGTCGACGCCGGCGGTCTCCATGGTGCCGAGGAGGAGGCGCCGGGCGAGCGGGACGCTCGCGGCCTCGCGCCGCAAATGGAGAGACCACCAGATGCTCATGCTCCAGCCTCCTGGCTGCGGCTCGACATACCGTTACGTATTGCCCCCACCTCTGCGTGGTAAGCGCCGCGTTGACGCGACAGCCCCCGTTCGGCGGATATGCGTAGCCCGTACGCCGGTGTATGTCGGCGTGTGTCGGACTCTGTCCGGTGCTTGCGGACCGAGGCGGCGAAACGGTGACCTTCCGGACCTGCCGTGTGGAGGGAAGGGGCGCAGTGCGATGATGGCCCGGCCATGTCTGCCCCTTCCGCTGGTCCGCGGCTGCTGAGGGCCGCGGTGTTCACCGCGGTCTGCCTCGTGCTGTCCGCGCTGGGACATGTGCTCGCGGCCTGCGAGACCGTCCCGTGGTGGACGCTGGCCCTCGGGTTCCTCTGCGTGTTCGCGTCGGTCGTGCCGTTCGCCGGGCGCGAGCGTTCGCTCCCCGTGATCGCCACGGCGCTGGCCGGCGGCCAGCTGGGCCTGCACGCGCTGTTCGGGCTCGGACAGCGGCAGCAGCTCACGGTGGATATCGGCGAACGGGCGGACGACGCACTGATCCGGATGGCTGCCAAACTGGTGTGCGGGGCGGGCGCGTCGTCGCTGAGCCCCGCCGACGCGCACCGGATCGTCACCCGCGCCGGGCTGGATCCGGCCACCGCCGTCCCCCACGCGGGGCACGCCGGGCACGCGGCGGAGCCCGCCGCCGGGCTGTGGCCCAGCCTCCCCATGGTCCTCGGGCACCTGCTGGCCGCCGTGGCGACCGGCTGGCTGCTGCGGCGCGGGGACCTCGCGCTGCTGAAGCTGGTCCGGCTGTCGACGCGCGGCGCCGCGGGGCTCGCCGAAGGGGCGCTCGTCCGCGCACTGCGCGCCACCCTCGCCCTCGTACGCGCCCTGGTCGCCGGGCTGCCCGCGCTGCCCGCGGGCGGACCGGCGCGTCCGCGCACCGAGGACGACCCGCCGCCGCCCGCCGCGGCGGACGCACTCCAGCACACGGTGATCAGGCGCGGCCCGCCGGCCGTACTGCTCTACGCCCTCGCAGCCTGACACGGCGCACTCGACGGGAGTGGCGCCGTGGTGCGCCCGTGCGCACGCACCCGCTTCCCCGACTTCTGTGGAGTGTCTCCGTCATGAATGTCTCTTCCCGTGTCGCCCTGGCCGGCGGCATCGCCGTCTCCTCCGTCGCCCTGCTGTCCGGCACCGCCTTCGCGCACGTCGGCGTACAGCCGCAGGGCGAGGCCGCCAAGGGCGGGTACGCCACGGTGAACTTCAAGGTCCCCAACGAGCGCGACAACGCCTCGACCGTGAAGCTCGAGGTGACCCTCCCGGCCGACGCGCCGATGGCCTCCGTGATGCCGCAGCCGGTTCCTGGCTGGACGGTCGTGGTCGACAAGGCCAAGCTCGCCAAGCCGCTCGAGGTGCACGGCAAGAAGATCACCGAGGCGCCCTCCAAGATCACCTGGACGGCCGCCGGTGCGAAGATCGGCCCCGGGCAGTTCCAGCAGTTCCCGGTCTCCCTCGGCCGGCTCCCCGAGAACACCGACAGGCTCGTCTTCAAGGCCCTCCAGACGTACGACAACAAGGAGATCGTGCGCTGGATCGAGGAGCCCAAGGACGGCGCTCCCGAGCCCCAGACGCCGGCCCCCGTCCTGAAGCTCTCCGCGGCGAAGGACGACCACCACGGCGGCGGCGCCACGACCGCCACGGCGGACGACAAGGGTCACGGCGCCCGGGAGAAGGCCGCGGCGGCCGACTCCAGCGACACCACCGCCCGCGTCCTGGGCGTCGTCGGCATCCTCGTCGGCGCCGCCGGCGTGGCCTTCGGCGTCCTCGCCGGACGCCGCCGCTCGGCCTGACGGCCGCCCCCCGGAAACACCGAGAGAGAAACCCCATGCACCTCCAGAAGACCGGCGAGCGGTCCCGGCCGCGCCGCCGCACCCCCGTGCTCGCGGCCGCGCTCGTCGCCGTGACGGCACTGACCCTGTCGGCGTGCGGCGGCGGCGACACGTCCGGCGACGCCGCCGGCGTGTCCGTCGCCGCCTCCCCCGACAAGGCCGCGACCGTGCTGGACCGGCCCTTCGAGAAGCCCAACCTCGTCCTGAAGGACACCAAGGGACGGGCGTACGACCTCCGCGAGCGGACCAAGGGCCGGCCGACGCTGATCTACTTCGGCTACACCCACTGCCCCGACGTCTGCCCGCTGACCATGAGCAACATCGCGCTGGCCTACAAGGAACTCCCCAAGGCAGACCGGGACAGGCTCCAGGTGGTCTTCGTCACCACCGACCCCGAGCGGGACACCTCCGCCGAGCTCGCCAAGTGGCTGCCCGGCGCCGGCGACCCGTCGTTCATCGGCCTCACCGGCGACTTCCCGACCATCCAGGCGGGCGCGCGCCAGATCGGCATCGGCATCGACCCGCCGAAGAAGGAGAAGGACGGCTCGGTCGTCTCCATGCACGGCGCCCAGGTGATCGCGTTCTCCCCCCGGACCGACCAGGGCTACGTCGTCTACGACGACGACACCACCGCCGAGGAGTACGAGAAGGACCTGCCGAAGATCATCAAGGGGGAGAACCCGTGAACCGCCGCACCACCCTGACCGCCCTGTCGACCGCCGTGGCCCTCGCCGGGGCCATGGCGCTGGGCGGCTGCTCCTCGGACGGCGGGCCGGAGCTGAAGGTCCACGGGGCCTTCATGCCGCAGCCCGTGGGCGACATGGCCGGCGGCTTCCTGACCGTCACCAACAGCGGTGACGCCGCGGACCGGCTCACCTCCGTCACGAGCCCGCTCTCCGACGACGTCCAGATCCACGAGACCAAGGACCAGAAGATGCGGCAGGTGAAGTCCTTCGACGTCCCCGCCGACGGTGAGCTGAAGCTCGAACGGGGAGGCAACCACATCATGTTCATGGCCATCAAGAAGCAGCCGAAGCAGGGCGAGAAGGTGCGCATACGGCTGAACTTCGAGAAGTCCGGCCCCATCGAGGTGGACCTCCCCGTGGAGGCCGCGACCCACAACCCGTCGAAGCACTAGGCACCGGGGGACTGACACATGACGGCCACCGCCCCGCGCTTCGGAGCCGCCCGCGTCCTGTGGCTGATCCTGGCCACCGCGGCACTGCTCGGCAGCGTGCTCTCCGGCACGGCGAGCGCCCACGCCGCGCTCACCGGCAGCACCCCGAAGGACGGGGCGGTGGTCGCCACCGCCCCCAAGGACGTCACCCTCACCTTCTCCGAGCAGGTCGCCATGGGTGACGACGCGATCCGCGTGCTGGAACCGAGCGGAAAGCGCGCCGACACCGGCGAGCTGCGCGACCTGTGCGCCGGAGCGGTCGTCAAGTACGGCGTCGACCTCCACTCGGGGCTGCCGGAGGGCACGTACACCGTGGCGTGGCGTGCCGTGTCCGCCGACAGCCACCCCATCTCGGGCGCGTTCACCTTCTCCATCGGCGCCCCGTCGAAGACCACCGTCGCGCTGCCGAAGGAGGAGGCCGGCGGTGGGGTCGTCGGGGTGCTCTACGGGATCGCGCGGTACGTCTCGTACGGCGGTTTCGTCCTGCTGGTCGGCGGCGCCGCGTTCGTCCTGGCCTGCTGGCCGCGCGGCGCGGCGGTACGGCCGCTGCAACGGCTCGTGGTGCGCGGCTGGGCGGCCCTGACGGCGGCGACGCTGGCACTGCTGCTGCTGCGCGCGCCGTACACGGGGGCGGACTTCGGCCCGGGTTCCCTCGGCGCGGTCCTGGAGACCAAGACCGGTGCCGCGCTCGTCTCACGGCTGCTGCTGCTGGGGGCGGCGGCGCTGTTCGTCGCGGTGCTCTTCGGCGCCTACACCCGCCGGGAGGACGAGGGCGAGAAGAAGGACCTGACCTTCGGGCTGGCGATCGGCGGCACGGTGGTCGCGGCCGGCATCGCCGGGACGTGGGCGCTGTCGGAGCACGCGTCGGCCGGGCTCCAGCCGCTGGTCGCCATGCCGGTGGACATCCTGCACCTGCTGGCGATGGCCGCGTGGCTGGGCGGCCTGGCCGCGCTGCTGGTGGCCCTGTACCGGGAGCCGTCCGTCGAGGGCTCGGCGGTGCGGCGCTTCTCCCGTGTCGCGTTCGGTTCCGTGGTGGTGCTGGCCGCGACCGGCGTGTACCAGTCGTGGCGGCAGGTCGGCTCCTGGTCGGCGCTGACCGGCACGGCGTACGGCAGGCTGCTGCTGCTCAAGGTGGCGCTGGTGGCCGTCCTGGTCGCGGTGGCGTGGCTCTCGCGGCGGTGGACGCGGCGGATGGCGGAGACGGCCGTCGCCGCCGCTCCGGAGGACGCCGCCGGGGAGGCGGAGGGCGGGGAGGACTCGGAGGCCGGGGACTCGGACGCCGGCGGGGACTCGGAGGCCGGGGACACGGACGCCGGCGGGGGTGCCGCCGTGCCGGTCACCGTGCCCGACGACCCCGAGCGTGCCGCGCAGCTCGCCCGGCAGCGGGCGGTCCTCGCGGCCGCCCGCGCCAAGCGGGTCCGCGACGCCGACCCGGAGCGCGCCGGGCTGCGCCGCTCCGTACTGGCGGAGGCGGGCGTCGCGGTGGTGCTGCTCGCGGTGACGACCGTCCTGACGACCACCGAGCCGGGCCGTACGGTGGAGGAGGCCGGCGCCGCGCAGACGTCGGCCCCGGCCGCCGTGCCGGACCGGCCCCTCGACCTGACCCTGCCGTTCGACACCGGCGGCGTGAACGGCAAGGGCACCGTACGGCTCACCCTCGATCCGGGCCGCTCCGGACGGAACGCGATGCACGTGTACGTGGACGGCCCGGACGGCCGGCCCCTGGACGTACCGGAGCTGAAGGTGGCCTACACCCTGGAGTCGAAGCAGATCGGGCCGCTGCCCGTCCTGCCCGAGCGGGTCGCGGCCGGGCACTGGTCCTCCACCGCCGTGCAGGTCCCGATGCCCGGCGAGTGGAAGCTCCAGGTGACCGTGCGGACCTCGGACATCGACCAGACCACCATCGACAAGAACGTGAAGATCGGCTGACCCTGACCGTGAGCACCGAGAACCTCGACATCTCCAGGCGCAGGCTGCTGGGCACCGTCGGCGCGGCCGGCGCGACCGGGCTGATGCTGGGCGCGGCCGGCGGCGCCGCGGCCCACGCCGCCGCCGCCGGACCCGCCGGCGCGGCCCTGGCGTCCGTCGGCTCGACCGCCGTGCCGTTCCGCGGCGCGCACCAGGCGGGCATCCTCCAGCCGTTGCAGGCGCGCGGCCACCTGGTCGCCTTCGACCTGGTGCCCGGCGCGGGCCGCAAGGAGGCCATCGCGCTGATGCGCCGCTGGTCGGCGGTGGCCGAGCGGCTGATGGCGGGCGAGCCGCTCGGCGCCGGGGACACCGGGGTCGCCCTGGACGCCGGGCCCTCGTCGCTGACGGTCACGTTCGGCTTCGGCGCCTCGTTCTTCGACCGGACGGGGCTCGTGGCCCGGCGGCCGGAGGAGCTGGACCCGCTGCCCGCGTTCTCCTCCGACCGGCTGGACCCCCGGCGGTCTGGCGGCGACCTGTGGGTGCAGATCGGTGCCGACGACGCGCTCGTCGCCTTCCACGCGCTGCGCGCCGTGCAGAAGGAGGCCGGCGGGGCGGCGAGGGTGCGCTGGCAGATGAACGGCTTCAACCGCTCGCCGGGCGCCACCGCGCACCCGATGACCGCCCGGAACCTGATGGGCCAGGTCGACGGTTCGCGCAATCCGAAGCCGTCGGAACCGGACTTCGACGAGCGGGTCTTCGTGCCGGCGGGCGGGGAGCAGCCGTGGATGGCGGGCGGTTCGTACGCCGTGGTCCGCCGGATCCGGATGCTGCTGGACGACTGGGAGAAGCTGCCGCTGAAGCAGCAGGAACGGGTCATCGGCCGCCGGAAGTCCGACGGCGCGCCGCTGACGGGCGGCGGTGAGACGGCGGCGATCGACCTGGACCGCACGGGGCCGGACGGGAAGCTCGTCGTGCCCGACAACGCGCACGCGCGCATCTCGGCGCCGGAGCAGAACGGGGGCGCGGCGATGCTGCGGCGCCCGTTCTCGTACCACGACGGCTTCGGGGCCGACGGGGAGCCGGACGCGGGGCTGCTGTTCATCGCCTGGCAGGCCGATCCGCGGCGCGGGTTCGTGCCGGTGCAGCGGAAGCTGGACCGGGGGGACGCGCTGTCGCCGTTCGTCCGGCACGAGGCGAGCGGCCTGTTCGCCGTGCCGGGCGGGCCGGGTGCGGGCGAGTACGTGGGGCAGCGGTTGCTGGAGGCGTGACCGCGGGGGCGTGCCGCGCATTAGGGTGACCGGTATGTCGGCCACTCGCTTCACGTATCTCGGTCCCGAGGGCACCTTCACCGAGGCCGCCCTGCGCACGCTCCCGGAGGCCGCCACGCGCGAGCTGGTGCCGATGGTGTCCGTGCCCGCCGCCCTGGACGCCGTGCGCAACGGCGAGGCGGCCGCCGCGCTCGTACCGATCGAGAACTCGGTGGAGGGCGGGGTGACCGCGACGCTCGACGAGCTGGCGTCCGGCGAGCCGCTGATGATCTACCGCGAGGTGCTGCTGCCGATCGCGTTCGCGCTGCTGGTGCGGCCGGGCACCAAGCTCTCCGACATCAAGACGGTCACCGGGCACCCGGTCGCCCAGCCGCAGGTGCGCAACTGGCTGCGGGCCCACCTCCCGGAGGCGGTGTGGGAGTCGGCCGCGTCCAACGCGGACGGCGCGCGGCTGGTGCAGGAGGGGCGGTTCGACGCGGCGTTCGCGGGTGAGTTCGCGGCGGCGACGTACGGGCTTCAGGCGCTGGTCTCCGAGATCCACGACGCGGAGAACGCGGAGACCCGCTTCGTGCTGGTGGGCCGCCCGGCCCGGCCGGCGGCGCCGACCGGTGTGGACAAGACGTCGGTGGTGATCTGGCAGCGCGAGGACCATCCGGGTGCGCTGCTGGAGCTGCTCCAGGAGTTCGCGGCGCGCGGGGTCAACCTGATGCTCCTCCAGTCGCGGCCCACGGGCGCGGGCATCGGCAACTACTGCTTCGCCATCGACGCCGAGGGGCACATCGCGGACCGGCGGGTCGGCGAGGCGCTGATGGGCCTGAAGCGGATCTGCGCGCACGTCCGGTTCCTGGGGTCGTACCCGCGGGCGGGCGCGGGCGCCGGGGACGTCACCCCGCTGCGGCCGGGGACGTCCGACCGGGAGTTCACGGAGGCGTCCGACTGGCTGGCCCGGTGCCAGGACGGCCGGGCCTGACCGTACGTCCACAGAGTTATCCACAGGGTCGCTTCTCGACCTGGGGACAAGTCGACAACACAACTGGACAGGGTCGACAAATCGCTCCACTCCCCACAGGGGGTCATGGAGTGCGGCACGGTGACCGTGTCACCTCAATTCCGCCGATCACCTCCTTGGGGAGAGAATTTCCCACCCGAATGAGTGGGTGGGCATGGTTTGGCGGGGGAATCCCGGGTGACGGCAGGGCAATCACAATGATCAATTGCTGAGTCCACAGCGGATTCGCACAGCCTGTGGATAACTTCCCGTGGCGACCGGCTTCTGTGGACAACCGGGCTCGAACATCGCGCGGGAGCCGCGGCGCGGGGCAATGCGCGCCGCCCGCCGCGCCGGACCCGAGAGATCGGAAGTGCGGAATTCCGCTCCCATTCCCCAGGGATAAACTCCTGCAATTCGGTCAAAGTGACACGCAAGGTGCGGGCGGCATATCGGATGGGGTGACGCGACCCCGCACCGGTAGCCTGGTGGGGTGATTGACCTTCGCCTGCTCCGTGAGGACCCCGACCGTGTTCGCGCCTCCCAGCGCGCCCGTGGAGAGGACGTCGGCCTCGTCGACGCCCTGCTCTCCGCCGATGAGCGGCGCAGGTCGTCCGGCGTCCGCTTCGACGAACTCCGCTCCGAGCAGAAGGGGCTCGGCAAGCTGATCCCCAAGGCGTCCCCGGAGGAGCGCGCGGAGCTGCTGCGGAAGGCCGAGCAGCTGAAGACCGACGTCAAGGCCGCCGAGGCCGCCCAGAACGAGGCGGACGAGGAGACCAGGCGGCTGCTGCTCAAGCTCGGCAACCTGGTCCACGAGGACGTGCCGGTCGGCGGCGAGGAGGACTTCGTCGTCCTGGAGACGCACGGCACCGTCCGCGACTTCGGCGCCGAGGGCTTCGAGCCCAAGGACCACCTGGAGCTCGGCGAGGCGCTGGGCGCGATCGACGTCGAGCGCGCCGCCAAGGTCTCCGGCTCCCGCTTCTACTACCTGACGGGTGTCGGCGCGCTGCTGGAGCTCGCCCTCGTCAACGCGGCGATCGCCCAGGCCACCGAGGCCGGGTTCATCCCGATGCTGACGCCCACCCTGGTGCGCCCGCGCGCCATGGAGGGCACCGGTTTCCTCGGCCAGGCCGCCGAGAACGTGTACCACCTGGAGAAGGACGACTACTACCTGGTCGGCACCTCCGAGGTGCCGCTGGCCGCGTACCACATGGACGAGATCCTCGACGCGGACAAGCTGCCGCTGCGGTACGCCGGTTTCTCCCCCTGCTACCGGCGCGAGGCCGGCACGTACGGCAAGGACACCCGGGGCATCTTCCGGGTGCACCAGTTCGACAAGGTCGAGATGTTCTCCTACGTCGCCCCCGAGGACGCCGAGGCCGAGCACAAGCGGCTGCTCGACTGGGAGAAGCAGTGGCTCACCTCCCTGGAACTGCCCTTCCAGGTGATCGACGTGGCCACCGGCGACCTCGGCGCCTCCGCCTCGCGCAAGTACGACTGCGAGGCGTGGATCCCGACGCAGGGCAAGTACCGCGAGCTGACGTCCGCCTCCAACTGCGACAGCTTCCAGGCACGGCGCCTGTCGGTGCGGATGCGCGACGGCAAGAAGGTCCAGCCGCTGGCCACCCTGAACGGCACCCTGTGCGCCGTACCGCGCACGATCGTCGCCCTCCTGGAGAACCACCAGCAGGCCGACGGCTCCGTGCGGGTCCCCCCGGTCCTCCGCCCCTACCTCGGCGGCCGGGAAGTCCTGGAGCCCGTCTCCAAGTGACTCCGTTCCCCTACAAGCTGGTCGCGACCGACCTCGACGGCACGCTGCTGCGCTCCGACGACACGGTCTCGCAGCGCACGCGTGACGCGCTCGCCGCCGCGACGGCGGCGGGCGCCGCGCACATCGTCGTCACCGGCCGCGCCGTCCCCTGGACCCGCCACATCCTGGACGACCTCGGGTACGACGGCCTCGCCGTCTGCGGCCAGGGCGCCCAGGTCTACCACGCGGGCGAGCACCGGCTGCTGACGTCCGTGACGCTGGACCGCCAGCTCGCCGGCCTCGCGCTGTCCAAGCTGGAGGCCGAGGTCGGCCCGCTGGCCCTCGCCGCCAGCCGCGACGGCCTGGACGGCGAGGTCCTGGTCGGCCCCGGCTACCGGGTCCAGGAGGGCCCGCTGCCGTACGTCCCCTACGAGGACCCGGCCGACCTGTGGTCCGCCCCGCTCAACAAGGTCTACATCCAGCACCCCGAACTGGACGACGACGCCCTGGCGCTGGCCGCCCGGCAGGCGGTCGGCGGACTGGTGGACGTCGTGATGGCCGGCGCGGGCGTGGTGGAGGTCCTCCCGCTGGGCCTGAGCAAGGCGACGGGCCTGTCCCTGGCCGCCCGCCGGCTGGGGGTCAAGGCGGTGGACACCATCGCGTTCGGCGACATGCCGAACGACATCCCGATGTTCGCCTGGGCGCACCACGGGGTGGCCATGGCCAACGCGCACGACGACCTCAAGGCCGTCGCGCACGAGATCACGGCCTCCAACGACCAGGACGGCATCGCGGTGGTGCTGGAGGAACTCCTGAGCGCCTGACCCCTCCCGGGAGCGCCTGACCCGTCCCGGGCCGCGTCGCGCGGGGTCGCGTGGCGCGGGGTAAGCGGGGTCGCGTCGCGCGGCGGCATGGGGTCGCGGGGTCGCGGGGTCGCGGGGCGGCCCGCGCGACGTGTCGCGCGCTCGAAGCGGCCGCCCCCCGATGTCCCCCGTGCCCCACCAGCGTGCCCCGCGCGCGCGAGGCGGCGCCACCGCTTTACCGGGGCGCCGCACCGCCGCGCGCGTACGGGCGTACGGGCCGGAGCCGCAGCGTGCGCGTACGGGTGGGGGCCGCCGCGCACGCGCGCGTACCCGTCAGAAGTTGATCATGTGGCCCGCGAGCCCGTGCACGGCCTCCTTGACCGCCTCGCCCAGCGTCGGGTGGGCGTGGACGTTCCGGGCGACCTCGTGCACCGTCAGGTCCCACTGCTGGGCCAGCGTCAGCTCGGGCAGCAGCTCCGTGACGTCCGGGCCGATCAGGTGCGCGCCGATGATCTCGCCGTACTTCGCGTCGCTGATCAGCTTCACGAACCCGGTCGTGTCACCCAGTCCGTGCGCCTTGCCGTTCGCCATGAAGGGGAACTTCGCGACCTTGACGTCGAAGCCCTTCTCGCGCGCCTGCTCCTCCGTCCAGCCGAAGCTGGCGATCTGCGGCTGGCAGTACGTGGCGCGCGGGATCATCGGGTAGTCGAGCTCCATGGTCTCGGCGCCCGCCAGCGTCTCGGCGGCCACCACGCCCATGGCCTCGGCCGTGTGCGCGAGCATCAGCTTCGCCGTCACGTCGCCGATCGCGTAGATGTGCGGCACCGAGGTGCGCGAACGGCCGTCGACCTCGATCGCGCCGCGCTCGGTGAGCGCTACACCCGTGTTCTCCAGGCCGTACCCCTCGACGTTCGGCGCGAAGCCGATCGCCTGGAGGACCTTGTCGGCCTCCAGGACCTGCTGCTTGCCGTCCTTGCCGGTCACGGTCACCCGCACCTGCGGCCCGGACTCGTCGATGGCCTCCACCCGCGTGGAGGTCAGCACGTCGATGCCGAGCTTGCGGTACTGCTTCGCCAGCTCCGCGGAGACGTCCTTGTCCTCCAGCGGCGCGATCCGGTCGAGGAACTCGACGATGGTGACCTTCACGCCGTAGTTGTGCATCACGTACGCGAACTCGATGCCGATGGCGCCCGCGCCGGCGATCACGATCGAGCGCGGCAGCTCGTCGACGAGGATCTGCTCCTCGTACGTCACGACCCGCTCGCTGCGCCGCGTACCCGGCAGCAGGCGCGGCGTGGCGCCGGTCGCGATGATGCAGTTGTCGAACGACAGGGTGGTCGTCGAGCCGTCGGTCAGCGCCACCTCCATCGTGTTCGCGTCCAGGAAGGTGCCCCGGCCGGTGAACTCGGTGATCTTGTTCTTCTTCATCAGGAAGTGGACGCCCTTGACGCGGCCGTCCGCGACCGTGCGGCTGCGCCGGAACGCCTCGCCGTAGTCGAAGGAGACCTGGCCGTCGACCTTGATGCCGTACGTCTTCGCCTCGTGGGTGAGGAGGTGGGCCAGCTCGGCGTTGCGCAGCAGGGCCTTGGTGGGGATGCAGCCGACGTTGAGGCAGACACCGCCCCAGTACTTCTCCTCGACGACCGCGACGCGCTTGCCCAGCTGGGCGGCGCGGATGGCGGCGACGTATCCGCCGGGGCCTGCTCCGAGTACGACGACGTCGAAGCGGTCTGACATGGCTTGCTCCCCTGGGTGTGTGTGGGTGCGGATGTGCCCACAGTAATCCTGGAGGCAAGTTGTAGGATGACTGGGCAACCGGGTGATTGAGCGGAACGGAGCAGTGGACACATGGTGCTGAAGGCCGCGGGACGGACCTCCCTCGTGGATGCGGTCGTCGACCAGCTCCGCGCCCAGCTGACGCACGGCGAATGGGCCGTCGGCGACCGCATCCCCACCGAGCACGACCTCGCCGAGCAGCTCGGCGTCGGCCGCAACACCGTCCGCGAGGCCGTCCGCGTCCTCGTCCACGCCGGCCTGCTCGAGTCCCGGCAGGGCAACGGCACCTTCGTACGCTCCACCGCCGACCCCGCCGCCGTGCTCCGCACCGTCCGCGCCGCCGGCGCCCTGGACGTCCTGGAGCTGCGCGTCGCCCTGGAGACCGAGGCCGCCAGGCTCGCGGCCGCCCGGCGTGACACCCACGACCTGCTGCGGCTGCGCGCCGCGCTCGCGACCCTCCGCGAGGAGGGCGACCGGGACGCCGACGCCGACCTGGCCTTCCACCGGGCGGTGGTCGAGGCCACGCACAACGCCGCGTTCACCGAGGTGTACCGGTTCTTCTCGGTCCAGGTGCACGAGAGCCTCGTCGAGTCGCTCGGCGACCACGAGATGCCCGCCATCGACCTGGACGCCCACGAGGCGCTGGTCGTGGCGGTCGAGGCGGGCGACCCGGAAGCGGCGGGCGCGGCCGCGCGCGAACTGCTGCGCGTGCCGCTGGAGACGGTCCGGGCGATCGCCGCCCGCTGACCCCTCCCCGCCGCCCCCGTCGAACCGCCGCCGTCGAACCTCCTGTTGAACCACCCCCCGCCGTACCGCCTCCGCGCGGGTACGTCGTCGTCGTGAAAGGTGCTGTGACCGTGGCACGCCCGGATTCCGACCAGCTGCTCCTCGACGCGGAGGCCGATGTCCGGCCCTCGCCACGGGCGGCCGCCGCCCGACGGGCGCTGACGGCCCACCCGGTGCTGCTGCTCGCCGGCATCGTGCTCGCCTCGCTGAACATGCGGGCCGCCCTCGCGAGCGTGTCCCCGCTGGCCGGCGAGATCGGCGCCGCCTTCGGCCTGTCGTCGACGGCGACGTCGCTGGTCACGTCCGTGCCGGTGCTGTTCCTGGGGCTGGGCGCGCTGGTGGCGCCCCGGCTCGCCCGGCGGCTGGGCACCGAACGGGTGCTGTGCGGGGCGCTGGTGCTCCTGGCGGCCGGGATCCTGGTGCGCGTCTGGCCGTCCGTGTACGCGCTGTACGGCGGCGGCGTCCTGGTGGGCACGGCGATCGCGCTGCTCAACGTCCTGATGCCCGGCCTGATCAAGCGGGACTTCCCGGACCGGGCCGCGTCCATGACCTCCCTCTACACCGGCTCGATGATCGCGGGTGCGACGGTCGTGGCGGCCGCGTCGGTGCCGCTGGAGCGGGCGTTCGGCGGCAGCTGGCAGGCGTCGCTCGCCTTCTGGTCGCTGCTCGCGGCGGTGGCGGCGGTGGCCTGGCTGCCGCAGGTGCTGATCGCCCGGGGGCGGACCGGGCACGAGGTGCGGAGGGTGCCGGAGGTCGGCCGCACGACCGGCCGCGCGGTGTGGCGCTCGGCCCTGGCCTGGCAGGTCACGCTCTTCATGGGCCTGCAGTCCCTCTGGTCGTACGTCCTCATCGCCTGGATGCCGGTCATCCTCACCGACCAGGGCATGAGCCGCTCGACGGCCGGCGTGGTGTTCGCCTTCAACAACCTGGTCCAGGTGGCGGGCGCGTTCCTGGTGCCGCTGCTGGCCGGCCGGATGCGCGGTCAGCGGCCGCTGGTCGCGCTGGTGACCTCGCTGGTCGCGGCCGGGTACGCGGGGCTCATGGTCGCCCCCGTGTCGGGCGCCTGGCTGTGGGCGGCGATCCTCGGCGTCGGCCAGGGCGGCGCCGTGGGCCTGGCGCTGACGCTGATCGTGCTGCGGAGCGGGGACGCGGTGACCGCGTCGCGGCTGTCCGGCATGGCGCAGACGGTCGGGTACCTGCTGGCCGCCGCCGGTCCGCTCGCGGCGGGCGCGGTGCACGAGGCGACCGGTGGCTGGACCGTCCCGATCGCCCTGGTGCTGTGCGTGTGCGCGGCGGCGCTGGTGGTGGGCCTGCTGGCGGCCCGTGACCGCAAGGTCTGACCGCCGACCGCCCGCCCCGCCGTCAGTCCTCGTCGCGGTCGCGGTCGCGGTTCCGGCGCGGGAGCCACCACCCGCGCCGGCGGGGGCGGCCGGTGCGGCCCGCGCGGTCGGCCCGGCGGGCGCGGCTGAAGAACCAGCCCGCCGGGGGCTCGTCGGAGCGCCAGGGCTGCGGCTCGGGGGGCCGGCCCCGCCAGCGCGCGGCCAGCATCCGGGCCCGGGCGGACGGCTCGGCCGTCTCGGCGGACCGTATGAAGTCGGTGTCCAGTTCGACGTCGTCCCAGTCCCGCGGCTCGTCCCGGGACCCGTGGTCAGCGGCCATGGGGGCCTCCTCCGTACGGCAAGTGTGCACACCGGACCGTCGGACCGGTGTCAAGGGCGGCCCGGAACCCGAGGACGGCCCGGGGTCCATGGGCGGACCGGGGCCGGGACGGGGAAGGCCCCGCACGCGTGCGTACGGGGCCTTCCGGGGTGCGTCGCGCGACTACTCGTCGCCCGCCAGCGTCAGCGTGCGCAGCTTCTGGCCGGCGTACCAGGTGGCCGCCACCGTCACGCCCGTGAGCAGCGCCACCGCCGCCGGCAGGCCCACGTCCGAGGCGACCAGCCCGTCGCCGGTGACCCGCTCGGCGACGGCCAGCGCCCACTGCTGGACGCTGAGGGTCTTGGCGCCCTCGATGAGGCTGCCGAACAGCGCCTCCCAGACCAGCGCGTACACCAGGCCGATGACGACCGCGTGGCGGCTGACCGTACCGAGCAGCAGGAAGAGCGCGCTGTACGCGATCGAGGCGACGAGCGCGGCGACGGTGTAGGCGACCGCCACCTGCTGCCCGTTGCCGTTGAGGATCATCCCGGCGAGGAAGGTGGGGACCGCCGAGAAGACCATGGTGACGGCGATGGCCACGATCAGCTTGGTGAAGATGATCGTCGGCCGCTTCACCGGCTTCGCGAGCAGGTAGACGATCGAACCGTCGTCGATCTCGGGCCCGATCGCCCCCGTACCGGCGATGACACCGATCAGGGGGACCATCGTGGCGAGCGCGAACCCGCCCAGGACATCGGCGGCGATCTGGTCGTCGGCCCCGTTGAAGCCCCGGACGGCGGCCGCGATGAGCAGCAGCAGCCCGGGCAGGACGAAGAGGATCGCGGCCCGGCGGCGGCCGAGCAGGGCCCGGTAGGTGAGCCGGGCGACTGTGGGGTTGTACATGGTCGTAAGGCTCCCTTCAGGCCGCGACGAGGTACGAGAAGACCGACTCGAGGGACTCGTCCGAGGGCGAGACCGTCAGCAGCCGGATGGAGTGCGCGCGGGCGACCTCGGGCAGCAGCGCGGTGAAGCGGGCGAAGTCGACCGCCTGGATGCGCAGCGCCCCCTCCGTCACGTCGACCTCGATGCCGGCCGTCGAGGGGTCGGCGATCAGCGCGGCCGCGAGGGCGCGGTCGTCGCTGGAGCGCACGAGATAGCGGTGCGGCCGGTCGGTCATCAAGCGCCGGATGCGGCGGAAGTCGCCGCTCGCGGCGTGCCGTCCGGCGACGATCACCTCGATGTGGGAGGCGAGTTGCTCGACCTCCTCCAGGATGTGCGACGAGAACAGGACCGTACGGCCCTCGGCGCCCATCCTCCGCAGCAGGTCCATCAACTGCATGCGCTGACGCGGGTCCATGCCGTTGAAGGGCTCGTCCAGCAGCAGGACCGACGGCTCGTGCACCAGGGCCGAGGCCATCTTCACGCGCTGCCGCATGCCCTTGCTGTACGTGGCGATCTTGCGGTCCTGCGCGTACTCCATCTCCACCGTGGCCAGGGCGCGCTGTGCCTCCGCGGCGCCCAGACCGTGCAACTCGGCGTTGGCGACGACGAACTCGCGGCCGGTGAGGAAGTCGTACATCGCCTCCCGCTCGGGCACGACGCCGATGCTGCGGTAGACCGACTCGTTGCGCCAGATCGGCTGCCCGTCGAGGGTGACCGACCCGTTGGAGGGGGCGAGGAAGCCGCCCATCATGTTGATCAGGGTGGACTTGCCGGCGCCGTTGGGGCCGAGCAGCCCGGTCACGCCGGGTCCGATGGTCATGGTGACGTCGTTGACGGCCACGACGTTGCCGAACCACCGCGAGACGTGGTCGATGTCGATGGTGGTCACAGCCCGACCTTTCGGTAGCGGCGCATCAGGACGGCGTAGGAGCCCGCCACGAGCGCGAGGACGACCAGCAGGTAGACCACGCCCTGTCCGGCACCCGGCCCCGCCTCGGCCGGGAAGGAGGACGTGGCGCCCAGGAAGGCGGTCTGCACGCCGTCGATGAGCGTGATGGGGGAGAAGAGGCCGAGCCACGGCACGGCGTCCAGCGAGTCGGTGCTCCAGGCGATGGCCTGGAGGGTGGAGACGGCGCCGTAGGAGATGGTGAGGGCGGCGATGACGGCGGCGACCCCGAAGCCCCGGCGCGGGGTCAGCGCGGCGAGGACCAGGCCGATCCCCCCGAAGAGGAGCGAGAGCAGTGCCACGGAGACCAGTCCCTGTGCGAAGCCCTGGGTCTGGTCGGCGAAGTCCATCTTCGCCAGCAGCGACCCGATGTAGAGGATGAGCAGCGGTGACGCGGTCAGGATGAACAGGGCCGCGGCCATCGCGCCGTACTTGGCGAGGACGTAGTCGACGCGCTCGATGGGGCGCGAGAAGTACAGCGGCACGGTCTTGAACCGCAGGTCGCGGGAGACCGACTGGGGTGCCTGCGAGGCCAGGTACAGGCCGATGACGGCCTGCGTGAAGATCGCGTACCGCGTGTAGTCCAGCGGCAGGTCCTTCAGTTTGGTGGCCACGGCGACCGCGACGACGACCAGCGCGGGGATGCACATCACCGCGAACAGGATCATCGGCAGCACCTTGGACTTGGCGCTGCGGCCCAGTCCGTAGGCGCCGCGCAGCGACTGCGAGAACAGCGAGCGGCGCGCGTACGCGCGGCCCAGCCGGGGCCCGTCGTAGTCGCGGTACCCGATGTTGTGGATCCGGGTCTCCGCCTGGGGCGTGGGCGTGCTCATCGGGTCCGCACCTCCTGCGGCTGGGTCGCGGCCGCTTCCGGCCCGGGACGGAAGACCTCGGCGATGTGGTGGCGGCGCTGTTCCATGCGGACGAGGCCGAGCCCGAGGTCGGCGACGGTGTCGCGGACCAGGTCGTACGTCTCCTCGCCGGTCGCCTCCAGCAGCAGGATGTGGCCCGCTCCCGGCATGCCGTCCTCCACGCGTGCGTGGAGGACGACTCCGGCCGCCGTCAGCGCCTTGCGGAGCGCCGCCGTGCCGTCGGGGTGCGTGTCGCTGTCGGTCACCTCGACGGCGAGGGTGGTGGTGAGCTGGGTGAAGTCGCTGGTGGAGCTGGAGCGCAGCAGCTTGCCGCCGTCGATGACGACGACGTGGTCACAGGTGCGCTCGAGCTCGCCCAGGAGGTGGGAGGTGACCAGGACCGAGATGCCGAAGTCCGTGTACACGCGGCGGATCAGGCCCAGCATCTCGTCGCGGCCGACCGGGTCGAGACCGTTGGTCGGTTCGTCCAGCAGGACCAGCTTCGGGTCGTGCACCAGGGCCTGGGCGAGCTTCACCCGCTGCTTCATGCCGGTCGAGTAGCCGCCGATGGGGCGGTAGCGCTCCTCGTACAGGCCGACGTGGCGCAGGGTGTCGGCGGTGCGCTCCCGCGCGGCCGTGGGCGGCAGGCCGGACATGCGGGCCATGTGCACCACGAACTCGGTGGCCGAGACGTCGGGCGGCAGGCAGTCGTGCTCCGGCATGTAGCCGACCCGCTCGCGGATGGCGGGGCCGCTCGTGGCGACGTCGAGGCCGAGGACCTCGGCGCGGCCCTCGGTGGCGGGGGACAGGCCCAACAGAATCTTGATCATGGTGGACTTGCCGGCTCCGTTGGCACCCACAAGTCCGGTCACACCGGGCCCGATGTCCAGGGAGAGCCGGTCGAGAGCGGTCACCCGGGGGAACCGCTTGCTGAGGCTTTCGGTCGCGATCACAGTCACGCTACGACGGTAGTGGCCCAGGCCACACCGGTCGTCAGACCAGGCGGCTGGTTCCGTGTCCGTCTGGAGGAGTACGGGCCCGTAGGGGCCTGGGACCCGAGTCGGGGTTTTCCACAGTCGCCGCACGACCCTTGACGCAGCCGCCGGGCATTGTCACATTCGTCAGTGTCACCTTACGGACGCGTAGCGCGCCCACGGTGACACGTACGGCGACGTACGCGACGCACGACTACTGCGGCCGGTGCTCCGCGAGGGCGGAGCACGCCCGGCGGCATGTGCGGGACCACGCAGGGCACCGACTGGACGGCGACGACGATCTGCCGCACGTGCGGCGCTGGGAGGCGGTCTGATGGCGGTGGACATGCTGCGGGGAGCGCGGGAGCGCCGGATCCGCACGGGCGGGATCGAGTTGTGCGTCGCCGAGCTGGGCGACACCGGCCGGCCCACCGTCGTGCTGGTGCACGGCTACCCGGATTCCAAGGAGGTGTGGTCCGAGGTCGCCGTCCGGCTCGCCGAGCACTTCCACGTGGTGCTGTACGACGTGCGCGGGCACGGCCGGTCGACGGCGCCGACGCCGCTGCGCGGCGGGTTCACGCTGGAGAAGCTGACCGACGACTTCCTGGCCGTGGTGGACGCGGTCAGCCCGGACCGGCCGGTGCACCTCGTCGGGCACGACTGGGGGTCGGTGCAGTCGTGGGAGTTCGTCACGGTCGCCCGGACCGAGGGGCGGATCGCCTCGTTCACCTCGATGTCGGGCCCGTCCCTGGACCACTTCGGGCACTGGATCAAGCGGCGCATGAGCCGGCCCACCCCGCGCCGGGTCGGCCAGCTGCTCGGCCAGGGCGCCCGGTCCTGGTACGTGTACGCGCTGCACACCCCGGTGCTGCCCGAGCTGGCCTGGCGCGGGCCGCTGGGCAAGCGCTGGCCCGGCCTCGTGCGACGGGTGGAGAAGGTGCCGGACGACGGCTATCCGACCGCCTCGCTCCCGGCCGACGCGGCACACGGCGCCTGGCTCTACCGGGACAACGTCCGGGCGCGGCTGCGGCGCCCGCGCACGGACGCGTACGCCCACGCGCCCGTGCAGCTGATCACGCCGACCGGTGACGTCTTCCTGTCGGACCGGCTCTACGACGAGCTGGACACCTGGGTCCCGCGACTGGTGCGCCGGTCGCTGCCGGCCAAGCACTGGGTGCCGCGCACCCGGCCGGACCAACTGGCGGCATGGATCACCGAGTTCGTGCGGGCGCACGAGGACCGGGGCGGCGAGATGCCGGCGCCGGTCGCCGCCGGCCGCCGGTACGCGGACCGGTTCGGCGGGCAGTTGGTCGTGGTGACGGGCGCGGCCAGGGGCATCGGCCGGGCCACCGCGCTGGCGTTCGCCGAGGCGGGAGCGCGGGTGGTGGCGGTGGACCGGGACGCGGAGGGTGCCGCGCGGACGGCCGCGCTGGCCCGGCTGACCGGTGCGCCGGACGCCTGGGGCGAGGCGGTGGACGTCGGCGACGAACAGGCCATGGAGAAGCTCGCGGACAAGGTGGCCGAGGAGTACGGCCCGGTGGACGTGCTGGTCAACAACGCCGGGATAGGCCTGTCCGGGCCGTTCCTCGAGACGACGAGCGACGACTGGAAGCAGGTCCTGGACGTCAATCTGTGGGGCGTCATCCACGGCTGCCGGCTCTTCGGCCGCCGGATGGCCGAGCGCGGACAGGGCGGCCACATCGTCAACACGGCGTCCGCGGCGGCCTTCCAGCCGTCCAGGATGCTGCCGGCGTACAGCACGTCGAAGGCGGCGGTCCTCATGCTCAGCGAGTGCCTGCGCGCGGAGCTGGCGGGCCGGGGCATCGGGGTCAGCGCCGTCTGCCCGGGCATCGTGAACACCGACATCACCGCCACCGCGCGCTTCACCGGGGTGTCCGAGGAGGAGGAGAAGCGCCGGCGGAAGAAGGCGGCCCGGCTGTACGGGCTGCGCAACTACCCGCCGGAGAAGGTCGCCGACGCGATCCTGCGGGCCGTCGTGAGGAACGAGGCGGTGGTCCCGGTGACGCCGGAGGCCCACGGTGCCCGGCTGCTGTCCCGGCTGGCGCCACGGGCCCTGCGGGCGCTCGCCCGGCTGGAGGCGAAGCTGTGAGCGGGCGGCGGACGTACCATCCCTCGCGGAACGGGTCGGAGTAGCGGGGAGCGGGTGTGGACGAGCGGGCGGCGCGGACACCGGCGGCCGAGTACCGGATCGAGGACCTGGCGCACCACAGCGGCGCCACGGTCCGGACCATCCGCGCCTACCAGGACCGGGGGCTGCTGCCGAAGCCGGAGCGGCGCGGCAGGTCGAACGTGTACGGCGACGCCCACCTGACCCGGTTGCGGCAGATAGCCGACCTGCTGGACCGCGGGTACACCCTGGCGTCCATCAAGGAGCTCCTGGAGGCCTGGGACGCGGGGCGCGGTCTGGGCGGCGTCCTCGGCCTGGTCGCCGAGGTGCACGGACCGTGGACGGACGAGAAGGCCGACCGGATCACACGGGCGGAGCTGGACGCGGCCTTCGGCGGAGCCCCGGACGAGGATGCGGTACGGGAGGCGTTGGAGCTGGGCGTGCTGGAGTGCGTGCCGGGACGCGACGACGAGTTCCTGGTGCCGAGCCCCCAGGAGCTGTCCGTGGCGGCCGAGTTGTACGCGGCCGGTGTGCCGCTGTCCGCGATTGCCGGACACCTGAGGGAACTTCGCGGCCAGGTCGAGCACATTGCCCACCGTTTCCTGGAGTTCACCACCGAGCACGTCTTCGCCCGCTATCTGGAGCACCGGCCGCCGACGGACGCCGACGCGTCGGAGGCGGCGGCCCTGGTGCGGCGGCTGCGACCGCTCGCGCAGCAGACGGTGGACGCCGAACTGGCCCGTGCAATGCGTACGTTCGCCGCCCGGCACCTCCAGCAGCACCTGGTTCCGGAGGGGCCTCGGGTGGAGGAGGACACGACCCGGCAGGTGGCGCTCCCGGCCGCCACGATCCGGGCCGTGCAGCAGCTCGTTGGCCCGGGCAACACCTCGGCGTTCATCGCCGCGGCGGCCGAACGCGAGGTGCGGACAAGGACCTTGGACGCTCTCATGCCAACACCGAACAATTGTGGGCAAGTAGAGCAAACCGGCTGAAAAGACTGCCTAGTTGTCCACAGATTCGTCAAATAGCCTGTGGATAAACGAAGTTGGTTGTGGATCAAACCTTTTCACGGAAATTGCTGTGGCACCACGGGCGTGATGCCTGACACGCTGAGCGGCATGAGCGGCAGGAACGGCAGGAACGGCAGGAACGGCGCACCCGGGACCGGGAACGCCGACGGCATGGACGGCGCACGGACCGTGAAGGTCTCGAAGTACCTCGCGAAGCATCTGCGCCACCAGCCCGAGCGCATCGGGCTCGTCCTCGACCCGCACGGCTGGGTCGCGATCGAGGACCTCCTGCGGGCGGCCGCCGAGCACGGCGTGAGGATCAGCCGCGCCGAACTGGAACACGTGGTCGCGGTCAACGACAAGCGGCGCTTCGCGATCGACGGCGACCGCATCCGCGCCAGCCAGGGCCATACCGTCGACGTCGACCTGGACCTGCCGGCCGCCGAACCGCCCGAGCACCTCTACCACGGCACCGTCGCCCGCAGCCTGCCCGCGATCCGTGCCGAGGGCCTGCGCCCCATGGCCCGCCACCACGTGCACCTGTCGCCCGACCGCGAGACCGCGACCCGGGTCGGCGCCCGGCGGGGCCGCCCCGTCGTGCTCTCGGTGGACGCCGGCGCCATGCACCGGGACGGCCACATCTTCCACGTCAGCGCCAACGGGGTCTGGCTCACGGCCGCCGTGCCGCCCGCCTACCTCCGCTTCCCCGAGCGGGACTGACGACGGGCGGCTCGGCGGACACGCGGGGGATCAGCGCAGCTGCGCCAGGGCCTCCGTCGCGATCCGCTCGAAGACCTTCTCGTCGGCGGCGAACATCGAGTCCGCGATCGGCGCGTGGATCACGATCTCGGTGAAGCCCAGCGAGAAGTGGCGCCCCGCGAAGTCGACGAAGGCGTCGAAGGACTCCAGCGGCCGGTCCGGCGTGAAGCCGGTCAGCAGGATCTTGTCCGGCTCGCCCTCCCGCCCGGCCTCCGCGCACGCCTTGCCCAGCTTCTCCAGCTGGCCCCGCAGCGCCTCGTACGACTCCTCCGGCGTCCCCGACTCGTACAGCTTCGGGTCCCCCGTCGTCACCCATGCCTGACCGTGCCGCGCCGCCAGCCTCATGCCGCGCGGTCCCGTGGCGGCGACGGCGAACGGCAGCCGCGGGCGCTGCACGCAGCCGGGCACGTTGTGCGCCTCGCCCGCCGAGTAGAAGGCCCCCCGGTGCGTCACCGACTCCTCCGTCAATAGCCGGTCCAGCAGCGGCACGAACTCCGCGAGCCGGTCCGCCCGCTCCCGCGGTGTCCACGGCTCCTGGCCCAGCGCCGTCGCGTCGAAGCCGTTGCCCCCCGCGCCGATGCCCAGCGTGAACCTGCCGCCGGAGATGTCGTCCAGCGAGATCAGCTCCTTGGCGAGCGTGACCGGGTGCCGGAAGTTCGGCGAGGTCACCAGCGTGCCGAGGCGCATCCTCGCCGTGGCGGTGGCCGCGGCCGTCAGCGTCGGTATCGCGCCGAACCAGGGCCCGTCCCGGAACGGCACCCGCCAGGACAGGTGGTCGTAGGTGTACGCGGCGTGGAACCCGAGCCGTTCGGCCCGCAGCCACGCGTCGCGACCGCCCTCGTGCCAGCGGCGGGTGGGAAGGATCACGGTGCTCAGACGCATGGAACGAGCCTACGTCGCCCCACCGACAGAGCCGCCATGGCTCAGATGTGCAGCTATCCGCACGCCCGTGCACCCCCGTACGGGAGAATGGGCGGGTGACCTCAGCGACCTCTCCCCGCCCCCGGCCCACGGCACACCGACGTCCCCGGTTGATCGCCACCGACCTCGACGGAACGCTTCTGCGCGACGACAAATCGGTCTCCCACCGGACGATCACAGCGCTCGCCGCGGCCGAGGAGGCCGGCATCGAGGTCTTCTTCGTCACCGGCCGGCCCGCCCGCTGGATGGGTGTCGTCAGCGACCACGTCCACGGCCACGGCCTGGCCATCTGCGCCAACGGCGCGGCCGTCGTCGACCTGCACTCCGGCGGCACGTTCCTGGAGGTGCGGCCGCTGGAGCGGCCCACGGCCCTGGAAGTCATCGGTACGCTCCGCCGCGAGGCGCCCGGCACGGCGTTCGCCGTCGAGTTCACCACCGGCTTCCACTACGAGCCCGACTACCCGCCCTTCTGGCTCGACCCCGACGCCACCATCGCCCCCGCCGAGGACCTGCTGCACGAGGCGGGGCCGGGCCTCACCGCCCCCGTGCTCAAGCTCCTCGCCCACCACCCCGACCTGACGCCGGACGGCTTCCTCGCCCTGGCGCGCACGGCGGCCGGCGAGCACGCCAGCATCACCCGCTCCAGCCCCAGCGCGCTGCTGGAGATCAGCGGACTGGGCGTGTCCAAGGCGAGCACGCTCGCGCTGTGCTGCGCCGAGCGCGGCATCTCCGCCGACGAGGTGGTGGCGTTCGGGGACATGCCGAACGACATCGAGATGCTGTCCTGGGCGGGCCGCTCGTACGCGATGGGCAACGCGCACCCGGACGTGGTCGCCGCCGCCTCCGGCCGGACCGTGGCCAACAACGACGACGGGGTCGCACGCGTCATCGAGGACATCCTCGGCGCGTACTGACGCCCCTGCCCCTCACCCGCCCAACCGGACCCCGTGCTCGCCCAGCCAGCGCACCGGGTCCACGGCCGATCCCATGTACGGAGTCAGCCGCACCTCGAAGTGGAGGTGCGGCCCCGTCGAGTTGCCGGTGTTCCCCGACCGCCCGATCACCTGACCGGTGGCCACCGGCTGCCCCGGTGCCACGACGGGCGCGGCGAGGTGCGCGTACTGCGAGTACCAGCCGCCCGCGTGCCGCACGACCACCTCGATGCCGAACGCCCCGCCGCACGACACCGACCGCACCCGCCCGGTCCCGATCGACCGCACCGGGGTGCCGACGTCCACCGCGAAGTCCTGCCCCGTGTGGCGGTGCGCCCAGTGCGTGCCCGCCCGGTGGAACCCGGCGGACAGGACGTACCCCTCCACCGGCGCCACCCAGCCCCGCGCCCCGCCCGCGCCTGCACCCACCGCCTCGACCGCACCCGAACCCGCACCCGAGCCCCCGCCCGCACCCGTCGCGGCGGCCGCACCGGCACCCCCGCCCGCGTCCCCCACCGCGCACCGGCCCGCCGCCACCCGCCGGTCCGCCTCCACCTGGAGCCGCCGCTGGGCGCGCTCCAGCCGCGCCTCGATGCCCACCCGGATCGTGGCCAGCCGCTTCCGGCGCGCGTCCAGGTCCTGCCACGCGGCGCGGGCCGCCGCCTCCGCCCGGGCGAGGCGCCGCTCCGCATCCCGGGTGCGCTCCATGAGGCGGTTCACCGCCCGGTCCGCCTGCCGGGCGAGCCGCTCCGCCCGCATCACCTCGTCCACGTCGTCCCCCAGCAACAGCCGCGCGGTCAGGCCCACCGACCCGCCCGCGCGGTACTGGGCCCGGGCCACCTCGCCCATCCGGTCGTTGAGCAGGGCCAGCTCCCGCCGCTTGAGGACCAACTGCCGCTGGAGCCGGCCGGCGAGGGCGCGCTGCCCGGCCGCCGCCCGCCGGCCGCGCTCGTACGTCTCGGTGGCCCGCGCGGCCTCGTCGTACAGCCGCGCCACCTCTCCGGCCGTGCCGCCCGGCCCTTCGGCGGCGGCGGCCGAGGGCTGGGGGAGCAGAGCGAGCAGGACGGCCAGCGCCACGAACAACATCCTGGGATGGTGGCGCCGGGCGCCCCCGATGTGCGGCATCCCAGCGGTGTCGTACCGCCGTCCGGCCCACAGCCGTTGCCCCGCCCGGCCTACGGGCGCACCCGGAAGGGTGCCTCCAGGGGCGCTCCCCGCACCACCGATGTACCGCCACCACCGACGTACCGCCATCGCCACCGCCGTCGCCGGTGGTCCGTCCCCGGACCGCCGCACCGGCTGGACCCGCCGCCGCTGCCACGCCGTGCTCCTGGTGCACCGGGTGCTGCGGTCGCCCGGACACGGTCATGCCCGGCGCGGCGTGGGGGACAGCAGCAGCCGGTCCGCCTCCCGCTCGCGCTCCAGCATGCGGCGCAGTGCCCCGTCCGCGTCCGCCAGCTCGGCGTACGGGCCGCGCTGCACGGCACGCCCGTCCTCGAGGACGACGACTTCGTCGACGGCGTCCAGGCCGTGCAGCCGGTGGGTGATCAGCACGGTCGTCCGGCCCTCGGTGGCCCGCAGCAGGTCGTCGGTGAGGGCGTCCGCCGTGGCGAGGTCCAGGTGCTCGGCGGGCTCGTCCAGCACCAGTACGGGGAAGTCGGCGAGGAGCGCCCGGGCGAGGGCCAGACGCTGCCGCTGGCCGCCGGAGAGCCGTGCGCCGTGCTCGCCCACCAGGGTGTCCAGCCCCTCGGGCAGGCCGTCCACCCAGTCCAGCAGCCGGGCCCGGCCGAGCGCCGCGCGCAGGTCGCCGTCGCTCGCGCCGGTCCTGGCCAGCCGCAGGTTCTCCCGGACGGAGCTGTCGAAGATGTGCGCGTCCTGGGCGCAGAGCCCGACCAGCCGGCGTACGTCGTCGCCGTCGAGCGCGTCCGCGTCCGTGCCGCCGATCCGGTACGTCCCGTCCCGCACGTCCAGGAACCGCAGCAGCACCTGGGCGAGTGTCGTCTTGCCGGACCCGGACGCCCCGACGACGGCGACCCGCCGGCCGGGCTCCAGGCGCAGGTCGAACCCCGCGAGGGCGTCCCGCTCCTGGCCCGGGTAGCGGGCGGTGAGGCCGCGCAGCTCCAGCGGGAACGGGCTGTCCGGCGCGGTCCGGGGCTCGCTCGGTTCGTGCACGGGCACGGGCGCGTCGAGGACCTCGTACACCCGCTCCGCGCTCCGCTTGACGCGCTGGCGGTACTGGACGGCCGACGGGAGGCCGGTGACCGCCTCGAACGCGGCGAGCGGGGTGAGGACGACCACGGCCAGCGCCACCCCGTCGAGCCGCCCGTCGTGCACCGCACCCGCGCCGACGAACGCGGCCGCCGCCACGGTGACCCCGGTGACCAGCGCGGACAGTCCGCCGCCCAGGGCGGTGGCGGTGGCCTGCCGGGTGGCGATGCGGGTGAGTGCGCCGTCCGCCTCCCGCATGCGGGTGAGCCGCCCGGCCAGGGCCCCCGCCACCGTCAGCTCGGCGCAGCCGCGCAGCAGGTCCACGATCCGGGTCGCGAGCGCGCCGCGGGCCGGGGCGAGCCGCTGCTCGGCGCGGCGGGCCACCGCGCCGCTCACCACCGGCACGGCCACGCCCGCGACGAGGAGCCCGGCCGCGAGGACCGCCCCGGCCTCGGGCAGCAGCCACGCGGTGAACCCGACGGCCCCCGCGCCGACCACGGCGGCGGTACCGGCGGGCAGCAGCCACCGCAGCCAGTAGTCCTGGAGGGCGTCCACGTCGGAGACGAGCCGGGACAGGAGGTCGCCGCGGCGGACCGTGCGCAGCCCCGCCGGGGCGATCCGCTCCAGCCCGCAGTAGACGGCCACCCGCAGATCGGCCAGCATCCGCAGCACGGCGTCGTGCGACACCAGCCGCTCGGCGTACCGGAACACGGCCCGCCCGATGCCGAACGCCCGGGTCGCCGTCACGGCCACCATCAGGTGGAGCACGGGGGGCTGCTCGGAGGCCCGGGAGATCAGCCACCCGGACACGGCCATCAGCCCCACGGCCGACCCCAGCGCCAGGCTGCCCAGCAGCAGCGCCAGACCGAGCCGGCCACGGAGGTCGCCGGCCGTCCTGCGCACCCGTGCCAGCACCCCGCCGCCGTGCCCGGAGTCGCCGTCCGCGGCCGCGGCCCCGCCAGCGTCCGCGGCACCGGCACCGGCACCGACGCCGGCACCGGTCTCGACGGGGGCCTGGTGCCCGCCCACGAGCCCGAAGGCCGCGTCCAGCGCGTCCAGTCCGCGCGGCGCGCCCCTCTCGGCGGTCCCCGTGACGCCGGCGGCCGGCTCCCCCAGCGTGACGACCCGGTCGGCCACCGCCAGGAGCGCCGGGCGGTGCACCACCAGGAGGACCGTCCGCCCCTCGGCGAGACGGCGCACCGCCTCCACCACGGCGCCCTCCGTCGCGCCGTCCAGCGCCGCCGTCGGCTCGTCCAGCAGGAGCAGCGGCCGGTCGGCCAGGAACGCCCGGGCCAGGGCGAGCCGTTGGCGCTGGCCCGCCGACAGTCCCGCGCCGTCCTCGCCCAGCACCGTCCCGGCACCCGCCGGCAGCGCGTCCACGAACTCGGCCGCCCCCGCGTCGCGCAGCGCCCGCGCCACGGCGTCGTCGTCGGCGTCCGGCCGGGCGAGGCGCACGTTCTCCGCGATGGTCCCGGCGAAGAGGTACGGCCGCTGGGGCACCCAGGCGATCCGCTCCCGCCAGCGCTCCGGGTCCACCGACCGCAGGTCGGCTCCCCCGACGCGTACCGCGCCACCGTCCTCCGACGGCTCCACGAACCCCAGCACGACGTCCAGCAGCGTCGACTTGCCGACCCCGCTCGGCCCGACCAGGGCGACTGTCTCACCCGGTTCGACGACGAGTGACGCGCTGTCCAGCGAGGGCTCGGCGCGACCCGCGTGCCGCACGGTCACGTTCTCCAGCTCCAGCCGCACCGCGCCGGGCACGGCCCCGCCACCGACCGGCTCGCCCCGCACCGCGCCGGGCACCGCCCCGCCACCGGCCGTGCGCACCGGGGTCTCCAGTACGGCGAAGATCTCCTCGGCGGCCGACAGCCCCTCCGCGGCCGCGTGGTACTGGGCGCCGACCTGCCGCAGCGGCAGGTACGCCTCCGGTGCCAGGATCAGGATCACCAGCCCCGTGTACAGATCCAGGTCGCCGTGCACCAGCCGCATGCCGACCCCGACGGCCACCAGGGCGACGGACAGCGTGGAGAGCAGCTCCAGGGCGAAGGACGACAGGAAGGCGATCCGCAGGGTGCGCAGCGTCGCCTGCCGGTACTCGGAGGTGATGGCCCGGATCGACTGCGCCTGCGCCTTGGCCCGGCCGAACACCTTCAGCGTCGGCAGCCCGGCCACCACGTCGAGGAAGTGTCCGGACAACCGGGACAGCAGCTTCCACTGCCGGTCCATCCGGGCCTGGGTGGCCCACCCGATCAGGACCATGAAGATCGGGATCAGCGGCAGGGTGCCGACGATGATCGCCGCCGACACCCAGTCCTCGGTGACGATCCGCGCCAGCACCGCCACCGGCACCACCACCGCGAGCCCGAGCTGCGGCAGGTAGCGCGCGAAGTAGTCGTCGAGCGCGTCCACCCCCCGGGTGGCCAGCGCCACCAGCGACCCGGCCCGCTGCCCGCTCAGCCATCCCGGCCCGAGCGCGGCAGCCCGCTCCAGCAGCCGGCCGCGCAGCTCGGACTTGACCGCGGCGCTGGCCCGATGGGCCGCCAGCTCGGTCAGCCACGTGACGACACCCCGCCCGACCGCGACCGCGGCCAGCAGCGCCAGTGGCGTCCCCAGGTCTCCGGCGTCCAGCCCCCGCTGGAACGCCCCCACCACCACTTCGGCGATGAGCATGGCCTGGGCGACGACCAGCACCGCCCCGACGACACCCAGGACCACCACGGCCGCGAGGAACAGACGGGTGGCCCGGGCGTAGCGGAGCAGACGCGGGTCGATCGGTTTCACGTGAAACATCCCTACCAGTGCGCTAGTGGGCGTCGGCGATGTGCTGGGTGCCGATGCGCTTGCGGAAGACCCAGTACGTCCACCCCTGGTACAGCATCACCAGCGGCGCGGCGATCGCCGCACACCAGGTCATGATCCTCAGGGTGTACGGGCTGGACGCGGAGTTGGCGACGGTCAGGCTCCACTCCGGACTGAGCGAGGACGGCATGACGTTCGGGAAGAGCGTCAGGAAGAGCATGGCCACCGCGGCCGCGATCGTGATGCCCGAGAGCGCGAACGACCAGCCTTCGCGCCCGGCCTTGATCGCGCCGACCGCTCCGAGCAGGGCCACGGCGGCGACCGCCATGGCGACGAGGCTCGTGCCGTCGCCGCGGGACACCTGGAGCCACCCCAGGAAGCCGAGGGACAGCACCACGGTGACCGCTCCCAGCACCAGCGCCAGCCGGCGCGCCCGCACCCGGATGTCCCCGACCGTCTTCAGGGCCGTGAAGACGGTGCCGTGGAAGGTGAAGAGCGTCAGTGTCACCGCTCCGCCCAGCAGGGCGAACGGGTTGAGCAGGTCGACCATCGTGCCGACGTACTCCTTGGTGGCGTCGATCCGCACGCCCCGGACGATGTTGGCGAAGGCGACACCCCAGAGGAACGCGGGGATCAGCGACGTCCAGAAGATGGCCTGCTCCCAGTTGTGCTGCCACTTCTCCTCCGGGCGCTTGGCCCGGTACTCGAAGGCGACACCCCGGACGATGAGGCAGACCAGGATGACCAGCAGCGGCAGGTAGAAGCCGGAGAAGAGGGTGGCGTACCAGTCGGGGAAGGCGGCGAACGTCGCCCCGCCGGCCGTGAGCAGCCACACCTCGTTGCCGTCCCAGACGGGTCCGATGGTGTTGATCAGTACCCGCTTCTCGACCCGGTTGCGGGCGAGCAGCTTGGTCAGGACGCCGACGCCGAAGTCGAAGCCCTCCAGGAAGAAGTACCCGGTCCACAGGACCGCGATGACGACGAACCAGATGTCGTGAAGTTCCATGACGCAGCTCCAGTCCTCAGTACGAAAAGGCCATGGGCCGGTCGACTTCACGCTCGGGGTTCTCCGGGTCCCGGTCGTGGCCGCCGATCCTGGTGGGCGGGTTGAGGTCGGACTCGGTCAGCTCCGGAGGACCGGCCTTCACGTACTTCACGAGCAGCCGGACCTCGATCACGGCGAGCACCGCGTAGAGGGCGGTGAAGACGACCATCGAGGTGATCACCTCGGCCTGGGAGACTCCGGGCGAGACCGCGTCACGGGTGCGCAGCACCCCGTACACCACCCAGGGCTGGCGGCCCATCTCGGTGAAGATCCATCCCCATGAGTTGGCGATGAGCGGGAAGGCCAGGGTCCACAGCGCGACGAGCCAGTACAGCTTGGTCAGCTTGGGGCTCAGGGGCTTGCGGAACAGCACCAGGTGGGGCACCTCGTCCGCCGCCACCCGCAGCCGTGGCGGCAGCAGGAACCGCTTCCGGGTCAGCCAGAGGCCGAGCAGGCCGAGCGAGAAGGACGCCATGCCGAAGCCGATCATCCACCGGAACCCCCAGTACGCGACGGGGATGTTGGGCCGGTAGTCGCCGGGGCCGTACTTCTCCTGGAGGGCCTTGTTGGTGTCGTTGATGCCGGGGACGTACGACTCGAAGTCGCTGTGGGCGAGGAAGGAGAGCAGTCCGGGGATCTCCACCGCCACCTTGTTGTGGCCCTTGTCCACGTCGCCGACGGCGAAGACCGAGAACGGCGCCGGCTTCTCGCCCTCCCACAGCGCCTCGGCCGCGGCCATCTTCATCGGCTGCTGTTCGTACATGACCTTGCCGAGGAAGTCACCGCTGATCGCGGTGAACATGCCGCCGACGACTACGGTGACCAGTCCCATGCGGAGCGAGGTCTTCATCACCGGGATGTGCTTCTTGCGCGCCAGGTGGAAGGCGGCGATGCCGACCATGAACGCGCCACCCGTCAGGAAGGCCGCCGACATGGTGTGGAACACCTGCGTCAGGGTCGTGTTCTGGGTGAGCACCAGCCAGAAGTCGGTGAGCTCGGCGCGGCCGGTCTTCTCGTTGATCTTGTAACCGACCGGGTGCTGCATCCAGGAGTTCGCCGCCAGGATGAAGTACGCCGAGAGGATGGTGCCGATCGACACCATCCATATGCAGGCGAGGTGGATCCTCTTCGGCAGCTTGTCCCAGCCGAAGATCCACAGACCGATGAAGGTCGATTCGAAGAAGAACGCGATCAGCGCCTCGAAGGCCAGCGGCGCTCCGAAGACGTCTCCGACGAAGCGCGAGTAGTCGGACCAGTTCATGCCGAACTGGAACTCCTGCACGATGCCCGTGACCACGCCCATCGCGATGTTGATGAGGAACAG
Source organism: Streptomyces noursei (assembly GCF_001646665.1). GTDB lineage: Bacteria > Actinomycetota > Actinomycetes > Streptomycetales > Streptomycetaceae > Streptomyces > Streptomyces lavendulocolor. Next base: position 223,781 of record NZ_LWBU01000169.1, on the reverse strand, counting down.
CTTCCCCCAGAACTTCGTCGCCCTGAGGTACTTCTCCTTCTCGGTGCGCACCCATGCCGTCTGGAGACCGGCGGTGAGTGCGGCGAGGGAGATCGTCAAAGGAACGAAGAGGAAGTGGTAGACGGTGGTGATACCGAACTGCCACCTCGCCAGCGTCTCTGGCGCCAGAGCCAGGTCCACGTCAGCTTCTCCTTACGGCCTACGTCCTACGGTCCGGACGTCCTTGCGTCGCCTCGCCGATTCCGGTGGATCTTGGGAGGAACCAGGCGCGCTTGTGAATGCGTTCACAATCACAAGCTATTATGACTCAAACGAAATCCGTACCGGAAACCGGGGGGCCTCTTCCGCGAAAGTTCAACATCTTGTTGAATTTTGCGCATGCAGATCCGACTCTCCTGGCCCGCCGGCCAGGCCACCGCGACCCTGGACGACACGCCCACCAGCAAGGCGCTCGCAGCGGTTCTCCCGATCACCTGCACGGCCCACACCTGGGGCGAGGAGGTCTACTTCGAGACACCGGTCTCCCCGGCCCTGGAGGCCGACGCCCGCCAGGTGGTCGAGCCGGGCACCGTCGCCTTCTGGACCGAGGGCGACGCCCTGGCCCTCCCCTACGGCCCTACCCCCATCTCGCGCGGGGACGAATGCCGCCTCGCGAGCCCCTGCAACATCCTCGGGCGCGTCGACGGCGACCCGCGCGTCCTCGCCACGGTCCGCCCCGGTGACCCCATCCGCGTCGAGACGACGCCCTGACCGCCACCCGGCCGGGGGGCACCCGACGACGGCGCGCCCCGGCGCCGCCCCTCAGCCGCGCAGGCGCGCCCCGTCCCGCGCGCGCCCGCCCGCACCACCGCGCCACGCCCCCGGGACGACCGGGGGCGCGACGCCCGGTGATCCGGGTCGTGTTCGCAAAGTCTCGCCCGGCCCGCCCTCCGGGCGGACGCCGATGCTTTGCGGACAGTCCCTAGGGGGTGTCTCGCCGATCATGCCGGGCTCCCGGTGTCCGGCGCCGCACCTCGCGGCGTTGTCGTCGGTCGTCATGGTCCCCCGTGGCCCTGCGGGCACGGGAGGTGCCCCCACCGCCATGACTCCCTCCTCCGCCTTGCGATGCACGGCGTCGGACGCCGCTCGCCGATCCGGCCTGATCGACAAGACACCCCCTAGTAGCGCTCCTTGCGGAAGGCCTCCGCCGCGCGCAGGAAGATGTCGTTGGCCTCGCTCTCACCGATGGTGACCCGCACGCCCTCCCCCGGGAACGCCCGCACCACCACGCCCGCCTGCTCACAGGCGGCCGCGAAGTCCACGGTCAGCTCGCCCAGCCGCAGCCAGACGAAGTTGGCCTGCGTCTCCGGGACCGTCCAGCCCTGGCCGGCGAGCCCCTCCGACACCCGCTGCCGCTCGCACACCAGGGAGCCCACCCGGCCCAGCAGCTCGTCCTCCGCGCGCAGCGAGGCCACGGCCGCGTCCTGCGCGAGCTGGCTGACCCCGAACGGGACCGCGGTCTTGCGCAGCGCCGCGGCCACCGGGTCGTGCGCGACCGCGAAACCGACGCGCAGCCCGGCCAGCCCGTACGCCTTGGAGAAGGTGCGCAGCACGGCCACATTGGGCCGCTCACGATAGATCTCCACGCCGTCCGGCACCTCGACGTCCCTGATGAACTCGCGGTACGCCTCGTCGAGCACCACCAGCACGTCGGACGGGACCCGGTCCAGGAACCGCTCGAGCTCGGCCCGCCGCACCACGGTGCCGGTCGGGTTGTTCGGGTTGCACACGAAAACAAGCCGGGTGCGGTCGGTGATCGCGTCGGCCATCGCGTCCAGGTCGTGCACATCACCCGGGGTGAGCGGCACCTGCACCGGCGTCGCCCCGCTGACCTGCGTGATGATCGGGTACGCCTCGAAGGAGCGCCAGGCGTAGATCACCTCGTCACCGGGACCGGAGGTGGCCTGCACCAGCTGCTGGGCCACGCCCACCGAACCGGTGCCGGTGGCCAGGTGCGACACGGGCACGCCGAAGCGCTCGGCCAGCTCGTTCATCAGCCCCGTGCACGCCATGTCCGGGTACCGGTTGAACGCCGCCGCCGCGGCCAGCGCGCTCTCCATCACCCCCGGCAGCGGCGGGTACGGGTTCTCGTTGGAGGACAGCTTGTACGCGACCGGTCCCTCGGCCGCGGCGGGCTTGCCCGGCTTGTAGGTGGGAATGCCGCCCAGCACGGCGCGCAGCTTCGGGCTCGTCTCGCTCACTGTGGTCCTCCTCGACCGTACGTACCACCAATACTGCTCACCATATGAGGATTCCGGCCCGCTGCGAATGGCCGATTTCCCACGGGGCTCCTCCGAGGCGCGCCGCCCACCCCGTCCGGGGCTTCCCACCCGCCCCTCGCAAGGGCTCCGTGCCGTCCCGGCGACACCGCGCCAGCACCGGCGCAGACCGCGCGCGGCTCCCGCGCACCCCGCACGGCACCGGCGCGCCACCTCGGGGGAGCGCTCCCCGGGGTGGCGCACGCCCATGGCTCGCGCCGTGGCGCGCGTCCCCCGTAGAGGTGAGTTGAGACCTCATCGAAACATCGCCCATGCGACAGGCCCATGCATGCCGACAACTCGCGACAGCAAGCGGGAGGCGTACAACACCTGGGAATCGGAGGTGTTTTGGGGTGGCGACCGTGCAGAAACGTGCCTGTCAACGAGTGAATATGCGGACGGCTCAACCACCCGACATCGCCCTACTATCGGCTCGCCATGACAGCAGCAGGGAAGCACCAGGTGAGCCGGGCACAGACCCGGGGAAGCCGGCAAGGGCGAGCGGGCATCCGGGACGTGGCCGCCGCAGCCGGGGTCTCCATCACGACTGTCTCCGACGCGCTCAACGGCAAGGGCCGGCTCCCGGACGCCACCCGCCGCCATGTCCGCGAGGTCGCCGACCGGCTGGGCTATCGCCCGTCCGCCGCGGCCCGCACGCTCCGTACCGGCAAGTCCGGCCTCATCGGCCTGACCGTGACGACCTACGGGGATGAACCTTTCACCTTCACCGAGTTCGCGTATTTCGCCGAGATGGCCAGGGCCGCCACCTCCGCCGCGCTCGCCCGCGGCTACGCCCTGGTCATCCTGCCCGCCACCTCCCGCCATGACGTCTGGTCGAACGTCGCCCTCGACGGCACCGTCGTCATCGACCCCTCCGACCACGACCCGGTCGTCACCGAGCTGGTCCGCCAGGGCCTCCCCGTCGTCTCCGACGGCCGCCCGGCCGGCACGCTCCCGGTCACCGCCTGGGTCGACAACGACCACGAGGCAGCGGTCCTCGACCTCCTGGACCACCTCGCCGCCGCCGGCGCCCGCCGCATCGGGCTCCTCACCGGCACCACCACCGACACCTACACGCGCCTGTCCACCACCGCGTACCTGCACTGGTGCGAGCGCGTCGGGCAGGACCCGGTCTACGAGGCCTACCCGGCCCACGACCCCTGCGCCGGCGCGGTCGCCGCCGACCGGTTGCTCGCCCGCCCGGACCGCCCCGACGCGGTGTACGGGCTCTTCGACCCCAACGGCACCGACCTGCTGGCGGCGGCACGGCGCTACGGGCTGCGCGTGCCGGACGACCTCCTGCTGGTCTGCTGCAGCGAGTCGACCGTCTACGCCGCCACTGAACCGCCCATCACCACCCTCTCCCTCAAGCCCCGGCGGATCGGCACCGCGGTCGTCCAGCTCCTCATCGACGCGATCGAGGGCATCGACACCGACCGGCCCGTGGAGCAGGTGATACCGACCGAGCTGATCGTCCGGACGTCCTCCCAGCGACGGCCCCCGCGGACCACGGTCAGCCCTCCCCGATCCCCGTCCCAGGAGTGACCGACACGTGACACCCGGGAACGGCCGGGTCCACCCCTTGGTCAACAGCAGGAACATTCCTCCCCAATAGGGGAGAAATCGACCGGCGAACCGGGGGTGCACCCGGATTCACCACCCCTGGTGCGTCACACAGCACAAGCCTCATTCCTATGATGGGCGGACGACACCGCGGACCGCCCCGACCAGGCCGGTCCGCCAGGTGTAGGGCGTCGCGACGGTGGTGGAGGGGTCGATGACTCAGGGGGCCGGTCAAGGACCCGTGGTGCGGACGGCGACGTTGCGCGACTTCCGCGTGCCGCCGTACGCGCAGGTGCCCGTTCAGGCTCATGCAGCGCAGGCCGCGCACCCGGGCAACGCGTTCCCCGAGGGCGAGCCGCCCGAGGGGTACACGCCGACCGAGCGCGACCTCCCGGTGATCAACCGGGGTGACACCGTCCAGGTGTCCGTCGCCCCCGAGGAGGCCCCGGCCCAGGCCGCGGCACCGGCTCCGGACGGCGGCCCGGGTCCCCTGTACGTGGTGGGGGACGTGCACGGGTACCTCGACGAGCTGCTGGCCGCCCTGCACCGGCAGGGCCTCATCGACACCGAAGGACACTGGTCGGCGGGGAACGCCCGGCTGTGGTTCCTCGGCGACTTCACCGACCGCGGTCCCGACGGCATCGGCGTGATCGACCTCGTCATGCGGCTCTCCGCCGAGGCCGCCGCCGCCGGCGGCTACTGCAAGGCCCTGATGGGCAATCACGAACTGCTGCTGCTGGGCGCCAAGCGGTTCGCGGACACTCCCGTCAACTCCGGTGCCGGCACGGCCACTTTCCAGGCGGCCTGGCTGCTCAACGGCGGCCAGAAGAGCGACATGGACCGCCTCCAGGACGTCCACCTCCAGTGGATGTCCCGGCTGGACGCCGTGGTGGAGGAGGACGGGCACCTGCTGGTCCACTCCGACACCACCGCCTACCTGGAGTACGGATCGACCATCGAGGACGTCAACGACACCGTCCACGAGATCCTCACCCGCAACGACGCCGACGAGTGCTGGGACCTGTTCCGCAAGCTCACCAAGCGCTTCGCCTTCCGGGACGAGGCGGGGTCCACGGCCGTGCAGGAACTCCTGACGGCCTACGGCGGCGAGCGCATCGTCCACGGCCACAGCCCGATTCCGTATCTCCTCGGCGAGGTGGGTTCGGAGGACGGCGAGGACGGCGGCGGCCCGACGGTCGAAGGCCCCCACGTGTACGCGGACGGCCTGGCGATCGCCATGGACGGCGGTGTGACCATGGCCGGAAAGCTGCTGGTCGTACAGCTTCCCCTGCCCAACTGAGGCATAACGCAGCGCAGTCGGGCCAGGCGATTTCCGGAATTCCTCTGTCACCCCTCGCCATAACCGCTCTACCATCGGTATTTCCTTGGCAGGCTCTCCTCCGTTTCTGCCCGGCTGCCCGATCTACGCGGGCAAACCGGGTCCTACGGAGCATCGGGGGATGCACATGAAAAGCGCTCCGCACCTGCTGACCGAGGACCGCGCCGAGTACGAGCGCATCCTCGACGACGCACTGCGCACCGCGCACGACCGTCCGGATCTCGCCGGGATCGGGCAGCGGCTCAACAACGAGCAGCTGCGCACCATGGCGCTGAACGCAACCGCGCTGATCTCCGCGGCCGCCGCCGCTGAGTACGACCACTACGTCAAGGTGCGCGAGGAGTCGCGCACCACGGGCGGGGTGTCCGCCATCGACGCCGTCCTGGCACCGTCCGGGGACGAGAGCGACTCGGGACCGGGCGCCGGAGTCGGGGTCGTCGTCACCGTCCTGGCACCGGTTCTGGCCGGCACGGCGGCGGTCATTTTCCTGCTGGTCGGCTATGTCCTGAAGATGTTCGACCCCGCACCCGCCTTCGCGGACTCCCTGCTGACCGCCGGCTGGTTCTTCGGGGCCGTCACCGCGGCCGGCATCCTGGCCGCCGCGATCGGCATCCTGGTCACGGCGCTGCGCAACAGCTCCACCCAGGTGCCCGCGGAGGAAGCCGGCGACGAGCTTCCCGACGAGGTGGCCCGGGCCAAGGAGGCGTGGCGTCACGCCCTGCTGGAACGGGGCATCCTGCCGTTTCTCCGGGACGCGCTGGCGGATCCCAGCGCGGACCCCCTCTCGGGGGTGCCGCCGCGCCATGTCGGCCGGATCCCGAAGGTCGGTTACAGCGGACCGGAGTTCTCCAGCCCCAGCGAGGGCGCCACCGGCTCCCGTCCGACGTTCACCAGTCCCGACTTCACCAGTCCGGACTTCGGAGGCCCGGAGCACCAGCCCGACTGAGCGCGTGAACCGAGCGCAGGACGAACGCCGAGCGCAAGGCGAACGCTGGACGCAGGACGAACGCCGGAACGCAAGACGAGCACCGGCGCCGGAGGAGCGCCGAACCCCGGCTGAGCGCCTGTTTCACGTGAAACGAACAGACGTTTCACGTGAAACAGGCAGACGCCCATCGGGCGGCCGTCAGTCGGCCAGCGGGAGGTAGACCCGGTTGCCCGCCGCAGCGAACTCCGCGGACTTCTCCGCCATTCCGGCCTCGATCTCCTGCTCCTTCAGGTCACCGCCGTGCTCGCGCCGGATGTCCTGCGAGATCTTCATCGAGCAGAACTTCGGCCCGCACATGGAGCAGAAGTGCGCCGTCTTGGCCGGCTCCGCGGGCAGCGTCTCGTCGTGGAACTCGCGTGCCGTGTCCGGGTCGAGAGCCAGATTGAACTGGTCCTCCCACCGGAACTCGAACCGGGCGTCCGACAGCGCGTCGTCCCACTCCTGGGCGCCCGGGTGACCCTTGGCGAGGTCCGCCGCATGAGCGGCGATCTTGTAAGTGATGACGCCGGTCTTCACGTCGTCCCGGTTCGGCAGGCCCAGGTGCTCCTTGGGCGTGACGTAGCAGAGCATCGCGGTGCCCCACCAGGCGATCATCGCGGCGCCGATACCCGAGGTGATGTGGTCGTAGGCCGGGGCCACATCGGTGGTCAGCGGGCCGAGCGTGTAGAACGGCGCCTCCTCGCATATCTCCTGCTGGAGGTCGATGTTCTCCTTGATCTTGTGCATCGGGACGTGCCCCGGGCCCTCGATCATGGTCTGCACGTTGTGGCGCTTGGCGATCGTGTTCAGCTCACCCAGCGTCCTGAGCTCCGCGAACTGGGCCTCGTCATTGGCGTCCGCGATCGAGCCGGGCCGCAGACCGTCGCCCAGCGAGTACGTCACGTCGTATGCGGCGAGGATCTCGCACAGTTCCTCGAAGTTCTCGTAGAGGAACGACTCCTTGTGGTGCGCGAGGCACCACGCCGCCATGATGGAGCCGCCGCGGGAGACGATGCCGGTCTTGCGGCGCGCGGTCAGCGGGACGTAGCGCAGCAGCACGCCGGCGTGGACCGTCATGTAGTCGACGCCCTGCTCGGCCTGCTCGATGACCGTGTCCTTGTAGATCTCCCAGGTCAGCTCCTCGGCCTTGCCGTCGACCTTCTCCAGTGCCTGGTACAGCGGCACGGTGCCGATCGGGACGGGCGAGTTGCGCAGCACCCACTCGCGGGTGGTGTGGATGTTGCGGCCGGTGGAGAGGTCCATGACCGTGTCGGCGCCCCAGCGGGTGGCCCAGGTCATCTTCTCCACCTCCTCCTCGATGGAGGAGGTGACCGCCGAGTTGCCGATGTTGGCGTTGACCTTCACCAGGAACCGCTTGCCGATGATCATCGGCTCGATCTCCGGGTGGTTGACGTTGGCCGGCAGCACGGCCCGGCCGGCCGCGATCTCCTCGCGCACGACCTCGGGGGAGACGTTCTCGCGGATCGCGACGTACTCCATCTCCGGTGTGATCTCGCCACGCCGGGCGTACGCCAGCTGCGTCACCGCCTGGCCGTCGCGGCCGCGGCGGGGCTGGCGCGGACGGCCGGGGAACACGGCGTCGAGGTTGCGCAGCCCGCCGCGCGGCGAGGTGTGCTTGATCCCGTCGTCCTCCGGGCGGACCGGACGGCCCGCGTACTCCTCGGTGTCGCCCCGGGCGATGATCCAGTTCTCGCGCAGCGGCTCCAGGCCGCGGCGCACGTCGGTCTCGACGTTCGGGTCGGTGTACGGCCCCGACGTGTCGTACAGCGTCACGTCCTTGCCGTTGGTGAGGTGCACCTTGCGGACCGGCACACGGAGGTCGGGGCGCGACCCCTCGACGTATCCCTTGTGCCAGCCGATGGACTTCCCGGCCTCGTCGTTCTGGTTCGAGGCAGGCGTGCGTGCGTCCTGAACGGTCATCGTGACCTACTCCCTACGCCGGCATTACCCGGTAACAGGTTCGGCGGTCGACGCAGCCGTTTCCGTACCCTTCGTACGGATGTCAGCGCCCTCTCAGCCCGGTGCTCCGAGCTCCCGCGTGTGCAAAGGTGGCACCACGCTAGCGCCCTCCCGGCCACGCTGAACAGAGGGCCCCGGTCGTTCTTGCGATGATCGGTCGGTGACTTCCTCGCAGCAGTCCCCCGAACCGACCGGACAGGCACATGGTCATATCCACAGCCACGGCCACAGCCACGGTCCCGCGGCGCCCGTCTCCAAGCACCTGCGCAAGGTCATCGCCGCGGTACTGATTCCCTTCGCCACCGCGGTACTCGTCGGCCTCGCCGTCCTGTGGCCCGGAGGCGTGCCGGAGCACGAACGCACCGGCGTCGGGTTCGACCGGCAGACCGAGCAGGGCACGGTGGTCCAGGTCGACCCGGTGGACTGCAAGGACGTGAACGCCGCGCAGGTCCCGCCGACCGGTGACACGAGCACGCCGGAAGGACGTGAGGCGGTCAACGCCCAGCAAGGACAGTGCGCGAAGGCGACCGTCGAGGTCACCACGGGCAAGGACAAGGGCCGGAAGTTCGTCGAGATCGTGCAGCCGGACGCCCCTCGCCAACTGGAGGAGGGCCAGGGGGTGGTGGTCGCCTATGCCCCCGACGCCCCGCCCGACCTGCAGTACTCGGTCACCGATGTGAACCGCAAGGTGCCGATCCTGGTCCTCGCCGGCATCTTCGCGCTGGCGGTGGTGGCGGTCGGCAGGATGCGCGGGGTGATGGCGCTGATCGCGCTGGCCGCGAGCTTCGGGATCCTGACCGTCTTCATCCTGCCCGCCATCCTGCAGGGCTCGAATCCCCTGGTCGTCGCGGTGGTCGGGGCGAGCGCCATCATGCTGATCGCGCTCTACAGCTGTCACGGGCTCACCGCGCGGACCTCGGTGGCCGTGATCGGCACCCTGATCTCGCTGCTGCTGATCGGTCTGCTCGGCTCGGTGTTCATCGACTGGGCGTCCCTCACCGGCAACACCGATGACTACACGGGCCTCATCCATGGGCTCTATCCGGAGATCGACATGTCCGGCCTGCTGCTCGCCGGCATCATCATCGGATCTCTCGGTGTGCTGGACGACGTGACCGTGACCCAGACGTCGGCGGTGTGGGAACTGCACCAGGCGGACCCGAAGATGGGCCCGCGCGCCCTGTACCGCGCGGCCATCCGCATCGGCCGGGACCACATCGCCTCGGTGGTGAACACCCTGGTGCTCGCGTACGCCGGTGCGGCGCTCCCCCTGCTGCTGCTGTTCTCGATCGCGCAGAGCAGCGTGGGGACGGTCGCCAACAGCGAACTGGTCGCCCAGGAAATCGTGCGGACTCTGGTGGGTTCGATCGGTCTGGTCGCCTCGGTACCGGTGACCACCGTCCTGGCGGCCCTGGTCGTCTCCGCCGACCGTCCGGAGGACGCGGCGGCACCCACGGGCCGTGGGAGCGGCCGGGGCCGGCGGCGCAAGAAGTGACCCCGTCCGGGCCGCCGACCCAGGGTGCCGGCCCGGGGTGCCGGCGGGGTGCCGGCCCGGGGCTGCCGTACGACGGCCCGGGCCGGCCGGCACGTCAGCCGGCGTTCTCCTCCGCGAGGATCCGGCCGAGCGCCTCCTCCAGGTGCTCCTCGAAGTCGCCGAGCGTACGCTCCTGGCCCAGCGGCACCAGCTTGTCGGTGCGGTCGAGGAAGGCCACCAGGGGCGGTGCGCTCGACCGGAACAGCGCCCGGTCCGCGCCGACCTGCAACCGGATGCTGACGTCCGACAGGTCCTCGGGACCGGTCGGAGTGATGTGCACATCGCCGTCACCGCTCGGTCCGTTGATGCCGTCCAGCAGCAGCTCTCTGCCGAACGCCCAGGTGACAGGCGCATCGCCGGGGAGATGGAACGTCATCCGGACTGCGAAGGGGTCTCTCGTCTCGTACCCCAGCTCGACCGGAATCCTGAAGGACAGCTCCTCGGAGACGACGAAGCTCATCAGGACCTCGGCCTGAACCGACTCGCGCATCATGTACCCCGCAATGGATGAAGCAGTGGTGAACAACGGCTGATGAAGATCGGTGAGGAAAGCGGCTGGAAAAATCGGCCAGTAATGATCTGTGCTGACCTCTTGACGTAATCGTCCTGTAAGCACTACAGGATCACAAGGAGTGAGTTTTCAGATACTGATAGAGAAGGCAAGCGAGTTGAAGAGCCGTCCCACCTCCTGGCGCAGCCGGTCGACCGCGGGCATCAGCCGTTGCTCCTGGTGGGAGGGTACGGAAATGGCCATGGTGGCGGCGGCGGAGCCCGCCGTGATGGGGATGGCCGCGCAGACCGTACCGAGCGCGTACTCCTGACGTTCGACGACCGGCTGGGTCCGCTCGGCGCTCCTCAGGCGGGACAGCAGCGTCCGGCCGTCACGCACGGTGTACGGAGTGATCGGCTGGACGGGATGGCGGTCCAGGTGGTCCCGGCGGTCCCGCTCGTCGAGCTGGCTCAGCAGGCACTGGCCGATCGCGTGGGCGTGGCCCGTCTCGCGGAAGTCGGCCCACTCGTCGACGGCGGGGGCCGTGGGCGTGTCGGAGACCGAGACGAGCTCGATCTCACCGTCCCGGTACACCGCGAAGTACACGGGGACGCCGATGGTGTCGCGCCAGTGCGCGAGCGACGTCACGATCTTGCTGCGACGATTCTGCAGAGCTTCACCACGCGCCAGCCGCCCCACCGCCTCGCCGAGCACGAACACGCCCTGCTCCCGGCGCAGATATCCCTCGTAGGTGAGCGTGCGCAGCAGGTGGTACGCGGTGGGCAGCGGCAGGCCGGTCTCACGCGCCAGCTGCTTGGCGGGCGCCCCGTCGGCATGGGCTCCCACGGCTTCCAGCAGCATCAGCGCCCGCTGCACGGAGGTGATCAGGGTCGGGGGCGGAGCAGGGGTGGGGACAGGGGGACGGAAATGCGGTGCCGTGGCCAAAGGTCACCCCCAGGCGTTTCGCCCCGTTCAGTCGTACGAACCGCTGGCAGGGCGTGAGGAAACCCCTTGATTCCAAGGGCAGCGGAGACTCGCCACTCTAATGGCAGCCTCCGTTCGGGGTGAGGTTTCGCCGGGGCCGTTCCCCCGCGCGGGCTAACGTCCGCCCACCCGGCCGGGCAGGCGGACGACGTGTTCGTACGCCTGTGTCAGCGCGGCGCCGGCGGCCGGGTCACCAGTCCTCGCGGGACGACGACGAGGACATGAACTTGCGCACCACGTAGATCAGCCCGCCGACCAGCACCGCGAACACGAGCACCTTGAACAACAGCCCGATCAGCACGCTGAGCACCGTCCCGATCAGCCCGCCGAACACCACCAGCGCGATCACGGGTATGGCGATCCACTTCACCCACCAGGGCATTCCCGCGAGAACGTTCCGAACCGCCGCCATCGTCCCTACCTCATCTCCGGTGCCACGTCATACCGTTGGTCACCCTCGATGCTAGGTGCCGGCGGACCGGCACGGACGCTCCCCGGCCCCCGCTCTCCCCTGATCCTCCCCCTAGGGAACCCGGGCTCCGCCGGACGCCGGCCGTCAGCTCTCCGGAGGAGAGAAGACCACCATCACCCGCAGGTCCTCGGTGATGTGGTGGAACTTGTGGGGCACGCCGGCCGGTACGTAGACCACGCTTCCCCGCCCGACCTGGGTCGTCTCCGTCCCCACCGTGATCGACGCCCGCCCGCTGACGACGAAGTACACCTCGTCCTCCTTGTGCGGCTGCTGCGGGTCGAGCTGCCCCGCGTCGAGCGCGTACAGGCCGACCGACATGTTCCGCTCACGAAGGAACTGCAGGTAGGCGCCGTCGTTGGCGGCGCGTTCCGCCTCCAGCTCGTCCAGTCGGAATGCCTTCATCGCCCGTCCGCCCCTGCTCTCGGTCCGATCCCTCTGCCACGATCAGACACATGATGAATTTCCTCGTCAAGACGATCGCCAACGCGGCCGCCCTGGCCGTGGCGATCTGGCTGCTCGCCGACATCACCCTGACCGGTGACAGTACCGGCAGGAAGGCACTGACCCTGGTCCTGGTGGCCCTGGTCTTCGGCATCGTGAACGCCCTGGTCAAGCCGGTCGTGAAGCTGCTCACGCTGCCCCTGTTCATCCTCACGCTCGGCCTGTTCACGCTGGTCGTCAACGCCCTGATGCTCCTGCTCACCTCGTGGCTGGCCGACGTCCTCGACCTGAACTTCCACGTCGAGGGCTTCTGGACCGCCGTGCTCGGTGGCCTGATCATCTCCGTCGTGTCGTGGGCCATGGACGTGGTCCTCCCCGAGGACAAGGACTGAGGCCGCCGGCACCCCGGGGGCCGGAGCAACCGCCGGGACCGGTACGGCGGCAGGCCCCGGCCCGCACCCCGGCGACGCCGGCCGGGCACGGCGTACCGGATCCTTTGTACGGCTCCCGGGACGGATCCGAGGAGCGCACCCGGGGCCGGTGCGGGCGGCGGGCGGAGGACCGCCCGGCGACGAACGGCCGAGAGTGAAGGAGCGTGCCGCATGACATGGGGCGACGGGACCAGGGCGGTACGGGCCGGGCTGCCCGAGCCGAAGGCGTACGAACCGACCCTGCCGGGGCCGGTGTTCGCCGCCCACTACCACCTGCCCGGCGAGCCGACCGGCCCGTACACCTACGGACGCGACGAGAACCCGACCTGGACGCATCTGGAGCGGGCCATCGGTGAGCTGGAGGCTCCGGGCGAGCCGGATGTCGGGACGGTCGTCTTCGCGTCCGGCATGGCCGCCATCTCCTCCGTGCTGTTCTCGCAGCTCAGAGCCGGTGACGCGGTCGTCCTGCCGGCCGACGGCTACCAGGCGCTGGCGCTGGTGCGTGAGCAGCTGGAGGCGTACGGCATCGAGGTGCGCACCGCGCCGACCGGGGGGGACGCGCAGCTGTCGGTGCTGGACGGGGCGCGGCTGCTGTGGATCGAGACGCCGTCGAACCCGGGCCTGGACGTGTGCGACGTCCGGCGCCTGGTGGCCGCCGCCCGGGAGGCCGGCGCGCTGGTCGCGGTCGACAACACGCTCGCCACACCGCTGGGGCAGCGTCCCCTGGAGCTGGGCGCCGACTTCTCCGTCGCCAGCGACACCAAGGGGCTGACCGGCCACGGCGACATCCTGCTCGGGCACGTGACCTGCCGCGAGGCCTCGCTCGCCGGAGCCGTACGGCGCTGGCGCAAGATCGCCGGGGCCATTCCCGGGCCGATGGAGGCCTGGCTCGCCCACCGCTCGCTGGCCACGCTCCAGCTGCGGGTCGACCGGCAGTGCGCGACCGCGCTGGCCCTCGCCGAGGCGCTGTCGGCGCGCGACGACGTGTCCGGGCTGCGGTATCCGGGGCTGCCCGGCGACCCGTCGCACAAGGTGGCGGCCGGGCAGATGCGGCGTTTCGGGTCGGTCGTCTCGTTCGTCCTGTCCGACCGGGCGCGGGCGGAGCGCTTCCTGGAGGCGCTGCGGCTGGTCGACGACGCGACGAGCTTCGGGGGTGTGCGCTCCACGGCGGAGCGGCGCGGCCGGTGGGGCGGGGACGCGGTGCCCGAGGGCTTCGTCCGCTTCTCGGTCGGCGCGGAGGACGCCGAGGACCTGGTGGCGGACGTGCTGCGCGCACTGGACGAGGTGCGCTGACCACGTCGCGTACGGCGGACGGACGGTCCGAGCCTCCCCCCTCATGGCTCGGACCGTCCGCGCTTTTCAGCGGATGACCGCGTGTACAAGGCTAGTTGACTCTGTGTCAGTGTCCAATCACTGTAGCGACAGAGACCTATCGACTTATTTATAGTTGGACGGTCGGCCCTGAGGCACCGTCAGCCGGACGTGGCCTGGGGTGGGAGGGGGGAGGCGCATGGATCTGGCGTTGCTGCGTACGTTCGTCACGGTGCACCGGGCCGGTTCCTTCACCCGCGCCGCGGCCCTCCTGGGGCTCTCGCAGCCGGCCGTCACCAGCCAGATCCGTTCCCTGGAGCGGCAGTTGGGCCGCCCGCTCTTCCTGCGCCAGGCCCGTGGCGTCACCCCCACCACCATCGGCGACGAGCTCGCCCACCGCGCGGCACCGCACCTGGACGCGCTCGTCGAGATCGTCGAGGCGGGACTCGACGACGAGGCCGGGGTACGCACCCTCCACCTCGCCGGTCCTCCCGAGTTCACCTCCGTCCGCGTCCTGCCCGCCCTCACGAAGCTGGTCTCCCAGGGGCTCGCCGTCCGCACGTCGCTGGTCTCCGCCGCCGAGGAGGTCCTCGACGGGCTGGCGGCCGGCCACCACGACGTGGCCGTCGCCACCGCCCGCCCCCGCGGCGGGCTCCTCACCGCGACCCCGCTCTGCGACGAGGAGCACGTCCTGGTCGCCTCCCCGCGCTGGGCCGCCCGCCTGGCCCCGGGTGTCCTGCTGCGCAAGGGCGCCGTCGTGCTGGAGCAGCTGCCGGTGGTCGAGGTGCACGAGTCGCTGCCGTTCGTCGCGCGCTACTGGGCGGCCGTCTTCGAGTCGAAACCGGCCGCCGCTGCCACCGTGATCGTGCCGGACCTGCGCGCCGTCCTGGAGTCGGCCGCCTCGGGCGCCGGGCTCGCCGTGCTGCCCCGCTACCTGTGCGAGGACGCCCTGGCCGACGGCCGGCTGGTAGCCCTGCTGGACCCGCCGGTGCCGCCCCTGCGCACGTATTTCGTGGTGGTGCGCACCGGCACGCTCTCCCTGCCGCACATCGCGCGGGCGCACGACTCGCTGCTGCGTGCCGCGACCGACTGGTGACAACCCGTGGGGGGCCGCGTCCCGGGGTTTCAGAAGGGCCACCGCGGGCCATTTTCAAGCCATGACCGAACGTCCAGTGGTCAAGCGCACCGCACGCGCCATCCTGCTCGACGGCGACGACCTCGTCCTGATCAAGCGTACGAAGCCAGGCATGGACCCGTACTGGGTCACACCGGGCGGCGGGGTCGAGCCGGACGACGCCACGGTGGTCGACGCGCTCCACCGGGAGGTGCACGAGGAGCTGGGCGCCAAGATCGTGGACGTGGTGCCGTGCTTCGTCGACACGGTCGAGCACATCGTCGACGGTGGCGTCTCGGGCGTGAAGGTCCAGCACTTCTTCGTGTGCCGGCTGGAGTCCATGGACCTCGCGCAGCGGCACGGGCCGGAGGTGGACGAGCCGCTCGGTGAGTACGAGGTCGTACGGGTCCCCTTCAGCCGGGTGGGCATCGCCGCGGTCCACCTCGTGCCGCTGTCGCTGCGGCACTACCTGGACGGCAACATCGAGGGCGTGCGGGCCATGCACGCCCCCGACCTGGGCTAGATCACTGCGGGCCTCCGGCTAGTCGGCCGCCGCCACGAGTTCGTCCAGCGAGTCGTGGCGGATCCGTTCGTACGGCACCCCGACCCCGCGCAGCGCGTCGACCCCGCTGCGGATCATGCCGGCCGGGCCCGAGAGGTAGGCGTCGTACTCGTTCCAGGGGCCGAATTCGCGCACCGCGTCCGGCAGCTGCGTCCTGCCGTCGACGATCGCCCGCACCTCCAGCCATGGATGGGCCTGGCTGAGCCGGAGCATGGTGTCGATGTCGTAGAGGTCGTGATCGGTCCGGGCACCGTAGAAGACCTCGACCGGGCGCCGGGCACCGTGCTCGGCGACGTCCTCGACCAGCGCCTTGATGGGTGCGATGCCGGTACCGCCGCCGACGCAGAGCAGCCCGTTGTCGGTGGTGTGGTCGACGGTCATCGATCCGGCGGGCGGCCCCAGGCGTAGTACGTCCCCGGGGCGGGCGCGGTGGACCAGGGCGTTGGACACCCAGCCGGCCGGCACGGCCTTGACGTGGAAGGACAGCAGCCCGTCGGACCGGGGCGCGGAGGCGAAGGAGTAGTGCCGCCAGATCCTCGGCCACCAGGGCGTCTCCAGGCTCGTGTACTGCCCGGCGAGGAAGGGGTAGGGCTGGTCGGGGCGGACCGTGACGACCGCGATGTCGGGCGTTCTCAGGTCGTGCGACACCACTTCGGCGTGCCACCAGGCGGGGGCGTGCCGCTCGTTCTCCGCCGCCGCGTCGATCATGATCTGGGAGATCGTGGTGTACGTGCGGACCCAGGCGGCCTCGGTCTCCTCGTCCCAGGTCGTCGTCGCGTACCGGCTCAGCGCCCCGATGAGGGCCTCGCCGACGGCCGGGTAGTGCGAGGCGTCGGTTCCGTACTTGCGGTGACCGCGCCCGAGGTGCTGCAGGTACTCGGTGAGCACCCCCGGGTCGTCCATGTGCTCGGCCGCCGTCAGCAGGGCCCTCAGGAGCCGGTCGCGCTGGCTGTCCATCGCCGCGGGGAACAGCGCGCGCAGCTCGGGGTTCCGGGTGAAGAGCAGGGCGTAGAAGTACGAGGTGACCTTGTCCGCCACGGGCGCGATCTCGCCGAGCGTCCGCCGGACCCGTATCGCGTCGGGCGAGCCGGCCTCGGCGGCCGCGGTACCGGTGGGCGGTGCCGGGGGCGCTCCGGGCGCGGGGCGGGCGGATGGCTCATGGCCGGTGTCGAGCGGGCCGGCCGCCGGGGCCTGGGGTCCGGAAGCCGCCCGCGGGTCGGTGGGATGCTCGTGCGCCGGGCGCTCGGAGCCGTCGGGCCACGGCACGGTCGGCTGTGCGGGAGCCGGGGATGCCGGACGGCCCTGCGGTTCCGCCGTGGCCGTGGTCGCCGCCCCACCGGCGCCGACCCTGCGTATGGAGGTGAACGGCGGGCGTCGGCCCGTTATGTGGTCCTGGGTTACGTCGGGCGCCTCCCGGCCTTCCGCCTCGGGCTCCGCCCGTTCTCCGGCGGCGGCATCGGAGCCGCCGGGTCGAGCGGCGACCGGTTTGCGCGGGGTGAACCAGCCACCTCCTCCGCCGCTGTCGCCGGAAGTGCCGTTCTCGGCCGACATGGTGGTCGGAGCGTCCATAGAGTGCCTCGCCTCGAACATCTCTCGGTCGGTCTGTGCACTTCCGACGGCCCGGAAGGTGCCTCAATTCGCCGCTTTCGGCTCGTATTCGGTGCCCGCCGCTGCTCACCGTAACCCTCGGCCGCACCACGAATCAGCGTGGGTGCCGTCCGCCGCCTCATCGCCCGGGGCGGTTCCGGACACAGGAGGGCAGGAGACACCGGCTCGCCAGGAGGAGAGCGGAAAGCCCGGATTTCGCCCCTGCTTTTCGTTGGGTTGCGACGGCACCGCCGTGTCCTTCGACCAACGGCCCTGTCATGCCGGTTCGTTCGCTTCGCGGAGACCGCCTCCCGTATACGCGTGTGCGGCAAGCCCGGACAGATGATGGACCACATTGATCGCCACCGCTACCGGGACCGCTGCGAAGATCTCCGCGTCGGACATGGAATCACCGTATGCAACACACTCGTCCAGTTCCACCCCCAACTCTGCACAGAGTCAGTTCTCGATCTTCACTTCCGCCACCGCATGAGGAATGCCCTCCCGGCGGGGAAATCGGGTGACGGGGATATGACGGCGCAATAGCCCCCAACGTCGCGCCGCGCCCCTCGATTGGGTGTGCCGTGCTGCTCGGTGTGTTTCACGTGAAACATCCCCGCCCCTCGGTCGGCTGAGAGCCGGTCCGGAGGGGCGGGGATCGGGTGACGCGACGCCCCTATGCCAGGGCCTCCACGGCGGCAGTGGCGAAGCCGTGGTCCTGCTCCGGGGCGCCACCGCCCACGCCGATCGCACCGATCAGCCGGCCGTCGCGGTGGACGGGCACGCCACCGGCGATGAACAGGAGGGGGCGGTCCAGCGCTGTAGGGAGCGTGTGGAACGGACCGCCGGGCTGGACCGCGTCCACCAGATCCGCGGTCGGAGTGTTCAGCTGCAGGGCGGTGAACGCCTTGCGGGTGCTCGTCTCGCCGGCGATCAGTACGGCGCGATCGTCACGGCGGAAGGCGAGCAGGTGGCCGCCGGCGTCCAGGACGGTGACGGCCACGGTGACCCCGGCCGCCTCTGCGGCGCGGCGGGCCGTGTCCACGAGTGCCTCTGCGTCCTGAGTGGTCAGCGGGGCGACGGCGGTGGCGGTGGTGCTCATGTGCGGTGTGCTCCTTGGTGCGGTGTGAGAGAGATGCGGTGGGGTGGCGTCAGGCGGTGCGACCGCGTGTCAGGCCTGGCGGACCGGGATGGCGGTTGCTTCGGAGGTGGCGCCCGCCACGACACGGCTCCTGCGGCCGGTGTCCCGGCGCTCCAGTGCGCTGGAGAGGACTGCCAGCACCAGTGCCGAGGCGGCGAGCGCGGCACCGACCCAGTTGGGGGCCGTGAAGCCCAGTCCGGCGGCGATGACGATGCCGCCGAGCCAGGACGCCAGGGAGTTGCCCAGGTTGAAGGCGCCGATGTTCACGGCGGAGGCCAGCGTCGGAGCTCCGGATGCCTGGTCCAGGATGCGCTTCTGCAGGGGCGGTACGGTCGCGAAGCCCAGGGCGCCGATCAGGGTGAGGGTGACGGCCGCGGCGACCTTGTCATGGGCGGTGAACGTGAACAGGGCGAGAACCAGGGCGAGCGCCGCCAGCGAGACGTACAGCAGGGGCATCAGCGCCCGGTCGGCGAGCTTGCCGCCGATCAGGTTGCCGCCGACCATGCCGAGGCCGAAGAGCACCAGCAGCCAGGTGACGGAGCCCGCGGAGTAGCCGGCGACGTCGGTCATCATCGGGGTGATGTAGGTGATCGCGGCGAAGACACCGCCGAAGCCGAGGATCGTCATCGCCATGGCGAGCAGGACCTGCACATTGCGGAAGGCCGCGAACTCGTGCCGCAGTCGTACGCCCTCGGGCTTGGGCTGCTCCGGCACCAGCTTGGCGACACCGAGCAGGCCCAGCACTCCGAGGCCCGCGACCAGGAAGAACGTGGTGCGCCAGCCGGCGCTCTGACCGATGAAGGTGCCGAGCGGCACGCCCACGACATTGGCGACGGTCAGCCCGGTGAACATCATGGCGATCGCTCCCGCCTTCTTCTCCGGGGCCACCAGGTCGGCGGCGACCACCGACCCGATGCCGAAGAAGGCGCCGTGCGCGAAGGAGGCGACGACACGGCCCGCGAGCATGACCTCGAAGGCGGGGGCGGCGGCGGAGAGGACGTTGCCCGCGATGAAGAGGACCATCAGCAGCATCAGCATCCGCTTGCGGGACACCCGCGTGCCGAGTGCGGTCATCAGGGGGGCACCGAGAACGACGCCGAGGCCGTAGCCGGTGACCAGCAGGCCGGCGGTGGGGATCGAGACCTGGAAGTCGGCCGCCACCTCGGGCAGCAGCCCCATGATCACGAACTCGGTCGTACCGATACCGAAGGCCCCGATGGCGAGGGCCAGGAGCGCGAGGGGCATGAAGGGCACCTTCCAGAAGTTTGCGCCTGCACCTTACAAGCGTCGACAATAATTGCAGACGCGGGTTAATTGCAAGCGCGGGCTATTGCAGACGTCGTCTACCCTGGTGGCAAGCCGCTCCGGGACGAGGAGAGATCCCATGACCGCCACAGATCCGGCACTGACCGCCCTCTCGCAGGGCTGGTGCGCGCTCTCTCTGCTGCACGGCAGGATCGAGGCCCACATCGAACGCGCACTGGAGGCCGGGCACGGTCTGAGCGTGCGCGAGTTCTCCCTGCTGGACGTACTCAGCAGGCAGCACAACGGACCGGGCGGACATCTCCAGATGAAGCAGGTCGCCGACGCCGTGGTCCTCAGCCAGAGCGCCACCACCCGCCTGGTCACCCGCCTCGAGGACCGCGGTCTGCTCACGCGGTACCTCTGCGACACCGATCGACGCGGCATCTACACCGACGTCACGGAGGCCGGGCTGGCCCTGCTCACCGAGGCCCGGCCGACCAATGACGCCGCCCTCCGGGAAGCCCTCGACGAGGCGGCCAAGAACCCGGAACTCGCCCCGCTGGTAAGGGCCGTGGAGGAACTGCACGTCCCGGTGGGCTGACTCCCGGCGCATGATCGGAGGGCCGTAGCCTGCGGTGCATGACCGACTGCGACATAAGGCCCGCCACCCCCGCCGACATCCCCGCGATCGTGGCCATGCTCGCCGACGACCCCCTGGGGGCCCAGCGCGAGTCGCCCGACGACCTCACCCCGTACACCGCCGCCTTCGAGCGGTTGGCCGGTGACCCCAACCAGCACCTGGTGGTCGCCGTGCGGGCGGAGCAGGTCGTCGGGACGCTTCAGCTCACGATCATTCCCGGGCTGTCACGGCGCGGAGCGACCCGGTCGATCATCGAAGGAGTCCGCATCCACGCCGACGAGCGGGGCGGGGGCCTCGGTACGCAGCTCATCGAGTGGGCCATCGCGGAGTCCCGGCGCCGGCAGTGCCGGCTGGTCCAGCTCACCTCCGACGCCACGCGCACCGACGCCCGCCGCTTCTATGAGCGGCTGGGGTTCGAGGCCTCCCATGTGGGCTTCAAAATGCCCCTGGGGTGACCCCGGCCCGGCGGGCCGAGCCGCCGCCTCGCCGTTTCACGTGAAACATCGCGGGTCAGAGGCCGCGCCAGCCGTCCGCGTCCACTCCACCCGGCACGGCATCCCCGGCCTCGTACGGCTCGCGCGTGAAGACGAATGAGCCGAGGTCGAGGTGGCTCACCGAGTCGTCATCGCGCCGCACCATGCGCAGGGTCTCTCCTGCGTAGTAGCCGTCCAGGCCGATCCAGGTGCCGTCCCCCTGGGCCCGGAAGCGCGAGGCGCGGCCCGGTCCGCGCAAGGGAACCAGCTCGACACCTCCCCCGCCCGTGATGCGCAGGCCATAGGCGTACGTGCCCCAGTACCACGGTCCGGTCAGCTCGAGCAGCGCCGGATCGATCTCCGGCAGCGGCCGCCAGGGCTGTGGGATGCGCGGCTCCGCCTCGGCCACGATCCGTACGAGGTCGGTGGCGACCGCGCCGGGCACGGGCCCGGACGTGGCGTTGGCCAGGACGACCGCGGCGACGCCGTCCTCCACCCCCACCCACAGTCCGGCGAGGAACCCCGGCAGAGAACCGGAGTGCCCGACGAACGTCCGTCCACCCCGGCGCACCAACTGCAGCCCGAGCCCATAACCGCTGTCCCAGTCACCCGCCTCCGGGGCCACGGCAGGTGTGCGCATCTCCCGCAGCGTCTCGGGGCCCAGCACCCGCTCGTCCCCCTCGGCGAGGAAGAGCGCGAACCGGCACAGGTCCGCCGCGGTCGACCAGAGCTGGCCCGCCGGCGCCATGAGCCCCAGGTCCTCGGTCGGTTCCGGCAGCATCACATCGGCCCAGGGGTGCACCGCCCAGCCCCCGGCGTGCGGGGCTACGGGCTGGACCGTCGTACGCGTCAGGCCCAGCGGTTGCAGGATCTCCGCCTTCAGCGCCTCCTCCCAGGACACCCCGCGTACCGCCTCGACCAGCGAACCCAGCAGCGTGTAACCGGTGTTGGAGTAGTGGTGGCGGCGGCCCGCCGGGTGCAGCAGTGGCCGCTCGCCCAGCACATCGGCGAGCTCCGGGCGCAGCGAGCCCGGTGTCCGCTCCCACCACGGCGCCGGGGACTCGGCGGCCAGTCCGGCGCTGTGCCCGAGGAGCTGCGCGACCGTCACCTCACCGACGCCCGTCCCGGGGAGGTGCTTCTCCAGCGGGTCGTTCAGGTCGAGCAGGCCTTCGTCCCGCAGCCGCATCACCAGGACGGCCGTGAACGGCTTGGTGATGGAACCGATCCGGTACTGCGTGTCGGCGTCCGGTACATGCCCGTCGACACAACTGCGCCCGCCCTCCCAGAGCAATCGGCCGTCTCTGGCCACCGCGCCGACGAGTGAGGGCGTCCGGCCTTCCGTCTGCGCGGTGGCCACCCGGTGCAGCAGGGCGCGCTCGGTGGTGGGAAGAAGTGCTTCGAAGGATGACGTCATGCTCCAGGTGTATCCGCCGGGGAGCGTCATCGTCGACCGCATTGATCCGCTGCGGGCGCCCGTGTCCCGGCCCCTCAGGCCCGGCGGACCGGCATGACCAGGCTCGTGAAGCTGCCCTGGTCCGCGGACCGGACCACGACCGGCTCCGTCGGCGCGGAACACTCCAGCAGGACGTCCGGACCGACCGCCGCGTCCAGCGCTCCCAGGAGCACGGCCGGGTCGAAAGCGAGGTCCAGCGGCGGCCCCGTACAGATGGCACGCAGCGTGCTGTCCACGGCGCCGGGTCCGGAGACCACCAGCCGCTCTCCTCCGGAACGCAGGGCGACGGCAGGCCCTCCGCAGCGGCCCGTCACCGCCGCGCGCAGGCCGTCCCGTCCGGTGATGATCCGGTGAGCCGCCGGAGGGAGACCGTCCAGGACCGTCCGGTAGTCCGGGAAGGTCCCGCCCTCGACCGGCACCGGGAGCCGCTCGTCACCGGCACGGACACGGACGCCGTGCTGGTCGACCTCGATGGTGACCTCCGCCTCCCTCAGCGCCCGGGCGGCGAGCCCCCTCATCGCCCCGACGTCCACGAGCACCTGCTGCGGCCCGCCCTCGGCGGCCTCGGCGCGCAGCGTCCGCACCGCCAGCCGGAAGCGGTCCGTCGCCACCAACCGCACCTCCGGACCGTCGAGTTCCAGCAGCACACGGGCGAGTACGGGGAACTCCGCCTGTGCCTCCGCACCAGCCGCCACGGCCGGGGCCACCTGACGTACCGCGCCGGCGAACTCGGCCCCACCGACCCGGGCCCGCGACCCGGGCCCGCATCCCGCCTCCGGGGACGCCGGGCGCAAGCCCCCCAGGATACCCTCGGCCGCCTCCCGGGCGGCCACCGCCACGTCGCGGCTCCTGCGCACATGCTCCTCCAGCACCACCCGGGCCTCCTCCTCGTCGCCGTCGAGCACCACCAGGGCGTCGACCAGCGGCAGGCCGGCCTCCCGCAGGCGCCTCACCAGACCGGCCCGTGCTTCCTGCCCCGGCTCGTAGAAGCGGTAGCCGGTCACCTCGTCGACATGGGCGGGCCGCAGCACCCCGCAGTCGTCGTAGAACCGCAGGGCACTGGGCGCCAGCCCCACCC
Source organism: Streptomyces noursei (assembly GCF_001646665.1). Lineage (GTDB taxonomy): Bacteria > Actinomycetota > Actinomycetes > Streptomycetales > Streptomycetaceae > Streptomyces > Streptomyces lavendulocolor. Next base: position 200,679 of record NZ_LWBU01000169.1, on the reverse strand, counting down.
GGCGCGCAAAGGCACCGATGCTCAGCAGTGCTTCGGTCGTCTCGTCCATGGCCGCGATTGTGGGCCTTCAAGCAACACGAGGGTCAAAGCCGCACGGCCGGCGTCCGTTCGGTAGGGCGGTGTCCCACCGCGACGGCACCCGCCGGGTGCGAGGACCCCATGCGAGGTCGGATCGCGCACCGATGAGTTTCCCGCGCCGCGCCGGTCCGTATGCGGGGGACCGACTCGCGGGAGGCTGGCGCCATGCGGAAACTGATCTACGGCATGAACCTGAGTCTGGACGGCTACATCGCCGCGCCCGGCGACGACATCGGCTGGAGCGTGCCGAGCGACGAGCTGTTCCAGTTCTGGTCCGACCACTTGCAGGCGACCGAGCTGACGCTGTACGGGCGCAAGCTGTGGCAGACGATGAGCTCCTACTGGCCGACCGGCGACCAGCAGCCCGATGCCACCGCGGCGGAGATCGAGTTCGCGCGCCGCTGGCGGGACATGCCGAAGGTGGTGTTCTCCTCGACCATCGACGAGGTCGACTGGAACACCCGCCTGGTCACCGGTGACGCGGTCGCCGAGATCGTCCGGCTCAAGGCGGATGACGGCGGCCCGATGGACATCGGCGGCGCGACGCTCGCCGGGGCGGCCATGCGGGCCGGGCTGATCGACGAGTACGTGCTGGCCACCGCGCCGGTCCTGGTGGGCGGCGGCACGCCGTTCTTCACCGCGCTGGACAGCTGGGTGAACCTGAACCTGGTGGAGACGCGGACACTTCCCTGCGGCGTGGTCCTGACCAGGTACGAGACGAGGCGCTGAACGTCCGTTGCGCGTCCCGGCCGCCTGCCGGGTCCACGTGTACGCGTCCGCCACCGCCGGGGCGGTCAGCAGGCAGTGCGTTCACGGGCCTGCCCCTCCGCAACGGAGTCTCGGAGGATCTTCCGCAGGTGCTCGCCGAACTCCTCGGGGTGCGTGGTCAGTCCGACGTGCCCGCCGGGAAAGTGCTGGAGCTCCGTGCCGAGACGCTCGGCCAGGTAAGCCGCCGCGCGGTAGGGCAGCTCACCAGGTGAGTCCTGGCCGCCGGCGAGCACGAGCCGGTCCGACAGCCCCTCCAGCCGGCGGACGTCCGGCACGTAGGACATGAAGCCGGGCACGATCCGCCCGACGAAGTACGGCAGGTCGGCCATCGCCTGATCGGCCCGCGCCGCCGCTCGGGGCGTTAGCTCGAGCCCGTCCTTCGGCTCGGTGGCGACGCCGTCCTTCTGCAGACCCGCCGCGAACACGGCCATCGCCGGCATGAGCCCTTGGGTGCGGAGCGTCTCCTGCACATGTGCGATGAGTGCGCGGTGTTCAGCCGCGTCCGGCAGGACCTCCACGACTGGCGGCTCGTGCGCCACGACGCGTGCGACGCGTTCGGGGTGGGCGGTGAGAAGGTGCAGAGCGGCGATCGCACCCGAACTGGCGCCGAGAACGAGGGCGGGCTCACCGGGCGACAGCAGTTCCAGCATCCGGTACGCGTCGTCGGCGTGCTCGGCCACGTGCTGTTCGGCCTCGGGGTCGTCCAGCGTGCTGCGGGCCATACCGCGCGGGTCATAGGTCGCGACCGTGTATGCGGCGGCCAGGTCGTCGGCGATGCCGTCGAAGGATGCCGCGCCGCCCGTTCCTCCGGGGATCAGCAGCAGGAGCGGACCCCGGCCTCGCACTTCGTAGTGCAGGGTCGCGCCGTTCACACGCAGGCTGCCGATGGTCGGGACGGTCATCAGGAGTCTCCTTCTCGGGACGCGGGCCAGTGCTCCAGGAGGGTGTGCAGGGCGTCGAGCGAGCGGCTCCAGGACTGCTGCGGAGAGCGCTCGTGCGCGAAGCCGCCGGCCGCTTCCAGGGCGACGAATCCGTGGAACGTGCTGCGCAGCAGGCGGACCGCGTCGGTCAGGTCCGGCTCGGTCAGTCCGTAGCCGCGGAGCATGCCGTAGGTCAGCTCGACCGCGCGCCGAGGTCCGGGCGCTTCCGCGGCGAGCTCAGGGTCGATCCGGATCGGGGTCTGCGTGGCCATGTAGCGGCCCGGATGCCTGTGGGCGTACTCCCGCCAGGCATTCGCGAAGGCGATGAGCGCGTCCTTGCCCGCTCGTCCGGCGGTCGCCTCCGCGATGCGGATGGTCTTCTCGTCCGCCGCCAGCAGCGCGATCCGACCGCGCAGATCCTCCAGGCTGCGGACGTGCGTGTAGAGGCTCGCGTCCTTCACGCCCAGCCGCCGCGCCACCTGCGACATGGTCACCCGGTCGAGCCCGATGTCGTCCGCCAGCTCTGCGCCCGCCATCGTCACCCGTTCCGCGGTCAGCCCGGCCCGCACCACCATGCACCTCCAAGATCCTAGATACCCTAGTTTTAACCTAGGCCTCCTAGGAAGGCAAACGAGGGCAGGCACCAGGCGCATGGCCGTTGGAGGGGTACGGAAAAGGGCGCCACTCAACCGAGTGGCGCCCTCACGTGCGATTCCGCGGGCAAGCAGGAACCCGACCGGGCGACGGTCAGGTCTGCGCCATGTCGACGAAGCGCGAGTAGTGGCCCTGGAAGGCCACGGTGATGGTGGCGGTGGGGCCGTTACGGTGCTTGGCCACGATCAGGTCCGCCTCGCCCGCGCGGGGGGACTCCTTCTCGTACGCGTCCTCGCGGTGCAGCAGGATGACCATGTCCGCGTCCTGCTCGATGGAGCCGGACTCACGGAGGTCGGAGACCATCGGCTTCTTGTCCGTCCGCTGCTCGGGGCCACGGTTCAGCTGCGACAGGGCGATCACGGGGATCTCCAGCTCCTTGGCGAGCAGCTTCAGGTTCCGGGACATGTCCGAGACCTCCTGCTGCCGGCTCTCCGCCCGCTTGGAGCCGCCGGACTGCATCAGCTGGAGGTAGTCGATGACGACCAGCTTCAGGTTGTTCCGCTGCTTGAGCCGACGGCACTTCGCCCGGATCTCCATCATCGACAGGTTCGGGGAGTCGTCGATGTAGAGCGGCGCCTGCGACACGTCCGGCATGCGGCGGGCCAGCCGCGTCCAGTCCTCGTCCGTCATCGTGCCGGACCGCATGTGGTGCAGCGCCACGCGTGCCTCCGCCGACAGCAGACGCATCGCGATCTCGTTGCGGCCCATCTCCAGGGAGAAAATGACGCTCGGCAGGTTGTTCTTGATCGATGCCGCCCGGGCGAAGTCCAGGGCGAGCGTCGACTTACCCATGGCGGGGCGGGCCGCGATGACGATCATCTGGCCGGGGTGCAGGCCGTTGGTGAGCGAGTCGAAGTCGGTGAAGCCGGTCGGTACGCCGGTCATCTCGCCGCTGCGCGAGCCGATGGCCTCGATCTCGTCGAGGGCGCCCTCCATGATGTCGCCGAGCGGCAGGTAGTCCTCGCTCGTGCGCTGCTCGGTGACCGCGTAGATCTCCGCCTGGGCGGAGTTGACGATCTCGTCGACGTCGCCGTCGGCCGCGTATCCCATCTGCGTGATCTTGGTGCCGGCCTGGACGAGCCGCCGGAGGACCGCTCGCTCGTGGACGATCTCCGCGTAGTACGAGGCGTTCGCCGCGGTCGGCACCGACTGGACGAGGGTGTGCAGGTAGGAGGCGCCGCCGACCCGGTTGATCTCTCCGCGCTTGGTCAGCTCGGCGCCCACCGTGATGGGGTCGGCCGGCTCGCCCTTGGCGTAGAGGTCGAGGATCGCGGTGTAGATCGTCTCGTGGGCCGGCTTGTAGAAGTCGTGGCCCTTGATGATCTCCACGACGTCCGCGATGGCGTCCTTGGAGAGCAGCATGCCGCCCAGCACGGACTGCTCGGCGTCGAGGTCCTGCGGGGGCACCCGCTCGAAGCCACCCGCACCGCTGTCCCACGGGCCGCTGTCGCTTCCCCGCTCGTGCTGGTCGTCACGGCCCATGCCCCGGCCGCGACCGTCACCGCTCCGCTGGCGGGTGACGGGCAGACGGTCACTGGGACCGGTGTCGGCCCAGGGGTCGTCCAAGGGCTCGGGGATGCTCACCGGCCCACCTCCTCCCGTCCGCTCCGCGGACCCTCGCCGTGCCACTCTTTGTACGGCACGACACTGACAAAGCGAGAGGCTCAACTCCGCTTCTGGCGCGTCGAGCGCCGGACCACGGTAGGCCCGCGGGCACCGTCAGCCAATCTGGTTATCCACAGGGCCTGTGGGTGAAGACCCAGATGCTGTGGAGAACTCCGCAGAACCTGTGCACGGACCGGGGGACAGCCGTGTGGACAAACTCATAGCCGTGCCGCGACAGCGCCGCTGACCTGGCCTTTTTCCGTCCACCGGCTGTGGGGGAGAAAAACTTTCCCCACCGGACCAAGATCAGAACAAACGGCGCACACCCGAAGCGTCAACTCACTGATCGGTAAGGATCCAAAGCCCCTTGCATCTCTTACCTGTGGAAGATTAGATTGCGTGCATGACCCAGGCTCCCGCGCGACCCAAGAGCGAACGACGCCGGCACGACCGCGAGATCTTCGCGCTCGCCGTCCCGGCCTTCGGCGCGCTCGTCGCCGAGCCCCTTTTCGTGATGGTCGACAGCGCCATCGTCGGCCACCTCGGCACCCCTCAGCTCGCCGGTCTCGGCATCGCCGCAGCCCTCCTGGCGACGGGTGTGAGCGTCTTCGTCTTCCTCGCCTACGCCACCACGGCGGCCGTCGCCCGCCGGGTGGGCGCCGGAGACCTGCCGTCGGCCATCCGCCAGGGCATGGACGGCATCTGGCTGGCCCTCCTCCTGGGCATGGCCGTCATCGCGGTCACCCTTCCCACGGCACCGTGGCTGGTCGAGGTCTTCGGCGCCTCCGACACCGCCGCCCCCTATGCGACCACCTACCTGCGCGTCTCCAGCCTCGGCATACCCGCGATGCTGATCGTCCTCGCCGCCACCGGAGTCCTGCGGGGCCTCCAGGACACCCGCACCCCCCTGTACGTCGCCATCGCCGGCTTCACGGCCAACGCGGTGCTGAATGTCGTCCTGGTGTACGGCGCCGGTCTCGGCATCGCCGGCTCCGCCTGGGGCACGGTGATCGCTCAGGTCGGCATGGCAGTGGCGTACCTCTTCGTGGTCGTCCGGGGGGCCAGGCGCCACGGGGCCTCCCTCCGCCCCGATGCCGCCGGCATCCGGGCGAGCGCCCAGGCAGGTGCGCCGCTGCTGGTCCGCACACTCTCGCTGCGTGCCGTCCTCATGATCGCCACGGGTGTGGCCGCCAGGCTCGGCGACGCGGAGGTCGCCGCCCACCAGATCATCCTGTCCCTGTGGAGTCTGATGGCCTTCGCGCTGGACGCGATCGCCATCGCGGGCCAGGCGATCATCGGCCGCTACCTGGGCGCCGGAGACGCCGAGGGGGCCCGAAGGGTCTGCCGGCGCATGGTCGAGTGGGGCATCGCCTCCGGACTGCTGCTGGGCGGGCTGATCGTTCTGGCCCGCCCCCTCTTCATCCCGCTGTTCACCGACGACCAGACCGTACGGGACACGCTGCTGCCCGCCCTGCTGGTCGTCGCCCTGTCGCAGCCGATCGCCGGCGTGGTCTTCGTCCTCGACGGTGTACTCATGGGCGCGGGAGACGGCCCCTACCTGGCCGCTGCCATGGTGGTGACGCTCGTCGTCTTCGCACCGGTCGCCCTTCTGGTACCGGCGTTCGGCGGTGGCCTGACCGCGCTCTGGTGGGCGATGGGGCTGATGATGCTGGTCCGGATGGTGACGTTGTGGCTGCGGATGCGCTCCGGCCGGTGGGTGGTCACCGGAGCCACCCGCTGACGCCCGACACGTCGTGTTTCACGTGAAACACCATGAAAGGCACAGCAAAGGCTCAGGACCCGGGAACGGGAAAAGCAGAAGGGCCGCACCCGGAGGTGCGGCCCTTCCTGCTTGGCGGCCGCCGGGCGACCGCTAGCGAAACGCTGAGCCGGATGCTCAGGCGGCGACGATCTCGACGCCCAGCTTCGCGACGACCTCGGCGTGCAGACGCACGGAGACCTGGTGCGAACCGAGGGTCTTGATCGACGAGCCGAGCTCGACACGGCGCTTGTCGACCTCGGGGCCACCAGCGGACTTGATCGCCGCAGCGATGTCGGCCGGGGTCACGGAGCCGAAGAGACGGCCGGCGTCGCCGGAGCGAACGGCCAGGCGCACCTTCGTGCCCTCGAGCTGAGCCTTGATCTCGTTGGCCTGCTCGATGGTCGCGATCTCGTGGATCTTACGGGCGCGGCGGATCTGCGCCACGTCCTTCTCGCCACCCTTGGTCCAGCGGATCGCGAAACCGCGCGGGACCAGGTAGTTGCGAGCGTAACCGTCCTTGACGTCGACGACGTCGCCGGCGGTGCCGAGGCCGGAGACCTCGTGCTTGAGGATGATCTTCATGTTTCGGTCACCCTCTCTTATCGCGCGGTGGACGTGTAGGGCAGCAGCGCCATCTCACGGCTGTTCTTCACGGCCGTGGCGACGTCACGCTGGTGCTGCGTGCAGTTGCCGGTGACGCGGCGGGCACGGATCTTGCCGCGGTCGGAAATGAACTTCCGCAGCATGTTCGTGTCCTTGTAGTCCACGTACGCGGTCTTGTCCTTGCAGAATGCGCAGACCTTCTTCTTCGGCTTGCGCACAGGCGGCTTCGCCATGGTGTATCTCCTGTGTGATCAAGAAGTGGGGTACGAGCCTGAGCCCTGAGACCCTGGAGGGGTCTAGAAGGGGGGCTCGTCCGAGTAGCCGCCGCCGGAGCCGCCGGAGCTTCCGCCCCAGTTGCCTCCGCCGCCCTGCTGCTGGCCACCGGCCGGCGCACTGGTCGCCCACGGGTCGTCGGCGGGAGCGCCGCCACCCTGCTGGCCACCACCCGGGGCACCGCCCCAGTTGCCACCGCCCTGCTGACCGCCGCCATAGCCGCCCTGGCCGCCGCGACCGGTGGTCTTGGTGACCTTGGCCGTGGCGTTCTTGAGGCTGGGGCCGACTTCCTCGACGTCCAGCTCGAAGACCGTGCGCTTGACGCCCTCGCGGTCCTCGTACGACCGCTGCTTCAGCCGGCCCTGCACGACGACGCGCATGCCTCGCTGGAGCGACTCGGCGACGTTCTCCGCCGCCTGGCGCCAGACCGAGCAGGTCAGGAACAGGCTTTCGCCGTCCTTCCACTCATTGGTCTGACGGTCGAAGGTGCGGGGAGTGGACGCGACGCGGAACTTCGCGACCGCCGCACCGGACGGGGTGAAGCGCAGCTCGGGGTCGTCGACAAGATTGCCGACGACCGTGATGACGGTCTCGCCTGCCATGGGGAACCTCTCGGCGGGATAGCTTCTGGCTGCTTGCTGCTGCTACTCGAACCCGATGCCTCTGAGCGAGAGGGCTCAGTGGGTCTCGGGACGGAGGACCTTGGTCCGGAGGACCGACTCGTTCAGGTTCATCTGGCGGTCGAGCTCCTTGACGACCGCAGGCTCGGCCTGCAGGTCGATGACCGAGTAGATGCCCTCGGGCTTCTTCTTGATCTCGTAAGCGAGACGACGACGGCCCCAGGTGTCGACCTTCTCGACCTTTCCGTTGCCCTCACGGACGACGGAGAGGAAGTTCTCGATCAGCGGGGAGACAGCGCGCTCCTCGAGATCGGGGTCGAGGATGACCATCACCTCGTAGTGACGCATGTGGAACCCACCTCCTTTGGACTCAGCGGCCACGGTCGTTCCGTGGCAGGAGGGTCGTGATGCGTGAACAACGGTATCCGCCCCCACTGACAATCGCCCCCAACGAGTGAGGGACCTGATCAGGGCATGGGCAGACACCGGTGCAGACCGTACAGAGTACCCGCACACCGGCTTCCGGTTGAAATCCGGTGGCCAGGGGCCGCAATCTGTACACATCGGGTGCGTGCGGCGCTACGATGCGCCGCCTTCCGGCACAGCCAGGAGGTACCTCATGGCCCAGGCATTCCACCGTCACCCCACCTCGTCCCTCTTCGCGACGGACGGCAAGCCCCATCCGCTCCAGGACACGCTGATGGCGGTGACCCTGGTGCTGGGCGCCGTCGCCTTCATCACGGCCCAGTTCCACAGCCTCCACCTGATCAGTTCGTGGACGGGCCTGATCGGCATCGTCACCGGCGCCTACGGCCAGTTCATCTCCGAGACGACACGCGAACGCACCCTGCTGATCATCGGCATGGGCGCCTCGGCGATCGGTCTGGGACTCGGAATGGCCCACGGCGGCCTGTTCGGCGGTGTGCTCGGTTAGGCCCTCCTGGGCGTACGGCCAGTCGGGGCGCTCCCCGGTGCCAGTAGGCTTCGGCGCGAGAGCCGGAGCCCCTGTACCCATGGGGACACACCTGCCGAGGAGCGCCCCGCATGAGCCTGACCCTGAGGACCATCAGCCGAGAGCAGCATCTGGCGTACATCCAGACCCTGCCTGCGGCGAGTCACTGCCAGGTCCCCGCATGGGCTGATGTGAAGACCGAGTGGCGCTCGGAGAACCTGGGCTGGTTCGACAAGGACGGCCAGCTGGTCGGCGCCGGCCTGGTGCTCTACCGCCAGCTCCCGAAGATCAAGCGCTACCTCGCGTACCTGCCCGAGGGGCCGGTGATCAACTGGTACGCGCCCAACCTGGACGACTGGCTCCAGCCGATGCTGGCGCACCTGAAGAACCAGGGCGCCTTCTCGGTCAAGATGGGCCCGCCGGTCGTCATCCGCCGCTGGGACGCGGCCGCGATCAAGTCCGGCATCCAGGACCCGGACGTGAAGCGCCTGCGCGACGTCGAGGCGTCGTACATCGAGCCGCGCGCCTTCGAGGTGTCCGACCGGCTGCGCAAGATGGGCTGGCAGCAGGGCGAGGACGGCGGCGCCGGCTTCGGCGACGTGCAGCCCCGCTACGTCTTCCAGGTGCCGCTGGCGAACCGTTCGCTCGACGACGTCCTCAAGGGCTTCAACCAGCTGTGGCGGCGCAACATCAAGAAGGCCGAGAAGGCCGGCGTCGAGGTCGTCCAGGGCGGTTACGAGGACCTGGCCGAGTGGCAGCGGCTGTACGAGATCACCGCCGTGCGCGACCGGTTCCGGCCGCGCCCGCTGTCGTACTTCCAGCGCATGTGGACCGTCCTCAACAACGAGGACCCCAACCGCATGCGGCTGTACTTCGCCCGCCACAACGGCGTGAACCTGTCGGCGGCCACCATGCTCGTCGTCGGCGGGCACGTCTGGTACTCCTACGGCGCCTCCGACAACATCGGCCGTGAGGTCCGCCCCTCGAACGCCATGCAGTGGCGGATGCTCCGCGACGCCTACGCGATGGGCGCGACGGTCTACGACCTCCGGGGCATCAGCGACTCGCTGGACGAGACGGACCACCTCTTCGGCCTGATCCAGTTCAAGGTCGGCACCGGTGGCGAGGCCGTCGAGTACATCGGCGAGTGGGACTTCCCGCTGAACAAGCTGCTGCACAAGGCGCTCGATATGTACATGTCGCGCCGCTGACCTTCCGTAGTCTCGTCCACACCTCCGATTCACCGCAGCCACAGAAAGGTTCCGGGCCGGCCATGGCGCTCTCCCTGTACGTCGACACCGCTCGCTGGCGGGCGCACCAGAAGTCCGTGATCGACCAGTTCCCCGGGCTGGTCCCGGTGTGCAAGGGCAACGGTTACGGCTTCGGTCACGAGCGGCTGTCCGAGGAGGCGTCCCGCTTCGGAGCCGACATGCTGGCGGTCGGCACGACCTACGAGGCGGCCCGCATCAAGGACTGGTTCGGCGGGGACCTGCTGGTCCTCACCCCCTTCCGGCGCGGTGAGGAACCGGTTCCGCTGCCGGACCGGGTGATCCGCTCGGTGTCGTCCGTGGACGGCGTGCACGCCCTCGTCGGCGCCCGGGTCGTCATCGAGTGCATGAGCTCGATGAAGCGGCACGGGATCGCCGAGCACGAGCTGGGCCTGCTGCACGCGGCCATCGAGGACGTGCGCCTGGAGGGCTTCGCGCTGCACCTGCCGCTGGACCGCACGGACGGCACCGACGCCGTCGAGGAGGTCATCGGCTGGATGGACCGGCTGCGCGCGGCCCGCCTGCCGCTGCACACCATGTTCGTCAGCCACCTCAAGGCGGAGGAGCAGGCACGGCTCCAGCAGCAGTTCCCGCAGACCCGGTTCCGGGCGCGCATCGGTACGCGCCTGTGGCTGGGCGACCACGAGGCGACCGAGTACCGGGGCGCGGTCCTGGACGTCACGCGCGTCGCCAAGGGCGACCGTTTCGGCTACCGCCAGCAGAAGGCGGCCTCCGACGGCTGGCTGGTCGTCGTCGCGGGCGGTACGTCGCACGGCGTGGGCCTGGAGGCCCCGAAGGCGATGCACGGGGTGATGCCGCGCGCCAAGGGCGTGGCACGGGCCGGTCTGGCGACGGTGAACCGCAACCTGTCGCCGTTCGTGTGGGCGGGCAAGCAGCGCTGGTTCGCCGAGCCGCCGCACATGCAGGTGTCCATCCTCTTCGTCCCGTCGGACGCCCAGGAACCGAAGGTCGGCGACGAGCTGGTCGCGCACCTGCGGCACACCACGACGCAGTTCGACCGCCTGGTCGAGCGCTAGGGCGCGTCTCGCCGGGCGGCCGATCATGCCGGGCTCCCGGCGTCCGGCCTGACCGACGAGACACCCGCTAGGGCGCGAGCCCGGCACGATCCGGGAGACCCGCCGCGGGCCCGTCCGGGCCCGCGCCCGTCACAGGAGCGCGCCCGGGCCCGGCCCTCGGCTGTCCCCCGGCCGCCCGCGGACACCGCGGGCGGCCGTTTGCGGCTCTCGGCGGCCTTCCACGGCCCCGCTCGGCGCCTGTCACTCCCGTACGGCGCCCCACTCCACCCGGGGCCCCTGCACGGCGTGTGCGGTGTGCTGGGGCGGCTGCGCGGCCCTGCCCAGGACGAACACGTCCTCGGCGCGGTCCAGGACGCCGCCGGACGGGTCGTCCGTCCCGTCCTGCCGGACCCCGTCCCGCTCGGGCATCAGGATGTCCCGCACCACCATGGCGCACAGGAACAGCGTCCCGGCCAGGTGCAGCAGGATCGCGAACTGGTAGCCCTCCGTCGGCAGCCCCTGCTTGTTGCCGCTCGTCGTGTACGCCAGGTACATCCAGATGCCGACGAAGTACATGACCTCGCAGGCCTGCCAGATGAGGAAGTCCCGCCAGCGGGGGCGGGCCAGGGCGGCGAGGGGGATCAGCCACAGCACGTACTGCGGCGAGTAGACCTTGTTGGTGAGGATGAACGCGGCGATCACCAGGAAGGCCAGCTGCGCGAACCGCGGCCGGCGGGGCGCCGTAAGCGTCAGCGCGGCGATCCCCAGGCAGGCCAGCGCCATCAGCACGCTCGCGTACGTGTTGACGGCGTCCGGCGTGATGTTCGCGCCGGTGCGCTGCGTGATGATCAGCCAGAACGAGCCGAAGTCGATGCCCCGCTCCTCGCTGAAGGAGTAGAACTTCTTCCAGCCCTCGGGCGCCAGCAGCATCACCGGCACGTTCACCGCGAGCCACGAGGCCGCCGTCCCCACCACGGCGAGGCCGAACTCCCGCCACCGCCACGCTCGCCAGCAGAGCAGCAGCAACGGTCCGAGCAGCAGGAACGGGTAGAACTTGGCGGCCGTGGCGAGGCCGAGGAACACGCCGAAGGCCAGCGCCCGCCCCCGGGACCACATCAGCATGGCGACGGCCGTGAGGGCCAGCGCGAGCAGGTCCCAGTTGATGGTGGCGGTGAGGGCGAAGGCGGGCGCCAGGGCGACAAGCAGCGCGTCCCAGGGGCGGTTGCGGTGGGTGCGCGCGACGCAGACGGCGAGCACGGCGGTGCAGGCCATCAGCATGCCCGCGTTGACCATCCAGTACATCTGCTCGCGGTACTGCAGGTCGCCGTCGAAGGGCAGCGTCAGCCAGGACGCGACCTGCATGAACAGACCGGTCAGGACGGGGTACTCGAGGTACTCCATGTCGCCGCCGAGGCGGTCGAAGTACGGGATCAGCCCGTCCGCGAAGCCCCGGCCGATGAACAGGTGCGGGATGTCGGAGTAGCAGGCGTGGGTGTACTGCGAGCTGGTGCCGCGGAACCATGCCCAGTTGTAGCAGGGCAGCTTCTGCACCATGCCGAGCGCGAACATCCCGATCGCGGCGAGGGCGATCACCCGGACGGGCGTGAGGGCGCTGCCGCCGAACCGCGCCCAGCGGCCGACGGGGCCGCCGATCAGCTCGCTGCCGGCGGCTGCGACCTCGTCCCTCCGGGTCGGGGGCACGACGGGCCGGTCCTGCTGGACGCGCGTCGTCTTGTGTGGGCTCGGCATGGGGACATCCTGCCGTACCGGGCCGTGGGTGGGCGCGGCCTGTGGACAACGGCCTGTGGACGGCGGCACCCCGGGGCGCCAACGGCGAGGGCCGCCGCATCCGGTGGACGTACGCGATGTGCGTACCGGATGCGGCGGCCCTCGTGTCGCGGCTCGAGCGGGGCCGGGGGCTCCGGGCGCTAGCCCTCCGTTCCCCCGAACCATCCGCCGTTGCCGTTGCCGTTGCCGTTGGTGGTGCCGCCGGTCGTCAACGAGGGACTCGGACTGGTCTCACCACCCGTTGTGGTGCCGCCTTCGTCCGTGCCACCCGTGTCGGTGCCCCCACCGCCGTCCTGGCCACCGTCCTGACCGCCGTCCTGGCCACCGTCCTGGCCGCCGTTCTCGTTGTTGCAGTCCCAGTCGAACGGACCGCACGAGGGCTCCGCCGGCTTGGAGCTCTCCGACTTCGACGGAGTGGGCGACGGGCTCTGCGACGGCTTCTCGGACGGCGTCGGCGACGGGGAGTCCGAAGGCGTGGGCTCGGGGCTCTTGGCGCCGCCGCCGTACACGGTGTCGGCCTCCAGCGGCTCCGGCGCGGGGAAGCGCATGACCTCTGCGCCCTTGAGCGCCGTCGACATGTACTTCTGCCAGATCTCGGACGGGAAGGACGAGCCGTGGATCTTCTTCTGCCCGCCCGTGCCGAACATCTCCAGGAACTTGCGGTTCTTGTTCGCCGCGTTGTCGTCCATCCGGTACATGTCGATGGCGGTGGCCAGCTGCGGTGTGTAGCCGACGAACCAGGCCGACTTGTTGCCGTCGGTGGTACCGGTCTTGCCGGCGACCTGGCGCCCCGGGATGGCCGCGTTGTTGCCCGTGCCCTCGGGGTCCTCGACGACGTCCCTCAGGACGTCGGTGACGTTGCTGGCGATGGCGGATGAGAACGCCTGCTCGGTCTTCGCCTCGTGCTTGAAGATGGTCTCGCCGCGCTTCTTCACCTCCGTGACGGAGAACGGGTCGCGCTGCTTGCCGTTGGCCGCGAAGGTGGCGTAGGCGCCCGCCATGCGGATGGCGCTGGGGTCGGAGATGCCGATGGAGAAGGACGGCACGTTCGCCGCGACCAGGCTCTCCTTGCGCAGACCGGCCCGGACCGCCGTCTGCCTGACCTCTTCGATGCCGACGTCCATGCCCAGTTGCACGAAGGGCGAGTTGGCGGAGTGGATCATCGCCTCGCGCAGGTTGATGTCCCCGTAGTCCTGGTCACCGTCGTTGACCTGCTTCCACTCCTCGCCGTCCTCGTTGTGCCAGACGCTGCCGTCGTACTTCTTGATCGTGAGCTTGTTCTGGCCGTTGTAGTACGTCTTGTCCGGGTCGACCGTCCGTCGCTGGTCCGGGCCCTGCACCGCCTCGCCCGCGGGATCACGGACGCCGTACTCCATGGCCGCGGCCAGCACGAAGGGCTTGAACGTCGAACCGACCTGGGCACCGGTCTGGTCGGCGTTGTTGGTGAAGTGCTTGGTCGCGTCGGAGCCGCCGTAGATGGCGACGATCGCCCCCGTCTTCGGGTTGACCGAGGCACCGCCGAACTGGACATGGGTGTCCGTGTCGGGCCGCGCCTTGGGGTCGATGTTGGCCTTCTCGACCTTCTCGACGGCCGCGACCAGGGCGTCGACCTTCGGCTTCTCGAACGTCGTGCGGATCTCGTAACCGCCCTGGGAGAGCTTCTTCGCCGTGATGCCCACGTCGTTGTTGTTGATGACGAACGCCTTGGCGAGGTCCACCATGTACCCCACCTGGCCGCCGAGCCGGGCCTGCTTCTTCGGCGCCTTGGGCATCGGGAACTCATCGAACTTGGCCCGCTTTGCAGCGTCCAGGTGGCCGTCCTTGACCATCTCGTCGAGGATCCACTTCCACCGCTTGGTGACGGCTTCCGTGTTGGCCTCGGGAGTGGCCCGGGGGTCGATGTCCACCGACCCGGCCGGGTCGTAGTAGGTCGCGCCCTTCAGCAGCGCGGCCAGGAAGGCGCACTCGCTGGCGTTGAGCTTGCCGGCGTCCTTCTCGTAGTACGTGCGGGCCGCCGCCTGGAGACCGTACGCACCCCGCCCGTAGTACGAGGTGTTCAGGTAGCCGGCCATGACCTCTTTCTTGTCCTCCTCGAAGCCCGCCTTGAGGGAGATGAAGAGTTCCTTGGCCTTGCGGCTGATGGTCTGGCTCTGGTCGTCCAGCATCGCGTTCTTCACGTACTGCTGGGTGATGGTGGAGCCGCCCTGGGTCTGCTCGCCCATGGCCATGTTGTAGAAGGCCCGGCCGATGCCCTTGGGGTCGACGCCCTTGTCCTTCCAGAACGTCTTGTTCTCGGCCGAGACGACCGCGTCCTGCATGGCCTCGGGGATCTTGTCGAAGTCGAGGATCTGCCGGTTGATCTCGCCACCGGTCGCGGCCATCTGCGTACCGTCGGCGTAGAGGTAGACGTTGTTCTGCGCCGTGGCGATCTTGACCGCCTCCGGCACCTCCACCATGGAGTACACGACCGTGGAGGCGCCCAGGACGGTGGCCGCGAAGCCCAGGGCCGTCCCGGTCACGAGCTTCCAGGACGGCACCCAGCGACGCCACCCGTACTTGTTGTGACGCGGGTAGTCGATCAGCCGCTTCTTGCCCGGCTGCCCTCCGCGCGCGGCCCGCCCCCCGGCGGCCGCGGCGGCACCCTCGGCGCCGCGCCGGCGTCCGCCGCGCTGGGCGGCCCGGCGGGCCTCCGCACGACTGCCGTACGCGCGCTCCTCACCACCGCCCCCGTACGGGTCGGCAGGAGATCCTGTACTGGCTCCCCGCGCCTGAGCCGCCCTGCGGCCTGAGGGCTGCTGGGCGGCTCGCCTGGCCGCGGCACGTCCGCCACCTTGCGGCTGCGGCGGTTTGCGACGGTGCTCGCTCATCGAACGACTACTCCTCGGGCAGGCGAGTACGCCTGGAAGCGGCAGCTGAGTTCCGGTCCCCCCGAAATGGTTACGGACCAGCCCTGGCTGGGGCTCATCCGCGATGCACTCAGAACGAGGACGCCTACTGGCGTCGCATGGTTCCCACTGGTGTGCATGCCGCACAGACTACGCACGGTCAAAAACCCCTGAGGACCGAAGTTCATCCCAAATCAGGCAAGTCGTTTACTGCGAATTGACGATGTGACGCCGCTCACCCTAGCCGCCCTTGTCGGGGGTGCCGGGCCGTTCTATCGTCAGGATGTATCGAGTCGATACATCAGCACGGCATAAGAGCCGGGTGGCACGCGAAGGCGGAGGAGGGCGAGGGATGAGCAGACGCTCCGGCATCCTCGAGTTCGCCGTCCTCGGCCTGCTCCGCGAAGCCCCGATGCACGGGTACGAGCTGCGCAAGCGGCTCAACACGTCGCTGGGGATCTTCCGGGCCTTCAGTTACGGGACCCTTTACCCCTGCCTCAAGACGCTGGTCGCAAACGGCTGGTTGATCGAGGAACCGGGCAGCGCCCCGGAGGACGCTCTCGCCGCCTCGCTCGCGGGCCGCCGCGCCAAGATCGTCTACCGGCTGACGGCCGAAGGTAAGGAGCACTTCGAGGAGCTCCTGTCCCACACCGGACCGGATTCCTGGGAGGACGAGCACTTCGCCGCCCGTTTCGCCTTCTTCGGCCAGACGGAGCGCGAGGTGCGGATGCGGGTGCTGGAAGGCCGGCGCAGCCGTCTGGAAGAGCGTCTGGAGAAGATGCGCGCCTCCCTCGCCCGTACGCGGGAGCGCCTGGACGACTACACGCTCGAGCTGCAGCGGCACGGCATGGAGTCCGTGGAGCGCGAAGTGCGCTGGCTGAACGAGCTCATCGAGAGCGAGCGGGCGGGGCGGGACCAGCGCAGGACCGGTCCCGGCGCCCCGAAGGCCGACCGGGCCCCCGAGGGCTCCGCCGATGCTCAGCAGGACGACACATCTGGAGAGACGGGCGGCCTGCCCCGGCACGGGGGCAGTACCCGGCCGGATCCGTCCGACGACACCGCCAAGTGAGGCCCTGCGACCTGCAGGGCTTCGAAGATCAACACAGGGAGCAACCGGAATGGGTTCGGTTCGCGTAGCCATCGTCGGCGTGGGCAACTGCGCCGCCTCGCTCGTGCAGGGCGTCGAGTACTACAAGGACGCCGACCCGGCGGCCAAGGTGCCGGGTCTGATGCACGTGCAGTTCGGCGAGTACCACGTCCGGGACGTCGAGTTCGTGGCCGCCTTCGACGTGGACGCGAAGAAGGTGGGTCTTGACCTCGCGGACGCCATCGGCGCCAGCGAGAACAACACCATCAAGATCTGCGACGTGCCGGCGTCGGGCGTGACCGTCCAGCGCGGCCACACCCTGGACGGCCTGGGCAAGTACTACCGCCAGACCATCGAGGAGTCCGCCGAGGCGCCGGTCGACGTCGTCCAGGTCCTCAAGGACAAGCAGGTCGACGTCCTCGTCTGCTACCTGCCGGTCGGTTCCGAGGACGCGGCGAAGTTCTACGCCCAGTGCGCCATCGACGCCAAGGTCGCCTTCGTCAACGCCCTCCCGGTCTTCATCGCCGGCACCAAGGAGTGGGCGGACAAGTTCACCGAGGCCGGTGTGCCGATCGTCGGTGACGACATCAAGTCGCAGGTCGGCGCCACCATCACGCACCGCGTCATGGCGAAGCTGTTCGAGGACCGGGGCGTCATCCTGGACCGCACGATGCAGCTGAACGTCGGCGGCAACATGGACTTCAAGAACATGCTCGAGCGCGAGCGCCTGGAGTCCAAGAAGATCTCCAAGACGCAGGCCGTCACCTCCCAGATCCCCGACCGGGACCTCGGCGAGAACAACGTCCACATCGGCCCGTCCGACTACGTGGCCTGGCTGGACGACCGCAAGTGGGCCTACGTCCGCCTCGAGGGCCGCGCCTTCGGTGACGTCCCGCTGAACCTCGAGTACAAGCTCGAGGTCTGGGACTCCCCGAACTCGGCCGGTGTCATCATCGACGCCCTGCGCGCCGCGAAGATCGCCAAGGACCGGGGCATCGGCGGCCCGATCCTCTCCGCGTCCTCGTACTTCATGAAGTCCCCGCCGGTCCAGTACTTCGACGACGTGGCCCGTGAGAACGTCGAGAAGTTCATCCAGGGCGAGGTCGAGCGCTAAGGCTCACCCCACTCGCCGAAGGTCCCCGTGGCATCTGCCCGGGGGCCTTCGGCGTGTGTGACCCTTGCTGCCATGCCTGTCGTACGTGATCTGCGCGTACTCGTGCGCGTGACCGACTTCCGCCGCCTCCTGGCCGTACGACTGCTCTCCCAGTGCGCCGACGGCGTCTACCAGGTCGCGCTCGCGACGTACGTCGTGTTCTCCCCCGAGAAGCAGACCTCGCCCGCCGCGATCGCCTCCGCCATGGCGGTCCTGCTGCTGCCGTACTCGTTGGTCGGCCCGTTCGCGGGCGTCCTGCTCGACCGCTGGCAGCGCCGGCAGGTCTTCCTCTACGGCAATCTGCTGCGGGCCGTGCTCGCGGCCGGCACGGCCTTCCTGATCCTGGCCTCCGTGCCCGACTGGCTCTTCTACGCGTCCGCGCTCTCCGTCACGGCCGTCAACCGGTTCGTCCTCGCCGGGCTCTCGGCTGCCCTGCCCCGCGTCGTGGACGACGACCGGCTCGTCATGGCCAACTCGCTCTCGCCCACCGCTGGCACGCTCGCCGCGACAGCGGGCGGCGGGCTGGCCTTCCTCATGCGACTGACGGGTACGGACTCCGATGCGGCGGTGGTGCTCCTCGGCGCCTGTCTCTACCTCTGTTCGGCCCTCGCCTCCCTGCGCATCGGCCGCGAGCTGCTGGGGCCGGACCCCGAGGTGGTTCAGCCGCGCCTGGTGGCCGCGCTCGCCTCCACGGCCAAGGGACTGATCGGCGGCCTACGTCACCTCGGCCGGCGGCGGGCGGCGGCCCGGGTGCTCGCCGCGATGACGGTGATGCGCTTCTGCTACGGCGCGCTGACCGTGATGGTGCTGATGCTCTGCCGGTACGCCTGGTCGTCGACCGAGTCGGAAGGGCTCGCGCTGCTGGGGCTGGCCGTCGGCGCCTCGGGCGCCGGCTTCTTCGCCGCCGCCGTTCTGTCCCCCTGGGCGGTCGAGCGGCTGGGGCAGGGCGGCTGGATGGTGCTCTGCGCCGCCTCCGCCGCGGTCCTGGCGCCGACGCTGGGGCTGCTCTTCGCCCCGCTGCCCATACTGGTCGCCGCTTTCGTGCTCGGACTGGTCACCCAGGGATCCAAGATCGCCACGGACACGGTGGTCCAGCTCGCGGTGGACGACGCCTACCGGGGGCGTGTCTTCTCGCTGTACGACGTCCTCTACAACGCGGCCTTCGTCGGCGCGGCCGGGATTTCCGCCCTGATGCTGCCCCCGGACGGCCGATCGGTGCCGTTGATCGTCCTGGTCGCCGCTCTGTACGCCGGAGTCGCGCTCACTCTGGAGCGCTGGAGGCGGGGGAACGCCCTGCGCTGATGACGGAGGGCGATGTTTCACGTGAAACATCGCCCTCGATGCCGTACATCGGCGGAGGTCATGTTTCACGTGAAACATGACCGGCCCCGGGCTGTCTCAGTTCTGAGCGGCCCACCACTCCTTCAGCGCGGCGACCGCGTCACCGTGCTCCATCGGGCCGTTCTCCAGGCGCAGCTCCAGAAGGAACTTGTACGCCTGGCCCACCGCCGGTCCCGGACGGATGCCGAGGATCTCCTGGATCTGGTTGCCGTCGAGGTCGGGGCGGATGGCGTCCAGCTCCTCCTGCTCCTGCAGCTTGGCGATGCGCTCCTCCAAGCCGTCGTAGGCGCGGGAGAGAGCAGCCGCCTTGCGCTTGTTGCGGGTGGTGCAGTCCGAACGGGTCAGCTTGTGCAGACGGCTCAGCAGCGGCCCGGCGTCGCGCACATAGCGACGCACGGCGGAGTCGGTCCACTCGCCGGTGCCGTAGCCGTGGAACCGCAGGTGCAGCTCCACCAGGCGCGAGACGTCCTTGACCATGTCGTTGGAGTACTTCAGCGCCACCATGCGCTTCTTGGTCATCTTCGCGCCCACCACCTCGTGGTGGTGGAAGGAGACCCGCCCGTCGGACTCGAAGCGGCGTGTCCGCGGCTTGCCGATGTCGTGCAGGAGGGCTGCCAGCCGGAGTACCAGGTCGGGACCGTCCTCCTCCAGGTCGATCGCCTGCTCCAGCACGGTGAGCGAGTGCTCGTAGACGTCCTTGTGCCGGTGATGCTCGTCGCTCTCGAGCCGCAGCGCGGGCAGCTCCGGCAGGACCCGCTGGGCGAGTCCACTGTCGACCAGCAGACCCAGGCCCTTGCGCGGGTTCGCGGAGAGGAGCAGCTTGTTGAACTCCTCCCGGACCCGTTCGGCGGAGACGATCTCGATGCGCTCGGCCATCCGCTTCATCGCGTCCACGACGTCGGGGGCGACCTCGAAGTCCAGCTGCGCGGCGAAGCGAGCGGCCCGCATCATCCGCAGCGGATCGTCGGAGAAGGACTCCTCGGGCGTTCCCGGAGTCCTCAGGACACGCTCCGCCAGGTCCTCCAGGCCACCGTGCGGGTCGATGAACTCCTTCTCCGGCAGAGCGACGGCCATCGCGTTCACGGTGAAGTCCCGACGGACCAGGTCCTCCTCGATGGAGTCACCGTAGGAGACCTCTGGCTTGCGGGAGGTCCGGTCGTACGCCTCGGAGCGGTACGTCGTGATCTCGATCTGGAAGACCTGCTCGCCGTCCCCGCCGCGGGCGGCCTTCTGTGCGCCCACCGTGCCGAAGGCGATCCCGACCTCCCACACCGCGTCGGCCCATGGCCGGACGATCTTCAGAACGTCCTCGGGCCGGGCGTCGGTGGTGAAGTCCAGGTCGTTGCCGAGCCGGCCGAGCAGGGCGTCCCGTACCGATCCGCCGACCAGGGCGAGCGCGAACCCGGCCTCCTGGAAGCGGCGGGCGAGATCATCGGCTACAGGGGACACGCGCAGTAGTTCACTGACCGCGCGGCGTTGCACCTGGCTCAGTGCAGTCGGGTTGTCTTCGTTGGCGTTCGGCACAACAGAAAAGGGTACGTGCCGCGACCCGCGGCGGCGTCCCGGTTTCCAGCGGCCCCGGCGTCCGCCTCCGGGCTCCGCCGGCCCGCTCCGTGCCCGATCATGTGGAGCAGTCCGCGGCACTTAGCCCCGGCGCTCCTCGTTACCATGCGTGGACGCAGGATCCGACGAACCACCACCGGCAACAGACGACGAGGACGGGCGAGCGCGTGGCCGAGGCGGCAGACTTCCAGAGCACGAGTCGCTCTCCTGCCCGGCGGTGGCTACGGCGTGCGGCCTCCGCCCTGATGGGTGCGCCGCTTCTGGCAGGCCTGTTGTACGTCCCCGCCGCGCCCCCCGCGTCGGCCGCCGAGAAGGCCTCCCCGTCCCGGACCGTCGATGTGTCCCTGGACACGTTGGCCCCCACCACGCCGGTCGAGGGGGACACCCTCACGATCAGCGGCACCGTGACCAACCGGGGCAAGGAGACGGTCAGCGCGGCACAGATCGACCTTCGCCTCGGCTCCCGGATGGGCAACCGGGGCGAGATCGACGCGGTGGCCAAGCGCACCGGTTTCACGCCGGGTGACGACGGGGCGGCACTCGGTGGGCCCTACAGCGTCAAGATCCCCAAGCTCGCGGCCGGCATCAGCAAGGACTTCACCCTCGCGGTGCCGGTCGAGAAGCTGGGCCTCGACGACGAAGGGGTCTACCAGCTCGGGGTCTCCCTCACGGGCCGGACGGCGAGCGCCCGCTACGACCGGGTGCTGGGCATCGAGCGGACGCTGCTGCCCTGGCAGCCCGAAGCAACCGAGAAGAAGACGCAGGTCACGTACCTCTGGCCGTTGATCTCCTCGACGCACCTGTCGGCGGAGACCGGCTCGGACGACCAGCAGACGCCGGTGTTCGAGGACGACGAACTGGCCGCGGAGCTCGCGCCGGGCGGACGGCTGGAGCGGCTGGTCGCGCTCGGCGCCGAGCTTCCCGTCACCTGGGTCGTCGACCCCGACCTGCTCGCCACCGTCGACGCGATGACCCGGAACTACCAGGTCAAGGAGGGCGACGAACGGGTCCCCGGCAGGAACCAGGCCATCGCCAAGCAGTGGCTGAACAGCCTGGACAAGGCCGTGCAGGACGACAAGGTGGTGGCGCTGCCCTACGCCGACCCCGACCTGGCGTCCCTGGCCCACCGGGGCAAGGACGTCTCCGGCTCGCTGAGCCACCTCCAGCCGGCCACCGAGGTGGCCGAGAGCACGGTGGAGACGATCCTCCATGTGAAGCCGTCGGTCGACTTCGCCTGGCCGGTCGACGGGGCGGTCGACCCGTCGATCATCGATATCGCCACCTCCGCGGGTGCCGACAAGGTGATCGCCCGTAACGACAGCATCCGCGACGAGCTGCCGTACACGCCCAACGCCGCTCGTCCCATCGGCGGCGGCACCACCGCCGTCGTGGCCGACGCGTCACTGTCCACGGCCTTCGAGGGCGACATGACGCGGGCGGGCGACTCGACGCTGGCCGTCCAGCAGTTCCTCGCCCACACCCTCGCGGTGACCCAGCAGCAGCCGGGCAAGCTGCGCAGCATCGTGGTCGCCCCGCAGCGGATGCCGACCGCCGCGCAGGCCCAGTCGATGGCCACCGCACTGCGCGCCCTGTCCGCCCAGCGCTGGTCCCAGCCCAGCGACCTGCTCACGGCGGCCGCGGCCAAGCCCGACGACCGGGCCACGACGAAGGTCCCGGGCGCCCGGAAGTACCCGGCCAAGCTCCGCAAGCGGGAGCTGCCCGTGCAGGCCTTCCAGGCCATGAAGGTCACCCAGGACACCCTGGACAACTTCAAGGTCATCCTGACCATGGCGTCCCGGGTCGTGACGCCCTTCGGCAACGCGATCAACCGGGAGATGTCGACGTCCTGGCGCGGCCGCGCCGAGCCGGCGGCGGCGTACCGGCAGAGCGTCCAGGTCCACCTGCTGGACCTGACCTCCGAGGTCCAGCTGATCGAGAAGTCCGACCTCACCCTCTCGGGGCGCAGCGCCACCATCCCGGTCACGGTCCAGAACCAGCTGCTCCAGGACGTCGAGCACCTCGTGCTGCGCCTGACGTCGACCAAGCCGACCCGGCTGAAGCTGAACGGCGGCGATGCCGTGGCCGAGCTGCCGGTGACGATCGCCGGCGGGCACAGCCAGTCGGTGAAGTTCACGGCGTCCGCCAACGCCAACGGTCCGGTCCCGATGACGGCCCAGCTGTACACGGAGGACGGCAAGCCGTACGGCAAGCCGATGACCTTCACCGTGAAGGTCTCCGAGATCACGCCGACGGTGATGCTGGTGATCGCCGGCGGCTTCCTGCTGCTCGCTCTCGCGGGCATCCGGATGTACACCCACCGCAAGCGCGCCGCCGCGCGCGACGCGGACGCGGGCGACGCACCGGAGGCGGAACCGCAAGCCGGGGACGGCGCGGAAGCGGACGCGGAAGCGGACCCGGAGGACGACGCGGAGACGGACCCGGACGCCGACGGTCCGGCTGCGCGGAGTGACGAACCCGAGCAGCCGAGTGACCCGACGCCGGACACCGGAGCGCAAAGCACCGACCCGTCGGGCCAGGGTGAGAAAGTGGACCGTTGAGCGATGTCGTGGCCGGTCGGCCGGGGACGATGAGGTGGGGTAAACCATGAACGCGCCGTACGACGGTGACCGCGGTCAGGGCGCGGGCGGCGGCAGCGCGCCCTCCGGCGAGGCGTTCCCCGCGGCGGGCCACGTCCCGCCCCCGGCACAGCCGCCCGCCCCGGATCCGTACGTCCAGCACGCCTACGAGCAGGACCCGTACGGCAGCCACGACCTCGCCGCGCAGGACCCGGTCGGCGAGGCGCTCTACGACCGGGCGGCGCACCCCCCGCCGCCCCCGGGCACCTACGAGGAACCCGCGCCGCTCTACCAGCAGCCCGCCGCGCCGCAGTACGCCCCCGACCCCCGCGTCTGGGCCCAGACCCCGCCGCCCGAGCCCGACGGACCGTCCCGCCTCCTTCCTTACGGCGACGACGCCCGGACCGTTCAGTTCACCGGGGTCGACGACCTCGTCACGCACGCGGCCGAGGAGCAGCCCGAGCCGGACGCCTTCGCGCACCTCTACCGCGACCAGCAGGCCCACGGGCAGCCGCCCGCCCCGCAGGAGCCCGAACCGGCGCCGGCGGCCGCGCCCGCCCCGAAGAAGTCGGGCGGCCGCGCGTCCGGCCTGCTGAAGTCGAGCGCCGTGATGGCGGCCGGCACGCTGGTCTCCCGCCTGACCGGCTTCGTACGCAGCCTGGTGATCACCGGTGCCCTGGGCGCCGCGCTGCTCGGTGACGCGTACACCATCGCCGCCACCCTGCCCACGATGATCTACATCCTGACCGTCGGCGGCGGCCTCAACTCGGTCTTCGTCCCCCAGCTCGTCCGCTCGATGAAGGACGACGAGGACGGCGGCGAGGCGTACGCCAACCGGCTGCTGACGCTGGTGATGGTGGCGCTGGGCGTGATCGTCACCCTCGCGGTGTTCGGCGCTCCGCTGCTGATCCGGGCGATGTCGGACACCATCGCGAGCGACGCGGCCGCCAACGGTGTGGCCGTCACCTTCGCCCGCTTCTGCTTGCCCACCATCTTCTTCATGGGCGTGCACGTGGTGATGGGTCAGATCCTCAACGCCCGGGGCCGGTTCGGCGCGATGATGTGGACCCCCGTCCTCAACAACATCGTCGTCATCTTCACCTTCTCCATGTTCATCTGGGTCTACGGCTCCTCCGCCGAGACCCAGATGGGCGTCACGACCATCCCCGACGAGGGCATCCGCCTGCTGGGCATCGGCACGCTGCTCGGCCTGGTCGTCCAGTCGCTGGCGATGATCCCGTACCTGCGCGAGGCCGGCTTCCGCTTCCGCCCCCGCTTCGACTGGAAGGGCCACGGACTCGGCAAGACGGTCAAACTCGCCAAGTGGACCGTCCTGTTCGTCCTCGCCAACCAGGCCGGTGTGGTCGTGGTGACCCAGCTGGCCACGGCGGCCGGCAAGGCCTCCGGCAAGGACGGCGCGGGCTTCCTCGCCTACTCCAACGCCCAGCTCATCTGGGGCATGCCGCAGGCCATCATCACCGTCTCGGTCATGGCCGCGCTGCTGCCGCGCATCTCGCGTGCCGCCCACGACAACGACCCGGGCGCCGTCCGTGACGACATCTCGCAGGGGCTGCGGAACTCCGCCGTCGCGATCGTGCCCGTCGCCTTCACGTTCCTGGCCCTCGGCGTCCCGATGTGCACGCTGCTGTACGCCTCCAGCGGCACCGAGGCCGCCCGGAGCATGGGCTTCATCCTGATGGCCTTCGGCCTCGGCCTCATCCCGTACTCCGTCCAGTACGTCGTCCTGCGCGGCTTCTACGCCTACGAGGACACCCGGACGCCCTTCTACAACACCGTGATCGTGGCCGCCGTGAACGCGGCGGCGTCGGCCGCCTGCTACGTCCTCCTGCCCGCCCAGTGGGCGGTCGTCGGCATGGCCGCCTCCTACGGCCTCGCGTACGCCGTCGGCGTCGGTGTGGCGTGGCGCCGGCTGCGCAACCGGCTGGGCGGCGACCTGGACGGCGCCCACGTCGTGCGCACCTACGCCCGGCTGAGCATGGCGTCCGTCCCCGGCGCCGTCCTCGGTGGCGCGGCGGCCTTCGCCATCCTCAAGGCCCTGGGCGACGGTGCCCTGGGGTCGCTCGCGGCCCTCGTGGGCGGTGGGATCGTCCTGTTGGGCGTGTTCTACGTCGGGGCCCGAAAGATGCGGATCGCGGAGCTCAACGCGATGGTCGGCATGGTGCGCGGCCGTCTCGGACGCTAGAAACGAGGACCAGCACAACCATCGTCGGCGACCGCGTGTCGTGCATAGCGCCGGACTGTGGGCACAATTGGCATGGCTGTTGGATGTGGCGCAACGGATGGGGAGGCAGGAACGACGGTGGCGGAACGTAGCACGGCTGCCGTCGACGTGGCCGACAACAGCGGAAACGACCCGCTGACCGCCAAGGCGGACAAGGCCGCGAGCGACGGGGTGGCGGAAGCGCAGGACACGGCGGAGCGGTCCGCCCGGGACAGCGACGACGAACGGCGGGACAGCGAGCAGTCAGGCATCACGGCGCCCGAACTCCACAGCGGCCACAAACTCGCCAGACGCTACCGGCTCGAGGAGTGCGTCACCCGTCTGGACGGCTTCAGCAGTTGGCGTGCCGTCGACGAGAAACTGCGCCGGGCCGTCGGGGTCCACATCCTCCCCGCCGACCACCCGAGGGCCCGTTCGGTGCTGGCAGCGGCGCGCTCCTCGGCGCTCCTCGGCGACCCCCGTTTCGTCCAGGTCCTGGACGCGGTCGAGGAGAACGACGTCGTCTACGTCGTCCACGAGTGGCTGCCGGACGCCACCGAACTCACCGCCCTGCTCGCGGCCGGTCCGTTCGAGGCCCATGACGCCTACCAACTCGTCAGCCAGGTCTCCCAGGCCATGGCCGCCGCCCACCGTGAAGGTCTCGCCCACCTGCGGCTCACGCCGAGCGCCGTACTGCGCAGCTCCACCGGCCAGTACCGGATCCGCGGACTCGCGGTGAACGCCGCCCTGCGCGGCATCAGCTCCGACCGTCCCCAGCGCACCG
This sequence comes from Streptomyces noursei, assembly GCF_001646665.1. GTDB lineage: Bacteria > Actinomycetota > Actinomycetes > Streptomycetales > Streptomycetaceae > Streptomyces > Streptomyces lavendulocolor. The sequence continues at coordinate 174,762 of NZ_LWBU01000169.1, read as the reverse complement.
ACACCGAGGCGATCGGCGCCCTGCTGTACGCCGCGCTGACCAAGCGCTGGCCGTACGAGGACGACGCCTACGGGCTCTCCGGACTCCCCAAGGGCGTCGGGCTGATCCCGCCGGACCAGGTGCGGGCCGGTGTGCACCGCGGCCTCTCCGAGATCGCCATGCGCGCCCTGGTCAACGACGGAGCGACCGCCTCCCGGCAGGAACCCCCCTGCACCACGCCCGACGAGCTCGCCAAGGCCGTCGCCTCCATGCCGCGCATCCGCCCGCCGGAGCCCACCTTCCCTACTCCGCTCGAGTACCAGCGCACGACCTACCAGCAGGGCAACTACGGCCGTCCCCAGGCGCGCAGCGGCGCGGCGGCCACCATGAGTGTCCCGATGCCGCCTCCCCCGCTGCAGAGCCGTACCGGAAAGGCCCTCAAGTGGGCCGTGTCGGCGCTCCTCATCGCCGCCCTGGGCCTCGGCAGCTGGCAGGTGGCCGACAAGCTGCTGGACCAGGGGAGCAACGAGAAGACCGGCGAGACCGGAACGCAGACCACTCCAGGTGGCCAGAACCAGAAGAAGCCGCAGCGGCCTCCGCAGCCGCTGCGGATCGCCGGCGCCCAGGAGTACATGCCGCACGGCGACGCCATAAAGGAGCAGGACGTCCCGAACGCGGTCGACGAAAGCGCCGACACGGCCTGGATCACTCCGCAGTACCGCGACTACGCCCGGTTCGGCAATCTGCGCCGGCAGGGCAGCGGCATCATCGTCGACCTCGGCAGCGTCCAGAGCGTCCGGGCCATCGACGTGACCATGTACCGCGCGGGACAGAAGGTCGAGGTGCTGGCGGCCGGGGAAGAGTCCTCCGGCCCCAGTGGGCCCGGCGACTTCCCGCAGTCCCTGACGAAACTGGAGACAGTGGGGGACAAGCTGGAGGCGACGATGCAGAAGCCCGTACGCACGCGTTACGTCCTCGTGCACATCACCGAGCTTCCGACCGATGTGTCCGCGCGCACGTTCCGCGGTGGTATCTCCGAGATCAAGGTTCTCGGCTGACGGCTGCCGGCCCGGCGCCCGCCGGGAAGCAGCGACTGGGGAGGGGAGGTGGCGGCATGACGAGCGGGACATCCGAGGAGATCGGCGACCAGGAGCTCCTGGCGCGCCATGTCGCCGGTGACCCGGACGCCTTCGGTGAACTCGTACGCCGCCACCGGGACCGGCTCTGGGCCGTCGCCCTGCGCACGCTGGGGGACCGCGAGGAGGCCGCCGACGCCGTCCAGGACGCGCTGGTGTCCGCGTTCCGGGCCGCCCACACCTTCCGCGGCCAGTCGGCCGTCACGACGTGGCTGCACCGGATCACCGTGAACGCGTGTCTCGACCGGGCCCGCAAGGCCGCCTCACGCCGGACGTCGCCCGTCGACGACACGGAGCGCCTGGAACAGCTCCTGGAGCCGCACGAATCGGCCGAGGCCCCGGCCGAGCGCCAGGACCTCCACCGCGAGCTGTTCGCCGCGCTCGCCAAACTTCCCCCGGACCAGCGCGCCGCCCTGGTGCTCGTGGACATGCAGGGCTACCCGGTCGCCGAGGCCGCACGGGTCCTCGATGTGCCGACGGGGACCGTGAAGAGCCGTTGTGCGCGAGGGAGGGCCAGGCTCCTTCCGCTCCTCACTCATCTGCGCGGTGACACCGGGGATAACGATGGCCTGGACAGGGGAAGGAACCGGACGCCGGGGACATCCGTCCCACCGGCGTCGGGACCAAGGGATGCAGGACCGAGTGATCCTGCTGCTGTGAAGGGCGGAGGTGGGCGCGCGTGACCACGACCGACACGACTCAGCACCCGGACGTCTCGGAGATCTCCGATCTCGCCGAAGGGCTGCTGCCACCGTCGCGGACGGCCGACGTACGCGCACACCTGGACGGCTGCCCGCTGTGCGCCGACGTCCGGTCCTCGCTGGAGGAGATCCGGGGGCTGCTGGGCACCCTCCCCGGCCCCGCCCGGATGCCCGCCGACATCGCCGAGCGCATCGACGCCGCCCTGGCCGCCGAAGCGCTGCTGGATGCCACCGCCCCGACGGAGTCGGAAAAGGCCGTTTCACGTGAAACAACGCCGGCGCCCGCCCCCGCCCCCGCGCCGATGCACACGGATCGTCCGGCCGGCCGCCCCACGGCGGCCACCGGCCCGGGTCGCGCGCGTCCCGCCAAGCGCCGACGCCGCACCGCGGTCCTCGGCGCGGCCTTCGGTGCTGCGGCCCTGGGAATGAGCGTCCTGTTCCTCCAGACCGTTCAGACCGGGGAGGACTCCTCCGGAGCGAAGACCGTGGACACCGCCATCAAGGCACCCGACGAGGAAGCGTTCTCCGGCACGGCTGTGGAGGACCGGGTGGCAGCGCTGCTGAACGCCTCGGAGAAGTCCAAGGCCCCCCGTACGGACAGGCAGCCCCCCTCCGTCGACAAGCCGTCGACCATGTCCACGGAAGAGGCCGGGGCCGTCCCGCCCTGTGTCCAGGCGGGTACGGGCCGCGCGGACCAGGCCCTCGCCTCCCAGACCGGCACCTACGAGGGCAAGGCCGCCTATCTGGTGGTCCTCCCGCACGCCACCGACGCCTCCCAGGTCCAGGCGTACGTCCTCGACGCGTCCTGCACCAGCCGGGGGACCGCCAAGGCGGACGTCCTGATGGCGCACGCCTACCCTCGTCCCTGACCGCCCCGTGCCGCTCGGACACCTCGGGAATGCATGCCCCGTAGGATCCGTTGGGTGGGGTGAGAGGTCCTGGACCGGCCCCCGTAGGCAGTAGGCAGTCTGCAGAGACGAGGAAGAAACCCGTGAGCGACGTCCGTAACGTGATCATTATCGGTTCCGGGCCCGCCGGCTACACGGCTGCGCTGTACACGGCGCGAGCTTCGCTGAAGCCGCTGGTCTTCGAAGGTGCCGTCACCGCCGGTGGTGCGCTCATGAACACGACTGACGTGGAGAACTTCCCCGGGTTCCGTGACGGGATCATGGGCCCCGACCTGATGGACAACATGCGGGCCCAGGCCGAGCGCTTCGGCGCCGAGCTCGTCCCGGACGATGTGGTCTCGGTCGACCTCACCGGTGACATCAAGACGGTGACCGACACGGCCGGCACGGTGCACCGCGCCAAGGCCGTGATCGTGACGACCGGCTCCCAGCACCGCAAGCTGGGCCTGCCGAACGAGGACGCGCTGTCGGGCCGCGGCGTCTCCTGGTGCGCCACCTGTGACGGGTTCTTCTTCAAGGACCAGGACATCGCCGTGGTGGGCGGCGGCGACACCGCCATGGAGGAGGCGACCTTCCTCTCCCGGTTCGCCAAGTCCGTCACCATCGTGCACCGCCGGGACACCCTGCGCGCCTCCAAGGCCATGCAGGAGCGGGCCTTCGCCGACCCGAAGATCAAGTTCGCGTGGGACAGCGAGGTCGCGGCGATCCACGGCGAGCAGAAGCTCTCCGGTCTGACGCTGCGCAACACCAAGACCGGTGAGACCTCCGAGCTGCCTGTCACGGGTCTGTTCATCGCCGTGGGCCACGACCCGCGCACGGAGCTGTTCAAGGGCCAGCTGGAGCTCGACGACGAGGGCTACCTCAAGGTGAGCGCTCCCTCGACGCGCACCAACCTGTCCGGTGTCTTCGGTGCCGGTGACGTCGTGGACCACACCTACCGTCAGGCGATCACGGCCGCCGGTACCGGCTGCTCCGCCGCTCTGGACGCCGAGCGCTTCCTGGCCGCTCTCGGTGATGGCGAGAAGGCCGCAGAGCCGGAGAAGACCGCCACGGTCTGACCACCATTCCCCACCCACACCCCGCGAAGTGAAGGAGGCCGCCGTGGCCGGCGACCTGAAGAACGTGACCGACGACTCCTTCGAGGAGGACGTCCTCAAGAGCGACAAGCCCGTGCTGGTGGACTTCTGGGCCGCCTGGTGCGGTCCGTGCCGTCAGATCGCGCCGTCGCTGGAGGCCATCGCCGCCGAGCACGGTGACCAGATCACCATCGTCAAGCTCAACATTGACGAGAACCCCGCCACGGCCGCCAAGTACGGTGTCATGTCGATCCCGACGCTGAACGTCTACAAGGGCGGCGAGGTCGACAAGACCATCGTCGGTGCCAAGCCGAAGGCCGCGATCCTCCGCGACCTGGAGCCCTACCTGGGGGACCAGGTCACCAAGGCCTGACGCCGCTGTTTCACGTGAAACACGAACGGCCCACCCCGAGAGGGATGGGCCGTTCAGCATTCACCGGGAGCCACACGCAGGGGCCGTCATGGCGTCCCTCACAAGGGGCGCAGCGCCGGCTCCTTCTGAACAGCTCCCAGGAGACGGTCGAGCGCAAGCTCGACGTCTTCCTTCCAGGACAGGGTCGTCCTGAGTTCCAGCCGAAGCCTCGGATAGGCCGGATGCGGTCGCACCGTCTTGAAGCCCACCGCCAAGAGGTGATCGGCCGGGAGGACGCACGCCGGTTCCTTCCAGCGGGCGTCACCGAACGCCTCGATGGCCTTGAAGCCACGCCGCAGCAGGTCCTTCGCCACGGTCTGCACCATGACACGTCCCAGCCCCTGTCCCTGGTAGCCGGGAGTGATCCATGCCGTGATCAGCTGGACGGCGTCCGGGGACACCGGGCTGGTCGGGAAGGCCGTCGACCGCGGCACGTAGGCGGGCGGGGCGTAGAGCACATATCCGACCGGCACATCGTCCACATAGACGACCCGGCCACAGGAACCCCAGTCGAGCAGCACGGCCGAAATCCAGGCTTCCTTCTCCAGGTCCGGAGTACCGGCCTTTACCGCGGCTTCTCCGCTGACTGGATCAAGTTCCCAGAAGACACATGTGCGGCACCGCTTGGGGAGATCCGGAAGGTTGTCCAACGTGAGCGGTACGAGCCGACGCCCCATGAAGGCTGTTCCTCACTTCCTTGGCCTGCCGCTCCCAGAGCGGCGGTCAGCGCGCTCCGTTCCCGGAGCAAGCTGCCGATGAACCCGCCGACCGCACCGAGTCCCAGTCCTGCTGTCACCAGTTGGCTGCGGCTCACCACTCGCATGCCTGGCTCTCCTTCCGAGGTGGATCAGGCGGATGCGCATACCAGAACGCATCGTATCGATCGGGTGATGACGCGCATACGGGAAGCGGCCAAAGGGCGGACCGTCTTCCGGTGAACACCGGAACACGGCCCGCCCTGAGCAGCTCTGAGGAACAGCACAGCCGAGGGGGTGCGCCCCTCAGCTCTCGTCGCCGTCCTGGGGATCCTCCTCGGCGAGTCCCTTCTCCAGGACCCTGCCCTCCCCCGGCGCAAGGGTGCCGAGAATGCGCTCCAGATCCTCCATCGAGGCGAACTCGACGACGATCTTGCCCTTCTTCTGCCCCAGGTCCACCTTCACCCGCGTCTCGAAGCGGTCGGAGAGCCGGGTGGCCAGCTCCGAGAGCGCGGGTGACACGCGTGCACCGGCACGCGGCCCCTTCGCCTTCGGCGGGCTGCTGGGCTCGGAGCCCATCAGCGTCACGATCTCTTCCACCGCCCGGACCGAAAGACCCTCGGCCACGATCCGGTAGGCCAGCTTCTCCTGCGCCTCGGGGTCGTCGACCGACAGCAGGGCCCGGGCATGGCCGGCCGAGAGCACACCGGCGGCGACCCGGCGCTGGACGGTGGGGGACAGTCGCAGCAGACGCAGGGTGTTGGAGACCTGCGGACGGGACCGGCCGATGCGGTCGGCGAGCTGCTCATGGGTGCAGTTGAAGTCCTTGAGCAGCTGGTCGTAGGCCATGGCCTCTTCGACCGGGTTCAGCTGTGCCCGGTGGAGGTTCTCCAGCAGAGCGTCCAGCAGGAGCTTCTCGTCCTCGGTGGCACGGACGATCGCCGGGATGTGCTCCAGGCCCGCCTCACGACAGGCCCGCCAGCGACGCTCGCCCATGATGAGCTCATAGCGCTCGGGGGCGAGCTGCCGCACGACGACGGGCTGGAGAAGCCCCACCTCCTTGATGGAGGTCACCAGCTCGGCCAGGGCGTCCTCGTCGAACACCTCGCGCGGCTGGCGCGGATTGGGCGTGATGGCGTCCAGCGGCAGCTCGGCGAAGTATGCGACAGCCGAGGTCTCGGCCTCGGCGGCCGCCTCCGTCTCCACGACCGAAGGCTCGCTGTCGACGGGCTCAGGACTCTGTGGCAGCGTCGCCACCTTCGCGGCCGCCACTCCACGCTCCGCGGTCAGCGACGGAATCGCCCCCGGGGAGGTGGAGCCCGAGCCCACCGACGCCGTCTGCCGCTCCTGCGGCGCGGCGGGGATCAGCGCACTGAGCCCCCGTCCCAGCCCCCTACGTCGCTCGCTCACTGGATCCCCTCCGACATGCTGTGCTGGTTGTTCTGGCTACCCATGGGGGTGTGCTGGGCGTCGTAGTGGATACCGACACCCCGCAGTGCGATCTCGCGGGCCGCCTCGAGGTACGACAGCGCGCCGCTGGAACCGGGGTCATACGTCAGGACGGTCTGCCCATAGCTCGGCGCCTCCGAGATACGGACGGAGCGCGGGATGCTGGTCCGCAGTACCTCGTCACCGAAGTGGCTGCGCACTTCCTCCGCCACCTGCGACGCCAGCCGGGTCCGGCCGTCGTACATGGTGAGGAGGATCGTCGAGACGTGCAGGGCGGGGTTCAGGTGGCCCCGCACGAGGTCGACGTTCCTCAGCAGCTGACCGAGGCCTTCCAGTGCGTAGTACTCGCACTGGATAGGGATGAGCACCTCGGCGCCGGCCACCAGGGCGTTGACGGTGAGCAGGCCGAGCGAGGGCGGGCAGTCGATGAGGATGTAGTCCAGCGGCTGCTCATACGCCTGGATCGCGCGCTGGAGCCTGCTCTCCCGCGCCACCAGCGACACCAGCTCGATCTCCGCACCGGCGAGATCGATGGTGGCCGGGGCGCAGAAGAGGCCTTCTACGTCCGGTACGGGCTGGACCACGTCGGAGAGCGGCTTGCTCTCCACCAGGACGTCGTAGATCGACGGGACTTCGGCGTGGTGATCGATACCGAGAGCCGTGGACGCGTTGCCCTGCGGGTCCAGGTCGATGACCAGGACGCGAGCACCGTGGAGTGCCAGCGAGGCCGCGAGGTTGACCGTGGTGGTGGTCTTGCCCACCCCGCCCTTCTGGTTGGCGACCACCATGATCCGGGTCTGCTCGGGCCGGGGGAGCCCCTCACCCGCACGGCCCAGAGCCTCTACCGCCAGCTGGGCAGCTCGGCCAATGGGGGTGTCGTCCATCGGGGGCAGTGTTTCACGTGAAACATCCTCCCCCGCCGATTCGGTACGGGGACCGGGGACCGGATCGGTCATCGGTCCCGCGATGTTGGCGTCGGACCGCAAGGATTCACTCTCCTCGGCTTCAGGCTCGCGATGAGGAGAGCCTGCCATGCTTTCGGGGTCGTGAACCAGCGAGGCCCGTGGTTCTGTGGAGAACTCCACCTTTGTGGACAACTCCGTAACCCCCGCGGGTGGCCTGCGGTCGCGCGGCGTGGCAGCCGCGCGACCGCGGCTGATGATTCCCTGCAGCAGTGAGCGACGTTTCACGTGAAACATTGATGCACTCGCCGCCGAGTCAGGGCGTCACGACACTCCGAAATGCGTACGTATGAGGATCAACCAGGTGTCGTGTCAACGGCGACGGCGGGAGGGGCGGGCGGCCTTCGCTCGCTTGGCGGCGAACCGAACACCGCCCGGGCTCTCGCCGACCTCCACCCGCACTACGGTCGACAGGGGCTCGACGATGCCTTCGCCCACCTGAAGGACGGAGGCCCCCACCACGCCGAGCTTGCTCAGCGCGGCGCGAGCGCCTTGGATCTCCTCCTCGGCCGTATCGCCCTTGAGGGCCAGCATCTCCCCATAGGGCCGGAGCAGAGGGACACCCCAGCCCGCCAGGCGGTCCAGCGGGGCGACGGCCCGTGCCGTGACGACGTGGACGGGCGGCAGCTTGCCGAGCACTTCCTCGGCCCGGCCGCGTACCACGGTCACGTGATCCAGGCCGAGCAGCTCCACGACCTCCTGGAGGAAGTTCGTGCGGCGCAGCAGCGGCTCAAGAAGGGTGATCTTCAGGTCCGGCCGGACCAGCGCGAGCGGGATACCGGGCAGGCCGGCGCCGGAGCCGACGTCGCAGACGGTGACCCCCTCGGGCACGACCTCGGAGAGCACCGCGCAGTTCAGCAGGTGCCGCTCCCACAGCCTGGGCACCTCGCGCGGACCGATCAGGCCACGCTTGACGCCCGCGTCCGCGAGAAGCTCCGCGTACCGGACAGCCTCGGGGAAGAACTCACCGAAAACCGTCCGCGCTTCTTGAGGCGCATGGGGAAGCTCTTCTGCCTCCGTCACGGGAACCGTCCTTCCGTACCGCATTACCGCACTGGGTGCTGGCTCCCAGTGATCAGTGACTATCAGGCTGACAAAGATCGGCCCCGCCTGCGAACAGACGGGGCCGACTCCCCCAAGCTCTCAGTTTCGTTCGAGCTGGGGCACCCCCACCGAAGTGGGTCAGGCAGGGAGGACGACGACGAAGCGCTGCGGCTCCTCGCCCTCCGACTCACTGCGCAGGCCGGCGGCGGCCACCGCGTCGTGCACGACCTTGCGCTCGAACGGGGTCATCGGGTCCAGCTGCACCGGCTCACCGGTGCTCTTCACCTCGTCGGCCGCCTTGGCGCCCAGCTCTGCGAGCTCGGTCCGCTTCTTTGCCCGGAAGCCGGCGATGTCCAGCATCAGCCGGCTGCGGTCACCGGTCTCCCGGTGCACCGCGAGACGCGTCAGCTCCTGAAGCGCCTCCAGCACCTCGCCGTCGCGGCCCACGAGCTTCTGGAGGTCGCGGCTGCTGGAGTCGCTGATGATCGAGACCGCGGCGCGGTCCGCCTCGACGTCCATGTCGATGTCGCCGTCGAGATCGGCGATGTCGAGCAGGCCCTCGAGGTAATCGGCCGCGATCTCACCCTCCTGCTCCAGGCGGGTCAGGGTGTCGCCCTGGGCGGCGGAGGTGGTGCCTTCCGTCACGGATGGACTCCTTCTTACTTCTTGGACGACGGGTGCTTGGGCCGCTGCTGGCCCTTGCGCTGTCCGGACTTGGCTTGGCGGGTGGAACCGCCGGCGGGCTTGGCCGGCTGCTGCGCCTTGGCGCCCTGGGGCTGGTCGGCCTTCTCCAGGGAGGTCTTCGCCGGCGGCTGCTGAGCGCCTCCGGCCTGGCGCTTCGCCTTGGGCTGGCGCTTGGGCTGCTGGCGCCGGGCCGCGGCCACGCTCTCCGCCTCGGCGGTGGCGGGGTCGACCTTCTTCACGGAGCCGTCCGCCTGCGGGGTGAACCCGGCCTTGGCGAGGCTGGTGACGAACTTCCGCTCGTTGTCGTTGCGGTCCGGGCCCTTGGCGACGATCGCCTGGACGACGGCGCGCCGGCGGCGGCCGCGGACGTCACCGTGGGAGGTGACGCTCTTCACCAGACGCTGCAGGTAGTGGTCCTGGGCCTTGCTGCCCGGGGTGGGGTTCTGGTTGATCACGTACATCTGCTGGCCCATGGTCCACACGTTGGTGGTCAGCCAGTAGACGAGGACACCCACCGGGAAGTTGATGCCCATCACGGCGAAGATCACCGGGAAGATGTACATCAGCATCTTCTGCTGCTGCATGTACGGCGTCTTCACCGTCAGGTCGACGTTCTTCTGCATCAGCTGGCGCTGGGTGAAGAACTGCGACAGCGACATCAGGACGATCATGACCGCGGTGACGATGCGGACATCCGTCAGGGAGGCGTTGAGCGCCTCGACCTTGGCCGGGTCGTCCATGAACTTGGCCGCGATGGGCGCACCGAAGATCTTGGCCTCACGGGCGCTGTTCACCAGGTCCTGGTTGAGGACGCCGATGGTGTCGCCCGAGGCGATCTTCGACAGCACGTGGTACAGGGCGAAGAAGAACGGCGACTGCGCCAGGATGGGAAGGCACGAGGAGAGCGGGTTGGTGCCCGTCTCCTTGTACAGCTTCATCATCTCTTCGGACTGACGCTGCTTGTCGTTCTTGTAGCGCTCCTGGATCGCCTTCATCTTCGGCTGGAGCGCCTGCATGTTCCGGGTCGACTTGATCTGCTTCACGAAGAGCGGGATCAGGCAGATCCGGATGAGGATCACCAGCGACACGATGGACAGACCCCAGGCCCAGCCCGTGTCGGGTCCGAACACCGCCCCGTACAGCTTGTGGAACTGGACGATGATCCACGAGACAGGTGTGGTGATGAAGCTGAACAGACTGGCAATCGTGTCCACTAATCAGGCTCCTTGAGCATGGGGCGGGGTCTCTGCGGCCGGGCTCGTCTCGGCGGAGGGCCCGCCCTTGCCGCCGCGCAACGCGTCGCGCAGCATTTCGTGCCAGCGCGGGCGCTTACGAGGGGGAACATGGTCCACGCCGCCCGGCGACCACGGATTGCACCGCAGGATGCGCCAGGCGGTCAGGGCTGTGCCCTTGACCGCGCCGTGCCGGTCGATGGCCGTGAAGCCGTAGTGGGAGCACGACGGGTAGTACCGGCAGACGGGTCCCAGCAGCGGGCTGATCGTCCACTGGTACAGCTTGATCAGAGCCAGCAGCGGGTACTTCATCGCGCGCCCCCTCCCAGCAACCGCTGAAGGGCGGCGTCCAGGTCTTGGGCCAGCTGTGCATGGTCGGCGTCGCCCGCTCCGGGCAGCGCTCGTACTACCACCAGGCTACCGGGGGGCAGTGCGGGCAGCCGGTCGCGTACCAGGTGGCGAAGCCTGCGCTTCACCTGGTTACGGACGACGGCGCCACCCACGGCCTTGCTGACGACGAAACCCGCACGTGTCGGGGGAGCGGTCTCCCCTGACGCGTGCGGGTCCGTTGCACCGCTTCTTAGGTGGACGACGAGGAGCGGGCGGCCGGCCCGGCGTCCTCGGCGTACCGCGGTCGCGAAGTCCTCGCGCCGCCTCAGCCGATTCTCGGTAGGCAGCACGTCATGACCTGTTAAAAGCGATCAGGCGGACAGGTTGGCGCGACCCTTGCTGCGGCGGTTCGCCAGGATGGCGCGGCCGGCGCGGGTACGCATGCGCAGACGGAAACCGTGGGTCTTCGCGCGACGACGGTTGTTCGGCTGGAAGGTGCGCTTGCTCACTCGGGGGCTCCAGAAATGATTCGGGTGGTGGCGGGACATCGCCTGGCTGTCACCGTGCGCCCACGAGTAGCTCGCAATACGCCCGAGTGCACCGCTTTCACGATCACTGACCGTGATCTTTGCCCATCGGAGGCAGGCGGCAGCAGCCATCGACAACTCGACCTGGTTACGGTACGCGCGGCTACGCCATCCGGTCAAACCGGCGCCGAGCCGTGGTCCACTATGCACAGGCTGTGGACAACAACTTGAACCACGCGAGCCGCCGCGACTACCGTGGCTGAACTCGGATTCCTTTCCTGCCTGTCCTTCCATCCCGTCCCGAGAACCACACATTCGTGGGACCTGTGAGAGAGCGTGCCTTGTGGCTGACGTACCTGCTGATCTTGCCGCAGTGTGGCCACGAGTGCTGGAGCAGCTCCTGGGGGAAGGCCAGCAGGGCATCGAGCCGAAGGACAAGCAGTGGATCGAGCGCTGCCAGCCGCTGGCCCTGGTGGCGGACACCGCTCTCCTCGCCGTCCCCAACGAGTGGGGCAAGCGGGTCCTGGAAGGCCGTCTCGCCCCGCTGATCAGTGACACGCTCAGCCGGGAGTGCGGCCGCCCCATCCGGATCGCGATCACCGTCGACGACTCGGCCGGCGACCCGCCGCCCGCCCCGCAGGCGCCCGGCAGGCAGCACCAGCAGCAGCCGCAGCAGCCCCGCTACGACGAGCGGCAGCAGGGCGAGGCGTACGACAAGCCGTACGAGAAGTACGACGGCTACGGGCACCGGCCGATGCCCGACGACGGCCTGCCGACCGTGCGCCCGGCCTACCCCGACTACCAGCAGCAGCGCCCCGAGCCCGGCTCCTGGCCGCGCAGCCAGGAGGAGCTCTCCTGGCAGCAGCAGCGCCTGGGCGGCTTCCAGGAGCGCGACCCCTACGCGACGGCCCGGCCCCAGCAGCCGCACCACGACTACCGCGGCCCCCAGGCGCCCGAACCGTCCCCGTACGACCAGCAGCGCGGCGACCGGCGCGACCTCCCCGAGGCCCCCGGCCAGCAGCGCCCCGGCGGCGGCGCGACGAGCGGCGCCGCGGCGGGTGCCGGCGGGCGCCCCGGCGAACCGCACGCGCGGTTGAACCCCAAGTACCTCTTCGACACCTTCGTCATCGGATCGTCCAACCGGTTCGCCCACGCGGCGGCCGTGGCGGTCGCGGAGGCGCCGGCGAAGGCGTACAACCCCCTCTTCATCTACGGGGAGTCGGGGCTCGGCAAGACCCACCTGCTGCACGCGATCGGGCACTACGCGCGGAGCCTCTACCCCGGGACCCGGGTGCGGTACGTGAGCTCGGAGGAGTTCACCAACGAGTTCATCAACTCGATCCGCGACGGCAAGGGCGACACCTTCCGCAAGCGCTACCGCGACGTGGACATCCTGCTCGTCGACGACATCCAGTTCCTGGCGAGCAAGGAGTCGACGCAGGAGGAGTTCTTCCACACCTTCAACACGCTCCACAACGCCAACAAGCAGATCGTGCTGTCCTCGGACCGGCCGCCCAAGCAGCTGATGACCCTGGAGGACCGGCTGCGCAACCGGTTCGAGTGGGGTCTGACCACCGACGTACAGCCGCCGGAGCTGGAGACGCGGATCGCGATCCTCCGTAAGAAGGCGGTGCAGGAGCAGCTCAACGCCCCGCCGGAGGTGCTGGAGTTCATCGCCTCCCGGATCTCGCGGAACATCCGCGAGCTGGAGGGCGCGCTGATCCGGGTGACGGCGTTCGCGAGCCTCAACCGGCAGCCGGTCGACCTCGTCCTGACCGAGGGCGTCCTGAAGGACCTGATCCCGGGCGGCGAGGACGCCGCCCCGGAGATCACGGCGGGCGCCATCATGGCGGCCACCGCCGACTACTTCGGGCTGACGGTCGAGGACCTGTGCGGGTCGTCGCGCAGCCGGGTGCTGGTGACGGCCCGGCAGATCGCGATGTACCTGTGCCGGGAGCTGACGGACCTGTCGCTGCCCAAGATCGGTGCCCAGTTCGGCGGCCGCGACCACACGACCGTGATGCACGCCGACCGGAAGATCCGGGCGCTGATGGCGGAGCGGCGCTCGATCTACAACCAGGTCACCGAGCTGACCAACCGCATCAAGAACGGCTGACGCCCGGCCGGAGCACCCATGGAGCCCCGCCGCGGGGCGGCCGACACCGGTCGCCCCGCGGCGGGGGTTTCCGCGTGCCCGGGCGTCCGCCTGTGGAGCGGCCGGGGGGGTCGGGGACCCGGGGCCTGGGGCCCGGGCTTCCGGGGGCCGGCGACCGGAGACGGGGCCCAGGGCTCCAGGGCCGGCGGAGGACCGGCGGGCGGCGCCGGGCGGCTCGGGGCCGTCGTTCTCGCACCGGGGCCCGCGCGGGTGTGCAGGACGCGTCAGGACCACACGTGACGCGCGGCGGCGCGTGCACAGGCGGTGGAGAGGCCCTCGTGGCCGCGCCGGAAGGCGGTGGAAACCGCGTGGGGAGCCGGTCCCGGGCGGCTGTTTCCGTGATCCGCGCCCCGCCCCGGAGCCCGAGCTGTTCGAATAGTTCGGTCGGTCACCGGGTTCTCCACAGTTCCGGGCCCGAACCCGGGTCCACAGGCTGGGGACTGCCGAGTTGTCCAGACGGCATCCACAGGGTGGGGTGGGGAGATCATGTCACCGCAGGTCAACGGCTTGGGGATTTGTGGCTGAGCGTCCTCCACAGCCTGTGGACGCAGCGCTCGTCCACAGGGCGCCTTCCCGGTTGTCCACCGGCGGCCCACAGGAGCCGGTCGGTGATCCACAGCTTCTCCACACCGCTGTCCACTGTTCGGCAACGAAACGCGCGGCCTCACCGCGCCGAGTGAAAGCCGTCACACCAAGGGGGTCGGTTGGCCTGTGGGGAAGCTGGGTAAAACTGGGGACGGCGCTGGGGAGAAGTGGGCCCCTGCTGTGCATCGGGTGTGCAGAACTTTCCCGCGTCCACAGAAAGGGCCGGTTGTCCACCGGTACCGCCCACAGGCGCGGTGGACAAAAAACAGACCGTGACCTGGGCGAACGGGGTTATCCACGGTTTCCACAGGCCCTACTACTACTCCCACTCAGAGTTACCGGTGAATCCGCTTCGAAGCGGGGCCTGTGCACAACTCGGCGCCGGAGCCCCGGGTGCCTCTCGCCGCGACTTGACCCCGAGCCGCACCGACTGTCGGCGGCGTGCGTCAGACTGGTTCCCGCAGTCGAGATACGAGCCAGCAACAGCAGGAGGCGGTTCCGGTGAAGATCCGGGTGGAGCGCGATGTACTCGCGGAGGCGGTGGCCTGGGTGGCCCGCAGCCTCCCGGCCCGTCCGCCGGCGCCCGTACTCGCGGGCCTTCTGCTGAAGGCCGAGGACGGCGCGCTGAGCTTCTCCAGCTTCGACTACGAGGTCTCGGCGCGGGTCTCGGTCGAGGCCGAGGTCGAGGAGGACGGCACCGTCCTGGTCTCCGGCCGCCTTCTCGCCGACATCTGCCGCGCCCTCCCCAACCGGCCGGTGGAGATTTCCACAGACGGTGTACGGGCGACCGTGGTCTGCGGGTCCTCCCGGTTCACCCTCCACACCATGCCTGTGGAGGAGTACCCGGCGCTTCCGGAGATGCCGACCGCCACCGGCACCGTCCCCGGCGAGGTGTTCGCCTCCGCCGCCGCGCAGGTCGCCATCGCGGCCGGCCGTGACGACACGCTGCCCGTCCTCACCGGCGTACGCATCGAGATCGAGGGCGACACGGTCACCCTGGCGTCCACCGACCGCTACCGCTTCGCGGTCCGCGAGTTCCTGTGGAAGCCGGAGTCCCCGGACGCCTCGGCGGTCGCCCTGGTGCCCGCCAAGACCCTGCTGGACACCGCCAAGGCGCTGACGAGCGGCGACACGGTCACGCTGGCGCTGTCGGGCTCCGGCAAGGGCGAGGGCCTGATCGGCTTCGAGGGCGCCGGACGGCGGACCACCACCCGCCTGCTGGAGGGCGACCTCCCGAAGTACCGCACGCTTTTCCCCACCGAGTTCAACTCGGTCGCGGTGATCGAGACGGCCCCGTTCGTCGAGGCCGTGAAGCGCGTGGCGCTGGTGGCCGAGCGGAACACCCCGGTCCGGCTGAGCTTCGAACAGGGCGTGCTCATCCTGGAGGCCGGTTCCAGCGACGACGCACAGGCTGTGGAGCGGGTCGACGCCCAGCTGGAGGGCGACGACATCTCGATCGCCTTCAACCCGACGTTCCTGCTGGACGGCCTGAGCGCGATCGACTCCCCGGTCGCCCAGCTGTCCTTCACCACCTCCACCAAGCCGGCGCTGCTGAGCGGGCGCCCGGCCGTGGACGCCGAGGCGGACGACGCCTACAAGTACCTGATCATGCCGGTGCGGCTGAGCGGCTGAGCCCGCTGTGGGGACGGTGCGCCTGAGTGGCTGATCATGCGCCTGATGAGCGCCTGACCCCACAGGTGTGCGCCCGCGTCCGGGCGTAGGCTCGGACGCGGGTACGAACTCTCCGCACACAACGATTGAGGATTCTCTGATGGAGCTCGGTCTCGTCGGTCTCGGCAAGATGGGCGGCAACATGCGCGAGCGCATCCGCCGCGCCGGCCACACCGTCGTCGGATACGACCGCAACCCCGACCTCGCCGACGTCCACAGCCTCGAGGAGCTCGTGGGCAAGCTCAAGGGCCCGCGCGTCGTCTGGGTGATGGTCCCGGCCGGTGCCGCGACCCAGTCCACCATCGACGAGCTGTCCGAGCTGCTCTCCCCCGGCGATGTCGTCGTCGACGGCGGCAACTCGCGCTGGACGGACGACGAGAAGCACGCGGCCGAGCTGAGCGAGAAGGGCATCGGCTTCGTCGACTGCGGCGTCTCCGGCGGTGTCTGGGGCCTGGAGAACGGCTACGCCCTGATGTACGGCGGCGACGCCGAGAACGTGGCGAAGGTCCAGCCGATCTTCGACGCGCTGAAGCCCGAGGGCGACTTCGGCTCCGTCCACGCGGGCAAGGTCGGTGCCGGCCACTTCGCGAAGATGGTCCACAACGGCATCGAGTACGCGATGATGCAGGCCTACGCCGAGGGCTGGGAGCTGCTGGAGAAGGTCGACTCCGTCACCGACGTGCGCGAGGTCTTCCGCTCCTGGCAGGAGGGCACGGTCATCCGCTCCTGGCTGCTCGACCTGGCGGTCAACGCGCTGGACGAGGACGAGCACCTGGACCGGCTGCGCGGCTACGCGCAGGACTCCGGCGAGGGCCGCTGGACCGTGGAGGCCGCCATCGACAACGCGGTCCCGCTGCCGGCGATCACCGCGTCGCTGTTCGCGCGGTTCGCGTCCCGGCAGGACGACTCGCCGCAGATGAAGATGATCGCCGCGCTGCGCAACCAGTTCGGTGGCCACGCGGTCGAGTCCAAGAAGTAGATCCACAGGCTGTGCACCCGGCGGTGCACGGCATGCCGGGGGAAGGTCGGCGCACATCATGCACGTCACGCATCTGTCGCTGGCCGACTTCCGCTCGTACGCCCGGGTCGAGGTCCCTCTCGACCCGGGCGTCAGCGTCTTCGTGGGCGCCAACGGGCAGGGCAAGACCAACCTCGTCGAGGCGGTCGGCTACCTGGCGACGCTCGGCAGCCACCGGGCGTCGTCCGACGCGCCGCTGGTGCGGATGGGCGCCGAGCGGGCGATCGTCCGGGCGGCGGTCCGGCAGGGCGAGCGGTCGCAGCTGGTCGAGCTGGAACTCAACCCGGGGCGGGCGAACCGGGCCCGTATCAACAGATCGTCCCAGGTCAGGCCCCGTGACGTGCTGGGGATCGTCCGGACGGTGCTGTTCGCGCCGGAGGACCTGGCCCTGGTGAAGGGCGACCCGGGCGAGCGGCGGCGCTTCCTGGACGAAATGATCACGGCGCGCTCGCCCCGCATGGCGGGTGTGCGGTCCGACTACGAGCGGGTGCTCAGGCAGCGCAACACCCTGCTGAAGTCGGCCGCCATGGCGCGGCGGCACGGCGGCCGCTCCATGGACCTGTCCACGCTGGACGTGTGGGACCAGCACCTGGCGCGGGTCGGCGCGGAGCTGCTGGCGCAGCGCCTCGACCTGGTCGCCACGTTGCAGCCGCTGGCGGACAAGGCGTACGAGCAGCTGGCGCCGGGTGGCGGTCCGGTGGCACTGGAATACAAGAGCGCGGTGCCCGGGGCGCACGGCCGGGAGGCCCTGTACGAGGGGCTGCTCGCCGCCATGGCCGAGGTGCGCAAGCAGGAGATCGAGCGCGGCGTCACGCTGGTGGGCCCGCACCGGGACGACCTGGTGCTGAAGCTGGGCGAGCTCCCCGCGAAGGGGTACGCCAGCCATGGCGAGTCCTGGTCGTACGCGCTGGCCCTGCGACTGGCCTCGTACGACCTGCTGCGGGGCGAGGGCAACGAACCGGTGCTCGTGCTGGACGACGTCTTCGCGGAGCTGGACGCGCGGCGCCGGGAGCGGCTGGCGGAGCTGGTCGCGCCGGGCGAGCAGGTGCTGGTCACGGCCGCGGTCGACGACGACGTGCCGGGCGTGCTGGCCGGTGCGCGGTACGGGGTGGCGGAGGGATCGGTGGAGCGGCTGTGACGGCGGAATCCCTGCCGGAGCCGTCGGTTCCGGAGTCGTCGGGTGTCGACCTGGCGCGGGTCGCGCTGCGCGCGGCGAAGGAGCAGGCCAAGGCGCGCGGAGCGGCGGCGCAGCAGAAGAAGCAGGCGCGGCGGGGCGGCGGCCTGCGTTCCGGCGCGCGGGCGGACGGGCGCGACCCGCTGCCGCTGGGCGCCGCCATCAACCGGCTGATCACCGAGCGCGGGTGGGAGACCCCGGCGGCGGTCGGCGGCGTGATGGGGCGGTGGCCGCAGATCGTGGGCGAGGACCTGGCGAAGCACTGCGTGCCGCTGCGGTACGACGAGGACCCGGACGAGCGGGTGCTGACGGTGCAGTGCGACTCCACGGCGTGGGCGACGCAGCTGCGGCTGCTGGCCCCGCGGCTGGTGGCCCGGCTGAACGAGGACCTCGGCCACGGCACGGTCCGGGTCATCAAGGTGCTCGGACCGGGTGCGCCCCGGCGCGGATACGGCGGCCCCCTGCGGGCGCCGGGCAGCCGGGGCCCGGGCGACACCTACGGCTGACGGGCCCTCGCCGGGGGCGGCCGCGCGGTGCCGCCGCCGCCCGCACCCCCCCGCGGTGCCGCCGCCCGCAACCCGCGCCGCCCGCGCCGCCCCGCAGCCGGGCGCATCACCGCGGGCTCGGATCACCGCCGGCTCGGATAACCGCGGGCTCACATGCGCGGACCGGGGCGGTGCCTCCCGTCCCCCCTTTACCGCGGTACCCGCCCACCGGACAGCCCCTTCTCCTGTACGGGCCGGCCACCTCTCCCGTACCGGCCGGCGCCCCCCGCCCCCACCGCCGCTCCGCTCCATGCGCATCCCCTTCCCACCCCCCTGCCCGGGTCCCGAGGGAGGGGTGGGGAGGGAGGTCGCGGTGAGGTGGTCGTCACCGTTGCTGGAGGTTGACATGCCGAAGCGCTGAGTGGCGGTGTGAGGCTCCTGGAGCCCCTCCCCGGATATGGGGAGTCGGTCGGCGCCGGTTCAGGGCGGCACATGCGGACTCAGGTACCGGCAAGCCCCCATTAATGTCAGCGCTACCGGTAGACTGGTAGGTAATCCCGCCCACTGCGGAACATGTCGAACGACGCAGCCGCTCCCGGATGCCCCGAGAGACGGCTTGTGCTGTGCCAGAAAGGGCGCTTCGTGGCCGATTCCGGCAACCCCAACGAGAACATTCCGTCCACTGCCGCCGGCGAGAACGGCGAGGTCACCTCGTCGTACGACGCCAGCGCGATCACCGTCCTCGAGGGTCTGGACGCGGTTCGCAAGCGTCCCGGCATGTACATCGGCTCGACCGGTGAGCGTGGACTCCACCACCTCGTACAAGAGGTCGTCGACAACTCCGTCGACGAAGCCCTGGCAGGGCACGCGGACACCATCGACGTGACCATCCTCGCGGACGGTGGCGTCAGGGTCGTGGACAACGGCCGCGGTATCCCCGTGGACATCCACCCCGTCGAGAAGAAGCCGGCCGTCGAGGTCGTCCTCACCGTCCTGCACGCGGGCGGCAAGTTCGGCGGCGGCGGCTACGCCGTCTCCGGCGGTCTGCACGGCGTCGGCGTCTCGGTCGTGAACGCCCTGTCGACCCGGGTGTCCGTCGAGATCAAGCGCGACGGCTTCCGCTGGACCCAGGACTACAAGCTGGGCGTGCCCACCGCCCCGCTCGCCAAGCACGAGGCGGTCGAGGACTCCGGCACGACCGTCACGTTCTGGGCCGACCCGGACGTCTTCGAGACGACCGAGTACTCCTTCGAGACGCTCTCGCGCCGCTTCCAGGAGATGGCCTTCCTCAACAAGGGCCTCCGGATCACGCTGACCGACGAGCGCGAGTCGGCCAAGGCGACGATGAACGCCGACGACCCCGACGCCGCGGAGACGGTGGAGGAGGCTCCGGCGCGGACGGTCTCGTACCACTACGAAGGCGGCATCGTCGACTTCGTCAAGTACCTGAACTCGCGCAAGGGCGAGCTCATCCACCCCACGGTCATCTCGGTCGAGGCGGAGGACAAGGAGCGGCTGCTCTCCGTCGAGATCGCGATGCAGTGGAACTCGCAGTACACCGAGGGCGTGTACTCGTTCGCGAACACGATCCACACCCACGAGGGCGGTACGCACGAAGAGGGCTTCCGCGCCGCGCTCACGGGTCTGGTCAACCGGTACGCGCGCGACAAGAAGCTGCTGCGCGAGAAGGACGACAACCTCACCGGCGAGGACATCCGCGAGGGCCTGACGGCGATCATCTCCGTCAAGCTGGGCGAGCCGCAGTTCGAGGGCCAGACCAAGACCAAGCTGGGCAACACCGAGGCCAAGACCTTCGTCCAGAAGGTGCTGCACGAGCACCTGTCCGACTGGTTCGACCGCAACCCGAACGAGGCGGCGGACATCGTCCGCAAGGCGATCCAGGCCGCCACGGCCCGCGTCGCGGCCCGCAAGGCGCGCGACCTGACCCGCCGCAAGGGCCTGCTGGAGTCCGCCTCGCTGCCGGGCAAGCTGTCCGACTGCCAGTCGAACGACCCGGCCAAGTGCGAGATCTTCATCGTCGAGGGTGACTCCGCCGGCGGCTCCGCCAAGTCCGGCCGGAACCCCGAGTTCCAGGCCATCCTGCCCATCCGCGGCAAGATCCTGAACGTCGAGAAGGCGCGGATCGACAAGATCCTCCAGAACACCGAGGTCCAGGCGCTGATCTCCGCCTTCGGCACCGGTGTGCACGAGGACTTCGACATCGAGAAGCTCCGCTATCACAAGATCATCCTGATGGCGGACGCCGACGTCGACGGCCAGCACATCAACACCCTGCTGCTGACCTTCCTCTTCCGCTTCATGCGGCCGCTGGTCGAGGCCGGGCACGTCTACCTCTCCCGCCCGCCGCTGTACAAGATCAAGTGGGGCCGGGACGACTTCGAATACGCCTACTCGGACCGCGAGCGCGACGCGCTCGTCGAGCTGGGCAAGCAGAACGGCAAGCGCATCCGCGAGGACTCCATCCAGCGCTTCAAGGGTCTGGGCGAGATGAACGCCGAGGAACTGCGCATCACCACCATGGACCAGGACCACCGGGTGCTCGGCCAGGTCACGCTGGACGACGCCGCCCAGGCCGACGACCTGTTCTCGGTGCTGATGGGCGAGGACGTGGAGGCACGGCGCTCGTTCATCCAGCGCAATGCCAAGGACGTCCGCTTCCTCGACATCTGAGTCGGTCTCAGCTGACCGTACGAAAGGACTGAAGACCAGCAATGGCCGACGAGAACACCCCTGACACCCCCGACACCCCTGTCGTCGTGACGCCCGAGGCGGAGCCCCCGGTACCCGGCGTGGGCCTCCGCGTCGAGCCCGTCGGGCTCGAGACCGAGATGCAGCGCTCGTACCTCGACTACGCGATGTCCGTCATCGTGTCGCGTGCGCTGCCCGACGTCCGGGACGGCCTCAAGCCGGTCCACCGCCGCGTGCTCTACGCGATGTACGACGGCGGCTACCGGCCCGAGAAGGGCTTCTACAAGTGCGCCCGCGTCGTCGGTGACGTCATGGGCACGTACCACCCGCACGGCGACTCCTCCATCTACGACGCGCTGGTCCGCCTGGCCCAGCACTGGTCGATGCGCATGCCGCTGGTGGACTCCAACGGCAACTTCGGTTCCCCGGGCAACGACCCGGCCGCCGCCATGCGGTACACCGAGTGCAAGATGATGCCGCTGGCCATGGAGATGCTCCGGGACATCGACGAGGAGACCGTCGACTTCACGGACAACTACGACGGCCGCAACCAGGAGCCGACGGTCCTGCCGGCGCGCTTCCCGAACCTCCTGGTCAACGGCTC
Organism: Streptomyces noursei; assembly: GCF_001646665.1. Taxonomy (GTDB): domain Bacteria; phylum Actinomycetota; class Actinomycetes; order Streptomycetales; family Streptomycetaceae; genus Streptomyces; species Streptomyces lavendulocolor. Next base: position 153,226 of record NZ_LWBU01000169.1, on the reverse strand, counting down.
GGCCGGTATCGCGGTCGGTATGGCGACCAACATCCCGCCGCACAACCTGCGCGAGGTCGCCGCCGGTGCCCAGTGGGCGCTGGAGCACCCCGAGGCCACCCACGAGGAGCTCCTGGACGCGCTGCTCGAGCGCATCAAGGGCCCCGACTTCCCGACCGGCGCCCTCGTCGTCGGCCGCAAGGGCATCGAGGAGGCGTACCGCACGGGACGCGGCTCCATCACGATGCGCGCGGTCGTCGAGGTCGAGGAGATCCAGAACCGCCAGTGCCTGGTGGTCACGGAGCTTCCGTACCAGGTCAACCCGGACAACCTGGCGCAGAAGATCGCCGACCTCGTCAAGGACGGCAAGATCGGCGGCATCGCCGACGTCCGTGACGAGACGTCCTCCCGGACCGGCCAGCGGCTCGTGATCGTCCTCAAGCGGGACGCGGTCGCCAAGGTCGTCCTCAACAACCTCTACAAGCACACCGACCTCCAGACGAACTTCGGCGCCAACATGCTGGCGCTCGTCGACGGTGTGCCGCGCACCCTCTCGCTGGACGCGTTCATCCGCCACTGGGTGACGCACCAGATCGAGGTCATCGTCCGCCGTACGCGCTTCCGCCTGCGCAAGGCCGAGGAGCGGGCGCACATCCTGCGCGGTCTGCTCAAGGCGCTGGACGCGATCGACGAGGTCATCGCGCTGATCCGGCGCAGCGACACCGTCGAGGTCGCGCGCGAGGGCCTGATGGGCCTGCTCGAGATCGACGAGATCCAGGCCAACGCCATCCTCGAGATGCAGCTGCGCCGCCTGGCCGCCCTGGAGCGCCAGAAGATCGTCGCCGAGCACGACGAGCTCCAGGCGAAGATCAACGAGTACAACGCGATCCTGGCGTCCGAGTCCCGCCAGCGCGGGATCGTCAGTGACGAGCTGGCCGCGCTGGTGGAGAAGTTCGGCGACGACCGCCGCTCCAAGCTCGTGCCCTTCGACGGTGACATGTCCATCGAGGACCTGATCGCCGAGGAGGACATCGTCGTCACCATCTCGCGCGGTGGCTACGTGAAGCGCACGAAGATGGACGACTACCGCTCGCAGAAGCGCGGCGGCAAGGGCGTGCGCGGGACGAAGCTCAAGGAAGACGACATCGTCGACCACTTCTTCGTCTCCACCACGCACCACTGGCTGCTGTTCTTCACGAACAAGGGCCGGGTCTACCGCGCCAAGGCGTACGAGCTGCCGGACGCCGGCCGCGACGCCCGCGGTCAGCACGTCGCCAACCTGCTGGCCTTCCAGCCGGACGAGCAGATCGCCGAGATCCTGGCGATCCGCGACTACGACGCCGCTCCGTACCTGGTGCTCGCCACCAAGGCCGGCCTGGTGAAGAAGACGTCCCTGAAGGACTACGACTCGCCCCGCTCCGGCGGCGTCATCGCCATCAACCTCCGGGAGACGGAGGACGGCAGCGACGACGAGCTGATCGGCGCCGAGCTGGTGTCGGCGGAGGACGATCTGCTGCTCATCAGCCGGAAGGCGCAGTCGATCAGGTTCACCGCGACGGACGAGGCGCTGCGTCCCATGGGTCGTGCGACCTCGGGCGTGAAGGGCATGAGTTTCCGCGAGGGTGACGAGCTGCTCTCGATGAATGTGGTCCGGCCCGGTACGTTCGTGTTCACCGCGACGGACGGCGGGTACGCCAAGCGGACCGCCGTCGACGAGTACCGCGTCCAGGGTCGTGGCGGCCTCGGCATCAAGGCTGCCAAGATCGTGGAGGACCGCGGGTCGCTGGTCGGCGCGCTGGTGGTCGAGGAGACGGACGAGATTCTCGCCATCACGTTGTCCGGCGGTGTGATTCGTACGCGAGTCAACGAAGTCAGGGAGACGGGCCGTGACACCATGGGCGTCCAACTGATCAACCTGGGCAAGCGCGATGCCGTCGTCGGCATCGCCCGCAACGCCGAGGCCGGTCGCGAGGCCGAAGAGGTCGAAGGCGTCGACGTGAGCGACGGGGCCGACGACATCGACGGTACCGACGCGACCGAAGAGGTTGTAGAGGTCGTAGACACCGAGGCCACCGCAGAGAGCGGGGCCGCGGCCGACGCAGCCGGGGGCACGGAGCCTTCGGCCGGGGAGCACGAGGAGTAAAGCGTGAGTAAGGCCACGGGCGCCGGATCGGCCGCTTCCAAGAAGAGCGGTGCCCGTGGCCCTGCCACGGACTCCCAGGGGGTTACGGTGACCACGTACGACGAGGGCCCGCTGCCCTCCGAGCGGCCCGCATCCGGGCAGCAGGCGGCGCAGCCGTACCACCCGCCGCAGGCGTACGCCACGCAGGGCGGCGGCACCATCGGCGGAAACGCCACGGGCACCACGGGCGGCGCGATGCGCCGGCCGCGTACGGGCGCGAAGACCACGCCCCGTACGCGCAAGGCACGGCTGCGGGTGGCCAAGGCCGACCCGTGGTCGGTGATGAAGGTCAGCTTCCTGCTCTCCATCGCGCTGGGCATCTGCACGGTGGTCGCGGCGGCGGTGCTGTGGATGGTCATGGACGCCATGGGCGTCTTCTCGACCGTCGGCGGCACGATCAGCGAGGCCACCGGCTCCAACGAGAGCAACGGCTTCGACCTGCAGTCGTTCCTGTCGCTGCCGCGCGTGCTGGTCTTCACGTCGGTGATCGCGGTCATCGACGTGGTGCTGGCCACGGCCCTCGCGACGCTGGGTGCCTTCATCTACAACCTGTCCGCGGGGTTCGTCGGCGGTGTCGAGCTGACGCTCGCCGAGGACGAGTAGCGGATTTGGGAAGACGCCGCCCCGTGCGCTAATCTTCAGAGGTCAGCGCGGGGCGGCAAGCCCAGTGCGGAGGGGCTATAGCTCAGTTGGTTAGAGCGCATCCCTGATAAGGATGAGGCCACAGGTTCAAATCCTGTTAGCCCCACAGCCACGATCGGCCCGGACGGAGACCACTCCGCCCGGGCCGATCGCTTTGTACGCGGCCGGGGGCCGGGGAGTGCGCGGGGTGGGGGCGTAGGTCACCGATCGGTATCGGTCGTGTGTATAGTCGGGCGCCAGAAGGTCCCCTACGCCAAGGAAAGACGAGGTCGCGCGGTGAAGAAGCTCCTCCTGGTCGCACTGGCCGCCATCGGCGGGCTCCTCGTGTACCGCCAGATCCAGGCGGATCGCGCCGAGCAGGATCTGTGGACGGAGGCGACCGACTCCGTGCCCGCAGGTTCCGGTGTGTAACTCGCACGCAAGCAGTCTGCGTATGGGCCCCGGCCGCTGAGAAGCGGCCGGGGCCTTTCGCTGTCCCCGGGCGTACCGCTACCGGACCCATGGGGAGTTTCCCCTGGCAAACATCTCGCTTGCAGTGGCAAAGTAATCGGGGTTCCGGTGAGCGCCGGAGCGGCGGGCGGGACGATTCGCCCGGGTGCGCAGACAGCTGTGGGACGTGCGGGGCAGGATGGACCGGCGGGACGGCCGGGGCCGGTCCGAGGGCGGCCACCGGCCGCGCGGGTCGCGCGGCTACGGGTGCGTCGCCGCCCGGCACCGCGGCGGTGAGGGGCAGCCGGCCGGCGGGGCGGCGGGGCGGCGGTCGTGGAGAGGACGAGGGGAAGCGCGTGATGAGGCGGAGGGGTGCCCGGGGCGGCCGGGCGATGCCGGTCGCGTCGGCGGTACTGGCGGCGGGGTGCCTGACGGCGGCACCGCCCGCCCAGGCGTGGGCCGCACCGGCGGGCGCGGTGCCGTCCCGGGCGGCGGACGCGGGAGGCGACGGCGCCGGGAGCGGCGCGGCGGGCTACGCCTTCGCCGACGGCATCGAGCGGATCCGCGGCACGGCGACCACCACGGGCGCGCCGGCGCTCGACGAGGACGGCACGTACCGGGACGCCATCAAGAAGGGCGCCAAGCTGACCTACCGCCTGGACCTGGACGCGCGGACGAACGCGTACGTCTCCGCCGTCGCCGTTCCGGGACCCGGCAGCAAGGTCGGCACCTTCGACAGCCTGAAGGTGTCCCTCCAGGACCGCAACGGCTACGACTGCAGCTCCAACGAGTCGCGGTTCGGGTCGGCGGAGTTCCCCCGGCCGATCGCGGCCTACGCGCACCGGACGATGGACCGGTCCCGCTCCTCCTGCCAGGAGGCCGGCCGGTACTACGTCGTCGTCGAGCGGCGCGGCGAGGGAGCCGCCCCGGACGCGTGGGACCTGGAGATCCGGCACCGGCTGGAGCCCCGGCCCAAGGCGGAGGGCCCCACCGCCGCCCCCGAGAACTGGCCCAGCGCCCCGCCCCCGGCACCGGCCGGCGGGCCGCGGGAACGCGCCGGCGGCGCCGGGTTCGCCGACGCGACCGGCCTCACCGAGGGCGAGTGGACGGACCGGATCGAGCCGGGGCAGTCGCGGTTCTACCGGGTGCCGGTGGACTGGGGGCAGCAGCTCTTCGCCGGCGCCGACCTCGCCAGCTCGTCCGGCGGCGGCTTCGTCGTCAGCGCGCTCGACGTGACGCTGTTCAATCCGGTGCAGGGCGTGGTCGACGGCTCCCACTCGCTCTCGTACGACGGGAAGCAGAAGTCCGCCGACCTCGAACCGGTGCCGCCGGTGAAGTACGAGAACCGCTTCGACTCGAGCGCCCGGTTCACCAACACCCGCTTCGCGGGCTGGTATTACCTCCGCGTGAGCCTGAGCCCGCGCGTGGCCGAGGAGTTCGGCAGGAAGCCGTACGGGCTGACGCTGCGCATCAACGTGGAGGGCGCGCCCCAGGCGGGTCCGGGGTACGCCGGTCCCGCCGGGATCTTCGACGTCACGGATGCGGACCAGGACGCGGCGGCGGACGGTCGCAGCGGTACGGAGGCGGCGGCACCGGACGGCACGATGCGGCTGGTGGCCGCGGCCGGCATCGGGACCGGCACCGTGCTCGTCCTGGGGCTGGGCGTCTGGACCCTGCTGGCGCGCCGGCGCGCGGCCCGGGCGGAGGCGCCCGGCGGTACGGGACCGGCGCACCACGGAGCCCCCACGGTCTGGTGACCGGGGAGCGCGGGGCGGCGGCGGGCCGGGTCAGACCCGGGTGAGCGCCCAGATCCCGACGGCGAAGCAGACCAGGGCCACGAACAGCACCGGGACCGTCACCTTCGGGGGCGGTCCCGGCCGCTTCGGCGCGGCCGGCCGCTGTTGGGCGGGCACCGGCGGGACGTGGCCGGTGTACTGACGGGTGGGCGGCGTGGACCCGGGCGCGGGGGCGACGGCGGCGGTCGGGGCGTGCGGGTGGTCCGGCGCCGGGGCGGCGGCGTGCTGGGGGGAGACCGTGGGTACGGGCGTGGGCGCGGGCGCGGGTACGGGCGCGGGGGTGCTGCCGGGTGCGCCGAACACGCCGAAGGGCGCGGGGTGCGCGGGGTGCGCGGCCTCGGAGGACGGGGCCGGTGGCGCGGACGCGGCGGCTGCGGGGGGAGCGGAGGACGGCGGGGCCGGGGGCGCGGACGCTGTGGCGGCGGGGAACGCGTCGGGGGACTGCGGGCCGGGGGACGGGGAGTGCGCCGCGGGAACGGCCGGCTGCGTGGGCTGCCGGGGCGGTGGGGCCAGGTGGAAGCTGCCCGTCTCCGACGCGGACGACGGCCACCCCCCGTCCGCGGAGGGCCGGGCCTCCGGCTCGGGGGCGGGCTTCGGCGGACCCTCGGGGCCGAAGCCGTCCGGGAGCGGGCCGATCTGGTCGAACACCTCGACCGGTTCCTCGTCGGCCGCCGGCTCGGGCAGCATCTCCACCGCGGCCGTCAGCGCCTTGCGCGCGCCCGTCGCCGTACGGAACCGGGCGCCCGGGTCGGGCTGGAGCAGACCGGCGAGGACCTGCCACAGCGGCTCGGGAACGCCCTGCGGGGCACTGGGCGTCCCGTACGCCGCGAAGTGCTCGACCAGGGCCCGCGAATCCGGTTTCCGCCCCTCCAGCAGGTACAGCGCCACCAGGCCGACGGCGAACAGGTCCGCCGGGAAGTCGGGCTCCGCGCCCATCATCTGCTCGGGCGCGAAGTAACCCGGCGTACCCACCACGTAGTTGGTCTCGGTCAGCCGGGGTTCGCCCTTGCGCATGGAGATGCCGAAGTCGGACAGCCGCAGGTGCGGCCGCCCGGTCCCGGTCGCCTCCAGCAGGATGTTGGCCGGCTTGATGTCGCGGTGCACGACCCCCTCCGCGTGCACCGCGGCCAGTCCGGACAGCAGTTGGTCGAGCAGGGTGCAGACGAACCGGGGCGGCAGCGGGCCGTAGTCGCCGATGACGTGCGCCAGCGACCCGCCGGTCACCAGGTCCATGGTGAACAGGACCTTGTCGTCGTCGGCCGCCCAGCTGGCCGGCGCGAGGACGTGCGGGTGGTCGATCCTCAGCGCCTGCTCGCGCACGAAGCGCAGCAGGGCGTGCGCGTCGCTCTGCTGGAGGACCTTGGCCGCCACGTAACGGCGCCGCCGGTGGTCCCAGGCCCGCCAGACGGCACCGACACCACCCCGGCCGATCGGGTCGATCAGCTCGTACCGTCCGGCGAAGACCTCACCCATCGCGCTGCGCCCGCTCCCAGTTGCCCGTTCCGGTGGTCTGTCCTGCTCGATCAGCTCTGGTGCGACTCGTAGTGGGCGACCGCGTCCGCGGTGCGCCCGGCGCCGTACACCCGGAGGAACTCTGCCAGTTCGGGATGGGTCGGGGCGAGGGAGTCGGCGGCGTCGATGATGTCGCCGGCGGCCGCGACCGAGCGGAGCAGCGACTGGATCTCGCGCACCACACGGCGGACGGTCGGCGCCCCGGAGCTGTTCGCCGTCTGGCTGGTGCCCGTGAGCACCGAGCCGCCCTGGGACTTCTTGATCTCGTCCATCCGGTCGGTCGCCTCCACCGCGCTGACGCTGCCGTCCGCGACCTGCCCGGCCAGTTCCTGGAGCGCCTGCACGCGCTGCACCACGGCCGGGTTGCCGATCTTGGCGCGCTGGCCGCTCATCAGCTGGGACAGCATCGGAGCAGACAGTCCGAGCACCGCGGCGAGACGGGCCTGGTTGAGGCCCAGATCGTCGATGAGCCTACGGAAGAGCGCCCCCAACGGCTCCCCGTACCAACTGCGCTGAAGCTCTCTGGCTCTCGCGGTCGCTTCCTGCTGTGCTGCATCCATTGCGTCTCCCCATCGCTTCGGTTCGCTGCTGCGAACCTCGTCCAGCATCTTACGGAGAGTGGTTGTGGACCGGGAGTCCCAAACCTTTTGCGGGACACCCCCCGGCACCCGGTACTCTGGTCTGCGGCACGTGCCGTGAAGCGGCCGTCCCGGGGCCTTAGCTCAGTTGGTAGAGCGCTGTCTTTGCATGGCAGATGTCAGGGGTTCGACTCCCCTAGGCTCCACGCACGCACCAGACCCTCCGACCTCGGGCAACCGGTCGGAGGGGTCTTCTCGTCGCCTCGCCTCGCCCTCGGCGGCTCGCCTTCGTCGCCTCGCCTTCGTCGCCGGGCTCCCGTCGCGGTGGCTGCCTCTCCCGTCGCCGTGCCCCCCGCTCCCCTCCGCCATCGCGGTGCACTCCCGCACGGACAGCGCAATCGGCGGGCTCCCCGGCTTTCCGGCCCCCCGGCCGTGACGGACGCTGACGGGAGTCCGGGTACAACCGAGGACCGGAAGGACCCCCGCGATGGCGGTCAGGCCCAACCCCCGAACCAGAACGCTCCTCCTCTCCGCCGGGGCGCTGCTCCTGGCGGCCCACGCCGGCGGCTGGCCGCTGTCCGCCCGGCCGTCACAGGCCTTCGCCGACGGCGTGGGGCGTTCGGCGCTCGTCCTGTCCGTCACCGTCAACAAGAAGACGCCGCGGCAGGCCGAGCGCATCGGCGTCCGGGTCGGCCACCTCGTCGTCAAGCGGTACCGGCTGACCAACCGCTCGGGCGCCGACCTGCACCGCGTCACCCTCACCGACCCTTCCGTACCGGGCGGGGCCCTGCGCTGCCCGCGCGGGCAGGGCTTCTGGATGCGCGGCATGAGCACGGTCACCTGTACGGCACGCTTCAGCGCCGCCCCGGGACGGCACAGCGCCACCGTGCGGGCCCGCGGGGAGATCCCCTCGCTCGGCATGCGCCCCGCCGCCTCCGTGGCGGCCGGCTACCGCGGCGTGGCCGGTGTCCTGGGGCTCGCGGTCACGGTCCGGGACGCCGTGGCGCCCCACGCGGTCGTCCGGTACACGATCAGCAACCCGGGCACCCACACGGTGCACGGCGCCCGGCTCGTCGACCCCGTCCTGGGGCGGGCCCCCGTCGACTGCGGCGGGCGGGCGGGGCCCCCGCAGGCGCTCGGGCCCGGGGCCGTCGCGGTGTGCGTCGCGCGGCTGAGCGGCCTCCGGCCCGGTACGTACCGGAGCACGCCCGAAGTGCGGGGCGGCGACCGGCTGTTCACCCTGGGCCCGACGTGTACGCGGCTCGTGCCGCCGCCGGCCCTGGTGGCCCGTGCGGCCGCCCCGTTCGTCGTACGGCCCCGTCCGGTGCCCCCGCCGCCGCCCGTCCGTGCGGTGCCTCCGCGGGGTGGTGGGGGTGGTGGCGGTGGGGGTGGGGGGGGGGGCGGGGTGGCTGTGCCTGGTGGTGGGGCTGGGGCTGGTGGAGCTGCTGGGGCCGGAGTGACGGTGGTGCCTCCTGGCGTGGTGCCCGGGACCGCCGGTGCCGGGGGTGCCGGGGGTGTCGCTGCCGGGGCGCCGGCCGTGCCCGGAGCACCCGGGACGCCCGGCGCCCCCGGCGCCCCCGGCGCCCCCGGCGCCCCCGGCGCCCCCGGCGCCCCCGGCGTCCCCGGGGCGCCGGCCGCCGGTGCCGGAGCCGCTCCGGGCGCCGCTGTTCCGGGGGGCACCACCCCGTCGGCCGCCGCTGGGGCCGCCATCCCCGGCCTCGTACCACCCGGCCTCGTACCACCCGGCCTCGTGCCACCCGGCCTCGTGCCACCCGGTCTCGTCCCGCCCGGCACCGCCGCCGCCCCCGGCGTCCCGCCCGGCGCAGGCCTCGCCCCTGGCACAGGCCTTGCTCCTGGCGCAGGCACCGCCGCCGCCCCCGGCATCGGCGTCCCGCCCGGCACCGGCCTCGCCCCCGGTACCGGCACCGGCGTCCCTCCCGGCACCGGACGCCCGCCCGCCGACCGGCGCGAGCGGTCGCGTACCGCCGAGAACCCCGGCGACCGGCACCTGACCGCGCGGGCACGGGGGTCTTACCGGCGCGACGACTCCACGAGCCCCGCCCTGTTCCTGCTGCTGCTCTTCCTCCCCGCGGCCGCACTCGTCGTGCTGGCCGGCCGCCGCCTGTGACGCCGATCCCCACCCGCACCACGACCGGCCCCGACGAGCAGGAGGAGTGGCCATGGAGCACGTGATCGCGACGCTGACCTTCGGGCTGCTCGCCGCACTGGTCGCCGCGGGCGCCGTCGTGGCCTGGCGCCACTTCCACCCCCCCGAGGCAGAAGAGGAGGAGGACGGCGGGGAAGTGGCCGAGTACATGTCGATGATGATCGCCCTGCTGTACGCGCTGCTGCTCGGCCTCGCCCTGGTCTCCGTCTGGGAGCTGCGCGGTGACGCGGAGAGCCACACCTCCACCGAGGCGGGCGCCCTGCACCAGATGACCGTCCTCGCGGAGGGGCTGCCCGCCGACCAGAAGGAGCGGGTCGACGCCGTGGCCCGGCGTTATGCCGTCCATGTGGTCCGGGGCGAGTGGCCGCGCATGCGGCAGGGGGCGGAGCCGAACGACACCGGGTGGCACCTGGTGCGGGAACTGCGGGCGGTGGCCGCCGCGCCGCCCGAGGCGACCTCCTCGCAGGAGGTGACGGCCCTGGAACTGCTCGGTCAGCTCAGCGCGCTCGACGACGCCCGGCGCGGCCGGGAGGCGGTGTCCCAGGAGACCCTGTCACCGGTGCTTTGGGCCGGCATCCTCGTCGGGGCGGTCCTGTCGGTCGGGATGCTGTTCTTCTTCGGCATCGGGCGCAGCCCCGGACAGCTGATGATGGCGATGGGCATGGTCGTGCTCACGGTGTTCCTGGGGCTCCTGATCCACTACCTGTCCACGCCCTTCGGCGAGGTGATGGGGGTCAGCCCGGACCCGTTCACGCGCTACTTCCCGACGGCGGCCTGAGCCGTACGAGTGGTGTTCATCGGAAGAACTGCGCAGCGGTGGCGTTGCTCCGCCGCATCCCGAGATGCGTACACATCATGAGAAAGGTATGTAGATCGCTCAACCCGAAAGCGAGGGGCCATGGCTGCCGTCAAGGTCACGCACCAGGTCACGCACTTCTGGACCGCCTTCTTCTCTCTCCTGTCCGCGATCCTCACCTCCCTCGGCCTGAAGCGCACGCCGAAGGCCGCCGTTCCGGTGTACGCCGCCGGGACGCCCGCCGCCGGCGCCACCGCCGCGGCCCGCGCGACCGCGACCGCGCCCGAATCCACGACCGCGCCCGAATCCACGACCGCGCCCGAATCCACGACCGCGCCCGCGCCCGAACCCGCACCAGGCGCCGAACCCGCACCCGCGGCCGTCCCCGCGCCCCGCTGCTCCACCCCGGTCTGGGGAGCCAACCACGACTTCCGGTCCCTGCCGCCCACCATCAAACAGCGCATCCGGGCCGAGGCGCACGGCTCCTCCCCCTCCGTACGCCACCTGCCCGCCGCCCGCATCCCGCACCCGGCGGACGTCACGGACGCGACCGACCCGGCCGACCTCGCCGACCGGATCGACCTCATGGAGAAGGCCGACCGTGCCGACGACGCCGACCGGGTCGGTCGTGGTGATCTCGCCCTTGCCGCCTAGGGCCTGTCGTCCGGATCCTGCCGGGCTCGTGACGCCGGGACACCGCGCCTCGCGGCGACGTCGTCCCCGCCACCCCCGGACCATCGGATCCGAACCGGCGAAAGACCCTAACGGCGCTCGTCGTCCGTACCCGCGTCGGCGTCGGCTTCGGCCTCCGCCTGCTTGGCCTCCACCTCGGGGTCGAGTGCGGCCGGGCCCGTACCGTCGACGGAGGTCAGCGGAGTGCGCTCCGGGACCTCGGTGGGAGCCGGGGGCTCGACCAGCCAGTCCGGGTTGGCCTGCTTGTCCCACCACTTCCATGCGGCGAACGCGCTGCCGGCCAGAACGCCGAAGACCGCGAGCCCCTTGGCGATGCGGCCGGCCCTGGCCCGACGCTCGTGCTTCCTCACGATCCTCTGAATGTCCTTGACCGTCACCTGACCGCGTACGGCGGCCACGGCGGCGACCGAGCGGGCCATCGCCTGCTCCCTCACGGGTTGAGTGGCGGCCACCGCCTGCTCCACCCGCGGCTTGGTGTAGTCGGCTGCCTGACGTGCGGCCTGACGGGTCCGGACCGCTGCGCGATGCGCGGCCTCGTCGACCCTCGGCGGCACATGGGGGGCGACGCGCGTGTCGAACTGGACTCGTGCCTGAGTACGGGCCTGACGCGCGGCCTTCGAGACCTTCGGCGCGACCCTGACACGTGCCTCGTTCGCGTAATGCTGCGCGTAGTGCGCGGCCGTGTCCTTTGCCGTTTCGGCATAGGGCGCCACCACTTCCGCGGCGTGTCGCACGCTTTCCTTTGCCGAGCTGGTCGCGGCGCGCACGCTGTCCTTGCGGGTCACGGGATCCTCCTCCTCGGTGGCGGGGTCGGTATTCGCCTTTCCGTCCTGTTTGAAATCATGCCTGTCGGTGTCATGGTCGGCATGCGGTGCGGGGGCATCCGGGGCATCGGCGCGCGAACGCGTCACCACCACGGGCCCTGTGGCCACGCTGCCACGGTTCGCCCTCCCGCGCGGCGCTTCCGCCAGGACGGGCCCACCTTTCTTCGTGGGCGGCCCTTCCGTGCGAGGATCGGTGGACGTCAGAGCAGACTTACGGAAGGCACATCGTGGCCGAGCAGCTTTACGCCACCCTGAAGACCAACCACGGCGACATCGAGATCCGGCTCTTCCCGGACCACGCGCCGAAGACGGTCAAGAACTTCGTCGAGCTCGCCAAGGGCGAGCGCGAGTGGACCCACCCGGCGACCGGGAAGAAGTCCACCGACCGCCTCTACGACGGCACGGTTTTCCACCGTGTCATCAGCGGCTTCATGATCCAGGGCGGCGACCCGCTGGGCAACGGCACCGGTGGCCCGGGCTACGAGTTCGGTGACGAGTTCCACCCGGAGCTGTCCTTCAACCAGCCGTACCTGCTGGCCATGGCCAACGCCGGTCCGGGCACCAACGGTTCGCAGTTCTTCATCACCGTGGCCCCCACCACGTGGCTGACCGGCAAGCACACGATCTTCGGTGTGGTCGCCAACGAGGCCGGCAAGAAGGTCGTGGACACGATCGCCGGCACCCAGACCAACCCGCGCACGGACCGCCCGGTCAAGGACGTGGTCATCGAGTCCGTCCAGGTCGAGACCCGCGCGGCCTGATCCGGGCCCCGGGCGCCCCCCTGCCGCTGTCGCCCATGACGCCGGGGGAACCTTTCCGCCTCGTCCATCCGTAAGGATGGACGAGGCGTTGTCGTCGTACGGGCACAGGCCGCGAGGCCGACGAGGGGATCCCATGGAGCAGGCGCAGATGCCGGGCTGCTACCGCCACCCCGGCGTGGAGACGGGGGTCCGCTGCACGCGCTGCGAGCGGCCGATCTGCCACGCCTGCATGGTGGACGCGGCGGTGGGCTTCCAGTGCCCGGAGTGCGTGCGCGACGGCTCGGGCACCGGGCACTCCCGCACCGCCAACCAGCCGCGCACGATCGCCGGCGGGCGGATCACGGCCGGCCACCCGCACCTGGTCACCCAGGTCCTGATCGGGCTGAACCTGCTGATCTTCCTGCTCGGCAGGCTGAACCCGGCCCTCATCGACGAGACGGTGCTCATCGGGTTCGCCTTCGACCCCGATCTCGGCCGGGTGGTGGGTGTCGCGGACGGCGAGTGGTACCGGCTGGTGACCTCGATGTTCCTGCACCAGGAGGTCTGGCACATCGCCGGCAACATGATGTTGCTGTGGCTGCTCGGCGGCACCCTGGAGGAGGAGCTGGGGCGGGTCAGGTACCTGACGCTCTACCTGCTGTCCGGCCTGGCCGGCAGCGCCTTCACCTACCTGATCGCCGCGGAGAACCAGGGCTCGCTCGGTGCTTCGGGCGCGATCTACGGGCTGCTGGGCGCCACCGTGGTCCTGGTGCGACGGCTCAACCGGGACATGCGGCCCATCATGGCCCTGGTGGTGATCAACCTGGTGATCACCTTCGCGTGGGACGGGATCGCGTGGGAGGCGCACATCGGTGGCCTGATCGCCGGCGTGATCCTCGCGTACGCCATGGTCAACGGCCCCCGTGAGCGGCGGGCGCTGCTGCAGGGCGCCGCGTGCGCGCTGGTGCTCGGGCTGGCCCTGGCCACCGTGGTGCTGAGGACGGCCGCGCTCACCTGAGCGGTGATTGTCCCCACCGTTGTCCACAGCGTGTGTTCGATCTTGCGCAACGTGTCGGGAACGCCTGTGCCCCTCGCCTCTGACCTGCGGTTTCTCAGGTCCGGCAAGGGGCGCGCCGACCTGCGGGGGCGGTCGGCTGCGATCACATCGGCGTCAACTCGATGCAAGTTATCCACAGATCGTCTGACCTTTTCCACGCGCTGTGCACAACGCTGTGGATAACTCAGGGCAGGGCTTGACCGGGAGGCCCGGCCGCTACTTCCACTGGGTGGAGACGCCGAAGCCCGCCGCGATGAAGCCGAAGCCGACCACGATGTTGAGGTTCCCGAGCGACTTCACGGGCAGGGACCCGTCCGTGACGTAGAAGACCACGATCCAGGCGAGACCGATGGCGAACAGCGCCAGCATCACCGGGGCCACCCAGCTGCGGCTGGTCAGCTTGATGTTGGTCGCCTGCTTCGGGGACGGCGGCGGCGTGAACTCGGCCTTCTTGCGGATACGTGACTTCGGCACGAGGGACTCTCCTGTCGATGCGCTGCGTGACCGCGCAGGAACTGTGGCTTCGGGGCTGGTCGCCGGGGCGGAGGCGAGGGGGACCGCTGCCTCACCCGGGCGTCCGTTAGCGTAGTGGTTCCGCGGGGCTGAAGGAGATAAGGGTACGTTGAGCAATTCCGCCGACTCTCCCCAAGAGCCGGCCGGGCGCCGCAAGTGGCATCCGGTCCGGTTGCTCACCGCTGCCGTCTTCGCGCTCGCCGGCCTGATCTTCGTCACCAGCTTCAACACCGCCAAGGGCACCAACATCCGCACGGACGCCTCCCTGCTGAAGCTGTCCGACCTCGTCCGCGAGCGCAGCCAGAAGAACGCCGAGCTCGACGAGACGACCGCGAGGGTCCGGGACGAGGTCGACGCCCTCGCCCGCCGCGACGACGGCTCCACCAAGGCGGAGGACGCCCGGCTCGGCGCCCTGGAGAAGGCCGCCGGCACCACCAAGGTCGCGGGCCGGGGCCTGACGGTGACCCTCAACGATGCCCCGCCCGGCGCCCAGGCGGCTCCCGGCTACCCCGAGCCCCAGGCCAACGATCTGGTCATCCACCAGCAGGACCTCCAGGCGGTCGTCAACGCCCTGTGGAAGGGCGGCGCCAAGGGCATCCGGGTCATGGACCAGCGGCTGATCTCCACCAGCGCGGTGCGCTGCGTCGGCAACACCCTGATCCTCCAGGGCCGCGTCTACTCCCCGCCCTACCGGATCACCGCCGTAGGTGACACGGGCAAGCTCCAGCGCGCGCTGGACGACTCCACGGCCGTCCAGAACTACCTGCTGTACGTGAAGGCGTACGGGCTCGGCTGGAAGGTCGACGACCACGAGGCGGTGAGCCTCCCCGGTTACTCGGGCACGGTGGACCTCCACCACGCGGAGCCGGAGGACGCCGCGGGGGCCACCGAGTCCACCGAGTCCACCGACTGACCGGCGGGGGCGGAGCCGCGGGCGGGTCCGGGGGCGACCGGAGGCCACCGGTCCGTGACGGAGGGGGCGGGCGCCCGGCTTTCCACAGCTGACCCACCCGGGCGGCATCGCCCCGTACTCTGGTGCGGTATCGAAGGGCATCCGAGGCATTCGACGGAAGGACCGGCAGGCGTCATGTACGGCTGGATCTGGCGGCATCTGCCGGGCAACGCGTGGGTGCGGGCACTGATCTCGCTCGTGCTGGTCCTCGCGGTGGTCTACGTGCTCTTCCAGTACGTGTTCCCCTGGGCGGAACCTCTGCTTCCGTTCAACGATGTGACGGTGGACGGTCAGTGAGCGCGCGCATTCTCGTCGTCGACAACTACGACAGCTTCGTCTTCAACCTGGTCCAGTACCTCTACCAGCTCGGTGCCGAGTGCGAGGTCCGGCGCAACGACGAGGTCGAGCTGGGCCACGCGGAGGACGGGTTCGACGGCGTCCTGCTCTCGCCCGGCCCCGGCACCCCCGAGGAGGCCGGCGTCTGCGTCGACATGGTCCGGCACTGCGCCCGCACTGGCATCCCGGTCTTCGGCGTGTGCCTCGGCATGCAGTCGATGGCGGTGGCCTACGGCGGCGTCGTCGACCGCGCCCCCGAGCTGCTGCACGGCAAGACCTCGCCCGTCGTGCACGAGGGCCGCGGCGTCTTCACCGGACTGCCCTCGCCGTTCACCGCGACCCGCTACCACTCGCTGGCCGCCGAGCCCGCGGAACTGCCGGGTGTCCTGGAGGTCACCGCGCGGACCGAGGACGGCATCATCATGGGCCTGCGCCACCGCGAGTACGCCGTCGAGGGCGTGCAGTTCCACCCGGAGTCCGTGCTCACGGAGTACGGCCACCTGATGCTCGCCAACTGGCTGGAGCAATGCGGCGACACCGGCGCGGTCGGCCGGTCGGCAGGACTCGCTCCAGTGGTGG
This sequence comes from Streptomyces noursei, assembly GCF_001646665.1. Lineage (GTDB taxonomy): Bacteria > Actinomycetota > Actinomycetes > Streptomycetales > Streptomycetaceae > Streptomyces > Streptomyces lavendulocolor. The sequence continues at coordinate 137,451 of NZ_LWBU01000169.1, read as the reverse complement.
GCAAGGCCGTCGCGTGACCGCGGTGCGTCCGGAGCACGAGCACGGTTCGCCGTGGTTCCGGGCGTCGAACCAACCGGAATCCCAGGGTCCGGATCCTGGGGCGGCACCGTACGCGGCCGGCGGCCCCGGCGCCGCTCAAGGCCCCGGACTGCCCGGCCCTGAGCACGACCCTTACGCCGGTACCTGGGCGCCCGGCGCCGGCCCCGTGCCGGACGACGAGACGATGGCCCTGCGCACCGAGGCCACCCGTCGAATAGTGGCCGAACCGGCCACGAGCCCGTACGAGCCCGTCCCCGGGCCCTCGGGCGCCGCCCAGGGGTCCACGCCGGGGTCCGCCCCCGAGCGGCCCACGGGCGGCCGCGCCGAGCGCCGCAGGGCCGCCAAGGGGCGCGGACGCCGCCGCAAGGGCGCGTCCTCCCCGGCGCCCGCCCCGCCGCCGTCCCCGGACCCCGGCAGGCCGCTCACCCGCGTCGAGGCGCGGCGGGCCGCCCGGGCCCGCAAGGACAGCGTCGGTGTCGTCGCCAGCCGGGTCGTCGGCGAGCTGTTCATCACCTTCGGCGTCGTCATGCTGCTGTTCGTCACGTACCAGCTGTGGTGGACGAACATCCGCGCCGGCTTCCAGGCCGACGAGGCGAAACAGGGCATCGAGAACGCGTGGGCAGAAGGCCGCAAGCCCGACGCCTTCGAACCGGGCCAGGGCTTCGCGATCATGTACATCCCCAAGCTGGACGTCGTCGTGCCCATCGCCGAGGGCATCGACAAGAAGCGGGTCCTCGACCGGGGCATGGTCGGCCACTACGCCGAGGGGCAGCTCAAGACCGCCATGCCGTCCGACAAGCGGGGCAACTTCGCGGTCGCCGGCCACCGCAACACCCACGGCGAGCCGTTCCGCTACATCAACCGGCTGACGCCGGGCGACCCGATCGTGGTGGAGACGCAGGACTCGTACTACACGTACGAGATGACCAGCATCCTGCCGCAGACCCCGCCCTCGAACGTCTCGGTGATCCAGCCGGTGCCCGCGGGCTCGGGCTTCACCGGCCCCGGCCGGTACATCACCCTCACCACCTGCACGCCCGAGTTCACCAGTACGTACCGCATGATCGTGTGGGGCAAGATGGTCGACGAACGCCCGCGCAGCAAGGGGAAACCGGACGCGCTCGTAGGCTAGGGCGGCCTGGCTTCGACCTTCCAGACGGGACAGATGTAGTGGCACGTGCGCGCAGCCGGATCGCCGGCGTCATCAGTGTCTTCGGCGAGCTGCTGATCACCGCCGGGGTGCTCATGGGCCTCTTCGTCGTCTACTCGCTGTGGTGGACGAACGTCCTGGCCGACCGCGAGGCCGACAAGCAGGGCAGCGAGGTCCGCGACCACTGGGCCTCGGCCGCCCCCGGCGCCCTGGACACCAGGGACGGCATCGGCTTCCTCCACGTACCGGCCATGAAGAACGGCGAGGTGCTGGTCAAGAAGGGCACCGACCCCAAGACGCTCAACAACGGCGTGGCGGGCTACTACACCGACCCCGTGAAGTCCGCCCTCCCCTCCGACAAGCAGGGCAACTTCTCCCTGGCGGCACACCGCGACGGGCACGGCGCGAAGTTCCACAACATCCACAAGCTGAAGACCGGGGACTCGATCGTCTTCGAGACCAAGGACACCTGGTACGTCTACAAGGTCTACAAGACGCTGCCCGAGACCTCGAAGTACAACGTGGACGTCCTCCAGCCGGTGCCCAAGGAGTCCGGGAGGACCAAGCCCGGCCGCTACATCACGCTCACCACGTGCACGCCCGTCTACACCTCCACCTACCGCTACGTCGTGTGGGGCGAGCTGGAGCGCACCGAGAAGGTCGACAGCGCCCGTACGCCCCCGGCGGAGCTGCGCTAGCGGACCGGATACGACGGAGCCCCGGCACCCTGAGCGGGTGCCGGGGCTCCGTCGTATCCGTATCCGTATCCGTTCGGCCCGCGGGAGGACCGCCGGCCGGTGTCAGCCCTGCTCGCGGAAGGTGATCCCCGACGGGCCGCCGAAGAAGCCGCCGTCGTTGTCGCCGTCGCTGTCGCCGTTGTTCCCGTTGCCGCCGTTGTTGCCGCCGCCCTGGCAGCCCAGGGTGGTCAGCGTGACGGTGGTGGTCGCGGGGTCCACCGGGGTGCCGACCTGCGGGTCGCTGCCGGTGACGATCGCGTTGTCGTCGGCCGGGCAGTTCGGGGCGACCTGGACGTTGGTGAAGCCGGCGGCTCCCAGCGTCTGCTTGGCCTGGCCCAGCGTCTGCGGCCGCACCTCGGGCACCGGCACCTGCTGCGGCTGCTGCGGGCCCTTGGAGACCTTGAGGGTCACCTCGCTGCCCTTCGGGGCCTTGGAGCCGCCTTCCGGGGTCTGCCCGACGACGGTGTTCGCCGGCTGCTCCGAGTCCACGTCCTCGCGCTTGACCTGGAAGCCGAGCGTCTCCAGCTGCGACTTCGCGGCGTCGAACTGCTGGCCGGTGACCGGCGGTACGTCGCGCTCCGCCTGCTTGGACACCGTGAGGGTGACCCTGGAGCCCTTCTCGGCCTGGGTGCCGCCCGTGGGGTCCTGCTCCAGCACCTCGCCCGGCTGCTTGTCGGACTCCTTGTACTCGACCTTGACCTCGAAGCCCTTGGTCTCCAGGTTCCCCCGCGCGGTGTTCTCCGACTGCTCCACCACGCTCGGCACCTCGATCTTGGCGGCGCCCTCGGAGACGACGACCGAGATGGTCTCGCCCTTCTGCATCGTCCCGGACTCGGGCGACTGGCTGCAGATCGAGCCCTTCGGCCGGTCGCAGGCGTCCGTACCCGAACGGGCGATCTTCAGACCGGCCGCCTCCACCGTCTGCTCGGCCTCCGCGAACGGCTTGCCGACCACCTTGGGCACGTCGACCGGGGCCGCGCCGCCGCCGTCCTTCTCGTCGAAGACCGACTTGCCGATGAGGATCGCGCCGACCAGCACCAGGATGCCCGCCAGGACCAGCAGGATCGTGGAGACGTTCGACTTCTTCTGGCGGCGGCGGTCCGGGCGGTCGTCGTAGCCGAAGCCGCCGTCGTCCGGGTTCACCGGCGGCAGCATCGAGGTCTGCCCGCCCGGGTCGGCCGGGCGCATCGCCGTGGTCGGCTGGTCGTCGGGGCCGTAGCCGCCGAAACCGGCCGCGCCCATCGCCGCCGTCGCGGCCACCGGCTGGCCGTCGAGGCACGCCTCGATGTCGGCGCGCATCTCGTCGGCCGACTGGTACCGGTAGTCCGGGTCCTTGACCAGCGCCTTCAGGACGATGGCGTCCATCTCGGGCGTGATCTCGGGATCGAAGTTGCTCGGGGGCTGCGGCTCCTCGCGCACGTGCTGGTACGCCACCGCGACCGGGGAGTCGCCCACGAACGGCGGGCGGACGGTCAGCAGCTCGTACAGCAGGCAGCCGGTGGAGTACAGGTCGGAGCGGGCGTCGACCTGCTCGCCCTTGGCCTGCTCCGGGGAGAGGTACTGGGCGGTGCCGATCACGGCCGCGGTCTGCGTCATGGTCATCCCGGCGTCGCCCATCGCGCGGGCGATGCCGAAGTCCATGACCTTGACCTGGCCGGTGCGCGTCAGCATGACGTTCGCCGGCTTGATGTCACGGTGGACGATGCCGGCCCGGTGCGAGTACTCCAGGGCCTGGAGGATGCCGACCGTCATCTCCAGCGTGCGCTCGGGCAGGAGCTTGCGCCCCGAGTGGAGCAGCTCGCGCAGGGTGGAGCCGTCGACGTACTCCATCACGATGTACGGGATGGAGATGTTGTCGACGTAGTCCTCGCCGGTGTCGTAGACCGCGACGATCGCCGGGTGGTTGAGCGAGGCGGCCGACTGGGCCTCACGGCGGAACCGGGCCTGGAAGGACGGGTCACGGGCGAGGTCGGCCCGCAGCGTCTTCACGGCGACGGTGCGGCCGAGCCGGGTGTCGTGCGCGAGGTAGACCTCCGCCATGCCACCGCGGCCGAGCACCGAGCCCAGCTCGTACCGGCCGCCGAGGCGACGCGGCTCTTCCATAACTGTTCCAGCCCTCTCCGTCAGTCCCGACCGCACCCGTGTGTGGTCCGGCGGTGTGCTGTTCGCGCATACGCTACCGGCCACGGGAAGTCGATCGGACCGCGACCACTACCTGATACGGGACCGGTACACACCGGCACTCAGGTGCGGCCGCGGATCGCGCGTCACTTCTTCCCGTCGAGTACCGCCTTCATCACATCGCGGGCGATCGGGCCGGCGAGGCCGCCACCGCTGATGTCGTCCCGGGTGGCCTTCGAGTCCTCGACCACCACGGCGACGGCGACGGGGGAGCCGCTCTCGGTCTTGGCGTACGAGATGAACCAGGCGTAGGGGCGGGCCTTGTTCAGCTCGCCGTGCTGCGCGGTACCGGTCTTGCCGCCGACCGTCACGCCGTTGATCTTCGCCTTGCCGCCGGTGCCGTTGTTGCTCTGGACGACGCTCTCCATCATCTCCTGGACGAGCTGGGCGGTCCTCGGCGACATCGGCCGGCTCATCTCCTCCGGCTCGTGCTTCTCCAGCACGTCGAGGTCGGGCGAGCGCAGCTCCTCCACCATGTACGGCTTCATCAGCTTGCCGTCGTTGGCGATCGCCGCGGCCACCATCGCCATCTGGAGGGGGGTGGCGTTGGTGTTGAACTGGCCGATGGAGGACAGCGCGTTCTGCGGGCGGTCCATGTTCCGGTCGTAGACCGACTTGGCGGCGCGGACGGGCGTGTCGATCTCCCCGTTGTTGAAGCCGAACTTCTCCGCCATCTCGACCATCTTGTCGCGCCCGACCTCGTGGCCGAGCTTGGCGAAGACCGAGTTGCAGGAGACCTCCATCGCGTACTTCAGCGTGGCGTTCTCACAGCCCCTCGCATGGTTGACCATCTCGCGGTTCGTGTCCGGCAGGATGTACGGCTCGGGCGTCTTCGTCGCCGCGTTGATGTCCGAGACCTTGCCGTTCTCCAGCGCCGCGGCGGCCGTCAGCACCTTGAAGGTCGAGCCGGGCGGGTAGATCTCGCGCAGCGCGCGGTTCAGCTTCGGCTTCTCCGGGTCCTTCTCCAGCGCCTGCCAGGCCTTGGCGTCCTTGTCGTGGTAGCCGGCGAAGGAGGACGGGTCGTACGACGGCGTCGAGGCCAGCGCCAGGATCTTGCCGGTCGACGGCTCGATCGCGGCGACGGCGCCCTTCTTGTCACCGAGCCCCTCGAAGGCGGCCTTCTGGGCGGCGCCGCTGAGGGTGGTGACGACGTCGCCGCCCTTCTTCTTGTCGCCCGTGAACATCGACAGGGTGCGGTCGAAGAACAGCCGGTCGTCGTTGCCGGTGAGGATGCCGTCCTCGAGCTTCTCGAGCTGGTTGGCGTCGAACGCCTGCGAGGCGTACCCCGTGACGGGCGCCCACATGGGGCCGTCGACGTAGGTGCGCTTGTACTTGTAGAACGGGTCCTTGGAGTCGACGGTGCCGGTGATCGGCTTGCCGTCCACGATGATGTTGCCGCGGACGTTGGCGTACCGCTCGATCGTGACCCGCCGGTTCGACTCGTGGGTGCTCAGCTCGCCGGCGCGGACGTACTGGATCCAGTTGTCCCGGATCAGCAGGGCGAGCACCAGCAGGCCGCAGAAGATCGCGATTCGGCGCAGGGGCTTGTTCACGGTCGGACCACCTGGGTCATCTCGGCGTCGGGGGACGGGGCGGGCGCCGGCGCGGGACGGCGGGCGGTGTCGCTGATCCGCAGCAGGATGGCGATCAGGGCCCAGTTGGCGATCACGGACGAACCGCCGTACGCGAGGAACGGCATGGTCATACCGGTCAGCGGGATCAGGCCCATCACACCGCCGGCGACGACGAAGACCTGGAGGGCGAAAGCGCCCGACAGGCCGGTCGCCAGCAGCTTGCCGAACGGGTCGCGGGCGGCGAGCGCGGTGCGGATGCCCCGCTCCACGATCAGGCCGTACATCAGCAGGAACGCCATGACACCGGCCAGCCCCAGTTCCTCGCCGACGGTGGCGAAGATGAAGTCGGAGTTGGCGGCGAAGCCGACCAGGTCGGAGTTGCCCTGGCCGAGGCCGGCGCCGAGGGTGCCGCCGGAGCCGAAGGACATCAGCACCTGGGTCATCTGATCGCAGGCCTGGATCATGTTCGATCCCTCGGGGGCCGTCTCCAGGCACCCGAACGGGTCGAGCCAGGCGGCCACACGCGACTTGACGTGGCTGGCGGTCGAACCGACGACGACCGCGCCGCCCACGGCCATCAGCAGACCCATGATGATCCAGCTGGTCCGCTCGGTCGCCACGTACAGCATGATCACGAACATGCCGAAGAACAGCAGCGACGTACCGAGGTCGTTCTCGAAGACCAGGATGAGCAGGCTGACGGCCCAGATCGTGAGGATCGGGCCGAGGTCGCGGCCACGGGGCAGGTAGAGGCCCATGAAGCGGCGGCTGGCCAGGGCGAGCGCGTCCCGCTTCACCATCAGGTAGCCGGAGAAGAAGACCGCGATCACGATCTTGGCGAACTCACCGGGCTGGATGGAGAACGGGCCGACCTTGATCCAGATCTGGGCGCCGAAGACGTCCGAGCCGAGCCCGGGCACCAGGGGGAGCAGCAGCAGGATGACCGCCGCCACCATGGAGATGTACGTGTACCGCTGAAGGACGCGGTGGTCCTTCAGGAAGATCAGCACCAGCAGGAACAGCGCGACGCCGATCGCCGAGTACATCAGCTGCTTGGGCGCGTCCGGACTGTAACTCCCGAACTGGGCCATCGACTTGGCGATCACCCGCGGCGACTGGTCCAGCCGCCAGATCAGCACCAGGCCGAGGCCGTTGAGCAGCGTCGCCAGCGGCAGCAGGATCGGGTCGGCGTACTTCGCGAACCTGCGCACCAGCAGGTGGGCGATGCCCGCCAGCAGGCCCAGCCCGAGGCCGTAGCCCAGCATGCCCGCCGGGACCTCGCCGTCCAGGGCGAGGCCCACGTTCAGGTACGCGAAGACCGGGATGGCGACGGCGAAGCCGAGCAGCGCCAGCTCGGTGTTCCGGCGGCTCGGCAGATCGATCGCGCCGATGGTGGTCGTGTTGGTGACAACGCTCATGGTGGTGAAAGGCCCCCCTACGGGTGCTTACTGCTTTCCGCAGTTCGAGGCCAGCTTCTGCTCCTCCTCCGAGAGGGTGGGGCCCGGAGTCGGAGTGGCTGCGGTGCTGGTGGACGGCTTGGGCGTGGGCTCGGTCGGGAGGCCGGTCGTACCGCCGGCCTGGCCCTCACCGGGAGGTGCGGCCGGCACCTGGTCGGCGGCCTTCCGGCGCTGCTCCTGCTTCTTGCAGGCGGACGCCTGGGTGGCCAGCTCCTGGATCTTGTCCTGCGCCTTGGCGCGGCTGCCGCCGGCGATGGTCTCCTCGACCTGCTTGCGCTGGTAGTCGGGCAGGTACTTGAGTTCGATCTCCGGGTGGTCCTTCTCGACCTTCGAGAGCGAGACCCACGCCAGGTCCTGGCTGATGCCCCGGTAGAGGGCGACGTGGTCGTCCTTCGTGCCGACGAAGTACTGCGTCTGCGTCCAGCGGTAGCCGCCGTACGTCGCGCCGCCGACCACGGCCAGGACGAGCACGAGGAAGAACGATCTCTTCAGCCACTTGCGGCCGCCGCGCGCCTTGGTGAAGTCCTCGTCGCTGTACGCGCCGAAGCTGCCCTCCGGCGGCATCCCGCCGTACCCGAGGTCGTCGCCGCTGCCGGGCGGGCCGAAGCCGCCGCCGGGCGGCGGCGGGGCCTGCCGGCCGAGACCGGCCGCGCGGCCCGCGGGGGTCTCCATGGCGCCGCCGTCGTTCAGCTGCGTCTGGTTCTCGGCGACCGCGCCCACGACGACCGGGGTGTCGCTGAGCTGCCCGGCGAGGGTGTCGCCGCCGTCGACGTCCAGGACGTCCGCCACGATCACCGTGATGTTGTCGGGTCCGCCGCCGCGCAGCGCGAGCTGGATGAGGTCCTGGACGGTCTCCTGCGGGCCCTGGTAGCTGGCGAGGGTCTCCTCCATCGTCTGGTGGGAGACGACGCCGGACAGGCCGTCGGAGCAGATCAGGTACCGGTCGCCGGCGCGCACCTCGCGGATGGACAGGTCCGGCTCGACGTGGTCGCCACTGCCCAGCGCGCGCATAAGCAGCGAGCGCTGCGGGTGGGTGGTGGCCTCCTCCTCGGTGATGCGGCCCTCGTCGACCAGGCGCTGCACCCAGGTGTGGTCCTGGGTGATCTGCGTCAGGACCCCGTCGCGCAGGAGGTACGCGCGGGAGTCGCCGACGTGGACCAGGCCCAGGCGCTGCCCCGTCCACAGCAGGGCGGTCAGGGTCGTCCCCATGCCCTCCAGCTGCGGGTCCTCCTCGACCATCAGCCGCAGCTGGTCGTTGGCGCGCTGCACCGCCGTACCGAGCGAGGTGAGCAGGTCGGAACCGGGTACGTCGTCGTCGAGCGTGACCAGCGTCGAGATCACCTCGGACGAGGCGACCTCACCGGCGGCCTGGCCGCCCATGCCGTCGGCGATCGCGAGCAGCCGGGGACCGGCGTAACCGGAGTCCTCGTTGCCCTCGCGGATCATGCCTTTGTGCGATCCGGCGGCGAAACGCAGTGACAGACTCATGCGCACCTGCCCTGTCGACTCCGACGCCTCCGGGTACAGCCGGTCTCGAGCCACACTGCCCACCCTCCGGTCGGGAGCCTGTGCCGGTCACCTGTGGGCACCGCTGCGGCTCGCTCGCTCCGCTCGCTCATTGTCGTACTACTTCCGCAGCTCGATGACGGTCTTGCCGATGCGGATCGGCGCGCCCAGCGGAATCGGTGTCGGGGTGGTGAGTCGGGTCCGGTCGAGATACGTGCCGTTGGTGGACCCGAGATCCTCGACGATCCACTGGCCGTCACGGTCCGGGTAGATCCTGGCATGCCTGCTGGACGCGTAGTCGTCGTCCAGGACGATCGTGGAGTCGTGCGCGCGTCCCAGGGTGATCGTCTGCCCCTGGAGGGCGACCGTGGTGCCCGTGAGGGTGCCCTCGGAGACGACCAGCTTGGTCGGCGCTCCGCGGCGCTGACGGCCGGACTGCTGGCGCTGCTGCGGCGGTGCCGCCGTCTGCTGGCGGGCGGCCTGCTGGGGCCGCGCGGCCTCGCGGCGCGAACCGCGCTGCGTGACGCGCGTCCCGAACAGGTCGCTGCGAATGACCTGGACGGCCACGATGACGAACAGCCACAGTACGGCGAGGAAACCCAACCGCATGACCGTGAGGGTCAGCTCTGACATTGCCCCCGCTTCACCCTTCGGCTTGCCGGTAAACGATGGTGGTACTGCCCACGACGATCCGCGAGCCGTCGCGGAGCGTAGCGCGGGTGGTGTGCTGCCCGTCCACCACGATGCCGTTGGTGGACCCGAGATCCTGGATCGTCGGGGGCGTTCCGGTCCGGATCTCGCAGTGGCGGCGCGATACGCCGGGGTCGTCGATCCGCACGTCGGCCTCGGTGCTGCGGCCCAGCACGAGCGTAGGGCGGGAGATCTGGTGGCGGGTGCCGTTGATCTCGATCCAGCGGCGCACCTGGGCGCCGGGCACGGGGCCCGCGGCGCCCGGCGGGCGGCCGGCGGGCGGACGGTTCATGCCGGGCGGCGGGGCCGCCGGCATGGGAGGAGCGGCGCTGGGAGGGTAGCCGTAGCCACCGGGGCGGCCGCCGGCCGGCGGCGCGGCCGGACCGGCGTGGCCGGCCGGGCCCGCGGGGCCCTGCGACTGTGACGTACTCGACGCGAGCGTCCGGCTGCGCACCCGGTACAGGCCCGTGTCGAGGTCGTCCGCCTTCTCCAGGTGGACCTTGATCGGGCCCATGAAGGTGTAGCGCTGCTGCTTGGCGTAGTCGCGCACCAGGCCCGAGAGCTCGTCGCCGAGCTGGCCCGAGTAGGGGCTGAGGCGCTCGTAGTCCGGCGCGCTCAGCTCCACGATGAAGTCGTTGGGGACGACCGTCCGGTCGCGGTTCCAGATCGAGGCGTTGTTGTCGCACTCGCGCTGGAGGGCGCCCGCGATCTCGACGGGCTGGACCTCGGACTTGAAGACCTTGGCGAAGGTGCCGTTGACCAGGCCTTCGAGACGCTGCTCGAAACGCTTCAGGACTCCCATGGGGCACCTCCTCCGTCGTTGCCGTCCTGGTACTGCTTACTGATCGTATCCACGCGTCGGGAAATCGGCTGGTTCCCCTTCTGTGCCCTGTGGACGAGTGTCACCTCTCACAGGGATCGTAGAGGCGCCCTCCAGACAGTGTCCCGCACCTGACGCGCACCCTGGAGGAGTGGGTGGGGCGGTAAGGAGTTCCCTGTTCCGCCCAGGGTGTTCCGGACGGTTTCCCCGGGGGCGTGCGTCGTCCGCTTGCGGGCCGCCGGTCTCGGGTGTCCTCGCGGTCTCCTCGGTCTCTTCGGTCTCTTCGGTCCTCGGTCTCTTCTCGCTGTCCGCTGGTCTTCGCTGTCGGGGGTCGGTGCCGTGGGTGTCGTCGGGGTCGGTCGTCGTGTCGGGTCGTCGGGGGACGTCGCCGGTCGTGCCGGCTTCCGTGCGGCGTGCTCTCGTGCTGGTGCCCTGCGCCGGTGCGGGTGTCCGGTGCCGGGGTGGTCCGGGGCGGGTGGTCTCCGGTCGTGCCCGATGCCGGGTGTGCCGGGGCGGCGCGTGCGGCCCGGGGTGCTCGTGACCGGGTGCCGCGTGCCGTCCGGGCGGCGGTTCGTGCGTCGTGGATCGTCCCCTCCCCATCCCTTCCTTCCCCGTCCTCCCCCTCTCTGTTCGCCCGCGGGGTGCCCGAAACAAACGGATGTGAATCCACCTCCGGTGGCGTGCTAATCTTCAGATGTCGCCAGGGGGACGCACCAGCAAAGCGGTGAGGAACCAGGCGGCAACACCCAATGCGCGGGTGGCGGAATAGGCAGACGCGCTGGATTCAGGTTCCAGTGCCCGCAAGGGCGTGGGGGTTCAACTCCCCCCTCGCGCACCACCGAGAACGGGTGGCATCGATGAGATGCCACCCGTTCTTGTCGTTTCCGGGGCGGGTCGGACGGAGAATTCACACCGATCTGACGGACCGTGTGAGGAAGCTCTCAGGGCGATCGGTCACGCGCTGCCGTTGTAGCGGATCAGGTAGGCGGCGAAGCGGTCGAGGTCCTCGGTGGACCAGTCGGCCAGGCGTTCCTGGTAGGCCGCGCGGCGGCTGGCCTGCGTGGAGGACAGGGCCCGGGTGCCGGCTTCCGTGGGGTGGAGCACCTGGACCCGGTGGTCGGCCGGGTCGGGGCGGCGTTCGACCAGGCCCAGTTTCTCGAGGGTGGCGACCTGTCGGCTGACGGTCGACTTGTCCAGCAGGTAGTGGGCGGCCAGGTCGGTGGCGCGGCACCCCTGCTGGGCGTCGATGTGCGCGAGCAGGGTGTACGAGACGAGGGACAGCTCCGGGTGGAGGCGCGCGGCCGTGGCGCGGGCCCGGCGGGCGAACGCCGTCAGCTCGCGCTGGATGGTGTCGACCGACTCGTCGCGTCCGGCGGCCATGGGTCACCTCTTCCGCTTCTTCTCGTCCGTCTTGCGTCGTCTTCGCGTCGTTCTTCCTCGACATTCAGTTGTATAGTACAACGGTAAGGAAGGTTGTAAAAGCCAACCGTTGGAGGTTGTTCGTCATGTCGTCCTCGGTGTCCTCACCATCGGTCCCGGCGCGGAGGGCACCCGCCGGTTCCGGCGCCGGTACGGGTACCGCGGGTGCGCTGCGTCATGTGCTCGGTCATCTGCTGACACCGCTGCTGATGTGCGTCGGGATGGGGCTCGCGTACCTGGGCGCCTTCCACGCCCCCGCGCCGCACGACCTGCGGGTCGACGTCGTGGGCTCCGGAGCCGGCGCCCAGGTGCTGGCGCAGGCGCTGCACGACAAGGGGGACGGCGCGCTGGACGTGCGGACCGTTCCCGGGCGTGAGGCGGCGGTCGAGGCGCTGGAGGCGCAGGAGTCCTTCGGGGCGTACGTGCCCGGGGCGAAGCCCGAGCTGCTGATCGCCTCGGCCTCCTCGGACACCAGCGCCACGGTGGTGGAGAAGGTCTTCACCGGCGTCGCGGCGGAGCGGGGCGCGCCGCTGAAGGTGACGGACGTGGTGCCGGTCGCGAAGGGCGATCCCACGGGGCAGGGCGTCTTCTTCCTGCTGGTGGCCCTGTCGATCGGCTCGTACGCGTCCGTGGCGGTGATCGGCGGGGCGGGTGCCGTGCTGCCGCTGCGGCTCAGGGCGCTGCTCGCGGCGGGGATGTCGCTGGTGGTGAGCGTGATCGGGGCGGTGTTCGCCGGGCCGCTGTTCCACCTGGTGGACGAGGGACTGGGCGGCGTCTGGGCGATGGCGTGGCTGTACTCGGCGGGGATCCTGCTGATCGGCGTAGGGCTGCACACGTTCCTGAAGCGGTGGACGACGCTGGGCGTGATGGTGCTGTTCGTGATGCTCAACTTCACCAGTTCGGGCGGGGTGTTCCGGCCGGAACTGCAGCCGGGGCTGTTCGCGTCGCTGCACGCCTTCTGGAACGGCGCCGGGTTCGTCGAGGGCGTACGGGCCCATGTGTACTTCGGTGGCCACGGCCTCGGCGGACATGTGCTGGTGCTTGCCCTGTGGCTGCTGGCGGGTGTCCTCGCGATGGCCGCGGCCGGGGTGGCGGAGGCCCGGCGACGGAGCGGGGCGGTCGCGGGCTCCGGTGCCGGCCGGGACGCCGGCGAGGAGCTGGAGGAGGAACTGGAGGAGGCCGTCGCCGTCTGACCGGGGGGCGGGGTTGTCCACAGGCCGGGACGGCCGGCGGGAGGCGGAGGTACCGTCGGGGGGCAACTGAGCGACGCGGAGTGGGGGCGGGGTCCATGGGTGACATCCGGGCGGCGGTACCGGCGCAGCGCGGGACCGGTGGTGACGGCGCACGCATACCGGAGGTGCCCGGCTTCGCCTCCGTGGAGCGCGTCCGGACCGCCGGGGACTCGCCCAAGGCGCGGGGCAAGGCGCTGCGGGACCGGGTGCCCCGGTCGTCGCACGACGCGCCGGGCACGTCCGGCGACGCGGGGCGGCCGGACGCGGTGCGGGCGGTGGAGGAGTCGAGCCGGGGCCGCGTGCCCGCGCTGACCCCCATACGGGTGGGCCGGATGGCCGCCACGCCGTTCGCCTTCCTGCGCGGGTCCGCCGGACTGATGGCGCACGACCTGGCCGGCACGCCGGTCACCGGCATCAGCGCCCAGATATGCGGCGACGCCCACGCGGCGAACTTCGGGCTGTACGGCGACGCGCGCGGCCGGCTCATGATCGACCTGAACGACTTCGACGAGACCGTGACCGGCCCCTGGGAGTGGGACGTCAAGCGGCTCGCGACGTCCCTGGTGCTGGCGGGCCGGGAGGCGGGCGCGGACGAGGACGTGTGCCGGGCGGCCGCTTTCGACGCGGTGGGCGCCTACCGGCGGACCATGCGGCTGCTCGCCAAGCTGCCCGTGGCCGACGCCTGGAACGCCATCGCGGACGAGGAGCTGGTGTCCCACACCGACGCGCGGGACCTGCTCGGCACCCTGGAGCGGGTGTCGGAGAAGGCACGGAACAACACCAGTGCCCGCTTCGCCGCCAAGGCCACGGAGGAGTGCCCCGACGGCGGGCGGCGGTTCGTGGACGCGCCGCCGGTGCTGCGCCGGGTGCCGGACGCCGAGGCGGCGGCGGTCGCCGCCTCGCTGGGCGCGTACCTGGAGACGCTGCCGGAGGACCGGCTGCCGCTGCTCGCGCGGTACGCCATCCACGACGTGGCGTTCCGGGTGGTGGGCACCGGGAGCGTGGGGACGCGGTCGTACGTGGTGCTGCTGCTGGACCACCGGGGTGAGCCGCTGGTGCTCCAGGTGAAGGAGGCCCGCCCGTCCGCGCTGCTGCCCCATCTGCCGCGGGCCGGCTTCCCGGTGGCGGAGGTGGCGCACGAGGGACGGCGCGTGGTCCTCGGGCAGAAGCGCATGCAGGTCGTCAGCGACAGCCTGCTCGGCTGGACGACGGTCGAGGGCCGCCCCTACCAGGTACGGCAGTTCCGCAACCGCAAGGGAAGCGTGGACCCGGCCGCCCTCTCGGCCGACCAGGTGGACGACTACGGCCGGATGACGGGCGCCCTGCTGGCGCGGGCGCACGCGCACAGTGCGGACCCGCGGCTCATCGCCGGGTACTGCGGCAAGAACGAGGAGCTGGACGAGGCGGTCGCCCGGTTCGCCGTGGCGTACGCGGACCGGACCGAGGCGGACCACGCCGATCTGCTCGCGGCGGTCAGGGGCGGGCGCATAGCCGCCGAGCTGGGGGTGTGACGTGCCGGGGCGCGGCGCCCGTACGCTGGTCGGGTGACGACCCCGAACGATGACGTGACCGGTGCCCCGACCGCCGACGGTTCCGACGCCGCCGAGCGCCCCGAGGCGCGCCTGGAGCGGGCGGTGCGGGCGGCGGAGCAGGCGCTGATCGAGTTCGAGATCGCGGTGGAGACGTTCCGGGTGGAGGTGGAGAACTTCTCCCGGCTGCACCACCAGAAACTCGGCCCGATGTACACGCGGCTGGACGAGCTCGACGCGCTGATCGCGGAGGCCAGGGCCGCCCGGACCGGCGACCCGGAGGACGTGGCGAGGGCGCAGTCGGCGCGGGCACTGGTGATGCCCATGCCGGGCGTCGAGGAGTTGTTCGGTGACTGGATGGACTCCGCGGGCCTGTCCCCCGAGGCCGCCGCGATGCTCACCGACCGGCCGGTGCAGCCGCCCAAGCGGGTGCGGCCCAGCGACGAGGCGCGGAAGCTCTACCGCGAGCTGGCCCGCAAGGCGCACCCGGACCTGGCGCGCGAGGAGCAGGAGCGCAGGCGGCGCGAGGAGTTCATCACCCGGGTCAACGCCGCCTACGGGCGGGGCGACGAGGCGCTGCTGCGGGAGCTGTCCGAGGAGTGGGCCGCGGGCCCCGCGCCCGCCGTCCCCGAGCTCAGCGAGAGCGAGGAGCTGTACGCCCGGCTCGAATGGCTGGCGCGGCGCAAGGAACTGCTGACCGTGGTGGCGCGGGACCTGGAGGACAGTGCCATCGGCGCGATGCTGCGGATGGCGCCGGACGACCCCGACCGCCTCCTGGAGGAGATCGCCGAGCAGCTGCTGGCGCAGGTCTCCGCACGCGAGGCGGAGCTGGCGGCGCTCGCGCCGTAGCCGCCGTGCAGTAGCGTCGGGAGTACCCGCTTGCCCGTGGGTCCGGGCGGTGCCCGCCGAGCCCCGCCGCGGAGCCCGCTGCCGGGTGCCGGGTGCCCTGCCGACGGGTGGGCCGACGCCCACCGACGAGCCCACCGATGAGAGAAGGCCTGACCCATGAACTTCGCACCGCTGCCCACCGTGGACGCCGCGTCGGTGCCGGCCGACGGACTGGTGCTGGACGTCCGCGAGCACGACGAATGGGCGGCCGGGCACGTGGAAGGCGCGCTGCACGTGCCGATGAGCGACTTCGTGTCCCGGTTCGGTGAGGTCACCGAGGCCGTCGCCGACGGTCGCCGCGCCTATGTGATGTGCCGGGTCGGCGGCCGGTCGGCCCAGGTGACGCAGTACCTGGTCCAGCAGGGCATCGACGCCGTGAACATCGACGGCGGCATGCTCGCCTGGGAAGGCGCCGGCCGCCCCATGGTCACCGACAACGGCAGCCCCGCCATCGTCCTGTAGCCCGGCGCCCCGCACCCGCCCGGCGAGGGCCGGTGAGGCCGGGGGTGCCTGCGGGCCACCCCTGCCCCCTTCCGCCCGGTCCTGTCGGTCGGGGTTCGAGTCGGTACGGCGAGCGGTCCCTCCGGAGCGCTGCGGGGCGCCGGTGCCCGAACCGGGCGTCCGCCTCCACTCGGCGGACGCGCCCACGGTGCGACACGTGGCGCACGAGACCGAGCGCGACCGGTGCGGGCGGACCGGTGACGAGGGCTCGTGCCCGGGCGCGCCGCCCGCCTTCGGCGGTCCCGGCCCGGCCGCGTTCGGCCCCGGACACGGGTCCGGGCGCCGCCGGCCTCAGCGGTCGAAGTCGAGCTCCACTTCCGGGGTCACCGGGTGCGACTGGCAGGCCAGCACGTATCCCGCGTCGGTCTCCTCGCTCTCCAGCGCGTAGTTGCGGTCCATCCGGACCTCGCCGGTGACGACGAACGCGCGGCAGGTGCCGCAGACGCCGCCCTTGCAGGCGTACGGCGCGTCCGAGCGGCTCCGCAGCACCGTCTCCAGCAGGGACTCCCCTTCCTGGACCGGCCAGGTGCCGGACCGGCCGTCCAGGGTCGCGGTGAGCGTGGCGTGCGCCGGTGCCGGTGCCGAGGCCGTGCGGGCCGCGGCCGGGGCCGAGCCGTCGTCCACGTGGAAGATCTCCTGGTGGATGCGGCCCCGCTCCACTCCCATGCCCCGCAGGGCCCGCTCGGCACCGATGACCAGACCGAAGGGCCCGCACAGGTACCAGCCGTCCACATCGGCCACCGGCAGCAGCGCCGGCAGCAGTGCGGTCAGCCGTTCCTGGTCCAGCCGCCCGGAAGGCAGCCCGGACTGCTGCTCCTCCCGCGACAGCACGGTCACCAGCTGGAACCGGTCGGGGAAGCGGTCCTTCAGGTCGGCGACCTCTTCGAGGAACATCGTCGAGGCGGCCGTGCGGTCGCTGCGTATCAGGCAGAACCGGGCTTCCGGCTCACGGGCCAGCAGGGTCGAGGCCATCGACAGCACCGGGGTGATCCCGCTGCCGCCCACGACGGCCGCGAAATGGCCGGGGCGCGGCGGCAGGAGGAACCGGCCCATCGGCTCCATCACCTCGACCGTGTCCCCGACCACGAGCTCCTTGAGGGCGTACGTGGAGAACTCGCCGCCGTCCACCAGCCGGATGCCGACCCGCAGCACCGGGTCCTCGCCCTCGGGCGCGGCGGGGGAGCAGATCGAGTACGTCCGGCGGACCTCCTCGCCGCCCGCGCTCCGGCGGCGCAGGGCGAGGTGCTGTCCCGGGGTGTGGCGGAAGGTCTCGCGCAGCTCGGGCGGCACCGCGAAGGTGACGGCGACCGAGTCGTCCGTGAGCTGCTCGACCTCGCTCACCCGGAGCGGGTGGAACATCTACAACTCCTTGAAGTGGTCGAACGGTTCACGGCAGGCGGTGCAGCGGCGCAGCGCCTTGCACGCGGTGGAGGAGAAGCGGCTCAGCAGTTCCGTCTCCGTCGAGCCGCAGTGCGGACAGCGGATGGCCAGCGTGAGCGGCACGGGGCCGGTCGCGCCGCCGCCCTGGTGGCGGGGCGGCGCTATGCCGAACTCGGCGAGCTTGCGGCGGCCCTCGGCGCTGATGTCGTCGGTCGACCAGGCGGGGGAGAGGACCGTGACGACGGAGACGTCCGGCACGCCGTGGTCGCGCAGCACGCGCTCGATGTCCGAGGACATCGCCTCGACGGCGGGGCAGCCGGTGTAGGTGGGGGTCAGCTCCACCTGGACGCGCCCGGGGCCGAGGACGTGCACCCCGCGCAGGACACCCAGCTCCTCCAGCGTGAGGACGGGCAGCTCGGGGTCGGGCACGGAACCGGCGAGCCGGCTCAGCTCCTCCTCCAGCGCCGTCCTGTCCGCCGTGCCGGTCACCATGACGCTCCCGGGTGGCTGCGGTGCAGGTGCTGCATCTCGGCCAGCATCCGGCCGAAGCTCTCCGTGTGCAGGCCCTGCCGGCCGGCCCCGGCGCTCCACGCACCCGTGCGCGGGCCGTCCGGCACCGGCAGGGTGGCCCGCTCCAGGACCGCCGTGACGGAGGCCAGCCAGTCGGACTCCAGTTCGCGCCAGTCGACGTCCAAACCGTCCACCGGCTGGAACAGCTCGCCCGTGAAGCGCCACAGCGCCGTGCAGGCCCGCAGCATCCGCTCGTGGCTCTCGGGGGTGCCGTCGCCCAGCCGCAGTGTCCACTGCTCGGCGTGGTCCTGGTGGTAGGCGACCTCCTTGACCGCCTTGGCCGCGAGCCCTGCCAGGTCGCCGACTTCGCCGGCCGCGGCCAGCCGGCCGTACAGCAGCCGCTGGTAGGTGGAGAAGTACAGCTGCCGGGCGATGGTGTGGGCGAAGTCGCCGTTCGGCTGCTCGACCAGCTGGACGTTGCGGAACGCCCGCTCCTCGCGGAGGTACGCCAGCTCGTCCTCGTCACCGACGAGGGAGAGCAGCACCCGTGCCTGGCCGAGCAGGTCCAGCGCGATGTTGGCGAGCGCGACCTCCTCCTCCAGGACGGGGGCGTGGCCCGCCCACTCCCCGAGCCGGTGCGACAGCACCAGCGCGTCGTCGCCCAGGGCGAGCGCAGCGGCCGTGTTCACGGTGGCGGTCACAGGTTCTTCACCCCCTCCGGGACCTCGTAGAAGGTCGGGTGCCGGTAGGGCTTGTCCGCGGCCGGCTCGAAGAACGGGTCCTTCTCGTCCGGCGAGGAGGCGGTGATGCCGGCCGACGGCATCACCCAGATGGAGACGCCCTCACTGCGGCGGGTGTACAGGTCCCGTGCGTTGCGCAGGGCCATCTCCGCGTCCGGCGCGTGGAGGCTTCCCGCGTGCGTGTGGGACAGTCCGCGGCGCGAGCGCACGAACACCTCCCACAGCGGCCACTCGCTGGTCGTCATGCCGTCGCCTCCCCGTGCTTCGCCGCGTACGCCGCCGCGGCGTCCCTGACCCAGGCGCCGTCCTCGTGGGCACGGCGACGCTGGGTGATGCGCTGTTCGTTGCAGGGCCCGTTGCCCTTGAGGACGTCCCAGAACTCGGTCCAGTCGATGGGGCCGAAGTCGTAGTGCCCGCGCTCCTCGTTCCACCGGAGATCCGGGTCGGGGAGGGTGAGGCCCAGGGCCTCGGCCTGCGGGACGCAGATGTCGACGAACCGCTGCCGCAGGTCGTCGTTCGAGTGCCGCTTGATCTTCCACGCCATCGACTGCGCCGAGTGCGACGACTCGTCGTCCGGCGGGCCGAACATCATCAGCGACGGCCACCACCAGCGGTTCACCGCGTCCTGCGCCATCGCGTGCTGCTCGGGCGTCCCGCGCGAGAGCGCGAGGAGCGATTCGTACCCCTGGCGCTGGTGGAACGACTCCTCCTTGCAGATCCGCACCATCGCGCGGGCGTACGGCCCGTAGGAGCAGCGGCACAGCGGCACCTGGTTGGTGATCGCCGCGCCGTCCACGAGCCAGCCGATGGCGCCGACGTCGGCCCAGGTCAGCGTGGGGTAGTTGAAGATGGAGGAGTACTTCTGGCGCCCGGCGTGCAGCTTGTCGAGCAGCTCGTCGCGGCTGGTGCCGAGGGTCTCGGCGGCGCTGTACAGGTACAGACCGTGCCCCGCCTCGTCCTGCACCTTGGCCATCAGGATCGCCTTGCGCCGCAGCGAGGGCGCGCGGGTGATCCAGTTCGCCTCCGGCTGCATGCCGATGATCTCGGAGTGGGCGTGCTGGGCGATCTGCCGGACCAGGGTGGCGCGATACGCCTCCGGCATCCAGTCGCGCGGCTCGATCCGCTCGTCGGAGGCCACGGCGGCATCGAACACCGCCTGGTACGCCTCCTGCGTGTCCGCAGTCACTGCCGTCATCGGGCCCCCTACCGACCGATCGTTCGGTTGAATGACTTCAATGGTGAGTCGGCGGCCCGTATGGTGTCAACCCTGTGGATAACTCCGGCTGATCGATGGGGACGGGAACGGGGCGGGATGGACTCGTACGACAAGGAGGCGGGTGGCCGAGCCCGGCGCGCCACCGATACGGAAGGCTCCGGCACCGTGCCCCCTCCGGCCGCCCCCTCCGCCGCCGCCCCCTCCGGCCCGGAATCCAGCCCCGGCGCCCCTTCGGAACCGGCCGGTGAGGCCTCCTCCGCATCCCCGGAGGCCCGCTGCGCCGATCGGGCGACCGAGCGGGCCATCACCCCCGGTCCGGGTGCCGCACCGGCGGCGGCCGGACGCCCCGGGGCCGCCGACCTGGCGCCGCGGCGGGACCGTGCGGCCGGCCCGTCCTGGTCCGCCACGGGCGCCCGGCCGGACGCCGGTTCCCTCACGACGGAGACCAAGCCCCATTCCGAGTCCGAGTCCCGGCCCGAGCGCCACTCGGCCCCCGACGCGCACGCAGCGGCCGCCGCTGACGGGCGGGCGGGCGCGGATGCCCCGGCGGGCGCGGGTGGCCCGGCGGGCCGCGCCGGGATAGCCGCGCTCTCCCTCCCGTACCAGGTGGTGGCTGCCGTCTCGCTCGCCGTCGTGGGGATGTTCGCCTGCATGCACCTGGCCATGGCGTTCCTGCACGTCGCGCCCTCGAACACGCTCACCAAGCAGCACGGCGAGGCCGTCGACGACTGGGTGTTCCCCGAGTTCGAGCAGAACTGGAAGCTGTTCGCCCCCAACCCGCTGCAGCAGAACATCTCCGTGCACGCCCGTGCCGAGGTCGTCGGGACCGACGGCGGGCGCAGGACCACCGGCTGGATCGACCTGTCGGGCGACGACGGCGAGGCGATCCGCGGCAACCTCTTCCCCAGCCACGTGAACCAGAACGAGCTGCGCCGGGGCTGGGACTTCTACGTGAACTCGCACACCGACGCCAACCGCCCCAACGGCATGCGCGGACAGCTCTCCGAGCGCTACATCCGGCGCATCGCCATGCTGCGGCTGGACGCCCACCACCTGGGCGGCAGGATCGAACGGATACAGCTCCGCTCCGCCACTCGGGGCGTCGAGGCTCCTCACTGGAGCGACGAGAAGACCGACACCCGCCCCTACTACCGGGTGCTCCCGTGGTGGACGGTCACCGCGGCGGACCTGCCCGGCGGGGTCACCGGCGGCCGTACGGAGGCGGACAAGTGAACCCGAACGACGCCCCTGCCCGTACCGGCAGCCGTGTCCGTACCGAACCGATCGACCGCCGGCTCGCCCGCGCCGTCCAGCGCGTCACCGGCGCGGCCCTCGGGCCGTACCAGGCCGCCGTCGTCCGCATCGGGTTCGCCGCCGCCTGGCTGCTGTTCCTGCTGCGGGAGTTCCCCCACCGCCACGAGCTGTACGGGCCGGACGGCCCCTGGTCGTGGGACATGGGCCAGCAGCTGATCGCCAACAACCACGCCTTCACGGTCCTGATGTGGTCGGACGGCGTGCTGTGGTTCGAGACCGTGTACGCCCTCGCCGTGCTGTCCAGCGTCCTGCTGCTGATCGGCTGGCGCACCCGCACCATGTCCGTGCTGTTCATGGTCGGCGTGCTGTCGTTGCAGAACCGCTCCATCTTCATGGGCGACGGCGGGGACAACGTCATCCACCTGATGGCGATCTACCTGGTCCTGACCCGGTGCAGCCAGGTCTGGTCCGTCGACGCCCGCCGGGCGGCGCGCCCCGGGCCCGCGCGCGATCCGCTGGGGCCGGTGATGTGGGTGGTCCTCGCCCTCGGCCTGGTCGCCGCGTCGCTGTTCATCGGCCGGACCGGCGAGCCATGGCTTCTGGTGCTGCTGTGGCTGGTGTGGGCGGCACAGGGCGTGTGGTGGCTGGTGTGCCGGTACGCGCCGGGGCAGCCGCGCATCCTGGCCGACGTCCTTGCCAACCTGGTGCACAACGCCACCCTGGTCGTGATCATGGCCGAGGTCTGCCTGATCTACGCGACGGCCGGCTGGTACAAGATCCAGGGCTCACGGTGGCAGGACGGCACGGCGCTGTACTACCCGCTCAAGCTGGACTACTTCACCCCCTGGCCCCTGCTGTCGGACGTGCTGGCCGCCAGCGGCGTGATGGTGATGGTGCTGACCTACGGCACCGTGATCGTGCAGGTCGCCTTCCCCTTCACGCTGTTCAACCGGCGGGTCAAGAACGTCCTGCTGGTGGTGATGATGCTCGAGCACGCCGGGATCGCGCTGCTGCTCGGGCTGCCCTTCTTCTCGCTCGCCATGATCGCCGCCGATGCCGTGTTCCTGCCGACGGTGTTCCTGATCTGGCTGGGCACCCGCGTCCGGCGCGGCCGTGACCGGCTCCTGGCGGGCTCCCGCCGGATACCGCAGCGACAGCGGGACGCGTCGGAGGAGCCCGGCCCCCGTACCCTCGTGGGGTGAGCAGCGAGACCCCCCTCCAGTACGACGACGGCTACGCCCCCGAGATCGGCGTCGGCCCGCACCCCCGGCCGTGGCCGGAGGACGAGCGGTACGACCCGGAGCTGCTCGCCGGCGGCGACCGGCGCAATGTGGTCGACCGCTACCGGTACTGGCGGCGTGAGGCGATCGTCGCCGACCTGGACACCCGGCGGCACGACTTCCATGTGGCCGTGGAGAACTGGGGCCACGACTTCAACATCGGCTCCGTCGTGCGGACCGCGAACGCCTTCCTGGCCCGGCAGGTCCACATCGTGGGCCGGCGGCGCTGGAACCGGCGCGGCGCCATGGTCACCGACCGGTACCAGCACGTGCGCCACCACCCGGACACCGAGTCGCTGACCGCATGGGCCGAGTCCGAGGGGCTGCCGATCATCGGGATCGACAACCTCCCCGGGGCGGTGCCGCTGGAGCGGACGGAGCTGCCGCGCCGCTGTGTGCTGCTCTTCGGGCAGGAGGGCCCCGGCCTCACGGACGAGGCGCGCAAGCACGCCGCGATGGTCTGTTCCATTGCCCAGTTCGGCTCCACCCGGTCGATCAACGCCGGAGCGGCGGCGGCGATCGCCATGCACGCCTGGGTGCAGCGCTACGCGGAGATCTCCGGGCCGGGGGCCTGATCCCGCGGTGACGCCGGCTCCGTGGCGTCCGGTGGCCCGGGCCCGTGATGCCGGTGGGTGCCCGGCCCGGTGGTCCCGGGCCCGGCACACCCGCTCAGCCGCCCGTCACGCCTGGCTGCGCACCTCGACCACCCGGAAGCGGTTGGCCACGAACGCGCTGTCGCACAGGGCCGCGTTCGCTGCCGGGTTGCCGCCCGAGCCGTGGAAGTCGGAGAACGCGGCGGTCTGGTTGACGTACACCCCGCCCGTCAGGTTCAGCGACAGCTGGGCCGACTCCTCCAGGCAGACCTCCTCGACGGCACGCTCCACGTCCGGAGAGGTCGTGTAGGCGCCGACCGTCATCGCGCCCTTCTCCCGCACCGTACGGCGCAGCAGCTCCAGCGCGTCGGCGGTGGACTCGACCGAGACGGCGAAGGCGACCGGGCCGAAGCACTCGGACATGTACGCCGCCTCCGCGTCCGGCTTGGACCCGTCCAGCCTGACCAGCACGGGTGTGCGGACCACGGCGCCGGGGAAGTCGGGATTGGCCACCTCGCGGGAGGCCAGGGCCACCTCGCCGAGCCCCGCGGCCGCTTCCAGGCGGGCCTTCACGTCCGGGTTGACGATGGCGCCGAGCAGGGCGTTCGCCCGGGCGTCGTCGCCCAGCAGCCCGCTCACCGCGGCCGCCAGGTCGGCCACCACCTCGTCGTAAGACTTGGGTCCGGCGTCCGTGGTGATGCCGTCGCGCGGGATCAGCAGGTTCTGCGGGGTGGTGCACATCTGGCCGCTGTACAGGGACAGGGAGAAGGCCAGGTTGGACAGCATCCCCTTGTAGTCGTCGGTGGAGTCGACGACGACCGTGTTGACGCCGGCCTTCTCCGTGTAGACCTGCGCCTGGCGGGCGTTGGCCTCCAGCCAGTCGCCGAAGGAGGTCGAACCGGTGTAGTCGATGATCCGGATCTCCGGGCGGACGGCCAGGTCCTTGGCGATGCCCTCGCCCGGGCGCTCGACCGCCAGGGCGACCAGGTTCGGGTCGAAGCCGGCCTCGGCCAGCACCTCGCGCGCCACCCGGACCGTCAGCGCCAGCGGGAGCACGGCCCGGGGGTGCGGCTTGACCAGCACCGGGTTGCCGGTGGCCAGGGAGGCGAACAGGCCGGGGTAGCCGTTCCACGTCGGGAAGGTGTTGCAGCCGATCAGCAGGGAGACGCCCCGCGGTACGGGGGTGAACGTCTTGCGCAGCTCCAGCGGGTCCCGCTTGCCCTGCGGCTTGGACCAGTCGGCGTCCAGCGGGGTGCGGACCTGCTCCGCGTACGCGTACGCCACCGCCTCCAGGCCGCGGTCCTGCGCGTGCGGGCCGCCCGCCTGGAACGCCATCATGAACGCCTGGCCGCTGGTGTGCATCACCGCGTGCGCGAACTCGTGCGTACGGCCGCTGATGCGGGCCAGGATCTCCAGGCAGACCAGGGCGCGGGTGTCGGGCCCGGCGTCCCGCCAGGCCGCCATGCCGGCGCGCATCGCGGGGAGCAGGACGTCCACGTCGGCGTGCGGGTACTCCACGCCCAGCTCCGGGCCGTACGGAGAGACCTCGCCGCCGGTCCAGCCGTCCGTGCCGGGCT
Organism: Streptomyces noursei; assembly: GCF_001646665.1. GTDB lineage: Bacteria > Actinomycetota > Actinomycetes > Streptomycetales > Streptomycetaceae > Streptomyces > Streptomyces lavendulocolor. Next base: position 113,178 of record NZ_LWBU01000169.1, on the reverse strand, counting down.
GGTCCAGCTCGAAGCGGGCGCCGAGCGTGGCCTTGTGCGCCTCCAGCCCGTCGGCGGCGCTCAGCGAGCCGTCCTCCCCGTACGCCTTCGGGTGCTCGGGGTGCGGGGACCAGTAGGCCCGGGTGCGGATGGCTTCGAGGGCCTGTTCCAGCGTGGAGCGGTGCCTCTCGGTCAGGTGGTCGGAGGTGAGCTGAGCGGCGGCCATGACGGACCAACTCCTCGTCGAGCTGGGCAGGGACAGGCGGACAGAGCTAGAGTAACCGAACGATCGGTCGGGACAAGGGGGTCTCCCGAACCTGTGGACAGCTCATCGGGGAGGATCACTGTCATGACCGACAACATGGCCATCGAGCGGAGCCGCACCGTCGCCGTCGTGGGCACCGGCACCATGGGGCAGGGGATCGCCCAGGTCGCCCTGGTGGCCGGCCACCCGGTACGGCTCCACGACACCGCGCCCGACCGTGCGCGGGAGGCCGCCGAAGCCATCGTTGGGCGCCTCGACCGGCTGGTCGAGAAGGGCCGGATGTCGCCGGAGGAGCGGGACGCGGCGGCCGGACGGCTGAGCGTGGCGGAGGCCCTCGACGACCTCGCCGACGCCGCCCTCGTGATCGAAGCCGTGGTCGAGCGGCTCGCGGTCAAGCAGGAGCTGTTCGCCCGGCTGGAGAAGACGGTCGCCGACGACTGCCTGCTCGCCACCAACACCTCCTCCCTGTCCGTCACCGCCATCGCGGGGAAGCTGCGCCTGCCCGGGCGTTTCGTCGGGCTCCACTTCTTCAACCCGGCCCCCCTCCTGCCGCTCGTCGAGGTGGTCAGCGGCTTCGCCACCGACGACACCGCCGCCACGCGCGCGTACGCCACCGTCAAGGAGTGGGGCAAGACGCCGGTGCGCTGCGCCGACACCCCGGGCTTCCTCGTCAACCGCATCGCCCGCCCCTTCTACGCGGAGGCGCTGCGCCTGTACGAGGAGCAGGCCGCCGACCCGGCCACCATCGACGCCGTCCTGCGCGACTGCGGCGGCTTCAGGATGGGGCCGTTCGAGCTGACCGACCTGATCGGCCAGGACGTCAACGAGGCCGTCACGCGCTCCGTCTGGGACGCCTTCCACCAGGACCCGAAGTTCGTTCCGTCCCTCGCCCAGCGGCGCCTGGTCGAATCGGGACGTCTCGGCCGGAAGACGGGCCAGGGCTGGTTCGCGTACACCGAGGGCGCCGAGCGGCCCGCGCCCCGGTCGGAGGCGCCCGCACCCGCTCCCGCGAAGGTCACCGTCCACGGCGACCTCGGCCACGCCGAGCCGCTGGTCGGGCTGATCGAGGCGGCGGGCATCAAGGTGCGGCGCCAGAAGCGCGGCGGCCACTTCACCCTGCCGGGCGGCGGCCACCTCCTGCTCGCGGACGGCGAGGCGGTCTTCGAGTACGAGGGTGAGGAGATCGTCTACTTCGACCTCGCCCACGACTACACGGCCGCCACCCGGATCGCCCTGGCCACCGCCCCGACCACCTCGCCCGAGACCCTCCAGGAAGCCGTCGGCCTCTTCCAGGCCCTCGGCAAGGAGGTCACGGTGATCGGCGACGTCCCGGGCATGATCGTCGCCCGTACCGTCGCGATGCTCGTCGACCTGGCCGTGGACGCGGCCGACCGCGGCGTCGCCTCGGCCGAGGACATCGACACCGCCATGCGCCTCGGGGTGAACTATCCGGCCGGTCCCTTCGAATGGGCCGCCCTGCTCGGCTACGAGAAGGTCTCCCAGCTGCTCGGCGCCCTGCACACGCGTTACCCCAACGGCCGCTACGCCCCCTGTCTCGGCGTCGTCCGCCGCGAGTACGAGGAGAGGGCGCGATGAAGGGCAAGGACCGCCGATGACCACCGCCAAGCGCGATACGTACACCCCCGAGACGTTGCTCTCCGTCGCCGTCCGCGTCTTCAACGAGCGCGGCTACGACGGTACCTCCATGGAGCACCTCTCCAAGGCGGCCGGCATCTCCAAGTCCTCGATCTACCACCACGTGGCGGGCAAGGAGGAGCTGCTGCGGCGTGCCGTCAGCCGGGCCCTCGACGGGCTCTTCGCGGTCCTCGACGAACCCGGGGCCACCCGGGGGCGGGCCATCGAGCGGGTCGAGTACGTGACCCGGCGCACCGTCGAGGTGCTGATGGACGAATTGCCGTACGTGACGCTCCTGCTGCGCGTACGCGGCAACACCACCACCGAGCGGTGGGCTCTGGAGCGCCGCCGCGAGTTCGACCACCGGGTCGCCGACCTCCTCAAGGCGGCCGCCGCCGACGGCGACCTCCGCGCCGACGTGGACATACGCCTGGCCACCCGGCTCCTCTTCGGCATGGTCAACTCGCTGGTGGAGTGGTACCGGCCGCAGCCGGGCGGCGACGCCGAACGCCGGCAGGTCGTCGAGACGATCGTCCACCTCGCCTTCGACGGCCTGCGCACGAGCCCCTGAGCCCCTGGGCCCCTCGGCGGGGCGCCACTGCCCGGCGGGGCCGCGCCTCGCCGGACGGGGCGGCCGCGCCTCGCCGCCGGACGTGGCCGGAACACGGCCGCGCGGCGGGCCGCCGCGGCCCCCTCTCCCGGGCGGTGACGGCATCCGTCCTCCTGAGCCGTCCCGCCTCGCCCCGCCGCGCCCCGTCGTCCCCCGGCCCGTGCGTCAGAGCTCGTCCGTCAGGGCCCGCCGGTTGAGGTCGGTCTCCTCGAAGACCAGCAGCGTGCGGGTGGACAGCACCTCCGGGATGGCCTGGAGCCGGGTCAGGACCAGTTCGCGCAGCGTGCGGTTGTCCGGCGTGTGCACCAGCAGGAGTACGTCGAAATCCCCGCTGACCAGGGCGATGTGTGCCGCGCCCGGCAGCGCCTGGAGCTGTTCGCGGACCGTGCGCCACGAGTTCTGCACGATCTTGAGCGTGATGTAGGCGGAGGCGCCCTGACCTGCTCGTTCATGGTTGACCCGGGCGCTGAAGCCACGGATCACCCCGTCCTCGATCAGCCGGTTGATGCGTGCGTAGGCGTTGGCGCGCGACACGTGCACGCGATCGGCCACGGACCGTATCGAGGCGCGGCCGTCCGTCTGGAGGATGCGGAGGATGTCGCGGTCGATCGCGTCGAGCGGCCGGGGCGGCGCCTGGGCATCGTCGCCCGGCGGCCCCTGGTCCCTGCCTTCGGCCATTTGTTCAGCTGCCACGTCCCCCCGCCTCTCATGCATGGACGACCTGTCTCTATCCCAGGCTGTGGAGAACCGTTTGTCCACAGACCGGAGGCGCCTGTAGCCAAAATGCCGCCACGACCGAACAATCGGTAGGTGAGGCGCGTCACAGTCGCGTCCCCCCACGGGTCTTATGCCCGCTCCCACGAGGAGGTGCTGTCATGACGGTCCAAGAGCTGCCCGGTGCCGCCCCTTACCGGCCCACCCCGCCCCCGGCGTGGAAGCCGCGTACCGACCCCGCACCGCTGCTCCCGGACCCCGAGCCGTACCGGGTGCTGGGCACGGACGCCGCGGCCGGGTTCGCCCCCGAGCTGCTGCGCCGGCTCTACACCGAGCTGGTGCGCGGCCGCCGGTACAACACGCAGGCGACGGCCCTCACCAAGCAGGGCAGGCTGGCGGTCTACCCGTCGAGCACCGGCCAGGAGGCGTGCGAGGTCGCCGCCGCCCTGGCGCTGGAGGACCGGGACTGGCTCTTCCCGTCGTACCGCGACACCCTCGCCGCCGTGGCGCGCGGCCTCGACCCCGTACAGGCGCTGACCCTGCTGCGGGGCGACTGGCACACCGGGTACGACCCGCGCGAGCACCGTGTCGCTCCGCTGTCCACTCCGCTCGCCACCCAACTGCCGCACGCCGTGGGTCTCGCCCACGCGGCCCGGCTCAAGGGCGACGACGTGGTGGCGCTGGCGATGGTGGGCGACGGCGGCACCAGTGAGGGCGACTTCCACGAGGCGCTGAACTTCGCCGCCGTCTGGCAGGCACCGGTCGTCTTCCTGGTGCAGAACAACGGCTTCGCGATCTCCGTCCCGCTGGCCAAGCAGACCGCGGCCCCCTCCCTGGCCCACAAGGCCGTGGGGTACGGGATGCCCGGCCGGCTCGTCGACGGCAACGACGCCCCGGCCGTGCACCAGGTCCTCTCCGAGGCGGTCGCCCGCGCCAGGCGCGGTGGCGGCCCCACGCTCGTGGAGGCGGTGACGTACCGCATCGACGCCCACACCAACGCCGACGACGCCACCCGGTACCGGGGCGACGGCGAGGTGGAGGCCTGGCGGGCCCACGACCCGATCAGGCTGCTGGAGCGCGAGATGACCGACCGTGGTCTGCTCGACGAGGACGGCGTACGGCAGGCCGCCGAGGACGCCGAGACCATGGCCGCGCGGCTGCGGGAGCGGATGAACGCCGACGCCCGCCTCGACCCGATGGACCTGTTCGCGCACGTGTACGCCGAGCAGACGGCACAACTGCGGGAGCAGGCGGCGCAGTTGCGTGCCGAGCTCGACGCCGAGGGTGATGTGTGATGACGACCGTGGCAAACGCGGCGGCCAAGCCCGCGACCAAGCCCGCCACCATGGCCCAGGCGCTCCAGCGCGCCATGCGCGACGCCATGGCGGAGGACCCGTCCGTCCACGTGATGGGAGAGGACGTCGGCACGCTCGGCGGCGTCTTCCGCGTCACCGACGGGCTCGCCAAGGAGTTCGGCGAGGACCGCTGCACCGACACCCCGCTCGCCGAGGCGGGCATCCTCGGCACGGCCGTCGGCATGGCGATGTACGGGCTGCGGCCGGTGGTCGAGATGCAGTTCGACGCCTTCGCCTACCCGGCGTTCGAGCAGCTGCTCAGCCACGTCGCGAAGATGCGGAACCGCACCAGGGGCGCCATGCCGCTGCCGATCGTCGTGCGCGTGCCGTACGGCGGCGGGATCGGCGGCGTCGAGCACCACAGCGACTCGTCCGAGGCGTACTACATGGCGACTCCGGGGCTCCATGTCGTCACGCCCGCGACGGTCGCCGACGCCTACGGGCTGCTCAGGGCGGCGATCGCCTCCGACGACCCGGTGGTCTTCCTGGAGCCCAAGCGGCTCTACTGGTCGAAGGCCCAGTGGTCGCCGGACGCGCCCGACCCGGTCGAGCCGATAGGCCGCGCGGTGGTCCGGCGGGCCGGCCGCGGCGCCACCCTCATCACGTACGGCCCGTCGCTGCCGGTGTGCCTGGAGGCCGCCGAGGCCGCGCAGGCGGAGGGCTGGGACCTGGAGGTCGTGGACCTTCGCTCGCTGGTGCCGTTCGACGACGAGACGGTCTGCGCGTCGGTGCGGCGCACCGGGCGGGCGATCGTGGTGCACGAGTCGACCGGTTTCGGCGGACCCGGCGGGGAGATCGCCGCGCGGGTGACGGAGCGGTGCTTCCACCACCTGGAGGCGCCGGTGCTGCGGGTGGCCGGGTTCGACATCCCGTACCCGCCGCCGATGCTGGAGCGGCACCACCTGCCGGGCGTGGACCGGATCCTCGACGCCGTGGCGCGTCTGCAGTGGGAGGCACAGAGCTGATGGCCCAGGTGCTGGAGTTCAAGCTGCCGGACCTCGGGGAGGGGCTGACCGAGGCCGAGATCGTGCGCTGGCTGGTCGACGTCGGCGACGTCGTCGCCGTCGACCAGCCGGTCGTCGAGGTCGAGACGGCCAAGGCGATGGTCGAGGTGCCCTGCCCGTACGGCGGCGTGGTCACCGCGCGGTTCGGCGAGGAGGGCACGGAACTGCCCGTCGGGGCGCCGCTCCTGACGGTCGCGGTGGGCGCCACCTCGATGCCGGGAGCGGCATCCGCCGCCGGCGCCGCGGAATCCGTGCCGGCGTCGTCGAACGGGTCCGGGGCGGCGAGCGGGTCCGGGGCGGCCGGCGCGTCGGGCCCGGCCGCGGAGGGCTCGGGGAACGTGCTCGTCGGGTACGGCACGGCCGCCCCGGCGGCGCGCAGGCGCCGGGTCCGGCGGGACGCGACCGGCCCGGCGGGCCCGGCCGGCGCCCCGGCGCCCGCTCCGGCACCCGCCTCGGCGTCGGCCACCGCCACGGCCACGGTCACGACCGGCGCGGCTCCGGCACCGGGGGTCCCCGCGCCCGCCGACGGGCCGGTTCCGGTGATCTCGCCGCTGGTGCGGAAGCTGGCCCGGGAGAAGGGGCTGGACCTGCGCCGGCTGCGGGGCTCCGGCCCCGACGGCCTGATCCTGCGGGCGGACGTGGAACGGGCGGTGGCCGCTCCGGCGACGGAGGAGGTCCCCGCACCCGCACCCGCCGGGGCGGTGGCGGCCGGCGCCGGTGAGCGTGTGCCGCTGCGCGGCGTGCGCGGCGCGGTCGCCGACAAGCTGGCCCGCAGCCGGACCGAGATCCCCGACGCCACCTGCTGGGTCGACGCGGACGCCACCGAGCTGATGGCCGCCCGGGCCGCGATGAACGCGGCCGGAGGGCCGAAGATCTCCCTCCTGGCGCTCCTCGCGCGGATCTGTGTCGCCGCACTCGCGCGCCACCCCGAGCTGAACTCCCGGGTCGACATGGCCGCCCGGGAGATCGTGCGCCTGCCCGAGGTCCACCTGGGCTTCGCCGCGCAGACCGACCGGGGCCTGGTCGTGCCCGTCGTCCGTGACGCGCACCGGCGCACGGCGGAGTCCCTCACGGCGGAGTTCACCCGCCTGACCGAGGCCGGCCGGGCCGGGACCCTGACGCCGGCCGACCTGACGGGCGGCACGTTCACGCTGAACAACTACGGCGTGTTCGGGGTCGACGGCTCCACGCCGATCATCAACCACCCCGAGGCGGCGATGCTGGGCGTCGGCCGCATCGTCCCCAAGCCGTGGGTGCACGAGGGCCAACTGGCCGTCCGGCAGGTCGTCCAGCTGTCCCTGACCTTCGACCACCGGGTGTGCGACGGCGGCACGGCGGGCGGCTTCCTGCGGTACGTGGCCGACTGCGTGGAACAACCGGCGGTGCTGCTGCGAACGCTGTGACACCTGTGGTTCCTGTGACCGCATGAGGGCCGGGGGCGGCGCGTCCCCGGCCCCGGCAGCCCCGGGGGTGGGCGCACGCGCACCCCTGGGGATACTGGTGCCGTGAGCCCATTTGACGTCGTCGTACTCGCCGGGGGTGCCGCCAGGCGGCTCGGTGGCGTGGACAAGCCGGGCGTGAGCATCGGCGGGAGGACCCTGCTCGATCGCGTGCTCGGGGCCTGCCCGGACGCCGGACGGGCCGTCGTCGTGGGCGGACGCCGCGCCACCGCGCGTCCCGTGGTGTGGGCGCGCGAGGAGCCGCCGGGCGGCGGGCCGCTGGCCGCGCTGGCGGCCGGTGTGCGGCACGTGGAGGCCGACACGGTGGTCGTCCTCGGCGGCGACCTGCCGTTTCTCCAGGACGGCGGCGTCCGGCAGTTGGCCGACGCGCTGACGGCCGGGGACGCCGAGGGCGTCCTGTCCGTGGACGCCGACGGACGGGACCAGCCGCTCGTCGCCGCGTACCGCACCGAGCCGCTGCGGCGCGAACTCGCCCTCCTGGCGGCGGAACACGGCAACCTGACCGGACTGCCGCTGCGCCTGCTCGTGCAGGAGCTGCGCCTCCTGCGGATCCCGGCCGCCCCCCTCGCCTCCTTCGACTGCGACACCTGGGAGGACATCGCCGCCGCCCGGGCCACGATCAGGGAGCATGGGAACGTGCTGGACGAATGGATCACCGCAGTCAAGGCCGAGCTCGGCATCGACCTGGACGTCGACACCGGCGTCCTGCTCGACCTCGCCCGGGACGCCGCGCACGGCGTCGCCCGGCCGGCCGCGCCGCTCACCACCTTCCTGGTCGGGTACGCGGCCGCCAAGGCGGCCGGGGACGGCCCCGAGGCCGTCTCGCGGGCGGTGGCCGAAGCCGCGCGCCGGGCGTCGGCCCTCGCCGACCGCTGGGCCGCCGAGGCGGACGGCGCCCCCAGCTCCGCGACCGGCAGCGGCCCCTCGACCGGCAGCGGCCCCGCGACCGGCACCGGCCCCTCGACCGGCACTGGCCCCGGGAGCGGCACCGGAACCGAGAGCGGGACCGGCGAGAGATGACCGACCCGGAAGTCGACGGCGTCGACGAAGCGCTCGCCCTGGTGGGGCCACCGGCCCGGAAGCCGGAGCGGCACCGGGCCACGCCCTGGGCCGAGGCCCGGTCCGTCGCCGCCCGCCTGGGCACCGCACGCCCCGCCCCGACGCGGCGGGTCCCCCTCGACCAGGCGCTGGGCGGTGTCCTCGCCCAGCCGCTCGCGGCGCTCACCGACCTGCCGTCCTTCGACACCTCGGCCATGGACGGGTGGGCCGTCGCCGGCCCCGGCCCCTGGCGCGTCGGGGAAGGTGGCTCCGTCCTGGCCGGGCACGCGCGGACCGCACCGCTCCCCGACGGCGAGGCGGTACGGATCGCCACCGGGGCCCGGGTACCGCCCGGTGCCACCGCGGTGATCCGCAGCGAGCACTCCCGGACCGACTCCGGCGGTCAACTGCACGCCCAGCGGGACGTGACGCACGGGCAGGACATCCGGCCGCGCGGACAGGAGTGCCGCTCGGGCGACCACCTGCTGCCCGCCGCCACCCCCGTCACCCCAGCCGTCCTCGGCCTCGCCGCCGCTGCCGGATACGACGAGCTGCACATCGTCGAACGCCCGCGCGTCGAGGTCCTCGTGCTCGGCGACGAACTCCTCACCTCCGGACTCCCGCACGACGGGCTCATCCGCGACGCCCTCGGCCCGATGCTCGCACCCTGGCTGCGCGCGCTCGGCGCCGACGTGACCGTGACCCGCCGTATCAGGGACGACGCCGACGCGCTGTACACGGCGGTGAGCGGTACCCGGGCGGACGTGGTGATCACCACCGGCGGGACAGCCGCGGGACCCGTCGACCATGTGCACCCCGTCCTGCACAAGGCGGGCGCCGAACTGCTGGTCGACGGGGTGAAGGTCCGCCCCGGCCACCCGATGCTGCTCGCCCGGCTCACCCCGGCCTCGTACCTCGTGGGGCTCCCCGGCAATCCGCTCGCGGCCGTCTCGGGCCTGCTCACCCTGGCCGAGCCGCTGCTCCGCGGGCTGGCCGGCCGCCGCGACCCACAGGCGCGCCGGGCGGCCGTCCGCGACGCGGTGCACGGCCACCCCCACGACACCCGGCTGGTGCCGGTCACCAGCGCCACCGGACATGCCGCCGGACACACCGCCGCCGGACACACCGCCGCCGGACACGGCTCCACCGCACACGGCTCCACCGGACACCCGACCGGCCGTGCACGGGGCTCCGGAGCATCGGCCTCCGGCGCACCGCTCGTCGTACCTTTGCACTACAACGGCCCGGCCATGCTGCGCGGCATCGCCGCGGCGGACGGGCTCGCGGTCGTGCCGCCGGGCGGCGCCCGAGCCGGTGACGTACTGGAAATCCTCGATCTGCCCTGGGCGGCGACCACCGAGAGGTGTTTCACGTGAAACTTCCAGGCCAGGACGTGATGGCCCGCGGCGCCGAGGAGCATCTCGTCGGCGGGCAGATCCGGCTCCCGAACCCCATCATCCAGCGGCCGCTGCGGCAGGTGGGCGCACGGCTGTTGATGGCCCTGGCCGTGCTTCTCCTCACCGTCGCCATCGTCTATCTCGACCGCGGTGGCTACCACGACAACGCCGACGAGTCGGTCGACCTTCTCGACGCCATCTACTACGCGACCGTGACTCTGTCGACGACGGGCTACGGCGACATCGTTCCGCACAGCGACAGCGCGCGCCTGGTGAACGTGCTGCTGGTGACCCCGCTGCGCGTGCTGTTCCTGATCATCCTGGTCGGTACCACTCTCGAAGTCCTCACCCAACGGACCCGCGAGGAGTGGCGGCTCAAGCGCTGGAGGTCCACCTTGCGCGACCACACCGTCATCATCGGCTTCGGCACCAAGGGTCGGTCGGCGATCCAGACGCTGTGCGCCACCGGTCTGAAGAAGGACCAGATCGTCATCGTCGACCCGAGCAGCAAGGTCGTCGAGACGGCCAACGCGGACGGGTTCACGGGCGTCATCGGCGACGCGACCCGCAGTGACGTCCTGCTGCGCGCCGAGGTGCAGCGCGCACGGCAGATCGTCATCGCGACCCAGCGCGACGACACCGCCGTCCTGGTCACCCTCACCGCCCGCCAGCTCAACCGCGGCGCGAAGATCGTCGCGGCGGTGCGGGAGGAGGAGAACGCGCCGCTGTTGCGCCAGTCCGGCGCCGACGCAGTGATCACCAGTGCCAGCGCCGCCGGCCGGCTGCTGGGCCTGTCCGTGCTGAGTCCGAGCGCGGGCACGGTGATGGAGGACCTGATCCAGCAGGGCAGCGGCCTCGACCTCGTCGAACGCCCGGTCATAAAGGCCGAGGTCGGCAAGAACGTACGGGAGACGGACGACCTGGTGATCAGTGTCCTGCGCGGTCACCGGCTGCTCGGGTACGACGACCCGTCGGCGAGCCCGTTGCAGCTGACCGACCGGGTCATCACGATCGTACGGGCGCGCAGTGTGCCGCCGCTGAGGACGCCCCCGGAGTAGCCTCGCGGCCATGCATGCGATCACGATTCCCGAACCCGGTGGTCCCGAGGCTCTTGTGTGGGCCGAGGTGCCCGACCCCGTGCCCGGCGAGGGCGAGGTCCTCGTCGAGGTGGCGGCGAGCGCCGTCAACCGTGCCGATCTCCTGCAACGGCAGGGCTTCTACAACCCCCCGCCCGGCGCCTCCCCCTACCCCGGTCTCGAATGCTCCGGTCGTATCGCGGCGCTCGGGCCCGGGGTGGCCGGCTGGGCCGTCGGCGACGAGGTGTGCGCGCTGCTGGCGGGCGGCGGTTACGCGGAGAAGGTCGCCGTACCGGTGGGGCAGCTGCTGCCCGTGCCGGACGGCGTGGACCTGGTGACGGCGGCGGCGCTGCCCGAGGTGACCGCCACGGTCTGGTCGAACGTGTTCATGGTGGCGAACCTGCGTCCGGGGGAGACGCTGCTGGTCCACGGCGGCGCCAGCGGCATCGGCACGATGGCGGTCCAGCTCGCCAAGGCGGTGGGCGCGCGGGTCGCCGTGACGGCGGGCGGCCCGGAGAAGCTGGCGCGCTGTGCCGAGCTGGGGGCCGACATCCTGATCGACTACCGCCAGCAGGACTTCGTCGAGGAGCTGCACAAGGCGACGGACGGGGCGGGCGCGGACGTCATCCTCGACATCATGGGCGCGAAGTACCTGGAGCGGAACGTGAAGGCGCTCGCGGTGAACGGGCGGCTCGCGGTGATCGGCCTCCAGGGTGGGCGGAAGGCCGAACTCGACCTCGGCGCCCTGCTGAACAAGCGCGCGGCGGTGACGGCGACGTCGCTGCGGAAGCGGCCGCTGGACGAGAAGACCGCGATCATCGCGGCCGTCCGTGAACACGTCTGGCCGCTGGTCGGAGCGGGCAGCGTCCGCCCCGTCGTGGACCGCGCCTACCCCATGCCGGAGGCGCCGGAGGCCCACCGCACGCTGGAGGACAGCTCCCACGTGGGCAAGGTGCTGCTCACCACACCGGCCGCCTGACGGCCAGTGCCCGCGCGGCGCCGACCGGCTGCTGAAGCCGACCGGCCCCCACGCAGCGGCGAGGCCCGGCACACGCGTCGTGTGCCGGGCCTCGCGCTGGATGCTCCAGGCCGCCGCAGGGCCGGTACCGGCCGGTCGCCGGTGCCGCCTGCCCCACAGGCCGTGTCCGGCAGGGCGTGTCCCACAGGGCGTGTCCCACCGGCCGTGTCCTGCACGCCCTGCCCTACAGGGCGTGTCTACAGGTAGGGGCCGGAACGGATCGCGCCGTGGCCGCCGTCCTCGTCGTCGGTCGGCGCGCCCGGAGGCAACGCCCGGCGCATCTGCTCCAGTTGGGCACGAGCCGCCATCTGCTGGGCGAACAGCGCCGTCTGGATGCCGTGGAACAGACCCTCCAGCCAGCCCACCAACTGGGCCTGCGCGATGCGCAGTTCCGCCTCGGAGGGGATCGCCTCGTCGGTGAACGGCAGGGAGAGACGCTCGAGTTCCTCCACCAGCTCCGGGGCCAGACCGTCCTCCAGCTCCTTCACCGAGCTGGCGTGGATGTCCTTCAGGCGGACCCGGCTGGCCTCGTCGAGAGGTGCCGCGCGGACTTCTTCCAGAAGCTGCTTGATCATGCTGCCGATGCGCATGACCTTGGCGGGCTGTTCGACCATCTCCGTCACCGGGACCTCGCGCGACTCGTCGTCACCGTCACTGCCGCCGAGCGCCATGCCGTCCTGGCCCACGACCAGGATCTGAGGGTTCTCGTGCGACCGTTCATTCCTCGGCATCTCCATGCCAGCCATTCTCTCGCACGGGTGCGTCATCACACGGTCTGCCCCCGTACGAGGGTGATCCACCCTCGTACGGGGGCACAACCGCCCGGGACGGCGCCCGTTACGTCGCCGCGCGGCGGGCCAGGGCTCCGCGCGAGCGGGTGACGGCGGCGGCCAGGAGCGCCGCGCCCAGCGGGACGGCGACCAGCAGGGCGGCCAGCGTCGCCCACGGGATGATGATCGGCACGTGCGGCATGTCCGCCAGACCGCCGAGGTCCAGGGCCGTCTCGTACCAGCTCATCTGCTGCCGCCGTTCGGTCAGCCGCAGCCCGATCGCCGGCAGGACGCCCGCCGCCGATCCGAGCAGCACGCCCATCACGGCGACCACCCCGCACTGGAAGCCGCTCAGCGTCCGCCGCACGCGCGGCGGGGCACCGACGGCGGCCAGCGTCTTCAGGTCGGCCTCCGCGTCGGCCTGGGCGAGACCGGTGGCGATCCCGGCGGCGCCGATGGTGATCAGACCGGCGAAGACGGTCAGCGCCAGCAGCACGATGCTGCTCTTGCTGACGAATCCTTCCTCCACATGCAGTTCCGCATTGGCGCCCGTCTTGGACAGCTCGTCGTCGAGCTTCTGGCGCTGCTCCGTGCTCGGCATGCGGTCGGTCGAGAAGTACGTACCGAACGGCACGGTCGTGATCCCCGCCGCCTTGGCGGCGGCCGGCGGGACGATGCCCGCCAAGCCGTAGGACTCGGTCCCCGAGGCCGCCTGGTACGTGTCGAACGAGGCGATCCTGCCCGGCGGTTCCTGACCCTTGGCCATGGCCGCATCGGCCTTGTCGATGTCGGTGATCAGCCTGATGCCCAGCTTGCCCTTGGCGTCGACCATGGTGCGGGAGAAGGTCACGACCTTGCCCTCGGCCAGCGCCTTCTCGGCCGCCGGGTCCTTGATCTCGAGCACCTTCAGGAGCTTGGCGTCGGCGACGACCAGGCCGCTCTCGGTGTACGCCGAGCTCGGCGTCTCCTTGCACCGCCAGTCCTGGGCTAGCTTGCGGCGTTCGGCCTTGGTGTACTTGTCCGACGGGTCCGAGCCGTCGGGCTGGTAGACCCACAGCGGGCACTGGTTGGTCACGGGGATGACCACCTCGTGACGGCCGCAGCCCTCGGCGTCCCCGTACATCTCGCAGGTGGCCTTGCCCACCACGATCCGGTTCACATCGGCCCGCACGTCGACGGGCAGGTTCTTCTGCACCGCGTCGCTCACCGCCGGGACGTCCCGGCCGCCGCCCTCGGTGACCACGACGGAGACCGCGCCGTGCGGCAGTCGCGCCTCGTACGCCGCCCGCTGCTGGGCGTCGTCGCTCGCCTGGTACGTGGCCACGGCGACCGTGCCCGCCACCGCGGCCAGCACCGCCGCGACCGCGGGAGCCGTACGCCCCCGGTTGCGCACCGCGTCACGCAGCGCCAGGCGCGGCGAGAGCGGCAGCCAGCGGCCGGTGCGCCCGAAGAGGCCCACCAGGGCGGGCGTCATGGCGACGACACCCAGCTCGGCGAGGGCACTGCCGCCCGCCACGATGATGAACTGGTCGGAGACGACCGACCCGTACAGCGCGATCGCGCCGCCCAGGAGGACGGCGGCCAGGCCCACGAGGGGCAGGACGCGGTTGCTGCGGCGCACTCCGCGCCGCCCGGTGAGCGAGGCGAGCACCGTCTGGCGGGACGCGGTGACGGCCGGCACGACGGCGGCCAGCAGACCGGTGAGCACGGCGAGCAGACCGATGCCGAGCAGTTCCAGCGGCCGGACGTCGAAGGCGCCGAAGCGCTGGCCGAAGGACTCCTCCAGCACCGGCTGGAGCGCGAAGGCGAGGATCAGGCCGAGCACGGTGCCCACCACCGCGGCGACGGCGCCGATCACCAGGCCACCGGCCAGGACGATCGCCCGGATGTGCCGGCGGTCGCCGCCATTGGCCCCGACCAGCCCGAGCTGGCGCCGCGAGCGGCGGGCGCCGACCGCGAAGGCGGGACCGGCCAGCAGGCAGATCTCCAGCATGGCCAGGCCGACGACGGTCCCGGCGGCCGCGAGCGCGGCGGCGTCGGCAGCCGCGCTGTTGCCGTAGTTGCCCCAGCCGTCCTGCTGGAACATCGGGACGTCGGAGTCGGCCGGCGGGTCGAGCGCGACGGCCCGCGACATCACCATGACGCCCTTGGTGTTGGCGTCCTTGACCATGTTCCACGTGAAACCGTCCGAACCCCCCGAGCGGGGAAGGGCCAGCAGGTGCGTGGTGGACGTGCCCGCACTGGACATGCCGGCCGCGTCGAGGGCCTTGCCCAGCGGGCCCAGGAAGCTCCCGGGAAGGGCGTTGAGCTGGTCGGCCTTCAGATCGTTGGGCAGCTCGTAGGAGCCGACGATCCGGTACTCGCGGTCGAGTCCCCGCGCGGCCACCGTCGAGCCGATGCCGAGTCCGCTGGACTCCAGGAAATGCGTGGTCGCCGCGACCTCGTCGGCCTTCTGCGGGAACCGGCCGTCCTGGAGGGACAGGATGCCCCGGGCCATCGGGTCGTCCGCCTTGAGCTCGCGGATCTCGGTCTGGAGGATCCCGTGCGCGGTACGGACCTTCCCCATGCCGGTGGAGTCGGTCAGGACCGTGGAGCCGGCCGGGAAGGACTTGGTGACATCCGTACGGCCCTCCGGCCACGGCTTGTTCTCGTAGTCGCCCACCGGCGTGGAGGTCTCCTCCACCGGGTGCTGGAAGATCGGCACCCCGCCGTAGTCGGGGTCGACGATCCGGGCGTCGGCGGCACCGAGCGTACGGGCCATCCGTTCCTCGGTGGACAGCTCCGATGTGCGCAGCGTCAGGTCGGCGGCGCTGACACCGAGGATCGGCAGCGCGATCATGGCCAGCACGAGGAAGCTGCGGCCCTTGAAGCGCCAGGCGTCACGGCGGGCGATGCGCACCGCGGCGCGCCAGGAGTGGATCCAGTTGTTCACTCGGCCGTCCGCCCCGTGAGCAGGGAGTCGGCATCGCTGCGTATCGTCTGGTCGACGACCGCGCCGTCCCGCAGGAAGACCACCCGGTCCGCCCAGGCGGCGAACCGGGGCTCATGGGTGACCAGGACGCCCGCCGCGCCCGCGTCGCAGCGGGCCCGCAGCAGCGCGAGCACGGACTCGCCGGTCTCGGAGTCCAGGGCGCCGGTCGGTTCGTCGGCGAGGACGAGCCGACGGTCGCCGACGAGCGCGCGGGCGATCGCCACGCGCTGCTGCTGGCCGCCGGACATCTCGTCGGGGAACCGGTCGGCCAGGTGACCGAGGTCCATCTCCTCCAGCGCGGCGATCGCCTCCCGGCGCGCCTTCCGGGCGGAGGTGCCGTCGAGTTCGCGCGGCAGGGCCACGTTCTCGGCGGCGGTGAGCGCCGGGATGAGGTTGTAGTCCTGGAAGACGTACCCGATGCTGCGGCGGCGCAGCGCGGCGAGCGTCTTGCGGTCGGCCGCGGTGATGTCCGTGTTCTCCACGATCACCCTGCCGGAGCTGGGGGTGTCCAGGCCGCCGGCGATGGTGAGCAGCGTCGACTTGCCGGAGCCGGACGGCCCCATGACGGCGACGAGTTCGCCGGGGAAGACATCGAGGTCGATGCCGCGCAGGGCGTGCACCTCGGTGGCGCCGGACCCGTGGACGCGGGTCAGGTTCTGCAGTTGCAGCACGGGCTGCACGGTGTGCGGACCCGGCTGACCCGGCTGGTTCGGCTGGCTCTGCTGCGGTGAGCGGGATGGTGAGGACATGGAGACGGTTCCCCCTTGACGCACGGCCGCGGCGGCGCGGGCGTACGGAGCGGATGCGTACGAGGTGTACGGGTGTACGGGTGTACGGGTGTACGGGTGTACGGGTGTACGGGTGTACGGGTGGACGAGTGGTGGTGCGCGCCTGCGACGTGACGACAGGCGCACGGGTCGCGCGGAATGCGCGGGACTGATGAGGTGCGTGATGCCTGGCCGTACCAGGCATCACGGGACGGGCGTACCGGTCGGCGCGCGAGCCGCTGTAGGGGCCCGCGCCGGGGGCAGGTCACGCCCCTGGACGCGACACCGCCCGGCCCGGCTCGGCCCGGCGCGGCGGGGTGGCCGGAGCGGGCGGGGCACCGTCCCGGGGGGCGGTGGCGGAGAGCCTGATCAGGCGGGCCTCGCAGTGGTCGAGCCACCGCGCCTCCGCCTCCGTCTGGAAGATCAGCTGCTCCAGGACGAGCAGCCAGGCCACGTCGTCCCGCTCGCGCTCCGCGCCGCTCTCCAGCGCGGTCAGGGCCTGTGCCTTGAGCCGCGTGTAGTCCTGCATCGCCTTGACGGTGTGCCGTCGCTGCGACTGGATGACGTCGCGGATGTCGACCCCCGGTGCGCCGACCGCCATGGCGAGCTTGATGGCCAGCTCGTCACGGGCGGGACTGGTGCGGTCGACCGGCTTCTCGAACCAGAGCTTCAGCTCCGCCCGGCCGGCCTCGGTGATCGTGTAGAGCGCGTGCCCGGCCCCGTCCTCCCCGTCCTGCTCGACCAGGCCGTCGCGCTCCAGGCGGCTGAGCGTCGTGTAGACCTGCCCGACGTTGAGGGGCCAGGTGGAGCCCGTGCGCGATTCGAACTCCGTACGGAGCTGCGAGCCGTAGCGCGGGCCGCGTTCGAGAAGGGCCAGAAGCCCGTGCCGGATGGACATACTCAGTATGTATACCGAGTATGTCGGCGCCGACAAGCGACCTGAGAGGGAGGCGCGGTGTCCGCCTCAAGAGGGACCCCGGGGGGTCAGCGGCGCCTTATGCGCAGCCCGAGGAAGCCGAGCCCGAGGCCCATCATCGCGAGTCCGACTCCCAGTGTCAGTACGGGAATCTGCCGGTCAGCGAGGGTGTCGGCGGCCTGCGCGGCCGGCTCGTACGCGGCTGCGGGCGGCGAGCGCGGCGGGTCGACCGCCGCGGGGGACTCCGTCTCGGGTACCGCTTCGGCCTCCGGCTCGTCCTCCGGGGGCATGCCCGGCGCTGTTGCCGTTTTGGTACGAGCGGGGTCGGCCGAACCGGATGCGGCGCCCGGCGACGCGTCGTCGGAGGGGGTCATGGACGGCGACACGGGCCGCCCGGGCCGCTGCCGCCCCTCCCCCGCGGGACGCCCGGCGAGCGAGGGCGTCACGGCGGCGTGCCGCGTGGGCCCGAGGATCGCGCCGGGGCCGAGGACCGCGCCCGGCCCGATGTCCGTACCCCTGCCGGCCCCGGAGGCCGAAGCCGGGGGCGAGGAGGAAGGGGCGGACGGGGAGGGCGCGGAGGGCGCGCCCGAGGACGCGTCACCGCCGGGCCGGACGAGCCCGGGGCCGCCGGGCTCCCCGGCGGGGCGGGTCTCTTCCGCGTACGCGGCGGGGGCGCCCCACACCGTGGACGCGGCCAGCAGCAGGGCGGCGACCGCCGTCGC
Source organism: Streptomyces noursei (assembly GCF_001646665.1). GTDB lineage: Bacteria > Actinomycetota > Actinomycetes > Streptomycetales > Streptomycetaceae > Streptomyces > Streptomyces lavendulocolor. The sequence goes on along the minus strand of NZ_LWBU01000169.1, from coordinate 95,481 downwards.
GCACCGTGAGTCAAGTCTGGGAGCCACCGGGTGACCCCTTCCCGTGCCGAACCGCCAGGAGCCGTCACGACGGGCTCCACAACGGACTCAGCCTCACACGGGGGAAGCCGCCCGGCATCCCGGGCGACTCCACAGCCACCCACAGGAGTTACGCGGCCCCTCGCCAGGCGCCTCTCGTCCCCGACCGCCCGCAGGGGCGGGCCCGGATCCTCCCGGCCGCGTCACCGCGGCGCGACCCGCCGCACGCCGGCCGGGATCACCGCGAGGCACGACCCGCCGCGCGAAGCCGAGGTCGCCGCGCGACCGCCGACGGGGCGGCGCACATGCCGCGCAGGGAGATCGGCGCCGAGAACCGCGGACGCCCACGGCGCCGGTACTCGACCGGGCGTTCAAGCCACCGCGCCGGTACCGGTACTCGACCCGGCGCAGCAAGTCCCGGCGCCGGTGCTCGACCGGGCGTTCAAGCCACCGCGCCAGTACCGGTACCCGACCGGGCGCTCGGGCCACCGCGCCGTGTCGCCGTTACTGACCCGGATCGCCCGTCGCGACGGTCAGCTCGAAGGTCTGGTTGCCGGGCACCACGGCCGTCCCCTCGGTCGGGAACTGGGAGATGACCTGGTCCTCGGCGAACTGCGGGTCGTCCACTTCCTTGATGTTGAACTTCCAGCCCGCCGCCTGGATGCAGCTCTTCACCGAGATGACGTCCTTGTAGGTGAAGCTGGGTGCCTGGACCTTCGACGGGTCGTCGGAGTCCTCCGACGCGTCCGTGCACTTGGTGGTCTCCATCGTGCGGTGCCGCTCCGGGGGCTTGTGACCCGCCTGGGGGTCCTCGGCGGACTGGCTGGCGCCGCCGCCGCCCGCCTGGTTGCCCGGGTCCTCGTCGTCGCCGTTCATGGAGATGGCCGCGATGAGACCGCCGATCGCGAGCAGGGCCACCGCGACTGCCCCCACGATGACGGGCATGTTGCTCTTGCCCCCGCCGCTCGACGGCGACGGACCCACGGTCTGCGGCGAAATCGTGTACGGCGGGGCGGGCGTCTGGTACGCGGGAGCCGGCTGGGGCTGCTGCTGCGGGTAGCCGTAGGACGGGGCCGGGGACGGGGTGGGCGCCGGCGTCCCGTACGGCGGCTGGTACGGCGTCTGGACGCCGTGCGGCCCCGGCGCCGGGGTGGTGTGGTCGACCGGCGGGAACACCGCCGAACCCACCCCCGCCCCGCTGTTCGCGTGCGGCGCGCCCTGGACGATGACCGGCGCACCCGTCTGGCCCTGGCCCGCCGACAGCAGCCGCAGGCACTCGTCGCGCATGGCGGCGGCGCTCGGGAAGCGCTCGTTCGGGTTCTTCTTCAGGGCGCGCGCCACCAGCGCGTCCATCGCCGGGGTGATCGACCGGTTGATGGAGGAGGGCGCGACCGGCTCCTCCTGCACGTGGGCGTACGCGATGGCCAGCGGAGAGTCCGCGTCGAACGGGATCCGCCCGGTCAGCAGCTGGAACAGCATGATGCCGACCGAGTACAGGTCGGAGCGGGCGTCGACGCCGCGGCCCAGGGCCTGCTCCGGGGAGAGGTACTGAGGGGTGCCGACGACCATGCCGGTCTGGGTCATCGACGTGACGCCCGACTGCATGGCGCGGGCGATGCCGAAGTCCATGACCTTGACCACACCGCGCTTGGTCATCATCACATTGCCCGGCTTGATGTCCCGGTGGACCAGGCCCATCTCGTGGCTGGTCTCCAGGGCGGCGAGCACGTCGGCGGTGACCTTCAGCGCCTTGTCGGCCGGCATGGCGCCGTGCGCCTGGATGTCGGCCTGGAGCACCGAGCCGAGCGGCTGGCCCTCCACGTACTCCATGACGATGTACGGCATGAGCGAGCCGCCGAGGTCGTCCTCGCCGGTGTCGAAGACCGACACGATGTTGGTGTGCTGCAGCTTGGCGACGGCCTGCGCCTCGCGGCGGAAGCGCTCGCGGAACGACTGCTCGCGCCCCAGCTCGGTGTGGAGGGTCTTGATGGCGACCTGCCGGTCCAGCGCACTGTCGTACGCCAGGTACACGGACGCCATGCCGCCCTCGCCCAGCAGGTCGCGAAGCTGGTACCGGCCGCCCGCCACCGAGCCGCCCGCATAGCGGCCCTGTGCGCCGTCCTGGCTCATGTCTTGCTCCCCCGTGCGCGCGCGTCCGTGGTGGCCGCGGTGAATCGCGGTGATCCGGTTTTTACGGGCCAAGTCTGCCCGAGGGCAGTGACACGTCAAGCCGGGTGCCCGTTCCGTGACCGTACGCACAAGAAGCGTCTCGGAAGTGTTACCGGACCCGTACCGGACCGCCATGGAACCGGCGGGAGATTTGCACAGGCGTACGGGGAACCGGTTGGATGGCCGGTCAATCTCGAACCGGCGCGGCGCGCGGAGGCTGTAGCGTGACGTGGCGTAGTACCCCTTAAAACACGGCGGCACCCCGCACGCGCGAAGCAGGCGGACAGAAACGACGGCGAGGACTGATGGCATCCGAATCCGAGGCAGGCGGCGGCGGAGGAGTGCCGGAGTCCGCCGAGTGGGGCGTCGGCGGACTCGTCGGAGACGGCCGCTACCGGCTGACCCACCGTCTCGGCCGCGGCGGCATGGCCGAGGTGTTCGCGGCGGAGGACGTACGGCTGGGGCGCACCGTGGCGGTGAAGCTGCTGCGCGCCGACCTCGCCGAGGACCCGGTCTCCAAGGCCCGCTTCACCCGCGAGGCACAGTCCGTCGCCGGCCTGAACCACCACGCGATCGTCGCCGTGTACGACTCCGGCGAGGACGTGGTGAACGGCCAGTCCGTGCCGTACATCGTCATGGAGCTGGTCGAGGGCCGCACCATCCGCGACCTGCTGATCAACGCGGAGGCGCCGCCGCCCGAGCAGGCGCTGATCATCGTCTCCGGTGTGCTGGAGGCCCTCGCCTACTCGCACCAGCACGGCATCGTGCACCGTGACATCAAGCCCGCGAACGTGATCATCACGCACGGCGGCGCGGTCAAGGTGATGGACTTCGGCATCGCCCGCGCCCTGCACGGCGCGCAGTCCACCATGACGCAGACCGGCATGGTCATGGGCACCCCGCAGTACCTCTCCCCGGAGCAGGCCCTCGGCAAGGCCGTCGACCACCGCTCCGACCTGTACGCCACGGGCTGCCTGCTGTACGAACTGCTCGCGCTGCGCCCGCCCTTCACCGGCGAGACACCGTTGTCCGTGGTCTACCAGCACGTCCAGGACATCCCGGTGCCGCCGTCCGAGGTCTCGGACGTCGCCCCGCCGGAGCTGGACGGTCTGGCCATGCGCGCCCTCGCGAAGGACCCGGACGACCGGTTCCAGAGCGCCGAGGAGATGCGCGGCCTGGTCCAGTACGGGCTCCAGATGCTCCAGCAGCAGGGCAGCCACAGCGGTACCTGGAACACCGGCCCGGTCGAGATGCACGACGGCGGGCGCACCGCGATGGGCGGTGTCGCGGCGACCACCGCGATGGGCCACCCGCTGCACGGCGACACCTCGCAGGGTCCGATCCTGCCGCCGGCCAACCCCGACGACGGCGCCTACGCCTACGACGGCGGTCAGGGCCGCAGGGGCGGCCGCGGCAAGGTGTGGCTGTTCGCCGCCCTGGCGCTGATCGCGATCGTGGCGGGTGTGGCGTACGCGATCGACCAGACCAGGAAGGCGGGCGACGACGGCAAGCAGAAGCCGCCGGCCTCCACCGCGCCGTCCAAGCCCGGCGACACCACCAAGCCCACCCCGTCCGACGAGAAGACGGACGAGAAGACCGAGGACCCGGGCGGCTCCACGGGCGGCGGCAACGGCGGCAACGGCCAGAACTGGGGCGACCCGAACCCCGACTACCCGTCGGACCCGAAGACCAACAACCCGCCCCCGCCGACCGGCGGCCAGCCGTCGACCCCCGGGACCACCGAGGGCACCGACCAGGGCGGGACCACGGACGGCGGTACCGATCAGGGCGGGACGACCGACGGCGGTACGGACCAGGGCGGCACCACCACCGGTACGACCGACCAGGGCGGGACCACCACCGGCACCACCGACCAGGGCGCGACCACCACGGGCACCGGGGGCGCCTGAGCCCGCGCGGGCGGGCCGGGGCACGCGCCCCGGCCCGCCCGCCTGCCGCATCCCCCGGCCCGCCCGCCTGCCGCATGCTCGCGGCCCCGTGCGTGCCGTTCACCCGGCGAAGGCGTCGCGCACCGCCTCGTACTCCCGGGTCCACCACACTGCCAGGGCCGACGCCGCGGGGAACTGCGGGTCGGCCCTGCCGTCGTGCAGCTGGTAGCGCCAGCGCAGTATCCAGAAGTCGTTCAGCCGCTCCCACCACACGCGGTGCACCGCAGCCGCCAGCTCGGCCTGGTCCGCGCCGGCCGCCCGCCGGTACGCGCGCGCGTAGGCGCGGACCTTCTCCAGCTCCAGGCCCCCGGCCGGCTGGACGAAGAAGATCGCGGCCGCCCGTACCGCCTCCTCCGCCCGGGGCTGCACGCCCAGCCGGTCCCAGTCGATGATCGCCGCGGGCTCCGCGCCCCGGTAGAGCAGGTTCAGCGGGTGGAAGTCCCCGTGCACCCAGCCGCCCGCCGAGGCCGGCGGCGGGCGGCGGTGGGCGTGGTCGGCCAGCAGCCGCCGCCGCTCCAGCAGCCGGTGCTCGGCCAGCTCGTCGAAGGCGTCCCGCGGCCGGCGGGCCCGCGCCAGCACCAGCAGCCGGTCGATGAGCCGGAAGGTGTCCTCCGGGTCGGCGCTGTGGTGCCGGTGGTCGCCGTGCGGCTCCATGACCTGTTCCAGGCAGGTGTGCACGAGCCCGAGCAGCGCGCCCAGCCGCCGCGACCCGGCCTCGGACAGCTGCGCCCCGGCCCGGTGCCGCCCGTCGACCCAGGGGTGCAGGGCGTAGCAGCGGCCGTCGATCTCCGCGACGGTCTCGCCCTCCGCGTCGGGCAGCGGCGGGGCCACGGGTACGCCGAGGGCGTGCAGGCGCTGGGTGGCGCGGTGCTGGCGGACGATGGTGGCCCGGTCGGCCGTGGGGGCGTCCAGGTGCTGTTTGAGGAAGTAGGCGCCGTGGGTGGTGGAGAGGCGGTAGCCGCGGTTCAGGAGGCCCTGGGTGACGGGTACGCAGGAGAGGGGTTCGCCCGGGTCGTCGTAGCGGCGCAGCAGCGCACTCACGGGTGGGACGGGGGTTGCAGATGAGCGCGGCACTCACCAAATGTTAGATCACGGAGCGTGGTGGCGGGATCGCTCCCCGGAACCTGCCGTTCCGTGACGATCCCGGGAGTCCAGGGGCCGGGACGGTCCCCCGTCCGGCCCGTCAGCGGCGCTCGGCCTGCAGCCTGGCGACGTACGCGGCGGCCTGCGAGCGCCGTTCCATGCCGAGCTTGGACAGCAGACCGGAGACGTAGTTCTTGATCGTCTTCTCGGCGAGGTGCAGCCGCTCGCCGATCGCGCGGTTCGTCAGCCCCTCGCCGATCAGGTCGAGGATCCGGCGCTCCTGCTCGGTCAGCGCCGCCAGCCGGTCGTCGTTCCTCGCGCCGTGGCCGTCCCGCAGCCGCTCCAGCACCCGCGCGGTGGCCGCCGGGTCCAGCAGCGACCTGCCGGCCGCCACGTCCCGTACCGCCGACAGCAGCTCGTTGCCCCGGATGGCCTTCAGGACGTACCCGGAGGCACCGGCCATGATCGCGTCGAAGAGGGCCTCGTCGTCCGCGTAGGAGGTGAGCATCAGGCATTTGATGGATTCGTCCAGTGCCCGCACCTCGCGGCACACCTCCACCCCGCTGCCGTCGGGGAGGCGTACGTCGAGAATGGCGACGTCCGGACGGGCCGCCGGAATCCTGACCAGCGCATCTGCCGCCGTGCCGGCCTCTCCGACGACCTCGATGTCGTCCTCGACGGAGAGCATTTCGTGAACGCCACGCCGGACCACTTCATGGTCGTCCAGCAGAAATACCGTGATTTTTCCTTCTTTGCGCACCGACTCAGTCTCACATACTGACTCTTCCCGTGCCCGGGGTGCGCGGGATAACGTGCCCCCTGTTCCGGCGGCTCACGAGGCTGTGACCAGTCATTTGTCCACCCCTTTGCGATTTACTTGGAAATCCAAGCAAAAACGCAGGTCAAAGGGGGTTTCGCAGTAATGCGGTGCACTGGGTAACGTGCCTATGACAGGGGGCTCGCCGGGGCACCTGTCACGCCTGCTCCCGGTCGAGGGCACCCACCCCGTGCACCCGTACGGAGACAGGCGAGCCGCTCTCCGGGCTCCGCAAGGAGCACGGGGAACCCCAGCCATCCCGGCGGACCCCGGGGGCCGGACAGACGGAGGAGCACGCACGTGACCGTGGAAGGCACTGCCGCGCGCAAGCCGCGACGCAGCAGTAAGCGCACCAGCGCGAGCGCAACCAAGGCACCCGGCGCCCAGAGCGCCGAGCCCCAGCTCGTACAGCTGCTGACGCCCGAGGGTGAGCGCGTCCAGCACCCGGAGTACGACATCGACCTCAGCCCCGAAGAGCTGCGCGGCCTGTACCGCGACATGGTGCTGACCCGGCGGTTCGATGCCGAGGCAACCTCCCTCCAGCGCCAGGGCGAGCTGGGCCTGTGGGCCTCGCTGCTCGGGCAGGAGGCCGCCCAGATCGGCTCCGGCCGGGCCCTGCGCGACGACGACTACGTCTTCCCGACCTACCGCGAGCACGGTGTCGCCTGGTGCCGCGGGGTCGACCCGACGAATCTGCTGGGAATGTTCCGTGGCGTGAACCACGGTGGCTGGGACCCCACCAGCAACAATTTCCACCTGTACACGATCGTCATCGGCTCGCAGACCCTGCACGCCACCGGCTACGCCATGGGCGTGGCCAAGGACGGGTCCGACAGCGCCGTGATCGCCTACTTCGGTGACGGTGCCTCCAGCCAGGGCGACGTCGCCGAATCGTTCACCTTCTCCGCCGTCTACAACGCCCCGGTCGTGTTCTTCTGCCAGAACAACCAGTGGGCGATCAGCGAGCCGACCGAGAAGCAGACCCGGGTGCCGCTCTACCAGCGCGCGCAGGGCTTCGGCTTCCCCGGTGTCCGCGTCGACGGCAACGACGTGCTCGCCTGCCTGGCCGTGACCCGGTCCGCGCTGGAGCGCGCCCGCCGCGGCGAGGGCCCGACCCTGGTCGAGGCGTTCACCTACCGGATGGGTGCCCACACCACCTCCGACGACCCCACCCGCTACCGCCTCGACGACGAGCGGGCCGCGTGGGAGGCCAAGGACCCGATCCTGCGGCTGCGCACGTACCTGGAGAAGCAGGGTCTGGCCGACGCCGCCTTCTTCGAGGAGCTGGAGACCGAGTCGGAGACCCTCGGCAAGCGCGTCCGCGAGGCCGTCCGGGCCATGCCCGACCCCGACCACATGGCGATGTTCGACCACGTGTACGCCGACGGGCACGCGCTCGTCGACGAGGAGCGGGCCCAGTTCGCCGCCTACCAGGCATCGTTCGCCGACGCGGACGGGGAGGTCAAGTAACCATGGCTGTTCAGAAGCTGCCCCTCGCCAAGGCGCTCAACGAGTCGCTGCGCACGGCCCTGGAGACCGACCCGAAGGTCCTCGTCATGGGCGAGGACGTCGGCAAGCTCGGTGGCGTGTTCCGCGTGACCGACGGGCTCCAGAAGGACTTCGGCGAGGAGCGGGTCATCGACACCCCGCTCGCCGAGTCCGGCATCGTCGGCACCGCGATCGGGCTCGCGCTGCGGGGCTACCGCCCCGTCGTGGAGATCCAGTTCGACGGCTTCGTCTTCCCCGCGTACGACCAGATCGTCACCCAGCTCGCCAAGATGCACGCCCGTGCGCTCGGCAAGATCAAGCTGCCGGTCGTCGTCCGCATCCCCTACGGCGGCGGCATCGGCGCCGTCGAGCACCACAGCGAGTCGCCCGAGGCGCTGTTCGCGCACGTCGCGGGCCTCAAGGTGGTCTCGCCGTCGAACTCGTCCGACGCGTACTGGATGCTCCAGCAGGCCATCCAGAGCGACGACCCGGTGATCTTCTTCGAGCCGAAGCGGCGCTACTGGGACAAGGGCGAGGTCGACACCGAGGCCATCCCGGGCGAGCTGCACAAGGCCCGCACGGTGCGGGAGGGCTCCGACCTGACCCTCGTGGCCTACGGCCCCATGGTGAAGCTCTGCCTGGAGGCGGCCGCGGTCGCCGCCGAGGAGGGCCGCTCCGTGGAGGTCGTCGACCTGCGGTCGATGTCCCCGATCGACTTCGACGCCATCCAGACGTCGGTCGAGAAGACCCGCCGGCTGGTCGTCGTCCACGAGGCGCCGGTCTTCTACGGCTCCGGAGCCGAGATCGCCGCGCGCATCACGGAGCGGTGCTTCTACCACCTGGAGGCACCGGTCCTGCGGGTGGGCGGCTACCACGCCCCGTATCCGCCGGCACGGCTGGAAGAGGAATACCTGCCGGGCCTGGACCGGGTGCTCGACGCCGTCGACCGCTCGCTCGCGTACTGAGGAGACCCACCGTGATCCGCGATTTCAAGATGCCGGACGTGGGCGAGGGGCTCACCGAGGCCGAGATCCTCAAGTGGTACGTCCAGCCCGGTGACACCGTCACCGACGGCCAGGTCGTCTGCGAGGTCGAGACGGCGAAGGCGGCCGTCGAGCTGCCGATCCCGTACGACGGCGTCGTGCACGAGCTGCGCTTCCCCGAGGGCACGACCGTCGACGTCGGCGAAGTGATCATCTCGGTGAACGTCGGCGGGGACGCCGCCGCGCAGCCGCAGACCGCCCAGCCCGCCGCCGCCGAACCGGCCGCCAAGGACGCCGCCGCGCCCGCCGCCGAGGAGGCCGCGCCGACGGGCCGCCAGCCCGTGCTGGTCGGTTACGGCGTCGCCGAGTCGTCCACCAAGCGCCGCCCGCGCAAGGGCGCGACGGCTCCGGCGGAGCAGTCCGCCGCCCGGTCCGCCGTCCAGGGCGAGCTGAACGGCCACGCGGGCGCGGCCCAGGCCGCCCCCGCCGCCCCCGCTCCCGCCCCCGTGGCCGCCGCCCGTCCCCTCGCCAAGCCGCCCGTGCGGAAGCTGGCCAAGGACCTGGGCGTCGACCTCGCGGCGGTGACCCCGACCGGCCCGGACGGGATCATCACCCGCGAGGACGTGCACGCGGCGGTGGACCTGGCCGCCGCCTCGGTCGCCGCGCCCGCCGCCGTCCCCGTACAGCCGCAGGCCGCCGAGGTCCCGCAGGCCCCGCAGCAGGCACAGCCGGCACCGCAGGCGCAGCCGGCCACCGGCCGCGAGACCCGCATCCCGATCAAGGGCGTCCGCAAGGCCACCGCCCAGGCGATGATCGGGTCCGCCTTCACCGCGCCGCACGTCACCGAGTTCATCACGGTCGACGTCACCCGCACGATGAAGCTGGTCGAGGAGCTCAAGTCCGACAAGGACATGGCGGGCCTGAGGGTCAACCCGCTGCTGCTCGTCGCCAAGGCGCTGCTCGTCGCGATCAAGCGCAACCCGGGGATCAACGCCTCCTGGGACGAGGCCGCCCAGGAGATCGTGCTCAAGCACTACGTCAACCTGGGCATCGCGGCCGCCACGCCGCGCGGCCTGATCGTGCCGAACATCAAGGACGCGCACGACAAGACGCTGCCCGAACTGGCCTCCTCCCTCGGCGAACTGGTGTCCACCGCCCGTGAGGGGAAGACGACCCCGGCGGCCATGCAGGGCGGCACGGTGACCATCACCAACGTCGGCGTCTTCGGCGTCGACACCGGTACGCCGATCCTCAACCCCGGCGAGTCCGCGATCCTCGCGGTCGGCGCGATCAAGCTCCAGCCGTGGGTGCACAAGGGCAAGGTGAAGCCCCGTCAGGTGACCACGCTGGCGCTGTCGTTCGACCACCGGCTGGTCGACGGGGAGCTGGGCTCCAAGGTGCTCGCGGACATCGCCGCGGTGCTGGAGCAGCCCAAGCGGCTGATCACCTGGGCCTGATCCCCCGGGGGACACAGGACAAGGGCCCGGACGCGACGGCGCGTCCGGGCCCTTCACCGTGTGCGCGACGGCCAGTCGCGCTGATCGTCAGTCGCGCTGGGCGCCCGCCGGGAGGGAGCGCAGCTCCATGGTCCTGGCCGTGGTGGACCCGAAGCCGAAGTCCAGCAGCTTCGCCGCGTCGTTGAAGCGGTCGGGGGCGTTGAGGACGACACCCACGTAGGTCTTGGTGCCGCGGGTGGCCGCGAAGACCAGGCACGGGCCGGCCGCCGTACCGGTGCCGGTCTTGATGCCGTTGGCGCCGCTGTAGGAGCCGAGCAGCTTGTTGGTGTTGTACCAGGTGTACGTGCGCGTACCGCCGGTGCTGGTGGTCGCCGCGGCCTTGTACGAGGGCGCCTTGACGATCTCGCGGAAGACGGCGCTGCTGAAGGCGTGGCGGGCCATCTTCGCCAGCTCCGGCGGGGTCGTGTAGTTGTTCCCGGCCGCCGAGATGCCGTCGAACGAGTCGTACATCGTGTTCGTCAGGCCGAGCTGCTTCGCCTTGGCGTTCATCTTGCCGATGAACGACTTGGTGCGGGCGGCGGTGGTGGTGCCGGTGCCGAAGGTGTCGGCGAGGGCGTACGCGGCGTCGCTGCCGGACGGCAGCATCATCGCGGACAGGAGCTGGCGGACGGTGAGCTTGTCACCGGTGCGCAGGTCGGCGGTGCTCGCGCCGTTGCGGACCACGTAGTCGCGGTACGCCTGCTTGACGGTCACCTTGCGGTTGAGGTCCACACCCGGGGTGGTGAGGACCACGATCGCCGTCGTGATCTTCGTCGTGCTGGCCATCTGGCGGCGCGTGGTGTTCGCCTTGCCGTAGATGGCCTTGCCGTCCGCCTGGTCCAGCAGGAAGCCGCCCTTGGCGCTGATGGAGGGGATCGGCACGGCGGCCGCGGCCGGAGCGGCGAGCGGGGAGGCGGTCAGCAGCAGACCGCCCGCGAGGGCGACCGTGGCGGTGCGGCGCACGGCCGTGTTCATCGATATCAAAGGAAAACGCTCCGAGTTCGAGTCTCAAATACGTCGAAAACGCCTCAACCTGGCGGGCCGGAAAACCAGTGCCCATGAAGAGACCACCGAACGGGCCCGAAGGATGTACGGCGATCCCGGATTCGCGGGAAGAACCGCGCGTGTGGCGCGGGTCACGTGACGTGGGTCACCCGGTGCGCCCGGCCTGTGAGTTGCGTCTACCTCCCCGCCGAACGCCTTCTGATGCACCCCTCTTGTATCTATGCTGTACGCATGCCTTCCGCCCCTCCCGCCGCCGACCGCGTCTACACCCACGTCAAGCAAGCCGTCCTCGACCGCCGCTACCAGGGCGGGACCCTCCTCACCGAGGGAGAACTCGCCGAGGCCGTCGGGGTGTCCCGTACGCCGGTGCGCGAGGCGCTGCTCAAACTGGAGATGGAAGGCCTGCTCAAGCTGTACCCGAAGAAGGGCGCCCTGGTCCTCGCCGTCTCCGCCCAGGAGATCGCCGACGTCGTCGAAACCCGCCTGCTGGTCGAGGAGTTCGCCGTACGCAAGGCCGTCCCCGCCCCGGCGGCGCTCCTGGAGCGGCTGGAGGAGCTCCTGGACGAGCAGCGGCGGCGCGCCGACGAGGGCGACCTCGCCGCCGTCGCCGTCACCGACCGCTGCTTCCACGCCGAGATCGTCCGCCACGCCGGGAACGAGATCCTCTCCCGCCTCTACGACCAGATGCGCGACCGGCAGCTGCGGATGGGCGTCGCCGTGATGGAGGCCCACCCCGACCGCGTCGCCAAGAACATCGCGGAGCACGCCGAGATCCTCGCCGCCGTCCGCGCCGGCGACGCCGAGGGCGCCGCCCGGTGCGTGCGCCGCCACGTCAGCCGCGTCAAGGTCCTGGTCAGGGGTGAGGACCGGTGAGCGGCTCCCCCGCCGCGGCGCTGCCCTCCGACCCGCCCGGCGGCCGCCGCGCCGCCCTCGTGTGGGGCGTCGGCGTCTGCGTCTACCTCGTCGCCGTCATCTTCCGCACGTCCCTCGGCGTCGCCGGCCTCGACGCCGCCGACCGCTTCGGCGTCAACGCCTCCGCCCTGTCGACCTTCTCCATCCTCCAGCTGCTCGTCTACGCAGGCATGCAGATACCCGTCGGCCTGATGGTCGACCGGCTCGGCACCAAGAAGGTCCTCACCCTCGGCGTGGTCCTCTTCACCCTGGGCCAGCTGGGCTTCGCGCTCTCACCCTCGTACGGCATGGCCCTGGCCTCCCGGGCGCTGCTCGGCTGCGGCGACGCGATGACCTTCATCTCCGTGCTCCGGCTGGGCACACGCTGGTTCCCCGCCCGGCGCGGACCGCTGATCGCGCAGGTCGCCGGGCTCTTCGGCGTCGTCGGGAACCTCGTCTCCACGATCGTCATCGCCCGGACGCTGGACGGGCTCGGCTGGACCGCCACCTTCGCCGGCAGCTCGCTGGCCGGCGCGCTCGTGCTGGTGCTGCTCGTCCTGTTCCTGAAGGACCACCCCGAGGGGTACGCGCCGGAGCCCGCGCACCACGCGGGTGCGGCGTACGTCCGCCGCCAGATCGTCCGGTCCTGGCAGGAACCCGGTACCCGGCTCGGCATGTGGGTGCACTTCACCACCCAGTTCCCGGCGATGGTGTTCCTGCTGCTGTGGGGGCTGCCGTTCCTCGTCGAGGAGCAGGGCCTGTCCCGGGGGACGGCCGGCGACATGCTGACCCTGACCGTGCTCGCCAACATGGTCTTCGGCATGACCTACGGGCAGATCATCGCCCGCCACCACGGGGCACGGGTGCCGCTCGCGCTCGGCACGGTCGCGGCCACCGCCGCGGTGTGGGGGGCCACCCTCGCCCACCCGGGCGACCACGCCCCGATGTGGCTCCTGGCCACCCTGTGCGTCGTCCTCGGCGCCTGCGGGCCCGCCTCCATGATCGGCTTCGACTTCGCCCGGCCGGCGAACCCGCCGGAACGGCAGGGCACGGCGTCCGGCATCGTCAACATGGGCGGCTTCACCGCCTCCATCACCACCCTGCTCGCCGTCGGCGTGCTGCTCGACGCGACCGGCGGCGACTACCGGATCGCCTTCTCCTCGGTGTTCGTGCTCCAGGCCCTGGGCGTCGCGCAGATCGTGCGGCTCCGCGCGCGCACGGCCCGCCGGGAACGGGACAGGCTGGTGGCGAGCCGCGTGGAGACCGTCCACGTCCCCGCCTAGCGCGGCGGGCGGGTGCGTGGTCCCGCGCGAGGGCGGTCCCGTGCGGCCCCGCACGAGGACCGGGCGGCCGGTGTCGGGCGGCCGGTGCCGCGCGGCCGCGCCCTACGGCGTGACCGCGAAGGACGACAGGATCGCCCCCGCCAGCTCCGTGTCGCCCTCCACCTTGACCCGGTCGGCGACCGCCGCGGGCCGCACCCGGCCGCAGGCGAGCCGGACGTACGTCTCCCAGTCCGTCGCGATCGTGACCGCGGGGCCCAGCGACGGCGCCCCGTCCACCGAACCGCGGCCCTCGGCGTCGACCCGTACCGTCCGCAGGAACTCCACCGGACCGTGGACGTCGAAGACGACCGCCGTGTTCGGCGGCGCGCCCGCGTCCTTGGCGACCACCTTCGGCAGGACGGTCAGGAAGTTGTCCCGGGCGACGTACGCGCCGGGGGAGTCGAGGTTGCCGGGCACCCCGAGCGCGGTGCGCAGGTCCTGCTCGTGGCACCAGACGTCGAAGGCGCGCATGCGGTAGGCCAGTTCGAGGGACTGCTCCGCACCGAGCGGCGCCCGGATCAGCGTCTCCGGCGAGCGGTTCTCGTTGCGCAGCTGGCGGGCGCGGCGGATGAGCGTGTACTCCAGCTCGGCGGTCATCTCCGGACCGGTGTGGTGCCGGCGCACATCGACCTGCATCTCCATGTAGCGCGCGAAGTCGCTGCGTACGTGGTAGAGATCGCGCGGCAGCGAGTGGATCGGGCGCGGGTCGCCGAGCATCTCGCACTCCATGCCGATGATGTGCGACACGATGTCGCGCACCGACCAGCCGGGGCACGGGGTGGCGCGATTCCACTCACCCTCGACAAGTGGCTGCACCAGCTCGGATATCGCTTCGATGGAGTGGGTCCAGGCGTCGGCGTAGGGCTGGAGGCTGGGATGGACGGTCACGGGACCCCTCGGGCGGTTCGTACGCGGGCTGGGTGCTGTGGCAGCTAAGTTACGCTGCGGGCAGGCACCCCGGCAGTGCTTTCGTGTGACGATCGTAGGCCCGTGTTGACGGCTCGAATGCCAGGACGGTGGTAGTGTGCGCGCCTCGCTGATCCAGATCGCAGTAGATCCGGCCGAATCGCCCGAAGCCCGCCGGGCCCGCGTGGCGTCGCTCGTGGCCGAACAGCGTGGGGTCGCCGACCTCGTGGTCCTCCCCGAACTCTGGCCGGTGGGCGCCTTCGCGTACGAGTCGTTCGAGGCGGAGGCCGAGCCGGTCACCGGACCCACGCACGACGCGATGTCACGTGCCGCCCGCGAGGCCTCCGTCTGGCTGCACGCCGGCTCCGTCGTGGAACGCGCCCCGGACGGCGCCCTGTACAACACCGCGCTCGTCTATGCCCCCTCCGGCGACCTGGCCGCCACCTACCGCAAGATCCACCGCTTCGGCTTCGACCAGGGCGAGGCCGTGCTGATGGCCGCCGGCGACGAACTGGTCACCGTCCCGGTGCCCGGCCTCCCGCTGGGCCTCGCCACCTGCTACGACCTCCGCTTCCCGGAACTGTTCCGCGGGCTGGTCGACGCCGGGGCGCTCGCCCTCGTCGTCCCGGCCGGCTGGCCGGCACGCCGCCGCGAGCACTGGACCCTGCTGGCCCGCGCCCGCGCCGTCGAGAACCAGGCGTACGTCCTCGCCTGCGGCACGGCCGGCAGCCACGCGGGCGTCCCCCAGGCCGGCCACAGCCTCGTCGTCGACCCCTGGGGCGAGGTCCTCGCCGAGGCGGGCGACGGCGAGGAGACCCTCACGGTGGACCTCGACCCCGCGCTCGTGGCGACCACCCGGGACCGCTTCCCCGCCCTCAAGGACCGCATCCTGGGCCTCCCGGCCCCCCGCTGACCCGGCCCCCGCCGACCCGCGCCCGGCCGCGGGCACCCGGCCGTCCCGCGCCCGGCCGCGGCGGGGCCGGCCCCGCCCGCTCCCGCCGCCCCGGCGTCAGTCCCTGTCCGCCATCCGGATGACGCACACCGCCACCGCGATCAGCAGCGCGGCGTCGGCGCCGTCCTCCCGTACGACCTCGACGGCGTACGTGTCGCGCACCCGCAGCCACTTCCGCGAGATGCGCGCCAGGGTCTCCCCGTCCCGCTCGATGCCGAACTCGCGGTCGAGGATCCGCCCGCTCACGTCCAGCGCCGGGCCGTCCTCCAGGGTGACGCGGTAGTGGTCGCGCAGCAGCGACAGCCGCTTGCGGCTCACCGTGGCGACGGTCCGCCCGTCCCGCTCGACGGTCATCGCGCCCCGCAGGCTCAGCGCCTTCGCCCGCAGCGTCACCAGCACCCGCCCCGCCGGATCCTTCAGCTCCAGGGTGTCGCGCAGCCGCAGCGCCTTGCCGTCGACGAGGAACGCCTGCCGGCCGTCCTCGTCCTCGATCCAGTAGTCGTCGCCGATGGCGAAGATCTTGTCGCGTACCAGATATTTCATGACCCATGCGTACCCGCCGGACCGCCCCATCGGCGGCCGACGCGCCACGGACGCCGCCACCGCACGCGGCGCCGCGGCACCGCGACGACCCGCCGTGAGCCGCCGCCCACCGCCGAATGGCAAGCTTGAACCATGAACGATGCCGCCCCGGCGCCCACCCCCGCGCCCGCGCCCCGCCGTGTCCGTGTCCGTGCCCCCGAGCTGATCGGCAAGGGCGGCTGGCTCAACACCGGAGGCAACGAACTGACCCTCGCCGACCTGCGGGGTAAGTGTGTTGTCGTTGATTTTTGGACGTTCTGCTGCATCAACTGCCTCCACGTCCTGGACGAGCTGCGCGAGCTGGAGGAGAAGCACCGGGACACCGTGGTGATCGTCGGCGTCCACTCGCCGAAGTTCGTGCACGAGGCCGAGCACCAGGCCGTCGTCGACGCCGTCGAGCGGTACGGGGTGCACCACCCCGTCCTCGACGACCCCGAGCTGGCCACCTGGAAGCAGTACGCCGTACGGGCGTGGCCCACGCTCGTCGTGATCGACCCCGAGGGGTACGTCGTCGCCCAGCACGCCGGTGAGGGGCACGCCGGGGCGATCGCGAAGCTCGTCGAGGAGCTGGAGGTCGAGCACGAGGCCAAGGGCACCCTGCGGCGCGGTGACGGGCCCTACGTGCCGCCCGAGCCGGTGGCGACGCACCTGCGGTTCCCGGGCAAGGCGCTGCTGCTGGAGAGCGGCAACCTGCTGGTGACGGACACCACCCGGCACCAGGTGGTGGAGCTGGCCGCGGACGGGGAGACCGTCGTACGGCGGTACGGGACCGGGGAGCGCGGTCTCGTGGACGGCGCGGCGGAGGAGGCACGGTTCAACGAGCCGCAGGGGCTGTGCCGGTTGCCCGGCGGGAAGGTGGCCGTGGCCGACACCGTCAACCACGCCCTGCGGGTGCTGGACCCGGGCACCGGCGAGGTGTCCACGGTCGCCGGCACCGGGGCGCAGTGGTGGCAGGGTTCGCCGACCGAGGGGCCCGCACGGGAGGTGGCGCTGTCGTCGCCGTGGGACGTCGCCTGGTGGCGGGACGAGGTGTGGATCGCCATGGCGGGCGTCCACCAGCTGTGGGCGTACGACCCGGCGAAGGGCACCGTGCGGGTCGCCGCCGGGACGACGAACGAGGGGCTCGTCGACGGCCCCGCCGGCGAGGCGTGGTTCGCCCAGCCGTCCGGGCTCGCCGCCACCGACGAGCGCCTGTGGGTCGCCGACTCCGAGACCAGCGCCCTGCGGTGGGTGGACCCGGAGGGCGCCGTCCACACCGCCGTGGGCACCGGGCTGTTCGACTTCGGCCACCGGGACGGCGAGGCGGGGCAGGCGCTGCTCCAGCACCCGCTGGGCGTCACGGTGCTGCCCGACGGGTCGGTCGCCGTGGCGGACACGTACAACCACGCGCTGCGCCGCTACGACCCGGCGGCCGGTGAGGTCACCACCCTCGCCACGGACCTGCGGGAGCCGAGCGACGCGGTGCTCGTGGGCGACGACATCGTGGTGGTGGAGTCGGCGCGCCACCGGCTGACCCGGCTGCGGCTGCCCGAGGAGGCGGTCCAGGTGGCCGCGGTGGCGCACCGGACGCGGCGGGAGGCGACGGAGGTGGCGCCGGGCACGCTCCGGGTGGACGTGGTGTTCCGGGCGCCGAGCGGGCAGAAGCTGGACGAGCGGTACGGTCCGTCGACGCGGCTGCTGGTGTCGTCGACGCCGCCCGAGCTGCTGGTCTCGGGCGCGGGCACGGGGACGGACCTGTTCCGGGAGCTGGTGCTGGACCCGGCGGTCCCGGAGGGTGTGCTGCATGTGTCCGCGATGGCGGCGTCGTGCGACGACGACCCGGCCAACGAGTACCCGGCCTGTCACGTGCACCAGCAGGACTGGGGTGTTCCGGTGAAGGTCACGGAGTCGGGCGTGTCGCGGCTGCCGCTGATCCTCGCGGGGATGGACCCGGCGGAGACCGCGTAGGGGTCAGTACGCCAGGCCCTGGTGGCGGGACGGCCTGCCCGCCGCCCCGTCCAGGCAGCCGGCCACCCATGCCGCCGGGTCGTGGGTGGCCTTCCGGCCGCCGAGGCCCGCGGCCTCCCTGCGGGCGCAGCCGCCGTCCAGGAGGTCGCGCACCCGTTCCCCGGTCATGTCGTGGTGGCGGACGCGGTTGCCCTGGAGGTAGCCGGCCTCGTACGCGATGTCCGTGCCCCACGGGGGCCGTTCGCCGTACGCGCCGACGGCGAGGGCGCCGACGGTCGCCGCGAGCGCCACGGCGGCCCCGGTCAGGCCCCAGAAGGCCCGGCGTCCGGGGCCGCGGTGGCGTACGAGTTCGGTCTGTCGTCCCAGCAGCACCATGCCGACACGGTGTCAGGCCCGGCCTTTCGCGGATGTTTCCGCGGCGGTCCGGGCCGATGACGGCCCGGACCGCGTTCCGGACCGACCGGTGGCGTTCCGGACCGGTGGCGGTCCGGTGCGGTAGTGGTCCGGTGCGGTGGTGGTCCGGCTCAGTAGCGCCGGTCGTCCGCGGGGTCGACCACCGTCGGGGCGACCGGCGGGACGACCGCCCGGCGCCGCCTGGCGATGCTGGTGAACGTCGCGACGCCGATGATGCCGACCGCCATGAGGATCAGCCCCACCAGGTCCAGATTGATGCCCTGTGCTTCCCAGTCGGTCGCGAAGGTGAGGATCGCCCCGACCGCTATGAGAATGATGCAGCCACCCAGGCCCATGATTCCCGCCTCCTCGTCTGCTTAGGTGTTGCGGGTACCCCGACCCGCAACACCTACGCGGGGCGGGCTACTTCAAGAACGCCACCAGGGCGTTGGCCAGCAGGAACGGGTCGTCGGCCGCGCACAGTTCGCGGGCGCTGTGCATCGACAGGATGGCGACGCCGATGTCGACGGTCCGGATTCCGTGGCGTGCGGCGGTGATCGGGCCGATGGTCGTGCCGCAGGGCATGTCGTTGTTCGACACGAACGTCTGCCAGGGCACGCCGGCCTTCTCGCACGCCGCCGCGAACACGGCGCGGCCGCTGCCGTCGGTGGCGTACCGCTGGTTGACGTTCACCTTGAGGATGGGGCCGCCGCCGGCGCGGGGGTGGTGCGTGGGGTCGTGGCGCTCGGCGTAGTTGGGGTGCACCGCGTGGCCGGTGTCGGAGGAGAGGCAGACCGTGCCGGCGAAGGAGCGGGCCCGGTCCTCGTAGCCGCCGCCGCGGGCGAAGACGGACCGTTCCAGGACCGTGCCGAGGAGGGGGCCCTGGGCGCCGGTGTCGGACTCGGAGCCGTTCTCCTCGTGGTCGAAGGCGGCGAGGACGGGGATGAACTCCAGGTCCCCGGCGGTGGATACGGCGCCGAGGGCGGCCACGCCCGCGTGCACCGACAGCAGGTTGTCCATGCGCGGGCCGGCCAGCAGCTCCCGGTCGCGCCCCAGGTAGGCGGGGGCCTCCAGGGCGTGGACCATCAGGTCCCAGCCGGCCACGTCGGCGGCGGGGACCTCCGCCTCGTCGGCGACGAAGCGGATGAGGTCGCCCTCGTGGACGTCGTCGCCCAGGCCCCAGATGGGCTGCATGTGCCGCTGGCGGTCCAGCTTGAGGCCCTCGTTGACCTGCCGGTCCAGGTGGATGGCGAGCTGCGGCACGCGCAGCAGCGGCCGGTCGACGCTCACCAGCCGGTGGCTGCCGTCCCGCAGGGTCAGCCTGCCGGACAGGCCCAGGTCGCGGTCGAGCCAGGTGTTGAGCAGGGTTCCGCCGTACGTCTCGACGGCGACCTGCCGCCAGCCGTGCGCGCCCATGTCGGGCTGCGGCTTGACGCGGAGGTTGGGCGAGTCGGTGTGGGCGCCGATGATCCTGAACGGGGTGTGCGGGCCTGCGCCTTCCGGTACGTACCAGGCGATGATCGCACCGCCGCGGATGACGTACTTGCCGCCGCTCGTACCGTCCCAGGCGGCGGTCTCGTCGAGCTTCTGGAAGCCGGCCTTCTCCAGCCGTTCACCGGCGTTGGCCACGGCGTGGTACGGCGTGGGGGAGTCCGCCAGGAAGGTCATGAGGTCGTCGGTGTGGCCGCGGTCGAAGCGGGGGGGTGAGCTGCTCATGGGCCTCACTTTACGGGCGGGTCAGTTGGGAGGGACCGTCGCGAACGGCCCATTGTCAGTGGCGGCTGCGACTATCGGGAGACGTGGCGGGACAGCAGTCCGCTGACTCGCCGGTCGCGACCGGAGGTGCACTGGTGACCACGACGACCACGCACGTCTCGCCCGTCTGTGCCGCGTGCGAAACACCCGGGGCGGAGTGGAGCGCCCCGCTGGGGATGCCGCTCTGCGCGGCGTGCACGACGGCGGCGGTGGGCACGCCGGACCGGGACCCGGTGCGCCTCGGGGACATCCTGCCGGTGACCGCCGCGTCGCTGCGGGCCTCGATACCCGCGCCGCGTCCGCCGCGCACCGGTTCGCTGATGACCTGCCGCTTCTGCGGGGCGCGGGCGCGGTGGCACCGCACGGTGCACGGCCGCTGGGTGGCGATGGAGCCGGGGGAGCGTCCGGCGGCGGGTGTCCCGCGCGGCGAGCGGTGGTACGTGGCGGGGGACGGCACGGCGGTGCAGCTGCGCGGGGCGCTGCCGTCGGACACGTGCCGGGTGAGCCACTTCTCGGTGTGCACCGCCCGGTGAAGGCCGGGGCCCGGCCCGGGCCGGGGTGAGGGGCTCGCTCGGCGGAGGGCTCGGGCGGGGATCCGGTCGAGGGCCCGGTGGTTCGCTCGGTGGGGGGCCCGGGCCGGGATCCCGGGCGGGGAGCCCGGTGAGGCGGCCGGGAAGACCGGCGGCCCGCCTCCGGGGATGTCCGGGGGCGGGCCGTGGTGGACCGGTCCGTCGTGGGCCGGCCGGGGTCGCGGACTAGAACGCGGCCTCGTCCAGCTCCATGAGGGAGTTGTCGACGCCCTCGGCTATCGCGCGCTCGGTGGAGACGCCCGGCAGCACGTTGGCGGCGAAGAACTTCGCGGCCTCGATCTTGCCCCGGTAGAACGCCACGTCCTTGGAGGAGGCGGTCTCCAGCTTCTCGGCCGCGACGGCGGCACCGCGCAGCAGGAGGTAGCCGACGACCACGTCACCGGAGGCCATGAGGAGGCGGGTGGTGTTGAGGCCGACCTTGTAGATGTTCTTGACGTCCTCGCCGGTGGCGGTGAGGTCGGTGAGCATCGTGCCGACGATCGCCTCCAGGTCCACGGCCGCCTTGGCGAGGGCGTCGCGGGCCGGGGCCAGCTCCTCGCCGCCGGTGCCGACCGCCAGGAACTTCTTGATCTCCTCGGCGAGCGCGTTCAGGGAGGCGCCCTGGTCGCGGACGATCTTGCGGAAGAAGTAGTCCTGGCCCTGGATCGCGGTCGTGCCCTCGTAGAGGGTGTCGATCTTGGCGTCCCGGATGTACTGCTCGACCGGGTACTCCTGGAGGTAGCCGGAGCCGCCGAAGGTCTGGAGGGACTGGGCGAGCTGCTCGTAGGACTTCTCGGAGCCGTAGCCCTTGACGATCGGCAGGAGCAGGTCGTTCAGGCCGATCAGCGCCTTGGCGTCCTCGCCGGCCGCTTCCTTGACCTGGATCTCGTCCTGGATGGCGGCGGTGTACATGACGAGGGCGCGCATGCCCTCCGCGTACGCCTTCTGCGTCATCAGCGAGCGGCGCACGTCCGGGTGGTGCGTGATGGTGACCTTGGGCGCGGTCTTGTCCATGAAGTTCGCCAGGTCGGGGCCCTGCACGCGCTCCTTGGCGTACTCCAGCGCGTTCAGGTAGCCGGTCGACAGGGTGGCGATGGCCTTCGTGCCGACCATCATGCGGGCGAACTCGATGATGCGGAACATCTGGCGGATGCCGTCGTGCTTGTCGCCGATCAGCCAGCCCTTGGCGGGGTGCTTGTCGCCGAAGGTCATCTCGCACGTGTTGGAGGCCTTGAGGCCCATCTTGTGCTCGACGTTCGTCGCGTACACGCCGTTGCGCTCGCCCAGCTCGCCGGTCTCCCAGTCGAAGTGGAACTTCGGCACGAGGAAGAGGGAGAGGCCCTTGGTGCCGGGGCCGTGGCCCTCGGGGCGGGCGAGGACGTAGTGGAGGATGTTCTCCGACATGTCGTGCTCACCGGAGGTGATGAAGCGCTTCACGCCCTCGATGTGCCAGGAGCCGTCGTCCTGCTGGACCGCCTTGGTGCGGCCGGCGCCCACGTCCGAGCCGGCGTCCGGCTCGGTGAGGACCATGGTGGAGCCCCACTGCTTCTCGACCGCGATCTGGGCGATCTTCTTCTGGACGTCGTTGCCCTCCTCGAAGAGCACGCCCGCGAAGGCGGGGCCCGAGGAGTACATCCAGACGGCCGGGTTCGAGCCGAGGATCAGCTCCGCGTACGCCCAGATCAGCGAGCGCGGGGAGGTGGTGCCGCCGATCTCCTCGGGCAGGCCGAGGCGCCAGTACTCGGAGTCCATGAAGGCCTTGTAGGACTTCTTGAAGGACTCGGGGATCGGCGCGGTGTTCGTCTCGGGGTCGAAGACCGGCGGGTTGCGGTCGGCGTCCGCGAAGGACTCGGCGAAGTCGTTCTCGGCGAGACGGCGCATCTCGTCCAGGACGCTCTTCGCGGTCTCGACGTCCATCTCCTCGAACGGACCGGTGCCGTAGACCTTGTCGCGCCCGAGGACCTCGAAGAGGTTGAACTCGATGTCGCGGAGATTCGACTTGTAGTGCCCCATGGCGACGGCTCCGTAAGGCTCGGGGAGGCGGAATCCTCTTACACGTACCAGCAAGTAGCTACGATGATGCTACCCGTCGGTAATAAGAGCAACCCCTATGGGGCAATCTGTGACGCGTCACGCGTGCGCGGGGCGGCGACCAGGGGGCGGGCGGGGCCCGTCCGGCGGCCCGGCGGCGGGCCCGTGGCCGGATCTCCCGGGCGGGCGCCATGGGGGCCGCCCAACTCAGTACGCTTACCGGCATGTACGGCTACGACCAGAACCCGGGTGCCCAGCAGCAGTACGCCTCGCCCCAGCAGGGCTACGCGCAGCAGCCGCCGCTGTACCCCGAGCCGTCGCCGCCCTCGCTCGCCGACGCCGTGCGGGCCTTCACCACCGGTTCGCTGTCGGCCGAGGACTTCCAGCAGATCTTCGCGACCTCCAAGGTCTACTGCCCGCGCGGGGACAATCCCGGTTTCCTCGCGCTGCACAACACCCAGCAGCCGGTCATTCCCATGTTCACGTCGCTCAAGGAGCTGCGCCGGTACGCGGGCAAGGAGTCCAAGTACTTCGTGATCACCGGCGCCGAGGTGATCGACCTGCTGCCCACCGGGTACGGCTTCGTCCTCGACATGGAGGGCGACCACCGGATGGTGTTCGACGCGAAGGCCGTGGAGCAGATGGTCGACTTCGCCATGCGGCGGATGTACGGCTGATCCGCCGGCCGCGGCGCCCGCCGGCGCCGCCCCCACCAAGGAACGGTTTCCCGTGTTGTTGTTCGAATTCATTGCGCATTCCCTGTCGGACCTGGGCCTGCGCCTCTTCGGCGCGACCTTCGACAAGGTCCGCGCGGCCCGTCGCATGGCCGCCCACCGGCGCGGCGAGAAGGTCGCGCTGCGCTGCCTCCAGCGGGTGGCGGAGGAGGGGCCCGCCATGACGCGCGGGAAGCTCACCGTGTTCCGCGGCGCAGTGGAGCTGAGCCGCGCCGGGGCGGAGCCGCTGCGCCTGACGGCGCCGGCCGGCACCGCCGCCACGCCCTGCGAGGGCGGCTCCTCCCTGGTGTGCGACGCGCGGGGCGGGGGGCCGGTCGAGCTGTTGCTGCCGACCCGCGACGCGGCGCTGCTGGCGCTGATCACCGACACCATGGCGGGCGTCCGCGCCTGACGCGGTCGGGTGGTCGTCGTGCGGGCCGCCCCGGGTGGGCGGCCCGTCGGGGAATGGGAGGAGGAGAGGGGGCGTTCCCCTGGCAGGAAGTTCAGGATTCAACTAAAGTGGGATCACGCCGCCCCCGAGGAGGACCCGCCATGCCTGCCGTAACCGTCGAGAACCCGCTCACCCTGCCCCGCGTCGACGCCCCCACGGGCGCCGTACCGCGCCGGGTGCTCGCCGTCACCACCGCGCCCGGCGGCTTCGAGGGCGAGGGCTTCCCGGTGCGCCGCGCGTTCGCCGGGATCAACTACCGCCACCTCGACCCGTTCATCATGATGGACCAGATGGGCGAGGTGGAGTACGGGGTCGGCGAGGCCAAGGGCACGCCCTGGCACCCCCACCGCGGCTTCGAGACCGTCACGTACCTGATCGACGGAACCTTCGTCCACCAGGACAGCAACGGCGGCGGCGGCACCATCCGCAACGGCGACACCCAGTGGATGACCGCCGGGTCCGGCCTCCTGCACATCGAGGCCCCGCCGGAGCACCTCGTCGTGTCCGGCGGCCTCTTCCACGGCCTCCAGCTGTGGGTGAACCTCCCCGCCAAGGACAAGATGATGGACCCCCGCTACCAGGACATCCGCGGCGGCCAGGTCCAGCTCCTCACCTCCCCCGACGGCGGCGCACTGCTGCGCGTCATCGCCGGAGAGCTCGACGGGCACCAGGGCCCCGGCATCACCCACACCCCCATCACCATGATCCACGCGACCCTGCGCCCCGGCGCCGAGGTCACCCTCCCGTGGCGGCAGGACTTCAACGGCCTCGCGTACGTCCTCGCCGGGCGCGGCTCCGTCGGCACCGAACGCCGGCCCGTCCACCTCGGCCAGACGGCCGTCTTCGGCGACGGCGGCTCGCTCACCGTCCGCGCCGACGACAAGCAGGACGGCCACACGCCGGACCTGGAGATCATCCTCCTGGGCGGCCGGCCCATCCGGGAGCCCATGGCTCACTACGGGCCGTTCGTCATGAACAGCGAGGCCGAGCTGCGGCAGGCCTTCGAGGACTTCCAGGCCGGCCGCCTCGGCCGCGTCCCGGCCGTCCACGGCATGCAGGACGGCCAGGGCCCGGAGATCACCCCGGGCGCGTGACCCGAAGGGCGCCGGGCGGGACGGGGTGTGTGGTGCCTGCCGGGTGCGGGACGGGACGGGTGACTGGGCGGGTGCCGGGTGCCGGGCGGGTGACCGGGAGACCGCTGGCGCCCCACGCCCCGCCCCGGCGCGTCCGCCAGCACGGGCCGGCCGCCCGCCTGAGCCCCGACGGGCGCCGCCGTCCGCCTGAGCCCCCCGAGGCCGGCCGCCTGCCTGAGCCCCTCGGGGCCGGCCGTCCGCTTAAGCCGGCGGCCGGCCGTCCCCCGGGCGGGGGGTGTCCGGGGGCGGGGGTGCCGGGGGCGTGGTGCCGTTGAGGGGTGCACACGCTCCCCGAGCCCGTCCGGCGCGTCGCCGCCTGGTGCGTCGTCCTCCTGCTCCTCGCCGGTGTGGCGGCGGTCGGCGTATGGCTGTGCGTGACGCTGCGGACCGCCGTCACCCCCGTACTGCTCGCCCTGCTCGGGACCGCGCTGCTCCGGCCGCTGTACCGCAGGCTCCTCGCCATGAAGGTCCAGCGGTCCCTGGCCGCCGGGCTGACCTGCGCCGCAGTGGTCGCCGTCGTCGGCGGCGCCGGCTACATCGTGGCCGCCGCGCTCGTCGACACCGGCGACCAGATCGTCACCTCGCTGCGCCGCGCCGCCCTCGACCTCACCGAGCACTTCGGCGCCGCCGGGACCTCGCTGGACGACCTCGCCGGCAACGCCAGGGAACTGCTGGGCAAGTTCGGCGGTACGGCGGCGTCCGGCGTCATCAGC
This sequence comes from Streptomyces noursei, assembly GCF_001646665.1. Taxonomy (GTDB): domain Bacteria; phylum Actinomycetota; class Actinomycetes; order Streptomycetales; family Streptomycetaceae; genus Streptomyces; species Streptomyces lavendulocolor. The sequence goes on along the minus strand of NZ_LWBU01000169.1, from coordinate 70,115 downwards.
GGCCTCAGCGTCGTCGGCGAGGTGGCCGCCATGGCCGTCCTCGCCCTGCTGCTCGTCTTCTTCTTCCTGCGCGACTCCGGCCGCGCGATGGGCGCGCTGCGCTCCCTGGTGCCGAGGAGCGGCGCCGACCCGGTCGAGGCGATGGCCCGCCGCGCCTTCGAGGCCGTCGAGGGCTTCATGCGCGGCACCACGTTCATCGCGCTGATCGACGCCCTCCTCATCACGGTCGGCCTGCTGATCCTGCGCGTCCCGGGTGCCGCGGGGCTCGGTGCGCTCGTCTTCGTCGGCGCGTACATCCCGTACCTCGGCGCGTTCCTCTCCGGGGCGGTCGCGGTCCTCGTGGCGCTCGCCGACCGGGGCGCGGCCATCGCCCTGTGGACGGTCGGCGTCGTCCTCGCCGTACAGCTCATCGAAGGACACGTTTTGCAACCGGTGATCCAGAGCCGTACCGTCCAGATGCACCCGGCCGTCGTCATGATCACCATCACCGCGGGCGCGTCCGTCGCGGGGATCCTCGGCATGCTCCTCGCCGTCCCCCTCACCGCGGCCGCGTTCGGCGTCATCGGCGAACTGCGGAAGCTGTACGCCGCCGAGGGGCCGTAGCGCCCGCCCCGGCCGTCCCTGGGAAGCCACCCACCCGGGCCCCCGCCCCGGCCGGTCTCCGGGAAGCCACCCGTCAGGGCCTCCGCCCCGCCGTCAGGGCTGCCCGTCGCGCCCCTCGTGCAGCTCGAACCAGATCGACTTGCCCTCGCCGCGCGGGTCGACGCCCCACTCGTGCGCCAGCATCTCCATGAGGATCAGCCCGCGCCCCGACGACGCCATCTCCCCCGGCCGCCGCCGGTGCGGCAGCTCGTCGCTGGCGTCCGCCACCTCGACGCGCAGCCGCCGCTTGCCGTGGTCCCCGGTCGCCTCCGCCACCAGGAGCGCGTCGCCGTCCGTGTGCACCAGCACGTTGGTGACCATCTCGGACACCATCAGCACCGCCGAGTCGACCTGCTCCGGGTCCGCCCAGTCGTGCAGCAGCTCCCGCAGGTGCTGCCGGGCCGCCGCGATCCGCTCCGGCTCGGCCTGCGCGATCGTCATCGCGGTACGCCGGGCCGCGGCCGTCCGCGCCGGCGCACCCGTCCGCGACAGCAGCAGCACCGCGATGTCGTCCTCGCGCCGGTCGGCGAGCGGACCGATGGTGTGGTGCGAACCCGGCCCGTGCACCGCCTGCACCAGGCTGTCGGCCAGCGCCTCCAGCGACTCGCCCTCCGGGTCGTGCCGCTCCAGCAGCGTGCGGATCCGCGCCCACCCGGTCTCCAGGTCGTGCCCGCCGGTCTCCAGCAGCCCGTCGGTGCAGACCATCAGCGTCTCGCCGGGCTCCAGGGTGAGCCGGGTCGTCGGGTAGTCCGTGTCGGGGACGATGCCCAGCGGCAGCCCGCCCGCCGTCGGCCGCAGCATCACCGTGCCGTCCGCCATCCGGATCGCCGGGTCGGGGTGGCCCGCCCGCGCGATGTCGAGCGTCCCCGTCGCCGGGTCCACCTCCAGGTACAGGCACGTCGCGAACCGCGCCGCCCCGTGGTCGCCCTCGGTACCGTCCGTGATGCCGTACAGGAAACGGGAGGCCCGGGACAGCACCGCGTCCGGGCGGTGGCCCTCCGACGCGTACGCGCGCAACGCGATCCGCAACTGGCCCATCAGCCCGGCCGCCCGCACGTCGTGCCCCTGCACGTCGCCGATCACCAGCGCGACCCGGCCTCCCCCGCGGCCTCCGGTACGGGAGGTGCCCCCGGGCAGCTGGATCACGTCGTACCAGTCGCCGCCGACCTGCAACCCGCCGCCGGTCGGCACGTACCGCGCGGCCACCTCCATGCCGGGGATGGCCGGGCCGAGCACCGGCATCATCGTGCGCTGGAGGCCCAGCGACAGCTCGCGCTCCGACTCGGCGACCCCGGCCCGCGCCAGCGCCTGCGCCAGCATCCGCGCGACCGTCGTCAGGACCGACCGCTCGTCCGGCGTGAACGACACCGGATAGGTGAACGCCGCCATCCAGGCGCCCATCGTGCGCCCCGCGACGATCAGCGGCAGGAAGGCCCACGACTCCCGGCCGAAACGTTGCGCCAGCGGCCAGGTCACCGGGAACCGGGCCCGGTACTCCTCCGGCGTCGGCAGGTAGATCGCCCGCCCGGTCCGCACCACCTCGGCCGCCGGGTAGTCGGTCTCCAGCGGCATGTCCGTGAACGGTCCGTCGTCGCCCGCCTCGTGCCCGTGGTGGCCGATGATCGTCAGCCGGTCGCCCGAGACGCCGAACACCGCGAGCCCGTCCGGCGAGAAACCCGGCATCGACAGCGAGGCCGCCACCCGCAGCACCTCGGCCGTCGACCGGGCCTCCGCCAGCGCCCGCCCCGCGTCCAGCAGGAACGCCTCCCGCGACCGCCGCCAGTCACCTGTCACCGGAGTACGCGCCGCCGTGCCGGGCTGCGGCTCGGCGACCTCCTGCAACGTGCCGACCAGTTGGTAGTCGGTGCCCTCGACGAACGGCTTCGACCGGCTGCGTACGGTACGGATCACCCGGCCGTTCTCGTCCATGATCCGCAGCCGGGCCTCGGCGAGGGTGCCCTCCGCCACGGCGAGGTTGACGACCCCGTCGATCTCGTTCCAGTCCACCGGGTGGAAACGGGACCGCACGGCCGCCTCCGTCAGCTCCACCGGCTCGGCGGGCAGCCCGAGCAGCCGGGCCGCCTCCGCGTCGAGGGTGACGATCCCGGAGGCGTTGTCCCAGCGCCACAGACCGGTCGCGATGGCGGCCAGGACGTCCTCGGTACGCATTGCCCCACTCTAAGAAGACGACCGGACCGGCCGCCACCGAGCTGTGCCCCGGCGATCTTGGCGAGCCCGGTAACCTTGACGGGTCGAGCCAAACCCTCTCCCCGAAGACTGGATGAACGACGATGCATCGGTACAGGTCCCACACCTGCGGCGAGCTCCGCGCCTCTGACGTCGGCACCGACGTCCGGCTCAGCGGCTGGCTGCACAATCGGCGCGACCTGGGCGGCATCCTCTTCATCGATCTGCGCGACCACTACGGCATCACGCAGCTCGTCGCCCGTCCCGGCACCGCCGCGTACGAGGCACTCGACAAGCAGACCAAGGAGTCGGTCGTCCGCATCGACGGCAAGGTCGTCTCGCGCGGGGCCGAGAACATCAACAGCGAGCTTCCCACCGGCGAGGTCGAGGTCGAGGTCGCCGAGGTCGAGGTCCTGGGCGCCTCCGCCCCGCTGCCGTTCACGATCAACACCGACGACGGCGTCAACGAGGAGCGGCGCCTGGAGTACCGCTTCCTCGACCTGCGCCGCGAGCGCATGCACCGCAACATCATGCTGCGCTCGGCCGTGATCGCCGCCATCCGCTCCAAGATGGTGGCCCTCGGCTTCAACGAGATGGCGACCCCGATCCTCACCGCGACCTCCCCCGAGGGCGCCCGTGACTTCGTCGTCCCCTCCCGCCTCAACCCGGGCAAGTTCTACGCGCTGCCGCAGGCCCCGCAGCAGTTCAAGCAGCTGCTGATGATCTCCGGCTTCGACCGCTACTTCCAGATCGCGCCCTGCTTCCGCGACGAGGACGCCCGCGCCGACCGCTCGCCGGGCGAGTTCTACCAGCTCGACGTCGAGATGAGCTTCGTCGAGCAGGAGGACGTCTTCCAGCCGATCGAGAAGCTGATGACGGAGCTGTTCGAGGAGTTCGGCGGCGGCCGCCACGTCACCTCCCCGTTCCCGCGGATCCCGTTCCGCGAGTCGATGCTCAAGTACGGCAACGACAAGCCGGACCTCCGCACCGACCTGGAACTCGTCGACATCACCGACGTCTTCGCGAACTCTGAGTTCAAGGCCTTCGCCGGCAAGCACGTCCGCGCCCTGGCGGTGCCGGACACCGGCGACCAGCCGCGCAAGTTCTTCGACGGCCTCGGCGACTACGCCGTCTCCCTCGGCGCCAAGGGCCTGGCCTGGGTCCGCGTCGGCGAGGGCAACGCGCTGACCGGCCCGATCGCCAAGTTCCTCACCGAGGAGAACGTCAAGGTCCTCACCGAGCGCCTCGGCCTGGAGCCCGGCCACGCCGTGTTCTTCGGCGCGGGCGAGTTCGACGAGGTCTCCAAGATCATGGGCCCGGTCCGGGTCGAGGCCGCCAAGCGCGCCGGCCGCTTCGAGGAGAACGTCTTCCGCTTCGCCTGGATCGTCGACTTCCCGATGTACGAGAAGGACGAGGAGACCGGGAAGATCGACTTCTCGCACAACCCCTTCTCGATGCCGCAGGGCGGCCTGGAGGCCCTGGAGACCCAGGACCCGCTGGACGTCCTCGGCTGGCAGTACGACATCGTCTGCAACGGCATCGAGCTGTCGTCGGGCGCCATCCGGAACCACGAGCCCGACATCATGTTCAAGGCCTTCGAGATCGCCGGCTACTCCCGCGAGACCGTCGAGACCGAGTTCGCCGGCATGCTCCGCGCCTTCCAGTACGGCGCCCCGCCGCACGGCGGCATCGCCCCGGGCGTCGACCGCATCGTCATGCTCCTCGCCGACGAGCCCAACATCCGCGAGACGATCGCCTTCCCGCTCAACGGCAACGCCCAGGACCTGATGATGGGCGCCCCGACCGAGCTGGAGGAGGCCCGCCTCAAGGAGCTGAACATCGCGCTCCGCAAGCCGGTCGCGAAGGACAAGCCCTCCGACGCCCGCCCGGTGACGGACGCGGTGCACCCGGACGCGGCGCGGTAGGCACGCGCACGAGCCACCGAAAGGCCCGGGATCCACGGATCCCGGGCCTTTCCGGTTCTCTGCCCGCGGGCGTGGTCCGGCCCACCTGCGCGGCGGGTCCCCTATCCGTCGACGCGCAGCGCGGTCTGCTCCGACGCGCGGCCGAGATACGTGAAATCGGTCGACCGGGTGATGCCCACGGCATCCAGCCGTTGCCGGAAGCGAACGCGGAAGTGGACGTTGTCCCCGAGCACCGGGCGCATGCGGACCAGCTCCTCCGGATCCTCGAAACGGACGTCGTAGGCGTGCGCGTTCTTGGCTGCCCCGGCTTTCACCTTCACCCAGCCGCTTTCACGGAGCTCCGTGATGCGCCCGGAGATCGTGATCTCCTGATCCCGGTCGTGCGTCTGCCGGAGACGCTCCACATAGTGCCGGCCGCGCTCGGACAGTTTCGCCCGGCGTGTTCCACCGTCGGCGTCGTACCAGGTCAGACCCAGGTCGAGCCGGTACTTGCCGAGGGCCCGGGACAGCGAGTCGACGGCATCGAAGAGCCGGGCCCACTCACGGACGTCGCTCTCGTTCTCAAGGGCTCGCAGGAGTGCGGTGAGTGCGCCCATGCCCGTGCTCGCCGCCGATGCGGTGCGTGCGTCGAACGTGCCGGGCGGGCCGGCGGCGGGGTTGGTGACCGGCCGGGCATGGATGACCGTACTGCCCGAGGAGATGCCGGTGACTTCCAGTTGCACCGGTGTGCCGGCGGCCGTCGAGACAGCGGCTTCGACCGGGTGGAGGAGGGCGTGCCCCCACTGGAAGCGCAGGGCACCGCCGTCGGTGTCGGGGCCGGTCAGACGGATTCGGAGTTCCTCGTCGAGGCGGGCGTGCGGGCTGTACTCGCGTACCGCCGCGAGGCGGCTCGACCGGTGATCCGCCTCGATCTCGTCTTCGTCCCTGTCCTCCGTGCCCAGCGTCTCCAGAAGGCGCGCCGTAGCGCTTTTCGCGGCCGGGTCGTCGCCCAGGGCTGCGCGCCTGCGGTCGCGCCAGCTGTCGCCGGTCACAGTCGCACCTCCAGGTACCCGCGTGCCGGGGCGGCACTGCGTTCGGACGGCGATCGGTCCTCCTGGTCGGGCAGTCGGCAGCGCTGCCACCAGTCGTCCCACACACCTCTTTCCGTGAAGTATGTCCGCTCTTCGGGTGTGAAGCGTTCCGGCTCGAAGACATGGGCAACACGTCGGTACCCGATACGGACGGGGGAGACACCGTACTTCTCCCGCATCCTGTCGCGGCTCTGGAAGGCGGTGGTCAGCCATTTGGAGCCGGGATGCCCGCGGACGGAACGCTCCGCGTCGGTGTCGATCAGCAGGGTCGTATCGATGTTGCGCGGGTCGAGCTTCGTGCTGACGAAACTGCCGCCCAGCCATACCCGGTGGATGAGGGGGATGCCGTTCAGCAGGCCTTCATAGGTGTCCTCCAGCGCGAGGAAGACATCGAGATAGCTGATCAGCCCGTCCCAAAGTGTCCGGCGCGTCGGGGAGTCCCGGAACTGTGGCGCGCTGACCAGCATCGATTCCGCGTCGCCGAGCGCGACCGAGTGACGGCCCAGGGGCAGGAATCCGTTGACGGCGAAGGTGGGCACATGCGGTCCTGTCGTGTGCGGGAGAACGGCTTCGGCGTGGTCGGGAGAGGCAGTACGCGTGACTCACCCGGTGTGGCCCTGGCGGCGGGATCCTTCGGGCGAATCACCGTTCCGCGGAGCAGAGGCCGCAGGTACCCGGCTCCGGGCCGCGGAAGGCGCGGTCGCAGGTGTCGCAGTTCTGGAGCGGATGCCTGACCGCCGCGGGCGTGTCCGGTGTACGGAAGGCGGGCAGGGGCGGGAGCTGGGCGGCGAGGCGGTGGGCCAGCAGGGCTGCCGGGCGATGCAGCGGCTCCGGTGGCAGGCCGGTGGTCAGCGCCCGCTGGACGGCCTCGGGCGTGAGGTCCCGCTCCAGCCACGCGGCGACGCCCGGGACCAGGTGGTCGGCGTCCGTGGCGGAGAGCAGCAGCCGGGGATCCTCGCGGCGCAGACCGGAAAGCACCCCGAGGGCGGTCTGGAGGAGGTCGGGCGCGGGGTACGCGGGCTGCGGTACGGCGGGCAGCGCGCGGCGGCGGGCCGGCTGGTCGGTGCCGCGCCGGGGCCGGGGCTTCGGCTCCTCCGCGGCGCCGGTCCGGCCGGGCTGGTTGCAGGACACCGTGCGGGTGACCATGAGGCCCCCGTCGGTGCGTACACGCGTGCGCCGCAGATAGCCGTGGGCCTCCAGCTCGCGCAGGGCGCCCGCGATCCGGATCCTTCCCTCGGGGAAGCGGTCGGCCAGGGTCTCGATGTCGACTTGGGCCCCGGCGGGGAGCGACTGGATGTGGACGGCCAGGCCGATCGCCACGAGCGACAGCTCGGCGTGCTGGGCGAGGTGGTTGCCGATCACCGTGAAGCGGGTGGTGTGGCGGGAGTTGTCGTGGATGACGCCGCCGCGGCGCGTGGCCTTGCGGGCTCCCCGGGAGGGGTGGTTTTTCCCGTCGTTACGGGACTGGGCGCGCGGGCGCGCGCTAGTGTTCCGGTTATCCATCGGGAAGCGCTTCTTCCTTGATGGTCAGGCCCCCGCACTGGGATTAGCGGTCCCGGCGGGGGCCGACGTATGTCAGCGGTCATGTGGTGTGTCGCGCTGAGCGTAGATCAAGCAACCCTTCCCAAAGCCAGCCGAGTTGGTGTTTTTCACCCGCGTGAGTGAGCGGCTCGGTGAGGGGGAGGAGGGGTGGGGTTCGGTGCGGTTTCTTTCTCTCTCGTTGTTGCTTGGTAGACCGGTGGGCCCACCGAACTCCCGTTTCCCGTACGCCGGTCAGGACAGCAAAAGGTCGAGTTCCGCCCACACGGTCTTCTGCGGCGCGGGCCCGGCCCCGGCGCCCCAGCGGTCGGCGAGCGCCTCGACGAGGAGCAGCCCACGACCGGACTCCGCGTCGGGCGCCGACGATCGGCGGCGAGGGAGGTCGTCGGCCCGGGTGTCCGTCACCTCGACCCGTAGGACACCGCCGTCGCAGAGGAGCGTGAGCCGAAAGCTCCGGCCGGCCACCCGCCCGTGCGTGGCGGCGTTCGCCGCCAGCTCCGCGACGACCTGTGCGGCGGCCTCGGCCACGCGGTACGGCACCTCGTGCCGGGTCCTGAGCCACTCGACGGCCAGCAGCCGGGCGAGCCGCGCGCCGCGAGGCGTGGGGGACAGCAGGACGCGGAAGTGGTCGGAGCGGCAGGAGAGTTGAGCGACGCTGGTCTGATTCACAGGACTGAGCGTGGCCTTCCCCGTCCGTTTCGTACCAGAGTGGACCCGGCCCCCATAATCCGTACTCGACGAGGACGCCCCGCACGGGAAAAAGGGGCTGGACCTTGAGCCGTATTCCGTCGGTCAACTGTCGCCGGGCGAGACGGGCGGCCACCTGCCTTCGCCCCCTTTGGTAACGATGCCGCCAATACCAACCACTGCTCGTCCGTGAAAACATTCGCATAACTGTGACCATTCACAGCTCAAAATCCACCTTAGATACCCTAGCGCGCCACGGGACGCTCGTGGGACGTCAAGGCGGATGTCGGTTAGCCGTGCGCTACCGAGCTCAAGACATCCCGCCTGGATAGCGTTGCCGCGCCAACCCCGGTCAGCGTGACCTTACCGGAGTGAACGGTATCCAGCTGGTCGACCTGCTTGCCGTACCACTCGATGGAAGAAAGCCGGAGTTTGGCCGCCACAGTGTCGGCGTCGCCTGTGGCCCCCCCGGGGTGCTGGAACAGCATGCCCAGCCGGGCCGTTCCCTCGATACACCGAACCACACACACGGCGATGTCGTCGTTCCCACCGACGTGACCTGGTTTCAGGGACTCGATCGTTTCGATGGTGAGAGTCGCCTTCTCATCCGAATTATCCAGCACGTCGGTGCGCCTCCTCGACGAAGCGGGCGATCTGCTCCGCGGTAAGTTTGGGTACGTCGTATTCAAGAATGGGATCGATGTCACCGTTGCCAATCTTACGTGGCACGTGTATCCCCATCCCGGCCAAAATGTCCCGTGCTACCGAAGAAGGCACCTGTACTGATGCGCGGGACGACAGCTCCGCCGGACTCAGCTCCACCGGCCATTCGGCTTCGCGAGCAATGTACCCGGGGTGGACTGGTACTCCCTCCAGCGCTGCCCGTGTATAAACCTCGACGATCGCATCCCCGAATCTTTCTGCCTGAGTCGCGAACACGGTGGCGACACCCGGGTCTGACGACGTCGGTGTGATGCCGTGCCGCTGTACCCCCGGACTTCCCTCGAACCCTCTGGTTGTCCCACGGAAAAGGTGCTCAGGGCACGGTGACAACCCAGTTGGGTCAGAAACGGTATGCGGATTGACAACATACGTTGATGGGTTCGGCGCCGGAATGAGACCAAGTGGGTCCTTCGTGAAGTAACGGGCCGTCTCCGGGTCATAGTGCCGAAAGAAGTTGTAGTGCAGCCCCGTTTCCGGGTCGAAGTACTGGCCCGGGAAGCGAAGTGGTGTGTAGGCCGTGCTGGAGGATGCCCAGGCAGTGGTGCCCCACAGGGTGCTGCGGGTGTGCCAGGCGAGGGCGCCCGACTCGTCGACGAGTTCCCTCGGGGTGCCGATCAGGTCGGTGACGATGGCGAAGAAGCGTTCGTCGACCGTGTCCTGCGCAGCGTCCGCGGCACCAAGGCGTTCTGTCTGGGTCAGCGGGTGCAGGCCGTCGTGGTCCCAGGTGAGGGTGACGGGGCTGGGGAGCGTGTCGCCGGAGGTGGTCTGCTCGCAGAGGGTCGCACCGTCCCAGGTGAAGAGGACTTGCTCCGCCACGGATGCACCGTCCGCCGCCAGACGTTGCTTCGCGATGCGGCGGCCGAGCGCGTCGTAGAGGTAGCGCCACACCGTGCCGTCCGGGGTGATCACGGACACCAGCCGGTCCTCCGCGTCCCACGCGTAGCGCCAGGTCTCCGGCTTGCGGGAGAGGCGGGTCTTCTGGCGGACCAGGACTCGGCCTTGGGCGTCGTGTTCGTAGCGGACGTTGCCCGCGCGGGTGATGCGGGTTCCCGTGTAGGCACGGGGGCCAGTGGCCTCGTGGCCGGGGTGGGAGGTGGGCCAGGTGGCCTCCGTCTGGTTGCCGGCGGCGTCGTAGGCGTACCGCTCGGACCAGCCGTCCGCGTGGACGGTGGTGACGCGGCCGGTGACGTCGACGTCGAAGGTGCGGTCTCCGGCGAGCTGGTCCTCGAGGCCGATCAGGTTGCCGTCCGGGCGGTAGGTGTACGTGCGGTGCTGGACCGTGCGGCCGAGGCCCCTGACCTGCTGGTCCGTGAGGCGGCCGAGGGCGTCGAACTCGTGCAGGAGACTGACCGTGTCACCGATGTGCCGGGCCCGTTCTCGGCCCGCGGCGTCGTGCTCGAACGTCAGCGTCCGGCCGCCCGTCACCAGTTCGGTGCGACGGCCCGCTGCATCGTACGACCAGGTGCTGGCCGCACCGGTCGGGGTCGTGCGGCCGGTACGGCGACCGAGGGCGTCGTAGGTGAACGACATCGAGGCGCCGTTGACCGTCTCCGACCTCAGACGGCCGTGGCGGTCGCGGATTCGTTCCAGCCTTGCGCCCGGGCTCGTCGCCACCGCCAGTTCGTCGAAGACGTCGTACTCGTAGGTGCTGACCGCCCCTTCGGCGTCCTTGCGGACGATCCGGCCGAGGGCGTCGTGATCGAACCGGACCGTCTGCCCCAGGCCGTTCGTGCGGGAGGTCAGTCGGCCTGCCGGATCATGCGCGTAGGTCAGGACGCGCCCGTCGAAGTCGGTTTCCGACAGGAGGCGTCCGGCGGCGTCGTACGTGTACGTCCAGGCCAGCCCCTGGGGGTTGAGCACTTGCGTCAGTCGCAGGTTCGCGTCGTGCCGGAACTCGTAGCGCACTCCGTCCGGGCCGGTACGGGCCGTCAGCAGGTCAAAGTCCGTGTACTCGAACCGCGTGACCCCGCCCATCGCGTCCGTGTGCGACAGGCAGTTGCCCTCGCCGTCGTACGTCCACGACTGCTCGGTGCCGTCCGGTTCGGTGCGCCGGGCCAGCTTGCCTTCGACGGTCCACCCCAGGCGGGTCACCGAGCCCAGCGGGTCGGTGATGGTGACCGGGCGGCCGAAGGCGTCGCGCTCGTAGTGGACGGTCGCACCGAGTGGGTCGGTGATCGCGACGGGGAGGCCGGCGCGGTCGCAGCGCAGGGCGGTCGAGTGGCCGAGCGCGTCGGTGGTCGTCGTGAGGTGGCCGGTCGCGTCGTAGGTGAACGCGGTGGTGGCGCCCGTCGGGTCGGTGACCGACGTGGGGTTGCCCTTCTCGTCGTACGTCTGGCGCACCACCGTGCCGTCCGCGCCGCGCACCCGGACCGGCAGGCCCAGCGCGTTGTACTCGGCGGACATCTCGCGGCCGTCCGGTCTCACCACCGCGGTCGGCCGACCCGCCTCGTCGTAGGTGAAGCGGGTCACGTGGCCGAGGGGGTCCGTGCGGGAGAGGAGCCGATTGTGGTGGTCGTACTCGGAGCGGACGACCGCGCCCATAGGGTCGATCTCGCCGACGACCTGCAACCGTTCGTTGATGAGGAAGCGGGTGGTGTGGCCCAGGGCGTCGGTGACGGACGTCTGCCGCAGGCCGGTGTCCGCGTCCGTGTCGTCCCAGGTGAAGTGGGATTCGAGGTGGCCGTTGGACCCCGACTGGTAGACGCAGCGGTGCCGGTCGTCGTAGACGTAGTCGAAGTGGCTTCCGTTGGTGTCCGTCCACGACGTGATGCGGCCGTGCTCGTCGTAGCCGAAGGACAGCGGACGGCCCGACGAGTTGGTGACCTCGGTCAGATGACCGTCCGTGTAGCCGTAGCGGAGGATCTCCTGGTCGGTGCCGTCCGGGGCGGCGCCCGCCAGGTGGAGCACGGTGACACGGCCCTCGGCGGTGGTGAGCTTCAGGTGGTAGCCGCCGTGGTGCACGATCGAGGCCGGAGCGCCGGACTCGTCGTACTCGTAGGCGATCCAGCGGCCGTTGCGGTCGTCGAGCTGTGTCAGCAGTGCCAGGTCGGGGCCGTGTGAGGTGAAGTGCCAGACCCGGCCGGTGGCGGGGTCGGTGATCGTGTACGTGTCCCGGTCGCGGTCCAGCGGCCAGCGGCGGCCGTGGGTGGGCATGACCGGCACACCGGGTGCAGGGTGCGGGTAGGCGAGGAGGCTGCCGTCTTCGCAGAGGAAGACGACGCCCTCCGCGTTGATCTCCAGATGCTGGTCGACGGTGCTCGCCCATGTCGGCCCGAACCAGCGCCCGGTGCGGTAGGACGACTCGAAGGTGCGGGTGAACACCACGGGCAGTGAGCCCGGCAGGGTGATGTCCGTCTGCGGCAGGACCATCCGGCCCGTCGCCATGTCGACGGGGTCCCCGCAGAGCTTCTTGTCGCACCCCTCGCGGCTCGTGTCGTTCGGGTCGCCGTCGTGGGCTGCCTGTCCCTTGCCACCCCCGCCCTTCGCGTCGTCCACGCCCTTGCGTACCAGGGACTTGAGCCCACCGGCACCTTTGGTACCGACCGCCTCGGGGAGCATCCGGCCCAGGAACTCGTGCGGGTCCTCCTTGAATCCCTCCCACGCGTCCTTCAGCGCCCGGTCGGGATGGGCCACGCTGGACACGACTCCGGCCAGGGTCATGTTGACGTTCTCGTAGAACTCGGCCGGGTGCGTGATGTTGTACCCGTCGAGCGGGTTGAGCGAGCGGACGAAGTTGGTGAGCCCCACCGTGCCTTTCACGGCTCCGCCGACGAAGTGCATCGATTCGACGCCGTTGCCCAGGGCCAGGTCCATCAGGCCGAGCTTGGCGCGCTCCATGGCGGACTTCTCGGCGGGGGCGTGGGCGAGGGCCGCGGTGACGATCTGGTTGGCCCTCTCGGCGGCCTCGTTGCGCTGGCGGCGGGCGTTCTCCAGGATTTCCTGGGCCTGGTCGCGCTGGGCCTGGCCGGGGTCGGTGAACGGGCCGGGTTCGGGCAGCGGGGCGTCACTGGTGCGGGCCTTGTTGTAGGCGTCGACCTTCTTGTTGTGCGCGTCGACGGCCTTCTGGGACGTTTCGATGCCCTGCTTGAACAGGGCGACCGCCTCCTTGGCGATGCCCTGCGCCGCGGTCACCGTCGCGGCGTACGCGGTGAGCGCCGCCGCTGCGGCCTCGAAGGCGTCCGCCGCGTGCAGCCAGTCGGTGGGCAGGAGCTGGAACGTCTCACGGTAGGCGTCGGCGGCCTCACCCTTCCAGTGCGCGTCGTCCAGTCCCTTCATGCCGGCGCCGACCATGTTGAAGGCCGCGCTGAAGTCGCGCAGGTTCTTCGCACTGGCGGTGATCTTGGACGCCTGCCCGTGGATCAGCTCAGCGGGCTCCTCGCTCTGGCCGAGCTGCTTCTCACCGACCTCCGCCCCCAGAGCCGACGCCGCGCTGTCGCCCCAGTCGGTGACGGTGTCCGCGACACCCTCCGCACCGACGTGGTCCAGCACCTCCCCGAGGACATCGGTGCCCTTGTCGACGCCCACGCCGACGACCTTCTCGCCGGCCTCCCAGGCGTCCCCCAGCTTGCCGAGCCAGTCCGTCATCTACTCGTTCCCCCACACCGGTCGTTCGGCACGCTCGACCGCCTCCTGGGAGGGATCGAACCTCTCGCGCGCGTGCTCGTCCATGGCCTCGCGCATCGTCGGGTCGAGGACTCCGCCGTGCTCCAGCGAGTCCAGGGCGGCGTCCTCGAGGTCGTAGCCGGTGTCCTTCCACGTCTGCTCGACGCTTTGCTGGGCGGCAGCCATCGACCCCAGGCTGTAGTCCGGGTCGTCGTACATCGTCTGGGACTTGATCTCGTCCCAGCCCTTGGCCTTGACCTCGTCCTCGCTGAGGTGCGGATTGCCGTTCAGCCCGTTCACGGCGATCTTCAGGGTGTCCTTGACGTACTGCTCCTGCTCGTGGAAGGCCCCCGCCGACAGACCGATGGCCGCGGCGAAGTTGTTCCCGCGCTGCATGAGCGCCCGGACACCCCACTCCCAGCGCTCGCAGAACGTCTTGAACCCGGCGGCCAGCCCCGCGTGCCCCAACTCCAGCCCGGACAGCGACAGTTCCGAAAAGCCACGGCCGGCGGTCGCCTCGCCGATCATGCCGAGGTCCTTGAGCTCCCCGTGCGCCTTGTCGATGCCCGCGGCGATCAGCCGGAAACCGGCGTTGGACGCCGCGAGATCAGGATCCGTACCGCTCACCGCGTCCCCCCGAGCCCGACAGCCGCCGCGTCCGGCACGATGCCTTCGACCGGCGGGAACACCACCCCGTCCTCGCTGCCCGCGTCGAGTGCCACACCCGCCGGCACACCCAGCTTCGGCACCAGCACATCCAGCAGCCGTGCCCCCAGCACCGTCCGGTAGGTCCACTCGTGCCCGGCCTCACCACGGGCGTGCGCGAACCGTGCCAGAGCCTCCTGGTGCGAGAACGCGCAGATCCATCGGACCCCGCCGTGTTCGGCGGTCCAGAGGCTTCCGTACGGATCGATCGGCACCAGCACAGCGGTGCGCCGGAACTCGCCGAGCAGGGCGGCGAATTCACGCCGCCCTGCCGCCGGGTCGATGGCGGTGGAGAGGGGCGGCGTTACTTTCGGTACGGCGGGAACATCCGGTGCGCCGTCCAGGTCGGCCAGCCCCGAAGTCCGGTCGAGCTGCGGCTCATCCGTCCCGTACCCCTCCCCGTTCACGGTCATGGAGAGATCATCACATGGTGGGATTTTCGACTGCAATGACATACTCGGGAAACGGCTGAATGACGGACGGTCCGGGCCTGTCCGGGCGCGTCCTTCGCGCTCTTACGCGGCGAGCATGGGGTAGTCGGTGTAGCCGATCTCGCCGCCCGCGTACATCCAGCCCTCGTCCCGGAGCGGGTTGAGCGGGGCGCCGGTCCGCAGCCGGTCGACCAGGTCGGGGTTGGAGATGAAGGCCCGGCCGAGGGCGATCAGGTCGGCACCGGCGGCCAGCAGCCGTTCACCCGCCCGCCTGCCGCCGTCGGCGGGGAGCGGGCCGCCCCAGCCGAGCGCCGGATTGGCGATGAGCGTACCGGCCCAGGTCTTGCGGAGCTGCTGCCACAGTGGTTCTTCGGGATCGGCGAACACGGTGTGCAGGTAGGCGAGGCGGTCATCCGCCAGAGCTTCGAGGAGCGCAGGGTAGAGGGCCTGGGTTTCGCCCTCCTCGATGCCGTTGACGGTGTTCCCCGGGGATATCCGCAGGCCGACCCGGTCCGGACCGATCGCCGCGGCGACCGCCCCCACCACCTCCCGCACGAACCGGATCCGGCCGGCGACCGAACCGCCGTAGCCATCGGTGCGATGGTTGGTGTTCCGGGCCATGAACTGGTGCAGCAGGTGCCCGTTGGCCGCGTGCACCTCCACCCCGGCGAAGCCGGCGTCGACGGCGTTGCGGGCCGCGGTGGCGAAGTCGGCCACCGTGGACCGGATGTCGTCGGCGGACATCTCCCTGGGCACCACGGCGTCCTGGCGCCCGCTCGGGGTGTGGATGGACTCGGGGAGCGGCACGGGGGACGGCGCTACCGGCACCAGCCCGCTGGTGTCCGGGTGCCCGACCCGGCCGCCGTGCTGGAGCTGGAGGAACATCCGGCCGCCCGCTGCCCGCACCGCGTCGGTGACCTGCCTCCAGCCGGCCACCTGGGCGGCGCTGTGGATGCCGGGGATGTTGGGGTACGTCTGACCCACGGCGTTCGGCGTGGTCGCCTCGGCGATGATCAGACCGGCTGACGCGCGCTGCGCGTAGTACGCCGCCATGAGTGGCTGAGGCACCCCGTCGGCACCGGCACGGTTACGGGTCAACGGCGCCATGACCAGGCGGCTCGGCAATTCCAGAGGGCCGAGCCGGGAGGGCTGGAACAGGCGGGATTCCTGAGGCGTGTTCGTCATGCGGGTACCGTAGGAGTTGACATCAGTGTCAGGTTCAAGTCCTCTTCGCGGCAGCCGAGGTGAGTATGAGAATCGGTGAACTGTCCCGTCGCACCGGCGTCAGCGAGCGGTCGCTCCGCTACTACGAGACGCAGGGCCTCTTGACGGCCGACCGCACTCCGGGCGGCCAACGGATCTACGGCGACTGGGCCGTGGACCGCGTCATCCGCATCCAGGCGCTCTACGCGGCGGGCCTCCACAGCAAGAAGATCGCCCAGCTCCTCCCGTGCATGCGCGACACGGACGGCGGCCCCTCCGAGGTCGCCACGCCCCGCCTGGTCGCCGACCTCACCCGCGAACGCGCCCGCATCGACCGCCTGATCACCGACCTGGTCCGCTCGCGCGAGGTCCTGGACGAAGCGATCGCGACGGCGTCGGGTGCTCGCCCTTAGACACCGTTTCCATGTCCTCGAACACCGTCCGGTCGGTGATCCGACGGCGGTGACAGCCGAGCGGGTGGTCCGCTACGAACTCTCCCCGGGCCGACAGGCCTGCGGCGAACTGGTCCCGGAGGGGTTCGAGCAGGCAGGATGGCACTGCGGGCACGGCCCCCCTGCGTCATCACTGAGTGCACGCTCATCGTGTCCCGCTTCCTGGCGGGTCGCGCGCCGCGCACGAAGAGGCGTCAGCCGGGGCGACTGACGCCGCATCAGTCGCAGAGGGCTGCCATCTGCGCCTTCTCCAGCCCCTTGCTTTGCGGGACGGGCCGCTCATCCTTCAGTTCCGCGCCCAGGTCGTAGACATTGGCGGCGAGGACCAACTGTCGCTCACCGTCAGCGGTGTTGAGTGACACGCTGGTGAAGCCGGGTCCGGCGCCGTCGGTCTCCCAGACGCTGATCCGCTTGCTGTTCGGCTCCGAACCGCACGGCACGTCCATGCGCTGCACGCCGAGTCCGTACGCCGGCTTTCCGGGGAACTGCACCGTCGTCAGGAGTTCGCGCTGCTGGCCGGGGCGCAGCAGCTTGCCGGTGAACAGGGCCCGGTGGAAGCGGGCCAGGTCGTCGACCGTGGAGATCATGGCCCCGGCGGTCCAGTCGTACGACGGGCTGAACCGGGTCACATCGCGTCCCGCGAGGTCGTAACCGTGCAGATGAGGGCCGTGAATGGCCGGGTCGGTCACCGGGAAGGAGGTGTCCTTCAGGCCGAGCGGGACGAGAATCCGCCGCTGAATTTCGGAGGGCGCGCTGTGACGCGTGACTGCCTCGATCACCAGACCGGCGAGTAGGTAGTTGGTGTTGGAGTACGACCAGCCGCCGCCGGGCGCGAAGAGCGGCTTGTGCCGGACAGCGCGGGCGATCACTTCCCGAGGGGTGTAAACGTGGCCCCATTCTTGGCGCTCCAGGTAGGGGGCGAAGAACTCCGGCTCATCGGTGGGGTCGTATATGCCCGAGGTGTGGTTGAGCAGTTGCCGGATGGTGATGTCCTTGCCGGCGTTGCCGTTCCCCCTGACCACGCCGGGCAGCCACTTCTCCACGCTGTCGTCGAGCGAGAGCCGTCCTTCGCCCTCCAGCTGCAGCAGCACCGTCGACACGAATGACTTGGTGTTACTGGCGATCCGGAACCGCTGGTCCGGCCGTGCTCGCTCGCCGCTCGCCGTGTTTGCGAGCCCGGCCGCCATCCGTGACTCCCGCTTTCCGTGCCTGGCATACGCCACGACACCCGGGAATCCGTCCGCGACCGTCTGCTCGATGGCCGCCTTGAGGCCGGCGGGCGGCGGGGCCGACGCCCGCACCGCCGCGGCCGCCGGGAAGATCCCGGATACCGCCACCGCGCAAATCCCCGCCAACAGTGCTGCGGCCCCCGCACGTGCCTTCATCGATTGCTCCTGCTTCTGTTGCCTGTGCCGTTCCCGCCCCAGCGTGCCGGGCCGCCGCACCGGTCGCCCATCCGGCTGACGCCCGAGTTGATACGGAGGTTGTCCCCACCCCACACCGTCCTGCCCCTCGCAAAGTCCGTGCGTGGCGAGGTCCTGACCGACGTTGCCGAGACCCGGGCGGGCCAATCAGACCGCGTCATCCCGACGAACTGCAGAAAGGGGGCGAGCGTCGATGGCGTGCCTCCGTCGCGGCCACCGCCTTCTGCGCTTCACCAGCGCCTGCTCGGCCCTGCTTGGCGATCACGAGCAACGCCAGGTGTGCCCACCGTACGGGCAGCTCCGCGGAGCAGTCGGAGGACTGCATCCGGCCTACGCACCAAGTGCGTAGCTGCTCCGAGGTCTCCGAAGAGGTCGCGTGGCGGGCAGATCAGCCATCTGCTGCTCCAGGTCTCCGATCGAGTCACTGATCGGGGTGCGGCATCGTCGCTGATGTGCTGGTTTCCCGAAGTGGCTCATCGTCGTGCTTCAAGGGCCGCGTCCCTGCCAAGATCCATGCCGGTTGCCGTCGGTCAACCATGTGACACGGCGGTCAGAGTGTCCCGCCTGGACAGGGTCCCCGCCCCAGCGCCGGTCAACGTGACCCTTCCGGAGTGAACGGTGTCCAGTTGGTCGACCTTCCTGCCGTACCACTCGACGGAGGACAACTCGAGCTCGACCGCCACTGCCTCGGCGTTCCCGGTCACGTCGATGTGCCGGAACAACATGCCCGGCCGGGCTGTGCCCTTGATGCAGCGCACCACGCACACGACGATGTCGTCGTCAGTGCCGGCGTGGCCCGGCTGGACGGACTCGATGACTTCGATGCTGAGACTCGCCGTTTCATCCAGATTGTTCAGCACGTGCGCCTCCTGGACGAAGTGGTGGTCTGCTCCGCGGCGAGTGTGGGATCTCATGCTGGAGATGGGGGGTCCGGCTGCCGATCTTAAGAGGCCTCAGCCCGGCGCCGGATCGGCGATGAGCGCACTGGGCCAGGTCTTGCCGAGCCACCGCGTTCCGGGAGAGTCCTGTCGTCGCGTGTGCCCGAGCGCCTGCCGGGCTCGCTGCCGGCAGATGCCGCCTTGGAGAGCCCGACGGGAGCTGAGGAGCCAGGATCACTCAGAGGATCGACGTGGTGCCGCGCCCTTGTCCATCCGGAAGCCCAACCACTGACGGGCGGCGGCGGCAACTGGGACGAGCACGTTGTGCTGAACGGACGGCACGCGGAAATCCTGCTCGCGAACGAACGTCAAGAACGAGGCGGGGAGTTCAATCGCGTAGCTCGCCACATAGAAGGAGAGGTCCGTTCGCCAGACATGCAGCCCATCGGTGAGAAGGGATGAGCCCCCAGGCACCACGAATGAGCCGTTCACTACATCGCGTGTAATATCCATGATATCCAGCACCGGGTGTCCGGATCGTAGATATCCAGCTACCTGGTCCGCCGGGTATTGTTCGCCGGTCTCAAGATGGTCATGAATTGATGGAAAGGATGATGCGGAAGGTCCGGAGTTCATCTCTCGGAAAAAACCAACCGGCCTCATTTGTTGCCTCTCCATGGTAAGAAAGCCGCGCGCCAACAACCGTCTTGTGTGATGTGTGGGGTCTGCCCCGGGGAAGGGTCGACGAACGTCCGTGCCTCCCACGGCGCGTGGGCCCGTGTACGGTCACGGGGCTGAGGTCGGGCGTCAGTCCCTCCGGCGCTCGCCCTCTTGTGCATCGATCAGGTCGTGCAGGGTGCGCAGTATCGCGTTGAGATCTGCCAGGGCCCGAATGCAGAAGTCCTGGTCCTGCGTCGCCACTCTGACGCGCTCGTCAAAACCGGGAGAGGCGGCGGGGTTCTCGCTGCTGCCCAAGAGGCGGGACGGAGTCAGAAGCCAGTTCCGCCGTGACGTGTCAATTCGCCACTCCACCTGGGTGGGAGTTGTCCGGGTGGCCCGCTCGATGATCCGAAGCTTTTCCGGTCGTGGGTCCTCGAACCGCCAGCCGAGATAGGGAACTTGCTGATGGCCGTACAGCGGATGACGCTCACCGCTGACCCTGATCCACTGCAAGCGGCCCAGTCGGCTGAGCGGATCTGCAGCCAGACGAAAAAGGGTCGACATCGGATCAGGCCTTCCTGTTCTTCGAATGACCGTGGCGTTCTCGGTGGGCCTGGAACCGTGCTTGCGCCGGCGCCGTATGACAGGACCGCCGCCCTCCGGGGAGGGCGGCGGTCCTGGGCGTACGGGGCGCGGAAGAAGGGTCAGGCCTTCTTCGGCTCCTCGAGGCGCGGGAAGAGGACCGCGCCCTTGGTGACCGTGGTGCCGGTGGGGAGGAGGCCCCAGGTGGCGGCGGAGTCGACCGTCTGGGCGGCGAGCGGGCCCAGGGCGGGCTCGGCGCCGAGGGAGTCCCAGAGCTTCTGGGAGGTGTCCGGCATGATCGGGTTCAGCAGGACGGCGACCGCGCGGAGCGACTCGGCGGCGGTGTAGAGGATCGTCGCCAGGCGCGCGCGGCCCTCGTCGCTGTCGTCCTTGGCGACCTTCCAGGGCTCCTGCTCCGTGATGTAGCCGTTGACCTGCTTCACGAAGTCGAAGATCGCCAGGATGCCGCCCTGGAAGTCCAGCTCCTCGCCGATCTTCCGGTCGGCCTCGGCGACCGCCCTGGCCAGGCCGTCCCGGACCGCCTGCTCGGCGTCACCGGCGGCCGTGGCCTCCGGCAGGGCGCCCCCGAAGTACTTGCCGACCATCGCCGCGACGCGCGAGGCGAGGTTGCCGTAGTCGTTGGCCAGCTCGGAGGTGTAGCGCGCGGTGAAGTCCTCCCACGAGAACGAGCCGTCGCTGCCGAAGGCGATCGCCCGCAGGAAGTACCAGCGGTAGGCGTCCACGCCGAAGTGCGAGGTGAGGTCCTGCGGCTTGATGCCCGTCAGGTTCGACTTCGACATCTTCTCGCCGCCGACCATCAGCCACCCGTTGGCCGCGACCTTGCCCGGTACCGGCAGGCCCTGCGCCATCAGCATGGCCGGCCAGATCACCGCGTGGAAGCGCAGGATGTCCTTGCCGACCAGGTGGACGTTCGCCGGGAACGTCTCGTCGAACTTCGCCTGGTTCGAGCCGTAGCCGACGGCCGTCGCGTAGTTCAGCAGCGCGTCGACCCACACGTAGATGACGTGCTTGTCGTCCCACGGGATCGGGATGCCCCAGTCGAAGGTCGAGCGGGAGATCGAAAGGTCCTGAAGGCCCTGCTTGACGAAGTTCAGGACCTCGTTGCGGGCCGACTCGGGCTGGATGAAGTCCGGGTTCGCCTCGTAGAACTCCAGCAGCTTCGGGCCGTACTCGCTGAGCTTGAAGAAGTAGTTCTCCTCCTTGAGGATCTCCACCGGCTTCTTGTGGACGGGGCAGAGCTTGTTGCCCTGCTCGTCCTCGATCAGGTCGCCGGGGAGCTTGTACTCCTCGCAGCCCACGCAGTACGGGCCTTCGTACCCGCCCTTGTAGATCTCGCCCTTGTCGTACAGGTCCTGCACGAACTCCTGCACACGGTCCGTGTGCCGCTTCTCCGTCGTACGGATGAAGTCGTCGTTCGCGATCTCCAGGTGCTCCCAGAGGGGCTTCCACGCCTCCTCGACGAGCTTGTCGCACCACTCCTGCGGGGTGACCCCGTTCGCGTCGGCCGTGCGCATGATCTTCTGACCGTGCTCGTCCGTGCCGGTGAGGTACCACACCTTCTCGCCGCGCTGACGGTGCCAGCGGGTGAGCACGTCGCCTGCGACGGTCGTGTAGGCGTGGCCCAGGTGAGGAGCGTCGTTGACGTAGTAGATGGGGGTCGTGACGTAGAACGCCTTCGCCCCCTGCTTCTCGGATCCAGTGGCCGCCATGGTCGAAATCCTATCCGCCCCCGGAAGCTCCCCTCACCTTCGTTTCACGGGGGGAGACGGAGGGGGGAGGGGAGAGGGAGGGGGCGAGGGGGAGGGGGCTAGGGGGAGGGGGAGACGTTCGCGAAACCCGGGGCGTGGAGAGTGGGGGCATGCGTGTACTGGTTGCCGAGGACGAGACCGTCCTCGCCGGGTTCGTCGCCGCCGGGCTGCGGCGCGCCGGGTTCGCCGTCGACACCGTCCACCGCGGGGACGCCGCCCTCGACCACCTCGGGCTGTACGACTACGACGTCGTCGTCCTCGACCGCGACCTGCCCGGCGTGCACGGGGACGAGGTGGCGCGGCGGCTGGTGGCCGGCGGGTCCCGGACCCGGATCCTCATGCTGACCGCCGCCGTGGCCCTGGAGGACCGGGTGCGGGGCCTGGACCTGGGGGCGGACGACTACCTGGGCAAGCCGTTCGAGTTCCCCGAGCTGGTGTCGCGGGTACGGGCGCTGCGGCGGCGCAGCGCACGGCCGCCCGTACCGCCGGTGCTGGAACGGCACGGTGTGCGGGTGGACACCGTGCGGCGGACCGCCGAGCGGGACGGGCGGGACCTCGGCCTGTCGCCGAAGGAGCTGGTGGTGCTCCAGATGCTGCTGGAGGCTGACGGGGCCTTCGTGTCGGCGGAGGAGCTGCTGGAGCGGGCCTGGGACGCGCACGCCGACCCGTTCACCGGGGCGGTACGGGTCTGCATGAGCAAACTGCGCGGGAAGCTCGGCGAGCCACCGGTCATCCGCACCGTGCAGGGCGTCGGGTACGCGCTGTGATCGGTCCCGGGTCGCGGATACGGACGCGGATCGCCCTCGTCTACGGGGCCGTCTTCGTGGTCCTCGGCGGCTGCCTCCTCGGACTGGTGAACCTGCTCTCCCGGGCCGGTACGCGCGGTGAGGCCGAGGCCATCGCGGCGCGCGCAGGCGGCGGGGACGCCTTCCGGGTGGACCAGGTCACCGGCGAGGTCAGCCGGGCCGCCTCGGAGCAGCTGCTGGTCTGGTCGGGCGGCGCGCTGCTGGTGATGGCCCTGTGCGCGGTGGTGGTCGGCTGGTGGACGGCCGGGCGGCTGCTGCGGCCCGTGCACGAGATGACGGCCCGGGCGCGGCGGCTGTCGGAGCGGAACCTGCGCGACCGTCTCGCACCGGGCGGCCCGGACGACGAGCTGAAGGAGCTCGGCGACACGATCGACGCGCTGCTGGCACGGCTGGAGGCGGCGTTCGACAGCCAGCGGCGGTTCATCGCCAACGCCTCGCACGAGCTGCGCACGCCGCTGGCGACGCAGCGCGCGGCGATCCAGGTGGGGCTGGACGACTCGGTCCCCGACCAGGTCAGGCAGGTGCTCCTCGACACCAACCGGCGCAGCGAGCGGCTGATCGACGGACTGCTGGTGCTGGCCCGCAGCGAGCGGGGCCTGGCGGAGCGGGAGGACGTGCCGCTGGCCGAGGTGGTGGCGGAGGAGTGCCGGGCGCACGGCGTGCCCGTCCCGGTGGGCGGCGGGCCGCCGGTGCCGGGCAGCCGGGTGCTGCTGGCGCAGCTGGCGCGGAACCTCGTCGCCAACGCGGTCGCGTACAACGTGCCCGGCGGGTGGGTGCGGGTGACCGTGGACGGGGGCGTGCTGACCGTGGCGAACACCGGGCCGGTGGTCGCCGACGCGGACGTACCGGGGCTCTTCGAGCCGTTCCGGCGGGGTGAGGGGCGGGACCGGATGGGCCCGGGCGCGGGGCTCGGGCTGTCCATCGTGCGGTCGATCGCCGCCGCGCACGGGGGGACGGCGACGGCCGCCGCCCGCGACGGCGGGGGCCTGGTCGTCACCGTGCGCCTGCCGGTGTCGGCGGGTGCGGCGGTGGACGACCGGGCCCCGGGCGCCGGCTAGACCGACCAGTCCGCCAGGACCTCGCGGTAGAAGGTGGCGTGCGGCACCTCGCTGGGGGCGGGGCCGGCGTGGAAGAACCCGGCGTTGGGCGCCTCCAGCTTGCGCAGGTAGTCGAACGCCTTGGCGTCCTCCTCGCCGAACGCCACGAACTGCCAGTACACGTCGCCCGCGCTCGTCGCGGCGTCGGCCAGCGCCTCGGTGGCCGCCGTCCTCGACTCGGGCGCGCCGTCGGTCTGGAACAGCACGAGCGCGGGGCGCCCGGACGCGTCGGACTTCCCGTGGAGGTCCAGCACCTCGCGGATGGCGCGGTCGTAGTTCGTCCGCCCCATGCGGCCGAGCGAGCCGTGAAGCTCCTCGATCCTGCCCTCGACGTCGTCGAGGGTGACCTCGCCGGTGCCGTCGACCTCGGTGGAGAAGAAGACGACCGGCACGGTCGCGCTGTCGTCCAGGTGCGCGGCGAGCGCGAGCGCCTGCTCGGCGAGGTGCTGGGCGCTGCCGTCCTTGTAGTACGGCCGCATCGAGCCGGACCGGTCGAGGACCAGGTACACGGTCGCCCGCGCGCCCGTGAGCCCGCGCTTGCGGAGCGCGGCCCCGGCCGCCTTGTACGCCTCGGCCAGCTGGGGCGCCCGGCTCTTGACCCGTGCGGCCGAGTACGCCGGCTTTCCGGTCCCCGGCTGCCCGGCGCCCTGCTCCGCCGCCTCGGGCTCGGCCTGGGGGTCCGCCGACTGGGGCTCTGCCGCCTCCTCCGCTTCGGCCTCGGTCTCGGCTGCCTGGGGCTCCGCCGCCGCTTCCGCTTCCGCTTCGGTTTCGGTTTCGGCTTCGGCTTCGGGCTCCGCGGGGGCCTCTGCGGCTTCCTGCTCGGCGGTGGCCGGGGTGGGGTCCTCGGTGGCGGCCGGGGTGGGGTCCTCGGCGGTGGTCGGCTCGACCTCGGGCGCGGGCTCGGCTTCGGCGGCTTCCGCCTCGGCGGGCGCCGCTTCCTGCGGGGCTTCGGCCTTCCGCTCGACCTCGGCGGTGGCCGCCTCGGCCTCGGGCTTCGCCGGGGTCTCGGTGGTGGCCGGCTTCGGGGCGGTGGCCGGTTCGGGTCCCTGGGCCGCGGCGGGCTCGGGTTCCGGTTCGGTCGGGGCGTCCGGTTCCGGGGACCCGGTCTCCGGTGCGGTTTCGTGCTCCGCCTCGCGGGCGGCCGGGACCGAGGCGCGGGGGGACGGGGGGTTGTCGAACGACGCCGCGACCAGGTCCGCCGCCGTCTGCTCCGGCGACGTCGCGGGGGAAGGCGACGAGGAAGGTGACGAGGACGACGACGTCTGCGACGGAACCGTCGCCGTGGGCTCCTCCTGGGGCACCGCACGTTCCGTCTGGGGCGGGACGGAGGCGGTCGCCGTCTCGTCGCCCTCCGCACGGTCGCGTCCAAACACCTTGCGCAGCAAGCTCCGAATGCCCATGGGCGAGGCCTTTCGCATGTGGGGTGCCGTGTATGTCCGTACTGAGAGGAATCATCCCTGGCCAGGGCGGACACGTAAGGTTAGCCGCCCCGGGCGGCGCCGAAAGGCAAGGGGCATTCGCGTCAACCGCACCCGGACGCACCGGATTCATCCGCCGTTCACCCCGCCGCCGCCGACCTGCACATCTGCGCGCCTAACGTCACCGCCGGACCGATTCCCGACACCATGTCGGCGCAGGCTGCGCCGGAGGAGGACGAAGTGCGCAAGCTGCTGCCGCTGCTGAGCACCAACCCGCACGGAGGCGGCCGTTCCGCCCTCACCTGCCGTTACCGGTGCGGCGACGCCTGCTTCCACGAGGTGCCCAACACCAGCGACAACGAGTACGCCGGCGACGTCATAGCCGGTGCCCTGTCGCGCCGTTCGATGATGCGCGCCGCCGCCGTCGTCACCGTCGCCGCCACCGCCGGCGGTGCCGTCGTCGCCCAGGCGGCGGCCGGGCAGGAGGCGGTCGCCGCCACGCCCCGTACCGCGGGCAGGGCCGCCGGCGCGAGGGGCCTGCGCTTCACGCCCGTCGCGCCCAACACCGACGACAAGGTCACCGTGCCGGAGGGCTACGCCCAGAGCGTCGTGATCCGCTGGGGCGAGCCGATCCTGCGCGGCGCGCCCGCCTTCGACGCGGACAAGCAGACCGCGAAGGCCCAGGCCGGCCAGTTCGGGTACAACAACGACTTCCTGTCGCTGCTGCCGCTCAGGGGGGAGCACGGCCGCCAGGTCCTCGTGGCGAACCACGAGTACACCGACGAAGTCCTGATGTTCAAGGGCTACGACCCCGAGAACCCGACCCGCGAGCAGGTCGAGATCGCCTGGGCCGCCCACGGCCTGTCCGTGGTCGTCGTCCAGGAGCAGCACCGGGACGGCCGGCTGACCCCGGTCACCCGCCACCCGCTCAACCGCCGCCTCACCGCGACCAGCGAGTTCCGGCTCACCGGCCCGGCGGCGGGCAGCGCCCTGCTCCGTACCAGCGCCGACCCGACCGGCCGCACGGTCCTCGGCACGCTCAACAACTGCGCCGGCGGCACTACGCCCTGGGGCACGACGCTGCACGGCGAGGAGAACTTCAACCAGTACTTCGCCAACGGGTCCTCCGCGACCGACAAGCGGTACGGCATCGGCACCGGCGCCACCGAGCGCAAGTGGGAGCGGTTCGACAAGCGTTTCGACGCCAAGCAGGAGCCCAACGAGTCGCACCGCTTCGGCTGGGTCGTCGAGCTGGACCCGTACGACCCCGACTCCACGCCCCGCAAGCGCACCGCGCTCGGCCGCTTCAAGCACGAGGCCGCCCAGCCGCGCCTGACCGCCGACGGCCGCCCGGTCGTCTACATGGGCGACGACGAGCGCTTCGACTACTTCTACAAGTTCGTCTCGTCGAAGCGGATGATGAAGGGCTCCTCGCGCAAGGCCCGCGAGCACAACCTCACCCTGCTCGACGAGGGGACGCTGTACGTCGCCAAGCTCACCGGGGACAGCCCGCAGGACATCGACGGCACCGGCAAGCTCCCGAACGACGGCGAGTTCGACGGCAGCGGCCACTGGATCCCGCTCGCCACCGGCGACGTCTCCCACGTCCCCGGCATGACCGCGGAGGAGGTGTACGTCTTCACCCGCCTCGCCGGCGACAAGGTGGGCGCCACCAAGATGGACCGCCCCGAGGACGTCGAGCCGTCGCCGCGCACCGGCCGGGTGTACGTCGCCCTCACCAACAACTCCAACCGCGGCAAGCCCGGCCAGCCGGGCGCGGACGAGGCAAACCCGCGCAACCTGAACAAGCACGGCCAGATCCTGGAGCTCGCCGAGCACTGGGACGACCCGGCGTCCGACGGCTTCGCCTGGCGGCTCTTCCTCGTCGCCGGCGACCCGGACGACCCGGCGACGTACTTCGCGGGCTACCCCAAGGAGAAGGTCAGCCCCATCTCCTGCCCCGACAACGTGGCCTTCGACCCGTACGGCAACCTGTGGATCTCCACGGACGGCAACCAGCTCGGCTCGCACGACGGGCTGTTCGGCGTCGCGACGCACGGCGAGCGGCGCGGTGAGCTCAAGCAGTTCCTGACCGTGCCGACCGGGGCCGAGACCTGCGGCCCGATCATCCAGCAGCGCCGCGTCCTCGTCGCCGTGCAGCATCCGGGCGAGGTCGACGGGGCGACCGCCGAGAAGCCGGCGTCGCAGTGGCCCGACGGCCCGGGCCGCGTCGTCCGCCCGTCGGTCGTCGCCGTCTACCGCAAGGACGGCCGGGACATCGGCGTCTGACACACGGGGGTCACGAGGTGGCGCGGCCGTCCCCGCGCCACCTCGTGAACTGTTCCGCCGGGTCGCCCGTGAACGACCACGGCGCCCACGAGGCCCGCGCCCCCAGCATCGCGAACAGCTCCCCGTACACCTCGCGCAGCCCGGCGTAACAGGCGGCGTGCGTGAGGTAGTTCAGCGGCTCGACCTCCTCCGGCCGGACCGGGCCCGGCGGGCGCCCGCCGACCCACCGCTCCCACGTGCGACGCACCTCCGTCGCCGCCAGCTCGTGCTTCCAGTGCTGGTCGAAGCCGCGCACCGGCCCCCGGCCCCGCGCCGCGTCCGCGATGTACCGGTACTCCTCCACCCGCGCGATCTGCACCAGCACCGACAGCGGTGAGCCGGGCGGCGCGGCGCCCGCCGCGTCCCGCGCGAAGTCGTACATCGAGCCGTGCGTGCCGTGCCAGCGGGCCGACCAGTACCGCAGCAGCTGCACATGGCCCTCCAGGTTGTGCGGGTCGCGCCGCCGCAGCTCGTCCCACCAGCGGCGCAGCTCCGCCCGGCCCACGCCGCCCTGGTACAGCCGGGCCACCGTCAGCAGCGACACCCACGGCATGGGGTCGGCCGGCCGCGCGTCGGCGGCGCCCAGGCAGGCCATGACCGTGGCGTCGAGCCGGCCACGGTCCAGGGGAGTGCCCCGGCCCGCCGCGATCGCCCGGTCGAAGACCCGTACGACCTCGGTCGCCGCCCGCAGCACCGCCGCGTCCGGATGGTCCGGTTCGGCCGCCCGCCACGCCTCGGCGGCGGTGCTGCCGGCCGCCGCGTGCGCCAGCAGCCGGATCCGGTGGGTACGGCGGGCCCAGTCGTCGCCGGTGTCGTGCAGCAGGTCGCGAACGCCCTGCCAGCGGCCTATCACGATGTCGTTGCGGGCGTCGGTGAGCGCCCGGTCGCCGAAGTCCCGGTCGAAGTCCGGGGCGGAACGTATGGTGCGGCGGCTGCGGCGGCGTACGGCCAATTCCCTGTCCCCCGTCGGAAGCGCTGCTCTGCGGTGCGGTGCGGTGCATGCGTGTGGTGCGGTGCGTGCGGTGTGTGCGATGCGATGCGGTGCGATGCGTGCGTGGTGGCGTGGCGTGGCGTGGCGTGGCGGGTCCGTCGTGGTGTTAGAAGTCGGTCGCCAGCGTTTCGTTCCCTTCCGCGTGCCGGTCCTGCCGCGGTACGCCGTACGGGCCGGCCGCCGCGATCGCGCCGGCCGCGTCCAGTCGCGCGGGACGGTAGTACGAACTCCCCTTGCGCCAGTACCAGAGGAGCGGGACGACCCCGGCGCCCAGCCCGCCCAGGCCGATCACGACCGTCGTGGCGCTCAGCCCGCCCAGCGACTCGAAGAACATCCAGAACATGAAGGCCGCGCCGGCCAGCGGCCACGCGCCGCCCAGCAGGAAGTCGCGCGGCGACCGCAGCAGCAGCCGCCGGTAGGCCACCACGGCGGCGAGGCCCGCCAGCCCGTAGTAGAAGGCGATCTGGAGGCCCATCGCGTTGACGGCGCTGTCCAGGATGTCACCGACCGAGCCGAGTGCCGTCGCCGCCACGAAGAGCACCAGCGCCACCGCTCCCACGGTGCCGATCGCCACGTGCGGGGTGTTCCAGCGGCGGTGCACGGCGCCGAGGGCGGCCGGCATCGTCCGGTCCCGGCCCATCGCGAACAGCGACCGGGTCACCTGGATCAGGGTGGTCTCCAGGGTGGCGATGCTGGAGAGCATCACCGCCACGATCAGCAGCTTGCCGCCGACGCCCGGCCAGACGGCGTCCCCCAGCAGCGCCAGCACGTTCGCCCCGCCCGCCGCGCCGATCCGCTCCGCCGACAGGACGACGTTGACGGCGATGGTGAACGCCTCGA
Organism: Streptomyces noursei; assembly: GCF_001646665.1. Classification (GTDB taxonomy): domain Bacteria; phylum Actinomycetota; class Actinomycetes; order Streptomycetales; family Streptomycetaceae; genus Streptomyces; species Streptomyces lavendulocolor. The sequence goes on along the minus strand of NZ_LWBU01000169.1, from coordinate 41,156 downwards.
ACAGCAGGAAGACGACCCCGATGCCGACGAGCGCCGCGAACCCGGCCGTGCGGCGGCTGTCGCGGGTCTCCTCGCTGAGGTTGCTGGTGACGTCCCAGCCCCAGTAGTAGAAGGCGGCGATCAGCGCGCCGGACGCGAAGCCGGACGCCCCGTCGAAGTGCCCGAAGCCCAGCCAGGACCAGTCGAACGCGGTCGCGGCGCCCCGGTGCACGACCACCCCGGCGATGAACAGCAGCAGGATCAGCAACTCGACGCCCGTCATCAGCAGTTGCGCCCGTACGGTGAGCCGGGCGCCGCCCAGGACCACCAGCAGCATCATCAGGAACCAGCCGGCCCCCACGGCGGTGGCGACCGCGGTGTCGGCGGCCAGCCCGGGCGCGACGAGCGCCAGGGTCAGCTGCCCGGCCGGCAGCGACCCGGCCACCATGAAGATCGTCGCGGCGACGATCAGCGCCCAGCCGGACAGGAAGCCCAGCGCCGGGTGGAGCGTACGGCCGACCCAGGAGTAACTGGCACCGGCGTTGACGTCGATCCGGCCGAGCCGGCTGAAGGCCAGCACGATGCCGAGCATCGGGATCGCGCAGTAGAGCAGGGCGGCGGGGGCGGCGAAGCCCACGGTGCCGACGAGCAGGGCGGTGGTGGCGGCGAGCGAGTAGGCGGGTGCGCTGCCGGCGACGGCCATCACGACGGTGTCGAACGTACCGAGGACATTGGGCTGGAGCCCCCGCCCGGGAGGCCTGCGGGAAGCTGAGCTGGAGCTGCGGCGCATGGCGGATGTCCTTGTATGGCACGGCATATGGCGGTGGTGCGGAGCGGACCGCGCCTGCTGCGGCGGGGCCGGCACGCGTGGGACGTGCGCATCGTAGTCGGGCGGAAGCAGTGCGGTGACGTCACCCGGAAGGATGACGTCCGGAATGTATCGGCGTGATCGTCCGGCGCGGAAGGGGGGTTCGGCCGGGGCCGGGCCGACGCGGGCCACGGGTGGGCGGGTTCACGGCCGGGCGCTGCGCGGGGGGCCGCGCCGGGGGGCGTCAGGAGGGCGGTGACGTGGCCTGATACGTGCGCCGGTGGGGGTACGGGGCGGGGAGGCGCCGGGGCCGGTGCCCGGGAGTGGACGCGGGCGCGGGCGCGAGGGGCCGGGGCCGGGTCGTAAGGGGGCGTCAGGGCCGGGCGCGCAGGTCGAGGTCGACGAGGAGCGCGCGGTGGTCGGAGCGCGGCACGTCCAGGAAGCGGGCGTCGCGTACCGAGAAGTCGGCGCTCACCAGGACGTGGTCGATCTGCGCGTACGGCGGCAGCGCGGCGTCCCGCGGCCAGGAACCGGTCCGGGCGGCGCCGTCGAGGCGGGCGGCGTCGTGCAGGGCGCCGGCGTCGAGGACGGAGCGGAACGCGGCGTGGTCCTGGGTGGCGTTGAAGTCACCGGCGAGGATGACGGACCGGCCCCGGTGGGCGGCGGCGAAGTCGCGCAGGAGGCCCAGCTCGTGCCTCCAGACGCCGATGTGGCCGGGCAGCGGCGGCATCGGGTGGGCGAGCCGGAGCGTCACCTCCTTCCCGCCGGCCCGGACCGTGGCGCCGGGCATGCCCAGGGTCGTGCCGGGCAGGGCGGGTTCCGCGCCGAGCGGCAGCGTGCCGAAGATCGCCGACCCGGCGGCACCGGCGGCGGCGACCTGGGCGCCGTAGGGGAAGTGGCCGGCGAGGACCCGCGCGCAGGCGGGGTCGCACTCGGACACGAACAGCAGGTCGGGGCGTTCGCGCCGGACGGTGGCGAGCAGGTGGGCGGTCGCCTCGCCGAACTCGACGTTGGCGGCGAGCACCCGGAGCCGGCCGGTGGCGGGCCCCTCGGCGGGGGTCGCGTCCGGGCCGTACGGCTGCGTGAACCAGAGCGTCAGGGCGAGCACCGCGCCCGCCCAGACGGCCTGCGGCGGCCGGCGGGCCGGGAGGGCGACGAGGAGCGCCAGCCCGGCCGGCACGGCCAGCCACGGCAACAGGGCCAGGAGCTGGGGCACGGGGGTGACGCCGTCGGTGCCGAAGAGCCGGCAGCCGATGACGGCGGTGGGTACGGCGAGCAGCAGCCCGGCGGCCCACGCGGCGGCCCGGCGCAGCGGTGCGGAGGAGTGATCGGCGGCCAAGCGGACACCTTCTCACGGGTCGCCGCCGAAGTGCCCCGCCCTGCCGCCGCCTTTCTGCTCCGCCTGATCCACTTGCCGGGACCGGTCCGGGGGTGTGCCCTGGAGGGAGGTCAGCGGAAGGAGCGCGCCATGGCCTCACACGTCACGCTGCCCGGCCGGCACCGCCGCACCGGGGAGCGCACGGCCCGTCCCGTACACCGGTCCAGCATGGCCGTACTCGCGGTGTGCGCCGTGCTGTACGGCCTCTACGCCGAGGTCGTCGTCCGTCGCGGCGAGGGCCCCTTCACCGGTGGGCAGGTCGTGCTCGCCGTGGTGAGCGCCGTCGTCTTCGGCGCCCTGTGGTACGGCTACCTCCGCGTCCGGCGCGGACTTCCGCGCGAGGGACGGGCGGCGGCCTTCGGCCTCCTCTTCGGCCTCAGCGTGGGCTTCCTCTACAGCCTGTCCGGCAACAGCGTCCTGACGGTGGCGGTCGTCTCGCTGGTCCTCGCGGTGTCGGCGGGCGCGGCGGCCTTCTACGTGTTCTACACCCACGAATGACCGGGCGGTACTGGCCGCCGAGCCCGTACCCTCCCGGCATGTGCTTCTACGCCGAGGCCCGGTACAAGCTGCATCACGTGTGCGTGGACTGCCGCGTCTCCTTCAAGCGCCACCCGGCGCCGGTTCCGGCGCCCTGCCCGAACTGCGCCGGGCCGCTGAGGGTCGCCGGCCACGACTTCGCCCCGCCCCGGCGCCACGACACCCGCGCCTGGTCCGTCGTCGCGGCGGTCCTCGCGGCGGGCCTGCGCTACGAGGGCAGGGAGCCCTGCGGCTGCACCCGCGCCCCGAAGCACCGCCCCCGCACCCGCGCCCAACTCCGCGCGTTCCGCACGGAAGCAACCCGCTCGGGCCTCCCGGCGGCCGAACGCACCCGCGGCCGCCGACGTCGGACCGGTGACTCCGGCCGGTGACGTCCGGCACCATGACGGCGCGCGGGCAGCGACCTCCCGCGCCGCCGCGCCGTCCACTCGTCGCGCCGGAGCGGCCTTGACCTTCCCCTGCGGGGAAGGCCCAGCATCGGTGGGGCCGGGCACCGACCGAAGGGCCTGGTGGGGGAAGGAAGCCGACGGACCATGGGACTGCTGACGATCGGCGCGTTCGCACGCGCCTCCCGGTTGTCCGCCAAGGCCCTGCGCCGCTACGACGACCTGGGCTTGCTGCGGCCGGTTCACGTCGACCCGTACACCGGCTACCGGTACTACGGGGAGACGCAGCTGGAGCGGGCCCGCCTGGTGGCCTGGCTGCGGCGCATCGGTATGCCGCTGACCCGGGTCCGGTCCGTGTGCGACCTGTACGAGTGCGACGCGGGTGCGGCGGCGCGGGACATCCGCGCCTACTGGGCGGCGGTGGAGACCGAGACCGCCGCGCGGCGCGACCTGGCGGCCTTCCTCATCGACCACGTGTCGCCGGCGGCCGCCACCACGGCCCCGGTGGCGAGGAGGGACACGACGATGACCACGACCTTGGGTCTGCGCTGTGCCGCGCTCTCCGACAGGGGGCTGGTGCGGGAGGTGAACCAGGACGCCGTGTACGCCGGTGACCGGCTGCTGGCCGTCGCCGACGGGTACGGGGCGCACGGCGCCCGTGCCGGGGCCGCCGCCGTCGAGGCGCTGAAGCGGATCGAGGCCGGGCCCCCGTCGCGGGCCGGTGACGTGCTGAACGCGCTGGAGGACGCGGTCGAGCGGGCGAACGGCGCGCTCGACGGCCTGGACGGCTCCGGGACGACCCTCACCGCCCTGTTGTGGACCGGTGAGCGGATGGCGCTCGTGCACCTCGGGGACACCCGGGCGTACCTGCTGCGGGACGGGGAGGTGCACCGGCTCACCCGGGACCACACGGTCGTCCAGTCGATGATCGACGACGGGAGTCTGAGCCCCGAGGAGGCCGCCGGGCATCCGCGCCGTCCGCTGCTGCTGAAGGCCCTGGACGGTGACCGGACGGCGGTGCCCCGTCCCGACGTCCGGTTGCAGGACGTGCGGGCCGGGGACCGGTACCTGCTCTGTACGGACGGGTTGTCCGCCGTGGTTCCGGACGCCGCGGTGAGGCGGGTCGCCGCGGGTGCGGCGGAGGCAGGGGAGGCGGTGAGCGCGCTGGTGGGGCTGGCGCTCGGGGCGGGCGGGCCGGACAACGTGGGGTGTGTGGTGGCCGACGTCGTCAGGGGGTGAGCGGGCCGGGGGTGGGGCGGACGACGACGACCGGGCAGGGGGCGTGCTGGGCGAGGTGGTGGCTCACCGAGCCGAGGAGCGCCGCCTTCAGGCCGCTGTGGCCGCGGGCGCCGACCACCAGGAGGGTGGCGCCGCGGGCGCGGTCCAGCAGGGCACGGGTCGCGGGGCCCTGGACCGTGCGGCGGTCGGTGGACGCGGCGGCCGCTCCGCCCAGGGTGGCGGTCACCGCCTCGTCCAGGGTGCGGCGGGCGGCCTCCTCCGGGTCGGGGCCTGGCGGCGGGACCGGCACGGGCGCCGGGCCGACGGCGGGCCAGCCGGTGGCCGGGTGGTCCCAGGCGATGACGGCCTCCAGGGCGTCACCGGTCAGTTCCGCCTGCCGGGCGGCCCACCGCAGGGCTTCCAGGGACGGCTCGGAACCGTCGACTCCCACCACGATCCTGCCCGTCGCCATCACGGCCTCCTGTCATCCGCCGAGCCGGGCGAGCTGCTGCTCGAAGGGCACGACGTCCGGTATGCCGTTGTCCCTGCCCGCCCCGGCCGTCCCCATTCCGGGCCGGGCCGCCATGAGCCCGGCCAGTTCCCCGGCCGCCCGGTCGATCCGGGCGGCCAGGCCGTCGGCGTGCCCGTCCGCGCCGGGGCCGCGGGAGCCCCAGTCCTCGGACGCCGCGTACACGGCCGTGGGCACGGTCGGCGCCCGCAGGTGGGCGAAGAGCGGCCGCAGCGCGTGGTCCAGGACCAGCGAGTGGCGGGCGGTGCCGCCGGTGGCCGCGAGGAGGACCGGCGTACCGGTCAGCGCGTCGGGGTCGACCAGGTCGAAGAAGGACTTGAACAGGCCGCTGTACGAGGCGTTGAAGACGGGCGTCACCGCGATCAGCCCGTCCGCGTCCGCCACCGCGCCGAGCGCGGCGCCCAGCGCGGGCGGCGGGAAGCCGGTGACGAGGTGCTTGGCGATGTCGAGGGCCAGGTCGCGCAGTTCGACGACCTCGACCTCGACCTCGACCTCGACCTCGACCTCGATCTCGGCCGTGGCCCCGGCCTGCCGGAGCCGCCCGGCGGCCGACGCGGCCAGCCGGTCGGCGAGCAGGCGGGTGGAGGAGGGGCTGGAGAGGCCGGCGGAGACGACGACGAGCTTCACGCGGACTCCTTCCGGGTCGTGGCGGGGTGTGCCGGGGCGGTCTCGGGCACACCGGCCGGGCGCAGGCTCGCGAACTCCTTGCGCAGCACCGGTACGACCTCCTCGCCGAGCAGGTCGAGCTGCTCCAGCACGGTCTTGAGCGGCAGGCCGGCGTGGTCCATCAGGAAGAGCTGGCGCTGATAGTCGCCCACCGTCTCGCGGAAGCCGAGCGTCCGCTCGATCACCTGCTGCGGGGAGCCGACGGTCAGCGGGGTCTGCTCGGTGAACTCCTCCAGGGACGGACCGTGCCCGTACACGGGCGCGTTGTCGAAGTACGGCCGGAACTCCCTCACTGCGTCCTGCGAGTTGTGCCGCATGAAGACCTGGCCGCCGAGGCCGACGATGGCCTGCTCGGGCGCGCCGTGCCCGTAGTGCGCGTACCGCTGCCGGTAGAGGCCGACCATCTTCCTGGTGTGCTCCTGGGGCCAGAAGATGTTGTTGTGGAAGAAGCCGTCCCCGTAGTACGCGGCCTGTTCGGCGATCTCCGGCGACCGGATCGAACCGTGCCAGACGAACGGCGGCACGCCGTCGAGCGGGCGCGGGGTGGAGGTGAAGCCCTGGAGGGGCGTGCGGAAGTGGCCCTCCCAGTCGACGACCTCGGTCCTCCACAGCTTGTGGAGGAGGCCGTAGTTCTCGATGGCGAGCGGGATGCCCTGGCGGATGTCCTGGCCGAACCAGGGGTAGACCGGGCCGGTGTTGCCGCGCCCCATCATCAGGTCGACGCGCCCGTCGGCCAGGTGCTGGAGCATCGCGTAGTCCTCGGCGATCTTCACCGGGTCGTTGGTGGTGATCAGGGTCGTCGAGGTGGACAGCACCAGGCGCTCGGTGCGCGCCGCGACGTACCCCAGCATGGTGGTGGGGGACGAGGGGACGAACGGCGGGTTGTGGTGCTCGCCGGTCGCGAAGACGTCCAGGCCGACCTCCTCGGCCTTGAGCGCGAGGGTGACCATGGCCTTGATCCGCTCGTGCTCGCTCGGCGTACGGCCGTTGGTCGGGTCGGGCGTCACGTCACCGACGGTGAAGATCCCGAACTGCATCACGCTCACCTCTCGCGGTCGCCTGTAGCGCTTTGGTTGAATCTTAAACCGTCCGTTCCAACCAGCGACGCGCCCCGACTATTCCGACCGCCCGTCCCGGCCCCTCGGCGGGGCGGGGGCCCGGGTCACCAGTGGCGCGCCTCGCGCAGCAGCAGCTCCCGCACCAGCGCCAGATGCGGATGGTCCGCCGCACCCGGCCGCCGGACCAGGTACGCCGTGTTGATCGGCGGGTCCTCCGGCGACAGCAGCGGCACGAGCGTCCCCGCCGCCAGCTCCTCCAGGCACAGGTAGCGCGGCAGCACGCCGACCCCCGCGCCCGCCGCCACCGCCGCGAGCACGCCCCGCAGGTCCGGCACCGTCACCGCGGCCCGGCCGGTCAGCCGGGTACCGAACACGTGCCGCCAGTACCGGCGGGTGATCGGCAGGTCCTCCGCGTACGCCACCAGCGGCACACCCCGCAGCGCCGCCGCGCCCTCCGCCGCCACCCGCCCCGCCCCGATCCGATCCGCCCACGCCGGCGCGGCGACCAGCACGAACTCCTCGTCCATCAGCGGCGTCGCCACCAGCGCCCGGCCCCGCGGCCGGTACGTCGCGATCACCAGGTCGTGGTGGCCCGCCCGCAGCCCCTCCAACAGCTCGTCGGTCAGCCCGGTCGCCACCCGCAGCACCACGCCCCGCTCGGCCACCGGCGCCGCCAGGGCGGGCAGCACCCGGACGCACAGCAGCTCGGCCGGCCCCGCCAGCCGCACCGGCTCGGTGTCCCCCGCCGACGACCGGCCCGTCACCGCCTCCAGCGCGTCCAGCGGCTCGGCGACCCGCGCCGCCAGGGCGTCCGCCTCGGCGGTCGGCGCCACCCCGCGCGGCAGGCGCGCGAACAGCTCCCGGCCCAGCCGCCGCTCCAGCGCCCGCACCTGCGCGGTGACCGTCGGCTGCGAAAGGCCCACCAGCCGCGCGGCCGCCGTGAACGAACCGGAGCGGTGCACGGCCAGGAACGTACGCAGCAACGTCAGATCGAGCGGCGGCCCGCCGGCCTGCTCACCATCCCGCCCGCCGGCCGGCCCGCCGGCCTGCTCACCGCCCCGCTCACCGGGTTCCCTGTCGGTCATGCCCCCGACCCTAGGGCGCGGCGACCGGCCGGTAGGGTTCCAGCCCGTGAGCAGCCCCGCCCCCGCACCCGCCGCCCCGCCGCCCGTGACCGTCGTCGGCATCGGAGCGGACGGCTGGGCCGGGCTCCCCGACGCGTCCCGCACGGCCCTGCTCGACGCCGACGTCGTCATCGGCGGCGACCGGCAGCTCGGGCTCCTCCCGGCGCACTGCCCGGCCGAACGGGTCGCCTGGCCGTCCCCGCTGCGCCCGGCCGTCCCCGCCCTGCTCGCCGAGCACACCCGCGACGGCCGCAGGCTCGCCGTCCTCGCCAGCGGCGACCCCATGTTCTACGGCATCGGGCGCGCCCTCGCCGAGACGGCCGGCCCCGGGCGGCTGCGCGTCCTGCCGCACCCGTCCTCCGCCTCGTACGCGTGCGCCCGCCTCGGCTGGCCGCTGGAGGACACCGAGATCGTCACCCTCGTCGGGCGCCCGGCGGCCTCGCTGGCCGCCGCGCTGCACCACCGGCGCCGGCTGCTGGTGCTCAGCGCGGGCGCGGCCACCCCGGGCGAGGTGGCCGGGCTGCTGCGCGAGCGGGGCTTCGGGCCGAGCCGCCTCACCGTCCTGGAGCAGCTCGGCTCCGAGCGCGAGCATCACCTGACCGGGACCGCCGACGGCTGGGCCCACCCGCCCGGCGACCCGCTGAACGTCATCGCCGTCGACTGCGCGCGCGACCCCCTGGCCCCGCACCTCGGAGCCGTGCCCGGTCTGCCGGACGCCGCGTACGAGCACGACGGCCAGCTCACGAAGCGGCATGTGCGCGCCGCGACGCTCGCCGCGCTGGCGCCGGCGCCCGGCGAGCTGCTGTGGGACATCGGCGGCGGGTCCGGCTCGATCGGCATCGAGTGGATGCGTACCCACCGCACCTGCCGCGCGGTGAGCGTCGAGCGCTCCCCTGAACGGGCCGCCCGCATCACCCGCAACGCCGCCGCCCTCGGCGTACCCGCCCTCCGGGTCGTCACCGCCGCCGCCCCGGCCGGGCTCACGGAGCTGCCCGCCCCCGACGCGGTGTTCATCGGCGGCGGGCTGACCGCCCACGGGCTGCTGGACGCCTGCTGGGACGCCCTCCGGCCGGGCGGGCGGCTGGTCGCCAACACCGTGACCCTCGAGTCCGAGGCGCTGCTCGCCGACCGGTACCGGCGCCACGGCGGCGAGCTGGTGCGGCTCGCGGTCGCGCATGCCGTCCCGGTGGGCGGCTTCACCGGCTGGCGTCAGGCCATGCCGGTCACGCAATGGTCCGTAACGAAACCCCAGGCAGGCTGAGAATGACCGTCTACTTCATCGGCGCGGGCCCCGGCGCCGCCGACCTGATCACCCTGCGCGGCGCCCGCACCCTCGCCTCCTGCCGGGTGTGCCTGTACGCCGGGTCCCTCGTCCCGCGCGAACTGCTCGACGAGTGCCCGCCGGACGCCCGGCTCGTCGACACCGCCCGCCTCGACCTGGACGCCATCACCGCCGAACTGGTCCGCGCCCACGAGGAGGGGCACGACGTGGCGCGCCTCCACTCGGGCGACCCGTCGGTGTTCAGCGCGGTCGCCGAGCAGATGCGGCGGCTGGACGCGGCGGGGATCCCGTACGAGGTCGTGCCCGGCGTCCCGGCGTTCGCCGCCGCGGCCGCCGCGCTCAAGCGGGAGCTGACCGTCCCGACCGTGGGCCAGACCGTCATCCTGACCCGGATCGCCGAGCAGGCCACCGCCATGCCGGAGGGCGAGGACCTGGCGACCCTGGGCCGCAGCGGCGCCCTGCTGGTGCTGCACCTGGCGGCCCGGTACGTCGACCGGGTCGTCGCCGAACTGACCCCGCACTACGGGGCCGACTGCCCGGCCGCCGTGGTCGCGATGGCCAGCCGCCCCGACGAGGTGATCCTGCGCGGCACCCTCGCCGACATCGCCGCCGCCACCAAGGACGCCGGCATCACCCGCACGGCGGTCATCCTGGTGGGCCGCACCCTGGCGGCGACGCAGTTCCGCGACAGCCACCTGTACTCGCCGGAGCGCGACCGTCACGTCTGCTGAGGGCCCCGCGGCTCGCTGCGCCCCACCACCGTGCCCGCGCGGTCGATGCACACCACGTCGACCGTGACGGGCGCGCCGCGCAGCACCCCGAGGGCCTGGTCGCGGGCCGTCTCGGCGACGAGGTCGCCCAGCGGCACACCGGCCGCGGCGCACAGCTGGAGCGCGGCGAGGCCGGTGTTGGCGGCCGCCACCTCCCCGGCCAGCTCCTCGTCGGCACCGCCCTGCCGGGCCAGCTCCGCGAGGAAGCCCTTGTCGACCTGGGAGCGCGCCGAGTGCAGGTCGAGGTGGCCCGCCGCGAGCTTGGACAGCTTCGCGAAGCCGCCGCAGACGGTGAGCCGGTCCACCGGGTGGCGGCGCACGTACTTCAGGACGGCGCCCGCGAAGTCGCCCATGTCGAGCAGGGCGTCCTCCGGCAGCCCGTACAGCGCCGTGACCGTCCGCTCCGACGTCGAGCCCGTGCAGCCGGCGACATGCGTGCGGCCCGCCGCCCGCGCCACGTCCACCCCGCGCCGGATGGAGTCGATCCAGGCGGAGCACGAGTACGGCACGACCACCCCGGTGGTGCCCAGGATCGACAGGCCGCCCAGGATTCCCAGGCGGGGGTTCCACGTGGAACGGGCGATCTCCTCGCCGTGGTCGACCGACACGGTGATCTCGACGTCGCCGGTGCCGCCGTGCGCGGCCGCGACCCGGGCGACGTGCTCGCGCATCAGCTGCCGCGGCACGGGGTTGATCGCCGGCTCGCCCACCTCCAGCGGCAGGCCGGGGCGGGTGACGGTGCCCACGCCGGGGCCCGCCCGGAACACCACGCCCGCACCGGCCGGAAGGAGCCGGACGGCGGCCCGGACCAGAGCCCCGTGGGTCACGTCCGGGTCGTCACCGGCGTCCTTGACGATCCCGGCCATGGCGTACGCGTCCGTCAGCTCCTCCGCCGCCAGCGCGAACGCCGGGGTCTGCCCCTTCGGCAGGGTGATGCTGACGGGGTCGGGGAAGTCCCCGGTCAGCAGCGCGGTGTACGCGGCGGTCGTCGCCGCCGTCGCGCACGCCCCGGTCGTCCATCCGGACCGCAGACCGGTGTGCTTGAGTTGGGCCACGCGGCCGCCGCCCGCCCCCGCACCGGTCGCGGCGCCGCCCGCCCCCGCACCCGCGGACTCACTCGCACTGCCACTGGCACTGGCACTCGCACTCATGGACGGACCTCGATGCACGTACTGATCCTCGGTGGAACGACCGAGGCCCGCCGCCTCGCGGAGATCCTCCACGGGGCGGTCCGGACCACGTCCTCGCTGGCGGGCCGGGTCGCCGCCCCGAAGCTGCCGCCGGGCGAGGTCCGCATCGGCGGGTTCGGCGGGGCCGAGGGCCTGGCGCGCTGGCTGCGCGAACACCAGGTGGACGCGGTCATCGACGCCACCCATCCTTTCGCCGACACGATGAGTTTCCACGCGGCCCGGGCGGCCGCCGACGCCCATGTTCCCCTGCTCGCCCTCCGCCGGCCCGGCTGGGCCCCGGTCGACGGCGACGACTGGCACATGGTGGACACCCTGGAGGAGGCCGCCGGCACGGCGAGCGCCCTGGGCCGCCGCGTCTTCCTCACCACCGGCCGGATGGGCCTCGCCTCCTTCGCGCACATCGCCGACGCCTGGTTCCTGCTCCGCTCGGTGGACGCCCCCGAGCCCCCGTACCCGCCGCGGATGGAGGTGCTCCTCGACCGCGGGCCGTTCACCCTGGACGGGGAGCGCGAGGTGCTGCGGCGCCACGCCATCGACGTCCTGGTCACCAAGGACAGCGGGGGCGCGGCGACGGCACCCAAGCTCACCGCCGCCCGGGAGGCACGCGTCCCCGTCGTCGTGGTGCGCCGCCCGCCGGCCCCGGACAAAGTGCCCGTGGCCCCGACCCCGGAGGAGGCCGCGGCGTGGCTGACCGGCGGCGCGGCGGCCCTGCCCCGGACGGGCTGACGGGCACCGGTCAGCGCGTGCCGGCCGGCGTCGGCGCCGGGCAGACGGTGTCCTCCGCGGGGCGTGCGCCCGTCAGCAGGAAGCCGGTGACCGCCGCGTCCCCGCAGGCGTCGCCACTGCCCAGGTAGGAACCGTGGCCGCCGCTCTCCACGGTGACGAGCCGGGCGCGGTCACCGAAGGCGGCGCGCATCCGCAGAGCGCCGGAGTGGGGGGTGTAGGGGTCACGGCGGTTCTGGATCATCAGGACGTTGGAGGGGCCGCTGTCGGTCACCTGGGTGGGCCTGTCGGCGGGGGCGTGCTTCCAGAACGAGCAGGGCGTGATGTTCACCGGCATGCCGGCCGTCAGGGGATGGCGGGCGCGGTCCTCCGTGACGGCCCGCCGGTGCGCCGGGACCGACGAGGGCCAGCGGACGTCGTTGCAGACGACGGCGGCGGTGACCGCGGCCTGTTCGTCCGTGAGCGGTCCGGCCGTCTCCGGGGTGAGGACCGGCTTTCCGGCCGGCTCCTGCGCTGCCCGTATCAGGGCGGCAAGGGCGGGGAAGCGGTCGTCGCTGTGGAGGGCGGTCTGGAGCGCCTGGCGCAGCCGGTTGCCCGTGAGCGGAACACCGGGGGTGGTGGACTCGCGCGGCTCCCGGTCCAGCCGGGCGGCGAGGGCGAGGAACGCGGGGCGCACGTCCTCGGGGCGTCCGGCGAGGCGGAGCGCCGGCGGGGTGGAGGGGGCCGACGCCCACGCCGCGAAGTCGGGGAAGCGGTCCTCGGTGCCCGCCGCCACGTTGGCCAGCCACCCTCGGGCCACCCGCGCCGGGTCGGGGTCGCCGCTGCTGTCCAGCACCCAGCGGTCGGTGCGGTGCGGGAAGGTCTGCGCGTACACGGCACCGACGTAGGTCCCGTACGACACCCCCCACGCCGACAGCCGCTCCTCGCCCAGCGCCTGCCGCAGCCGGTCGATGTCGCGGACCTCGTTGGCGGTGCTGAAGCTGCGCAGCACCGCGCCCCCGTTCCGGTCGCACGCCTCGGCCACCCGCCGGGAGCGGGCGACGTTGCCGTCGATGGAGCCGTCCGGCGACGGGTACGACCGCAGGGTCACCAGGTGGCGGTCCTCCTCGGCGAGCCCGCAGCTCGCGGTCGTGCTGCCGCCCACTCCCCGGGGGTCCAGGCTGACCAGGTCGTAGGCGCCCGACAGCTCCTTCCGCAGGGCCTGGTGCTTCTTCGTCAGCATCTGCACCCCGGACGTGCCCGGGCCGCCCGGTATCAGCAGCAGCGTCCCGCGCCGTGCCCCGGGCCGGTCGCCGCGCACCCGGCTCACGGCGACGCTCAGCCACCGGCCGTCCGGATCGCGGTAGTCGAGCGGCACCGGTAACCGGGCGCACTCCTGGTCGGCCGGCGCCCCGGCGTGGGCGCACGCGCCCCACACGAGACCGGGCGCCCCGGCCCGGGCGGCCGGTGCGGCGCCGGCGGCGGTGACGGCGGGTGAGGCGGAGGCGGCGGGTGAGGCGGAGGCGGGTGCGGCGACGGCGGTGAGCGCCGCGGCGACGGCCGAGGCGGAGAGGGCGAGCGCGACGGCTCGTACGGCGTGAGTGGTCATGCGACGACGATCCCGGATCCGCCCGCCCCCGCCCATCCGGCGGGCCTGAAGATCCATGCTGGGGCCAGCACCAGTGCCCGCCCCCCAGCCGCCGTGCCCCGCCCCCGTCGCCCCGCCCCCGTCAGCCCGCCAGCAGCTGCGAGCCCGGCACCCACCAGCCCTTGGCGTCCCCGTCGGTCGCGCGCAGCATCATGCGGCCGTCGACGAGGGAGCGGCGGTCGTAGTGCACGGGGGTGTCCCGCGGGTACGTCACCGTCCGCTCCTCCGTGCCCCTGCGGCACACGACGCTCACCCCGGCCCGGAACCGCGCGCGTCGCGCCGGACGGTGGTCGGACGCGCACCACTCGCCCCGCAGGTACGCGGCCGGGTACCGCTCGGCGACGTACCAGCCGGCGCCGGGGCCGTCCGCCAGGAGGTAGTGCACGTCCCGCCCCTCGATCCGGATCCGGTGCGAGGCGGTGGCCCCGGCCGGGCGGGCCAGCTCCAGGGTGCGGGTGGCGGTCACGGCGCCGCCGTCGTCGAACCGCAGCAGCGTGTGGGCGCCTTCCGCGAGGTGGACCGGTCCGCCCTCCGGGCCGAGCGACGGCGGCGGGTAGTCGTCCGCCAGCAGGTCGGACTGGGCGGCGAGCAGCTCGCTGCCGGACAGCCAGGACAACTGGCGCAGCAGCGTGACGTGCACCGGGTGGTACGACTTCGTGGGGATGGCGTGCGTCCGGCAGTAGTGCGACAGCCAGCGGGGGTTGCGCAGGGCGCGGAAGTTCGCGGTGAGGGTGGTCAGCGAGCCGTCGAAGAGGTCGGCCGCCAGCGGGCTGCGGGTCAGGGCGTAGTAGTCCCACAGCCCGAGGGCGGCGAACATGAAGCCGTTGTACGTGTGGTCGGAGGTGCCCGGCGGGTCGATCGGGTACTCGTGGATCCACAGGTGGCCCGCCCCGTCCCGGGCGACCACCCACGGCTGCTCGCCGTTCCCCGCCAGCAGGGACCGGAACGCCCCGTCCGCCGCCCTGCGGTACCGCTCCCGCGCCGCCGCCGGGACGGCCGGGAGCTGCGCCAGCTGGGCGAACAGGCTCAGCGCCTCGCCCTGCGCCATGCCGGAGTACCAGGGCGCCTCGTAGGAGATGCCGGTGTGCACGGCGTGCGTGAAGTCGAAGGGGTACGGGAAGAACCAGGCCCCGCGCCGTTCGTGCCGCCGCTCCACCACCCGCCCGGCCTGCGCCCGCGCCCGGTCGAGGAAGAACGCGTCGCCGGTGCGCCGGTAGGCGGCCAGGTTCTCCAGCCCGTACTGGATCTGCCCGACCGGGTGGTCGTGGAGCCCGCCGTTCCACCGGAACATCCGCACCCCGTCCCGGTCGTGCGTCCCCGCGTCCTCCCGCGGGGCCACCCGGTCCCGCCAGGGCCGCATCGCGTCGGGCACGTCGAGGACGCACCGGAACCCGTGCGTGCCGAACGTGAACGGCAGCCCGGCGGGCACCGTCGTCTCCACGGACCCCTGCCGTCCCACCAGAAACCCACCTCCGGCCAGCGCCACCACCGCCCCACTACCCCCGACGGCCTTCAGGAACCGTCTGCGGCTCTCCACCACGCATCCCCCCGACAGGTCACACAGTCACCTGCTGTTCCCCGAAGGAGGGATCTTGGTTCGGCCCGCCGCATGGGCGGTCGGTACGCGGCCGGGGCGCCCCCCGGCCGGAACAGGCCCCCGGCCCGGTGTGCCGGGGCGCGCCGGCACACCGGCGCGCCGGCGCCCGGGGGGATCACCCCGCCGGGCGCCCGCCTGGGGTCAGCCCTCCGGGTACCGGCGGGGCGTCCACGTCACCGTGGCGCCGTCGCCGCGGCGTACCGCCTGGGTCTGGGAGGAGCCGATCAGGAGGAGGGTGCGCATGTCGACCTCCGCCGGGTCCAGGTCCATCAGGGGCAGGACGCGCACGGACTCCTCCGGGCCTCCCACGTCGCGGGCGACCACCACCGGGGTGTCGGGGGCGCGGTGCTCCAGGAGGAGTTCGCGCGCCTTGGCGACCTGCCAGGTGCGGCTGGCGGAGCCCGGGTTGTAGAGGGCGAGGACCAGATCGGCGGCGGCCGCCGCGCGGAGCCGTTCCGCGATGACGTCCCAGGGCTTGAGGCGGTCCGACAGGGAGATGGTGGCGTAGTCGTGGCCCAGCGGCGCGCCCGCCTTCGCGGCGGCGGCGTTCGCGGCGGTCACGCCCGGCAGGACCCGCACCGGGACGTCCGCGTACGGGGCCTGGGCGGCGACCTCCAGGACCGCGGTGGCCATGGCGAACACGCCCGGGTCGCCGCCCGACACGACCGCCACGCGGCGCCCGCGCCGGGCCAGGTCCAGGGCGAACTCGGCCCGCTCCGACTCGACCTTGTTGTCCGAGCCGTGCCGTTCCTGCCCGGGGCGCACCGGGACGCGGTCCAGGTAGGTGGTGTAGCCCACCAGGTCGGTGGCCGAGGCGAGGGCGCCGCGCGTCTCGGGCGTCAGCCACAGGGGGCCGGCCGGGCCGGTGCCGACGACCAGGACCTCGCCCCGTTCGGGCACGGCCGGGCCGGAGTCGACGCGCGACGGGAGCACCGCCACGGAGAAGTACGGGACCGACCCGGGGTCGACGTCCGCGAGGGCGCCGGTCCGTTCGCCGGCCATCGTGGCCCGCTCCACGTAGTGGGCGTCGTCCAGCCGGCCGGCCCGCTCCAGGGCGCGCCGCACCGCCGGGAAGGTGCGGCCCAGCTTCATCACGACGGCCGAGTCGGTGGCGGCCAGCCGGGCGGTCAGCTCCTCCTCCGGCAGGGTGCCGGGGATGATCGTCAGGATCTCCTCCGCCTCGCACAGGGGCTTGCCCAGCCGGGCCGCCGACGCGCTCACCGAGGTGACGCCGGGGATGACCTCCGTGTCGTACCGGTGTGCCAGCCGCTTGTGCATGTGCTGGTAGGAGCCGTAGAACAGCGGGTCGCCCTCGGCGAGGACGGCGACCGTGCGGCCCGCGTCCAGGTGGGCGGCGAGCCGCGCCGACGCCTCCTCGTAGAAGTCGTTCAGCGCGCCCCGGTAGCCGCCCGGGTGGTCCGTCGTCTCGACGGTCAGCGGGTACATCAGGCGCTCTTCGACGTGGTCCTCGCGGATGTGCTCGGCCGCGATCGAGCGCGCGATCGAGCGCCCGTGGCGCGCCGAGTGGTACGCGATCACGTCGGCGGCCGCGATGGCCTTCACCGCCGCGACCGTCATCAGGTTCGGGTCGCCGGGGCCGAGGCCCACGCCGTACAGCTTTCCGCTCATGCCTGGATCTCCGCCTCGTGGGCGATCGCGTTGATCGCGGCCGCCGCCATCGCGCTGCCGCCCCGCCGCCCGCGCACCACCAGGTGCTCCAGGCCGGGGAACGCCGCCAGCGCGTCCTTGGACTCGGCCGCGCCGATGAAGCCGACCGGTATGCCGATCACGGCCGCCGGGCGGGGCGCGCCCGCCTCGATCATCTCCAGGAGGCGGAACAGCGCGGTCGGGGCGTTGCCCACCGCGACGACCGACCCTTCGAGCCGGTCGCGCCACAGCTCCAGCGCGGCGGCGCTGCGGGTGGTGCCGAGTTCGGCGGCGAGCTCCGGGACGGACGGGTCGGAGAGCGTGCAGACCACGTCGTTGCCGGCGGGCAGCCGCTTGCGCGTGACGCCGCTGGCGACCATCTGCGCGTCGCACAGGATCGGCGCTCCGGCACGCAGCGCCTCGCGGGCGCGGGCCACCACGTCCGGCGTGTACGCCAGGTCGCGGACGAGGTCGACCATGCCGCAGGCGTGGATCATCCGCACGGCGACCTGGCTGACGTCGGCCGGCAGGTCCGCGAGATCCGCCTCGGCGCGGATCGTGGCAAAGGACTGGCGGTAGATCTCCGCCCCGTCCTTCTCGTAGTCGAACACTCTGCTCTCGCTCATCTCGTCGGTCCTTGTACGGTCATCTGGTACGCGCCTTCGCCGGTCGCCACCATGTCGGTCCACGCGCCCTGCGGGTGGCCGCACCGGCGGGCGCAGCCCGACCAGTGGACGGGCAGCGCGTCCGCGCGGGGCCGCGCGTCGGCCCGTACGTCGGACAGGGACTTGGCGCAGCCGGGGCGCCCGGTGCACGCGGTGACGCCGATCCACGGCGAGTCGGTACGGGTGAGGAACCCGGCTCCGTCGAGGGCCCGCAGCCGCTCCTCGGCCGCCGCCCGGGTGGGGAAGCCCGGCAGGACGAAGCCGCGCCACGGGGTGACCCGGACCTCCTCGGCGGGCAGCAGCGCGCGGAACTGCGCCGAGCTCACCCGGCCGAGGCGGGCCAGGACGGACACCGTGCCGTCGCCGATCACCCCGGGCGGGGGCGGTCCTCCGGCCGGCGGGGCGGCGTCCGGTGCGGGTTCGGCGGCGACCGCCGCCCGCCGCAGGTGCTGCGTCACGTCCACGTCCTGCCCCGCCGGCAGCTCCCGCACCCGCCACGCGCCGGTGCCCGCCCGCCGGGCGGCCGCGAGGAACGCCTCCGCCGCCGCGAGCGCGGCGCGCGGCGCGTCGGCGGCGGCCACCCGCCACGTCCGGTCCGCGACGCGCAGCAGCGCGCTCCCGTCCGGGGCTGCGAGCAACGTCACATCGGCGGCGAGGGCCGCCACGTCGCCCCGGCCGTCGTCCACGGCGAACAGGAAGCGGCCGGACAGCTCCGTCGTCCACTCCTCGGCGCACAGGAGCGCGTCGAGGCGGGCGGCCCACGTCTGCACGCCCGGCCCAGCGAGCGGCGAGACGACCATGTTCCGTACCCGCTCGTGCCGTTCGGAGGGCAGCAGGTCCGCCTGCCGCAGCAGGTCCGCCAGCCCGAGTCCGCAGCCTTCGCCGAGGCCCCTCAACTCCACGTTGCCGCGCGAGGTGAGGGAGAGGTGGCCGTCGCCCAGGCGGTCCGTCGCGTCGGCCAGCGCGAGGACTTGACGGGGCGTCAGCACGCCGGTCGGGAGGCGGAGCCGGGCCAGCGACCCGTCGTCGGCGCGGTGCAGCCGGAGCGCGCCGGGGCACGCGTCACCGCGCTCGCGGACACGGTCCCGTATGTGCGCTTCACCCCGGTCCTGGGGATTTGGTGAGCTGGGCGGCATGGCGGCGAGCATACGCGCAGCCTCTACTATGCAGACGGCACAGGGTCCCAGGGCCCTAGGGAGGAAGCCCGGTGAGAATCCGGCGCGGTCCCGCCACTGTGAGTCCGGCCGGAAACCGGGCGAGTCAGGAACTCCCGCCGTCCTACGACCACCCGGGGCGCGGACACCCCGAGGAAGGCCTGCGCACGTCATGACGCACGCGACCACGCCCGAGGCGGCCCCCGCCCAGGCGCCCGCCACGACGATCCTGCTGCTGTCGCACTCCGACACCGACCTCCTCAGCGCCCGCGCGGCCGAAGGCCCCGTCACCTACCGGTTCGCCAACCCGGCGCGGCTGCCCATGGACGACCTCCCGGGGCTCCTCGACGGCGCCGACCTCGTCGTCGTACGCCTCCTCGGCGGCATCCGCGCCTGGGAGGACGGCCTCCACGCGCTCCGGGAGACGGGCAGGCCGCTCGTCGTCCTCACCGGCGAACAGGCCCCCGACGCGCAGCTGATGGAGACCTCCACCGTCCCGATCGGCATCGCGGCCGAGGCGCACGCCTACCTCGCCCACGGCGGACCGGGCAACCTGGAGCAGCTCGCCCGCTTCCTCTCCGACACCGTCCTGCTCACCGGCCACGGCTTCGAGCCCCCGGCCGCCGCCCCCACCTGGGGCCCGCTGGAGCGGACCGCGCGCACCACCACCGGCCCCACGGTCGCCGTGCTCTACTACCGCGCCCACCACATGAGCGGCAACACCGCCTTCGTCTCCACCCTCTGCGACGCCATCGAGGACGCGGGCGGCCAGGCCCTCCCGCTGTACGTGGCCTCCCTCCGCGCCCCCGAGCCGGAGCTGCTGGACAGCCTGCGGACGGTCGACGCGGTCGTCACCACCGTCCTCGCCGCCGGCGGCACCAGGCCCGCCGAGGCGCAGGCGGGCGGCGACGACGAGTCGTGGGACGCGGGCGCCCTCGCCGCCCTGGACGTCCCCATCCTCCAGGCCCTGTGCCTGACCGGCTCGCGCGCCGCCTGGGAGGAGAACGACGAGGGCCTCTCGCCGCTCGACGCCGCCGGCCAGGTCGCCGTCCCGGAGTTCGACGGCCGTCTCATCACCGTGCCGTTCTCGTTCAAGGAGATCGACGCCGACGGCCTGCCCGCGTACGTCGCCGATGCCGAGCGCGCCGCCCGCGTCGCAGGGATCGCCGTCCGCCACGCCCGGCTGCGGCACATCCCCAACCGTGACAAGCGCCTCGCGCTGGTCCTCTCCGCGTACCCCACCAAGCACTCCCGCATCGGCAACGCCGTCGGCCTGGACACCCCCGCCTCCGCCGTCGCGCTGCTGCGCCGGCTGCGCGACGAGGGGTACGACTTCGGCACCGAGGAGGTCCCGGGCCTGGCGTCCGGCGACGGCGACGAGCTGATCTACGCCCTCATCGAGGCGGGCGGCCACGACCAGGACTGGCTCACCGAGGAGCAGCTGGCCAGGAACCCGGTCCGCATCCCGGCCGCCGACTACAAGCGCTGGTACGCCGCCCTGCCGCAGGAGCTGCGGGACCGGGTCGAGGAGCACTGGGGCCCGCCGCCCGGCGAGATGTTCCTGGACCGCTCCCGCAACCCGGAGGGCGACATCGTCCTCGCCGCCCTGCGCCGCGGGAACCTCCTGATCCTCATCCAGCCGCCGCGCGGCTTCGGTGAGAACCCGATCGCGATCTACCACGACCCCGACCTGCCGCCCTCCCACCACTACCTGGCCGCCTACCGCTGGATCGCCGCCCGCGCCGAGGACGGCGGTTTCGGCGCCGACGCCATGGTCCACCTGGGCAAGCACGGCAACCTGGAGTGGCTGCCCGGCAAGAACGCCGGCCTGTCCGCCGCCTGCGCCCCCGACGCGGCCCTCGGCGACCTCCCGCTGGTCTACCCGTTCCTGGTGAACGACCCGGGCGAGGGCACCCAGGCCAAGCGCCGCGTCCACGCCACGCTCGTCGACCACCTGGTGCCGCCGATGGCCCGCGCCGAGTCGTACGGCGACATCACGCGCCTGGAGCAGCTGCTCGACGAGTACGCGCAGATCTCCTCCATGGACCCGTCCAAGCTGCCGGCCATCCGCGCCCAGATCTGGACGCTGATCCAGGCCGCCAAGCTCGACCACGACCTGGGCCTGGAGGACCGGCCCGACGACGACGGGTTCGACGACTTCCTGCTCCACGTCGACGGCTGGCTCTGCGAGGTCAAGGACGCCCAGATCCGCGACGGCCTGCACGTCCTCGGCGGCGCCCCCGCCGGCCCCGAGCGGGTCAACCTGGTCCTGTCGATCCTGCGCGCCCGGCAGATCTGGGGCGGTACGCAGTCCCTGCCCGGCCTGCGCGAGGCCCTCGGCCTGGACGAGTCCGCCGCCACCCGCACAGGCGCCGACGAGGCGGAGGCGAAGGCCCGCGCCCTGGTCGAGGCGATGGAGGCCGCCGACTGGAACCCGGCCGCCGTCACCCGGGTCGCCGAGGGGTACGACCCGGCCGTCGCCGCGATCCTCGACTTCGCGGCCCGCCAGGTCGTCCCGCGCCTCGCCGCCACCACCGACGAGCTGGACAACGCCGTCCACGCCCTGGACGGCGGCTTCGTCCCGGCCGGCCCCTCCGGCTCCCCGCTGCGGGGCCTGGTCAACGTGCTGCCGACCGGCCGGAACTTCTACTCCGTCGACCCCAAGGCCGTGCCGTCCCGGCTCGCCTGGGAGACCGGCCAGGCCCTCGCCGACTCCCTCCTGGAGCGGTACCGCGCCGACAACGGCGAATGGCCCACCTCCGTCGGCCTGTCCCTGTGGGGCACCAGCGCCATGCGCACCGCCGGCGACGACGTCGCCGAGGCGCTCGCCCTGCTCGGCATCCGGCCCGTCTGGGACGACGCCTCGCGCCGCGTCACCGGCCTGGAGCCCGTCCCGCTCGCCGAGCTGGGCCGCCCGCGCATCGACGTGACGCTGCGCATCTCGGGCTTCTTCCGCGACGCGTTCCCGCACACCATCGGGCTGCTCGACGACGCGGTCCGGCTCGCCGCCTCGCTCGACGAGCCCGCCGGCGACAACTACGTCCGCGCCCACACGCAGGCCGACCTCGCCGAGCACGGCGACGAACGCCGCGCCACCACCCGCATCTTCGGCTCCCGGCCGGGGACGTACGGCGCGGGCATCCTCCAGCTGATCGACTCGCGCGACTGGCGCACCGACGCCGACCTCGCCGAGGTGTACACGGTGTGGGGCGGCTACGCGTACGGGCGCGGCCTGGAGGGCCGCCCGGCGCGCGGCGAGATGGAGACGGCGTACAAGCGCATCGCGGTGGCGGCGAAGAACACCGACACCCGCGAGCACGACATCGCCGACTCGGACGACTACTTCCAGTACCACGGCGGCATGGTCGCCACCGTGCGCGCGCTCAAGGGCACGGCGCCCGAGGCGTACATCGGCGACTCCACCCGCCCCGAGAGCGTGCGCACCCGCACCCTCGTCGAGGAGACGTCCCGCGTCTTCCGCGCCCGCGTGGTCAACCCGCGCTGGATCGAGGCGATGCGCCGCCACGGCTACAAGGGCGCGTTCGAGCTGGCCGCGACCGTCGACTACCTCTTCGGGTACGACGCCACGACCGGCGTCGTCGCCGACTGGATGTACGACAGGCTCACCGAGGCGTACGTCCTGGACCCGGAGAACAAGGCCTTCCTCCAGGAGGCCAACCCGTGGGCGCTGCACGGCATCGCCGAGCGGCTCCTGGAGGCCGAGTCGCGCGGCATGTGGGAGAAGCCCGACCCGCAGGTGCTCGAAGCGCTGCGCCAGGTGTACCTGGAGACCGAAGGCGACCTGGAGGACAAGTGACCCTTACGGTGGGGGGCGAGGACAAGGAACTGTCCGCACGCCTCGACAAGGAGCTGACGGTCTTCAACCGGGCCGCCACCGGCGCCTGTGACGAGGCCGAGCTGTCGGTGCGCGCCACCGACGACGCGACGGGCGAGATCACCGGCGGGCTCACCGGCTGGACGTGGGGCGGACTCGCCGGGGTCTCCATGGTCTGGGTCCGCGACGACCGGCGCGGCACCGGCCTCGGCACGGAGCTGATGCGCGCGGCGGAGGAGGAGGCGCGGCGGCGCGGCTGCGACCACATGATCGTGTCGTCGTTCTCCTTCCAGGCGCCCGCGTTCTACCGGCGCCTGGGGTACGTCGAGACCGGGCGCTCCGAGGGCATCCCCGGCGGGAACGTCGACGTCCACTTCTACAAGCCGCTGGGCGGCGGACCCGCCCCGGCCTTCCTGCTGGCCGTGCTCCTGGACTACCCGGCCGACGCGGTGGAGGAGGCCACGGCGTACGAGGAGAGGGCGCTCGCCCTCCTCCCGCGCCACGGCGGGCGGCTCGAACGGCGGCTGCGGACCGCCGACGGACTGTCGGAGGTCCACCTCGTGCGGTTCCCGACCGAGGACGCCTACCGCGCCTACCTGGCCGACCCGGAGCGTACGCCGGACGGGCGGATCACCGCCCGCGTGCTGGAGGTCACCGAGGTGTACGCCTGACCGCTCCGAGGCAGACTCGGCCCCATGCCATCCGTGATCGCTGTGACCGGGGCGAGCGGCCGCGTCGGCGGCCGTGTCGCCCGCCGCCTCGCCGACCGGGGCGTCAAGACCCGGCTGCTCGGCCGTGACCCCGCCCGGCTGCCGGACCTGCCGGGCGCGGTGCGGACCGCGCCGGCGCCCTACGGGGACGGCGAGGCCGTGCGCCGCGCCGTGGACGGCGCCGACACGCTGTTCCTGGTGTCCGCGCACGAGGGCCCCGACCGGATCCAGGACCACCGGACGGCGATCGACGCGGCGCTGGCGGCGGGCGTGGGGCGCATCGTGTACCTGTCGTTCCTGGGCGCGGCGCCCCAGGCGACGTTCACCTTCGCCCGGGACCACTGGCACACCGAGCGGTACATCGAGGCGAGGGACGTGCCCCACACGTTCCTGCGCGACAGCTGGTACCTCGCCGGGTTCACCGCGATGGCCGGCGCGGACGGCGTCATCCGGGGCCCGGCGGGCGACGGGCGGGTCGCGGCGGTCGCCCACGAGGACATCGCGGACGTGGCGGCGGCCGTGCTGCTGGGCGGCTCCGAGCACGACGGCGCCGCCTACGACGTCACCGGCGAGGAGGCGCTGACCCTCGCTGAGGCGGCGGAGGAGCTGTCCCGGGCGGCCGGCCGGCCGGTCCGCTACGTCGCCGAGACCCCCGCCGAGGCCTACGCCTCCCGTGCGGCCCTCGGCGCGGAGCACTGGGAGGTCACCGGCTGGGTCACCTCCTACCAGGCGATCGCCACCGGCGAGATGGGCACCGTCGCCGACACGGTCCGCCGCCTCACCGGCCACCCCCCGGCGACCCTGCGCGCCTACCTGGCGGCCCACCCCCGCTCCTACGCCCACCTGCTGCCCTAGGTCGTGTCGGGCCCCGCAGGCGCGCTCGCCCGCGCTCCGGGCGGACGCCGAACCCTGCGGGGCCTCCCCGGGCCGCCACGGCCGGGTTCCGCCGGGGCGGGTCACCCCCGGTGGCCGAGGGCCCGGGTCAGGGCCTCCCAGGTCGGCTCGACCGGCTCCAGCGGGTCGCCGCCCACTCCGAGGTCCTTGAACCCGCTGGACGTGGACACGCACACCACCGGCCCGCCGGCGTCACCCCCGCGGGCGGTCCACTGGCGGAAGCCCGCCAGCCCCGCCGCCGCCGACAGTTCCGCCCACAGGCCCTGGCGGGCCAGGTCGTCCCTGGCCCGGGCCAGCTCCGCGTCCGTCACCAGGAGCGCGTCGCCGCCGCTGTCGAGGACCGCCCGCACGGCGCGGTTGCCCCCGACGGAGCAGTCGATCGCGTACGCGTCGGTGGCACCGGGCTCCACCACCGCCGCCGGCGCCCCGGACCGGACGGCGGCCGCCAGCGGGCCCCCGGCCGCCGGCTCGCAGCCGAACACCCGCGGCACCCTGTCCGTCACGCCCAGGTCCCGCAGCTCGCGGAATCCCTTCCAGACGCCGAACAGCAGCTCGCCGTAGCCGGTGGGGACGAACACCGCCGCCGGGACCCCGAGGTCGGCGTGGATCTCGTACGCGACGGTCTTGTACCCCTCCGGTCCGAAGGGGTGGCCGGTGTGGGTCGGGGTGAGGTTGCTGACGGTGTGGTAGCCGAGGCGATCGGCGATCATCGCGAGCAGCGGCCAGCGCGCCGCCGCCGGTACGGCGACGACGTCCACCCCGTACGCCCGGAGGAAGGACGCGACCGCGGGCGGCGCACCGGCCGAGGCGAGCACGACGCAGCGCAGCCCGGCGCGGGCGGCGTAGGCGGCGGCGGAGGCGCCGTGGTTGCCGGACGACGCCACCGCGATCCCCTCGGCGCCCACGTGGACGGCCGCGCCGACCGCCACCCGGTTGAGCCGGTCCTTGTGGCTCCACGTCGGGTTGCGCGACTCGTCCTTGACCCACACTCCGTCCCCGACGGGGACGAGCGGGGTGCCCCCCTCGCCCAGGCCGGGCGCGTCGAGCGGCGGCAGCAGCGGCGCCCACCGCTCCAGCCCCCCGCCGCGGGGCGAGGAGGTGAACAGGTCGGCGGGGACGTCCTCGTAGGCGTAGTCCACCTCGACGGGGAAGACGAGCTCGGGCGTCGCCGTGCGGGGGCAGCCGCGCAGGAGCGGCGGGTGGAGGGGGTAGCGCAGGTCCGGGTCGCCCAGTGAGCGCTGCGCGGTGGCGAGGGAGACGGCGGAGGTGGTCATGCGCCGACCCTACGGGCGGCTCAGTCCTCGCCCCGCACGATGTTCTCCTCCACCCCGCCGTTCTCGGCCACCCCCTCGACGACGGCGGGCCGGTGGGTGCGCACCCGGCCGCGGATCTCGCGCCTGACGGCCGCCGGCCGCTCAAGCACCGTCCGGGGGAGGGTCGTTGCGTCTCTGTCGCCGCTGGGGTCCGTTTCGGTGTCCATAGGGGGACGAGTACCCGCCGGACAGGGACGAAACGGGCGCGCCGCGACGGGTGGTGTCCTGGCAGGTGAGACCGCGCCCGCCCGCTACATCCTTCGATGTAGGGGGGCTTCGTCCATGCTCATGACGTTTCCGGCGGGGTGCGCCGGGACGCTGGGAACATGACCGAGACCCTTCGTGACCCGGTGGAGACCGCGGGCACCACCACGAAACGCCTTCCCCTGCTCGACGTCCTGCGCGGCGTGGCGATCCTCGGGACGCTCATGACCAACGTGTGGGTGTTCACCGCGCCGGGGTCCGAGTGGGGAGTCCTCCAGGGCGCCCTGCCGGAACCGTCGTTCGCCACGGTCCCGGAGGCCGTGGGGAGCGTGTTCCGGCTGCTGGCGGACGGGAAGTTCCTGTCGATGCTCACCATCCTGTTCGGGGTCGGGCTGGCGATCCAGTACGGCTCCGCGGCCCGGCACGGCCGGCCGTGGCCGGGACCGTACCGGTGGCGGGCGCTGTTCCTCTTCGCGGAGGGGACCGTGCACTTCGTGCTGGTCTTCGCCTGGGACGTGCTGATGGGGTACGCCGTGACGGCGCTGCTCGTGGCCTGGCTGCTGACCCGCTCGCAGCGGGCGTGGCGGCGGGTGATGTGGTGGGCGGCCGGGGCCCACCTGATGGTGATCGGGCTGCTGACGGCCGCCCTGGCGTCGGACCCCTCGCCGGGCGGCGGTGTCTCCCGGGAGGTCGTCGACCTGTACGCGCACGGCAGTTGGGCGGACCAGATCGCCTTCCGCCTGGAGAACGCGATCGCCCTGCGCCTGGAGCCGGTGCTGACGTTCTGCCTGCTGCTGTTCCTCTTCCTGCTGGGCGTACGGCTCTTCGGGGCCGGTGCCTTCGGCACGGACGCGGCGGCGCGGCGGATCCGGGCGCGGATGCTGGTGTGGGGCCTGGGCCTGGGCGTCCCGCTGAACGCGGCGGTGGCGGTGGCCGGCCCGGACTTCCTGCTGCTGGGGCGGTACGGCGCGGCGCCGCTGATGGCGGTCGGGTACATCGGCCTGATCGGCGCGGCCGTGGACCGTGTGCGGCGCCCGGGTCCGCTGATGCGCGCGCTGACGTCGGTGGGGCGCATGGCCCTGTCGGGGTACGTCGCGCAGAACGTGCTGTGCGTGCTCGTCGCGTACGGCTTCGGGCTCGGCCTGGCGGCCCGGCTCGGTACGTCGTGGCAGCCGTGGTGGGTGATGGGCCTGTGGGCGGCGGTGTCTGTGGTGCTGCTGGTGTTCTCCACCTGGTGGCTGCGGCGCTTCCCGGCCGGGCCGCTGGAGTCGGTGCAGAAGTGGGCGCTGCGGCGCTGAGCCGTGTGCGCCCCGCCGATCAGCCGCCCAGGGTGCGTACGGCGTCGACGATCAGGTCCCAGAAGGCCGGGGCGTCGACGGCGGTGCCGACGCGGGCGTTGGCGGGCCGGCCGGTGACGCCGTCGAGGTCGACCACGGTGGCGCCGCGCGTGTGCGTGCCGGTCAGCTCGACGGCGACCGGGGCGCGGACCGTGGTGATCAGGTCCGGGTCGATGAGGTGGGCCACCGTCAGCGGGTCGTGCAGGGGCGGCGCGGTGAAGCCGAAGACCTCGCGGTAGGTGGTGCCGAAGAAGGTCAGCAGCTCGACGCAGAGCCGCGACAGGGGCGTGCCGAGGGCCTCCAGTCGGGCGAGCACGTCGGGGGTGGCCGGGACCTGGTGGCTGACGTTGAGGCCGATCATGGTGATGTCCAGCCCGCTGGAGAACACGATGTCGGCCGCCTCCGGGTCGGCGGCGATGTTGAACTCGGCGGCCGGGGTGCGGTTGCCGCGCCCCGTGGAGCCGCCCATCAGCACGATCCGCTCGATCCGGTCGGCGGCCAGGGCGGGGTGGGCGAGGAGGAACGCGGCGACGTTGCTGAGCGGCCCGGTCGGTACCAGCGTCACCGGGGCGGGGTGGGCGAGCAGCGTCTCGCGGAGCAGCGTGATCGCGTCGCGCGGGTCGAGGGGGACGGTCGGTTCGCCGAACCCGGGACCGTCGAGACCGGACTCGCCGTGGATGTTCCCGGCCACGATCCCGGTCCCGTGCAGCGGCCCGGCCAGGCCCGCGGCGATCGGTACGCCGTCGATCCCGGCGACCGTGCACACGCGGCGCGCGTTGAGCGCGGTCCGCTCGACGGTCGCGTTGCCGGCGACGGTGGTGATCGCGAGGAGCTCGATGGCGGGGTGGGCGGCGGCCAGCATGATGGCGAAGGCGTCGTCGTGCCCGGGGTCGCAGTCGAGGATCACGGGAAGGGGAGTCATGGAGGCAGTGTCACGGATCGGCACCTCGACCGCGCCCCGGCCGCACCCGGCCCCGCGTCCCCCCCCGGGTCCGCGCCGCCCGCCCCCCGCGTCACCGCTCCGTGCGGCGGCGCACCCGCCACAGGGCCGCCGCCGCGAGGAACGCCGCGCCGACGAAGGTGAGCGGCAGCAGCGGGGGCGGGCCGTCCCCGTCGGCCGGGACCGGCAGGGTGGCGACGGAGACGGCGGCGGTCGGCGGGACGGAGCGCGGTGCCGGGGGCGCCGACGGGGCCGGCGGCGCGGCGGCCGCACGGACCGGGAGGGCGGCGCGCGGCGGCAGCAGGGAGCCCACCGGGCGGGCGTGGGGTGCCGCCGCGAAGCCCCAGTCGAGCAGGTCGCGGGTCTCCTCGTACACGGCGTACGCGCCGCCCCGCCGCGGGTTCATCACCGAGACGACCAGCGTCCGCGAGCCCTTGCGGGCGGCGGCGATCAGGGTGTGGCCGGCGTTGCTGGTGTAGCCGTTCTTGATGCCGAGGAGCCCGGGGTAGCGCCGTACGCCGTCGGCGCCGGTGAGCAGCCGGTTGGTGTTGCGGATCCCGAAGGACCAGCGGCCGGCCGGGAACTGCGCGTAGGGCGTGGCGGCGTAGTGCGCGAAGTCCGGGTTGCGCAGCCCCGCGCGGCCGAAGACCGCCAGGTCGTACGCGGACGACACCTGGCCCGGCGCGTCGTACCCGTCGGGCGACACCACCCGGGTGTCGTGGGCGCCCAGCGCGCGGGCGGTGGCCTGCATCCTGCGGACGGTGGCCGCCCAGCCGCCGTTGAGGCCCGCGAGGACGCGGACGGCGTCGTTGCCGGAGCTGAGGAAGACCCCGCGCCACAGGTCGGCCACCCGGTAGGTGACCTCCTCCCGGACGCCCACCAGGCTGCTCCCGTCGCCGATGCCGCGCAGCTCGTGCTCGCTCACCGTGTGCTGCCGGTCGGGCGGCAGGCCGGGCAGCGTGGCCAGGGCGAACAGCGTCTTCAGGGTGGAGGCCGGCGGCAGGCGCCGGTGGGCGTCGTGGGCGGCGAGGACGTCGCCGGTGACGGCGTCGGCGATCAGCCAGGACCGCGCGGACAGCCGGGGCGGCGCCTTCACGCCGGGCGGGAGGCGCACCTGGGTGCCGGGGCGGTGCAGGAGCACCGGGTCGACGCGCACGGCGGCGGGCGGCGGCACCGGCTCGACGGGGCGCGGGCCGGAGGCGGGGCCGGCCGGCAGGGACGGGAGCAGCAGCAGGGCGGCCACGAAAGAACTGACGATCATTCAGTCACGGTAGGGACGGGCCGCACGGGCCGCAGGGCGGTGTGCGGCCGACCGGAGTAGCACGGGTCCCCCGGTCACCCGCATTACTCGGGTTTCCCGGGGCACCTGCAAGGGGGCTCCCGTCACCCATCCCTCTGGAGGAACGACATGAACACGGTCCTGCGCGACAAGGTCTTCATGCGGCTTCTCTCGCCGGACGGCACCGAGCTTCCCGTCCTGTCGCACCTGACCTACGACGCGCGTGACCCGTACGCGGTCACGGTCGGCTTCACCCACGCCGGGTTCGTGTACGCCGAGTGGCGCCTCGACCGCGACATGCTGCGGGACGGCATGGCGCACCCGATAGGCGAGGGTGACGTGCGGATGTGGCCGGTGCTCAACGGCACCCGCGAGGAGCTGCGCATCGAGCTGGCGCACACGACCGTGTTCACCGTGTGGGCGCCGTCGCTGCGGCGCTTCCTGGAGCGCACGTACGAGGAGGTCCCGGCCGGCCGGGAGCGCATCGAGGAGCTGGACGCCTTCCTGGCGGAGCTGCTGGCGGCCGGCTGATCCGCCGGTCCCCTCCGTGCCGACCGTCGGCGGTCCCACGGTCGTCAGCACCCACAGCGCCGGCATCGCCGCCGTGCGGACCATGACCGGCGCGCCCGTGCCGCTGCCCCGCGCCCGCGGCTCCGTATCCATTCCGCAGGATTCCCGCGTTTTGTCCGGGAACGAAAAAAGCGAACTCCCGCCGGCCGCGATCCCGCCGAATTCACCGGCGTGCCGTTCCGCGAGGAATTGCGGTCCCGTGACGGCATCGCCGACTACTTCCGACGCGTCCGCGACGAATTGAGGGCAGGCGACGGCCGCGCCGCTTCACCGGCTCGCCCCGACGAAGTCCGAGCCGGACATCTTCCGATCCGCCGCCACGTCCGCGGGTCCGCCCCGCGCGGCGCGTCGTCCGAGCGCGGTCGACGGGCTCGTACGGTCATCGGATCCGGCACCGGAATCGACTTGCGCAAGCACTCTGCGTCACTGTTGACTCGAAAAAACACGGGCGGGGGGCCACGAGGGGAGTCCCTTGCCCGTGCAGGGGTGTAGCCCATCGCGACGGGGGATGCACGATGGGCTACATCCGCATTATGACACCTCGTCAGCCGCGACCGCTCGACGCGGGGTCGACTTTCCGGTGTTGTCTCGATCCGTTTCGGCGCGCGCACCGGCGTATCGCTCGCTAGCGTGACAATTCGGACGGATTCCGCGTGGTGGATCCGAGCGGTACCGAGCGGTGAGGGACGGAATCATGGCGGTACAACCCGAAGGCACGCCCTGCTGGGCGGACGCGATGTTCACGGACGTCGAGGGCGCCAAGAGCTTCTACGGCGACGTACTGGGATGGACGTTCGGCGAGTCGTCGAGCGAGTTCGGCAATTACACGCAGGCGTACGCCGACGGCAAGGCGGTGGCGGCCGTCGTGCCGCCGATGCCCGGCGGCGAGGAGCAGTCGGCCTGGTGCCTCTACCTCGCCTCCCCCGACGCGGAGGCCACCGCGGCCAGGATCCGCGACAACGGCGGCGAGGTCCTCATGGGGCCGATGACGGTCGACGACTTCGGCACCATGGTGCTGGCCAGGGACCCCGGCGGCGTCGTCTTCGGGGTCTGGCAGGCGGGCACCCACGAGGGGTTCGACGTGCTCGGCGTGCCCGGGGCGTACTGCTGGGCCGAGGTCTTCACGCGCTCACCGGACAGCTCCGACGCCTTCTTCCCGGCCGTCTTCCCCTACACCGCCAAGACGATGGAGACCCATGAAGGCATGGACTTCCGGACCTTCCACGTCGGCGAGGACCCCGTACTGGGCCGGATGGAGATGACGGACGACTTCCCTCCGGAGGTCCCGCCGTACATCAACGTCTACTTCGGGGTCGACGACTGCGACGCGGCGGTGGCCCGGGCGACCGAGCGCGGCGGGGCGGCGGTGTGGGGGCCCATGGACACCCCGTTCGGCCGGTTCGCCAGCATCCGCGACCCGCAGGGGGCGACGTTCTCCGTCATCGACATGAACAGGACCGAGGGCGAGATGCCCGCCATGACCGACGTGCCCTGACCCCGGCCCGGGCCCGCCTGCCCTGACCCCGGCCCTGGCCCGCCCGCCCGGACCCGCCCCGGGAACGCATCCCCGGAACCGCCGCCCCGGGGCCCTGTCCGGGGACCGTCAGTGCCCGGAGCCACCGCCCAGGGTGGTGGGGGTCACCCCGATCTCCACCCGGGGCGTCTCCGTGGAGCCGTCCGGCGAGAACAGCGCCATGCCGATCAGTACGGCGGCGAAGAAGGCCACGCTCCCCGCGATGGCGCTCGCCACCCGCGGACGCCTGCTGACGAACTGCCGGGCACCGCCCACGCCACGCCGGTCGGGCAGCGCGCGCCTGCCCCGGCCGCCGCCCTGCCGAGGCGCGTTCGGCGGCAGCATGTACGTGGTCCCCGCGCCGCCCTCCTGCCCGGCCGGCCCCGGAGCCGCCGTCGGCAGCGGGCCACCGGGACGGCCCTGCGCCGCCACCGGCGCCCCCGCACGCCTCGACCCCGTCCCCGCACGCCCCACACCCGCCACGCGCCCACCGCCCGTCCCGCGCGTGGCCGCCGGTACGCGCGGGGCGGCCGGGGCGGGCGCGGGGGCCGGCGCGTGCGCGGCGGCCGGCTCCGGCAGCGACTGCGCCCGCCCCTGCCAGGCGCCCGAGGCGAACCAGTCGGCCACCTCCTGCGCCGAGGGCCGCTCCTCCGGCTGCTTGGCGAGCATCGACAGCAGGTAGTTCTCGAACGCCGGCGGCACGTCCACCCCGAGCCGCAGCGGCGGCACCGGCGCGGTGTCGATGTGCTGGTAGAGGATCGCCGTCGCGGTGTCGGCGTGGAACGGCGGGCGCCCGGTGAGCAGTTGGTACAGCACGCACCCGAGCGAGTACACGTCCGACGCCGGACCGGCCGGCTGCCCCAGCGCCCGCTCCGGTGCCAGGTACAGGCTGGTGCCGACGATCTGCCCCGCCTGGGTGAGCGCGGCGGCCGGGTCGTCCACGAACCGGGCGATCCCGAAGTCGCCCAGCTTCACCGTGCCGTCCGCGTCCGACATCAGGTTCCCCGGCTTGATGTCCCGGTGCACGATGCCCTGCCGGTGCGCCGACGCCAGGCCCGCCGCCGTCTGCGCGGCGACGGCCGCCACCCGCGGCGCGGCGAGGGACCCGGCCGCGGCCAGCTCCTGCGCCAGGCTGCGCCCCTCCACCAGCTCCATGACCAGGTAGAAACGGCCCTCCCAGGCGCCGAAGTCGAACACCGCCACCACGTGCGGGTGGCTGAGCCGGGCCGCCGTCTGGCCCTCCAGCCGGAACCTGGCCGCCGTCTGCGCGTCGGAGTCGTCCCCGAGCAGCAGCTTCATGGCCACCGGCCGGCCCAGCACCTCGTCCGTGGCGCGCCAGACCTCGCCCATCGCGCCGCGGCCGATGGGAGACTCCAACCGGTACCGATCCGCCACCAGCACCCTGTGCACCTGCCTGATTCCGATCGTTCCGCCACCCCAGCCGACGCCGGCGGACCAACTGCACCGAACGGAAGGGGTGATGGGAGAGTCCGCGACGCGCTCAGGGTACCTACCGCCGGGCGTGCGCACTGCGGCACCATCGCCGTACCAGCCACGGGACGCACCGGCCTCCCGTCACCACACCGACCGGAGCCCTCACATGCCCGACCAGCCGCGCCGGCCCTTCCTGTACGTCGTCGTCTGCGCCGCCGGCGTCGCACCCGGCGTCGGAACGCTCATCTCCGCGGCGCAGGAACGGGGTTGGGACGTGGGTGTCGTGGCCACGCCCCTGGCCATGGGCTTCATCGACCCGGCCGCCGTCGAGGCCCGGACCGGCCACCCCATCCGCTCCGCCTGGCGCCGCCCCGGGGAGCCCCGCCCGCTGCCCGACCCGGACGCCGTCGCGGTCGCCCCCGCCACCTTCAACACCCTCAACAAGTGGGCCGCCGGAATGTCGGACACCCTCGCGCTGGGCATCCTCTGCGAGGCGTACGGCGCCGGTGTCCCCACCGCCGTCCTGCCGTGCCTCAGCGCCGCCCAGGCCGCCCACCCCGCGTACCGGCGGAGCCTGGAGGTCCTGCGGGGGATGGGCGTCCGCGTCGGCGGCCCGGACCCGGAGCGGCCCGGCCCCGGCGGCTTCCCCTGGGAGGAGGCGCTGGACCTGCTCGGCATCCCGCCGGTGACGGGCGGCTGAGACCCGGCCGCGGCGGGGGCCGGCGGTACGGGGGCGGCGGGGCGAGCGGGGGCGGCCCGGTCACGGGGAGGGCGTGCGCGTCACCGTCCGGCCGAGCGCGGACGCCGCCCTCGCGAACACGGCGGCGTCCACGACGGCGGCGCCGCCCGGGTCGTTGTTGAAGTACACGTACACGTCGTCCTCGTCCGCCCAGGCCCCGGCGATCCGGCCCGCCCAGGAGGCCAGCGCCCGGCGCCCGTAGCGGGGCCACGGCCGGGCGGCGCCCGCGTGGAACCGCACGTACCCCCAGGGCGCCGTGCGCCACAGCGGTGTCACCGGCCGGGAGCCCCGGTCCGCCCAGCACAGGGCGGCGCCGTACCGCTCCAGCACCACCCGCAGCTCCCGTTCCGCCTCCCACCAGGAGGGGTGGCGCGGCTCGACCGCCACCCGCACCGTGCCGGGGAAGCGGCGCAGGCAGGCGTCGAGCGCGCCGGTGTCCCCGCGCAGGTTCGGCGGCAGCTGCACCAGGACGGGCCCCAGCCGGTCGCCGAGGCCCTCCGCCCGGCCCATCAGCCGCTCCACCGGCTCCTCGGGGTCGCGCAGCCGCTTGACGTGGGTCAGGTAGCGGCTGGCCTTCACCGCCATGACGAACCCCTCCGGGGTCCGGTCGTGCCAGGCGGTGAAGACCTCCCTCGCGGGCAGCCGGTAGAAGGCGTTGTTGTTCTCCACGGTCACGAAGTGGCGGGCGTACTCCTCCAGCCACAGCCGCTGCGGCAGCCCGGCCGGGTAGAACCCGCCGCGCCAGTCCGTGTAACTCCACCCCGAGGTTCCGACGAGCATGGGCACATCACCCATGCTCCCCGCTGTCTACGGCTTCCACCACGCGGCGGACGCGTCGCGCAGCGTGTTCGTCCCGCAGTGCACCTCGCCCATGCCCAGGTGGTACGTGTACCAGTCGTCGAGGTACGAGACCTTCAGCCCGGCGCCGGTGTAGGCGGCCGTCACGGCGGCGGTGAAGATGTCCTTGCCGCCGATCACCGGCCCCCACTGGCGCGGGGCCAGGTAGCGGTCGCCGCCCAGCAGGACGCCGTTGACCGCACCGGGGACGTACGCGCTGGTCATGACGGTGCCGGGGCCCGCGGCCCGCCCCTCGCGGCGGTCCAGCCGCTTCTGCTGGCCGTACGCGCCGACCGCCTCCGACAGCTCGCCGGCGCCCAGCCGCGACAGCCGCGGCATCCGGTCGCCGCGCTCGCCGACCTGCTCCGTGCCGCGCGTGTACAGCGCCGGCACGCGCACGACCTCGGCGTCCGTGACGCCCGTCTCGCGCTGGAGGACCGCCAGGTTGGCCTTGATCCGCGCGGCGGCCAGGGCGTTGTCGGCGACCAGCTCCTTGGAGGCGAGGGCCTTGTCGATGGTCTCCTTCGGGGCGAGCCGCTCCTCGGAGTCCGGCACGGAGAACATCCGGGTCTTGCCGTGCCCGGCCTTCTGCGCGTCGCGCAGCAGCTTCATCCCCGCCTCGGGGTCGGCGACGCCGATCCGCCAGCCGCGCGGGGTGCCCGGCGCGGGCAGGAACTGCACGAACTCGTCCACGTGGCCCACGTGCAGCCACGACGTGTCCAGCAGGAGCGGGTCCTGGAAGCCCTGCGAGGCCAGCATGGTGCGCATCACCTGCGCGGGCCTGGACCCGTCGTCCTTGCGCTCGCCCATGATGATCCGCCCGGCCGGGAACGACCGGCCCTTGTGGGCGTACGGGGGGATCGTCTCCAGGTTCCCCATGGAGTTCAGGGTCCACTCCTCCGAGTCGCGGACCCCGGTGACCTGGACGACACCCACGCCGTTGCCGCGCAGCTTCTCGAACAGCTCGCGGCCCGCCTCCCGGTCGGGCTGCGCCGAGCGCAGCATCACGCGGATGACCTGGCGGCGGCCGTCGGGGCCGGTCATGCTGACGTAGCCGGGCTCGACGAAGTCCTGCGCCCAGACGTCCTGGTACTTGTCGAAGGTGACGAGCGGCGCGGTGATGCCGGCCGCCTTCGCCTCCTTGGCGAGGCCCTTGACGAACGCCTGCTGGAGGAGGGCGTACTCCTCCGTGCCCGGCACCCTGGTGACGAGCACCTGCTGGGCCTTCTGCAGGTGGTGGTGGGTCAGCAGCGGCGCCACGCGCAGGGTGATGTCGTCCCGCACGGCCGGCCTGCCCGGCGCCGTCACGGTCAGACGGATCACGGCGCGGCCGTCCCAGACCTTGCTGTCGCGCACGATGTCGGTGCTCTCGACGGCGAACTCGACACCGGCGCGCAGCTCGGCGGCGGTCAGGCGGGTCTTCCCGGTGACGTGGGCCCACCCGGTGGGGCGCTTGACGAACACCCGCGTGTACCTGCCGCCGGCGGGGACGCTCACCGCGCCGGTCGCCGTGGCGGGCAGTCCGGTCACCGGGACGGCGCGGACACGGGCCAGGTCGGCGAGGTCGGCGGTGCCGTTGACGACGGCGTCGGCCGCGTCGTTGCAGGCCGCGAGCTTGGCGTCGGACAGCGGCTTGCCGCCGGGACCGGTCTTCGGACAGCGCTTGGTGTCGTCGTCGATGTTGGGCAGGAAGACCGCGCCCCGGGCGGGGCTCCAGATGTCCTCACCGGCGGTGTCGGTCGTTCCGGTGACGTCGACCCGCCCGTCCCGGTTCACGTCCGCGCGCAGGTCGACGGAGGCCGCCGCCGGCGCACCGGGCGCGGCGACCGCGGGCGCCGCGGGGGCCAGTACCGCGCCTATCGCGGTGAGGGCGAGGGCTGTTCGTCTCGTGGTGCTCGTAACCACCGTGCGTCCCTTCGTGGGGGTCGGGTTGCCGTGCGGGAAGAGGGCGTCGAGGGGCGCGGCGTTGCCTGGGGGCACGGTCGATGACGGAATCGGCGGCGGTCCGGCCGGTTCCGGCCGGTGGTCACGCGGTGGCGGAGGCCGCAACGGCCGCCGGCGGAGGGCCTGTCGGCAGCACCCGGGGGCGCGGAGGTCACGGCGCGGCAGGGCGGCCGTACGCGCGGGAGCGGGGCACCGGCGGGGGCCGGCGCCGGGTGGGGCGCGGGGTGGTCCGGGCAGGGGCCGGGCTGCGGGTGCGGGTACGCGGCGGGGCCGCGGCCGGTGGTGTCACCGGACGCGGCCCCGGGCCGGGCGGGACGGGTCAGCGCACCGCGGAGAGGCTGGTGACCAGGCCCTGGGCGAACTGCGTGGCGCCGGACAGGCCGCCGGCCGAGGCGAGCTGGGTCGCGCCGCCGAGCGGTGCCGTCACGCTGCCGAGGGGCCCGGAGGCGCTGTCGAGGAGCCCGCCGCCGAGTCCGCCGGGCGCCCCGCCGGTGAGGCCGCCCGTGAGCCCGCCCGGCACGGCGCCGGTGAGGCCGCTCAGCGGGTCGGCGGCCGCCTGTGCGGTGGCCGCGCCGCCGAGGGCGAGGGTCGCGGTGGCGGCGGTGGTGGCGACGATACGGGCGGTGACGCGGCGGGTTCTGGTCATGGGCTTCTCTCCGGGTCGGTCGGGTCGGGCCGGACCGGCGGGCTCGGGGGCGCCCGGGGCGGGCCCGCGGTACTCCGACAACGGTGCGAGGGGGGCCGAAGGCACGGCCGCCGCCCGGCGCGACACCGGACAGCGGCGTCGTAACGCCACGGCAGCGCCACTGTGGCACCGTATGGCATTGCTGTGGCGCCAGAATGGTGTCACCATGGCGTGGTGGGTCACCGACCCACCACCGCCCCCACCGGCAGGAAGGCTTCGCCATGCCCCAGGAACCCGTACGGTTACCGCACGAACGAGCCGCGGGATGCCCCTTCGATCCGCCTCCGGGACTGGCCCCCCTGCGCGACCGGCGACCGCTGACCCGGATGCGCTACCCCGACGGGCACGTCGGCTGGCTGGCCACCGGCCACGCCACGGTCCGCGCGATCACGGCCGATCCCCGCTTCAGCTCGCGGTACGAACTGATGCACCCGCCGCTCCCCGGCGGCCCCGACGGACCGCTGCCCCCGGCGCCCGTCGGTGACCTCACCGGCATGGACGCCCCGGAGCACACCCGCTACCGGCGCCTGCTGGCCGGCCGGTTCACCGTCCGCCGCATGCGCCGGCTGGCCGACCGGGTCGAGCGGATCACCACCCGGCACCTCGACGCCATGGAGCGCCGGGGGCCCGCCCTCGACCTGGTCGAGGCGTACGCGCACCCCGTCCCCGCCCTGATGATCTGCGAACTGCTCGGCGTCCCCGAGGCGGAACAGGACCTCTTCATCCGGCGGTCCGCGACCGTCTTCGACCCGGGCTCCTCACCCGAGGAGCAGGTCGCCGCGTACATCCGCCTCACCGAGTGCGTGCGCGAACTGGTCGTGGCCAAGCGGGAGCACCCGACGGACGACCTGCTCGGCGACCTGACCGGCACCGACCTCACCGACGAGGAGCTGGCCGGCATCGGCGGCTTCCTGCTGGCGGCCGGGCTCGACACCACCGCCGCCATGATCGGCCTGGGTACGTTCGCCGTGCTGACCCACCCCGGGCAGGCCGCCGCCCTGCGCGCCGGACCGGAAAGCGCCGACCGGGCGGTGGAGGAGCTGCTGCGCTACCTGTCCATCGCCCACACCGGGGCGCGGACCGCGCTGGAGGACGTGACCGTGGACGGGCAGCTGGTCAGGGCCGGGGAGACGGTCACCCTCGCGATCGGGGCCGCCAACCGGGACCCCGCCCGCTTCCCGGACCCCGACACCCTCGACCTGGACCGCAGGGCCACCGGGCACCTCGCCTTCGGGCACGGCGCCCACCAGTGCCTGGGCCAGCAACTGGCCCGCGTCGAACTGCGGGTGGCCCTGCCCGCGCTGTTCACCCGCTTCCCGTCCCTGCGGCTGGCCGTGCCGCCCGAGGAGGTGCCGCTGCGGGTGAACACCAGCGTGCACGGCCTGCTCCGGCTGCCCGTCACCTGGGACGAGAGGTGACCGGGCCCGTGGAACTGCGCGTCGACCGTGACCGCTGCGCCGGCTCCGGCATGTGCGCCCTGACCGCCCCGGAGGTGTTCGACCAGGACGACGAGGACGGCCGCGTCCTGCTGCTGGACGCCCGGCCGCCGGCCGGGCCGGCCGCCACCGCCGCTCGGGAGGCGGCCGGACTCTGCCCCGCCGGCGCCATCACCGCCCGGCCCGGGCCCGAGGGCGGACAGCGATGGTCGCGGCCGACCCCCGGGGGCGTCCGCTAGCGCAGCGGGCGGCCGCGGCGCGACCGGCGGAAGCCGAGGAAGAGCACGTCGAGGACGAGCACGACGATCCCGATGATCAGGAGGACCATCAGACCCTCGGCGATGACCCCGATGAGCCCCAGTACCAGGGCGACGATGATCAGGAACAGGAACAGCGCCATGGGGCCGACTCCTCCTCGACGGGTACGGCGGGCTCGGCGGGGGGGCGGGGGGGGAGCGGGGGGGCCGCCTCCCCCCCCCCCCGCCGCCGCGGGCCCTCCCCCCCCCGCGGCGCCGAGGGCCCGGTGGGGGAGGCCGGCTGGTAGGGGGCGCTCGCCCTGCCGGCGCCCGGCCCCCCGCCGCGCGGCGAGCCCCTCGGCGCCGACCCCGGCGGGGTCCCCCTCGCCACCCCCACGCCCCCCCCCAGGGCGGGGCCGCTCTCCCCGCCGGTCCTCCTCGGCGCNNGCCCGACGACCGCCTCGTCGAGCGGGACGAACACCAGCCGCTGCCGGGTGGGCAACCCGGTCCGGACGGTCACCACGGCCGGCTCGTCGGTGACGGTGTCCACGTAGACGGCCTCCAGCACGCCGATCTTGTGGCCCCTGGGGTCCACGACGTCGTGGTTGCGCCACTCGCGGATGTCTGCTGACTGGATCATGCGTTCCGCCCTCCGAACGAGTCCGTGCGGAGCGTTGTCGCCCTCTCGCTGTCCAGCGTCCGCCCGCGCGCCCCCGCGCGCCACCGCACCGGCGTCACGGCGGCGCGTGGGGCGGGCCGCCGGGCGCCGTGACGCCGGTGCGCGGCCGCGACCGGCGGCTTCGGCCGGGCGGGTGGTGACGGGCCGCGGCGTACGCCCCGGAGGCCCCGGTGGGGG
>NZ_LWBU01000169.1:1292-2038 GCF_001646665.1 Streptomyces noursei | reverse complement strand
TCCCCCCGGGGGTGTACTGGCCGCTCACCCATGCCTTATGTTGCGGAGGCAAAGCAAGGGGGACGGACGACGCATGGCACGGGATTACGACAGCCAGCTCCTGGAGTCGGTGGCCGTACGCCGGCGCAGGATGCGGGACGCGCTGCTGTTCGGCGCCCAGCGGGTGAGGCGCACGGCGGACGAACGTCTCGGCAAGGTGTTCGCGGGCATCGCCATCGCGGCCGTCCTGTGCGCGGGGTGCGTCGGGTGGTCCTTCCTCCAGCACACCCTGGAGAAGCAGAAGGCGGAACAGCGCAAACAGGAGCAGCGGTACGAGCAACCGGCGAAGCCGGAGAAGTCCGCTGATTCCGGGAAGAGTTCGCAGTAACACCCGTAAAGGGAATGGGGGGAGCGTCGGCGGTGCGGACATCGAGACCGGTCGAAATGGCCCGAAAATTCCCGACGTCGCGATGATAGGTTCCCGTAAGTGGTGAGCACAGCAACGACTTCCCGGGCGCAACTGAGCAGGGTGACCCTGGTCGGTGAGCGGCGCCGGGCCGACATCGTCCTGCCCTCCGACACGCCGATCGGACAACTGCTCCCGGACATCCTCCAGTTGCTGGACGACCGTGCCGCGTCGCGGCCGATGACCCGGCAGCTGATCACGTCCGACGGCTCCGCGCTGCCCCACGACAGCACCCTCGCGTCGGCCGGGGTCGCCGACGGCGCCGTCCTCCGGCTCGTCAGGGCGCACTCCGCGCCGCCCG
>NZ_LWBU01000169.1:0-1156 GCF_001646665.1 Streptomyces noursei | reverse complement strand
CTGGCCGGCGCCCTCGCCGCCGTGACCGTGGCCCTGCTGGCCGCCGGGGCGCTCTTCGCCCGGATCGGCCGGGGCAACCGGGGCCTGGCGACGGCCCTCCTCATC
This sequence comes from Streptomyces noursei, assembly GCF_001646665.1. Classification (GTDB taxonomy): domain Bacteria; phylum Actinomycetota; class Actinomycetes; order Streptomycetales; family Streptomycetaceae; genus Streptomyces; species Streptomyces lavendulocolor. The sequence goes on along the minus strand of NZ_LWBU01000169.1, from coordinate 1,051 downwards.
GCCTCCGGGGCGCTGGGGGCCCTCGCCGCGTGGACGGCCGCCGACGCGCACGACTGGTCCGGTGCCGCGCGGCTCGCCGCCGTCGCCGGGGCGCTCACCGTGACGCTCGCCATGCTCGGGTACTTCTCGCCGCTCGGCCGCGGCGGGCTCATCGGCGCCGGGGCCACCGCGGGGCTCACCCTCGTGTGGGAGGCCGCCGCCGCCCTCCAGGACGATGTGGCGCGGCTCGGTGCCGTCATGGCCGTCTTCTCCGTGGTGCTGCTCGGCCTGCTGCCCCGGCTCGCCCTGATGGCCTCGGGGCTCACCGCGCTCGACGACCGCCGCTCGGGCGGCGCCTCCGTCAGCCGCCACCAGGTGGGCAACGCCCTGGCGGCCACGCACCAGGGCCTCGCGCTCGCGACGATCGTCACCGCGCTGTCGGCGGCCGCCGGCGGATGGCTGCTCACCCTGGCGGACCGGCCGGGCGTCTGGACGGTCGTGCTCCCGTCGGTCGTCGCCGTGGTGCTGCTGTCCCGGGCGCGCGCCTTCCCCCTGGTCGCCGAGGTCGTGGCGCTCTTCGCCGCGGCGGCGCTGCTGGTCGTACGTCTCGTGATGCTGTGGATGGACCACGCCGGGGGCGCCGGGCCGCTCGCGGTGCTGTGCGCGGCCGCGGTGCTGCCGCTGGTCGTCCTTGCGGTCCAGCCGCCGGAGCACGTGCGGGTACGGCTGGGGCGCATGGCCGATCTGGTCGAATCCATCGGCATGGTGGGGCTGTTCCCGCTCGCGGTCGGTGTGTTCGGCATCTACGGGCAACTGCTCGACAAGTTCTAGTTCCGGGTTCCGGGACTGCGAGTTCCGGGTCCCGGGTTCCGGGTTCTGCGGCAGGGCGGGAGAAGAAGGGCAGACATGCCGAACGGAGACAACTGGCAGGGCGACGTCCTGCGCGATCTGCGCGCCGGGGCCCGGCAGGCCGCACCGCCGGAGGGCGCGCCGGCCCCCGACGCCGGAACGCCGGACGCCGCAGCCCCGGCCTCCCCGCAGCCCGCCGCGCCGGCGCCCGCCGCGCCCGCCG
>NZ_LWBU01000168.1 GCF_001646665.1 Streptomyces noursei | reverse complement strand
CGCCCCGCCCCCCCCGCCCCCGCGGCCGCCCGCGGCCCCGGGCCCCGCCGCCCGGCCGCCCCCCTGCCGGCCGGCCCCCCCCGCCCCCCCCCGCCCCGCGGCGGCGCCCCCCCCCTCCTGGTCCGGGCCGGCGCGGCCGCCCCGGCCGCCGCCGAGCGGGCCCGCCGCTTCCTCGCCGCGGCGCCCACCGGCGGAGTCCACACCCGCGTGGTCACCGGCGGTCCGAAGCTCGGCCTGCGCGAACCCACGGCGGTGCTCGTCCGCCCGGACGGCGTGATCGACCTCATCGTCCCG
>NZ_LWBU01000167.1 GCF_001646665.1 Streptomyces noursei | reverse complement strand
GCCCCCCGCCCCCGCCGCCCCCCCTCCCCCCCCCCCCCCCCGCCCCCTCCCCCCCCCCGCCCCCCCCCCCCCCCCCACCCCCCCGCGCCCCCCCCCCCCCCCCCCTCCCGCCCCCCGCCCCCCCGCGGCCCGCCCCCCCCCCCCCCCGGGGGGGGGCGGGGCCCCCGCGCCCCCCCCCCCCGCCCCCCGCCCACCCCCCCCGCCGGCCCCGTGCCCGCCCCCCCCCCGCCGCGCCCCCCCCCCCGCGCCCCCCCGCCCCCCCGCCAGCCGCCCCGCCGCACCACGCCCAGGTGGTGCTCCACCACGAGCACCGAGTTGCCCGCCGCCTTCAGCCGGTCCAGCACCACCAGCAGCGCCTCCGTGTCGGCCGGGTGCAGCCCCGCCGACGGCTCGTCCAGCACGTACA
>NZ_LWBU01000166.1 GCF_001646665.1 Streptomyces noursei | reverse complement strand
CCGCAGCCGGGCCAGGGCGGGGCCGCCGGCGGGGGAGTCGCGCAGGGCGCCGGGGGGCGCGAGGGGGGGGGACGGGGCCGGCCCGCCGTCCGGGCCGGGGGGTTTCGGGGCGGCCGCCCCCGCCCCCCCGGGGCCGGGCCGCGGCCGGGCGCGGCCCGGCGGCCGCCCCCCCCCCCCCCCGCCCCCCCCCCCCCCCCCCCCCCCCGCCGCCCCCCCCCCGCGCCGGCGCGGCCCCCCCCCCCGCCCCCCCCGGCCCACGGCCCCCCCCCCCGCGGGGGCCGCGGGGCGCGGGGCCCCCCCCCCCCCGGGCCCCGCGCCCCGCCGCCGCCCGCC
>NZ_LWBU01000165.1 GCF_001646665.1 Streptomyces noursei | reverse complement strand
CGCCGCCCCCATGCGGCCCCCCCGCGCGTGGGGGGGGTTCTGGGCCGCGCGGCGCCCCTCTTCCGGGGTGCCCGCCGTCGCCGGCGCCCCCCCCCCCGCCGAGCCCCCCCGCGCCCCCCCCCCCGCGCCCCGGCGGCGCCTCCTGCCGCCCGCGCCCCCCCCGGGCGGGCCCCCGCCCCCCCCCCCGCGCCCCCCCCGCCCCTCCCCGGCCCCGCCGGCCGGCCCCCGCCGCGCCCCCCCCCCGCCCAGCGGCACCGCCCTCCTCGTCCCCGTCCACTGCTGGTCGCCCGCCGGCTGGCGCCGCTTCGGGCCGCCCCCCCCCGAGGGCGCCCCGCCGCCCGCCCCGCCCGTCGACGCCGTGACCACCGCCGCCCTCATCGGCCGCGAGTCGGGCCCCGCCGGCGACCACCGCGAGGGCGCCGACCTGGTGGGCCGGGTCGCCGACTCC
>NZ_LWBU01000164.1 GCF_001646665.1 Streptomyces noursei | reverse complement strand
GAGCTGCTGAGCCTCCCGTCCACGGCCGGCGCGGCCACCGGCGGGGCGGCCCGCGCCCCCGCCGCCCCCCCCCCCCCCCCCCCCCCCCCCCCCCCCCCCCCCCGCCCCCCCCCCCCCGCCGGCCCCCCCCCCCGCCCCCCCCCCCGCCCCCCCGGCGGCCCCCCCCCCCCCCCGGCCGCCCCCCGGCCCCCCCCCCCCCCCGCGGTCCTACCGGCCGCCCCCCCGCCCCGCGGCCCCCCCCCCCCCGCCCCCCCCCCTCCCGCCCCCGCCCCCCCCCCGCCCCGCCCCCGCCCGGGCCCCCCCCCGCGAGCGGGGGGCGGCGCGGGGGGCGGCCTTATGGGGGGGGGCGGCCGGCACCCCCGCCGCGTCCGGCCCCCCCCCCAGCGGCCCCGCCGCCGCCCTCACCCCCCCCCCCGGAACCCCCGCCCGCCCGGGGGCCGCGTTTTCCCCGCCCCCCGGGACGCCCCCCGCCCCCCCCCCC
>NZ_LWBU01000163.1 GCF_001646665.1 Streptomyces noursei | reverse complement strand
CCCCCGCCCCGGGGGGGGGCCGGGGCCCCCCCCGACGGGGGCCCCGGGGCCTCCCCCCTCCCCAGGGACCCCCGCAGCCCCGCCCGCCAGGGGGTGGCGGGCCCGCCCCCGGCCCCCCCCACGTCGGGCCGCGGGGGGTGGGGTGCCGCCCGGGCCGGGGTTCTGGGCGGCGGCGGGGCGGGGCGCGGGGGCGGGCGGGGGGGGAGGGGCTGGGGGTGGGCGCGGGGGGGGGATGGCGGGGGGGGGCGGGAGAGGACACGGCTGGAATCCAGGCACACCTGTAAATTGTATGGCGGCTTCTTCTTTTAAAAAAAAAAAAAATAAATACGAACATGATCCTAGTATGCAATGTCCTCTTATTAAGCCCTCTGTCTCTCCCCTCATCCTTTCTCCATT
>NZ_LWBU01000162.1 GCF_001646665.1 Streptomyces noursei | reverse complement strand
CGGGGGGCCCCCCGCCCCCCGCCCCCGCGCCCGCCCCCCCCCACGGCGCGCCCCCCCCCCCCCGGGCCCCCCCCCCCCCTCCCCCCCCCCACCCCCCCCCCCCCCCCCCCACCCGCAACCCCCCCCCCCACCCCCGCCCCCCCCCCCCGGCCCCCCCCCCCCCCCCCCCCCCCGCCCCCCCCCCCCCCCCCCCCCCCCGCCGCACCCGCGGACCGGACCATGCCCGCGGACCCGACCACACCCGGCGCCCGCCG
>NZ_LWBU01000161.1 GCF_001646665.1 Streptomyces noursei | reverse complement strand
GGGGGGGCGGCGGGGGGGGCGAGCCGGCGGGGGGCGCGGGCGGCCGGGGGAGGGGGGAGGGGGGGGGGGGGGGGGGGGGCGCGGGGCGCCGGGCCGGCGGGGCCGCGGCCGCGGGGGGGGGGGGCGCCCCGCGCGGCGGCGGGGGCGGGGGGGGGGGGGGGGGGGGGGGGGGGGGGGGGGGGGGGGGGGAGGGGCGGGGCGGGGGGGGGGGGGGGGGGGGGGGGGGGGGACGGGGGGACGACGA
>NZ_LWBU01000160.1 GCF_001646665.1 Streptomyces noursei | reverse complement strand
GCGGAGCTGGCGGGCCGGGGCGGCGACGCCGGTGTGGTCGCGCCGGGGCGGCTGGCCGATCTGGTGGTGTGGGACCGGGACCCGGCGGCCGACCTCACGGTGCTCCAGGACCGCGGGGCCCTGCGGTCGGTGCTGATCGGCGGGCGTCATGTGGCGGGGCCCGGGGGGGCCCCCTCGCCCGCCCCCCCCTCGTCCGCCGGCCCCGCGGGCGGGGGCGGCGGGGACCCGACGCCCCCCCGAGGCCGGCGCCCCCGCCCCCGCCCCGCCCGGGCGCCCCTCCCCCCCGGGGGGGGAGCCCCGCGCGGTCGGTGCGGGGGGGGGGGAGCCGGGGGGGGGGGGGGGGTGGGGGCGGGCCGCGGGGGGGGGGGGGGGGGGGGGGGGGGGGGGGGCGCGGCCGCCGCCGCCGACGAGGAAGAGGGAGGGGTGGGGGGGGGGGGCGGGGTGGG
>NZ_LWBU01000159.1 GCF_001646665.1 Streptomyces noursei | reverse complement strand
CGCCGGTGGGGCGGGGCGGGGGGCCCCCCGGGTCCCCCCCTCCCGGGTGGGGGGGGGGCCGGTGGCGGGTGGGTGCCGCCCCGCGCCCCCCCCCCCCGCGGGGGGGGGCCCGTCCGGCGCCCCCCCGCCGCCGCGCGGGCGTGCGGGGGGAAAACACCCGGTCCGGGGGCGCCGCGGCCCCCCGCCCCGCCCCGGGGCGCGCCCCCCCGCCCCGCCCCTCGGCCCGGGCGCCGCCGGCGCGCAGCAGGGGGGCGTACTCCAGCCCCCGCCCCCGCCCCGGGCCCCGCCCCCGCCCCGCCGTCCGCAT
>NZ_LWBU01000158.1:328647-373425 GCF_001646665.1 Streptomyces noursei | reverse complement strand
CCGCCATGGCTCCCTCCTCCGCCTTGCGATCGCACGCACCGGACACCCGCGACCCCCGCCCTCCGGGCGGACGCCGATACTTTGCGGACACTCCCTAGGGGTTGCTGCCCGGGGGCGGGGCTGGAGGGACTCGGCGGCGGGGCCTGGGTGCCCGGGAGGCGGGCCCGGTCAGTCCACCAGGTCCCGCACCACCGCGTCGGCCAGCAGCCGGCCCCGCAGCGTCAGCACGGCCCGCCCGCCGGCGTAGGGACCGGGGTCCAGGAGCCCGTCACCCACCGCCTTCTCGGCGGCGGCCAGCCCCGCGGGCTTCAGCAGCGACAGCTCGCAGCCCTCCCGCAGCCGCAGCTCCAGCAGGACCCGCTCCACCCGCCGGTCCTCCTCCGACAGCACCTCACGCCCCGCACCCGGCGACCGCCCCTCCGCCAGCGCGGCGGCGTACGCGCCGGGGTGCTTCACGTTCCACCAGCGCACGCCCCCGACGTGGCTGTGCGCGCCGGGCCCGGCGCCCCACCAGTCGGCGCCGCGCCAGTACAGCTCGTTGTGCAGGCACCGCCCCGCCTGGGAGGTGGCCCAGTTGGACACCTCGTACCAGGAGAAGCCGGCCCCGGAGAGCACGTCCTCCGCGATGAGGTACCGGTCCGCGTGGACGTCGTCGTCCGTCATCGGCACCTCGCCCCGCCGGATGCGCCGCGCCAGCTGGGTGCCCTCCTCCACGATCAGGGCGTACGCGCTGATGTGGTCCGGCCCCGCGCCGATGGCCGCGTCGAGCGACGCGCGCCAGTCGGCGTCGCTCTCGCCCGGCGTGCCGTAGATCAGGTCGAGGTTGACGTGCTCGAACCCGGCCGCGCGGGCCTCCGCGACGCAGGCCTCGGGCCGTCCGGGCGTGTGGGTGCGGTCGAGCACCTTCAGGACGTGCTGCCGGGCGCTCTGCATCCCGAAGGAGATCCGGTTGAATCCGCCCTCGCGCAGCTCCGCCAGGTACGCCGGGTCCACGGACTCCGGGTTGGCCTCGGTGGTGATCTCGGCGTCGTCGGCGAGGCCGAACTCGTCGCGGACGGCGCCGAGCATCGACACCAGGTCGGCGGCGGCGAGCAGCGTGGGCGTGCCGCCGCCGACGAACACGGTCCGCACCGGGCGCGGGTCGTCGCCCAGCACCTTCCGCGCGAGGCGCACCTCGTCGGTCAGCGTCGCGGCGTAGTTGTCGCGGGAGGCCAGGACGCCACCGGAACCACGCAGCTCGGTGGCGGTGTAGGTGTTGAAGTCGCAGTAGCCGCAGCGGGTCGCGCAGTACGGCACGTGCAGATAGAACCCGAGCGGCCGCTCACCGGCCCCGAGCAGGGCTGGCGCGGGCAGCGCGCCGTCCTCGGGCATGGGCTCACCATCGGGCAGTACGGAAGGCATACCGCCCATTGTCCGTCACGGCCGCACCTGTCTGGCCTGGAGCACCAGCAGCGCGAGGTCGTCGCACACGGGGGTCTCGCCGAAGGCGTGGACCGCCCGCTTGATCCTTTCGGCGACATCCCGTGCCGGCAGCCCGGCGCAGGCGGCGAGGGCCTCGGCCAGGCCGTCCCCGTCGTCGAACATCCGGCCGGTGCGGGAGCGGCGCTCGGTGACGCCGTCCGTGACGCACAGGAGGGTGTCGCCGGGCGCGAGGTGGAAGGTGTGGCTCTCGTAGCCGACGTCGTCGACGACGCCGAGCAGCACCTGGGGTGCCGCGGCGGGCGTGACCGAACCGTCCGGGCGCAGCAGCAGGGGCAGCGGGTGGCCGGCGGAGGCGAGGGTGCAGCGGGCCCCGCCGCCCTCCTCGGGGGCGAGCGGCACCAGCTCGCCGTACAGCAGCGACAGGAACCGCGACTGGGGCTGGGCCGGGGGCTGGAGCCCGCCGGGGAGGTCGCCGGCCGCGGCGACCATGGAGGCGGCGGCCTCGGCGGCCTCGGTGGCGTCGTCCAGGAGCAGCCGGTTCAGCCGGTCGAGGACCTGGCCCACCTTGTGGTCCTCGCGGGCGAGCAGCCGCAGCCAGGGGCGGGCCAGCCCGGTGACGACGGCGGCCTCGGGGCCGCTGCCCTGGACGTCGCCGAGCATGAAGCACCAGCGCCGGGCGCCGGGGCCGGCCTGGAACACGTCGTAGAAGTCGCCGCCCGCGAGGCCGTCGTCGCTGGGCTCGTACACCACGCGGCTCTCGACGCCCGGGATCTGCGCCACCTGGCTGGGCAGCAGCCCGCGCTGGAGGATCCGGCTGATGGTGACCTGCCGGGTGTAGCGGCGGGCGGCGCCCACGGCGAGGGCGACGCGGCGTGCGAAGTCCTCGACCAGGGTGGTCACCGTGTCGGGGAACCGGGCGCGCCCGCGCCGCCCGAGCATCAGCGTGCCGAGCCCGTGCCCGGCCACGACCAGCCGGTACGCCAGCGCCGTCCCGGCGGCTCCCCCGGGGCTGCCGTCCGCCGCGGGAGCCTCGCCGTCCGGGCACGTACCGGCGCCGGCGCCACCGTCCGTACCACCGGCGCCGCCGTCCGGGGCGGAGCCGACGGTCCCGCCGCGCCCCTCCGGCACGGGCCAGGGGATCGGAACCGGTCCGGTGGAGGGCGGCTCCGGCATCCTCGGTGGTTCCTTCTCCAGCGCCGTGCGCAGGGTCTCCAGCGCCGATTCGTCGGCGTGCCACACGCGGGCGAGCCGGGGCCCGCCGCCCTCGGTGCCGTCGCCCTCCAGCCAGAAGGCGCACCAGTCGGCGAGGCGGGGCACCAGGAGCTGGCCGGCGAGCGCGGCGACGAAGTCCTCGTCGAGCTGGCCGGCGAGCAGGTCGGACGCCTCGGCGAGGAACGACAGCGCTCCGCGGCCCGCCCACTCGTGGTCGTCGCGCACGACCCGGTGCCGGGCCGGGGCGAGGATCTCGGCGGCGCGCAGCCCGCGCCGGAGGGCCGGCTCGGTGCCCGGCACCGGGCAGGTGTCCCAGCCGTCGAGCGGGAGCCGGGCCCAGACCGTCTTGAGGCCGGGGCGGTAGGTGATGCCCCAGCACTCGGCGAGGGCGGCGACGAGCTGGAGCCCCCGGCCGTACTCGTCGAGGCCGTCCGCGTCCTCCGGGCCGACGTGCTCGTGGCGGACGGTGCGGGTGGGGTGGTGGTCGGAGACCTCGATGACGAGGGCGGCGGGCCGGCCGTCGGCGGGGTCCTCCAGGCGCAGGAGCAGCTCCACGGTGGTGCCCGCGTGGACGACCGCGTTGGTGACCAGTTCGCCGGCGACGAGGACGGCGTCGTGGGCGACCCGGTCGCTGATCGCCGCGGCGGCGGGCAGCGCCAGACCGGTCCAGTCGGCGAGCGCGGCGCGCACGAAGCGGCGGGCGGCGGACGGGGCGAGCGGGTTGCCCGGCAGGCTGGTGCGCGTGCCGGACTGGCCGGGCGGCGGGTGGTGCGGCTGCGGCGGCACCTCGCCTGTGATCGCGCGCTGTGTCGGGAGAGACGCCACGTGCGGCTCCTCGTCGGCTCCTGGGTCGGCTCGTGGTCGGACACCGACAGGGTGACAGATCGAGCACGCTCATAAGCGCCGAGTCATCGAACTCGCCCGTGCGGACGGGGCCGCCCGTTCCCGGCGCGGCCCCGTCCGGCGTCTTCGGGGGTCAGTCCTCCCTGGTCCCCGCGTACATCTCGTCGATCAGGTGCTTGTACTCCCGCTCCACGACCGGGCGCTTCAGCTTGAGGCTGGGCGTCAGTTCGCCGTGCTCGATGTCGAGGTCGCGCGGCAGGAGCCGGAAGCGCTTGATGGTCTGCCAGCGCTGGAGACCCTCGTTGAGCCGGTCCACGTAGCCCTGGACGAGCTGCTCGGCCTCGGGGGTGGCGACGACCTCCGCGTAGGACTTGCCGGACAGGCCGTGCTCCTCGGCCCAGGCCATGATGGCGGGCTCGTCGAGGGCGATGAGCGCGGTGCAGTAGTTGCGGTCGGCGCCGTGCACGAGGATGTTGGAGACGAACGGGCAGACGGCCTTGAACCGGCCCTCGACCTCGGCGGGCGCGATGTACTTGCCGCCGGACGTCTTGATCAGGTCCTTCTTGCGGTCGGTGATGCGCAGGTAGCCGTCGACCGACAGCTCGCCGATGTCGCCGGTGTGGAACCAGCCGTCCGACTCCAGCACCTCGGCGGTCTTCTCCGGGAGCCCGTGGTAGCCCTCCATGATGCCGGGGCCGCGCAGCAGGATCTCGCCGTCGTCGGCGATCCGCACCTCGGTGCCGGGCAGCGGCTTGCCGACGGTGCCGGTGCGGTAGGCCTCGCCCGGGTTGACGAAGGACGCGGCACTCGACTCGGTGAGGCCGTAGCCCTCCAGGATGTGGATGCCGGCGCCGGAGAAGAAGTAGCCGATGTCGGGCGCGAGGGCGGCCGACCCGGAGACGGCGGCGCGCAGCCGGCCGCCGAAGGCGTCCCGGAGCTTGGAGTAGACGAGGGCGTCGGCGACCTTGTGCTTGGCGTTCAGGCCGAAGGGGACGGTCGCGTTGCCGGTGCGGCGGAAGTTGTCCTGGCTGGTCCTGGCGTACTCGCGGGCGACCTCGGCGGCCCACTTGAAGATCTTGTACTTGGCACCGCCCCCGGCACGCGCCTTGGCGGCGACCCCGTTGTACACCTTCTCGAAGATGCGCGGAACGGCGGCCATGTACGTCGGCTGGACGACCGGCAGGTTCTCGATGATCTTGTCGACGCGGCCGTCCACCGCCGTGACGTGCCCGACCTCGATCTGCCCGGAGGTCAGCACCTTGCCGAAGACGTGCGCGAGGGGCAGCCAGAGGTACTGCACGTCGTCCGCCGTGACCAGGCCGGTCGCGGCGATGGCCTTCGCCATGTAGGACCAGTTGTCGTGCGGCAGCCGTACGCCCTTGGGGCGGCCGGTGGTGCCGGAGGTGTAGATGAGGGTGGCGAGCTGGTCGGAGGTGATGGCGGAGACCCGGTCCTTGACGGCGTCGGGGTTCTTCTCCAGGTACGCGCGGCCGCGCTCCTCCAGCTCGGCGAGGGTGAGGACCCAGCCCTCGGGGTCACCGGCGTCCGCCTCGACGCCGGCCGGGTCGACGACCACGACGTGCGCGAGGTGCGGCAGGTCGGCGCGGCGCTCGCGGGCCTTGGCGAGCTGGGAGGCGTCCTCGGCGATCAGGACGCGGCTGTCGGAGTCGGCGAGGATGTACGCGGACTCCTCGGCGTTCGTCTGGGGGTAGACGGTGGTGGTGGCGGCGCCGGCGCACATCACGCCGAGGTCGGCGAGGATCCACTCGACGCAGGTGGCGGACGCGAGGGCGACCCGCTCCTCGGCGCGTACGCCGAGGTCGATCAGGCCGGCGGCGATGGCGAAGACGCGTTCGGCGGCCTGCCCCCAGCTGAGGGACTTCCAGTCGTCGGGGCCCTGCCCGGTGCTCGCGGCGACCGGGTAGCGGTAGGCCTCCGCGTCGGGGGTCTTCGCCACCCGCTCCAGGAAGAGGTTGGCCACGGAAGGCGGTCGGGTCTCGATCAGGGTCTGTGTGTCGCTCACGACGTCCTCCGGGCGGCTTGCGGCAGGGCTGCACGACGGGATGATTGTTTAACTGGCGAGTAACCCTCGGGCGGGATCAGGTTAGAGCGCGGTGCTCCGCCGCGTAAGGGGCTGCGGCCCCGTGGTTCATACCCGCTTCATAACGACTGGGACGCCTCCCTGCGCCCCGCAAGCACGCAAAAGCGCCCGTCCGTGAACCGAACGGGCGCTGTGCGGGGCCGTGCCTCCAGGGCGCGGAGCCTGTGATTCCGGGTTATGTCCGGATGCTCACTTCTTGGGCTTCCCGCCGCCGGAGTCGTCGCTGGACAGCACCGCGATGAAGGCCTCTTGCGGAACCTCCACGGAACCGACCATCTTCATCCGCTTCTTGCCCTCCTTCTGCTTCTCCAGCAGCTTCCGCTTCCGGGAGATGTCACCGCCGTAGCACTTGGCGAGGACGTCCTTGCGGATGGCGCGGATGGTCTCGCGGGCGATGACCCGCGAACCGATGGCCGCCTGGATCGGCACCTCGAAGGCCTGCCGCGGGATGAGCTCGCGCAGCTTGGCGACGAGCCGCACGCCGTACGCGTACGCCGCGTCCTTGTGCGTGATGGCGGAGAAGGCGTCGACCTTGTCGCCGTGGAGCAGGATGTCGACCTTGACGAGGCTGGAGGTCTGCTCGCCGGTGGGCTCGTAGTCGAGGGAGGCGTAGCCGCGGGTCTTGGACTTCAGCTGGTCGAAGAAGTCGAAGACGATCTCGGCGAGGGGGAGGGTGTAGCGGATCTCCACCCGGTCCTCGGAGAGGTAGTCCATGCCGAGGAGGGTGCCGCGGCGGGTCTGGCACAGCTCCATGATCGAGCCGATGAACTCGCTGGGGGCGAGGATCGTGGCGCGTACGACCGGCTCGTACACCTCGCTGATCTTGCCCTCGGGGAACTCGCTCGGGTTGGTGACCGTGTGCTCGCTGCCGTCCTCCATCAGGACGCGGTAGACCACGTTGGGGGCGGTGGCGATCAGGTCCAGCCCGAACTCGCGCTCCAGCCGCTCCCGGATCACGTCCAGGTGCAGGAGGCCGAGGAAGCCGACGCGGAAGCCGAAGCCGAGCGCGGCGGAGGTCTCCGGCTCGTAGACGAGCGCGGCGTCGTTGAGCTGGAGCTTGTCGAGCGCGTCGCGCAGCTCCGGGTAGTCGGAGCCGTCCAGCGGGTAGAGGCCGGAGAACACCATGGGCTTGGGGTCCTTGTAGCCGCCCAGGGCCTCGGTGGCGCCCTTGTGCAGGGTGGTGATGGTGTCACCGACCTTGGACTGCCGGACGTCCTTCACACCCGTGATCAGGTAGCCGACCTCGCCGACGCCGAGCCCGTCCGCGGGGAGCATCTCGGGCGAGTTCGTACCGATCTCCAGCAGCTCGTGGGTCGCGCCGGTGGACATCATGCGGATGCGCTCGCGCTTGTTGAGCTGCCCGTCGATGACACGGACGTAGGTGACGACACCGCGGTACGAGTCGTAGACCGAGTCGAAGATCATCGCGCGGGCGGGCGCGTCGGCGACGCCGACCGGCGCCGGGACGTCCCTGACCACGCGGTCGAGCAGCGCCTCGACGCCGATGCCGGTCTTGGCGGACACCCGCAGCACGTCGTCGGGGTCGCAGCCGACCAGGTTCGCCAGCTCCTCGGCGAACTTCTCCGGCTGGGCGGCCGGGAGGTCGATCTTGTTCAGGACGGGGACGATGGTGAGGTCGTTCTCCATCGCCAGGTAGAGGTTGGCGAGGGTCTGCGCCTCGATGCCCTGGGCGGCGTCGACGAGGAGGATGGTGCCCTCGCAGGCGGCCAGGGACCGCGACACCTCATAGGTGAAGTCGACGTGACCGGGGGTGTCGATCATGTTGAGGATGTGAGTGCTGCCCTGGCCGGGCCCCTGGGTGGGGGCCCACGGCAGACGCACCGCCTGGGACTTGATCGTGATGCCGCGCTCGCGCTCGATGTCCATGCGGTCGAGGTACTGAGCGCGCATCTGCCGCTGCTCGACCACACCGGTCAGCTGGAGCATCCGGTCGGCAAGGGTCGACTTGCCGTGGTCGATGTGCGCGATGATGCAGAAGTTGCGGATCAGCGCCGGGTCGGTACGGCTCGGCTCGGGCACGTGGGTAGGGGTCGCGGGCACGCAGGGTCCTGATTCTCGAGACGCCGGGCGTCTCTGCTCGGGTCGACGTCGGATCGATACGTAGGTTCCATGGTCCCACGGACGGGGACCGGCGCTCGGTTTGGGCCGCTCGGAAGGCGGCTGGTAGCCTGGGCAGCTGTGTCTCGTGACCCTCTCCGTGGGGGCACCTCCGGCGCCCGAAGGGCTACGGGGGAGAGGCACGCATCAGAAATCCTTACGAACCTGAAAAGGCTCTTTCGTGGCGAACATCAAGTCCCAGATCAAGCGGAACAAGACCAACGAGAAGGCGCGCCTGCGCAACAAGGCCGTCAAGTCGTCGCTCAAGACCGCGATCCGCAAGGCCCGTGAGGCTGCCGCCGCGGGTGACGTCGAGAAGGCCACCGTTGCCGCTCGCGCCGCCTCCCGTGCGCTCGACAAGGCCGTCTCGAAGGGTGTCATCCACAAGAACGCCGCCGCCAACAAGAAGTCGGCGCTGGCCACCAAGGTTGCCTCCCTCCAGGGCTGAGTGCTCTTGATTTGATCGCCGGGACGGACCCAGCGGGCCCTCTCATCCGCTCCTGACCGGCACCCCCGAGCCCGTACGCGGCCTGCGTTCGCCACGCGGGTACGAGCTCACCAAGCATCACCCGAAGGCCCCGAGGCCCGTCCTTCCCCAGGACACGGCCACCGGGGCCTTCGCCATGCCCGGGCCCCGGCCCGGCACCGGCGAGCCCGGCTCCGGCTCCGGCTCCGGCTCCGGCTCCGGGGGCGGCTGGGCACCCCGAACGAGGCAGCCGAACGCGCCGGGGTACGCCTCGGGGGCCGGGCTCCGGGGCAGGGGTTGCCGTATGCGCGCCGCCCCTCGCGGGCACCGCGGGGGACGGGGATGGGGGTGGGGCCGAAGGTGGGCCGGCAGCCGGTCAAGCGGGGCGCCGGGCGCGCCGGGACACGCCCCGGGGACCGGGCGCTCCGGGGCAGGGGCTCCGGGAGTGGGGCCGGGACCCGGGCGGGTCAGCGGCGGGACAGGGTGGGATCAGGACCCGGGCTGGTCAGCGGCGGGAGCGGGCCGCGCGGGCGATGGTGACGACCGCCTTCTCCAGGGCGTACTCGGGGTCGTCGCCGCCGCCCTTCACCCCCGCGTCGGCCTCGGCGATCGCCCGCAGCGCGACGGCCACGCCGTCCGGCGTCCAGCCGCGCATCTGCTGGCGGACGCGGTCGATCTTCCACGGCGGCATGCCGAGCTCGCGGGCCAGGTCCGCGGGACGCCCGCCCCGCGCCGACGACAGCTTGCCGATCGCCCGGACGCCCTGCGCCAGCGCGCTCGTGATCAGCACGGGGGCGACTCCGGTCGACAGCGACCAGCGCAGCGCCTCCAGCGCCTCCGCCGCCCTGCCCTCCACCGCCCGGTCGGCGACGTTGAAGCTGGATGCCTCGGCGCGGCCCGTGTAGTACCGCCCGACGACCGCCTCGTCGATGGTGCCCTCCACGTCGGCGGCGAGCTGCGATACCGCCGAGGCGAGCTCCCGCAGATCACTGCCGACCGCGTCGACGAGCGCCTGGCACGCCTCCGGTGTGGCCGACCGCCCGAGCGCCCGGAACTCGCCGCGCACGAACGTCAGACGCTCCGCCGGCTTGGTGGTTTTCGGGCACGCGACCTCCCGCGCCCCCGCCTTCCGCGCCGCGTCCAGCAGTCCCTTGCCCTTGGCGCCGCCCGCGTGGAGCAGGACGAGGCTGATGTCCTCCACGGGCGAGCCGAGGTACGCCTTGATGTCCTTGATCGTCTCGGCGGAGAGGTCCTGGGCGTTCCGCACGACGAGCACCTTGCGCTCGGCGAAGAGCGACGGGCTCGTCAGCTCGGCGAGGGTGCCGGGCTGGAGCTGCTCGGGCGTGAGGTCACGGACGTCCGTGTCGGCGTCGGCCGCACGGGCGGCCGCCACCACCTGCTGCACCGCCCGGTCGAGGAGCAGGTCCTCCTGCCCCACGGCGAGGGTCACGGGCGCGAGGACGTCATCGGTCTGGTTCTTTCTGGTGGCCATCGCGCACCAGCATCGCACGGCCCACCGACAACGCGGTCACGCCCGGACTCCCCCTCTCCCCGGCCTTCCTACGGCTCCTCCCGCCAGCCGTCCCACCGGGCCGCGAACGCGTCCAGCTCGGCGGCCGCCAGCCGGCCGTCCGGGTCCTCGACCACCACCAGCCACTGGGCGTCCTCGGCGTCGTCCTCGCCGGCCAGGGCGTCCCGCACCAGTTGCGGTTCCTCCGTGATCCCGAAACGCTCCCCGAGCTCCTCGGCGGCCTCCTCGGCCGCGTCCCGGTCGGGCAGCACCAGCACATGTCTCACATCGCTCACGGCAGCCATTGTTCCCGCGCCCCGCGGGGGTGCCCGCCCCGGCCCCCCGCCCCCGCGCGGTGGCCGCGCTCAGCTCCCTCCCCCTTCCCGTCACGGCGATCGCGCCGTGCCTGTCGGTGCTCAGCACCACCGCTCCCCCGGCCCTCAGGGCTCCGACCGTGCGCGGTGACGGATGGCCGTACGAGTTGTCCCGCCCGGCCGACACCAGGGCCAGCCGTGGCCGGACCCTGCTCAGCAGGCGGGGGTCCTGGTGGGCCGAACCGTGGTGGGCGACCTTCAGGACGTCGACCGGCGCCAGGTCCGGGTGGGCCCGCAGCAGCCCCTGCTGGGCCGGCGGCTCCAGGTCGCCGAGGAGCAGCAGGGTCGTCCCTCCGGCGACGCGCACGAGGAGCGCGACACTCGCGTCGTTCGGCCCCTCCGGCTCCGCACCGGCGACCGCGGCCCCCGGCCACAGCACCCGCCAGTCCAGCGGCCCGACCCGCCGGCGCTCCCCCGCCCCCGCCGCCCGGACGACCGGTACTCCCGCCCCGGCGGCGGTCCTGCGCACGAACGCCGCCTGGTCCGGCGGGTCCTGGAGGCCGGTGGTCTGGATCGCCCCGACCTCCCGGCCCCTCAGAACACCGGGAAGGCCCGCGACATGGTCGGCGTGGAAGTGCGTGAGCACCACGAGCGGCACCCGGCCGACGCCGAGGGAGCGCAGGCACCGGTCCACGAGCGCCGGATCGGGGCCGGCGTCCACCACCACGGCCGCGTCACCGCCCGCGGCGAGCACCGTCGCGTCGCCCTGGCCGACGTCGCACATCGCGAACACCCAGCCCGGCGGCGGCCATCCGGTGACCAGCCGGGTGAGCGGCGGCGGCCGGACCACCGCGAGCACCAGCAGCACCGTGCACGCGCCGGCCAGCCACGCCCGGTGCCGCGCCCGGCGGGCCCACACCACCAGCAGCGCGGTGACGGCGGCGAGCAGCAGTCCTCCGCGCCAGCCGCCGGGCCACTGGGCCTCCGCCCCGGGCAGTGCGGCCCCCGTCCGGGCGACGGAGGCGATCCACCCGGCGGGCCACCCCGCGCAGGCGGCCAGCAGGCCGGCCACGGGCATCGCGACCGGTGCCGCGGCCAGCGCGGCGAAACCGAGCACGGTCGCCGGGGCCACGGCGACCTCGGCAACCAGGTTGCAGGGGATCGCCACCAGGCTGACCCGGGCGGCGAAGACCGCCACCACCGGTGCGCACACCGCCTGGGCCGCCGCCGTGGCGGCCAGCGCCTCCGCGATGCGTGGCGGCACCCGGTGACGGCGCAGCGCGGCGCTCCAGCCCGGGGCGACGGTGAGGAGCGCTCCGGTGGCCAGGACCGACAGCAGGAAGCCGTAGCTCCGTGCCAGCCACGGGTCGTACAGCACCAGCAGCAGCACGGCGGCGGCGAGTGCGGGCAGCAGTGACCGGCGGCGCCCGGTGCCGATGGCCAGCAGGGTGATGAGGCCGCAGGCGGCGGCGCGCAGCACGCTCGGGTCGGGGCGGCAGACGAGGACGAAGGCGAGGGTCAGTGCCCCGCCGAGCAGGGCGGTGGCCCGCAGCGGGATGCCCAACCGGGGGGCCAGGCCGCCGCGTTCCGCCTTGAGCGCGCTGCCGAACGGACCGATGAGCAGGAGCAGCACGATGGTGAGGTTGCTGCCGGAGACCGCGAGCAGGTGCGTCAGGTCGGTCGCCCGGAAGGCGTCGTGCAGGTCCGAGGGGATGCGGGAGGTGTCCCCGACGACCAGTCCCGGCAGCAGTGCCCGCGCGTCCGGCGGCAGCCCGTCGCTCGCGGCCCGCAGCCCGGCGCGCAGGTTCCCGGCGGCGCGCTGCAGCGCGGTCGGCGGTCCGGTGATCCTGGGCGGGCCCGCGTCCGCCCGCAGGACGGCGGCGAACGGTTCGCCCGCCCGGTGGGGCGGTGCCACCCGGCCCGTCAGGCGCAGCCGGGTGGAGGGCAGCAGCCGTGTCCAGTCCGGGCCGGCTCCCGGGACGATGACCAGGACGGGCGTGCGGACCTCGGTGGCCGCCCCGCCCGCGGTCGTCACCCGGGTCACCTCGGCGTCCAGCACGACGGAGGCGGGGGCCGCACGCGGGCCGTGCACCCGCACGCGGGTGAGCCGCGGATCGGACGTGACCGTCGCCTCGACGGTCACCCGCGCGTACCGCTCCGCCAGCCCGGGCAGTGGTCCGCGCCGGAGGTCCGCCCCGTGCAGGCCCGCGGACGCCGCACCGGCCGCGGCGCAGAGCAGCACCGCCGCGCACACCGTGGCGTGGGCCTTCCGCCCAGGCGACGCGGCGCCCCGGCGGACCCGCCCCAGCAGGAGCAGCGGCACGGCGACGGCGACGCACAGCGCCACGCCCGCGGCGGTCCACCCGCCGGGCGCGCCCAGCGCGCATGCCGCCGCGGCCCATGCCGCCACGGCCGGCCCCACGAGCCGTACGTCGACCGGGCCCTCCTGCCGCGGATCGGCGGCGCCCAGGGGCGTACCCGACGCGGCGTGGACCGCCGGGCGGTTCACGGCTGCACGAGGGGCCGGAGGTCCGCGAACCGGCGCTCGCCGATGCCGTTGACCTCGCGGAGCTCGTCGACCGAGCGGAAACCCCCGTGGCTGGTGCGGTAGTCGACGATGTGCCGGGCCAGGACGGGGCCGACGCCCGGCAGCGTGTCGAGCTGTTCCACGGTCGCGGAGTTGAGGCTGACCGGTCCGGTGCCGCCGCCGGGGCCCGCCGCCGCGGACGCCCCCGGCGGTGCCTGCCCGGCCGGTGGGGCCGGCGCGCCCACCACGATGTGCTCGCCGTCCATGACGACCCGCGCCCGGTTCAGCCCCGTGAGGTCGGTGCCCGGCCGGGCCCCGCCCGCCGCGCGCAGGGCGTCGGCCACCCGGGATCCGGCGGGCAGCCGCAGCACGCCCGGCTCGCGCACCTTGCCGCTGACGTCGACGACGACGGGCGGCGCCCCGGCCCGCGCCCGCCGGCTCGCGGGGCCCGCCGCCGTCGGTGCCGCCTCCGTGACCAGCTCGGGCGCGCGGACCGGTTCCGGCCGGCCCGCCCAGAAGTGGCGCCCGGCGAGGACGACGGCCAGGACCAGGACGACGGCGAGCGCGACGACCGTACGGGTCTCCATCCCGCAGCGCGCCTGTACCCACAGCGGTGCCCGCTCCCGCAGCGCCTGCCGCCACCGCGTCCACCGGCCGGCCGGCCCCGCGGCGACCGGGCCGGCGCCCCCCGTGGACCCGCCCGCCGGCACGCCCGCCGTCTCCATCACGGGCCGGCCGTCGCCGTTTCCCCCGCGCGCCCGGCCGGCGAGCCCTGCCCCCGACCGGCCCCCGCCCCTCTCCGGCGGCGGCAGGGGCACGACACCGTCCGTCACGGGCCGCACCGGCGCCCCGGCCCTCCCGGCGGTGCGCTTCCGGCCGACGGCCCCTGCCCGCACCGGCGCCCCGGCCGTCCCAGCGGGCCGTACCGGCGCGGCGGCGTCGGCCGGCGGCGGTGGGCGCTCGGCGACGGCGCGGCCGACCGCCTCGAAGAGCGCGTCCGCGCGGCGGCGCGCCGCCACGCTCGTCCGCCCGGCCGCGCGCCTTCCGCGCAGCCGGTGCCGTCCGGGCCCCCCGCCCCGTGTGCGGCCGTCGGAGCCCGGCGCACGACCGGGTCCGCTCACGGCCCGTACCCGAAGCGCGGCGGATGTCACGGAGTGTGTTCGCGTGTCCATGCCTCAGCACGGTAGAGACGTTCGCCCCGCCCCGCCGACGTGCCGCGAAATCCGTGGAAAACCCGGCAGTTGTGGACAACGCGGCCACTCGATCGTGTGAGTCGGCCGACCGGTCACCGCGAGGAGACGACGACTCCCAGCAGCCCCGGTCCGGTGTGCGCGCCGATGACCGCGCCGACCTCGCTGACGTGCAGCTCGGCCAGGCCCGGGACGCGGGCGCGCAGCCGCTCGGCGAGGGCGGCGGCCCGGTCGGGTGCCGCGAGGTGGTGCACCGCGATGTCCACCGGGCTCGCACCCGCCCGGTCGGCGGCGATCTCCTCCAGCCGGGCGATCGCCTTCGACGCCGTACGCACCTTCTCCCGGGGTTCGATCCGCCCGCCCTCCAGCTCCAGCAGGGGCTTCACCGCGAGCGCGGAGCCCAGCAGGGCCTGGGCGGCGCCGATGCGACCGCCCCGGCGCAGGTACTCGAGCGTGTCGACGTAGAAGTACGCGGAGGTGTTGGCGGCCCGCTTCTCCGCGGCGGCGACCACCTCGTCCGGTGTGCCGCCCGCCTCCGCGGTCTCGGCGGCGGCCAGGGCGCAGAAGCCCAGCGCCATGGCGACCATCCCGGTGTCGACCACCCGCACCGGCACCGGGGCGTCCTTGGCGGCGAGCAGCGCGGCGTCGTACGTCCCGGAGAACTCCGCCGACAGGTGCAGCGAGACGATCGCGCCGGCACCCCTGGCGGCGGCCGCCCGGTACGCCTGGGCGAACACCTCGGGGCTGGGCCGCGACGTGGTCACCGAGCGCCGCTTCTGGAGCGCCAGGGCGAGCGAGCGGGCCGAGATCTCGGTGCCCTCCTCAAGGGCCCGGTCACCGATGACGACGGTCAGCGGCACCGCGGTGATACCGTGCCGCTCCATCGTCTGCGGCGGCAGGTAGGCCGTTGAATCGGTGACGATCGCGACATGGCGGGACATGACCGGGAGGGTACCCCGGCCAGGGCGCCGTACGGCAGCCCGCCCCCGCCCCTTGATCGAATCCGATCAGTTCGTGGTCTCGGGGCGGGTCGACTTCTGCCAGGAGTAGAAGGGCTGTTGCCGGGGGTCCTTCGCCGTGATCGCCCGGGGCTCGTCCGGTCCGGACGCGCCGCGGCCGGCATCCGGCTCCTGTGCGGACCGCGTGGCCGACGCGGCCGGGTCGGGTGCCGTGCCCGCGGGCTGCGCCTGCCAGGAGAGGCCCTCCTGCTCACTGACCGTCCAGTGCCGCAGCGCGCCGGCCTCCACGTCGATCTGCGCGTTCAGCGACGCGAGGTCGTCGTCCGCGAACTTCCGCGCCCGGTCGCGGGCGGCCCACCGCAGCGACTCCGCCGAGTGGATGATCCGCTGGGTGCGCTCCCGCAGCTCTTCGAGCTGGGCAGCGACCCCCGCCCGGTCCGGGTCCCGCTCCAGCCGCTTGAGGTCGGCGTCCAGCTCGTGCCCGTGGGCACTGAGCCTGCGGAACAGCTGCAAGGACTCCTGGAGCGAGGCGTCCTCGGCCGCCCCCGCCTCCAGAGCGTCCTGGGTGGCGCGCATCGAGGTCCGCAGCGAGAGCCGCAGCTGGGCCAGCTCGGCCGTCACACCGCCCGTTCCGTAGGTCTTCGCGCGCAGCGTGGTGTCCTCGACCGTCCGCCGCGCCTGGGTGATGGTGCGGTCCACCCCACGCTTGGCGGCCTTGACCGCCTTGACGGTCACGAAGACCCCCAGAGCGACGAAGGCGACGAAGAGCAGCGCCAGGATCGCGATCGCTTCTGCCATGAAGTCCCCTCGAGTCGCCAGGTACGGCTCCGGACACGGCCGGCCGTTGTTCCTCCACGGTAAACGGAACGGGCAGGCCGAGGGTTCCATCCGGACCCTCAACCTGCCCGTAGGGGAAAACACCTAGGCGCCGGGCCGTACGGCTCACCGCCCGGGACGGTGCGGCTGGCACCGTCCCGGGCCCGCCGTGCGGCGCGGGGTCACGCCGGGACGATGTTCACCAGCTTCGGCGCGCGCACGATGACCTTGCGGATGCCCGCGCCGCCCAGCGCCGCGACGACGCCCTCGTCCGCCAGGGCCAGCGTCTCCAGGTCCGCGTCCGTGATGGACGGGGAGACCTCCAGGCGCGCCTTGACCTTGCCCTTGATCTGCACGACGCAGGTCACCGTCTCGTCGACGACGTACGCCGGGTCGGCGACCGGGAAGTCCTGGTGGACGACGGACTCGGTGTGGCCCAGCCTGCGCCACAGCTCCTCGGCGATGTGCGGGGCCAGCGGCGCCACCAGCAGCACCAGCCGCTCGGCGACCGACCGCGACAGCGGGGCGCCGGTCTTGGTCAGGTGGTTGTTCAGCTCGGTGACCTTGGCGATCGCCGTGTTGAACCGCATGGCGGACATGTCCTGGGACACGCCGTCGACGGCCTTGTGCAGGGCGCGCAGCGTCTCCTCGTCGGGCTCGGTGTCGACGACGGTGACCTCACCGGTCGACTCGTCGACGATGTTGCGCCACAGCCGCTGCAGCAGCCGGTACTGGCCCACCACCGCGCGCGTGTCCCAGGGCCGGGAGACGTCCAGCGGCCCCATGGCCATCTCGTACAGGCGCAGGGTGTCCGCGCCGTACTCGGCGCAGATCTCGTCCGGGGTCACGGCGTTCTTCAGGGACTTGCCCATCTTGCCCAGGACGCGGCTGACCTTCTCGCCCTGGTACCAGAAGGCACCGTCGCGCTCCTCGACCTCGGCGGCCGGTACGGCGATGCCGCGCGCGTCCCGGTAGACGAAGGCCTGGATCATGCCCTGGTTGTACAGCTTGTGGAACGGCTCGGCCGAGGAGACGTGACCCAGGTCGTACAGGACCTTGGACCAGAAGCGCGCGTACAGCAGGTGCAGCACGGCGTGCTCGGCGCCGCCGACGTACAGGTCGACACCGCCGTGCGGCCGGTCCTCCCGGGGGCCCATCCAGTACTGCTCGATGGCCGGGTCGACCAGCTTGGCGTCGTTGTGCGGGTCCAGGTAGCGCAGCTCGTACCAGCAGGAACCGGCCCAGTTGGGCATGGTGTTGGTCTCGCGGCGGTACTTCTTGGGGCCGTCGCCCAGGTCCAGGGTGACGTTGACCCAGTCCTCGTTGCGCGACAGCGGGGTCTCGGGCTGGGTGTCGGCGTCGTCCGGGTCGAAGGTGCGCGGCGAGTAGTCCTCGACCTCGGGCAGCTCCAGCGGCAGCATCGACTCGGGCAGCGCGTGGGCGACGCCGTCCTCGTCGTAGACGATCGGGAAGGGCTCGCCCCAGTAGCGCTGCCGGCTGAACAGCCAGTCGCGCAGCCGGAAGTTGACGGTGCCCTCGCCGATGCCGCGGGCCACCAGCCAGTCGGTGATCCTGGCCTTGGCCTCGACGACGCCCAGTCCGTCCAGCGAGACCTCGTCGTTCGCCGAGTTGACGATCTTCGCGTCGTACGAGTCGAAGGCGTCGGCCCAGGCCGAGGGGTCGGTGCCCCGGCCGTCCGACGGCTCGACGACGCAGCGCATGGGCAGCTCGAAGGCGCGGGCGAAGGCGAAGTCACGGCTGTCGTGGGCCGGGACGGCCATGATGGCGCCGGTGCCGTAGCCCATCAGGACGTAGTCGGCGATGAAGACGGGAACGCGGTCTCCGCTGACCGGGTTGACGGCGTAGGCACCGGTGAAGACGCCGGTCTTGTCCTTGGCCTCGGCCTGGCGCTCGACGTCGGACTTGGACGCGGCCTGCTTGCGGTACGCGTCGACGGCCTCGGCCGGGGTGGCGTGGCCGCCGGTCCATACGTCGTGCGTGCCCTCGGGCCAGGCGGCCGGGACGATCTTCTCGACCAGCTCGTGCTCGGGTGCCAGGACCATGTAGGTGGCGCCGAACAGGGTGTCCTGGCGGGTGGTGAAGACGGTGATGGCGTCCTCGCCGACGGCGAAGTCGACGCGGGCGCCCTCGGAGCGGCCGATCCAGTTGCGCTGCTGGAGCTTGATGGCCTCGGGCCAGTCCAGCGCGTCCAGGTCGTCCAGCAGCCGGTCCGCGTAGGCGGTGATGCGCATGTTCCACTGGCGCAGCTTCGCCTTGAAGACGGGGTAGTTGCCGCGCTCGGAGCGGCCGTCGGCGGTGACCTCCTCGTTGGCCAGCACGGTGCCCAGGCCGGGGCACCAGTTGACCGGCGCGTCCGAGGCGTAGGCCAGGCGGTACTCGCCCAGGACGTCGGCGCGCTCGTTGGCGGTCAGTTCGCTCCACGTGCGCGTGGTGCCGGGTACGGGCCGCTCACCGCTCTCGAACTGGGCGACCAGCTCGGCGATGGGGCGGGCCCTGCGCGCCTCCTGGTCGTACCAGGAGTTGAAGATCTGCAGGAAGATCCACTGGGTCCACTTGTAGTAGTCCGGGTCGATCGTGGCGAACGACCGGCGCTTGTCGTGGCCCAGGCCCAGCCGGCGCAGCTGAGCCTTCATGTTCTCGATGTTCGCCTCGGTCGAGACGCGCGGGTGCGTGCCCGTCTGCACGGCGTACTGTTCGGCCGGCAGCCCGAAGGCGTCGAAGCCCAGGGTGTGCAGGACGTTGTGGCCCGTCATGCGCTGGTGGCGGGCGAAGACGTCGGTGGCGATGTAGCCGAGGGGGTGGCCGACGTGCAGTCCGGCACCCGACGGATAGGGGAACATGTCCATGATGAACTTCTTCGGCCGGGCGACCACGTCCGGGTCACCCGCCAGGTCGCCGCTCGGGTTGGGCGCCTCATAGGTGCCCTCGGTGTCCCAGAAGTCCTGCCAGCGTGCCTCGATGTCGGCGGCCATGGCCGCCGTGTAACGATGCGGGGCCGCTGTCTCGACAGCGGCCGAATTCATCTCGCTCATGATCCTTGAAGCTCCATCGATCGTCTCTGCCCGCTGCCGACGTGTGGCGCGGCGAAATGAAAAAACCCCTCGCACAGGAGGGGACGCCGCGCCGATTCCGGCCGGATTCTCGATCCGCCGGGACTGATCAGCGCGGCTCGCTAAGCAGAAGGCGTACGGCACGCATGGCGTCAGGGTACCGCAGGGCCCGTCCGGCCCGCATCGACGTCCACGGGCCGGTCACATGCGCCGGACGGCACCGGAGGGCTCCGGGTTACTCCGCGTATCGCCCCTATCCAGGGCAACCCCAGAGTCAGTTGCCGTCGGATCCGAACCTTAAACGCCCAAAGCTCGTACCGGTTGGTATGCCTCGACTTAGCATGCGGCCACGGGACCTCTTTTCCGCACCACTGGAGTCGCCCCCCATGAACCCTCATCGCAAGATCCGCTCATCGCCCGCCTTCCAGGCCGGGATGAGCAAGCCGGTACAGGGCGGGCTCACCGCGGCTGCGCTGGTACTCATACCGGTGCTCGCCATCGGCGGGAGCGAAAGTTTCCGGGCCGCCCTGGACTTCGCCACGGGTGTCCTCTCCCTCGTGTCGCTGACCGCCTCCGTGGCCTGGGGCCTGATCGCGCAGGACCGGCTCCTGCTGTCCACCCGCAACCGGCTCCTCGCCCAGGCCATCCACCGCACCACCGCGGTGGCCTCCCTCGGCTTCCTGCTCCTCCACGCCACCGTGAAGGTGTCCCTGGGGCACGTGGAGCTCATCGGGGCTCTCATCCCGTTCGGGCTCGGGGTCACCGGCACGTCCGGTCTGATCGGGTTCGGGTCGCTCGCCGGGCTGCTGATGGTGATCGCCGCGTCCACCGGCGCCGCCCGCAGCGCGCTGGCCGGCCGGGGCAGCATCGCGGCCCGCTGGCGGCCCCTGCACATGCTGGCCTATCCGGCCTGGTGCTTCGCGCTCGTCCACGGGCTCTACGCGGGTCGCCCCGCCGCCACCTGGGTGACCACCATGTACTGCCTGGCCCTCACCGGAGTCGCCTGCGCCGTGTCGCTGCGGCTGCTGCCCAACCCCGTGCAGCAGCGTCTCGCCGACCGTGTCCTGAGCCTGCTCGGGCCGGGCGCGGAGAAGCCGGCCCGCAGCCGGGGGCGGCGGCGCGACCCGTCGGTGTCGCCGCTGCCCGGCTCGCCCGACATCACCCCGTCCGGCCCGTTCGAGGCGTCCCGCCCGTACGACGCCTCCCGCTCGTTCGAGCAGGAGCTGCGGCGGGAACCGGCCGCCCGCCCCGAGCCGCCGGTCCAGTCCCCGGACCTTCCGCTCGGCCGCCCGCGTGAGCAGCCCCGCACCCTGACCCCGCCCACGGCGCCGATGTACGAGCCGGGGTTCCCCCCGGCCTCCCCCGGCACCATGGGGGCGGGCATCTCGGCCGCCTACCGGGCCGTGTCCCTCGGCAACGCCGGCGCCGGCGGCCCCACGCAGGAGATCCCCTACGCCGAGCGCGTGCCCATGACGGAGGAGCTGCCGGTCGTGTCCGACGAACCGGCCACCAGGCCCGGCTACTGGCCGACCCCGTCCCCGCCGCCGCCCGCACCGTCCCCCACCCCGCCCTCGTTCGGCCAGGACAGCGTCCCGCCTCCTTCCTACGGCCAGGACACCGTCCCGCCCTCCTACGGCACCAGCAGCCCCACCGAGCCCGCACCGGGCCCCTTCCAGCAGCCGCCGGCCGGCGAGCCCTGGACCGCACCAGCAGGAGACCGCCCGTGAACGCCCCGCTCCCCGACGTACCCGAGGTCCGCGTCGTCGGCCTCCCCCAGCTCACCCAGGGCTTCGACCTCGTCGAGCGGCTCGACCTCCAGATGCACCTCAAGGTGCACGGCCCCCTCGAACCCATGGGCGGCGAGCGACTGGCCCAGCTCGCCGAGGAGATATCCCTCACCGGCCGCGGCGGTGCCGGCTTCCCGTTCGGCAAGAAGCTGCGCGCGGTCGCCAAGGCGACGATCCGGCGCGGGGTGCGCCCGGTCGTCGTGGTCAACGGCAGCGAGGGCGAACCCGCGTGCCGCAAGGACACCGTGCTGCTCAACCGGGCGCCGCACCTCATCCTCGACGGCGCGCTGCTGGCCGCCGAGGCCCTCGGCGCCCGCACCCTGGTCGTCGCGGTGACCCGGAACTCCACGGAGATCTCCATCCGCGCCGCCCTCGCCGAGCGGGGCCTGTCCGACCGGCGCGGGCAGCGGCTGCGCGCGCGGGTCGTGCGCACCCCCGAGCGCATGGTCTCCGGCGAGGCCTCCTCCGTGATCCGCGCCGTCAACGGCGGCCCCGCCATCCCGCCGGGCCGCCGTGAGCGCGCCGCCGAGTCGGGTGTGGGCAACGCTCCGACGCTGCTGTCGAACGCCGAGACGTTCGCGCAGCTCGCCGTCGCCGCCCGGATCGGTGCCGGCCGCTACTCCCAGCACGGCCTGGACAGTGAGCCCGGCACGGTGATGCTCACCATCTCCGGGCAGGTGGCCCGGCCCATGGTGGTGGAGGTGCCGACGGGCGTCCCGATGCGGTACGTCCTCCAGCTCGCCGGCGCGCCGCAGGTCCCCCAGGGCGTGCTGACGGGCGGCTACCACGGCAACTGGATCGACTCCATGGCCGTCGACAACTGCGTCATCTCCAAGCAGTCCATGGCGGCCGTGGGGGGCGCCCTGGGAGCCGGGGCCATCCTCCCGATCGGTCCGGACACCTGCCCGCTGGGCGAGGCGCAGCGCGTGGCGAACTGGCTGGCGGCGGAGACGGCCGGCCAGTGCGGCCCGTGCCGCCTGGGTCTGCCGGCGGCGGCGGGCGGCCTGTCGGACGTCCTCAACGGCGGCGGGCCGGCCGCCCTGGAGGCGCTGCGCGAGGTCACCCAGGCGGTCAAGGGCCGGGGCGTGTGCAAGCACCCGGACGGATCCGCCCGGTTCTTCAGCTCGACGCTGTCGGCCTTCACCGACGACCTGGCCGCGCACGTCCTGCACGGCGGCTGCGGGCGCCCGACGCTCGGTGTGCTGCCGCTGCCCGAACCGGGCTACCAGGAGGTCGTGGAGTCCATCCCGAGCGGCGAGAAGCTGGCGGTGGACTGGACGCTGTGCAAGGGCCACGGCCTGTGCGCGGACATCGTCCCCGAGCTGATCCGCATGGGTCGCGACGGCTACCCGGTGCTCTCGGAGGCGTCCGTGCCGACCCATCTGCGGGACCGCGCCCAGCTGGCGGTGCGGCGCTGTCCGGAGCTCGCGCTCCGGCTGGAGCAGGGCCCCCAGGACCGCCCGTCCCGTCCGGCGTTGCCGAGCGCCGACCGCAAGGCGCTTGGCAGCGGTCGGGGTTGACGCACAGCCCCCGGTGGCCACGGCCGCCGGGGGCACCCCGTGGCGGGCGGTGTCCCGCCCGTGTTCGCGTGTACGGGGACGCGGGGGCGGGCCGGGGCACGGGAGTACGGGCACGGAAAAGGCGGGCCATCCGATCGGATGACCCGCCTTCCACGTTCTGTGGAGCTAAGGAGAATTGAACTCCTGACCTCCTGCATGCCATGCAGGCGCTCTACCAACTGAGCTATAGCCCCTTGCGGTGTGCCGCCCTCCTGGAGTCTCCTCCTGGCCGGTTCCCCCTTGCGGGTTTCCCTCGCGGCGACAGAGAGAACATTACACGGTCCCCCCGGTGGTTCACCAAATCGTTTACGGTCGGTAGGGCTCTGGCCGGTACCGTCGCCCCTTGTGACCGTGACCTCGACCCACCGGGCGCGCCTCAGGGAGCTGCCCCTCGCCGCCGCCGCGACGGCCTGCCTGCTGTCCTTCGCGGCCTTCTGGATGGCGCAGCGCGCCGCCAACGTCACCATGCTCGACCTCTCCGTCTACCGGGCGGAGGGCGAGACCGTGCTGGCCGGTGGCGACCTCTACGCGATGCGTGCCACCTCGGCGAACCTGCCGACGACGTACCCGCCGTTCGCCGCCCTGCTGTTCACGCCGCTGACGCTGCTCGGCGTGCCCGAGATGCGCACCCTGGCGACCGCGGGGAACCTGCTCCTGCTGCTCGCCCTGGTGCACCTGTCGCTGCGCCTGGTGGGCCGGGACAGGCCGGGGGCGGCGCTGTGGGCGGCCGCGGTGCTCGTGTGGTGCGAGCCGGTGTGGACGACGCTGCGGTACGGGCAGATCAACCTGCTCATCGCGGTGGCGGTGCTGTGGGACCTGACGCGGCGGGAGAACAGCCGGTGGGCCGGTGTGGGCATCGGTCTGGCCACGGCGGTGAAGCTGACGCCGGGCCTGTTCGTGGTGCTGCTGCTCGTGGTGGGGGTGGCACGCGCGCGTACGTACGGATGGAACCCCTGGCTCCGGCAGGCGGCGACGGCCACCGGGGTGTTCCTCGGCGTGACCGTGGCGTCGGCCGTGGTCCTGCCGTACGACTCGCGCCGCTTCTGGACCGAGATGATCTTCGAGACCAGCCGGGTCGGGCGCAAGGAGGAGACGGCCAACCAGTCGCTGAACGGCGTACTGGCCCGCCTGATGCACACCACCGACCCGGGGATGTGGTGGCTGCTGGCCGCCGTCGTCGTGGGTGTGGCGGGAATCACGGTCGCGGTCGCGGCGGCGCTGCGCGACGACCGGCCGGTGGCCGTGGTGGCGTGCGCGACGACGGCGCTTCTGGTGAGCCCGATCTCGTGGTCCCACCACTGGGTGTGGTGCGTGCCGATGCTGGTCCTGCTGGCGACCCGGGCACGGCCGGCCTGGACCGTGGGCACGGCCCTGGTGTTCGCGTCGTTCGCCCTGTGGTGGGTCCCGCACGCCCCGGCGCCGGTCCGTCTCGAACTCCACCAGAACGGCTGGCAGATGCTGCTGTCGGGGCTCTACACGCTGGCCGGGCTGGGCCTGCTGGCGGCGTTCGCGGTCCGGCAGCGGCGGGCGGGGACGGGTCAGGCGGTGGCGAAGGAGTAGAACCGCTTGAGGGTGCAGTGCTCGTCGAGCAGGCGTCCGTAGATCGGCTCCCCTTCGAGTTCCCGGTAGGTCTCGATGGGGTCGCCTTTTATGATCAGCGCCCGCGCGCACTCCTCGCACCAGTACTGGTACGTGGGATTGACCGGGTCCATGTCCCGGACGATCGGCGTACCGCTGCCGCACCAGTCGCATTTCCGCCTGTGCGCACCCATCAATCAGCTCCAGCTGTGGCCGCAGGACGTGCACACATAGGACACCCCGCCATTGTCACCGAGCATTTGGGCGACGTGGGCCGACCCGCATGAGGGGCAGCTGAGTCCCGGGCGCGACCGCGCCGCGACGAGCGGGTCGGAAGCCTCCTCGAAACCGCTGGCCGCCATCGCGAACTCTCCCTCCCGTCCGGATCGTCGTCCCCCTCCGGCCGTCCGATTCTGCCATGGCGCGGCACGGGGGTCAGCGGGGTCGGCGCACCAGCCCGGCCGCCGCGCCCAGGAGCGACACGGCGGCCATCGCCAGGGCGCATACCCACAGCGCGTCCGCCGAAGCCTGCGGACCGGGCACGTTCAGGCGGCCGAGGAAGAGTGTGCCGAACGTCGCGACGCCGATCAGCTGTCCCAGCTGGTTGACGGTGGCGAGCAGGCCGCTGGCGTCGGCGGCGTCCTCCTGGCGTACGGAGGCCAGGGCGCCGGTCAGGACGGGGCTGAAGGCGAGAGCGAGCCCCGCGCCCACGGCGGCGAACGCCAGGTACATCGCCGGGCCGCCCGTCCGCCCGTCCCGCAGCGCCCAGCCGGACGCCAGAGCGGAGGCGGAGGCGAGCAGGAACCCGCCGGTCACCAGGTGGCGCTGCCAGGTGCGCGGCCAGCGCCGCCAGGTCAGTCCGACGGCGCCGAACACCACGGCGGTCGGGGCGAAGGTCAGGCCGGCGCGCAGGGCGCCGTGGCCGAGGCCGCTCTGGAAGTGCAGGGTCATGGCGAACAGGAAGCCCGCGTTGACGCCCATCACCACGGCGATGCGGACCACCGCGAGGCCCATCCCGGGCAGGCGCAGCACCCGGGGCGCGATGAGCGGGGCGCCTCCGCGCCGCGCGAGGCGGGACTCGTAGCCGCAGAACACCGCGAACAGGACGGCCGAGGCGCCGAGCGACGTCCACGCCCAGGCGGGCCAGTCCCGCTCCTGTCCGAGCACCAGCGGCACGGTGAAGAGCGACACGGCGGCGGCCAGCAGCACCAGCCCCGGCAGGTCGAGACCCCGGACGCGCGCCGGGTCGCCCCGCCGGTCGCGCGGCAGGACGCGGACGCCCAGCACCAGCAGGGCCAGGCCGATGGGTACGTTGACCAGGAAGACGGGCCGCCAGCTCGCGCCGAAGAGGTCCGCGGCGACCAGCACGCCGCCCACCACCTGGCCGGCCGCGGCTCCGGTGGCGAGGACCGCGGAGTAGGCGCCGAGCGCCCGCACCCTGCCCTCACCGGTGAAGTTCCGCTGCACGAGGCTGAGGACCTGCGGGATCATCAGCGCCGCCCCCGCTCCCTGCACCAGCCGGAAGGCGATGAGCTGCCCGGCGTCCGCCGCGAGCCCGCAGGCGAGGGAGGACGCCGTGAACAGCGCGAGCCCGCCGAGATACATGCGGCGGTGGCCCAGCAGGTCCCCGAGGCGGGCACCGGTGATCAGCAGGATCGCGTACGAGACGGTGTAGCCGGCGACGACCAGCTGCAAGGCGGCTCCGGAGGCGGCCAGTTCGTCGCGGATGGTGGGTGCCGCCACATTCACGATGAAGGTGTCGAGCAGCGCCATGAACTGCGCGGCGAGCACCACAGCCAGCAGCAGGCCCGGCCGGGGCCGATTGTCGGTGCCACCGTGTTCACTGAGCGTGGGAGGTGTCGCGGTCGTCGTCATGCCTGGAGCCTGCCGACGATCCGGTACCAGTAACGAGAGCCCGCTGATGCTGGTACTGACAGCACCTGGCAGAGGTGGGGCGGGCCGTCGACGATGGGGGGCGTGACGACGATGGCGACACAGGAGCGAACGGACCGGGCGGGGCACCAGCGGAGGCGGCCGGAGCTGGCCGCCTTCCTGCGCAACCGCCGGGCCAGGGTGACCCCGGCGGACGTCGGCCTGCCGCCGGGTCTGCGCCGGCGGACGCCCGGTCTGCGCCGCGAGGAGGTCGCCCAGCTCTCCGGAGTGGGGGTCACCTGGTACACGTGGCTGGAACAGGGCCGCCCGATCAACGCCTCGCCACAGGTCCTGGACGCGGTGGCGCGCACCCTGCGGCTCGACCGGCCGGAGCGGGAGCACCTGTACCACCTTGCCGGGGTGCCGTACGTGCCGGACCGGTCGGCGGACGTCGAGCGGGTCAGCCCGGAGATCCAGGGCATCCTCGACGCCCTCGACCCGCGCCCGGCGGTGGTCTACAACACGCGGTACGACGTGCTCGCCACCAACCGGGCGTACCGGCTGCTGTTCGCCCGCCCGGCGCTCGACGAGTACGGCATGCGCAATGTGCTGTGGACGCTGTTCACCGTGGCGGACCCGGTCTGCCCCCTGGTGGACAGGCGCACCGAGCTGCCGCTGATGGTGGCGCAGTTGCGCGGGGCCTACGGGCGGCACGTGGGCGAGCCCGCGTGGGAGTCGTTCATCGCCCGGCTCTCGGCGGCCAGCGCGTACTTCGCCGCGCTGTGGGAGAGCGGGGACGTGGTGCCACCGGGGCCCCGGGTGAAGACCTTCCGGCACGAGGCGGTGGGCGAGATACGGATGACGTCGGTGTCCCTGTCGATCAACGGAATGCCGGACTGCCGGATCGTGGCGTACACGGCGAACGACGAGGAGAGCCGGCTGGCGGTCGAGACTCTGTGCGCCGGAGCGGCGGACGCGCCCTGAGCACGGCGGCGCCACGGCCCGCGGGCCCGGAGGGGCCGGTGCGGGACCACGGCTTGCCCGGGCGGCGGCACGGGGCCGGAAAGCACGAATCCCGCCCCCTTGCGGGGACGGGATCCGGTGATTGTGGAGCTAAGGAGAATTGAACTCCTGACCTCCTGCATGCCATGCAGGCGCTCTACCAACTGAGCTATAGCCCCTCGTGTTCTTCGCGCTCCGCGCTGCGAACAAGAAGAACTTTAGCCTGTGACCTGCCGGAAAGTGAAATCCGGGTCAGTCGTCGTCGCCGAGGACCGGTTCGGGGAGCGTTCCGGCGTTGTGCTCCAGCAGCCGCCAGCCGCGCGCGCCCTCGCCCAGCACCGACCAGCAGCAGTTCGAGAGGCCGCCCAGGCCCTCCCAGTGGTGCGACTCCAGGCCGAGGAGCCGGCCGATGGTGGTGCGGATCGTGCCGCCGTGACTGACCACGACGAGGGTGCCGTCGTCGGGGAGCTTCTCGGCGTGCGCCAGGACCACGGGGGCGGCCCGGTCGGCCACCTCCGTCTCCAGCTCGCCGCCGCCGCGCCGCACCGGCTCGCCGCGCTTCCACGCGGCGTACTGCTCGCCGTAGCGCGCCAGGATCTCGTCATGGGTGAGGCCCTGCCACTTGCCCGCGTACGTCTCGCGCAGCGCCGAGTCGTGGCTCACCCGGTGACCGGTGATCGCGGACAGCTCGGCGGCCGTGGCCGACGCGCGCCGGAGGTCGGAGGCGATGATCGCGTCGGGCTTGAGCGCCGCGAGGAGCCGGGCCGCCCGGCGGGCCTGGGCGAGACCCGTGTCGGTCAGTTCGATGTCCGTGGAGCCCTGGAAGCGGCGCTCCAGGTTCCACGACGTCTGCCCGTGCCTCCACAGGACGATGCGGCGGCCCCTGCCGCCCTTGGTGCCGTTCAGCTCAGCTCACCGTCCGGGCCGTCGGCGGCGTCGGCGCCGCTGAGCCGGGCGTGCTCCTCGGCCTTGCCGCGGGTCTTCACGGCGTCCTCGGGCAGGGGCAGCTCGGGGCAGTCCTTCCACAGCCGCTCCAGGGCGTAGAAGACCCGCTCCTCGCTGTGCTGGACGTGGACCACGATGTCGACGTAGTCCAGCAGGATCCAGCGGGCGTCGCGGTCGCCCTCGCGGCGGACGGGCTTGGCGCCCAGGTCCTTGTTGAGCCGCTCCTCGATCTCGTCCACGATCGACTTGACCTGGCGGTCGTTGGGCGCGGAGGCGAGCAGGAAGGCGTCGGTGATCGACAGCACGTCGCTGACGTCGTAGGCGATGATGTCGTGCGCGAGCCGGTCGGCAGCCGCCTGGGCGGCGGCGGTCACGAGCTCGATGGAGCGGTCAGTGGCGGTCACATGCAGGCTTTCGTCGGCGGTCCAGAACACCCCCAGGGTCTCACGTACCGCCGACAGCCCGGCAAACCATTACTCCGCCGCTATCCCGCCTCGTAATCCCGGCCCAGGACGACGGTGACGTCCGCGTTGGCCGCCGCCTTGCCCTGCTGGACCGCTCCGGCGGGCAGGCCCAGGGTCTTGGCGACCTCCACGGCCTTCGCCTTCTGCGCCGCGTCACCATAGATGACCTGCGAGGACGACTCCTCGTCGACCTTGCCGCCGTCGATGACGGCGTAGCCGCCGTTGATGAGCCGGACCCGCGCCGCCTCGGTGGCGTCCTCGTCGCCGGAGGCGTTCCGGACGCCGACCCGTACGGCCGCGCCCTGCTCCGGTGCGCCGACCGAGCCGCCGAGGATGTCCTTCACCACACTGCCGGTGGCCTCCTCGCTGAGCGTGCCGTCCTCCTGGACGGGCAGCAGCGCCGTTCTGTGGTCGCCCACCTTGGCGTGCTCGGCGAGCCTGGCGAGGGAGGCGCCGAGGTCCTTCTCCGGCAGCGACGGGTCCAGGATCTGCGCCAGCGTCTGGACCGTGACCGTCGCCGACTGCGGGTCGTCCGACATCTTGCGCAGGACGCCGAGGACGACCTGCCCGAACCGCTCCAGCTGCCGGGCCTCCGCCTCGCCGGGGCCGCGGTGGGTGGCGTACGCGACGGCCATGCGTCCGTTCAGGGTCTGGCCCTCGCCCTTGGGCACGAGGGGCGCGTCGCCCTTCTTGGCCCCGGGGACCTCGGTGTCCGTGCTGACCTCGATGCCGCCGACGAGCTCGACCAGGTTCTCCAGGTACGGGGTGTCCAGGCGCCACGTTCCGGTGATCCTGGTGCCCAGCAGGGCGCCGATGGCCTCGCGGGTGCCGGCGGACCCGTCGTCGTCGACGGACTTGGCGAGCGTGGTGGTGGTGCCGTCGTCGTTGGCGACGGAGAGGGAGTTGGGCAGCAGGACGGTGGTGCCCTGCTTGGTCGTGGCGTTGTCGACCAGCAGCGCGGTGGAGGTCTCCTTGTTCCCGGTGTTGTGCAGGTGCAGGACGATCACGTCCCGCTTCTGCGGGCCGCCGGCGGTGGTCCCCTGCTTCGTCTCCTGGTCGGAGGTGCCGGGGAGCAGCCCGGCCGACCACAGGTAGCCGACACCGCCGACGAGGGCGACGGCCAGCACGACGACGAGTGCGACGACCCGGTTGCGGCCCCGCCGCCGGGCCTCCTCACGGCGTTCTGAGCGGCTCTCGGTGAACTTGAGCCAGTCGATGACGTCCTCGGAGTCCTCGTCCGGCTCCTCGACGAAGGAGAACTGCTCGTCGCCCCGGTCCTGCCGGGCCTCCCCGTCCGGGTCCGCCTGCGGGCGGCGCTGGCCGGGCACGGCGGCGGGCGCGGCCGGGGGCGTGGGGGCGGGAGGTGCGTGCCGGGCCTGCTGCGGCACGGCGGGCTGCTGCGGCGCCGGGGGCTGCTCGTGGACGGGCTGCTCGCGCACGGGCTGCGGTGCCGGCTGCTGCTGGGCGGTGCCGTAGCCGGAGGCGTACCCCTCACCGGTGGCGTACCCCTCGTACCCGTACCCCTGCTGGGCGTACGACGGGTCGTACGGCTGCTGGGGGTGCTGGGGCTGGGGGTGCTGCGGGGAGTACGGCTGCTGGGGCTGGGCGTACTGACCGTACTGGTCGTAGCCGTAGGACTGCTGGGGCTGCGCGTACGGGTCGTACTGCTGTGACTGGGCGGGCTCCTGATGCTGCGGAGCCTGCTGGTACACCGGCTGCCCGTAGGCGTCGTAGCCGACGATCTGCGGCTGCGGCGGGTGGTACGGGTCGTACGGGTTCTGCTGGTCGTTCACCGGTGCCCCTCTCCGTGGCTCATTCGCCCCGGTACAACTGGCGCTTGTCGATGTAGCGCACCACACCGTCCGGCACCAGATACCAGACGGGATCGCCCGCGGCGACCCGTGCCCGGCAGTCCGAGGACGAGATGGCCAGCGCCGGCACCTCGACCAGGGAGACCCCGCCCTCGGGCAGGCCGTCGTCCGACAGGTCGTGCCCCGGCCGGGTCACCCCGATGAAGTGGGCGAGCGAGAAGAGTTCCTCGGCGTTGCGCCAGCCCGGCATGATCTGGGACAGCGCGTCCGCTCCGGTGATGAAGAACAGGTCCGTGTCCTCGTTGAGGTCACGGAGGTCCCGCAGCGTGTCGATGGTGTACGTCGGCCCGCCGCGGTCGATGTCGATGCGGCTGACCGAGAACTGCGGGTTCGACGCCGTGGCGATGACCGTCATCAGGTAGCGGTCCTCCGCCGGGGAGACGTTCTTGTGGCTCTTCTGCCACGGCTCCCCGGTCGGTACGAACACCACCTCGTCCAGGTGGAACAGGGCGGCCACCTCGCTGGCGGCCACCAGGTGTCCGTGGTGGATCGGGTCGAACGTCCCGCCCATCACGCCGAGTCGGCGCTTGCCGGAACTGGTAGGCACTTGCTGGTCTCCCATGCGTGCAGAGCCTACTGGCCCGGCGCCTCGGGCGGTCCCGGCGGTCGCGGGGTCAGCGGTCGGGACCCGGCGGCTCAGCGGTCGCGGTTGAAACGCGTGGTGATCCAGAGCAGGAGGAGCAGCACGACGAGGGCGCCGCCGCCGGTGAGGTACGGGCTGAGGCTGGCGTGGTTGCCGCCGTGCTCGGCGCCCTCGGCGAGCGTGACGAGACTGGCGGCGGTGGTGGGGAGGCTCATCTTCGGCAGGACCTATCCATCGGAGTCGGGGCGGAGACTTCGCGCACATCGTATGCGGGCCGTCCGGGCGCGCTCACGCCGACTCAGCCGTTGCCGCCGGTGTCCCGGCGCCGGGGCGGCGGTGTCCGGGCGGAGCGGGACGGCACCGGAGGCCGGCGGACGGCCCGCACGAGCCGCGGCGCGGCGCTCCGTGCACGGCCGCCCGGGTGAGCCCGGCCCTCCGCGGCCTCGCCCGGCCCGGCCGGCCTCTCCCGCGGTCACCCGTTGTCCACAGGCCCGGCCGGGCCATGGCTCCAACGCCTACGCTGGGGGCCGTCAGGGGGACGAGACAGGTCTCGTACGAAGATGGGGGCATTCCATGACCGACGGCAGCCACGAGAACGTGCCGAGCAGGCAGCGCAGGCGGTTCCCGGGACTTTCCTCCCGGGCCTACGAGCACCCGGCGGACCGGTCGGCGCTCGTCGCGCTGCGCAGGCTCAGCGGTTTCGACACGGTCTTCAAGGCGCTGAGCGGGCTGCTGCCGGAGCGCAGCCTGCGGCTGCTCTTCCTGTCCGACTCGGTGCGGGTGAGCGACGCGCAGTTCGCCCACCTCAACAGCATGCTGCGGGACGCCTGTTACATCCTGGACCTGGAGAAGGTCCCGTCGATGTACGTCACGCAGGACCCGAAGCCCAACGCCATGTGCATCGGCCTGGACGAGCCGATCATCGTCGTGACGACCGGGCTGGTGGAGCTGCTGGACGAGGAGGAGATGCGGGCGGTCATCGGGCACGAGGTGGGCCACGCGCTGTCGGGCCACGCCGTGTACCGCACGGTGCTGCTGTTCCTCACCGGCCTGGCGACGAAGATCGCCTGGATCCCGCTCGGCAACGTCGCGATCATGGCGATCGTGACGGCGCTGCGCGAGTGGTTCCGCAAGTCCGAGCTGTCGGCGGACCGGGCGGGCCTCCTGGTGGGCCAGGACCTGCGGGCCTCGATGCGCGGGCTGATGAAGATCGCGGGTGGTAACCACCTGCACGAGATGAACGTCGACGCCTTCCTGGAGCAGGCGGAGGAGTACGAGGCCGGGGGCGACCTGCGCGACTCGGTGCTCAAGATCCTGAACGTGCTGCCGCGGTCGCACCCGTTCACCACGGTCCGGGCCGCCGAGCTGAAGAAGTGGGCGGAGAGCCGGGACCACCAGCGGATCATGGACGGCCACTACCCGCGCCGCTCGGAGGACAAGGACGCGTCGGTCACGGACTCGTTCCGCGAGTCGGCGTCGCACTACGCCGACTCGGTGCGCAGCAGCAAGGACCCGCTGATGAAGCTGGTCGGTGACATAGCCGGCGGCGCGGGCGACCTGGGCGGCAAGCTCCGCGACCGGTTCGCGGGCAGCTCCGGCGGCACGGGCGGCGGCGCCGGCCGGGCGGGCGAGGCGGGCGGCGAGGGGCGGACCGCCTCCGACTGACCGGCCGCCCCCGACTGACCCCGGCCGCCCGGCGCGGCTCCCCTCACCGGGTGCGGGGAGCCGGGCCGGTGGGCTGGGCGGTCGGGGACAGGGCGCCGCAGAGCGCGGGGGCGGTGCGGTCGCCGGTGGCGTACGGGTCGGTGAGCGCGGGTCCCGCGGGTGTGGCGCGGTGTCCGGCGAGCACCGGGTGCAGGAAGGCCGACGGGTCGGCCGCGCAGTCCTGCGGGCCGGCCTGCACACGGCTGGTCAGCAGCTCCGCCCGGTGCATCCGCAGGTCCTCGCGGTCGAAGCGGAGGACCAGCTCGCGGCGCACGGTGAACAGCGAGGCGTCGGCCGCGGGAGGCGCCCCGGCCGGGCGGACCGCGTAGACGAGCGTGTGATCCGACGCCACCTCCAGGGTGTCGGCCCCCACCTCCGCGACCCGCAGCGTGCCCCGCACCCGCGGGGTGGGGCCGGCGAGCGCCACCTCGGCCGTGTCGAAGCGCATCAGCCAGCCGGTCGCGGCGTGCCGGCCGTCGGCCGCGGGTGCGTCGACGCTGCGGTCGAACTGCTCCAGCTGGTCGGGGTCGAGCAGCAGCCGTACCTGCCGCACGGCGCCGCCGGTGAGGACGTCCGGGTCGAGCGAGGACTGCACCAGGTAGTCCTTCGCGGTGCTCAGCGCGGTCACCACCTGGCCCTCGGAGAAATGCGCGGTGCGCCGTGCCGCCGGAAGGGTGACGCCGGCGGCGCCCGAGCGGAACTGGGCGGCGGGACTGCGGGCGAACAGGGCGGCCGGGTCGCCGCCGGGGACCGTGTCGCGCGGGGCGAGCGGCACCACCGTGGTCCGCAGCGGCTCGGCGCGCCGGTCGGTCGGCGGCGGGTAGGCGCCCCGGGCGCTCAGGTACACGACGGCGGCGAAGGTGACCGCGAGGACCAGCACGAGGAGCAGCGCGCCGTGCCGGCTGCGGGAGGCGGTGGGGGGCTCCTCCCACGAGGGGCGGCTGCGCACGGCCTGGGCGTGCTCCCCGAGGCGTTCGCGCGCCGAGTACTCCTGGAGGTGGGCAGCACGGACGAACGACTCGTCGAAGACGACGGACCGGTACTCGTCCTCGCCGCCGCCGGGGGCGCCGTCGGGCGTCCCTTCGGGCGGGTCGCCACGCCCTGCCATACCTTCAGGGTAGGTCTGCGGAGCCTCCGGTAAACGCGCTGGTGCGGGACAACACGCGGGCGGCCTCAGGGCGTTCGCGGCGCCGCCGGGACGGGCGGGGCACTGTACCCCGCGGAGGCCGGGGGCGCCGTCCGGGCCGGGTCCGGAGGCGGGGCGTCGACGCCGCTGGTCGCGGGCGCGGGGACCTGTCCGCCGCGCCCGCCGGAGGAGCCCCGGTAGACGGCCGTGAAGGCGAGGGCGACCATTCCGACGCCCATCACCACGGCGAGGATCCAGGCCACCGGCCGGTGCCAGCGGGAGCTGGGCCGGTAGGGGCGCAGGGCGCCGCCGTGCGCCCCGTAGGGGCCGTCGTCGTCGGCGGGGCCGTACCGGTCGGCGTCGTACCCGTGGGCGTGGAGCCCCGGCCCGTACCCGGTGTCGCAGGGGTCGTCGTCGGGTCCGGGACCGGCCGTCGCGGACCGTGCGGCCTCGGCGTCCGCACGCGCCTGGGCGGCGGCCAACAGGCGTTCTACGGCGGAGGGTTCATGGATCTCGGCGGCCCGGACGAAGTCCTCGTCGAACACCACGGAGGCGAAGTCGTCGTCGGCGCCCCCGCGGTCGTCGTCGGGCTCCCAGCCGTCCGGGAACGGCCTGCCCCCCACGTCGTCCGGCACGTTCCCAGGGTAGACCGAGGAGGTGGATTCCGGCAGGGAGAGCGGCGAATCCCGCTCACCCCGCCCGGTGCGACGGCTACCGCGTGTGACCGTCGCCCGTCACGATGTACTTCGTCGAGGTCAGCTCCGGCAGGCC
This sequence comes from Streptomyces noursei, assembly GCF_001646665.1. Classification (GTDB taxonomy): domain Bacteria; phylum Actinomycetota; class Actinomycetes; order Streptomycetales; family Streptomycetaceae; genus Streptomyces; species Streptomyces lavendulocolor. The sequence goes on along the minus strand of NZ_LWBU01000158.1, from coordinate 339,614 downwards.
CATCGGCCCGCGGGCGTGGAGCTTCTGCGTCGAGATGCCGATCTCGGCGCCGAAGCCGAACTGGCCGCCGTCCGTGAAGCGGGTGGAGGCGTTGACCGCGACGGTGGTGGAGTCCACCAGCTGGGTGAAGCGGCGGGCGGCCGCCTGCGACGTGGTGACGATCGCCTCGGTGTGGCCGGAGGTCCAGAGCCGGATGTGCGCCACGGCGGCGTCCAGCGAGTCGACGACGGCCGCGGCGATGTCGTACGAGAGGTACTCGGTCTCCCAGTCCTCCGCCGTGGCCGCCACGACGGTGGCCTTGGAGGCGCCGGCGTAGGACTGCACCCGCTCGTCGCCGTGGACGGTGACGCCGGCCTCGGCGAGGGCGTCCAGGGCCCGCGGCAGGAAGGCGTCGGCGATGTCCCGGTGGACCAGGAGCGTCTCGGCGGCATTGCACACGCTGGGCCGCTGCGCCTTGGAGTTGATCAGGATGTCGACGGCCATGTCGAGGTCGGCCCGGGCGTCGACGTACACGTGGCAGTTGCCGGTGCCGGTCTCGATGACCGGGACGGTGGACTCCTCGACGACGGTGCGGATCAGGGAGGCGCCGCCGCGCGGGATGAGGACGTCGACCAGGCCGCGGGCGCGCATCAGCTCGCGCACCGAGTCGCGGGACTCCCCGGGCACCAGCTGCACCGCGTCGGCCGGCAGGCCCGCGCCGCCGACGGCGTCCCGCAGGACGCGCACCAGGGCGGTGTTGGAGGAGTACGCGGAGGAGGAGCCGCGCAGCAGCACCGCGTTGCCGGCCTTCAGGCACAGCGCGGCGGCGTCGACCGTCACGTTGGGCCGGGCCTCGTAGATGATCCCGACCACGCCGAGGGGGACGCGGACCTGCCGGAGGTCGATGCCGTTGGGCAGGGTGGAGCCGCGGACGACCTCGCCGACCGGGTCGGGCAGCGCGGCCACGTCCCGGACGTCGGCGGCGATGGCGCGCACCCGCTCGGGGGTGAGCGTCAGCCGGTCGATGATCGACTCGCTGGTGCCGGCCTCCCGTGCCCGGGCGACGTCCTCGGCGTTGGCCTCGACGATCTCGCTCGTGCGGACCTCCAGCGCGTCCGCGATCGCCAGCAGCGCGTCGTCCTTGGCCGCGCGCGGGAGTGGCGCGATTTCGGCGGCGGCGGCGCGCGCCCGGTAGGCGGCACGGGTGACCGGGGTCATGTCGTCGTACGGCGTGACGGACGGCGAGGTGGCGGAGGAGGGGGAGTGCGACGAGGTCATACTCGCAGCGTAGTGCGCTCCGGTCGGGCATCCATCACATATCCCGCTCTGCGAGACGCCCGGGCGGACACACGGCCGCGTGCCCCGTCAGTAGGGGTGGACCCCCACGGGCGCGGCGGGCGGCGGGCCGTACCCTTCCGCGATCCGCAGGTGGTACGTCTCCCGGTCGATGACCTCCAGGCCCACGATCTCCCACGGCGGCAGCTTGGCGCTCTGCCGGTGCTCGCCCCACAGCCGCAGGGCCACGGCGGCCGCGTCGTGCAGGTCGCGGGCCTCCTCCCAGTAGCGGATCTCGGCGTGATCGTTGGCATACCGGCTGGTCAGCAGGAACGGGTGGTCGTGGGCGAGCTGCTCAAGGGCCCGTTTGACGTCCTTGAGGGGGGCCGCCGGGCCCGAGACGCTGAGCGTGATGTGCCACAGCTTGGACACCGGGCGGTCCGGGGTGTGCCGGTCCGGCCCGCCGCCCGGCTGCCGGGCCGCGGCGCCGTCGTCGAGGACGGCTTCGTCGAAGTCGGCCCCCGCCTCGACACTCGTCAAGGCGCGTTCGGCCGTCCCTCGGGGCAGAGCCCCCGGGCGCGCTCGTCTCACCGGCGGCCTCCTGTGTGTACGTCCGTGTACGTGGTGGTGCTGTCACCCCGCCTACCCCTGAGACAAAGTTGACCAGTCCCGCGCGGAGCGTGGGGCGGTTTTGAGGAAGGTCTCCGGCGGATGGCGGGAGTTTCAGCCGTTCTGGGGCTGGTCTAGGCCTCCAGGACGACGAGATCGTCCCTGTGTACGACCTCCCGCTCGTAGGCCGGGCCCAGCTCCTTCGCCAGTTCACGGGTCGAGCGCCCGAGGAGCTGGGGGATCTCCTTGGCGTCGAAGGTGACGAGCCCCCGGGCGACCGCACGGCCGGCGGTGTCGCGCAGCTCGACGGGGTCCCCCGCCGCGAAGTCGCCCTCGACGGCCGCGATGCCCGCCGGGAGCAGGGACTTCCTGCCCTCGACGACGGCCCGCACGGCGCCGTCGTCCAGGATCAGGGCGCCCTGCGGGGTGGAGGCGTGGGCCAGCCACAGCAGCCGGTCGGCGGAGCGGCGGCCGGTGCGGCGGAAGTACGTGCCGGTGTTGCGGCCGGCGAGGGCGTCGGCGGCGCGGCTGGCGGAGGTGAGCACGACCGGTACGCCCGCGGCGGCGGCGATACGGGCGGCCTCCACCTTGGTGACCATGCCGCCGGTGCCGACGCCCGCCTTGCCGGCCGAGCCGATCTCGACCCCTTCCAGGTCCTCCGGGCCGCGTACCTCCGCGATGCGCGAGGTGCCGGGCGTGGACGGGTCGCCGTCGTAGAGCCCGTCCACGTCGGAGAGGAGCACGAGCAGGTCGGCCCGGACCAGGTGGGCCACGAGCGCGGCGAGCCGGTCGTTGTCGCCGAAGCGGATCTCGTCCGTGGCGACCGTGTCGTTCTCGTTGACGACCGGCAGGGCGCCCATGGCGAGCAGCTGGTCGAGCGTCCGGTAGGCGTTGCGGTAGTGCGCCCGGCGGCTGGTGTCGTCGGTGGTGAGGAGCACCTGCCCGACGCGTACGCCGTAACGGGCGAAGGAGGCGGTGTAGCGGGCGACGAGGAGGCCCTGGCCGACGCTGGCGGCGGCCTGCTGGCGGGCCAGGTCCTTGGGGCGGCGGGCGAGGCCGAGGGGCGCGAGCCCGGCGGCGATGGCGCCGGAGGAGACCAGGACGATCTCCTTCTCGCCGCCGCTGCGGACCTTGGCCAGTACGTCGACGAGCGCGTCGACGCGGTCGGCGTCGAGGCCGCCGGAGGCGGTGGTCAGGGACGACGAACCGACTTTGACGACGATCCTGCGGGCTTCCGTCACGTACTGTCTTGCCACTGTCACGTGGGAAATCTATGCCAGGAGCGGCGTCCGGCGCGCGTGCATTCCAGCGGCTGGACATGGCCGTGGACACCCGGGTGCGGCCCTCGGGCCGGGCGGGCCGGTCCGCGCGGCTCAGGCCGTCCCGGGCGTCCGCCCGGCCCGCCGCAGCAGCCGTCCCACCAGCCGGCGCGCCCGGCGCCGGGCGACGGCCAGGGTGCCGGGCGCGCCGCGCACTTCGTACGCGCCGTCCGGGATGCCCACGGCCGGGTCGCGGAAGTGCGGGTACGCCAGGTACTCGCGGCCCCACCGCCGCACCCGCTCGGGCGGTGTGCCCTCCTGGAGGCGGGTGACGACGTCGACGAGGGCGTCGGGCCGGTCCATGGCCACGCACGTCAGGCGCAGCCGGTCCTCGGTCTTCAGACGGCAGGCCAGGCCCGGCGTCCAGTGGGCGGCCATCAGCGGTGCGGCCAGCTCCATCTTGGCGAGCAGGACGTCCCGCGGCTGGCGGAGCACGACGGGCCCGAACTGCGGGAGCAGCGTGACGGTGAACGGCCGCATCATCAGCAGGTCGCGGCGCTCCCCCGGCGGCACGTGCGCGGCGATCAGCTCCGTCAGGGCCCGGGCGGAGTCGAAGCGCGGGACGTAACCGCCGGTCTTCGTCAGGTGTTTGCCGTCCTCGCGGCCCACCAGGTAGTAGCAGGTGTAGTCGGCGACCACCGACACCCCGCTGCCGCGCAGGTAGGCCTCCAGCGTGAACAGCGCGTCCTCGCCGGTCGTCAGCGACTCGTCGAACCGCATGCCGTACCGGACGAGCAGGTCGCGGCGGAAGAGCTTCTGGGCGCTGAGCGTGTACTTGACGTTGGAGCGGTAGATGTCGGCGCGTTCGACGGTCTGCTTCCACATGGACTTGGCGGCGTTGCGGTTGACGCCGACGGTTCTGCCGAGCACCACGTCGGTGCCGGCCCGGTCCGCCATGGCGACGAGACGTTCGAGGGCCTCCTCGCCGAAGTGGTCGTCGGCGTCGAGGAAGAAGACGTAGCGGCCGCGGGCGAGGGAGAGGCCGGTGTTGCGCGGGCCGCTGGGGCCGCCGGAGTTGGCCTGCCGGACGACGCGCGTGGCGACCTTGGAACGGGCGGCGAACTCCTCCAGGTACTCCCCCGTGCCGTCGGTCGAGCCGTCGTCGACGGCGACGATCTCGATCCGGTCGGCGCCGAGCGTCTGCGCCTCCACCGAGTCCAGGCACTTCACCAGGTAGGGCATGGCCTCGTAGGCCCCGATGATCACGCTGACATCGGGTGTGTTCTCTGTCATCGGCACCACTGCTCGATCCACCGGAGGGACGAAGGTCGCCGCCATGGTGCCCGCCGGGCGTTTCCCGGGTGTGACGGCACGCACAGCGGCCCGCAAGTGCTCCTCGGACGAGGGACTTACGGGCCGCGATGTGTACGTCCTGCTTTACGCGGGCGGGCGGGGCCGGGTGGTTCGGCGCGCATCCGCCGGCCGGCGGGCGCGGGGGCCGGTGCGCCGTGCCGCCCCGCGGGTGCCGGGGCTGCCGGGGCTCAGTGCGCCGCCGGGTGCCGGGGCTCAGTGCGCCGCCGTCGCCTCCTGGGCGCCCTTCTCGGCGACGGTGTCCAGGGCGGCGTCCAGCGGCTCGGCGCCCGCGCCGTCGGCCTCCTGGTCGAGCTCGCCGATCCGCTGGCCGGCCAGCCGCTGCGCCACACCGTTGTTGCGGGCCTCCGCCTTGGCGGCCAGCGCGCGCACGGCGGCGTTGAACTGCTCGATCGACGTGGGCTCGTCGGGACCCAGCAGGTACCGCTTGAGCAGCTTGCGCTCGCCGGCGAGCCGGTCGGCCGCCGGGTCGGCCACGGCGGCCAGCAGCTCGTCCAGCTCCGTGGCGCCGTTGGAGAGGATCACCGCGGCGCGGACGGCGGTGTTCTGGCGCCTGAACTCGTCGGCGCCCACCCCGGCGGAGTCCGTCACCGCGTACGGCTTGCCGCTGGCGATGAAGTCGGACACCACGCTGGAGATGTCGGAGACCATGCCGTCGGCCTCGTTGAAGCAGTCGTACAGCTTCGGTTCGGCGCCGGTGACGACCCGGTGCTCCCACCAGCCGAAGGAGCGCCAGTACGCGTCGTTCCACTCGGCCCGCAGGCGCTTGATCTCGGCGAGGCGGTGCGGGTCGGCGAGCGAGACGCGCGACTCCTCGGCCTCGTCGCCGCCCTTGCGGCCGGGGGCGGAGAGCTGGGCGATCCGGGCCTCGATCCGGGCCAGTTCGGCGCGGGCCGCGGCCTGCGACGAGCGGGCGGCGGCGATCTCCTCGGCCCAGCGGGGGTCGGCGGCGCGCTCGGCGTTGGCCGCGGCGACCATCTTCTGCAGGCGCTCGTCGACGGCCTTGGCCTTCTTGTTGACGAGCCCGGTGAAGGGGTGCGGCTTGTAGATGACGCGGACCGGCCGGGGGGCGGCGAGCAGCCGCTTCACGATGTTCTCGCCGGCCAGCAGCAGCGAGGTGTTGCCGGGGTTGTTGTCCCAGCCCTCCCAGGTGGGGGCGTACAGGATGGTGGGGACCGGGTTGGCGGGCGTGCCCGTCCAGGACCTGATCGGCGCGAGCTGCGGGCGGCCCACCTCGACGATGTCCTCGTCGCGGACGCCGACGTCGGCCAGCGCGTACCGGTCGCGGCCGGCCTGGCCGGCGGTCCACACCTCGTCGTACACCTTGGAGAAGGGGTTGACGCTGGCGAGCTTGTCGCTGTCGCCGTGGCCGATGAAGACGTGCTTCATGGTGGGGACGCGCAGCATGTGGATGTTCTTGCCGACGTTGGCGGGGTACAGCGTCACGCGGATCGTCGACAGGTCCATCGCCATCAGGTGCTGGCCGCCGGGGACGCACAGGATCGGCACCGAGGTCGGCTGGAGCTTCTTCACCAGCGCGCGCTCACGCATGATGATGATCGGCCGGCCGTCGACCTGCTCCATGGTCTCCAGCCACATGTTGACCTGGTAGGCGGAGTCGTCGGAGCCGGAGAAGTACAGGGCCACCGTCGGCTGGTACTCGCGCAGCCAGGTCCCGACGGCCTTGAGGGCGGCGCCCGCGGCCGGTGCGCGCTTCTTGCGGCGCAGGTACGGGACGAGGGCGGCGGTGTAGAGCAGGCCCAGTGCGAGGGTCACGGCGACGCCCGCGTACCCGATGGCGTTCCGGCCGGAGGCGACCGCCACGATCACGCCCGCCATCGCGGGGATGTCGAGGTGCAGCATCTTCTCGGCGGAGCGGTTGAGCAGCGCCTGCGGCGGGGCGTCGGGGATGCGCACGGCGTGCAGGTCGATGTTGCGGGTGACCACCGGCATCGTGCGGCGCAGCCGGATCAGGGTGGCGAGGGCGCCCTGCGGGGCCTGGAGGCCGTAGAAGAGCAGGAAGCAGGCGACCGCCGCGTAGAACACGGGCTGGTCGGCGAGGCCTTCGCGGGCCAGCAGCAGGATGAGCAGCAGCTGCCGCAGCAGGAAGCGGATCGCGAGACCGGCCCGGACCTTGCTCAGCCGGTTGATCAGGTAACTGTTCTTCTGGTGCAGATACCAGTCGGCGACGTAGGTCACGGCACCGGCGGCCGCGAAGAACCAGAGGTTCGGGAGGAGGGCGGCCAGCATGACGCACGGATAACCCAGCCCCATGAGGGCTGCCGCGGCGAGCTCTGACGCACTGCCCACACGTGCCAGGCGAATGGCGGTCGAAATCACGAAGAACCTGCTCCAGGAGGGGGTGCCGGTTTTATTCTCTGGACATGACTCCCGTGAAGGTGGGGGACTTCACGGAGTGGCTTTTCGGATCCTTACCGGTTCCGTCGGCCTGTTTACGAACTCGGGCCTCTGCATTCGCACAATGCGACACAGAGGCCCGAAGAACACATCTGGTGAGTATTACACATCTTCCTGTCGGTCCAGCACCGAGGCGAGGGCCTGCTCGAAGCCGGACGCCTCGCTCGCCCCACGGGTGGGGTCCTGCTGCCGTACGTCGATGACATGGCCGGTGAGTTCGGAAAGCAGCACGTCCAGGGAGGTCCGGGCCACGGCCTCGGAGGACAGCAGCGATCCGGCGGGCTCCTGGCCGAACGCCTTCGTGCGCATCGGCGTGGCGGTGCGCTCGGGGTTGACGCAATTCACCCGGATTCCGTCGCCGGCCCATTCGTCGGCGAGAGCCTGGGTGAGATTCACCATGGCGGCCTTGGTGGACGAGTAAAGGCTGTACTCGGCGCGGCCCCGGGTGTAGCTGGAAGAGGTGTACAGGAGCAACTGCCCCTTGGTCTCCACCAGGTATTTGTACGCGGCGCGCGCGATCTGCACGGGGGCCAGGTAATTGACGTTCAACGCTTCCTGAATGGTCGCGTTGTCGGTCTCGGCGAGCTTGCCGATGCGCAGGACGCCCGCGGTGTTGATGACGTAGTCGATGCGGCCGCTCTCGGCGTACGCCGTGGCGAGCGCCTCCTCGACGTGCTCCGGGTTCTCGACGTGCGTGCCGGTGGTGGAGCGGCCCAGCGCGTACACGGTGGCGCCGTACCGCTCGGCGAGGGAGGCGATGTCGGCGCCGATGCCGTACGAGCCGCCGAAGACGACGAGCGTCTTCCCCGACAGCAGCTCGCGGTAGGCGGCCTCGTCGGCCTGGCGCGGGGCGGCGGTGGAGGCCAGCTGGAACAGCTTGTCGGCGATGAACACGTCGACGGGCTGGGTGACCTTCATGTTGTACTCGTCGCCCGCGACGACGTAGATCGGCACGTCGGGCAGGTAGCGCAGGACGACGCTGCAGTCGTCCGTGGCCTGGAAGTTGGGGTCCCCGGCCGCGATCTCGTAGGCCCGCTTGATCGTGGACAGCTTGAACGCCTGCGGCGTCTGTCCGCGGCGCAGCCGGGAGCGGTCGGGTACGTCGGTGATGAACTCGCCGTCCTCGCCGTGGGTGCGGGTGACGATGATGGTGTCCGCGGACGGGATGGCGACGTCGACGGCCTGGTAGCGGTCGAGGGCGTCGACGCAGTCCTTGATGACGCGCTGTGACAGAAGCGGACGCACCGCGTCATGGAAGAGGACGTTGAGGTCCTCGCCCTCGCCGAGGCCCTCGCCGAGGGCCTGGATGGCACGCTCGGTGGTCTCGTTGCGCGTGGCCCCGCCCTCGATGACCCGGGTGACCTTGGTGAGGCCCGCCTTGGCGATGATCTTCTCGACGTCGGGCACGAAACCCGGCGCCATCAGCACGATCACGTCGTCGACGCAGTCGGCCTGCTCGAAGATCGTCAGCGTGTGCTCGATGACCGCCTTGCCCGCGATCTTCAGCAGCTGCTTCGGGATCGCGAGACCCACGCGCTGGCCGGTACCGCCGGCGAGCACGACAGCTGTGGTGCGGGTCTTGGCTTCATGCGGCGCTGACACAGAACGACCTACCTTGCGACGACTGGGGGACGGGCTGATGGTCGCACTCTCCGTGACCGTCTCGCAAGGTGGACATCGGGCGCCCCGCACCCGTCCGACACCTGGTGTTCACGCTGTGGCCAGGGAGAGCGGACGGGTGTCGCGGCGGGGCCCCGGTGACCGACATCACGCGGCCGGTGCGTCGACGACGCTGAGTACGAGATCGTTGGCGGCGCTGTGGAACAGCGTGACGACGGTCCGGTCACGGGGCCTGCCCGCCAGTCTCCCGACGAGGCCGCGCACCCGCGCCAGGGGCCGGTGGTCGCGCGGCTCGACCGGGGGGTACGGGAAGAGGGAGCCCTTCTCCACGATGTCGTCGAGGAAGCGCCCGAGCCGGGCAGGCTCGGCGTCCGGCGCGTACCGGAGCCACAGGTCCCACACATCGTGAGGGTCCTGCCGCCGCGCGGCGGGAGCGGTGCAGGGGAAGGTGAACCGGAAACCGTCGGCCCCGTGGCGCGCGCCGGGGAAGGCCAGCTCCAGCGGGGCCTTCCCGCGCCGCCGCAGCAGGAGGGCCGGTTCGCCGTCGGGCTCGGCCGCGCCGTGGAGCCGCGCGGCGACGGTGAGCGTCCCGTCCTGGATCCGGACCTCGCCGGCCTCGGCGTGGACGGGGCGGGACCAGGAGCGCAGGTGCAGCGTGCCGCCCCTCGGGTACGGGACGATCTGCCGCACCGGTTCGCCGGCGCGCTGCCGCTCGGCCGCGCGCATGGCGCCGCGCTGGTCGACGGCGCGGGTGGCCAGCGGGACGGCGCCGGCGGCACCGGGCAGTTCGGCGGTGACGGGGTGGACGCCCTCGGGCAGCGGCGTGGCGGCCGGGACGGTGGCGGTGCCGTGCTCGTCGAAGGGGAAGCCGTGCCCCCCGACCACCAGGCGGGCGCCCTCGCGGGGCGTGAGCAGCGTCACGGTCACGGTGCCGTCGCGGGTCACGGCGCTGTCGGCGACGGTGGGCGCCCCGGGGAGCGGGTCGGGTGCCGGGCGGCGGGCGGCGCGGTGGGTGGCGGCCGCCGCGCCCAGCTCGGCGAACAGCTCCTCGTACTGCTTGGCGACCGGGCCCGGGTCGAAGCGGCGGCCGTTGACCTGCGCGGCGGCCCCCATCCGGCGGCGCAGCACGGGGTCGTCGACGAGCCGGAGCAGCGCGGTGGCGATGGCGTCGACGTCGCCGACGGGGACGAGGAGGCCGTCCTCGCCGTCCTTGACGATCTCGCGGGGGCCGTAGTCGCAGTCGGTCGACACCACGGGCAGTCCGCAGCGCATCGCCTCGACGAGGGTCATGCCGAAGGACTCGTGACGCGAAGTGGACACGGCTATCGCGCCCTTGACCCACTCGGGCTCGATCGGGGAGCGCGGGCCCATGAGGTGGACGCTGTTGTAGAGACCGAGCTTGTCGATCCTCGCGCGGAGCCGGTCCTTCTGGTTGCCCCAGCCGCAGATCCGCAGCGTCCACCCGGGGCGTTCGGCCACGACCTTGGCGAACGCCTCGATCAGCACCTCGTACTGCTTCTCGGACGCCAGCCGCCCGGCGGCCACGATCGTGGTGCCCGAGGTGTCGGAGGGCGGGACGACGGGTGCGGGCACGCTGTTGGGGATGGCCAGCACCCGGGTGCCGGGCAGCGGCAGGTGGGCGCGCCAGGAGGCGGCGTCGCCCTCGGAGACGGTGACGAACGCGTCGAGCCGCGGCAGGAACCCGGCCATCTCGGCCCGCAGTCCGGGCTTGTGGTGGTTGTGCGTCATGTGCTCCTGGCCGATGAGCACGGCGCCCTCGGGCGCGAACGCGGCGACGTACGCGACGAGTCCGGGGCGGGTGCCGATGACCACGTCGGCGTCGGAGCCGGCGCCGGCGTAGTGGGCGCGGACGCGTTCGTCGGTGAGGAGGCTGTACTCCTTGTACCGCGCCTCGTTCCGCGGGAAGTGCTCGGCGGGCCGGAGGTGGTGCTCGTGCTTCTTCTCGTTGGTGGCGGAGGAGGGGCGGGTGTCGACGAGCGGTACGACGGTGATGCGCGGGTCGATCGCGAAGAGCGGTTCGTCCCGGTGCCGGAACACGGAGACGATCTCCACTTCATGCCGTCCGGCCAGCTCCTCCGCGAGGTTCAGCGTGGTGCGGATGGTGCCGCCGATGCCGTAGATGGTGTGGATGAGGAAGGAGACCTTCATCAACGCTCCGTTCAAGTCAGCCGGGGCACCCACGGCCCCGCCCCCGGAGACAAGACGGTGATCCTTGGCCACAGGTTGTCCGGCCGGAGCGACGTAAACCGGAATTCATGCCCCTTTTTCGCCCCGTGGCCCGCTTCCCCCCGGACGCGGCCACCCGACGCGGCCACCGGACCGCCGTGCCGCTCCTTCCGCGCGGTGCCGCCTGCCGGGCGGCACCGCGCGGCGCGCCCGCCCCCCTACCGGAGCCGGACAGCACGAAGCCCCCGC
>NZ_LWBU01000158.1:296436-328581 GCF_001646665.1 Streptomyces noursei | reverse complement strand
CGGGGGCGCGTCGCCGGGGTACGGCGCTGAGCTGAGGATCAGAAGGGGTCGAAGCCGTCGAACTCGCGGTCCGCCTCGTCCCGCTCCGCCTGGCGGTCCTTGCGGCGCTGCGCGGCCGGACGCGGGGCCTCCATGCGGTGGTCCTCGCCACGGCGGCCGAGCATCTCCGCGCCGGCCATCATCGTGGGCTCCCAGTCGAAGACGACCGCGTCCTCCTCGGGGCCGATCGCGACGCCGTCGCCCGCGCGGGCCCCGGCCTTCATCAGCTGGTCCTCGACACCGAGGCGGTTGAGGCGGTCCGCCAGGTAGCCGACGGCCTCGTCGTTGTTGAAGTCGGTCTGGCGCACCCAGCGCTCCGGCTTCTCGCCGCGCACCCGGTACAGGCCGTCCTCCTCCAGCGTGACCGTGAAGCCCGCGTCGTCGACGGCCTTCGGGCGGATGACGATCCGGGTCGCCTCCTCCTTCGGCTTGGCCGCGCGCGCCTGGGCGACGATCTCGGCCAGCGCGAAGGACAGCTCCTTGAGGCCCATGTGGGCGACGGCCGACACCTCGAAGACGCGGTAGCCGCGCGCCTCCAGGTCCGGGCGGATCATGTCCGCGAGGTCCTTGCCGTCCGGGATGTCGATCTTGTTGAGGACGACGATCCGGGGACGGTCGTCGAGGCCGCCGTACTGGCTCAGCTCCTCCTCGATGACGTCCAGGTCGGTGACCGGGTCGCGGTCGGACTCCAGCGTGGCCGTGTCCAGGACGTGGACGAGCACCGAGCAGCGCTCGACGTGCCGCAGGAACTCCAGGCCCAGGCCACGGCCCTGGCTGGCGCCCGGGATGAGGCCGGGGACGTCCGCGATGGTGTAGACGGTCGAGCCGGCGGTGACGACGCCCAGGTTCGGGACCAGGGTCGTGAAGGGGTAGTCCGCGATCTTCGGCTTGGCGGCGGAGAGGACGGAGATCAGTGAGGACTTGCCGGCGCTGGGGTAGCCCACCAGGGCCACGTCCGCGACGGTCTTCAGCTCCAGGACGATGTCGCCGGACCGCCCCGGCTCGCCCAGCAGGGCGAAGCCGGGCGCCTTGCGGCGGGCCGAGGCCAGCGCCGCGTTGCCCAGACCGCCGCGGCCGCCCTCGGCGGCGACGTAGGAGGTGCCGTGCCCGACCAGGTCGGCCAGCACGTTGCCCTTCCCGTCGAGGACGACCGTGCCGTCCGGCACCGGCAGGATCAGGTCCTGGCCGTCCTTGCCGGACCGGTTGCCGCCCTCGCCGGGCTTGCCGTTGGTGGCCTTGCGGTGGGGCGAGTGGTGGTAGTCCAGGAGCGTGGTGACCGACTGGTCGACGACCAGGATCACGTCGCCGCCCCGGCCGCCGTTGCCCCCGTCGGGGCCGCCGAGCGGCTTGAACTTCTCACGGTGGACGGAGGCACAGCCGTGGCCTCCGTTACCCGCGGCGACATGCAGCTCGACGCGGTCCACGAAGGTGGTCATGTTCTGTGCCTCCAGTTACGACAGTTACGTACGGAAATGTCTACGTGTTAACACGCGAAAGGCGGACCCGCTTCCCGCACACGTACGGGAAGTGAGGTCCGCCCTCGCAAAGGAACCGAGCAGCCCGATCAGGCAGCGGTCGGAACGATGTTCACGACCTTGCGGCCACGGAAGGTGCCGAACTGCACCGAACCGGCCTGCAGCGCGAACAGCGTGTCGTCGCCACCACGACCGACGCCCGTGCCGGGGTGGAAGTGGGTGCCACGCTGGCGGACCAGGATCTCACCGGCGTTGACGACCTGACCGCCGAAGCGCTTCACGCCGAGCCGCTGAGCGTTGGAGTCGCGACCGTTCCGGGTGGACGATGCGCCCTTCTTGTGTGCCATGTCTCCTCAGTCCCTTACTTCGCAGCCGTGGGGATCGCCGTGACCTTGATCGCCGTGTACTGCTGGCGGTGGCCCTGACGACGGCGGTAGCCGGTCTTGTTCTTGTAGCGCAGGATGTCGATCTTGGCGCCCTTGTGGTGGTCCACGACCTCGGCCTGGACCTTGATGCCGGCCAGCACCCACGGGTCGCTGGTCACAGCGTCGCCGTCGACAACGAGCAGGGTCGAGAGCTCGACCGTGTCGCCAACCTTGGCAGTGGAAATCTTGTCAACCTCAACGATGTCGCCGACAGCAACCTTGTGCTGGCGACCACCGCTGCGCACGATGGCGTACACGCGGATCTCTCTCTCGCTCGAACGGGAACCCCTGATGCCAGCCGCCCGCACGGACCGGCGGGTCCGTGACTGTCCGGGTGGGGACGAGCGGCCTCTTCCAACCACGGACCGAGTCCGGCCGGAAGGGAGGTGCTCAGGAGTTGGCGCGCATGGAAACACGCCGACGGTCAAGGTTACGGGCCGCGCTCCGGCGGGTCAAACCGGCCGGGCGGTGCCCGCCCCGGCGGTGCGCGGGCGCGGTGGCCGTATGCTCGCCGGGCGAAGACGCATCCCGGGAGCCGGAAGGCAGAGCACAGTGAATTACAGGGTCCAGCCCACCGCACAGGTCGCCGACAACGCCGAGATCGGCGCCGGGAGCAGTGTGTGGGAACTCGCTCAGATCCGCGAGGGAGCGAAGCTCGGCGAGGGCTGCGTGATCGGCCGCGGCGCGTACGTCGGCACCGGCGTGCGCATGGGCGACAACTGCAAGCTGCAGAACTACGCCCTGGTGTACGAGCCGGCCGAGCTCGGCGACGGTGTCTTCATCGGTCCCGCCGTCGTCCTCACCAACGACCACAACCCGCGCTCCGTCGACCCCGACTTCAAGCAGAAGCGCGGCGGCGACTGGGAGGCCGTGGGCGTGCGGATCGCCGACGGCGCCTCCATCGGCGCCCGCTCGGTGTGCGTGGCGCCGCTGGAGATCGGCCGCTGGGCGATGGTCGCCGCGGGCGCGGTCGTCACCAAGGACGTCCCGGACTTCGCGTTGGTCGTGGGCGTCCCGGCGCGGCGGATCGGCTGGGTCGGCCGGGCCGGCGTCAAGCTGGTGGAGCGGGACGGCGAGCCGGGCGTCTTCGAGTGCCCGAAGACCGGCGCACTGTACGACGAGAAGGACGGCACCCTGACCGAGCGCGCCGCCTGACGGCAACGGACGGACGGCGAAGGGCCCCGGGGCGCTCCCCCGGGGCCCTTCCCTGTCACCCCCCGGAGCGCTCCCCCGGGGCCTTCGCGTTCCGCTCACGTTCCGCCGCGCCCGCCTCAGACCCGCTGCCAGGCCTCCAGGGCCAGCCCCGGCTCCGGCTTCTGCCGCGCCACACGCAGCGTGCCGTCCGTGCCGAAGGCGGCCATCACGACCCGGCCGCGACCGTCGACCGCCAGCGCGGGGGCGCCCACGCACGGTTCCCCGGTGAGCGTCCAGGTGGCGCCCAGCGCCTCGTCCTCCGTCGGGTAGGCGGCGAGGGCGGGGCGGCCGGTGGCGGCGTCCCGGCGGGCCATGATCGTGCAGTCGTGCCCGTCGACCGCGGTGCGGAGGAGGGCGACCGGGCCGGTGCCCGCACCGGAGCCGAGGGCCGACGGGGCCTTGTCGGAGGGGCGCCAGGCGCGGACCGTGCCGTCCTTGGCGTCGTGCCAGTAGTGGGTGAGGCGGCCGGGGCCGGTGCGCTCGGAGGACAGGGAGCCCGCCTCGGCGCGGGCGGGCACGTCCTCGGCCCGCACGAACTTCACGCCCTTGGTCTCCTGCGTCCAGCGCAGGACGTGGTCCTCGGTGGGCGCCACCAGTTCCATCAGGCCCTCGGAGGTGATCGACGCCCGGATGGGGCCGGTGATCCCGCTGCCCTTGAGGTCGGCCCACTTGTTCCACTTGCCCGACGGCACCGAGGCGCGCCCGCAGATCCCGCCGCCCACGTTGCGCACGAAGACGTGCAGCGAGCCCTCGGAGTCGACGACCGCCGCGGGCGGGCCGATCCGCCCGGCCAGCTCCGGGTCGTTCGGGTACGGGTTGCCCACCACCGCCCAGTCGCGCACGGCCAGCCCGGACTGGTACTGGAGCGCGAAGACGACGTCGGTGGCGGGGGTGCCGTCCGCGAGGCGCGTGCGGCGCAGCGCCACCAGGTGGACGTAGCCGTCGGGGCCCTGGGCTATGGACAGGTGCGGGTCGATCCCGGGTGCCGGGATGGTCTCGGGGCCGGTCCAGCCGGGTCCGCCGGGGTGCTGCTCGGTCCAGCGCAGCACGGCGCCCTCGACGGGGGCGTACGCGGTGAGACGGCCGTCCTTGCCGCGCACCAGCCAGTCGGTGGTGGCGGGGAGGGAGGCGTCGGGGAGGGGGGTGGCGCCGGATGCGGCGCTACGGCGCGACGGGACGTCCTCGGTACGCCTGGACCTCCGCGCGGACCACACCGTCATGGCTCACCGCCGACCTTCCCCTGACCAGTTGGAACAGTTCACGCGCAGCTCCCCCGAGCTTGCGCGACGATAGCATTCCGGCGCGCCCGCGACCGCCCTCCGCGGGGGGCCTCCGGCGGCCCCCGCGTGGGACCCTCGTACCGTGCTCACTCTCCTCGTCGTGGACGCCGCGAACGTCGTCGGATCGGTGCCGGACGGCTGGTGGCGGGACCGCCGCGGAGCCGCCGAGCGGCTGCGCGACCGGCTCGCCGCCGGGGCCGCCGGAGGGGTGGCCGGGCTCCCCGGGCCGCTGGACGTGGTGCTCGTGGTCGAGGGCCGGGCCAGGGGGGTGGAGCCGGTGCCGGGCGTGCGGGTCGAGGAGGCGCCGGGCAGCGGCGACGACCGGATCGTGGAGCTCGCCGCCGGGGCGGCCGCGGCGGGGCGCCCCTGCGTGGTGGTGACCGCCGACCGCGAGCTGCGCCGGCGGGTGGCGGAGCACGGCGCCGAGTGCCTCGGGCCCCGCTCCGTACGGCCCTGAGACCGCCGCGGAACCCCGCCGTCAACTGTTCATGGAATCGTTATCCCGCCCCGTCACCGGGGCCCACGCGCCTTCTGACCATGGTCGTCGGACGTCCGGTTTCCGGCCCTTGCTCCGGCCGCGGGGCTGGTCATCCCGGCCATTGCCTACGATGGCACGGCACGCCTCCCTCATCGACCTGTCCCAGTAGAAGAAGAGTGCTCAGTGAAAGTCATCAGCATCGTCGGCGCACGTCCCCAATTGGTGAAGCTCGCTCCGATCGCGGCCGCGTTCGCCGGGACCGAGCACGAGCACTTCATCGTGCACACCGGGCAGCACTACGACGCCGACCTCTCCGACGTCTTCTTCGACGGCCTCGGCATCCCTGACCCGGACGTCCACCTGGGCGTCGGCTCCGGCAGCCACGGCGTCCAGACCGGGGCCGTGCTCTCCGCCCTCGACCCGGTCCTGGAGCGCGAGAAGCCGGACTGGGTCCTGGTCTACGGCGACACCAACTCCACCATCGCCGGCGCCCTCTCGGCCGTGAAGATGCACCTGCCGGTCGCCCACCTCGAGGCGGGCCTGCGCTCCTTCAACCGGCGCATGCCGGAGGAGCACAACCGCGTCCTGACCGACCACTGCGCCGACGTCCTGCTCGCCCCGACCGAGGAGGCCATGCGCCACCTCGCCGACGAGGGCCTGAAGGACCGGGCCGTGCTGGCCGGCGACGTGATGGTCGACATCTGCCTGAAGATCCGGGACGACGTCCTGGCCGGCAAGCACCCCGCGCCCGTGCTGCCCGAGGGCATCGACCCCTCCGAGCCGTTCCTGCTCGCCACGCTGCACCGGCCCGACAACACCGACGACCCGGAGCGCCTGCGCGCCATCGTCGACTCGCTGGCCGGCCTGCCGGTGCCCGTCGCGCTGCTCGCCCACCCGCGCCTGGTGGCCCGCGCCGCGGAGCACGGCATCGAGCTCAACACCGGCTCGGTGCACGTCGGCCGGCCCCTGCCGTACGCGGGCCTGGTCGCCGCCGTCCTGGCCTCGGCCGGTGTGGTCACCGACTCCGGCGGCCTGCAGAAGGAAGCGTTCCTGCTGGAGCGCATCACCACCACCATCCGTCCCGAGACGGAGTGGGTGGAAACCGTCGACACGGGCTGGAACGTCCTTGTTCCCGACCCGCACACGCTGTCCGCCGACGAGTGGGCCGCCACGGTGACCCGCGCCGTGCCCACGGCCGACCCCGGCACCCCGTACGGCGACGGACGGGCCGCCCAGAACGTTGTCCGGATCATGGAAGAGTGGAAGGGAGGCAGCCGGCACGCGTGACCGGACAGGGCCTCTCACGAGGAACTTATCCGTACATGTCACCGTGCTAGCGTCACCGGTTATGTCAGCGTCTCCCAGGTCCGGGCTGCCCGCGACAGGCAAGCGGCCCCATGTGATCTACCTCGCCATCGGTTTCCCGCCAGCGGCCAAGAGCTGCGCGTACCGCATGCGCGAGACCGCGAACCAGTTCATCAACCAGGGCTGGGACGTCACCGTCGTCACCATCGCGCAGGAGTCGTGGGAAAGGGACTCCGGCGTCGACCTCACCCTGCTGGAACAGGTCGACCCGAAGATCAGGATCGTCGAACTGCCGTTGGTGCGCGAGGACCTGGAGACGGACATCCGTCTGTACAGCGAGGACCGCGCGCTCAACCCGAACGGGTGGGTCACCCGGCTGCGCCGGCGCCAGATGGAGCCGTTCCCCGAGCCCAACTTCGGTGAGTGGCGGGAGGACCTGGAGAAGGCCGTCCTGCGCATCCACGGCGAGCACCCGGCCGACCTGCTGCTCGCCAGCTGCGTCCCCTACGTCAACCTCGCCGCCGCGTGGAAGCTGTGGGAGGAGGCGAAGGTCCCGTACGCCGTGGACTTCCGCGACGGCTGGTCCATCGACGTCATCGACGGCGTCGAGGCGTTCTCCCGCGACTCCGCCGAGGGGGTCTGGGAGCAGAAGATCCTCGACAACGCGCTCTCCCTGTGGGTCGTCAACGACCCGATCGCGGAGCACTACCGCACCCGCTACCCGGACTTCGCCGACCGCGTCCACGTCGTGCGCAACGGCTACGACGCCGACAGCTCCCCCGGCAAGGCGCACCGCGCCAACCCCGAGGCGGGCCTGGCCTTCGGCTACCTCGGCACCGTCAACTTCACGGTCCCGCACCTGGAGACGGTGCTGAACGCCTGGCGCGCCGCCCGCGAGAAGGAGCCGCTGCTGGCCAACGCCACCTTCGAGGTGCGCGGCCACATCGGCAACGGCTCCGGCCGTGAGGCCAACCGGCACGCCGAGGTCCTCAAGCAGGCCGAGGTCGACGGCGTCCGCTTCGGCGGCCCCGCCGCCAAGGCCGAGGTGGCGTCCATCTACGCCCGCTGGGACGCGATGGTCCTCATCCTCATCGGCGGCCGCTACGTCACCTCCGGCAAGGTGTACGAGTACATGGCGACCGGCCTGCCGATCGTGTCGGCGCACGTCGTCGAGCACGACGCCTCCAACGTGCTGCGCGGCCACCCGCTGTGGACGGGTGCCGTCGGCATCGACGAGGAGGGTCTGACCGAGTCGTTCGTCAAGGCCGCGCACATGGCGGTGGAGACCAGCGACGAGGTGCACGCCGAAGCCATGGCGCACGCCGACCAGTTCACCCGCGAGGCGCTGATGACCGCGGCCGTGAAGCAGCTGATCGACGACCACACCGCCCTCGGAGCCCGGCGGTCGGACACCGCGGACACCGCCCTCGCCGGGAACCAGATCGTCGCCGGAGGGCCGTCCCTGTGACCAACGTCCTGTTCATCGCCAGCGTCCGGCCCCAGCTCGGCGTGTTCGCCGACTCGGTGCGCAAGTTCCGCGCCGCCGGGGCCACGACGTACCTCGCCGGCACGTTCCCCCTCGACCCGGTCGCCGAGGAACTCGCCGCCATGGAGCTGGACGGCACCCACCAGCTCCCCCGCAACCTCAACTTCCGCAGCACCGCGCTGCGCCGCAAGGCCCGGATGGCGCCGGGCGGCATGAAGGTGTGGATGCAGGCGGAGCGCGACAGCGTGCTGCGCCGGCTGGCCCGCAAGGCCGACGTCCTGGTGGCGCTCGACGCGGGCGCCGTCTACACGGTGTGGCGCCTGGCGCAGTACTACCGCGTCGAGGAGGCCCACTTCGGTCTGGCGCCGGCCCTCAAGGCCGTCGACCGGGTCAAGGCGAAGGGCCCCACCGGCAGCCGGGGCGTCCTGCCGCCGCTGGACGTCGTCAAGCAGAACGTCCGCCGCTCCGTGGACGGGCTGCCCGCCACGGTCATGCGGCACGCCACCGCGCGCCCCGTGATGCGCTCCACGGTGGGCGCCCGCATGTGGCGCACGGCCGTCACCGCGCCCGGTGTGCCGCCCAAGGTGCGCATCGCGACCTCCCGTTACGTGGCCGAGGGCATGCAGTGGGCGGGCCGCACCAGCGGTGCCGCCCTGGCGCTCGCCGCCGCCGCGTCGAAGCTGACCGACCTGGGGCTGAAGGCGCAGCTGCTGGACGAGGCGGTGATGAAGGAGCTGGGCAAGGGCCTCAACCCGCGCGACCTCGACAAGGCGGTCGCCGCCCAGCTCGCCCACGCCGACGCGCAGTTCGCCGCGGGCGACCACGAGAAGGCGTCCTTCGCGCTGGACCGCGCGCTGTTCCTGGGCTTCCACCGGGTGCTGCACATCGACCAGCTGTCGTCGCCGCTGGCCAAGGACGCGGAGGGCTTCGTCGCGCCGCTGTACCGCTCCAAGGTCATGGACGTGATGAAGCGCCCGCAGGGGCGGAAGACCCCGGCGGCCCCGGCGCCCACGGACCGTCCGCTGCGGCTGCTGGTCACCACCAGCGCCAACGACAACTTCCTGCACCACATCCTGGACCGGTACGGCAACCACCAGGGCGTGGAGCTGCGGTACCTGGACCTGGCGGCGCAGAAGGCGCTCAAGCGGATCGCGTGGGCGGGCCGCCGGGTGCTGGAGGACCGCCTCGCCGGCGGCACCAGCACCTACCAGGAAGAGGTCGAGCGGCTGATGCGGCCGTACCTGGACTGG
The DNA here is from genome assembly GCF_001646665.1 of Streptomyces noursei. Lineage (GTDB taxonomy): Bacteria > Actinomycetota > Actinomycetes > Streptomycetales > Streptomycetaceae > Streptomyces > Streptomyces lavendulocolor. The sequence continues at coordinate 319,649 of NZ_LWBU01000158.1, read as the reverse complement.
GCGGACACCGTCTTCCTGGACTGGTCGGTGGGCCCGGCGGCGATGCTGACGACGATCGACCCGGGCGACACCCGGATCGTCGTGCGCCTGCACAGCTACGAGGCGTTCACGCGCTGGCCGCACATGACGGACTTCTCGCGGATCGACGACCTGATCTACGTCGCCCCGCACGTGAAGGACCTCGTGGAGTCGCTGGTGCCGATGCTGCGCGGGGACTCCGCGCCGCGCGCGCACCTCGTCGACAACGCCATGGACCTGTCGGGCTTCGCCCGCCCGAAGTCGGCCGACGCCCGCTTCAACCTGGGCCTGGTGGGCATCAGCCAGGTCGCCAAGGACCCGATGTGGGCCGTGGACGTGCTGCGGCGGCTGCGGGAGAAGGACGACCGCTACCGGCTGCTGCTGGTGGGCGGCGACATGAACCCGAAGACCAGCCGGGCGACCCGGGACTACCGGCGTCAGTTCGACAAGGAGATCGCTCCTCTCATCGAGGAGGGCGTCGTGCTGAAGCTCGGCCCGACCGACGACGTGCCGTCGGCGCTCGCCGACATCGGTGTGATCCTGTCGTCGTCGGTGCGCGAGGGCTGCCACGTGGGCCTGATGGAGGGCGCGGCGAGCGCCGCCGTCCCCGTCGCCCGTGACTGGCCGTTCTACGCGGGCAAGCCCAACAGCGCCCGGACGCTGTACCCGGAGGGCTGGGTCGTCGGCTCCACGGAGGAGGCCGCGAAGCGGATCCTGGAGACCACGGCGACCGAGGAGGCGTGGCAGAACGCCGGGAAGCTGGCGTCCGAGTACGCGCTGTCGACGTGGGACTGGCCGATCGTCAGCAAGGCCTTCGACAAGCTGTTCCTCGGCGAGGGCTAGACCGCACGGGAAAGGGCCCCGGGAGCGATCCCGGGGCCCTTCTGCGTGCCTGCCGCGGTCAGGGGTGGCGCAGCTGCCAGCCCGCCCACGCGGACTCGACCATCTCGCGCACCCCGTACCGCGCGCTCCAGCCGAGTTCCTCGGCGATGCGGTCGGCGGAGGCCACCACCCGGGCGGGGTCGCCGGGGCGGCGGTCGGTGACGAGCGGCTCGACGTCGGTGCGGCCGGTGACGTCCTGGATGATGCCGACCATCTCCGTGACGGAGACGCCCTCGCCGCGCCCGATGTTCAGGACCAGCGAGGCGCCCGGGTCGGCGGCCAGCCGGCGGGCGGCGGCGACGTGCGCGGAGGCGATGTCCTCGACGTGGATGTAGTCGCGGATGCAGGTGCCGTCGGGCGTCGGGTAGTCGTCGCCGAAGACCAGCGGCCGCTCACCGGCCGTCAGGCGTTCGAAGACCATCGGTACGAGGTTGAAGACGCCGTCGTCGCCCAGTTCGGGGGTGGCGGCGCCGGCCACGTTGAAGTACCGCAGCGAGGCGGTCGCCATGCCGTGCGTCCGCCCCGTCGCCGTGACCAGCCACTCGCCGGCGAGCTTGGTCTCGCCGTACGGGTTGATGGGCGCGCAGGGGGTGGCCTCGGTGACGAGGTCCACGTCGGGCATGCCGTACACGGCGGCGGAGGAGGAGAACAGGAAGCGGGTGACACCGGCCCCCACGGCGCCCTCCAGGAGCGTGCGGAGGCCCTCGACGTTCTCGTGGTAGTAGTGCAGCGGCTCGGCGACCGACTCGGCGACCTGCTTCTTGCCCGCGATGTGCACGATGCCGGTGACGGCGTGCTCTCGCAGGACGCGGTCGACGACCTCACGGTCGAGGACGGTGCCGACCTCCAGGGGGACGCCCTCGGGAAGCCGCTCGGGACGGCCGGTGCTCAGGTCGTCGAGGACGACGATCCGCTCGCCGCCCTCGGCCATCGCCTTCACCACGTGGGAGCCGATGAATCCGGCGCCGCCAGTAATCAACCAGGTCATGGGGAAACCTTCTGCGCGTCGGCCCCGCCCCGCGGGGTGTGCGGGGCAGGGCCACGGTCGGTTCGTGCGGTCGTGCGGTGGTACGGGGGTGCTCAGCCACCGATGACGACGCGGCGGACACCCTCCCAGCGGGCCGGGTCCGTGGTGCGGCGGCCGTCGACCAGGACGGTGACGTCCGGCAGGTCGGAGGCGGCCAGCTCCTTGTACTCGGCGTGGTCGGCCTGGAGGATCGCGGCGGTGACCTTCTCGCCCTGGTGCGGGGTGAGGCCGTGCGCGGCCAGCTCCTCGGCCGTGTACATCGGGTCGGAGACGTACGGGACGGCGCCCCGGGCCTTGAGGGCCTCGACGGTGCCGAAGACGCCGGAGAACGCGGTCTCCTTGACGCCGCCGCGGTAGGCGGCGCCCAGCACCAGCACGTTGACGTCCTTCAGGTCGCCGTAGGCGGCGGCCAGCAGGTCGACGGCGTACTCCGGCATCGCGGCGTTGGCCTCGCGGGCCGAGCGCACGACGGTCGCCGCCGGGTCGTTCCACAGGTACATCCGCGGGTAGATCGGGATGCAGTGGCCACCGACGGCGATGCCCGGCTGGTGGATGTGGCTGTAGGGCTGGCTGTTGCAGGCCTCGATGACCTTCAGGACGTCGATGTTCTGCTGGTCGGCGAACCGGGCGAACTGGTTGGCCAGACCGATGTTGACGTCGCGGTAGGTGGTCTCGGCCAGCTTGGCGAGCTCGGACGCCTCGGCGGTGCCGAGGTCCCACACGCCGTTGGCGCGGGGCAGGTCGTCGCGCTCGTCGAAGTCGAGGACCTGCTCGTAGAACTCGACGCCGTGCTTGGCCGACGCCTCGTCGATGCCGCCGACGAGCTTGGGGTAGCGGCGCAGGTCGGCGAAGACGCGGCCGGTGAGGACGCGCTCCGGGGAGAAGACCAGGTGGAAGTCCTCGCCGGCGGTCAGGCCGGAGCCCTCCTCCAGCATCGGCGCCCAGCGGGTGCGGGTGGTGCCGACCGGCAGGGTCGTCTCGTAGGAGACGAGGGTGCCCGGCTTGAGGCCCTTGGCGATGGCCTTGGTCGCGGAGTCCATCCACCCGAAGTCGGGGGTGCCCTCGGCGTCCACGAACAGCGGGACGACGACCACGACGGCCTCGGACTGGGCGACGGCGGCCGCGGTGTCGGTGGTCGCGGACAGCAGACCGGCGTCGACGGTCTGCTTCAGCAGCCGGTCGAGGTCGTGCTCACCGGGGAAGGGCTCGGTGCCGGCGTTGACCAGCTCGACGACCTTCTCGTTGACGTCGGCGCCGATGACCTTGTGGCCCTTGGCGGCGAACTGCACGGCGAGCGGCAGGCCGATCTTGCCGAGCGCGACTACACAGATATTCATCGGGTCAGTTTCCTCTTCACACGGGACATCAGTTGACGCAGTCGCTTGCCCACGCCGAGCGAGGGCTCCCAGAGCGGAGCCGTGGTGATGACCAGCCGGCCCTTGGGGTTGGCGTTGGCGGAGATCCGGTACGGGATCCTCTCCCGCCAGCGCCGGGCCAGGGGCAGCGGCCTGCCGCGGACCGGCACGGGAATCTCGTACGTCGAGCCTGCCACGTCGGCGTACACGCGCACGCCGAGCTTGGCGCTCTTCGGTTCGACCGGGACACGGGCGGTCAGCAGGGTGCCGTCGCCGTCCTCGGTCGGCTTGCGGGTGAACTCCCCCACCGGGGCGGGGAGTTCGTGTCCTTCCGGCAGCCGCCGGGCGCCGGGCTTGTCGGCGCTCTTCGGCATGGCCCTGGTGGCGAGCCTCACGACGGCGGAGCCGGTCTCGCCGGTCAGCCCGATCCGTACGGCCAGGTCGACGGCCATGCCGTCGCCGTCCTGGACCCACTCGGCCGACACCAGCGAGGCGCCCTCGGCGAGCCGGCCGGGGACGGACTCGCCGATCACCTCGTACGCCCGGTCGGGCAGCCCGACGGCCGGGTCGCGGAAGCCGGGGTAGCGCACGAACGCCCGCCCGTCCTCCAGCAGCAGCGGCGGTGAGCCGTGCTCGGCCTCGTCCTCGATGGCCCGGACGAGCAGGTCGACCTCGCCGCGCCGGGCCAGGCAGATCCGCAGCCGCCGCTTGACGTCCATCGAGTCGCGCAGTTCGTCGGTGAAGTACGCGTCCGCCAGCTCGGCGATGCCCGCGCACACCTCGGTGCGCGTCACCGCGTCCAGGGCGGGGAAGTCGTCCTGGACGAGCTTGGCGAGCTCCCAGGTGAAGTGGCGCTTGAGGACCGCGTCCCGCTTCGGGCCGGGCTCGATCAGCGAGGCCGCGAAGTGCATGATCCGCGCGGTGCAGCGCAGCCGGGACAGGTGGTTGGCGCGGTAGGTGATGTTGCTGGCGTCGCCGCGCTTGACCGCGTAGTAGTACGTGTAGTCCGCCAGGACCGAGATCTTGGCGGCGCGTACGCACGCCTCCAGGGTGAACGGCTGGTCGGAGCCGACCGGCAGGTCCTCGGGGAAGCGCAGCTCGTACTTCTCCACCAGCTCGCGGCGGAAGAGCTTGGTGTTGGCGAGGGTGAACGGCAGGGCCGACTCGTACAGCGAGACGTCCGGGTCGCTCTTCTTGTAGAGCGCCTGGTGGACGTAACGGCCGTTGGTGCCCACCATCTTGCCGACGACCACGTCGGAGCCGTGCTCGTCTGCACAGGCCACCATGCGCTCCAGGGCCTCGCTGCCCAGGTGGTCGTCGGAGCCGATGAAGTACACGTAACGACCGGTGGCCAGCTCCAGGGCCCGGTTGCTGGGAGCAGCCGGGCCACCGGAGTTGGCCTGATGGATCACCTTGACAGTGTTCGGGTACTTCTCCGCGAAGCGGTCCAGTTCCCGGCCACTGTCGTCGGTCGAGCCGTCGTCGACGGCCACGACCTCGAGCCGGTCCAGCCCGATGCTCTGCCCCACCAGCGAGTTCAGGCACTCGGTGAGGTACGGCATCGTGTTGTACACGGCTACCACGACGGTGACATCGGGTGTGGTCAACTGGCCACGTCCTCCGGGGTGAGCCGCACGGTGACACCGCGGTCGGCGGAGTCGATGACCGCCGCGGCCACCTCCACCGTACGCAGACCCTGGCGCAGCGTGCAGATGTCGTCGCCCTTGCCGAGGACGGCGTCCCGGAACAGCTCGTGCTCGACGAGCAGCGGCTCCCGCTTGGGGATGGCGTAGCGGATCATGTCGCCCTCGGACACCCCGCGGAACGCGCGCAGCGCCTCCCACTCGGTGGCGACGGCGGCGTTGGAGTAGAACGTCAGGTCGGCGGTGAGGGTGTCCGCGATGAAGCAGCCCTTCTCGCCGGTGACGGACGTGAAGCGTTCCTTCAGCGGGCTCAGCCAGTTGACGAGGTGGTTGACCATCGTGCCGTCGGAGAGCTGGCCGACGGCCGAGACCATGTCCTCGTGCGGACGGCCCGACTTCGACACGGTGTGCGCGGCGATCGACGTGTACTGCTGGCCCGTGACCCAGCCCGTGAGGTCGATGTCGTGGGTGGCGAGGTCCTTGACCACGCCGACGTCCGCGATGCGGTGCGGGAAGGGGCCCTGGCGGCGGGTGACGACCTGGAAGACCTCTCCCAGCTCCCCGGCCTCCAGGCGCGAACGCAGGGACCGCAGCGCCGGGTTGCAGCGCTCGATGTGGCCGACGCCGGCCACCAGGCTCCGCGACTCGAACGCCTCGACGAGGCGGCGGGCGCCGTCGACGGTGTCGGCGACCGGCTTCTCGATCAGCGCGTGGACGCCGGCGTCGGCGAGCTTCAGGCCGACTTCCTCGTGCAGCGCGGTCGGGCAGGCGACGACGGCGTAGTCGATGCCCAGCGAGATCAGTTCCTCGACGGTGGACAGGACGGGTGCGCCCTGGGCCCAGCCGTTCTTGTCGCCCATCGGGTCGACGACGCCGACGAGGGTCACGCCGTCCAGCCCGGCCAGTACGCGGGCGTGGTGGCGTCCCATGGAGCCGAGGCCGATCAGGCCGGCCCGCAGTCCAGCAGCAGTCACAGGTTCTCTCCCAGCGCGTTCACGGCGGTGACGATGCGCTCAAGGTCGTTCTGGGTCAGCGAGGGGTGCACGGGCAGCGAGACGACCTCGGCGGCGGCCTTCTCCGTCTCGGGCAGGTCCCAGTTGCGGCCGGCCTTCTGGTCCGGCTCCCAGTACGGCTTGAGGCGGTGGATCGGGGTCGGGTAGTAGACGGCGTTGCCGACGCCCGCCTCGGTGAGCTGCGCCATGGCGGCGTCGCGCGCGCCCTCGCCGCCCTTCACCCGGATCGTGTACTGGTGGTAGATGTGCCGCGCGCCCTCGGCGACCACCGGGGTCACCACGTTCGGCGCGGTGATGTTGGCGGAGAGGTACGCGGCGTTGGCGATGCGCGTCTCGGTCCAGCCGTGCAGCTTGGCGAGCTGCACACGGCCGACGGCGGCGGCCACGTCCGTCATGCGCATGTTGGCGCCGACGATCTCGTTGGCGTACCGCTGCTCCATGCCCTGGTTGCGCAGCAGGCGCAGGGTGCGGGCGGTCTCGGCGTCGGCGGTGGAGATCATGCCGCCCTCGAGGGAGTGCATGTTCTTCGTCGGGTAGAAGCTGAACGTGCCGCCGGAGCCGAACGCGCCGACCGGCGTGCCGTTCAGGGCCGCGGCGTGCGCCTGGCAGGCGTCCTCGACGACCGCGAGCTTGCGCTTGTCCGCGATGGCCATGATCTTGTCCATGGCGGCCGGGTTGCCGTAGATGTGGACCGGCATGATCGCGGCGGTGCGCGGGGTGATGGCGGCCTCGACGGCGGCCGGGTCGATGTTGAAGCTGTCGGCCTCGATGTCGACGAAGACGACGTCGGCGCCCACGAGGCGGACCGCGTTCGCCGAGGCGGCGAACGAGAAGGACGGGACGATCACCTCGTCACCCGGGCCGATGTTCAGCGCCATCAGAAGGAGGTGCAGCGCCGACGTACCGGAGTTGACGGCGACGCAGTGGCGCCCGTCGACCAGCTCGGAGAATCCCTCCTCGAAGGCGGCCACTTCGGGGCCCTGTACGACGCGGCCGGTGCGCAGTACGCGTACGGCGGCCTCGATCTCTTCTTCACCGATGACCGGGCGGGCAGCGGGGATGGGCTGCTCGTTGATGCTCGGCATGGACGTCCTCCTTGAACACCGCAAGAGCTCTTTGTGGCAGAGGTCTGAAGGGTGTTGCGGAGGCTAACAAGGCCGCGCTTACCCCTCCGGCGCGATGCCGACGCCCTACCGAGGAATGCTGGGACCGGTCTGTCCCGGAACCGGGTCGGTCACCGACCGTAGTCTTCGGGCGGGGCCCGCCCACGGCAGCGACCGGCGTCACATTATCAGGAATTTCCTGGTCAATTTCGGGGCCGTTAACCGTTGGAGGCATCGATTCCGAAACAAAATCGCGGTTCGGACCCGGAGTATTCCGGGGTTGAACGGGGAACGTTCAACCGCTGCTCGCCAACTGTTCGGCGGTCGGGAGGCCCCGGTCCGCCGTGATCGCTGTCACGGCGGACCGGGACCCGCCCGCCTACTGCTCGGCCGGGACGGTCTCCTTCGGCGACGACTTGGCGGCCTTCGCCGTCTTCGCCGTCTTTGTCGCCGACTTGGTGGCCGTCTTCTTGGCCGTCGTCTTCTTCGCCGCCGTCGTCTTCTTGGCAGCCGTCTTCTTGGCGGCGGCCTTCTTCGCCGGGGCCTTCTTCGCCGTCTTGCGCGCCGTGGCCTTCTTCGCCGGGGCCTCGGCCTCCGCGGTCTCCGCCTCCGGCTCCCCGGTCAGCGGCTCCCGCTCCTCGGCGGCGGCACCGGACGGCTCGGCCGCGGGGGCCTCGGCGGCCTCGGCCTGCGCCGGGGTGCCGCTGCTGACGACGATGACCGCGGCCTCCGAGGCACCCGCCGGGGAAGCGGCCGGCGCGGTGACCTTGCGGACCACCCGGCGGCGCGCACGCGGCGGGGCGGCCGCGGGGGCCTCCTCGACGGCCGGCTGCTGCTCCTGGACCGGCTGCTGCTCCGGGGCGGCCTCGGCCGCGACGGGCTCGGCCTCGGCCGGCTCCGGCCGGACCGGGGCGGCCGGGGCCACCGGCTCGTCCTCGGCCACCACCGTCTTCGGCGGCCCCGCCGGGGCGGACGCCTTGCGGGTGGCGCGCCGGCGGGTCCGGCCCTGCGGCGCCTCGGCGACCGGAGCGGCCTCCGGAGCGGCCTCCGTGGCCGTCTCGGGAGCGGTCGTCTCCGCGGCCGCGGTGGCGACCGCCGGGAGGGCCTGCACCTCGATGGCCTCCGGGGCCACCTCGGCGACCCCGAGCCGCGGCTCGGGCTCCGCGGCGGCCTTCGGCGCACCGGCCGGAGCGGTCGCCTTGCGGGACGCCCGGCGGCGCGAACGGCCACGGCCGGCGGCCGCCTCGGCCTCCGCGACGCTGGAGTACAGCTCCTCGTCAGGACGGAACGGCTCCTCGACCGCCACCGGGGCGGCGACCTCCGCCGCGAGCTCGGCCTCGGTCTCCGTCTCCTGCCCGGCCTCGGTCTCCACCTCGGCGCCGGCCGTCTCCGGCTCCGCCTCGGCGGCACGGCCGCGCTTCTTGGACCGCTTGCCGCCGTTGCCGCCGCCACCGGCGGTGGTCGGCTGCTCCATGTGCACGATGACGCCACGGCCGTTGCAGTGGACGCAGGTCTCGGAGAAGGACTCCAGCAGCCCCTGGCCCACCCGCTTGCGGGTCATCTGGACCAGGCCCAGCGAGGTGACCTCGGCGACCTGGTGCTTGGTCCGGTCCCGGCCCAGGCACTCCAGCAGACGCCGCAGCACCAGGTCCCGGTTGGACTCCAGCACCATGTCGATGAAGTCGATGACGACGATGCCGCCCAGGTCGCGCAGCCGCAGCTGGCGCACGATCTCCTCGGCCGCCTCCAGGTTGTTCCTGGTGACGGTCTCCTCGAGGTTGCCGCCCTGGCCGGTGAACTTGCCGGTGTTGACGTCGACGACGATCATCGCCTCGGTCTTGTCGATCACCAGCGAGCCGCCGGACGGCAGCCAGACCTTGCGGTCCAGCGCCTTCATCAGCTGCTCGTCGATCCGGTACGTCGCGAAGACGTCCGTCTCGGACGTCCAGCGCTGGAGCCGGTCCGCCAGGTCGGGCGCGACGTGCGACACGTACCCGTGGATGGTGCTCCACGCCTCGTCGCCGCTGACGATGACCTTCGAGAAGTCCTCGTTGAAGATGTCGCGGACGACCCGGACGGTCATGTCGGGCTCACCGTAGAGAAGGGTCGGGGCGTTGCCGCTCTTCGCCTTCTTCTGGATGTCCTCCCACTGCGCCTGGAGCCGCTCGACGTCACGGCGCAGCTCGTCCTCGCTCGCGCCCTCGGCGGCGGTGCGCACGATGACGCCCGCGTCCTCGGGGACGATCTTCTTGAGGATGGTCTTCAGCCGGGCCCGCTCGGTGTCGGGCAGCTTGCGGCTGATGCCGGTCATCGAGCCCTCGGGCACGTAGACCAGGTACCGGCCCGGCAGCGAGACCTGGCTGGTGAGACGGGCGCCCTTGTGGCCGATCGGGTCCTTCGTCACCTGGACGAGGACGGACTGGCCGGACTTCAGCGCGGTCTCGATGCGGCGCGGCCCGTTGGCCATGCCGAGCGCCTCGAAGTTGACCTCACCGGCGTACAGGACGGCGTTGCGGCCCTTGCCGATGTCGACGAACGCGGCCTCCATGGACGGCAGGACGTTCTGGACCTTGCCCAGGTAGACGTTGCCGACGTAGCTGGTGGCCTGCTCCTTGTTGACGTAGTGCTCGACGAGCACGTTGTCCTCGAGGACGCCGATCTGGGTGCGCTCGCCGCTCTGGCGGACGACCATCACGCGCTCGACGGCCTCGCGGCGTGCCAGGAACTCCGCCTCGGTGATGATCGGCACCCGGCGGCGGCCCTGCTCGCGGCCCTCGCGGCGGCGCTGCTTCTTCGCCTCCAGACGGGTCGAGCCCTTGATGGACTGCACCTCGTCGGACGGCTCGGCCTTCTCCCGGGCGGGGCGCGGCTCGCGGACCTTGACGACCGTGCGGACGCCGTCCTCCTCGCCGGCCGGCTCGGCGTCCGGGCCCGCGTCACCGCTGCGGCGGCGACGGCGGCGGCGACGGCGCGAGCTGCTGGTGCCGGCGGCGGACGGGGTGCCGGCCTCGTGCTCCTCGGCCTCCTCGTCCTGCTCCTCGTCCTCCGGCTCCTCGTCGGAGCCCCCGTCCTCGTCGCGGACGGTCTCCTCGGCCTCGTCGGCGTCGGTGGCCTCGCCACGGCGGCGACGGCGGCCACCGCGGCGGCGGCGGCGCGACGGGCGGTCCCCGTACTCGTCGGTGTCGTCGCCCTCGGCGGCCTCCGCCTCGGGCTCGGCCTCGGCGTCCGCGTCGGTGGCGGGCTCGGCCTCGGCCTCGGCCCGGGGGGCCGTACGCGCCGGCTCGGGCTCGGCGGCCGCTTCGGCGGGCTCGCCGCGGCGGCGGCGACGGCGGCGGCCACCGGTCTCGGGCTGCTCGGCGACGGCCTCGGCGGCGGGCGTCCCGGCGGCCTCCTCGACCTCCTCCTCCTGCCCGGCGGCAGCGGCGGCGGCCGCGGCGGCGGCGGTCTCCGGGGTCTGGAACATCGGCTCGGTGAAGACCGGGGCCTGGAAGACGGCCACGGCGGGCCGCGCGGCACGGCGGCCGCGCGACTGCTCGGCCTTCTTGACCGGCTCGGCCGTGAACTGGGGGGCGGTGGTCCGGCGGCGGGTACGGCCGCGCGAGGCGGCTTCCTCGGCGGCGGCGACCTCGGCCCCGGCGTCGCCGGCGGAGATCTGCGCGACGGTACCGGCCGGCAGGGTCTCGCCCGCCTCGGTGGCCTCCGCGTCCTCGGCCTCGGTCCCGGCCTCCGCCGGGGCCTCGGTCCGCGGCTGCGGGGCGCCGGCGGGGGCGGTGGCCTTGCGGGTGGCACGGCGACGGGTACGGCGCGGGGCGGCCTCGGGCTCGGGCTCCTCGGCGACCGGCGCCTCGGGCTCCTCCTCCGGGGTCTGCGCGACCGGGGCCTCGGCTGCCTGTGGGGCGCCCGCCGGAGCGGTCGCCTTGCGGGTCGCACGGCGGCGCGGACGGGCCGGAGCGGCCTCGGGCTCCTCGGCGGCCGCGGCCTCGGCGACCGGCGCCTCGGCGGCCTGCGGCTCCTCGACAGCCTGCGGGGCGCCCGCCGGAGCGGTCGCCTTACGGGTCGCACGGCGGCGCGGACGGGCCGGAGCGGCCTCGGGCTCCTCGGCGGCCGCGGCCTCGGCGACCGGCGCCTCAGCGGCCTGCGGCTCCTCGACAGCAGCCTCGACGGCCTGCGGGGCACCCGCCGGAGCGGTCGCCTTACGGGTCGCACGGCGGCGCGGACGCGCCGGAGCGGCCTCGGGCTCCTCGGCGACCGGGGCCTCGGCGGCCTGCGGCTCCTCGGCAGCGGCCTCCGCGGCCTGCGGAGCACCCGCCGGAGCGGTCGCCTTGCGCGTGGCACGGCGGCGCGTACGCGCCGGGGCGGGCTCCGCGGCCTCGTTGGGCGCCTCGGCGAGGGAGGCCACGTCGGCCACCTCGGCCGCGGGCGCCTCGACGACGACCTCGCCGGCCGGGGTGTCCCCGGCACCGGCCGTCACCGGCGGTCCCGCCGGGCGCGACGCGGCGCGGCGACGGCGGCGCGGCGGCAGCGTGTCGCTGGGAGAGGTGTTGTCCTCGTTGTGGTTACCGGCGGTGGCGCCGGTTTCGTTCGGCTCGAGCATGCGGGCGGTTCTCCCGTCACGCTCCCGGGCGCCGCGTCTGGCGCGGCGCCGCACGGGAGCTGTTATGTCTGGCTCGCCGGTTCCGTACGCGTTGTACGCACGGCCTGGCGAAAGTCTCCTGTGGGTGTACGCGGCCCGACCCAGGTGGCTCCCGAGTACCAGGGCTGCGCTGCAACGACCGCCCTACGCGGAACCTGCACCTGTCGGCTCCGGGGCGGCGGCGGGTCCGGCGGCCTTTTGTGGGGCGGCCGTGACTGCCTCGCGGTCGGGCGCGAGCGGGTCGGTCACCGTGCCGGACTCCTCGTCGAAGAGCCCCTGCGCCAGCCTGGTCACCGCTGCGGGGACCGGCGGCGCCAGGTCGGCCACAGCTCGGAGACCGGACAGGACGTCGTCGGGCCGTACGGCAGGTGTCACGTGCCGAACAACCAGCCGCAGTATCGCACAGGGGCCCTGCCCGGGCCTATCAGACGGCGCGGGAGCGGCTTCCAGTCCTGCCACGGCCGCCCGCGCGTCGAAGGTGCGCATGCCGTTCTTCGTCCTGCGCTGCACCTCGACGGCGCCGGCGGAGAGGAAGGCGGCGACGGCGCGCTCGGCGTCCTCGGCCGCCACGCCCTCCAGGCGCAGCTCCCAGACGGAGGCGGTCAGCCGGTCGGCGAGGCCCGAGGTGCGGGCCTCCACGGCGTCGGTGATGTCGAGTCCGTCCGGCAGCGACTCGTCGAGCAGCTCGCGCAGCTTCTGCGGGTCCCGCTGCTCGGTGAGCGCGATCTCCAGGTACTCGGCCTCGGAGCCCGTGCCGGTGGGGGCGGCATTGGCGTACGAGACCTTGGGGTGCGGGGTGAAGCCGGCCGAGTACGCCATGGGCACCTCGGCGCGGCGCAGGGCACGCTCGAAAGCGCGCTGGAAGTCGCGGTGGCTGGTGAACCGGAGGCGGCCGCGCTTGGTGTAGCGCAGACGGATGCGCTGCACTGCCGGTGCGGGCGGCGGGCCTTCGGGCTGTCGCTTGCCCAGTGGTTCTTCTCCTCGGTGCGGGGCGGGCGCGGTGGCGCTCCGCCCACGAAATTCGGGCGGCTCCCGGGGGTCCCGCCCGGCTCACCCCCGCTTTCGCAGGGAGATCTCGGGTGCGGGCGCCACGCCAGGTGCGGTCGTTGTACTACCCAGACTACGCGCCGGGACGCCGGCCGGTTCCCCGGCCCGTCCCGCCGCGGGTCCGCCGGCCAGCGCGCGCCACGCGTCCTGGCGGGCCCGGCGCACCGTCGCGGCGGCCGAGGCGAGGGCCGCCCGGCCGGCGCGGCCCGCACCGGCGGCGGCGGTGCGCACCGGCCGCCACAGGTGGTCGCGCAGCGCGTGCCCGGCCGGTGTGCACACGTTCCGGTAGCACCAGGCCACCGGCCGGCCCAGCAGGTGCCACCCGAGCCACCTCAGCCCGCGCCCCACCGCCCGGGTCAGGTACCCGGCGGCACGCCACGCCACGACGACCGCGTCCCGCAGTTCCCGGGCCACCACGACGAGCCCGCGGCCGGCCGGGGCGAGCACCCACCGGTACAGCCACCGCGCGGGCGGGACCAGCACCCGGCGCCACAGCCACCGCAGGGGGGCGACGATCCCGTACCGGACGACGGGCACGACGACGTACCGCCACAGGGCCGCCCAGGGCCACACGAACAGCGCCTTCGCCAGCCACACGACCGCGTGCCCCAGCGGGGTGAGGGCCCACCGGTACAGCCACCGCGCGGGGACCACCACCAGGGTGTCCACGAGCCACGCGAGCGCCTGCCCGACCGGGGTGAGCACCCACCGGTACAGCCATCCGGCGGGCTTCACGAGCCCGTACGTCACCAACGCCCCCACCAGCCACGCGAGCCCCCGCCCGAGCGGTACGAGGGCGTTCGCGTACAGCCAGAGCAGCGGGTGGACCAGCACCAGGTACAGCATCCGGCCGAGCGGCCGCAGCACCACCCGGCCGAGTGCCCGGCCGCACACGGCCAGGGCGTCCCAGGCCATGCGCACGGGCAGGACGACGAGCAGCACCACGATCCGTACCGGAATCCTGATGGCGGCCGTCAGGCACCCCTCGGGCTCACGCTTGTCCACGTCCATGCCAGGGGGGACGCGAACGGCCCGGCCTGGGGTTTCTCCCCGGGCCGGGCCGTTGCGCGGACGTTACGCGGCTACCTGGAGAGCCCATCACCCTCCAGACGGCTGGATGAGCACCCCCGACAACGCGCCGGGCCCGACCAGTTGACGTTGACCACGATCAAGGGCCTGATGTGTGTTTCCATGTAAAAGAAAACGAGACAACACCACATTCCATCTGTACTGTTCGCGACCATGAAGCAGTACGACATCGAGAGCGAGTGGACCGCCTCGGACCTGGCCCTCCTGAAAGACCTGAAACGGGCGGAGGCCCTGCTCCCCGAAGACGCCCCGCGCGCACTCCTCTCCGTCCGCCTGTCGGTCCTCACGGAGGACACGACATCGCCGGTGCGGCAGGAACTCGACCTTCGTCTCCTGGCCAAAGAGAAGGGGTACCGCGTCGTCGGCGTCGCTTCCGACCTCAACGTGTCGGCCACGAAGGTCCCGCCGTGGAAGCGGAAGGAACTCGGTGAGTGGCTCAATAACCGGGCCCCGGAGTTCGACGCTCTGCTCTTCTGGAAGCTCGACCGCTTCATCCGTCGCACGACGGACCTGTCCATGATGATCGAGTGGTGCGAGCGGTACGGGAAGAACCTCGTGTCGAAGAACGACGCGATCGACCTCAGCACGACCGTGGGCCGAATCATGGTCACGCTCATCGGCGGCATCGCGGAGATCGAGGCCGCGAACACGTCGACCCGCGTGACGTCGCTGTGGGACTACGCCCGCACGCAGGACTCGTGGCTCGTCGGCAAGCCGACGTACGGCTACGTCACGACAAGGGCGGACGGCAAGCCGGCACTCGCCATCGAGCCGAGCGCGCACCGGGCACTGCACTGGGCCCGGCGCATGGCGCTTCGGGGCGTGTCAGCTCGACGCATGGCCCTCTGCCTCGTCCGCTCCGGACTCATGTCGGCAGGACTCACCACGTCGACCCTCCTCCGACGCCTTCGCAACCCTGCACTCATGGGCTACCGGGTCGAAGAGGACAAGCAGGGCGGGAAGCGACGGAGCAGGCTCGTCCTCGGCAACGACGGCAAGCCGATACGAGTCGGTCCCTCGATCTTCACCGAGGAGGAGTACGAGACCCTGCAAGCGGCACTCGACCGCCGGGGCAAGAACCAGCTCACCCGGCAAGCGGGCGGAGCGACACATTTCCTCGGCGTACTGATCTGCGTCGACTGCTCGACCAACATGACCGTGCAGAGGAGCACGAGCAACGGCCGGAGCTACATGTACTTGCGCTGTGGCAAGTGCAGGGGCGGCGGGCTCGGCGCGCCCAACCCGCAGGACGTGTACGACGTCCTCGTGGGCGATGTGCTGCGCGTCCTCGGTGACTTTCCCGTCCAGGTCCGGGAGTACGCCAAGGGGGCCGAGGCCCGCGCCGAGGCGAAACGGCTCGAAGACGCCATTTCCTATTACATGGCGGAGCTCGAACCAGAAGGCCGCTTCTCGAAGGCGCGGTTCACTCGCGAGCGAGCGGAGAAGACGCTCGACAAGCTCACGGAGGAGCTGAACGCCATCGATCCCGAGACCACGCAAGACCGTTGGATCCTCGTCCACAACGGAATGACCTTCCGGGAGACATGGGAAGCGGGCGGCATGGAGGCCATGGCCAAGGATCTGCGCCGGGTGGGCGTCACCTGCGAGGTGACCCGTACAAAGGTGAAGGGGGTACGCGCCCCGTCCGTACACCTGCGACTGAAGATCCCACGCGACGTCCGCGAACGCCTGGTCATCAAAGGCGACGACTTCGCCGCAAGGCTCTGAGGAGGGAGTGGGGACAGACATCTCCGGGCGCTCGGCCGGCCAGACCCGGGGGATGCCCCTGCTTCCGGAGCCGACGGCCACGCTGGACCACGCCCGACCGGGCGATGTCCCGTGCGTCTGCAGCTTGGCCGGAAACGCCGGGAGGCGCCCGGACGAGATCGTCCGAACGCCTCTCTTCGCCTACACCCACTCGACCGCCGAGACGATGTCCGAGTCATGCCGAGGGGCGGCAAGCGGCGTGCGCCGCTGCTGGCGGGGAGCCTGCTCGCGCTGCTTCGCGCCGAGCCCTCGCAGAGCTTCGGCACGGCCCGCCTCGGGAAGGTCGGCAAGCGCCTCAGCCATCCGCTGGATGACATCGCCGCTGGTCACACCTACTTCTTGACCGTCAGCGGCAGCAGCTTCTTGCCCGTAGGACCGACCTGAATCTCGGTCTGCATGGCAGGGCAGACGCCGCAGTCGAAGCACGGCGTCCAGCGGCAGTCCTCGACCTCGGTCTCGTCGAGGGCGTCCTGCCAGTCCTCCCAGAGCCAGTCCTTGTCGAGACCGGAGTCCAGGTGGTCCCAGGGCAGGACCTCCTCGTAGGTGCGCTCGCGGGTGGTGTACCAGTCGACGTCCACGCCGAAGGCGGGCAGCGTCTTCTCGGCGCAGGCCATCCAGCGGTCGTAGGAGAAGTGCTCGCGCCAGCCGTCGAAGCGGCCGCCGTCCTCGTAGACGGCGCGGATGACGGCGCCGACGCGGCGGTCGCCGCGCGAGAGGAGGCCCTCGACGATGCCGGGCTTGCCGTCGTGGTAGCGGAAGCCGATGGAGCGGCCGTACTTCTTGTCGCCGCGGATCTTGTCGCGGAGCTTCTCCAGGCGGGCGTCGGTCTCCTCGGCGGACAGCTGCGGGGCCCACTGGAAGGGGGTGTGCGGCTTGGGCACGAACCCGCCGATGGAGACGGTGCAGCGGATGTCGTTCTGGCCGGAGACCTCGCGGCCCTTCTGGATGACGTTCATCGCCATGTCGGCGATCTGGAGGACGTCGTCGTCGGTCTCGGTGGGCAGACCGCACATGAAGTACAGCTTCACCTGACGCCAGCCGTTGCCGTAGGCGGTGGCGACGGTGCGGATCAGGTCCTCCTCCGAGACCATCTTGTTGATGACCTTGCGCATCCGCTCGGAGCCGCCCTCGGGGGCGAAGGTCAGTCCGGAGCGGCGGCCGTTCCTGGTCAGCTCGTTGGCGAGGTCGACGTTGAACGCGTCCACCCGGGTGGAGGGCAGCGACAGGCCGATCTTGTCGTCCTCGTAGCGGTCGGCGAGGCCCTTGGCGATGTCACCGATCTCGGAGTGGTCGGCGGAGGAGAGCGACAGCAGGCCGACCTCCTCGAAGCCGGTCGCCTTGAGACCCTTCTCGACCATGTCGCCGATGCCGGTGATGCTTCGCTCCCGCACGGGGCGCGTGATCATGCCGGCCTGGCAGAAACGGCAGCCGCGGGTGCAGCCGCGGAAGATCTCCACGCTCATCCGCTCGTGGACGGTCTCGGCGAGCGGGACGAGCGGCTGCTTGGGGTAGGGCCACTCGTCGAGGTCCATGACGGTGTGCTTGGACACCCGCCACGGCACGCCCGACCTGTTCGGTACGACCCGGCCGATACGGCCGTCGGGGAGGTACTCGACGTCGTAGAACGCCGGGATGTACACGGAGCCGGTCCTGGCGAGGCGGAGGAGGACCTCCTCGCGGCCGCCGGGGCGGCCCTCGGCCTTCCAGGCGCGGATGATCCCGGTCATGTCGAGCACGGCCTGCTCGCCGTCACCGATGATCGCGGCGTCGATGAAGTCGGCGATCGGCTCGGGGTTGAAGGCCGCGTGGCCGCCCGCGAGCACGATCGGGTCGTCGAGCGTGCGGTCCCTGGACTCCAGCGGGATGCCCGCGAGGTCCAGCGCCGTGAGCATGTTGGTGTAGCCCAGCTCGGTGGAGAAGCTCAGGCCGAAGACGTCGAACGCCTTGACCGGCCGGTGGCTGTCCACGGTGAACTGCGGCACGCGGTGCTCGCGCATCAGGGCCTCGAGGTCGGGCCACACGCTGTACGTGCGCTCGGCGAGGACGCCCTCGCGCTCGTTGAGTACCTCGTAGAGGATCATGACGCCCTGGTTGGGCAGCCCGACCTCGTAGGCGTCCGGGTACATGAGCGCCCAGCGCACGTCGCAGTTGTCCCACTCCTTGACCGTGGAGTTGAGTTCACCGCCGACGTACTGGATCGGCTTCTGCACATGCGGAAGCAGAGCTTCGAGCTGAGGGAAGACGGACTCGGCAGGCATCTCGCGAACCTTCGTGAGCTGGCAGGGCGACTCTCAAGCGTAACCCGCTCGGAGTCGCCCTCCTGACGACGATCACGGCGCCCCCAAGTGGGCGGGGAGCCGGCGCTCCGGCACGAGGGGCGGGACGCCCGCCGGTCACTTCCGCAGCTTGGCCGGCACCGAGGCCCTGGCCCACACCCCGGGCAGCTCCCTCTCGCGCTCCGCCGCGCCCGCCTCCTCCTCGCCGTACAGCAGGCCCCAGGTGAAGGCGGTCTCGCCGGAGAGGTGGGCCTGGATGGCGAGGTCGCGGAGGGTGGCGCGGGCGACGACGCTGTCCTGGTGGTCGCCGAGGACCTTCTGCACGGCCTTGACCCGCTTGACGAACCGGCGCGCGGGTCCGCCCAGCACCGGGACGGCCGTCTCGCCGGCGTACCGGGCGCGCTTGGCGGCCTTGCGGGCCTCGTGCAGGGCGACGTCGCGGTCGTGGCCGGCGGGGAGGGCGAGCGCGCGGTCGACGCGGGCGGAGAGCCGGGCGTGTTCCTTGCGGATCGCGCGGGCCAGCACGGCGTCCGCGTCCTTACGGGCGGCGGGGCGCAGCGGTGGGTCGGCGAGCAGGGCGTCGAGGGAGTCCAGGAGGGCGGTGTAGCGGTCGCTGTCGAGGGCGGCGAGGGTGCGGCCGCGCGACCCGGTCCGGCCGGCGGCGTCCCAGGCGCGCAGCCGGCTGCGGACGGGTCCGAGGAGGAGGGTGACGGGCAGCGCGTCGATGCGGGCGGTGAGCCGCTCGGCGAGGACCTCCTGGTCGCGGTCGACGCCGAGCTCGTGGGCGAGCCACTTCAGCTCGTCGGCGACGGGTCCGGTGACGGCGGGGTCGAGGACCTTCTTGTACGTGCGGAAGGCGCTGCGCAGACGGCGGGTGGCGACGCGCATCCGGTGGACGGAGTCGGGCAGGTCGCGGCGTACGGCGGCGTCGTGGGTGACCAGCTCACCGGTGTGTTTGCGCAGGTGGGCGAGGACGCGGCCGCCGGCGGTGCCGTCCTCCTCGGGGGGCTCGGCCGGTCGCCATCCGGTGTCCCGGAGTGCCTTGGCGAGCTTGGAGGGCGTACCGGAGGGCTTGAGGCCCTTCTTGCGGAGCCGCTTGCCGACGGTGTCGAGGAAGGCGGGGTCGCCGCCGTCGGCGAGCTCCACCTCGATCTCGGTCCACTCGACGGTGCCGGTGTCCCCGCCGGTGAGGCGTTCGGCGCGGACGGTGTCGGTGCTGGCCTCGGCGAGGAGGGCGCCGTCGCCGTCGACGAGGTGGCGCACGTCGCGGCGTGACCTCAGCCGGACCAGCGGGACGAGGGGGGCGCCGCGGGTCCTGGCGCGGACGAGGCCGGCCAGGGGGGCGGGCACGTCGTCCTCCAGCGGGGCGTGCAGTTCGTCCCGCTCCCCGGGGGCGACCGGCAGTTTCAGGTGCCAGCCGGCGTCCTTGCCGCCGGTGCGGCGGCGCAGGGTGATGGACGCCGCGGCGAGGCGGAGGTCCTCGGTGTCGTAGTAGACGGCGTCCAGTTCGCTGACGCCCTTGTCGAGGACCTCCGCTACGCCGCTCACACCGGTGAGGTCCGGGAGCCGGGTGCCGGGGTCGGCTTCGTACTTCCGCTCGATCTCGCGTTTCGCGTGCGCCATCATTCGAAACTAAGTGCCCCCGACCGGCCGTTTCATGCGGTCTACGCGGTGAGTGGTCGTTGCACCCTGATCGACTGGAGCAGTCCGATCGCGACCCAGACCGCGAACATGGACGATCCGCCGTACGACACGAACGGCAGCGGCAGGCCGGCGACCGGCATGATGCCGAGGGTCATGCCGATGTTCTCGAAGGACTGGAAGGCGAACCAGGCGATGATCCCGGCGGCGACGATCGTGCCGTACAGCTCGGTGGTCTCGCGGGCGATGCGGCAGGCGCGCCAGAGGACCACGCCGAGGAGCGCGATGATCGTTACGCCGCCGATGAAGCCGAGTTCCTCGCCGGCGACGGTGAAGATGAAGTCGGTCTGCTGTTCGGGGACGAACTGGCCGGTGGTCTGGTGGCCGTTGAACAGTCCGGCCCCGTACAGGCCGCCGGATCCGATGGCGATGCGTGCCTGGTTGGTGTTGTAGCCGGCGCCGGCCGGGTCGAGCTCGGGGTTGGCGAAGGCGGCGAACCGGTTGATCTGGTACTGGTCGAGGACGCCGAGCGCGGCGACGAGCACGGCGCCGATGACGCCCGCACCGATGAGGCCGAAGATCCACCGGTTGGAGGCGCCGGAGGCGAGCAGGACGCCGAGCACGATGACGACCATGACCATGACGGAGCCGAGGTCGGGCATCAGCATGACGATGGCCATCGGCAGGACGGCGAGGCCGAGGGACTTGGCGACCGTGCTGTGGTCGGGGTGGAGCTGGTCGCCCGCGTCGACCTTGGCGGCCAGCAGCATCGCCATGCCCAGGATGATCGTGATCTTCACGAACTCGGAGGGCTGGAGCGAGAAGCCGCCGCCGATGACGATCCAGGCGTGCGCGCCGTTGATGGTGGCGCCGAGCGGGGTGAGGACCAACAGGACGAGGACGACGGAGATGCCGTACAGGACGGGGACCGCGCCGCGCAGGGTGCGGTGGCCCAGCCAGATCGTGCCGACCATCAGGGCGAAGCCGATGCCGGTGTTGAGGACGTGGCGGAAGAGGAAGGCGTACGGGTCGCCGTCGGTGAGTTCGGTGCGGTTGCGGGTCGCGGACCACACGAGCAGCGCGCCGATGAACGACAGCGCGATCGAGGAGAACAGCAGCGGCCAGTCGAGCCGGCGTGCCATCGAGTCGCGGGCGGTGAGCCTGCCCCAGGCGCCGCGGTCGGGCGCGTAGCGGGAGACGGAGAAGTTGTTCGTTCCGGCCATCGCGGGTCAGTCCCTCCAGGCCGGGGGCGGGCCGGCCAGCTGCTGCTCTCCCTCGCCCTGCCGGGCCGGGTCGACCTTCTGGGAGTCGGGGTCGTACGGCTTGACGGTGGGGGCCTCGATGGAGCCGTCCGGCTGGACCTTGGGCAGTGCCGTCTGCGGCTTGGGCAGCAGGGCACGCTTGAGGTCCTGGTTACCGGCGTCGTCGAGGCCGTAGAGGGCGTCGTAGATGTTGCGCACGGCGGGGCCTGAGGCGCCGGAGCCGGTACCGCCCTGGGAGATCGTCATGACGATGGTGAAGTCGTCGGTGTAGGTGGCGAACCAGGAGGTGGTCTGCTTGCCGTAGACCTGGGCGGTGCCGGTCTTGGCCCGCATCGGGATCTTGTCCTGGGGCCAGCCGCCGAACCGCCAGGCGGCGGTGCCGCCGGGCTCGACGACGGACCGCAGGCCCTTGTCGAGGTCGCTGATGGTCTGGGCGTCGACCGGCAGCCGGCCGTCGGGCCGGGGCTTGATCTCCTCGACCTTCTTGCCGTCGGGGCTGATGACGGCCTTGCCGATGGTGGGGTTGAAGAGGGTGCCGCCGTTGCTGATGGCGGCGTAGGCGGTGGCCATCTGGATGGGGGTGACGAGGACGTCGCCCTGGCCGATGGCGTAGTTGATGCTGTCGAAGGCCTTCAGCTGGTTGCCTTCGAGGCAGCTCTCGAAGGCGATCTGCTCGACGTAGCTGCCGCCCTTCTTGCCCTGCTTGCACCAGGAGTCCTTGTTGGCCTCCCAGAACGCCTGCTTCCACTGGCGGTCGGGGATACGGCCCTTGACCTCGTTGGGCAGGTCGATGCCGGTCTCGGAGCCCAGGCCGAACTCACGGGCGGTCCGGTAGAACCAGTCGTGGGCGTTCTTGTTGGGCTTGAGGCCGCCGTCGCGCTGCCACTCCTTGTGGCCGAGGGCGTAGAAGACGGTGTTGCAGGAGAACTTCAGGGCCTCGCCGAGGGAGATGGGGCCGTGCCCCTTGGACTCGAAGTTGGCGAAGCTGCGGCCGCCGAGGCTGTAGGAGCTGCTGCAGTTGTAGCTGCCGTCGAAGGGGTAGCCGGCGCGGACGGCGGCGCTCGCGGAGACCACCTTGAAGATGGAGCCTGCCGGTGCCTGGCCCTGGATGGCCCGGTTGAGCAGGGGGTAGTTGGAGTTCTTGCCGGTGAGCTTGGCGTACTCCTTGCCGGAGATGCCGCCGACCCAGGCGTTGGGGTCGTAGTCGGGCTGGGACGCCATGGCGACGACCCGGCCGGTCTTGGACTCCATGACGACGACGGCGCCCGCGTCGGCCTTGTACGGACGGCCGGTGATCTTGTCCGTCTCCTTGCGGACGGCCTTCATCGCCGCCTGCAGCTCGTACTCGGCGACGGCCTGGACCCGGGCGTCGATGCTGGTGACGACCGTGGAACCGGGCCTGCCCGGGTCGCTCTCCGCCTCACCGAGGACGCGGCCGAGGTTGTCGACCTCGTACCGGGTGACGCCCGCCTTTCCGCGCAGCGCCTTGTCGTACGTGCGCTCCAGGCCGGAGCGGCCGACCTGGTCGGAGCGGAGGAACGGCGAGTCGGAGTCCTTGGCCTTCTCGATCTCCTCGTCGGTGACGGGCGAGAGGTAGCCGAGGACCTGTGCCGCGCGGGCGCCGCCGGGAGCGGTGTAGCGGCGCACGGCGGTGGGTTCGGCGGTGATGCCGGGGAAGTCCTCGGCGCGTTCGCGGATCTGGAGCGCCTGCTGGGTGGTGGCCTCGGCGGTGACCGGGATGGGCTGGAAGGGCGAGCCGTTCCAGCAGGGCTGGGGGGTCTTGGAGTCGCAGAGGCGGATCTTGTCCATGACCTCCTTGGGCTTCATGCCCAGGACCCCGGCCAGCCGGGTGAGGACGCCCTTGCCGTCGTCCTTCATCTTCAGCAGTTCGGTGCGGGACGCGGAGACGACGAGGCGGGTCTCGTTGTCGGCGAGCGGCACGCCCCGGGCGTCGAGGATGGCGCCGCGCACTGCGGGCTGGACGACCTGCTGGACGTGGTTGTTCTTCGCCTCGTCGGTGTACTCCTTGCCCTGCCGGATCTGGAGGTACCAGAGGCGGCCGCCGAGGGTGAGGAGCAGGGAGAAGACCAGGACCTGGATGACGATGAGGCGGATCTGGACCCGGGGGGTCCGCCCGGTCTCGGGGATGTTGCTCATGACGCGGTTGCCCCCTGGGTCACAGTCGCTTGACGCCCTTGATGCGTCCGGCCCGCGCCGCCCGGTTGCGGGCGGCCCTCATGCGCAGTACGCCGCGCTGTTCGCCGATCCTGAGGCCGGTGCCGTTCGCCAGGAAGCCCGAGGCGACGTCGGTGCCGGCGCCGGTGGACTCGGCGAGGGGATCGTTCTCGGCGCGTCTGGCGAGCGCCATGATCAGCGGCACGGTGAAGGGCGCGAGCAGCAGGTCGTAGACCACGGCGGTGATCAGCAGGGAGACGAGGCCGACGTGGCGGGCGGCGG
>NZ_LWBU01000158.1:132391-296425 GCF_001646665.1 Streptomyces noursei | reverse complement strand
GTCGCCGACGAGGGCGCCGACGCCCGCGTACAGCAGGGTCGAGCCGACGGCCGCGACGACCACCATGGCCATGGGGCCGGTCGCGGAGCGCAGCTGGCCGTTCTCGGGCTTGGCGAGGCCGACGAGGTAGCCGATGACGCAGAGCACCAGGGCGTACCGTCCGGCGGCGTGGTCGGCGGGCGGGGCGAGGTCGACGAGGAGGCCGGCCCCGAAGCCGATGAGGGCGCCGCTGACGTGCCCGTAGACCAGGGCGAGACCGACGACGACGAGCAGGAGCAGGTCGGGGACGGCGCCGGGGAGCTGGAGGCGGGCCAGGATGCACACCTGGACGACGAGGGCGACGACGACGAGCGTCGTGGAGAGCAGGATCCGGTTGAAGCGCATGGTCACTCCCCCTCCGGCTGCCCGCTCGGGGCACCGCTGGGCGCCCCGGTCGGGGACGGGGTCACCGTGACCGTGACGGTCGGCTCGGGCGCGGGCTTGGGCGGCAGGACGGCGTCGCGGGGATCGGTTCGCGGGGCTTGGACGACGACGCCGACGACGTCGAGCTTGCTGAAGCCGACGTACGGGCGCACGAAGATGTTGCGGGTGAGGTTGCCGGTGGAGGGGTCGACGCGGACGACCTCGCCGACCGGGACGCCGGGCACGAACGGCCGGTCGGCCCGCGAGCCGAAGGTGACGAGCCGGTCGCCCGGCTTGACCTTGGCCTTGCCGTTGAGGAGCTGCACGGACAGCGGGCGGTCGCCCTGCCCGGTGGCGAAGCCCAGTTCGTCGGAGCGCTCCATGCGGGTGCCGACGGTGAAGTCCGGGTCGCTGGCGAGGAGCACGGTGGAGGTGCCGGGGCCGACGGTGGTGACGCGGCCGACGAGCCCGTCCCCGTTGATGACCGTCATGTCCCGCTTGATGCCGTCGTCGGAGCCGGCGTCGATGGTGACGGTCCAGGAGAAGCCCTGGGCGGCTCCTATGGCGATGACCTCCGCCGCCTTGATGCCGTACTGCCCGGCGCCTGCCTTCTTCAGCAGGTTGTCGAGTTCGCGTACGCGGCTGCGGTTGCGGTCGTCGCTGCCGAGTTTCGCCTTGAGCGCGGCGTTCTGCCGTTCCAGTTCGGCGATGCGGTCGTGGCGTTCGCCGGAGTCCCGTACGGCGGCGATGGCGTTGCCGACCGGGTTGACGGCGGACGCGACGCTGTTCTCGACCGGGCCGAAGACCGTGGCGGCCGCCCGTCGGGCGCCGTCGACGGGTGACTCCTCGCCGCCGCGGATGTCCACCGTGATCAGCGCGAACGCGATGGCGACCAGCAGCACCAGGAGCAGCCGGCTCTCTCGTGTGTCCCTCACGTGGGGCGGCCGTGCCTTCCTCGTAGGAATCTCGTAGGAAATGTTTGTGCCGTTATACCAACCGGATCAACGATCAGCCGTACGGGTCCGACAGCACCCGTACGGCTGACCTGTGGGGCTCCGCTATCTGCGGGGCTGGGCGTCCAGCACCTGCTGGAGCGCCTCGAACTCCTCGACGCACTTGCCGGAGCCGAGCGCCACCGAGTCCAGCGGGTCCTCCGCGATGTGGATCGGCATGCCGGTCTCCCGGCGCAGCCGCTCGTCGAGGCCGCGCAGCAGGGCGCCGCCGCCGGTGAGGACGATGCCCCGGTCCATGACGTCGCCGGACAGCTCCGGCGGGCACTTGTCGAGGGTGGTCTTCACGGCGTCGACGATCGCGTTGACCGGCTCCTCGATGGCCTTGCGGACCTCGGCGGCCGAGATGACGACCGTCTTGGGGAGCCCGGAGACCAGGTCCCGGCCGCGGATCTCGGTGTGCTCGTCGGTGTCCAGGTCGTACGCCGACCCGATGGTGATCTTGATCTGCTCGGCGGTCCGCTCGCCGAGGAGGAGGCTGTACTCCTTCTTGACGTGCTGGATGATCGCGTTGTCCAGTTCGTCACCGGCCACCCGGATGGACTGTGCCGTGACGATTCCGCCGAGCGAGATGACGGCGACCTCCGTGGTGCCGCCGCCGATGTCGACGACCATGTTGCCGGTGGCCTCGTGGACGGGGAGGCCGGAGCCGATGGCGGCGGCCATGGGCTCTTCGATGATGTGCACCTGACGGGCGCCCGCCTGGGTGGACGCTTCGATGACGGCGCGGCGCTCGACGCCGGTGATGCCCGAGGGCACACAGACGACGACACGCGGGCGGGCGAGGTAGCGGCGCTTGTGGATCTTGAGGATGAAGTAGCGGAGCATGCGCTCCGTGATCTCGAAGTCGGCGATCACGCCGTCCTTCAGTGGCCGGACCGCCACGATGTTGCCGGGCGTCCGGCCGATCATCTTCTTCGCTTCGGCGCCGACCGCCAGGATGCCGCCGGTGTTGGTGTTGATCGCGACGACGGACGGCTCGTTGAGGACGATGCCGCGACCCCTCACGTACACCAGCGTGTTGGCGGTCCCGAGGTCGACAGCCATGTCACGGCCGATGAACGACATTGAGTTCCCCTTGTTTCCCATGAGGATGCGTCGGGCCTTCCCAATTAGAGCGTTGACGGCTTCTCAGGTCGGCGAGGTGGGTGGTGTGGCGAGGAGATTCACATCGTAGTCCCGCCTGCGCGGACACGGCGCGGTGGCCCGCCTCTGTATAGGTGACGAAGTGTCGGAGCGATGCGTTCCCGGTCGTGGCGTTCATATGCCGAAGGGCGACCGAAATTCCTTCGGTCGCCCCAGGTCATGAGCGCTGTATGGCTGACAGCGGGTCAGGAAATGCCGGGGAAGAAAATCTTCAGTTCCCGAATGGCGGACTCCTCCGAGTCCGAGGCGTGAATCAGGTTCTCCCGGACGATGGTGCCGAAATCACCACGGATGGACCCGGGTGCCGCGGCAATCGGGTCGGTCGGTCCCGCCAGCTGGCGTACGCCCTCGATGACCCGCTCGCCCTCGACCACCAGCGCGACGACCGGCCCGGAGGACATGAAGGCGACCAGCGGCTCGTAGAAGGGCTTGCCCTTGTGCTCGCCGTAGTGCTGCTCCAGCGTGTCCTGGTCCAGGTGGCGCAGCTCCAGCGCGGTGATGGCCCATCCGGCCTTGCGCTCGATACGACCGATGATCTCGCCGATCAGGCCGCGGCGGACGGCGTCGGGCTTGAGAAGGACGAGCGTGCGCTGGGTCATGTGTTTACGGCTCCTTGCAGGCATACATGTGCGGTGAGCCGAGGCTACAGGGGCCGTACGGCGCAACGGCACCCGGTCCCGCGTTCCCCGGCCGCCCGGTCAGGGGGTCTGGGCCGCCCACCTGGCCTTGGCCTCGTCGATCTTGCGGCCGAAGTGGACCGACGCCCACCACAGGCCCGCGAACACGGCGCCCAGGAAGAACATCACCGGCACGACGAAGCCGCTCAGGACCAGCGCCACCTGGAGCGCCCATCCGAGTGCGGTCCCACCCGGCCGGGTGATCATGCCGCACAGCAGCACGCTCAGGGCCATCAGGATGCCGCAGACCGTCCAGACGGTGCCCATGGAGAGGCTGTCGTCCTTCATGGCCACCAGCCCGGCGAAGCCGATCACGAAGAACTCGCCGATCAGGGTGGACGCGCAGAGCGTACGCATCAGGAACCTCAGCCCTTTCCGAGCAGCAGCCGGGCCTCGCCGACCGTGATCACCGAACCCGTCACGAGGACGCCCGCCCCCGCGTACTCGTCCTCCTCCTCCGCCAGGGTGATCGCCGCCTCCAGCGCGTCGTCCAGCCGCGGCTCGACCACCACCCGCTCGTCGCCGAACACCTCGACGGCGATCGCGGCCAGCTCGTCGGCGTCCATCGCCCGGTGGCTGGAGTTCTGCGTGACGACGACCTCCGCGAAGATCGGCTCGAACGCCTCCAGCAGGCCCCGCACGTCCTTGTCGCCGCTCGTGCCGACGACGCCGACCAGCCGGGAGAAGCCGAACGCCTCGCTGATGCCCTCCGCCGTGGCCCGCGCGCCGGCCGGGTTGTGCGCGGCGTCCAGCACCACGGTCGGGCTGCGCCGCACCACCTCCAGGCGGCCCGGGGAGGCCACCGAGGCGAACGCCGCACGGATGCGGTCCAGGTCCAGCGTCCGCGCCTCCTGGGCGCCCACGCCGAAGAACGCCTCCACCGCCGCCAGCGCCACCGCCGCGTTGTGCGCCTGGTGCGCGCCGTACAGCGGGAGGAAGATCTCCTCGTACTCGCCGCCGAGCCCGCGCAGGGTGAGCAGCTGGCCGCCGACGGCCACCTCGCGGGAGACGACACCGAACTCCATGCCCTCGCGGGCCACCGTCGCGTCGACCTCGACGGCCTTCTTCAGCATCACCTGCGCCGCGTCCACCGGCTGCTGCGCCAGGACGACGGTGGCGCCCTGCTTGATGATCCCGGACTTCTCGCCGGCGATCTCGGCGTGCGTCGAGCCCAGCCGGTCCGTGTGGTCCAGGTCGATGGGGGTGACGACGGCGACGTCCCCGTCGATCACGTTCGTGGCGTCCCAGCTGCCGCCCATGCCGACCTCGACCACCGCCACGTCCACCGGCGCGTCCGCGAACGCGGCGTACGCCATACCGGTGAGGACCTCGAAGAAGGAGAGCCGGTATTCCTGGGACGAGTCGACCATCTCGACGTACGGCTTGATGTCCTGGTACGTCTCGATGAACCGCTCGTGGGCGATCGGCGCGCCGTCCAGGCTGATCCGCTCGGTGATCGACTGCACGTGCGGCGAGGTGTACCGCCCGGTGCGCAGGTCGAACGCGCCGAGCAGCGCCTCGATCATCCGGGCGGTGGACGTCTTGCCGTTGGTCCCGGTGATGTGGATCGAGGGGTACGCGCGCTGCGGCTCGCCCAGCACGTCCATCAGCGCCGCGATGCGCGTCACCGACGGCTCCAGCTTGGTCTCGCCCCAGCGGGTGGCCAGCTCCTGCTCGACCGTGCGGAGCGCCTGGTCCACCTCGGGGTCGGCGGGGCGCCCGGGCACCGCCTCGGCGGCCGCGGGCGGGCCGGCCTGGGCGCGCAGCGTACGGCTGCCGGCCTCGATCACCGCCAGGTCGGGGTCTCTGTTGGTCTCGACGTCCACGATCTCGTCGAAGTCGTCGCTGTCGCTGGACGAGGGCTGCTCACTCACAGGGCCAGTCTACGGAGCCCCACCGACAGCGCCGGGACCGGTGCCGGTACGGCGGGGGTGCGGGGCACATGCCCCGCGCCCCCGCCGTCCGGGTCACGCCTCGGGGAGGTTCGCCAGCTGGTTCTCGATGCGGGCGATGTCCTCGTCGGCCTTGGCCAGACGCGTGCGGATCTTGTCCACGACGTTGTCGGGCGCCTTGGCGAGGAAGGCCTCGTTGCCGAGCTTGGCCGTCGCCTGGGCCTTCTCCTTCTCCGCCGCCGCCAGGTCCTTGGCGAGGCGCTTGCGCTCCGCCGCCACGTCGATGGTGCCCGACAGGTCGAGCGCGACGGTGGCGCCGGCGACCGGCAGGGAGGCGGTGGCGTGGAAGCCCTCGCCCTCCGGCTGGAGCCGCAGCAGCTGGCGGATGGCGGCCTCGTGCGGCGCCAGCGCCGTGCCGTCCAGGTCCAGGCGGGCCGGGACCTTCTGACCGGGCTGGAGGCCCTGGTCGGAGCGGAAGCGGCGGACCTCGGTGACGACCCGCTGGACGAGCTCGATCTCGCGCTCGGCGGCCTCGTCGCGGAAGCCCGAGTCGGCGGGCCAGTCGGCGACGACCAGGGACTCGCCGCCGGTGAGGGAGGTCCACAGCGTCTCGGTGACGAACGGGACCACCGGGTGCAGCAGCCGCAGCGTCACGTCCAGGACCTCGCCGAGGACGCGGGCCGAAACCCGGGCCGGCTCGCCGCCGCCGAAGAAGGTGGTCTTCGACAGCTCGACGTACCAGTCGAAGACCTCGTCCCACGCGAAGTGGTACAGCGCGTCGGAGAGCTTGGCGAACTGGAAGTCCTCGTAGAACGCGTCGACCTCGGCGACCGTGGCGTTCAGCCGCGACAGGATCCACCGGTCGGTGGCGGACATCACGGACGGCTCGGGCAGCGGGCCCTGAACCGTGGCGCCGTTCATCAGCGCGAAGCGGGTGGCGTTCCAGATCTTGTTGGCGAAGTTCCGGGAGGCCTGGACCCAGTCCTCGCCGATCGGGACGTCGGTGCCGGGGTTGGCGCCGCGGGCGAGGGTGAAGCGGACGGCGTCGGAGCCGTACGCGTCCATCCAGTCCAGCGGGTCGACGACGTTGCCGAAGGACTTCGACATCTTCTTGCCGCGCTCGTCACGGACGAGACCGGTCAGCGCGATGGTCTTGAACGGGACCTCGCCGTCCATCGCGTACAGGCCGAACATCATCATCCGGGCGACCCAGAAGAAGATGATGTCGTGGCCGGTGAGGAGGACGTCGGTGGAGTAGAACTTCTCCAGGTCCGGCGTCCGCTCCGGCCAGCCGAGCGTGGAGAACGGCCACAGGCCGGACGAGAACCAGGTGTCCAGGACGTCGGTGTCCTGGGTCCAGCCCTCGCCGGTGGGCGCCTCGTCGTCCGGTCCGACGCAGACGACCTCGCCGTCCGGGCCGTACCAGACGGGGATGCGGTGGCCCCACCACAGCTGGCGCGAGATGCACCAGTCGTGCATGTTGTCGACCCAGTCGAAGTACCGCTTCGACATGTCCTCCGGGTGGATGCTCACGCGGCCGTCGCGGACGGCGTCGCCGGCGGCCTTCGCCAGCGGGCCGACCTTGACCCACCACTGCATCGACAAGCGCGGCTCGATGGTGGTCTTGCAGCGCGAGCAGTGGCCGACGGAGTGGACGTACGGCCGCTTCTCGGCGACGATCCGGCCCTGCGAGCGCAGCGCGCCGACGACGGCGCTGCGCGCCTCGAACCGGTCCAGGCCCTGGAAGGGGCCGTGGACGGTGAGGACACCGCGCTCGTCCATGATCGTCATGGACTCCAGGCCGTGGCGCTGGCCGATGGCGAAGTCGTTCGGGTCGTGCGCCGGGGTCACCTTGACGGCGCCGGTGCCGAACTCGGGGTCGACGTGCGTGTCGGCGACGACCGGGATGGTGCGGTCGGTCAGCGGCAGCTTGATGCGCTTGCCGACGAGGTGCTTGTACCGCTCGTCGTCCGGGTGGACGGCGACCGCGGTGTCACCGAGCATCGTCTCGGCGCGGGTGGTCGCGACGACCAGCGACTCGTCGCCCTCGCCGTACCGGATGGAGACGAGCTCGCCGTCGTCCTCCTGGTACTCCACCTCGATGTCGGAGATGGCGGTCAGGCAGCGCGGGCACCAGTTGATGATGCGCTCGGCGCGGTAGATCAGCTCGTCGTCGTAGAGCCGCTTGAAGATGGTCTGGACGGCCTTGGACAGGCCCTCGTCCATGGTGAACCGCTCGCGCGACCAGTCGACGCCGTCGCCGAGGCGGCGCATCTGGCCGAGGATCTTGCCGCCGTACTCCTCCTTCCACCGCCAGACGCGCTCGACGAACTCCTCACGCCCCAGGTCGTGGCGGGACTTGCCCTCCTCGGCGAGCTGCTGCTCGACCTTGTTCTGGGTGGCGATGCCGGCGTGGTCCATGCCGGGCAGCCACAGCGACTCGAAGCCCTGCATCCGCTTGCGGCGGGTGAGGGCGTCCATCAGCGTGTGCTGGAAGGCGTGGCCCAGGTGGAGGCTGCCGGTGACGTTCGGCGGCGGGATGACGATGGTGTACGGGGGCTTCTCGCTCTTCGCGTCGGCCGTGAAGTAACCGCGCTCTACCCAGCGCTCGTACAGCTTCCCCTCTACCTCGGCCGGCGCGTACTGGGTCGGCAGTTCGGGGACGGATGCTGGCTGCTGCTGAGTGTTCTCGGTCACGGGCCACAGTTTAGAGGTGTCACAGGCCCGTACTGAAACGGGAATGTTCGGTAACGGTGTGACCCCCGCCGTGCCGTAAGACGAGGGTTTCGGCCAGGATGTGAGGAACGCATAAGCATTCGGAGGGGGAACCCCTTAATGAGTTACAACCAGCCGGGCCCGTACGGCGGACAGCCCCAGCAGCCCGGACCGTACGGTCAGCCGGGTCCTTACGGCCAGCAGCCGCAGGCACCCCAGCCCGGCTACGGCTACCCGCAGCAGGCCCCGCCCCCGCAGGGTGTTCCGCAGCAGGGTTACGGCTACCCCCAGCAGCCCGGCCAGCCGGCCCCCTACGGCCAGCCCCCGCAGCAGCCCCCGTACGGCGCCGGCCCCGGCGCGTTCCCGCCGCCCCCGCCGGCCGCGGGCGGCGGCAAGAAGAAGACGGGCCTGATCCTCGGCGCGGTGGCGGCGGTGGCCGCGATCGGCGTGGGCGCCTACTTCGTCCTCGGCGGCTCGGGCGGCGGCGCCGACATCGCGAACGACGGCCCGCACAAGCTGGTGACCCCGGAGACGGTGCTCGGCGAGTACAAGAAGGGCAAGGGCGACAGCGGTTCGTCGTCCGGCGACGAGGACCTCCTCAAGGAGGCCGAGAAGTGGGGCGTGAAGAACGCCAAGGAGGTGGAGGCGGGTTACCAGTCCGGCGACGAGAGCAACCCCTTCGCGTCCAAGATGCTCCAGTTCGGCGGCGTCTACGGCGAGATCGAGGACCCCGAGAAGGTGGTGGACGCCTTCTTCGCGCACATGAAGACGGAGTCGGAGAAGGACGCCGACTCGGAGGCGAAGCTCGTCGGCAGCCCGAAGGCCTACGAGCCGGCCGGGCTGGAGAACGCCGTCCTCAAGTGCCAGCAGATGAAGGGCCCCACCGGCGCGTCGGCGGGCCAGGGTCCCAAGGACGTCACGCTCACCGTCTGCGTCTGGGGCGACCACAGCACCCTCGGCATGGTGATGCCGATCGACATGGCGGGAGCCCTGACCGGCAAGGGCGGCGACCCGTCGGCGGCCGCTGACACGACCGTCAAGCTCCGCAAGGAAGTCCGCGTCAAGGCCTGACGCACCAGCAGGACGCGGAAAGGGCGCCCACCGGTTCGCGGAACCGGGTGGGCGCCCTTCTGGCGCGCGGTGGGTGCTGTCAGGCGGACTTCTCGTGGCGGCCGGGGTCCTTGACGACCCGGGGCACCAGCGTCGGGTTGACGTTGTTGTGGACCACGTCCTCCGTGATGACCACGCGGGCCACGTCCTTGCGGGAGGGGACCTCGTACATCACCGACATCAGGACCTCCTCCATGATGGCGCGCAGGCCGCGCGCGCCGGTGCCGCGGAGGATGGCCTGGTCAGCGATGGCTTCGAGGGCCGGGCGGTCGAAGTCCAGCTCGACGCCGTCGAGTTCGAAGAGGCGCTGGTACTGCTTGACCAGCGCGTTGCGCGGCTCGACGAGGATCTTCAGCAGGGCCTCGCGGTCCAGGTTGTG
Organism: Streptomyces noursei; assembly: GCF_001646665.1. GTDB lineage: Bacteria > Actinomycetota > Actinomycetes > Streptomycetales > Streptomycetaceae > Streptomyces > Streptomyces lavendulocolor. The sequence continues at coordinate 287,094 of NZ_LWBU01000158.1, read as the reverse complement.
GACCGAGGTGATGACGGGAAGACGGCCGATGAACTCCGGGATCATCCCGAACTTCACCAGGTCCTCCGGCATGACCTCCTGGAACTGGTCGCTCGCCTCGATCTCGCGCTTCGAGCGGATCGTCGCGCCGAAACCGATGCCCTTGGCACCCGCGCGCGACTCGATGATCTTCTCCAGGCCGGCGAAGGCACCGCCCACGATGAACAGCACGTTCGTCGTGTCGATCTGGATGAACTCCTGGTGCGGGTGCTTGCGGCCGCCCTGCGGGGGCACCGAGGCGGTGGTGCCCTCCAGGATCTTCAGCAGGGCCTGCTGCACACCCTCGCCGGACACGTCACGGGTGATCGACGGGTTTTCGCTCTTACGGGCGACCTTGTCGATCTCGTCGATGTAGATGATGCCCGTCTCGGCCTTCTTGACGTCGTAGTCGGCGGCCTGGATGAGCTTCAGCAGGATGTTCTCGACGTCCTCGCCCACGTACCCCGCCTCCGTGAGCGCCGTCGCGTCGGCGATGGCGAACGGGACGTTGAGCATCCGGGCGAGGGTCTGGGCCAGGAGCGTCTTGCCGGAACCCGTGGGGCCCAGCAACAGGATGTTGGACTTGGCGAGTTCGATCGCGTCGTCCCGGCCCTGCGCGCCGCCGTTCTCACCGGCCTGGACGCGCTTGTAGTGGTTGTACACAGCGACGGAGAGGGCCTTCTTCGCGGGCTCCTGCCCGACGACGTACCCCTCGAGGAACTCGTAGATCTCGCGCGGCTTGGGGAGTTCCTCCCACCGCACCTCGGAGGTCTCGGCGAGCTCCTCCTCGATGATCTCGTTGCAGAGGTCGATGCACTCGTCGCAGATGTACACACCGGGGCCTGCGATGAGCTTCTTCACCTGCTTCTGGCTCTTTCCGCAGAACGAGCACTTGAGCAGGTCGCCGCCATCACCGATGCGTGCCACGAGGTGCTTCCCCTTCGCCTGGGAGCGGCTTGGTTCAGCCGACTCCTGGTGCCTCATAAACGACGGTACCTTGCCGGGCCCCGTGTTCGGGCCCCCCTTGGCACGGTTCACACCGTGCCAAGGGAAGGTCGGGCCGTCAGGCCGCCGCCGCCGCGGTGCTCTTGCGGGTGGAGACGATCTGGTCCACCAGGCCGTACGCCAGGGCGTCCTCGGCCGTGAGGATCTTGTCGCGCTCGATGTCGTCGCGGATCTTCTCGATCGGCTGGGTGGAGTGCTTCGCCAGCATCTCCTCCAGCTGCGTGCGCATGCGCAGGATCTCGTTGGCCGCGATCTCCAGGTCGGAGAGCTGCTCACGACCGGTGCCGCCGGACGGCTGGTGGATCAGCACGCGCGCGTTGGGCAGGGCCATCCGCTTGCCGGGGGTGCCGGCGGCCAGCAGGACGGCCGCGGCGGACGCCGCCTGGCCCATGCAGACCGTCTGGATGTCCGGCTTCACGAACTGCATCGTGTCGTAGATGGCCGTCAGCGCGGTGAAGGAGCCACCGGGGCTGTTGATGTAGATGGAGATGTCCCGGTCCGGGTCCATCGACTCCAGGCACAGCAGCTGGGCCATGACGTCGTTGGCGGAGGCATCGTCGATCTGCACGCCGAGGAAGATCACGCGCTCCTCGAAGAGCTTCGCGTACGGGTCGTACTCGCGCACGCCCTGCGAGGTGCGCTCGACGAAGCGCGGGACGACGTACCGGTTGTCCACCTGCGGGCCGGTGTAGAGGCCGCTCGCGGAGAAGTTGCTCATATGGGTGTTCACCATCCTGGTGGCGTTCGGCGGGGCTGTGAGGCGGGAGGGCGGGCCGGCTCAGGCGCCGGTGCCGCCACCGCCCGGAACGCCCGCGGCGGCAGACATGATGTCGTCGATCAGGCCGTACTCCTTGGCCTCCCCCGCGGTGAACCAGCGGTCGCGGTCACCGTCGCGGATGATCGTCTCCACGCTCTGGCCGGAGTGGCGCGCGGTGATCTCGGCCATGCGCTTCTTGGTGCGCAGGAGGTACTCGGCCTGGATCTTGATGTCCGAGGCGGTACCACCGATGCCGGCGGAGCCCTGGTGCATCAGGATGTCGGTGTTCGGCAGCGCGAAGCGCTTGCCGGGGGTGCCGCCGGTGAGCAGGAACTGGCCCATGGAGGCCGCCATGCCCATACCGATGGTGACGACGTCGTTCGGGATGTACTGCATGGTGTCGTAGATGGCCATGCCGGCCGTCACCGAGCCACCCGGGCTGTTGATGTACAGGTAGATGTCCTTGTCCGGGTCGGCGGCAAGGAGCAGCATCTGCGAGGTGATCTTGTTCGCGATCTCGTCGTCGACCTGCTGGCCGAGGAAGATGATCCGCTCGCCGAGCAGCCGGTTGTAGACATGGTCGCCGAGGCCACCACCGATGGACGGCTCACCCGCGGCGTAAGGCATCAGATTCGTCACGTATCCACCTGCTCGTCTCTGACGGCTCCGGCCGTCTCAGCGTGTTGCGTACTGGGGGCGCGGGTACTCCCCTGCCCTCGTATTCATGGACCCTAACGCGCTGGTCGGCGGGCGCCATCCCGGTTCCCGAACTGTTCGCTGGGAGCGCAAGGTAGTTGGGCCGGCGAGGGCGGGCGAGGGCGTTACGGCGACGGGCCCGATCGCACGCGGGTGCGGATCGGGCCCGTCGGACCGTTCATGCCGGGGCCGTGGCTCAGGCCTCGGTCTTGCCCTCGGCCTCGTCCTCGGTCTCGTCGGCGGAGGCCTCGACCGTCTCGGCGGTCTCGTCCTCGTCGTCGAGCTCGACCGGCTCACCGTTGGTGTCGACGACCTTGGCGGCCTCGACGACGACCGCGAGGGCCTTGCCGCGGGCGACCTCGCCGACGAGCATCGGCACCTGGCCGCCCTCGACGACGGCCTTGGCGAACTGGTCGGGGCTCATGCCGGAGGAGGCCGCACGCCGCATGAGGTGCTCGGTGAGCTCCTCCTGGTTGACGTTGAGCTTCTCCTGGTTGACCAGCTCGTCCAGGATGAACTGGGTCTTGATGCCCTTGACCGCCTGCTCGCGGGTCTCGGTCTCGAACTCCTCGACGGTCTTGCCCTGGAGCTCCAGGTACTTCTCGAGGGTCAGGCCCATCTGGCCGAGCTGGTGGTGCTCGAGGTTGTGCTTGCGGGTGTTGACCTCGTCCTCGAGGAGCTTCTCGGGGATCGGCACCTCGGCCAGCTTCAGCAGCTCGTCCAGGACGCGCTCCTGGGCCTGGGTGGCCTGGTCGTACTGCTTCATGTTCTCGAGGCGCTTGCGGCTGTCCGCGCGCAGCTCCTCGAGGGTGTCGAACTCGGACGCCATCTGGGCGAAGTCGTCGTCGAGCTCGGGGAGCTCACGGGCGGCGACCTGGGTGACCTTGACGGTGACCTCGGCCTCCTTGCCCTCGGCGGAGCCGCCCTTCAGCTCGGAGGTGAAGGTGGCCTCGCCGCCGGCCTCCAGGCCGGTGACGGCCTCGTCGATGCCGTCGAGCAGCTCACCGGAGCCGATGGTGTACTGCACGCCGTCGGCGACGCCGTCGGGGAGGACCTCGCCGTCGACCTTGGCCTCGAGGTCGATCGTCACGACGTCGCCCTCGGCGGCGGCGCGCTCGACCGGGTTGGTGGACGCGAAGCGGTCGCGCAGCTGCTGCACGGACTTCTCGACGTCCTCGTCGGTGACCTCGACCGCGTCGACGGTGACCTCGATGCCGGAGTAGTCCGGGATCTCGACCGTCGGGCGGATGTCGACCTCGGCGGTGAAGGCCAGCAGCTCGCCGTCCTTCAGCTCGGTGATGTCGACCTCGGGCTGACCCAGCGGGTTGACCTCGGCCTCGTTGACGGCCTCGGTGTAGAACTTCGGGAGGGCGTCGTTGACGGCCTCCTCCAGCACCGCACCACGGCCGAACCGCTGGTCGATGACACGAGCCGGGATCTTGCCCTTGCGGAAGCCCTTGACCGTGACCTGCTGGTTGATCTTCTTGTACGCCGCGTCGAGGCTGTCCTTGAGCTCCTCGAAGGGCACCTCGACAGTGAGCCGAACCCGGGTCGGGTTCAGGGTCTCCACGGCGCTCTTCACGGTTCGGTCTCCTTGGTGGCTGATTCTTGTGATTCTGCCGGTGCCGCTTGCGGCGGTTCCGGCGGATTCGGCCCGGTCAGAGAGACACACGGGCACGCAGCTTGCATAGTAACCGCAAGCGGGATGAGGCCCACAATGTGATCTTGGTAGCGCACGTGATCCGGCGCTTCCGGTGTGGTCGGGGTGGCGGGATTTGAACCCACGGCCTTCCGCTCCCAAAGCGGACGCGCTACCAAGCTGCGCCACACCCCGTCGGTGCGACACGTAGGGTACATGCCCCACGGCGGTGCGTCGGCACGATTAAGGGGTGTGCGACGACCGGGCGCGACCCGCTACGATGACCGTGCGTTCGCGCCGAGGTCCTGTTGTGGCCCGCGGTGCGTTGCTCGCGGGCGTAGCTCAATGGTAGAGCCCTAGTCTTCCAAACTAGCTACGCGGGTTCGATTCCCGTCGCCCGCTCCATCCGGCCGCGGTCCGGGCGAGAGGCGCCTCTCCCCGGGCCGTGTCGCGTTTCCGGGCCCGGTTTCAGCCCATGTTCGCCTTCACGTGCGCGATGACCTCGTCGAAGTCCTTGGTCGGCGAGAAGTCGAGGTACTCGCAGTCCTCCAGCGCCTCGGGCGCGTGGCCGGGGCCCCAGTAGAAGGCCTGCCCCGCCTCGTAGACCTCTTCGCCGTCCTCGGTGCGCATCATCAGCCGGCCCTTGAAGAGGTAGCCCCAGTGCGGGCACTGGCAGAGGTCGCCGGGCAGGCCCTTGAGGGCGGGCCCCATGTCCGTGCCCTTGGGGAAGCGCACGAAGGCGACGGTCATGTCGCCCCCGGCCTCCCGCATCCGCAGCTCCACGCCGTCGCCCTGGATGGCGACGGGGGTGTCCTCACGCGTCGTTCCCGTCATGGGTCCCTCCTCGACGAGTTCCCCCCTTCCCAGTCTGGCCCCGGCCGAGAGGCGCTGCGACCCGGTGGACGGCTCAGAAACTGATCTGGTTGATCGTGGACGCGATGGAGTCGAGGAATCGCTGTATGGACGGCGCCATGCCGGAAGAGGCGAGGAAGAAGCCGAAGAGCACGGCGACCACCGCGGGGCCCGCCTTGAGGGAGCCGCCGCGGATCAACACCACGAGGATGATCGCCAACAGCAGCACCACGGACAGTGAAATGGCCACAACTGATCACACACCCTCGGTCGGTCCGCCTTGCCGGCCCCGGGGTGCGCGGCCGTGCGCCCCCCGTTCGGTCCATCGTGCCACCAACATCTCCCCGTGTGAGGGCTGCTGACACATCGTTCACACGAGCATGTCGCGCCACCGCCGCGGCCCGGAGGGGCGGCGGAATGACGGACGGTGAATTCCACGGTGATCGTTTCACGTCGCACACATCGCGGTCACAGGAAATCCGCAGCGTGCCCGCCACGTAATTCTCCGTCGAAGACGGCGTAATGATATGCACCATTTAAGAGGGTTAAATTGGGGCATAGAGTGCGGTTGGGGGTGGTGTCAGAAACGAATGTGCGGAACTTCCGGCGTGTTTTACGAATGCGCGGAAACGTGGCTAGGGTGCCTCAGATGTTCCACGCTCCGCATGGAAATCAGCAGACCCTGCTCCCTCCGGCCGGGGAGCCCGAGACCACCACGAGCGCCCGCCCCGGCGGGGCGGACAGACCCGGCCGGGACGCGTTCTTCGACAACGCCAAGTACCTGGCGATCGTGCTCGTCGCCGTCGCCCACGCGTGGGAGCCCGTCATGGACGGCAGCCGCGCGACCAGGGCGCTCTACATGTTCGTCTACACGTTCCACATGCCGGCGTTCATCCTGATCTCCGGGTACTTCTCGCGGAGCTTCACCGGCCGGCCCGACCAGCTCAGGCGCCTGGTCACCGGGCTCGTCGTGCCCTACCTGGTGTTCGAGGTGGCGTACTCGCTCTACCGGCGCTGGGCCGGCCACACCCCCGACCAGGCGATCAGCCTCACCGACCCGATCTACCTCACCTGGTTCCTGATCGCGCTGTTCGTCTGGCGGCTGTCCACACCCCTGTGGCGGAGCCTGCGCCACCCGCTCCCCGTCGCCCTGGCCATCGCCGCGCTCGGCTCGCTCACCCCCGGCATCGGCCAGGACCTCGACCTCCAGCGGATCCTGCAGTTCCTGCCCTTCTTCGTGCTGGGGCTGTCGCTGAGGCCCGAGCACTTCGAGCTGGTCCGGCGCCGCGCGGTCCGGCTGGCGGCGGTGCCGGTGGCGCTGGGCGCCCTGGTGTTCACGTACGCGATCGCGCCGGACGTCCGGATGAGCTGGTTCTACCGCAGCACCAGCGCCGAGGAACTGGACGCGCCCTGGTGGGCGGGGCCGGTCATGACGTTCGCGCTGTTCGGCTGCGCCCTGGTCCTCACCGCCGCCTTCCTCGCCTGGGTGCCCCGCCGGCGGACCTGGTACACCGCCCTGGGGGCTGGCACCATCTGCGGCTACCTGCTGCACGGGTTCCTGGTGAAGGCCATGGACTACTGGGCGCTCGTCCCCGGGTACGGGCTCGGCACCCCGTCCGGCAGGGTCGTCGTCACGGTGGTGGCCGCCGTCGCGGTGACGGCCATGTGCACCCCGCCCGTGCGGCGGGCGCTGCGCTGGGTCACCGAGCCGCGGATGGAGTGGGCGTTCCGGCGGGAGGCGTCCGGTCTCAGTCGCCGCTGAGGCCCAGCAGGGCCCGGGTGCGCGCGTACTTGGCCGTCAGCCGCGCCCGGGTCGCCCCGTCCAGCACGGCGAGGCGGTCCGGGTCGGCGTTGTGCGCCAGGTCGGCCTCCTTGACCAGGCGGGCGCCCGGCACGGCCAGCACCCGGGCGGTGTACGCCTCCAGGTCCTCGCCCGGCCGCTTGGTGAGCGCCAGGACCATGTCCTTGACGGCCCGCGGCAGCGCGGCGCCCGCCAGCCAGGCCTCGGAGAGCCGGTCGTCCTCCACGGCGTCGTGCAGCCACGCGGCGGCCACCTGCTCGTCGCTGCCGCCCCGGGACCGCACGCCCTCGGCCACCGCCTTCAGGTGCTCGGCGTAGGGGCGGCCCGCCTTGTCGGTCTGGCCCGCGTGGGCCTCCCGGGCGATCGCCTCGATCTCGGCCACGGTCAGATACGGCACGGGTGCCCCCCTCGGAGTGTTCGTCGGATCATGCCTCACGGGTGAGGAGCAGCAGCGCGCGGTCGTCGTTGACGTCCTTCGCGCACGCCTCGATCAGGTGCCAGGCGGCGCCCTGGAACCCGGACGCCACGAAGCGGTCGGCCTCGCCGGTGAGCCGGTCGATGCCCTCGGCGATGTCCCGGTCCGCGGCCTCCACCAGGCCGTCGGTGAAGAGCATCAGGACGTCACCGGGCCTCAGCGAGCCCTTGACCGGGTGGAAGTCGGCGCCGTCGTACACGCCCAGCAGCGGGCCCTCGCCGGACTTCTCCTCCCACCGGCCGCTGCCGGCGTGCAGCTGGAGCGCCGGGAGGTGTCCGGCGGACAGCAGCTCGTAGTCGCCCGATTCGAGGTCCAGGACCAGGTGGATGGAGGTGGCGAAGCCCTCGTCCCAGTCCTGGCGCAGCAGATAGCCGTTGGCGGCGGGCAGGAAGCCGTGCGGCGGCAGTGAGCCGAGCAGCCCGCCGAAGGCGCCGGACAGCAGCAGGGCGCGGGACCCGGCGTCCATGCCCTTGCCGGACACGTCGGTGAGGACGACCTCCAGGGTGCGGCCGCCGTGCGTCCGGGCCGCGACGACGAAGTCCCCCGAGAACGACTGGCCGCCCGCCGGGCGCAGCGCCATCTCGTGGTGCCAGCCCTTGGGCAGCCGGGGCAGGGCGCTTTGCACCCGGATCCGCTCGCGCAGGTCGAACAGCATCGTCCCGCCGCGCCGCCAGGGCACGCCGACCCTGGCGCGGAACTGGGCTATCAGCAGCCCGAACAGCCCGCAGGCGGCCACCACCAGCACCGTGCCGGGCGTGACGCGGGCGGCGCCCTGCGGGTAGGGGCCGAGGACGGCGGACTCCACGATCAGGGCGCCGGCGGCCGCCGCGTACAGGGCCAGCAGGCTCGCCGGGCGCAGCAGCAGGCCGCCCGCCACGATGGGCAGGACGAGCGCCGCCGGGGCCGCCCAGACGGGGGTGGCGACGGTGAGGAGCGTGATCGCCGGGACGGTGAGCAGCAGGCCCACCAGGGCGATCCAGTCGGAGCCGTCGCCCCGGAAGTAGTCGACGCCGGATTTGCGCAGGCCGACCTTGACCCGGCGGGCGGACCTCCGCAGCCGGGCCGGGTACGCGTCCATTCGTGCGCGACGGGCCATTGGCCTGGACCCTATCCATCCGGCCGGGTCCCGCGCAGGGGGACCCCTGTGACATTGCGTTCGATATTGGGTCGCCCTGGTGGCGCAGGCCCTGGTACGCATGGCATATGACGACTGAGTTACGGGTGCTTCGGGCGGCCGAATGGGACCACTGGTACGGGCAGTTGGAGGTGGCGTTCGGCGCGGTGCCGGAAGCGCCGCAGGAGCGTGAGCTGTGGCGGGCGCTCACCGAGTGCGAGCGCTCGATCGGCGTCTGGGACGGCGGCGTCTGCGTCGGTACGGCCGGGGCGTTCTCCTTCCGGCTGTCGGTGCCGGGCGGGGGCGAGCCGGTGCCCGTGGCCGGCGTGACGATGGTCGGGGTGGTGCCGACGCACCGGCGGCGCGGGATCCTCACGTCGATGATGCGGCGCCAGCTCGACGACGTGTTCGCGCGGGGCGAGCCGCTGGCCGTGCTCACGGCGTCGGAGCCGGTCATCTACGGACGGTTCGGCTACGGCATCGCCACGCGGCAGATGCGCGCGCGGATCGACACGGACCGCGTCCGGCTGTCCGTGCCGCGGGGCACGGACGACGTGGCGCTGCGGCTGGTGGCGCCGGCGGACGCGAGCGCCGCCTGCGAGGCCGTGTACGGGCGGCTGGTGCCGCGGCGGCCGGGGATGCTCGCCCGTCGCCCCGGCTGGGAGCGGTTGCCGCTGCTGGATCCGCCGGGCACCCGGGACGGGGCGTCACCGCTCCAGTGCGTGCTGGCGGAGCGGGACGGCGAGGTGGTCGGGTTCGCGCTGTACAGCACCAGGCCGGAGTGGGAGCCGGCGGGCCCGAAGGGGACGGTGCGCCTGGGGCACATGGGGGCGCTGGACCCGGCGGCGTACGCGGCGGTGTGGCGGTTCCTGTGCGAGATCGACCTGACGTCGGCGGTCCAGGTCCAGAACCGGCCGGTGGACGACCCGTGGCAGCACCTGGTGTCCGACGTGCGGCGCTGCGAGCTGCGCGTCCAGGACGGCCTGCACGTGCGGCTGGTGGACCTGCCCGCCGCGCTGGAGGCACGGGCCTACCAGGCGCCGGTGGACGTGGTCCTGGAGGTGGACGACGCCTTCTGCCCCTGGAACACGGGACGGTGGCGGCTGTCGGGCGACCCCAAGGGCGCGGTGTGCTCCCGCACGGACGACGCCGCGGACCTCGCGCTGTCGGTACGGGAGCTGGGCGCGGCGTATCTGGGCGGGGTGTCGCTGGCCTCGCTGGCGGGGGCCGGTCTGGTGCGGGAGCTGCGGCAGGGCGCCCTGGCCGAGGCGTCCCTGGCCTTCGGCTCGGCGGTGGCGCCCTGGCTGCCTCACGGCTTCTGACAGCCGGGGCACCAGAAGAGGTTGCGGGCGGCGAGGTCCGCGGTGCGGATCTCGCCGCCGCACAGGTGGCAGGGCAGGGTCGCCCGGCGGTAGACGTACACCTCGCCGCCGTGGTCGTCGACGCGCGGCGGGCGGCCCATGGCCTCGGGGGTGTGCTCGGGGCGGACGGTGTCGATGCGGTTGTTGCGCACGCCCTCGCGCATCAGCGCCACCAGGTCGGCCCAGAGGGCGTCCCATTCGGGGCGGGTGAGGTCCCGGCCGGCGCGGTAGGGGTCGATGCCGTGCCGGAAGAGGACCTCGGCGCGGTAGACGTTGCCGACGCCCGCGACGACCTTCTGGTCCATGAGCAGGGCGGCGATGGTGGTGCGGCTCGCGGAGATCCGCCGCCACGCCTTGTCCGGGTCGTCGCCGTCCCGCAGCGGGTCGGGGCCCAGCCGCTCGTGTATCGCCCGCTTCTCCGGCTCGGTGATCAGCGCGCAGGTGGTGGGCCCGCGCAGATCCATGTACGCCCCGGCACCGGCGATCCGCAGCCGAACCGTGTCGGTGGGCGGCGGAGCGGGCGCGTCCCCGAAGCCCGCCTTGCCGAACAGCCCGAGGTGGATATGCACCCAGCCGGTGTCCTCGAACCCGAGGAACAGGTGCTTGCCGTGCGCCTCGGCGGCGCCGAGGACGCGGCCGTCGAGGAGGGCGGCACTGTCCGAGAACTTGCCCTGGGGGCTGGTGACGCGGACGGGGTGCCCGCCGAAGCGGGCGAGGTGATCCTCGGCGAGGCGGTGGATCGTATGCCCTTCGGGCATGGCTGAGCGTCTCCTCGTGTGTGAGTCCCGCACCCGGCGTACCGCCCGGGTGTGGCCGTGCAGGGTCGCCCCCGCAGAGATCGGCGGCGAGGGGCGGGCTCCCTTTCCCGCACCCAAGGCCGCCGGCCTCGAGGAGGTGGGCCCGGAGGGGCCGCGCCCCCACCCACCGGGCGGGGCCGCCGCGCCACCGGCCCGCACCCGGGAACAGGCACCGCCCCGTCCCGCTCACAACGGGGGGACCACAGCGGGGCGACTGCCCGCAACGGGGAAGCGCCCCGCGGAGTGGCTGCCGCGAACCGGCGGGGGGTCAGTCCTGCTGGGGGTGGTGGGCCGGGATCGCGGGGAGCTCGCCGGTGGTCTCGTAGGCCGAGAGCATCTCGATGCGGCGCGTGTGACGCTCCTCACCCGAGTACGGGGTGGTGAGGAAGGTCTCCACGAACTTCGTGGACTCCTCCACCAAGTGCATGCGGCCGCCGATCGCGATGACGTTGGCGTTGTTGTGCTCGCGGCCGAGCGCGGCCGTCTGCTCGCTCCAGGCCAGCGCGGCCCGGACGCCCTTCACCTTGTTGGCGGCGATCTGCTCGCCGTTGCCGGAGCCGCCGATGACGATGCCCAGGCTGTCCGGGTCCGCGGCGGTCCTCTCGGCCGCACGCAGGCAGAACGGCGGGTAGTCGTCCTGGGCGTCGTAGATGTGGGGCCCGCAGTCGACGGGCTCGTGGCCGTGGGCCTTGAGCCACTCGACGAGGTGGTTCTTGAGTTCGAAGCCGGCATGGTCGGAGCCGAGGTACACGCGCATGGGTCCGAGTGTGGCACGGGGGCCGGGGGCCGGGGGCCGGTGGGGCCCGCGTATCACGATCCGGAATCGGGTCTTTCGACCTCTCCCCCTCTCGTGTTTGCATGCACGGGCTCGTGACCCGAGTGCACCTCACACGTAAGGAATCGTCCATGACGACGCAGCAGACCCTGCAGAAGGAAGGCGGAAGCACCGGGGAACCCGGTACTCCGCAGTCCTCCGACGGTCTCAAGGCCGGACTCAAGAACCGCCACCTGTCCATGATCGCCATCGGCGGAGTGATCGGCGCCGGCCTGTTCGTCGGGTCCTCCGGCGGCATCGCCAAGGCCGGCCCCGCCATCCTCGTGTCGTACCTGCTCGTGGGCGCGCTGGTCGTGTTCGTGATGCGGATGCTGGGCGAGATGGCGGCCGCGAGCCCCAACTCCGGCTCCTTCTCCGCCTACGCCGACCGGGCGCTCGGCCGCTGGGCGGGCTTCTCCATCGGCTGGCTGTACTGGTTCTTCTGGGTGGTCGTGCTGGCGGTCGAGGCGACCGCGGGCGCGGTGATCCTGGAGGGCTGGATACCGGCCGTGCCGCAGTGGGCCTGGGCGCTCATCGTGATGGTGGTGCTGACCGCCACCAACCTGGTCTCGGTCTCGTCGTACGGCGAGTTCGAGTTCTGGTTCGCCGGCATCAAGGTCGTCGCCATCGGCGCCTTCGTGGTCATCGGCATGCTGGCCGTGTTCGGCTTCCTGCCGGGCTCGGACAACCCGGGGGCGGGCCTCGCCCACCTGACGGACGCCGGGGGCTTCATGCCGAACGGCGCGGGCGCCATCCTCACCGGTGTCCTGATGGTCGTCTTCTCCTTCATGGGCAGCGAGATCGTCACGCTGGCCGCCGGCGAGTCCGAGGACCCGCGGCGCGCGGTCACCAAGGCCACGAACAGCGTGATCTGGCGCATCGCCGTCTTCTACCTGGGCTCGATCTTCGTCGTCCTGACCCTCCTGCCGTGGAACGACAAGTCGATCGTGGAGAAGGGCTCGTACGTCGCCGCCCTGGACTCCATCGGCATCCCGCACGCCGGCCAGATCATGAACGTGATCGTCCTGACCGCCGTGCTGTCCTGCCTGAACTCCGGCCTGTACACCGCCTCCCGCATGGCGTTCTCGCTGGGCGAGCGCGGTGACGCGCCGAAGGCGTTCGCCAAGGCCAACGCCAAGGGTGTGCCGACCGCCGCGATCCTGGCCTCGGTCGCCTTCGGCTTCGCCGCCGTGTACTTCAACTACGCGTTCAAGGACACGGTCTTCGACTTCCTGCTCAGCTCCTCCGGCGCGGTGGCCCTCTTCGTCTGGCTGGTCATCTGCTTCACGCAGCTGCGGATGCGCGGCATCCTGATGCGCGAGGTGCCCGAGAAGGTCACGGTGAAGATGTGGCTCTTCCCGTACCTGACGTGGGCGACCGCCGCGATGATCACCTTCGTGCTGGCCTACATGGTCTACGACAAGGACAACCGCGAGGTCGTGCTGCTGTCGACGCTGGTCGCGGCCGTCGTGGTGGCCGTCGGCGTGGTGCTCGACCGGGTTCGCAAGGCTCGCTCGGCGAGCTGAACGGACAGCAGGGACGCCTGACGGTCCCGTCGGGCGGACGCGAGAGGCCCCCCGTGCGCAGCGGATGCGCGCGGGGGGCCTCTCCCGTCGGGTCGCCCGCCGGACGGCGGCGGGGCCGGGGTGTCAGCCCTTCCGGCCGAGGGCCTTCCACGCCGTGGGCAGCACGCCCATGGCCAGCGCCGCCTTGAGCGCGTCGCCGATGAGGAAGGGCGTCAGGCCGGCGGCCACGGCCTGCGGCAGCGACATGCCGGTCGCCAGGGCCAGGTACGGCACGCCGACCGCGTAGATGATCAGGGAGCCGAGCGCCATGGTGCCGGCCATGCGGAGCACGGACCGATCGGCGCCGCGCCGCGCCAGGGCGCCGACGACGGTGGCGGCGAGCATCATGCCGAGGATGTAGCCGAAGGAGGGCATGGCGTACCCGGACGTGGCCTGGGCGAACCACGGCATGCCGGCCGCGCCCGCCACCGCGTACAGGGCGAGGGAGAGGAAGCCGCGCCGGGCGCCGAGGGCGGTGCCGACGAGCAGGGCCGCGAAGGTCTGGCCGGAGACCGGGACGGGCGAGCCGGGAACCGGCACGGCGATCTGGGCGGCTATGCCGGTGAGCACGGCGCCACCGGCGACGAGCGCGATGTCGCGGGCGCGGGTGGCGGGGAGGAGGTCGGCGAGGACCACTCCGTGACGGATGGGGGCGGCGGCAGTGCTCATCGGGACTCCGGCGGGGCTGAGGGTGGTTCGGAACAGCCCGACCGTAGCCCACGGGTGAACGCTCGATCACCGTCGGTCGACCACAAAGCGGTTGACGGGCCGTTGGTGGGATTCGCACAAAGACGCGGGATACACCGCGATCGGCGTGATGCTCGTCACGGGGAACGCCGAGCGAACGGTCCCTTTTGCGCCGGGCGGGCTCCAGTGGGGAGACTGTGGGGTCCTTCCAAATGTCTGAGAGTACGAGTGCCATGCCCGACGCCCCGCCCACGCCGCTCGCCCCGGCCTCCGAACCCCTTGCCCACGGGCTGAAGCAGCGGCATCTGACGATGCTCGGGCTGGGCGGGGTGATCGGCGCCGGGCTGTTCGTGGGCTCCGGCGCGGGGATCGCGGTCGCCGGCCCCGGGATCGTGCTGTCGTATCTGATCGCCGGTGCGCTCGCGATGCTGATCATGCGGATGCTCGGGGAGATGTCGGCGGCGATGCCGGCGTCGGGCGCCTTCTCGGTGCACGCGGAGCGGGCGCTCGGCCGGTGGGCGGGGTTCTCGGTCGGCTGGCTGTACTGGTTCCTGCTGGTGGTCGTGCTCGCGGTGGAGGCCACCGGCGCGGCGCGGATCGCGAACGGCTGGGTGCCGGGCGTGCCGCAGTGGACATGGGTGCTGATCTTCATGGTGGTGTTCACCGCCGCCAACCTGGCGTCGGTGCGGAACTTCGGCGAGTTCGAGTTCTGGTTCGCCGCCCTCAAGGTCGGCGCGATCGTGCTGTTCCTGGGCCTCGGGGTGCTGGCGATCGGCGGGTGGCTGCCGGACACCGAGCCGGTGGGGCTCGCGAACCTGACCGGGCAGGGCGGCTTCCTGCCGGGCGGCTGGGACGGCGTGGTCTCCGGGGTGCTGGCGGTGGTGTTCGCGTTCGGCGGGCTGGAGGTCGTGACGATCGCCGCCGCCGAGTCCGAGGACCCGGCGCGCAACGTGGCGCGGGCGGTGCGCAGCGCGGTGTGGCGGATCCTCCTCTTCTACGTCGGGTCGATGCTGGTGATCGTGACGCTGCTGCCGTGGACCTCGATCGAACCGGGGCAGAGCCCGTACGTCGCGGTGCTCGACGCGATCGGGGTGCCGGGGGCCGGGCAGATCATGAACGCGGTGGTGTTCGTGGCGCTGCTGTCGGCGCTCAACGCCAACCTGTACGGCTCGTCGCGGATGGTCTTCTCGCTCGCTGAACGGGGTGAGGCGCCCAGGTGGCTGCTGGCGGTATCGGGAGGGGGGTCCCCACCCTCGGGCGAAGCCGAGGGTGGGGGAGGGGTGCCGCGCCGGGCGGTGCTGGCGTCGGTGGCGTTCGGCTTCGTCTCGGTGCTGCTCAACCTGAAGTGGCCGGATTCGGTGTTCCTCTACATGCTGAACGCGGTCGGTGCCGTGCTGCTGTTCGTGTGGAGCCTGATCGCGGTGTCGCAGTTGCGGCTGCGGCGGCGCATCGAGCGCGAGACGGCGGGGAAGCCGACCCTCCGCATGTGGGGGTTCCCGTACCTGACGTGGGCCGCGCTGGCCGCCATGGCGGCGGTCCTGGTGCTCATGCTGCTGGACGACGGAACACGGCCTCAGGTGCTCTGGTCGGGGGCCGCGACGGGAGCCGTGCTGGTGGTGGCGTGGGTGCGGGAGTGGCGCAGCCGACGCGTGTGATGGTTTTGTGCGTGTTCCTTCACCTTGTGTGAGCACGGTGTCCGTATAGCGGGCGGATGTTCCCTGTGAACGGTGCCCCCGCCCAGACTGTGTGGCCGCGCCCCGACCCGTTCGGGCGCGACCGCACACCGCACCGGTCTCAGCTACTGAACAGGGCACGCCCATGTCTCGGACCTCCGCGCCCGCCGACTCGACCCCGGTCGAGCAGACGCCGGCCGACGCGCCGCTCACCCACGGCCTCAAACAACGCCACCTGTCGATGATCGCCCTCGGTGGTGTCATCGGCGCCGGTCTGTTCGTCGGCTCCGGCACCGCCATCGCGGCCGCCGGACCCTCGATCGTCCTCGCGTACGCGCTCTCCGGCGCGCTCGTGATGCTGGTGATGCGCATGCTGGGCGAGATGTCGGCGGCCAACCCGGCGTCCGGCTCCTTCTCCGTGCACGCCGAGCGGGCCATCGGGCCGTGGGCGGGCTTCACCGCCGGCTGGTCGTTCTGGTTCCTGCTCTGCGTGGCCGTCGGCCTGGAGGGCATCGGCGCGGCGAAGATCATGACGGGCTGGTTCCCCGGCACGGCCGAGTGGGCCTGGGTGGCCCTCTTCATGGTCGTGTTCTGCGTGACCAACCTCGCGGCCGTGAAGAACTTCGGCGAGTTCGAGTTCTGGTTCGCCGCCCTCAAGGTCGCCGCGATCGTGATCTTCCTGGCCATCGGCACGCTGGCGATCACCGGCCTGCTGCCCGGCACGGAGGCCCCCGGCACGACGAACCTCACCGGTCACGGAGGGTTCCTGCCCAGCGGCTCCGAGGGCCTGATCGTCGGCCTGCTCGCCTCCGTCTTCGCGTACGGCGGCCTGGAGACGGTCACCATCGCGGCGGCCGAGTCCGAGCACCCGGTGCAGGGCGTCGCCAAGGCCGTCCGTACGGCGATGTGGCGGATCGGCGTCTTCTACATCGGCTCGATGGCCGTGGTGGTCACCCTGCTGCCGTGGACCGACAAGGCGGTCGCCGAGAAGGGCCCGTACGTCGCCACGCTGGAGCACCTGGACATCCCCTACGCCGGCCAGATCATGAACGTCGTGGTGCTGGTCGCCCTGCTCTCCGCGATGAACGCCAACATCTACGGCGCGTCCCGCATGGCCAACTCGCTGGTGGCCCGCGGGCAGGGCCCGAAGGCCCTCGGCAGGATCTCCGGCGGGGTGCCGCGCATCGCGGTCCTGATGTCGTCGGTGATCGGCTTCGTCTGCGTGCTGCTCAGCTACTGGCGGCCCAACGACGTCTTCCTGTGGCTCCTCAACATGATCGGCGCGATCATCCTGGTCGTCTGGATCTTCATCGCCGTCTCGCAGCTGGTGCTGCGCCGCCGGCTGGAGCGCGAGGCGCCCGAGAAGCTGGTCGTGCGGATGTGGGCGTACCCGTACCTGACGTACGCGGCGCTGGCGGGCATGGCGGCGGTCTTCGTGCTGATGGCCCGCGAGGAGGGCACCCGCAACCAGCTGTACGCCACGGGCGCGCTGACGCTGGCGCTCGCGGTGGCCGGCTACGTCCTGCAGCGCACCCGCAAGGATTCCCGCGAGGTCTGAGGGTGACGGAAGGGAGGGGCCCCGGCGCACGACGCGCCGGGGCCCCTCCCTTCGCGTTCCGGTGGCGTACGGCGGGTGACGCCCCGCCGCACCGGGCGTGAACCTGTCCGTGTGCGCCCTCGGACACCCCTAGCGTCCGGTTCCATGAGACGTCGCTCGGTACTCCTCGCGGCGGGCGCCACCGCCGCCGCCTCCCTGCCCGCCGCCGCCCTGCCCGCCGCCGCCCGCGCCGCCGGGGCCCCCGGGCCGCTGGTGATCGGCCACCGGGGCGCGGCCGGCTGGCGCCCGGAACACACCGCCGCCTCCTACACGCACGCCGTCGAGACCGGTGCCGACTGGATCGAGCCGGACCTCGTCGCCACGCGGGACCACCACCTCGTGGTGCGCCACGAGAACGAGATCTCCGGCACCACGGACGTCGCCCGGCGGCCCGAGTTCGCCGGGCGCCGCACCACCAGGACCGTCGACGGGCGGTCCGTGACCGGCTGGTTCACCGAGGACTTCACCCTCGCGGAGCTGAAGACCCTCCGGGCGGTCGAGCGCCTGCCCCTCGTACGGAACCGGAACACCGTCTTCGACGGCCATCAGCACGTGATGACGTTCCAGGAGGTGGTCGACCTGGCGCGGCGGCTGTCCCGGCGCCACGGGCGGACCGTCACCGTCTTCCCCGAGACCAAGCACCCGGCCCACTTCCGCGCCCTCGGCCTGCCCCTGGAGCCCGTTCTCGCCGCCGCGGTGCGCCGCAACCGGCTGGGGCCGCACGAGTGCGTGATCCAGTCCTTCGAGCCGTCGAGCCTGCGGCTGCTCGCCCGCGAGCGGCTGCGCGTGCCGCTCTGGCAGGCCCTCGGCACCACCGGCGGCCCGTACGGGCACCCCCTGACGTACCGGGACATGGCGACGCCCGCCGGGCTGCGCGCCGTCGCGGAGTACGCGCAGTGGATCGGCCCCGACAAGTCGTCCCTGCTGCCTCCCTCGACGCTGGTGGCGGACGCCCACGCGGCGGGGCTGCGGGTCGGGGCGTACACCTTCCGCGCGGAGAACCGGTACCTCCCCGCCGGGCTGCGGCGGGGCACCGACCCCGACGCCTTCGGCGACACGCTGGCCGAGTACGCCCAGCACTTCGCGCTCGGGGTGGACGCCGTGGTGACCGACTTCCCCGACCAGGCGGTCTTCGCCCGCGACGCGTGGCGGGAGACCACCCGCTGATCAACGACCCCGACTTACTGCTGTTAGCCTGCACTTGCATATAGTTCGCAATAAGCAGCAGTCGAAGGGCTCGGACATGGCGATCTACACACTCCCCGAACTTCCGTACGACTACGCGGAGCTCGAGCCGGTCATCAACCCGCAGATCATCGAGCTGCACCACGACAAGCACCACGCCGCCTACGTCAAGGGCGCCAACGACACCCTGGAGCAGCTGGAGGAGGCGCGGGACAAGGAGCAGTGGGGCTCCATCAACGGCCTGGAGAAGAACCTGGCGTTCCACCTCTCCGGCCACATCCTGCACTCGATCTACTGGCACAACATGACCGGCAAGAAGAACGGCGGCGGCGGTGAGCCGCTGGCGGCCGACGGCGTGGGCGAGCTCGCCGACGCGATCGCCGCGTCCTTCGGCTCCTTCGCCAAGTTCAGGACCCAGCTCTCCAAGGCCGCCGCGACCACCCAGGGCTCGGGCTGGGGCGTCCTCGCGTACGAGCCGGTCAGCGGCCGCCTCATCGTCGAGCAGGTCTACGACCACCAGGGCAACGTGGGCCAGGGCTCGGTCCCGATCCTGGTCTTCGACGCCTGGGAGCACGCCTTCTACCTGCAGTACAAGAACCAGAAGGTGGACTTCATCGAGGCGATGTGGGAGGTCGTCAACTGGCAGGACGTGGCGAGGCGTTACGCGCAGGCCAAGGAGCGCACGCCGCTGATCGCGCCCTGACGAAGGCGCCGTGAGTCGTCCTGCTCGTGATCGTCTTCTCAGCCTTCACGGGGCAGGCGGATGGAGGAAGGCCCCCCGTGAGGACGTGACTCGCGGGGGGCCTTCCGTACGCGCGCGGGCGGCTACAGGTTGCTGAAGTCGGGGCCCTGGGTCCGGGTGCGCTTGATCTCGTAGAAGCCCGGGACGGACGCCACCATCACCGTGCCGTCCCAGAGGCGGGCCGCCTCCTCGCCCCTGGGGGCGGGGGTGACGACCGGGCCGAAGAAGGCGATCTGCTCGCCGTCCGCCCCGGGCACCGCGATGACCGGGGTGCCGACCTCCTGGCCCACCTTGCTGATGCCCTCGTGGTGGGAGGCGCGCAGCTCGGCGTCGTAGGTGTCCTTGTCCGCGTACTCGGCGAGGGACACGGGCAGGCCGACGTCCTCCAGCGCCTCGCGGATCGCGGTGTGCGTCGGGCCCTCCCCCTTGTTGTGGAAGCGGGTGCCGAGCGCGGTGTAGAGCTTGCCGACGACCTCGTCGCCGTGCAGCTGCTGGGCGGCGACGACGACCCGGACCGGGCCCCACGCCTGCGTCTCCAGCATCTCCCGGTACTCCGGCGGCACCTGGTCCAGCTTGTCCTCGTTGAGGACGGCCAGGCTCATCACGTGCCAGCGCACGTCGACCGGGCGGACCTTCTCCACCTCGAGCATCCAGCGGGAGGTCATCCAGGCCCAGGGGCACAGCGGGTCGAACCAGAAGTCGGCGGTGATCCTGCTCTCGGACATGCGTCTCCTCGGTAAGGGTGACAACGGGGTGCGCCTGGACAGGGGCAACGTCACGGGAGCGCCCGGCATTCCCGCGTCTGCCGGGCGTCAGTTCCGCATGGCAGGATCACTCCTGTACCAACGAGCCACGAAGGAGTGCCGCCCGTGCCCGGTGAGAATCTGTCCCGCGACGAGGCCCGCGAACGGGCCGAGCTGCTGTCCGTCGACGGGTACGAGGTCGCGCTCGACCTGCGGTCCGCCGTCGGGGGGAGCGAGTCCGAGCCGCGTACGTTCCGCTCGGTGACGACCATCCGGTTCCGCCGGACCGCGCCGGGTACCACCACCTTCGTGGACCTGATCGCCCCGTCGGTGAACGCGGTGACGCTCAACGGGCGGGAGCTGGACCCGGCGGCCGTCTTCGACGGCTCCCGGATCGCGCTGGACGGCCTCGCCGACGAGAACGTGCTGGTGGTGGACGCGCAGTGCGCGTACAGCCGGACCGGCGAGGGCATGCACCGGTTCGTCGACCCGGAGGACGGCGAGGTCTACCTCTACACCCAGTACGAGCCGGCCGACGCGCGGCGGGTGTTCGCCAACTTCGAGCAGCCCGACCTGAAGGCGCCCTTCCGTTTCGAGGTGACGGCGCCCGAGGGCTGGTCGGTGTGGAGCAACGGGGCGGAGGAGTCGCGGGACGGCGAGGTCCGGCGCTTCGCCCGGACGGCGCCGATCTCCACGTACATCACCTGTGTCGTGGCCGGCCCGTACCACCGCGTGACGGACACCTACCGGCGCGGTGACCTGGAGATCCCGCTGGGCGCGATGTGCCGCAGGAGCCTGGCCAGGCACTTCGACCCCGAGGACGTCTTCCTCGTCACCAAGCAGGGCTTCGACTTCTTCCACGACAACTTCGACTTCCCGTACCCCTTCGGCAAGTACGACCAGGCGTTCGTGCCCGAGTACAACCTGGGCGCCATGGAGAACCCGGGCATGGTGACCTTCCGGGAGGAGTACATCTACCGGGGCAAGGTGACGCAGGCCGCGTACGAGCGCCGGGCGAACGTCATCCTGCACGAGATGGCCCACATGTGGTTCGGCGACCTGGTCACCATGAAGTGGTGGGACGACCTGTGGCTGAAGGAGTCCTTCGCGGACTTCATGGGCTCCTTCTCGCTGGCCGAGGCCACCCGCTTCACCAACAGCTGGGTGACCTTCGCCAACAGCCGCAAGGCGTGGGCGTACCGCGCGGACCAGCTCCCCTCGACGCACCCGGTCACGGCCGACATCCGCGACCTGGAGGACGCCAAGCTCAACTTCGACGGCATCACCTACGCCAAGGGCGCGGCGGTGCTCAAGCAGCTGGTGGCGTACGCCGGGCGGGACGCCTTCATGGAGGGCGCCCGCCGTTACTTCAAGCGGCACGCGTACGGCAACACGCGCCTGGGCGACCTGCTGTCGGTCCTGGAGGAGACCTCGGGCCGCGACATGAAGGCCTGGTCCCGTTCCTGGCTGGAGACGTCGGGCGTCAACGTCCTGACGCCGGTCGTCGCGTACGGCGAGGACGGCCGGATCGCCGAGCTGGCCGTGCTCCAGGAGGGCGGCGAGCTGCGGCCGCACCGGGCGGCGGTGGGCCTGTACCGGCTGTCGCCCGGAGGCGAGCTGGTGCGGTACGCCCGCGCGGAGGCGGACATCACCGGCGAGCGGACCGTGGTGGCGGAGCTGGCGGGCGAGGAACGCCCGGCGCTGGTGCTGGTCAACGACGACGACCTGACCTACGGCAAGGTCCGCTTCGACGAGGACTCGCTCGCCACGCTCCGGGCGCACCTGGGCGATCTGACGGACCCGCTCGCCCGGGCGCTGTGCTGGTCGGCGCTGTGGAACCTCACCCGGGACGCGGTGCTGCCGGCGCGGGACTTCACGGCCCTGGTGCTGGCCTTCGCGGGGCGCGAGTCGGACATCGGGGTGCTGCAGATGCTGCACGCCTGGACGCGGTCCGCGCTGGTGCACTACGCCTCGCCGGCGTGGCGGGAGGAAGGCGGCCGGCTGCTGGCCGAGGGTGCCCTGCGGGAGCTGCGGGCGGCGGAGCCGGGCAGTGAGCACCAGCTGACGTGGGCGCGGTTCTTCGCGGCGGCGGCCGCGTCGGAGGCGGACTTCCAGCTCCTGGAGGGGCTGCTGGAAGGGACCGCGGAGATCGACGGACTGGACGTGGACCAGGAGCTGCGCTGGTCGTTCCTGGAGCCGCTGGCCGCGCACGGCCGGGCGGACGAGGCGGTGATCGCGGCGGAGCTGGCGCGGGACGACACGGCGTCGGGCAAGCGCCACCAGGTGCGCGCGCTGGCGTCCCGCCCGTCGGAGGCGGTCAAGGCGCAGGCGTGGGCGCAGGTCGTGGAGTCCGACGCCCTGTCGAACGCGCTGGTGGAGGCGACCATCGCGGGGTTCTCCCAGCCGTCGCAGCGGGCGCTGACCGCTCCGTACGCGGCGAAGTACTTCGAGGCGATCGAGCGCGTGTGGGCGGAGCGGTCCATCCAGATCGGGATGGACGTGGTGCGGGGCCTGTTCCCGTCCCTCCAGGACGACCCGTCGACCCTGGAGGCCACCGACGCGTGGCTCGCCGCCCACGAGTCGGCGGCCCCGGCGCTGCGGCGGCTGGTCCTGGAGGCCCGCGACGACCTGGCGCGCGCCCTGCGCGCCCAGGCCCGCGACGCCTCGGCGGGCTGACGGCCGCCGGCCTCTCCCCCGCCCGGTCCGGGCGGGGGGGTGACGGGAATCCGCGCAGGCGTTCCCCGGACGTACACCGGTCCGGGCCGGGGGTCGCCGCGCAGGTCGGGGGCGTGATCGGGGCCCCTGATCGGCACTCGAACGCCCGTACTTTAGGACGGGGTCGTCCCGAAATGTCGACGGGCGTGTAACAGCGGTTAGCGGTGGCGCGGTTGGCGGGAACCTGCGGGGCATGACCAACACCCCGCTCTCCCCCCGCCCCCTGTCCCACCTGGCCGCCGAGCGCCGCCGCGTGATGTCCGCCGCGCAGCTGCGGGCGCACGGCGTGCCCGCCGCCGAGGTGGGCGCGCACTGCCGGCCCGGTGGGGCCTGGCGGCAGCTCCTGCCGGGCGTGTACCTGCTGCACCCCGGCGCGCCCACCAGCGAGGAGCGGCTGCACGCCGCCCTGCTGTACGCGGACCGGCGGCCGCAGCCGTCCGACGCGATGGTCACCGGGCTCGCCGCGCTGGCGCTGTACCGGTTCGCGGCCGCGCCGCCGCTGCTGTCGCTGGACCGGGTGGACGTCCTGGTGCCCCGCACCCGGCGGCTGCGGTCCACCGGGTACGTACGGATCGTGCGGGCGCAGGAGATGCCGAACCCGGTGGAGGTCACGGGTGTGCCGGTCGCCCCGGTGGCGCGCGCGCTGGCGGACGCCGTCGCGCAGGTCGACGACGCCCTCCTCGTACGGCGGCTGCTGACGGAGGCGGTGCGCGGCGGGCACTGCGAACCTGCGGCGGTGGTGCGCGAGTTGAACCGGCTGCGGCTGCTGAACCGGCCGCACGTGGTGGACGCCGTCGACTCGCTGCTCGCCGAGGGGCGGGCGCTGGCGGAGGACCGGCTGTACGAGCTGGTGCGGGTGCACGACCTGCCCGAGCCCCTGTGGAACGTGGACCTCCGGCTGCCGGGCGGCCCGCACCTGGGCGGCGTGGACGCCTACTGGCCCGACCAGGCGGTCGCCGTGGAGCTCGACACCCGTTCGCCGCGCCAGGACGACGGCGACGCGTGGTCGGAGTGCACCCGCAAGCGCGAGCACCTGGAGCGGCTCGGCATCACCGTCATCCACATCACGCCCCGCAAGCTGCGCGACGCGGTGGAACAGCAGGCCGTGGTGGTGCGTACGGCCCTGATGGCGGCCGGCGACCGGGCCCCGGCCGCCTACGTGGTGGTCCTGCCGCGGTAGGCGGGAGCCGGCCGCCGTGTCAGCCGTCGTGCGCGAGGCGCCCCGCTGCGGGCCGTTCCCGCCACAGCCGCAGGCCGACGTCGACGACCCCGACCCGGGTGAGGGAGGGGACCGAGTCCAGCGGGTGCCAGGCGGCCAGGTCGGTGGAGCCGCCCACCTCGGGACGGAGCTCGCCGCCGGTGATCCGGCCCTCGTAGAGGATCCGCAGGGCGTGGAAGTCGGTGCCGGCGCCGAGGCGGCGGGGGTGGTGGCGCCGTTTCGAGTCCAGACCGAGGAGCGCGGTCACCTCGGAGAGGTAGCCGGTCTCCTCCTCGACCTCCCGTACGACGGTGTCGAGGGGATCTTCCCCGTGGTCCATGCCGCCGCCCGGCAGCGTCCACTCCTTGGTGCCGTCGAAGGCGGTGCCCCGGGCCAGCAGCAGGTGTCCGTCCCGGACGCAGACGGCGTAGGCCGCGACTCTCAACCTCTGGTTCATGGGCAGAGGTTAGTGCGGCAGTGACGGATTCGCCGGTGAGTATGCGGGCGCGGACCAGCGGAGCGGGCTGGCGCCCCGGGCCTCGGCGACGCGGTCGGCGGTGAAGCGGACGGTGCGGGCACCGCCGTCGTACAGGGTGCGGGCGGTTCCGGTGAGCTGGAGGGTGGTGCCGGTGGTCCACTCGAGGAAGAGCAGCCCGGCGCGGGGGTCGGCCTCCAGGTTGCCGAGGGTGAGGAACATGGCGTTGCCCGGGTAGTCGGGCCAGCTCAGTTCGGTGGGCGAGGAGACGGTCACGAAGCCGGGGTTGCCGCCGCGGTGGCTGGCGTCGGCGCCGTGGCCCGGTGCCGCGGTGGCCACGAAGAAGGTGTCGGCGCCGCGGACGAGGTCCGCCTGGGCGGGGGTCATCGCCGTGCCGTATTTGACGGTGGGCGCGGCGGGGGCGGCGGGTTCGCGCAGCTCGCGCAGCTGGAGGTACTTGGGGCAGTTGGAGAAGACCTCGTGGGCGTCGATCACCAGGCCGTGCACGGTGGGCCGGGCGGTGCCGTTCAGCCGCATCCGGCGCCGGGTGCGCGGGTCCAGGGCGATGGTGCCGACGGGGGTGCCGCCGCCGGCCAGGGCGGCGGCCAGCGGGTCGCCGCCGGGTACCCCGCCGGTGACGGACACGGAGGCGGGCCCCGTGGCCCGGACGAAGCCGGGGCGGCCGGTCAGCAGCGAGCTCCAGACGCGGCCGTCCCCGTCCGCCGCCCCGATCACGAGCATGGGCTGGAGCTCCAGGAAGGCGGCGGCGACCGGGCGGATGCCGGCGCCGACGGAGCGGCCGACATGGTCGGCGAGCTCCCGTACGCCGACCCGCTCCTGCACGGCGAGCGAGCCCTGGTGGTACGGGCCGACGGGGCCGTTCATGGTGGGTCCTCCTCCGTAGCAGGTTTAGAAGAAACCGCAGGTGGGGGCGGTCGCGTGCGGGGCTGCCGCACCCTCGGCGCCGGTCGTGGCGTAGATCTCCAGGCGGGTGCCGTCCGGGTCGTGGAAGAAGATCCCGCCGGAGGGGGCGCCCTCCCCGTGGGGGACGACGCCCTCGTACGCGAAGTCGACCCCGTGGCGCTTCAGTTCGGCCTCGGCGGCCCGCACGTCGTCCATGGTGCCGGCCTCCAGGGCGAGGTGGTGGAGTCCGGCGAGGGCGGGGGCGTACGCGCCGTCGGCCTGCTGCCAGAGGGCGATGGTGAGCCGGCCGTCCCGGCCGAGGAGGGCGTAGCGCCGGCCGTCCTCCTTGCCCTCGTGGAGGACCTGGAAGCCGAGGACGCCGCCGTAGAAGGCGAGGGACCTTTCGAGGTCGGTCACATTGAGGCCGACGTGACCGAGACGGCCGGTGCGCAGCGTGCTGGTGGTCGCCGACATGGCGAACCCCTTCCCTGGACGAGTTCTAACTTTTCAACGCGACCTTAGGGGTTAGATCGGGGAGCGTCAACCGGTCACGTACGCTTGAGGGGTTAGCACGGTCGCGACAGGCGCGAGGAGACGACCAGAGATGACCGCCCCCGACCCCCGCCCGCTCGTCGGCGAACCGGTCAGCATGGACCTGCTCAACACCCGCTGGATCCATGACGGCGCCCCGCGGGACCTGCTGACCGACACGGCGGGGCTGGCCGTCTGGCTGGCGAGCACCGGCCTCTCGGCCCGCTTCACCGCCGACGCGCCGACCCTGGAGCACACCCTCGCCGCCCGTGACGCCCTCGCCGCGCTCGTGGACCCGCCCGGCGACCGGCCCGCGCGCGACCGGCTGAACGCCGTCCTCGACCACGGCCGCATCCGCGCCACGCTCACCGCCGAAGGGCCGGGCGAGGAGCCGGAGTTCGCCGACCCGTCCTGGGGGCCGGCATGGACGGCCGCCCGCGACTACCTGGACCTGCTGCGCACCGCGCCCGACCGGATCAGGGCCTGCGCGCACGAGGCGTGCGTCCTGCACTTCTTCGACACCTCGCGCAACGGCACGCGCCGCTGGTGCTCCATGGCGGTGTGCGGGAACCGGGCGAAGGCGTCCCGGCACTACGCGCGGACGACCCGCCCGAAAGAGGCGTAGATGGTCGAACACTCAACCACATAGGGGCATTTGAGCCCGGTTCGTTCCTCATGGCGTACATCCCGCAGTGGCGGATGTGCGCCATGACCGCATCCCGGCCACCGGCAACCCTCCACAAAAGCCCCTCACTTGCGAAAGGGTGAGCGGTCATCCGGCACCGAATTCCGGACTCTCTCTTTCACATACAGGGATGCAGATGACCACCCCCGAATCCCAGGGCTCCATATCAGGGAGCCCGACCCCCGGCCACAGACGGGCGGCCCGCGTGGCCGCCGCCGCCGGCCTGGTGGCCGCGCTCGTCGCGGCCGGCACCGCCCCCGTCCTCGCCGCCGACGCCACGGACCCGGCGCCGCCCAAGCCCGCCCCCTCGTCCGCCACCGCGGACAAGCTCGGAGCGGCCGACGCCGAGCGGCTCGCCGAGGCGGAGGCCACGGGCAAGAAGTCCGTCACCGTCATGGTGGCCACCGCCCCCGGCCAGACCGAGCAGGTCGCCGCGCAGCTGGACGGCGTCGCGGGCGCCACGGTCGGCACGACGTACGACAAGCTGGGCTACGTCCGCGCCACCCTGCCCACCCCGAAGGCGGAGTCGGCGCTGACCCAGGCGGCCAAGCTGCCGTCCGTCAAGGGCATCGACCTCCAGTACGAGATCAAGCTGGACGACCCGTCGCCCGACGCGGGCCAGTCCGCCGCCCGGGACGCGGCCACGGCCGGCACGACGACCACGTACTCCGGCCCGGGCGCCAGGACCCCCGCGAAGAACCCGTACAACCCGTCCTTCGAGACGGGCGCGGTCGACTTCGTGAAGAAGTACCCCAGGGCCGACGGCCGGGGCGTGACCATCGGCATCCTCGACTCGGGTGTCGACCTGGACCACCCGGCGCTGCAGAAGACCACCACCGGTGAGCGCAAGATCACCGACTGGGTCACCGCCACTGACCCGGTCGGCGACGGCGACGGCACCTGGCGGCGGATGAACGTGGCCGTGGAGGGGCCCACGTTCACCGCCGACGGGCGCACCTTCACCGCCCCGGCCGGCACGCACGCGTACAGCCGGTTCGCCGAGGCCGTCACGCGCGGCGGCGACATGGCCGGTGACCTCAACCGGGACGGCGACACCACCGACGCGTGGGGCGTGCTGTACGACGCCGCGGCCGGCACCGTCCGGGTCGACCTCAACGACAACGCCGACTTCACCGACGACGTGGCGATGAAGCCGTACAAGGACGGCCACCAGATCGGCCACTTCGGCACGGACGACCCGGCGACCCAGGTCGCCGAGCGCATCCCGTTCGTGGTGGAGATCCGCAAGGACGTCGCGTACAACGAGGCCGGCGACAAGGCCGACTACGTCAACATCGGCATCGTCGAGTCCGACCACGGCAGCCACGTCGCCGGCATCACCGCCGCGCACGGGCTGTTCGGCGGGAAGATGAACGGCGCGGCGCCCGGCGCCAAGCTCGTCTCCTCGCGCGCGTGCACCTGGTCCGGCGGCTGCACCAACACCGCCCTGACCGAGGGCATGGCCGACCTGGTGATCAACCGCGGCGTGGACATCGTCAACATGTCCATCGGCGGTCTGCCGGCGCTGAACTCCGGCGACAACGCGCGCGCCGAGCTGTACGGCCGGCTCATCGACACCTACGGCGTCCAGCTGGTCATCTCGGCCGGCAACGAGGGCCCCGGCATCAACACCATCGGCGACCCCGGCCTGGCCGACAAGGTCATCTCGGTCGGCGCGGCCATCTCCAAGGAGACCTGGGCGTCCAACTACAACTCGGTCGTCGAGAAGAAGTACGCGATGTTCCCCTTCTCCTCGCGCGGCCCGCGTGAGGACGGCGGGTTCACCCCGACGATCTCCGCGCCCGGCTCGGCGGTCAACACCATCCCGCTGTGGATGGCGGGCGCCGGCGTCCCGGAGACCAGCTACAAGCTGCCCGCCGGGTACGGGATGCTCAACGGCACCTCGATGTCCTCGCCGCAGGCGGCGGGCGCGAGCGCGCTGCTGATCTCGGCCGCCAAGCAGCGGAGGACCGAGCTGTCGCCGCTGACCCTGCGCACGGCGCTCACCAGCACCGCCAACCGCATCCCCGGTGTCGCCGCGCACGAGCAGGGCTCGGGCCTGATCGACATCGTGGACGCCTGGGAGTCGATCAAGGACGGCGCGACCGCGCACGACTACAAGGTCGCCGCCCCCGTCGACACCGCGCTGGACCAGCACCTGAACAAGCCGGGCACGGGCATCTACGACCGTGAGGGCGGCCTGAGGGCCGGCCAGAAGAAGGTCTACGACGTCACCATCACGCGCACGACCGGCCCGGACCGGCCGATCGAGCACGAGCTGAACCTGAAGTACGGCGACGGCACGTTCCGCATCCTCGGCGACGACGAGGTGGACCTGCCGCTGAACAAGCCGGTCACCGTCAAGGTGCAGGCCAAGCCGGGCTCCGCGGGCGTGCACAGCGCCATCCTGGAGGCCGACGACGAGGACACCGAGGGCGTCGACAAGCAGATCCTCGCCACGGTGGTCGTCTCGCACCAGCTGACGAAGCCGTCGTTCTCCTTCTCGGCGAGCGGCAGCGTGCAGCGCAGCAGCCACAAGTCGTACTTCGTGACCGTGCCGCAGGGCGCCAAGGCACTGGAGGTCGCGATCGGCGGGCTGAAGGAGAAGAGCCAGACCCGGTTCATCGCCATCCACCCGTACGGCGTGGCCGTCGAGGACACCGCGTCCAACCTGTGCTACCCGCACTACAACCCGGCCAACACCTGCCGCCCGGACGTGCGCTCGTACGCCGACCCGGCGCCGGGCGTCTGGGAGATCGAGGTCGAGTCGCGGCGTACGTCGCCGGACCTGGACAACCCGTACAAGCTGGACGTGACGCTGCTGGGCGCCGCGTTCGACCCCGCCGTGAAGACGGTCCCCGAGGCGAAGGTCGGCACGCCGGCCGCGGTCGACTGGAAGGTCACCAACACCCTCGCGGCGATCGACGGCCGGCTGAAGGGCGGCTCGCTCGGCTCCGCGAAGGTGGCCACGCCGACGATCGCGAACCACGAGTCGCAGACCAGCACGGTGACCGTCGGTGAGGGCGTCGAGCGCCTCGACGTCGTGATCGGCAACACCTCCGACAAGGGCGCCGACCTGGACCTGACCGTCCTGAAGGACGGCAAGGTCGTCGGCACCTCCGCGGACGGCGACTCGGAGGAGTCGGTCTCGGTCGCCAAGCCGGCGGCGGGCACGTACACCGTCGTCGTGGACGGGTACGCGGTGCCGTCCGGGACGACCACGTACGACTACAAGGACGTGTACTTCTCGTCCGCGCTCGGCACCCTGAAGGTCGACGAGTCCAAGCCGGTCGCCCTCGCGAGCGGCGCCTCGGCGCAGGTCTCGGCGGAGGTGCTGGTGAACGGCGCGGCCCCCGAGGGCCGGCGGTTCTTCGGCGAGGTGTCCCTGCTGACGGCGCGCGGCACGGTCGCGGGCAGCGGCAGCGTGGTGATCGAGAAGGTCACTCCGTGACACCGTACGCACGGTGAGTGAGGGCGGGCGTCCGGACCGGGCGCCCGCCCTTTCCGTCGCCTCGCGTGCTGCTTCTCACGTCCCGGACAATGAATTGGACAAGCCGGGCCAGGTGATACGCATCATGGGGGCGGCACCCAGGCCGCCAGGCCCGCAAGCACGTACGGAGGAGTCCCCGTGAAGGTCGGAATCGTCGGAGCCACCGGTCAGGTCGGCACGGTCATGCGCAGGATCCTCACCGAGCGGAACTTCCCCGTCGACGAGCTGCGGCTGTTCGCCTCCGCCCGTTCCGCGGGCACCGTCCTGGACGGCGTGACCGTCGAGGACGCCTCCACGGCCGACTACACCGGCCTGAACATCGTGCTGTTCTCCGCCGGTGGCGCCACCTCCCGGGCCCTGGCCGAGAAGGTCGCCTCGCAGGGTGCCGTGGTGATCGACAACTCCTCCGCCTGGCGGAAGGACCCCGAGGTGCCGCTGGTCGTCTCGGAGGTGAACCCCCACGCGATCAAGGACCGCCCCAAGGGGATCATCGCCAACCCGAACTGCACCACCATGGCCGCCATGCCGGTGCTCAAGCCGCTGCACCAGGAGGCGGGCCTCACCGCCCTCGTCGCCACCACCTACCAGGCCGTCTCGGGCTCGGGCCTGGCGGGCGTCGCGGAGCTGGACGGCCAGGTCAAGGCCGTCGCCGAGAAGGCCGCCGAGCTGACCCACGACGGCGAGGCCGTGGCCTACCCGGAGCCGGGCGTCTACAAGCGCCCCATCGCCTTCAACGTGCTGCCGCTGGCCGGCGCGATCGTCGACGACGGCTCCTTCGAGACGGACGAGGAGCAGAAGCTCCGCAACGAGTCCCGCAAGATCCTGGAGATCCCGGAGCTGAAGGTCTCCGGCACCTGTGTGCGCGTCCCGGTGTTCTCCGGCCACTCGCTTCAGGTGAACGCCCGCTTCGAGCGCCCGATCAGCGTGGAGCGCGCCTACGAGCTGCTGAAGGACGCCGACGGCGTGGAGCTGTCGGAGATCCCCACCCCGCTCCAGGCGGCCGGCAAGGACGCGTCCTTCGTGGGCCGCATCCGGGCCGACGAGACGGTCGAGAACGGCCTGGCGCTGTTCGTCTCCAACGACAACCTCCGCAAGGGCGCGGCGCTGAACGCCGTCCAGATCGCGGAGCTGGTGGCCGAGGAGCTCAAGGGCGCCTGACGCCGGTAGGTACGCGAGGAGGGCGGTCACCGCGACGGTGGCCGCCCTCCGCCGTGCCCGGCCGCGCCGGACGGTAATCGGTCGTCGCCTTCCGCACCCGCCGTGGAAGGATGACCGGAAACGTCACACAACGAGGAGATGACCGGGTGCCTGGCACGAACCTGACCCGTGAAGAGGCCCAGCGGCGGGCGGAGCTGCTGAGCGTGGACTCGTACGAGATCGACCTCGATCTCCGTGGCGCGCAGGAGGACGCGACCTACCGGTCCGTGACCACCGTGCGCTTCGACTCCGCCGAAGAGGGGGCCGGGACCTTCATCGACCTGGTGGCCCCCGCCGTCCACAAGGTCACGCTGAACGGGCACGACCTCGACGTGGCGGCCGTCTTCCGGGACTCGCGGATCACGCTGAAGCACCTGAAGCAGGGCCGCAACGAGCTGACGGTCGTCGCCGACTGCGCGTACACCAACACCGGCGAGGGCCTGCACAAGTTCGTCGACCCGGTCGACGACCAGGCGTACCTCTACACCCAGTTCGAGGTGCCGGACGCGCGGCGGGTGTTCGCGAGCTTCGAGCAGCCGGACCTGAAGGCCACGTTCCGGTTCACCGTGAAGGCGCCGTCCGGCTGGACGGTCATCTCCAACAGCCCGACCCCGGAGCCCGAGGGCGACGTCTGGGCCTTCGAGCCGACGCCGCGCATCTCGACGTACATCACCGCCCTGATCGTGGGCCCGTACCACGCGGTGCACAGCACGTACGAGGGCCCGGACGGGCAGGTCGTGCCGCTGGGCATCTACTGCCGCCCGTCGCTGGCCGAGTACCTGGACGCGGACGCGATCTTCGAGGTGACGCGGCAGGGCTTCGACTGGTTCCAGGAGAAGTTCGACTACGCGTACCCCTTCGCCAAGTACGACCAGCTCTTCGTGCCCGAGTTCAACGCGGGCGCCATGGAGAACGCGGGCGCGGTCACCATCCGCGACCAGTACGTCTTCCGCTCCAAGGTGACGGACGCGGCGTACGAGGTGCGCGCCGAGACGATCCTGCACGAGCTGGCGCACATGTGGTTCGGCGACCTGGTCACCATGGAGTGGTGGAACGACCTGTGGCTGAACGAGTCGTTCGCCACGTACACCTCGATCGCCTGCCAGGCCGCGGCGCCCGGCTCGCGCTGGCCTCACTCGTGGACGACGTTCGCCAACTCGATGAAGACCTGGGCGTACCGGCAGGACCAGCTGCCGTCCACGCACCCGATCATGGCCGAGATCAACGACCTGGACGACGTCCTGGTCAACTTCGACGGCATCACCTACGCCAAGGGCGCCTCCGTCCTCAAGCAGCTGGTGGCGTACGTCGGCGAGGACGCCTTCTTCCGGGGCGTGCAGGCCTACTTCAAGCAGCACGCGTTCGGCAACACCCGCCTGTCGGACCTGCTGGGCGCGCTGGAGGAGACCTCCGGGCGGGACCTGCGGACCTGGTCGAAGGCATGGCTGGAAACGGCCGGCATCAACATCCTCCGCCCGGAGATCGAGGTCGACGGCGACGGGGTGATCACCTCCTTCGCGGTCCGGCAGGAGGCCCCCGCGCTGCCGGCCGGCGCCAAGGGCGAGCCCGTGCTGCGCCCGCACCGGATCGCGATCGGCCTGTACGACCTTCAGGACGGCAAGCTGGTCCGCACCGACCGGCTGGAGCTGGACGTCACGGCGACCGGGCGGACCGAGGTGGCCCAGCTGGTGGGCCGGCGGCGCCCGGCCGTGGTGCTCCTCAACGACGACGACCTGTCGTACGCCAAGGTCCGCCTGGACGAGGTGTCGCTGGAGAACGTCACCAGGCACCTGGGTGACTTCACCGAGTCGCTGCCGCGCGCCCTGTGCTGGGCGTCGGCCTGGGACATGACGCGGGACGGCGAACTGGCCACCCACGCGTACCTGGAGCTGGTGCTCTCCGGCATCGCCAAGGAGTCCGACATCGGCGTGGTGCAGTCGCTGCACCGCCAGGTGAAGCTCGCCCTGGACCTGTACGCGGCACCCGACCGGCGCGAGGCGGCGCTGGGGCGCTGGACCGAGGCCACCCTCGCCCACCTGCGCACCGCGGAGCCGGGCAGCGACCACCAGCTGGCGTGGGCGCGGGCGTTCGCGGCGACCGCCCGTACGCCGCAGCAGCTGGACCTGCTGTCGGGCCTGCTGGAGGGCACGGAGACGATCGACGGGCTGGTCGTCGACACCGAGCTGCGCTGGGCGTTCGTGGAGCGGCTGGCGGCCACGGGCGTGTACGACGAGGCGGAGATCGCCGCCGAGTACGAGCGGGACCGGACGGCGGCCGGTGAGCGGCACGCGGCGACCGCGCGGGCGGCCCGGCCGACCGAGGAGGCCAAGGCCGAGGCGTGGGCGTCGGTGGTGGACTCCGACAAGCTGCCGAACGCCGTGCAGGAGGCGGTGATCGGCGGCTTCGTGCAGACCGACCAGCGCGAGCTGCTGGCCCCGTACACCGAGCGGTTCTTCGCGGTGGTCAAGGACGTCTGGGAGTCCCGCTCGCACGAGATGGCCCAGCAGATCGCGGTCGGGCTCTACCCGGCGCTCCAGGTGTCGCAGGAGACCCTGGAGGCGACGGACGCCTGGCTCGCGAGCGCCGGGCCGAACGCGGCGCTGCGGCGCCTGGTGTCGGAGTCGCGCTCCGGGGTGGAGCGCGCGCTGAAGGCCCAGGCCGCCGACGCGTAGGCGAGACATCGGGGTGACGCGCCCCGGACCCGGTCGCCCGGGTCCGGGGCGTCTTCGTGCCGGGGCGTCTTCGTGCCGGGGCGTCTTCATGCCGGGGCGTCTTCATGCCGGGGCGGCCGGGTGCGGTCGGGGGACGGCGCGGCGGCGGTCCGGTGGACGGCCCGGTGGCGGCCTTGGGGGGAGGGGGCGGCGGCGGTCCGCATGCTGACCCACTGTCAAGAGGCGTGCTCAACAACCGATAAGCTTCCGGGCCGTTGTGTCCTTTGATCTTTCGCTTTCGATCGTTTGAGGGTTCTGATGGTTCGAGAGGGATCGTCGCCCGGTAGTCCAGGGCCCGCCTCACCCGTCATATGGGCGTTGCCCGCCATCGTGATCGCAGCGGGCACCGCCGTCGCCGTGGCCCTGGTCTCCGCACCGGCCCGCACCCCGGTCGCCTGGCTCGGGGCCGCCGCGTTCGCCGCGGTCGCGCTCGCCTGCGGTACGGCGGCCAGGCGCGGCCGGGAGCTGGCGCACCTGCGGGCCACGACGGCCGAGCAGCGGTCGGCCCTCGCCCGCCAGGAGGCCGAGACGGTACGGCTCGCCGACACGCTCCTGCCGGACGTGGTGCGGCGGCTGCGCGAGGGCGAGTTCCCCGAGGACGTCCTCGCCTCGCTGGAGGCGCCCGACGCCTACGGGCCCGGCCTCACCCCGGAGTTCCGGGCGGCCCACCTGGCGGTCCTGCGCTCCGTGCTGGACGCCGTGGTCGCCGAGGAGGACCTGCGCGAGTCCGCGCAGCGGGCCTTCGTGAACATCGCCCGCCGCGTCCAGGCCATCGTGCACCAGCAGGCGCAGGAGCTGCGCGAGATGGAGGACCGGCACGGCCAGAGCCCCAGCGTCTTCGGCGACCTGCTGCGGCTCGACCACGGCACCGCGCTCATCGGCCGGCTCGCCGACTCCATCGCCGTGCTCGGCGGTGCGCGGCCGGGCCGCCAGTGGAACAGGGCCGTGCCGCTCTACAGCGTGCTGCGCGGCGCGATGTCCCGGATCATCGACTACCAGCGCGTGGAGCTGCACTCGGTCTCCGAGGTCGCCGTCGTCGGCCCCGCCGTCGAGCCCCTCATCCACGCGCTGGCCGAGCTGCTCGACAACGCCACCCGCTACTCCCCGCCGCAGACCCGGGTCCACCTCACCGCGGTGGACGTGAACGCCGGCATCGCCATCGAGATCGAGGACGGCGGCGTGAGCATGAGCGAGGAGGCCCGCGACCGGGCCGAGCGCATGCTCCGCCAGGCACAGCAGGGCATCGACCTCAACGACCTGGGCGAGACGCCGCGCCTGGGCCTCGCCGTGGTGGGCCGGCTGTCGCAGGCGTACGACTTCCAGGTGTCGCTGCGCTCGTCGGCGTACGGCGGTGTCCGCGCCGTCCTCGTCGTCCCGCAGGAACTGATCACCACCACCTCCGCCGCGACGGGCATCGCCCACGGCATCGGCACCTCCTCCGGGCCCCGCGGAGCCCTCGCGCCGTCCGCCGGGTCCGCCGCCGCCACGCCCGCCGGCCCCTCCCGCACGGTCACCGGTCCGTCCGGCACCGACGCGCCCGTCGTGACCGAGCGGACGCCCAGCGGCCTGCCGCAGCGGCGCCGCAAGACCCGTGTGACGGCACCGGCGGCCCCCGCCGCCTCCGACGGGGCCCCGGAGACCACGGGCACCACCACGACCACCCGGACCGCGACCACGACGGCACCCACCGGGCCGGAGCAGGCACCCCAGGTGCAGCCCGGCATGTGGCTGGCCGCCTTCCAGAGCGGCCTGTCCGGGGAACGCCAGACCGGCGCAGACCAGAACAGCGACGCCTCGCCGGCCTCGGCGAGCAAGGGGGAACAGCCATGAGTCAGCAGCGGCCCGACATGGACTGGATGCTCAAGGACCTGGCCGAGAGCGTTCCGCAGACCCGCCACGTCATCGTGCTCTCCGCCGACGGCCTGCGCATGGCCCAGTACGGCACCGAGACCGACACCGCCGACCGGCTGGCCGCCGCCTGCGCCGGCCTCCAGAGCCTCGCCGGCGCGGTCGCCGCCGAACTCCCGCACAGCGAGGGCCGGATGCGGCTCGTCGTGATCGAGATGGACGGCGGTTTCTTCTACCTGATGGCGGCCGGCGCGGGGGCCTACCTCGCCGTCCTGGCCGGCGAGGGCGTCGACGCGGGCCTGATGGGCCAGCGGATGCGCGACCTGGTGGCACGGATCGGAGAGCATCTCAGCAGCCCGCCCCGCCGCGACGGGCAGCCCGCGTGAGCGACCCGGGCCACCGGAGCGGTGCGGGCCACGACTGGGAGGACGGCAGTCCCGAGCGGCTCTACGTGATCACCGGTGGGCGCAGCGGTTCATTAGCGTCCGGCGAACTGGACCTGGTCACACTGATCGTGGCCAGGTCGGCGCCCCGGGCCGGTATGCAGCCCGAACACGCGGCGATCATGCGGATGTGCCGGGCTCCGCTGTCGGTGGCCGAGATCTCCGCGTACCTCTCCCTGCCGGTGAGCGTGGTGACCGTCCTGGTGGGCGACCTGCTCGCCGGCGGGGACGTGCTGGCACGCGCGCCCGTCGCCCGCGCCCAACTCCCCGACCTGGCACTGATTGAGGCAGTGATCGATGGACTTCAGAAGCTCTGAGCCACCCTCCGGGCCGTCCCTGGCGGACGCCCTGCCGGAGACGACCACCGCCGCGGTCAAGGTGGTGATCGTCGGCGGCTTCGGGGTGGGCAAGACCACCCTCGTCGGCTCGGTGAGCGAGATCCGGCCGCTGACCACCGAGGAGACGATGACCCAGGCCGGGGTCGGCATCGACGACACGGCGGGCGTGGAGCGCAAGAGCTCCACCACCGTGGCCATGGACTTCGGCCGGATCAGCATCAACGAGGAACTGGTGCTGTACCTCTTCGGCACACCCGGCCAGGAGCGCTTCTGGTTCCTGTGGCGCGGGCTGTTCGAGGGCGCGCTCGGCGCGGTGGTCCTGGTGGACACCCGCCGGCTGGAGGTCAGCTTCGACGTGATCGGCAGGCTGGAGGAGCGCGGCGTGCCGTTCGTCGTCGCCGTCAACTCCTTCCCCGGGGCGCCCGAGCACCCCCTGGAGGAGCTGCGGGCCGCCCTCGACCTGCCCGGCTCCGTGCCGATCGTCGTGTGCGACGCCCGTCGGCGCGACTCCAGCCGCGACGTCCTGATGACGCTGATGCGCTACCTGCACTCCCTCGCCGTGACCCCGGAGGCCTCGTGACCTTGCCGTACGGGCAGACGTCGCTGTCGCGGCCGGCGAGGCGGCCGGCCGCCCCGGTGCGGGCCTGGACCGGGATGCGGGACGGAAACGGATAGCTATCCGTTACGGGGTCTATGCTGGGTACATGGACGCGCCGCAGCCGCAGCACGGGGACCGTCCGGGACGCGGCCCTCGCACCGGGCGGGCCGAGCGGGCCGACGCCGCCGGCAACCGGCGCAGGATCCTGGAGGCCGCCGCGCGGATCGTCGCCGAGAAGGGCCCGGACGCGCTGACGATGAACGCCGTCGCCCACGAGACCGGCATCGGCGTGGGAACGGTCTACCGCCGCTTCGGGGACGTCGCCCAGCTGCTGTTCGCGCTGCTCGACGAGCGGGAGAAGCGGTTCCAGGAGGCGTTCATGACCGGCCCGCCGCCCCTGGGCCCCGACGCACCGCCCCTGGAGCGGCTGCGCGCCTTCCTGCACGCCCTCGCCGACCGGGTCACCGACCAGCTGGACCTGATGCTCGCCGCCGAGACGGCCGCGCCCAGCGCCCGCTACAGCAGCGGGGCGTACGCGACCATGCACACGCACGTGACGGTGCTCGTCACCCGCGTCCGGCCCGAGGGCGACGCCGCGCTGCTGGCGCACATGCTGCTCGCCCCGTTCGTGCCGAGCCTGACGCACCATCTGACCCGTGACGGCGGGCGGACGGTGGACGAGATCAAGGCGGCCGCGGACGACCTGCTCCTGGGCCTCGCCCGGCCGCGCTGACCGGCCGGCGGCCCACCGCCGCGCCGCCGCCCACCCCCTACCGCCGCGCCGCCGCCTCCCGCAGCGCCGCCAGCAGCCGGGCCACCGCCGGGGCCGTCTCCGCGCCCCGGCGCACCGCAGCCACGACGTGCCGGCGCGGCTGGTCCGCCTCCAGGACCCGCATCACCACCCCCGACGCCCGCTCGGCCGCCGCCATGCGGGGCACCAGCGCGATGCCCATCCCGGCCTCCACCATCGCGAGGATGGCCGTCCACCCGGCGGCCGAGTGCGCCTGCTCCGGCACGAACCCGGCCGCCTCGCACGCCGCCCGGGTGATCTCCGACCACGGCCCGCTGCCCCCGAAGATCCACCGCTCCCCCGACAGGTCGGCCAGCCGCAGCCCGGGCGCCCCCGCCAGCGCGTGACCCGCCGGGAGGGCCACGTCCAGCGGGTCGGCGAGCAGCGGTACGCGGCTGAACCGCGGGTCACGGGCCGTCGGGGCGTGCGCCGCCAGTGACAGCGCCAGGTCCACCTGCCCGGCCGACAGCAGTTCGTACGCCTCGGCGGCCTCGGCCTCCCGGACCCGCACCTCCAGGCCCGGGTGCGCGGCGCGCAGCCGCAGCACGGCCGGCACGACCAGCGCGGGGACCGCGGTGGAGAACGCCCCCACCCGCACCTCCCCGGCGTCGCCCCGCAGGTAGCCCGTCAACTCGGCGTCCGCCCGCTCCAGTTGCGCGAACACCGCCTCGGCGTGCCGCAGCACCAGGTGCGCCGCGTCCGTGAGCCGCACCCGCCGGCCGTCCGCCTCCAGCAGCCTGACCCCGAGCTGCTTGGAGAGGTTGGTCAGCTGCTGGGACACGGCGGAGGGGGTCATCAGCAGCGCCTCCGCGGTCGCGGTCACCGTCCCCCGGTCGCGCAGGGTGCGAAGGACATGGAGCTTCTTGACGTCCCACTCGGTCATGTCCCGCAACCTACCCGCGGCCGCCCCCGCGGCCGGCCCGGGCCGTCCCGAGGACCACGCCGCCCAGGACCAGCGCCATGGACAGGATCCGCGCCGGCCCCGTCTCCTCGCCGAGCAGTGCGCCGGCCAGCAGCGCCACGCACACCGGCTGGAGATGGTAGACGACCCCCGCGCGGGCCGCGCCGATCAGCGCGACGGCCTTGTTCCAGGCGAAGAAGGCGACGGCGGAGGAGAAGACGCCGACGTACACCAGGGGGCCTCCCGTCCCTGCCGTGGGCTCGAACCCGCCCTGGAGGACGAGGCTCACCGCGTACGCCGGCAGGAGCATCAGCGCGCCGGCCACGAAGGTGGCGAGGAGGAAGGCCGGTCCGCCGAGCGCGGCGGGCCGCCGCCTCAGCAGGGCGCTGTAGGAGGCGAAGCAGACGGCGGCGGCGACGATCCACAGGTCGCCGGGCGCCGGGTCCGGCACCGGGGACCCATTGCCGACCAGGAGGAGGACACCGGTGCAGGCGATCAGCATGCCCGTGACGCGGCGCGCGCCGAGGTGGGCGCCGCCGAGCCGTTCGTACACCGCCATCAGGACGGGGGAGGCGGCCATGACCATGCCCATGGTGCCGGCGGAGGTGGTGAGACCGGCCTGGTTGACGAGGGTGTTGTAGAGGGTCACCCCGAGCAGGGCGGCGAGGGTGACGAAGCCCGCGTGGCGCCGGATCAGGCGGCGCCGGCGCCAGGCCGCGCGGCCGGCGAAGGGGGCGACGGCGAGGATCGCGACGATCCAGCGCCAGAAGGCGGCCTGGACCGGCGGCACGGAGTCGTGCAGGGCGCGGGAGGTCACGAAGCTGCCCGACCAGACGACCGTCGCGAGGGCCGCGAGGAGGAGGCCGGGGCCGGCGAGCCGGACCCCCGCGCCGCTCGCGCTCCCCGCTCCGCCGACACCGGTCCGGTCCAGGACTGCCACGGTCTCCCCCGCCTCTCTCCCCCTCGCGGGGCTCGGTCACGGGGACTACCGTCGCAGCGCTCGATCCGTCAGGTCCATCGAAACTTTCTGACTGTTTTCTTCAGCTGAGCTGAACGTTCGGTGGGGCGTCCACTGCCCGGCGAGCGTCGCCCCGAAGGCGATGGCCATCCCGGCCAGCTGCACGGGCCCCAGCGCCTCCCCCAGCGCCAGCCACCCGATGACGGCCGCGGTGATCGGCGAGAGCGGCCCGAGGAGCGTGACGGAGGTGGCGGGCAACCGTTCGATGCCGCGCAGCCAGAGCCAGTACGACACGGCGGTGTTGGCGAGGGCGAGGTAGGCGTAGCCGGCGGCGCCCCGCCCGTCGAGGGCCGGCGGCGCGCCCTCCACCAGGAAGGCGACCGGTGCGATCAGCAGCCCGCCCGCGGTGAGCTGCCAGCCCACCATCGCCAGCGGGCCCACTCCTCGCGGCCGCCCCCAGCGCTTGGTGAGCACCGTGCCCGCCGACATGGACGCGGCCGAGGCGAGCCCGGCGGCCACCCCCACGGCATCGAACGCCGCACCCGCCCGGAGGACGACGAGGCTGACGCCGAGGGCGGCGGCGACGGCGGCGAGCAGGGCGCGCACGGTCGGCCGCTCGCCGAGCACCAGCGCGGCGAGGCCGACGACGAAGAGCGGCCCGGCGGAGCCGACGACGGCGGCGACCCCGCCCGGCAGGCGGTAGGCGGCCAGGAACAGCAGGGGGAAGAACGCTCCGATGTTGAGCGCCCCGAGCACCGCCGCACGCCACCACCATGTGCCGTGCGGCAGCGTCCGGGTGAGCGCCAGCAGCGCCAGCCCGGCGGGCAGGGCGCGCATCAGGCCGGTGAACAGCGGTCGGTCGGGCGGGAGGAACTCGGTGGTGACCGCGTAGGTCGACCCCCAGGAGATCGGCGCGAGGGCGGTGAGCCCTATGACGGCGGCTTTCCGGGACATCGGACGTCCCCCTTCAGTAGCTCGGCACTAAGTAGCTTAGCGCTAAGCTACTTAGCGTCAAGCAACTTTCTTGCGAACGAGGGAAACCGGCTCCAGACTGCGTCCATGACCTCCGCGACACCCGCGCCCCAGGACCCCGTCGACGCGATCACCGCCCAGTGGGCGCTCGTCCGCCCCGACCTGGAGACCGTGCCGATGGCCGTCTTCGGGCGGATCTACCGGCTCAGCAGCGCCATCGGCGCCCGCATGGACAAGGCGTACGCGCGCTTCGGCATCGCGCGCGGCGAGTTCGACGTCCTGGGGACCCTGCGGCGGTCGGGCGAGCCGTACACGCTGTCGCCGCGGGAGCTGTCCGCGACGCTGATGCTGACGACCGGCGGGATGACCGGCCGGCTGGACAAGCTGGAGCGGGCGGGGCTCCTCTCCCGCAGCCCCGATCCGCACGACCGGCGCGCCCTGCGGGTGACGCTCAGCGACCGCGGCCGCGAGCTGGTGGACGAGGCCGTGGCGGCCGGGCTCGCGGTCCAGCGGGAGGCCCTGGAGTCCGCCCTGGACGACGAGGAGGCGGAGCTGCTGAGCGGCCTGCTGCGCAAGCTGATGACGGCGACCGGCGCCTGACGGCGGGGCGGCCCCGGAGAACGCCGAAGGCCCGGACGGTACGGGGTACCACCCGGGCAGGGGCGTGAGCCGGCGGTGTCCTCCGGGGCGCCCCCGGAGGCGGACGGACCTCTCAGGAGGTCCCGCCCGCCGGCCCGCGGGTCAGACCTTCTTGGACTTGTCCAGCACCATCACGAGGCCCGCGATCACGGCGAAGAGCACGATCGGGGCGGCGACGTACAGACCGAGGGTCTCGGCCAGGCTCAGGCCGGAACCCGGGTCGTCACCGTCGTCGCGGGTGAGCGCGAGCGCGGGGGACGACATGAGCAGCATCATCAGCGTCGTACCGGCCGCGACGGCGCCGGCGCGCAGGGCGTTCTTCTTGTCCACGGTGCAAACGTAGCGAACGCCTAAAGACCCCGCGCGCCCGGGGGTGCCGTCGACGGCCGCAGCACCTCCATCAGGGCGTGCAGGCGCGGCGAGACGGCCAGCTCCTCCAGGGTGACGGGCCTGCCCTCGGCGTCGGCCACGGGCAGCCGCCAGTTCGGGTACTGGTCCCAGGTGCCGGGCAGGTTCTGCGGGCGGCGGTCGCCCACCGCGTCCGGCAGCCACACCCCGGCCATCCGGGCGGGGGTGCGGCGCAGGAACCGGTAGACCGCGCGGATCTCGGCCTCCTCGTCGCGCGGCCCCTCCTCCAGCAGTCCCAGCCCGCGCAGGTACGCCAGCCACTCGGCGACCTCCTCGGCGTCCTCCGCCCGCTCCTCCTCCAGGGGGCGGGCGAGCAGCCCGAGCCGGTGGCGCAGCTCGACGTGCTCGCCGGTGAGCCGGGCCGCGGTGGACGGCAGGTCGTGCGTCGTGGCGGTCGCCACGCAGTCCGCCCGCCACGTGCCGGGCGCCAGCGGCCGCCGCGTGCCCTCCCAGTCCCGCTCGAACCAGAGCACCGACGTGCCGAGGACACCGCGCCGCTGGAGCGACTCCCGTACGCCCGGTTCGACCGTGCCGAGGTCCTCGCCGATCACGACGGCGCCCGCGCGGTGGGCCTCCAGGACGAGGACGGCGAGCATGGCCTCGGCGTCGTAGCGGATGTACGTCCCCTCCG
Organism: Streptomyces noursei; assembly: GCF_001646665.1. Classification (GTDB taxonomy): domain Bacteria; phylum Actinomycetota; class Actinomycetes; order Streptomycetales; family Streptomycetaceae; genus Streptomyces; species Streptomyces lavendulocolor. The sequence goes on along the minus strand of NZ_LWBU01000158.1, from coordinate 245,142 downwards.
TGGGCCGGCGCCCCGCGGGCACCCACCACAGCCGGAACAGCCCCATGACGTGGTCGATGCGCAGCGCGCCCGCGTGCCGCAGCAGGCCGCGCAGCAGGTCCCGGTAGGGGGCGTAGCCGGAGGCGGCCAGCGCGTCGGGGCGCCAGGGCGGCAGGCCCCAGTCCTGGCCGTGGGCGTTGAACGCGTCCGGCGGGGCGCCCACCGACATGCCGGGGGCGAACGCGTCCGCCTGCGCCCACGCGTCGGCGCCGTCCGGGTGCACGCCGACCGCCAGGTCGTGGACGATCCCGACCGGCATTCCGGCCTCCCGGGCGGCCCGCGCGGCGGCGCCCAGCTGCTCGTCGGTGAGCCAGGCGAGGCGGCAGTGGAAGTCGACGCGGTCGGCCAGCTCGTCGCGCTCCCGCGCGGTGGCGGCCGAGCGCGGGTCGCGCAGGCCCTCGGGCCACTGCCGCCGGTCGGCGCCGTACCGCTCGGTGAACGCGCACCAGGTGGCGTGGTCCAGCAGGGCCTGGCCCTGTCCGGCGCGGAACTCCCGCAGGGCGGCCTGCCGGCCGGGCCCGAGCGGGACGCGCCGCAGCACCTCCAGGGCCTGTCGCTTCAGCACCCACACCGCGTCCCGGTCGATCAGCTCGCCCTTGCGCAGCACCCCTTCGCGCAGCTCCGCCGCGCGCCCGGTGAGCGCGTCCAGCTCGGCGCGGTCCTCCCCGGCCGCGTACGCGTACTCGGGGACGTCCTCGATCCGCAGGTGGACCGGGTCGGGGAAGCGCCGGGAGGAGGGGCGGTAGGGGGACGGGTCGGTGGGCGTGCCCGGCACGGCCGCGTGCAGCGGGTTGACCTGGACGAACCCGGCCCCCAGGTCGCGGCCCGCCCAGGCGGCCAGTTCCCGCAGGTCGCCCAGGTCGCCCATGCCCCAGGACCGGCCCGACAGCAGCGAGTACAGCTGGACCAGCACGCCGTACCCGCGCCCGGGAGGCTGCGGTACGCGCGCGGGGGCGACGATCAGCGTGCTCCGCCCGGTGCGCCCGTCACGGGCCCGGACGTCGAGCCGGTGGACGCCCACCGGGAGCCGCTCCCAGCGGGGCGTACCGGAGATCTCGTCGCCGTGCTCGGTCGTGATCCGCACGTCGGTGCCCGGCGGGAGCGAGGTCAGCGGGCGCGGCAGCCCCGGCGGGCGGCCGGGCGGCTGCGCCCCGTCGTCCGGGTCGTCCTGCCACAGGACCAGCGTCGGCGGGAGCAGCCGCGCGTCCCTGGCCGCCTCGGTGGCGGCGAGGGACGCGCGCAGCGCCTCCGGCGTGGCGGCGTCGACGTCCAGGGCGGCGAGGACCTCCACCACCGTGGCGTCGGAGACCGGGACGGTGACGCCCGCGGACGGGGAGTACGCGGTGGCGACACCGTGCAGCGCGGCGAGCCGGGCAAGGGTCATTCAGGCTCCTGGGGACTCCGGTCCGCCGGCCGTGCGGTGCGCGGTCGGCTCGCTGGTCAGGGGGGTGAAGTCGGTCAGCGCGGGTTCGCTGGTCAGGGGGGTGGCGTCGGCGAGCGGCGGCTCGCTGGTGAGCGGGGCGCCCGCGGCGGGCAGGCCGGTCAGGGGGCAGAAGCCGGGGCCGTGCCCGGTGGCCGGCGGGTCGGTGACGGGTGCGGGACCCGGGACCTGTTTGGAGAGGGCGGAGAGCAGGAGCTGGGCGGAAGCGGCCACGGTGGCCTCCCTGTGAAGGTGACAGTGGGACACAGCAGCCCTACCCAGCGGGCGGCGACACATCCGCGGAACGTGGCGCCGGTCACATCGCCTTCGTGTCACGGGAGTTGGACCGCCCCCCGTGACCCGGTAGGCAAATACGACACAACGGCCACGCACATTGACACCTTCGGCGAGTCGGTGGTGGGCTCGAAACCGACCGGTTCAGCCATTGCTCCGGCCACCGGCAAAGCTACTCGCAGAACAACGAAAGACGAGGGGAGACGCGCGTGCAGTTCGGGCGCTTCGGCCGCGGAAAGCGGACCGCGACGGCCGTCGCCGTCGCCGTGATCGGTGGCCTCCTGGGCGGCGCCCCCGGTGCGCTGGCCGCGCCCGGCGGCCCCGGCTCCCCCACCACGACCGCGCCCGGGCAGGGCGGGGCCGCCGTGCCGCCGGTGTGGCCGCGCCCGCAGTCCCTCCGGGCGGGCGGTGCCGCGGTGCCCCTCGGCGACGAGGTGACGATCCTCACGGAAGGGGGCGCCGACCCGTACGCCGTGGCGGCGCTGGAGGGCGTCCTGCGCGAGGCGGGCGTGCGCACGGTGTACACCGGGCCGGACGGGCGCGGGCCCGTCGTGCTGCTGGGCGGCGCCGGGGCGCAGCACGCCCTGCGGGCGCTGCGGGCGCCCGAGCGGGGCGACCTCCCGGCGGGCGGCTACCGGATCGCCACCGGCCGGTACGAGGGCCGGGACACGGTCGCCGTGGACGGCGTCGGCGGGGACGGCCTCTTCCACGCCGTGCAGACGCTGCGCCAGCTCATAGCCGCCGACCGGACGGTGCCCGGGGTCCTGGTGCGGGACTGGCCGGGGACGGCCGTGCGCGGCATGACGGAAGGTTTCTACGGCCGCCCCTGGAGCCACGCGCAGCGGCTGGCCCAGCTCGACTTCATGGGCCGCACCAAGCAGAACCGGTACCTCTACGCGCCCGGCGACGACCCCTACCGGCAGGCGCAGTGGCGCGAGCCCTACCCGGCCGCGCAGCGGGCCGAGTTCCGGGAGCTGGCCGACCGGGCGCGGCGCAACCACGTGACGCTGGCCTGGGCCGTGGCGCCCGCCCAGTCGATGTGCCTGGCCTCGCAGGACGACATGACGGCGCTCAGGCGCAAGGTCGACGCCATGTACGCGCTCGGGGTGCGGGCGTTCCAGGTGCAGTTCCAGGACGCCTCGTACGACGAGTGGCACTGCTCGCGGGACGCCGACACCTTCGGTTCCGGCCCCGCCTCGGCGGCGCGGGCCCACGCGCGCGTGGCCTCGGATCTGGCGCGGCACCTGGCGGACCGGTACCCGGACGCGCAGCCCCTGTCGCTGATGCCGACCGAGTACTACCAGGACGGCGCCACCGAGTACCGCACGGCGCTCGCCGCGGAGCTGGACGACCGCGTGCAGGTGGCGTGGACGGGGGTCGGCGTGGTGCCCCGGACGATCACCGGCCGCGAACTGGCGGGCGCCCGCGACGTGTTCGACCACCCGCTGGTCACCATGGACAACTACCCGGTCAACGACTACGCCCAGGACCGCGTCTTCCTGGGGCCGTACATGGGCCGCGAGCCGGCCGTCGCCGCCGGTTCCGCCGCGCTGCTGGCGAACGCGATGGAGCAGGCGACCGCGTCCCGCATCCCGGTCTTCACCGCCGCCGACTACGCCTGGAACCCGAAGGGCTACCGCCCCGGGGAGTCCTGGCACGCCGCGCTGGACGACCTGGCGGGCGGCGACCCGGCGGCCCGGGCGGCGCTGCACGCCCTGGCCGGGAACGACGCCTCCTCGATCCTGCTGCGCACCGAGTCGGCGTACCTGCGGCCGCTGCTGGCCGAGTTCTGGCGTGCCCGGGCGAGCACGACCGCCGACGCGGCGGCCCGGGACCGGGCGGCGGGCCGGCTGCGGGCGGCGTTCGGCGTGATGCGGGAGGCGCCCGAGCGGCTGGCCGGCACGGCCGGCGGCCTGCTGGACGACGAGGTGCGGCCCTGGCTGGAGCAGCTGGCGCGGTACGGCGGCGCGGGCGAGGCGGCGGTCGACATGCTGCAGGCGCAGGCGCGCGGTGACGGGGCGGGCGCCTGGCGTGCCTCGCTGGAGCTGGAGCGGCTGCGGGGAGAGCTCGCGGCGAGCCCGGTCACGGTCGGCGAGGGGGTGCTGGACCCGTTCCTGAAGCGGGCGGTCGAGGAGGGTGCACGGTGGACGGGCGCGTCGCGCGACGCGGGCACGGTGGGCCGGGAGAACGGGGCGTACACCGTGCGTCTGGACCGGGCCCGGCCGCTGGACACGGTCACGGCGATGACGGTGCCGGGCGGGGCGCACGCCGGGAGCGGCTCCGTGGAGGCCCATGTGCCCGGTCAGGGGTGGCGCCCGCTGGGCACCCTGTCGGGCAGCGGCTGGACGCAGGCGGCGGCGCGGGGGGTGACGGCGGACGCCGTCCGGATCAGCTGGACCGGCCGGTCCCCCGGCGTCCGGGCCCTGGTCCCCTGGTTCGCGGACGAGCCGCAGGCCCGCCTGGACCTGCCGCACGCGGAGACGGACGCGGTGATCGGCGGCGCCCCGCGCCGGGTGAACGCGGTGCTGGCGGCGCAGCGGCCCGGTGAGGTGCAGGGCGCGCTCACGGCGAAGGCGCCCAAGGGCCTGAAGGTCACCGTGCCGAAGCGGACCACCGTCCCGCGCGGCACGGCGGCCACGGTGCCGGTCGACATCACCGTTCCGGCGGGCACCCCGTCGGGCGACTACCGGGTGCCGCTGTCCTTCGCGGGCCAGGAGCGCACCTTGACGGTCCGCGCCTACCCGGCGACCGGCGGCCCCGACCTGGCCCGGACGGCGACGGCGTCCTCGTCGGGCGACGAGACCGCCGACTTCCCCGCCTCGGCGGCGGTCGACGGCGACCCGGAGACGCGCTGGTCCTCCCCGGCGGAGGACGGCGCCTGGTGGCAGCTGGAGCTGCCGCGGCCGGTCCGGCTGGGTCAGGTGGTGCTGCACTGGCAGGACGCCCACGCGGCGAAGTACCGGGTCCAGGTGTCGGCCGACGGCCGCGTGTGGCGCACGGCGGCGACCGTGCGGGACGGGAAGGGGGGCCGGGAGGCGATCCGCATGGACGCCCCGGACACCCGCTTCGTCCGCGTCCAGGGCGACGCGCGGGCGACCGAGTACGGCTACTCGCTGTTCTCGGTCGAGGCCTACGCGGTCACGGCCCCGCCCCCCGCCAGGACGCCCGGAGCCACCCCGGGGGCCACCCCCGGCGAGTGAGGCGGAGGGGCGCCGCGGGTGCCGGGAGGGAGAACGCGCGCAGGCCCCCGAGGCACGAGGGGGCCGAGCACGATCGACCGCCGGCACACGCCCCCCCGGCGCCCCGGAGCCGAACCTGACCGGCGTGGCGGAGGGGCGCCGCGGGTGCCGGGAGGGAGAACGCGCGCAGGCCCCCGAGGCACGAGGGGGCCGAACACGATCGACCGCCGGCACACGCCCCCCGGCGCCCCGGAGCCGAACCGGGTCCTAGGACACTCTGTCGATGCGGGCCATGGCGTCGTCGGCGCCGTACGGCTGGAGGTAGGGCAGCCAGCGCGGGTCGCGGTGGCCAGTGCCGATGATCCGCCAGGCCAGGCCGGTCGGCGGGGCGGGCTGCTGGTGGAGCCGCCAGCCCAGTTCCCGCAGGTGCCGGTCGGCCTTGACGTGGTTGCAGCGGCGGCAGGCCGCCACGACGTTCTCCCAGGCGTGCTGTCCGCCGCGGCTGCGCGGCACGACGTGGTCGACGCTGGTTGCGACGCCACCGCAGTACATGCAGCGCCCGCCGTCGCGGGCGAACAGGGCTTTGCGGGTCAGAGGAACGGGCCCCCGGTAGGGGACCCGTACGAACCGCTTGAGGCGGACCACACTGGGGGCCGCCATGGCACGGGTCGCGCTGTGCATGAAGGCGCCGGATTCCTCGAGGCAGATGGCCTTGTTCTCGAGGACGAGGACGAGCGCGCGGCGGAGCGGTACGACGCCGAGGGGCTCGTACGACGCGTTGAGGACCAGGACATGCGGCACGGATGCCTCCTATAACGCCGGCGGCGCGTGGCTCGCGCCGGGACGATCTGCTCTCAGTCTCTCCTCATGCCAGGTCGAAGCGCCACCACGTACCGGTAACGGGCCCGAAGTGTTTTCGACCACACCCCGATCATCCCCAGGTGAGACGCACCTCTCCCTCGAACATGGCAACGAACCACCCTCGATGAGCCGTTAAATGTAATTGGTCCGCTTGTCCATCCTGGAGGTTCCCGCCGTGCTCTGGTCCGCCGTTCCGGCTGCCGACCCCACACCCGCGCCGGTGACGCTCGACGAAGCCGCGAAGCAGGCCGGCGAGGCCGCCGGCTGGGTCGAGCAGAACTGGTCCACCTGGCTGAGCACCGGTCTGCGCATCCTGCTGATCCTGGTGGTGGCCGTGGTGCTGCGGCACCTGGTCCGCCGTGCCCTGACCAAGCTCATCGAACGCATGAACCGCAGTGCCCAGGCGGTCGAGGGGTCCGCCCTGGGCGGTCTGCTGGTCAACGCCGAGCGGCGCCGGCAGCGCTCCGAGGCCATCGGCTCGGTGCTGCGCTCGGTCGCCTCGTTCCTGATCATGGGCACCGCCGGCCTGATGATCCTCGGCGCGTTCAACGTGAATCTGGCGCCGCTGCTGGCGTCGGCCGGTGTCGCCGGTGTGGCGATCGGTTTCGGTGCCCGGAACCTCGTCACGGACTTCCTCTCCGGTGTCTTCATGATCCTGGAGGACCAGTACGGGGTCGGTGACTCGGTGGACGCGGGGGTCGCCTCGGGCGAGGTGATCGAGGTGGGGCTGCGCGTGACGAAGCTGCGCGGCGACAACGGTGAGATCTGGTACGTCCGCAACGGCGAGATCAAGCGGATAGGCAACCTGAGCCAGGGCTGGTCGACGGCGACGGTCGACGTGACGGTCCGCCCGACCGAGGACCTGGACCGGGTCAGCACGGTGATCAGCGAGGTGGGCGAGAACCTCGCCAAGGAGGAGCCCTGGAACGAGCGCCTCTGGGGGCCGGTCGAGGTGCTGGGTCTCACCGAGGTGCTGCTGGACTCCATGACGGTCCGGCTCGCCGCCAAGACGATGCCGGGCAAGTCCCTGGGGGTCGAGCGCGAGCTGCGCTGGCGCATCAAGCGGGCCTTCGACGAGGTCGGCATCCGCATCGTGGGCGGCCTTCCCGCGGTCCCGGCCGAGGACGGCCCCGCGGACCCGACGGCGTCCATGGCGCCCCCGTCGGCCTTCGCCTCGACCACGTCGCCGCAGTCGGTCGCGGCGACCCCGCTGAACCCGCCGCCGAACCTGACGAAGTAGCACCGGTGGCCGAAGGGCGCCCCCGCCGACACCGGCGGGGGCGCCCTTCGTCGTGGCCGGAGAAGGTCTTGACGGGTACCTGACGCCCGCCGTAGCGTCTGCCCACCGCGAAAGTAAGGTTTCCCAACAGTTGGCAGGTGCACCCTCTCGTGACCGCGACCTCCGGGAACACCCCCGGCACGCCCCGCGTCCTGCGGGCCATGAACGACCGGGCCGCGCTCGCCCTGCTGCTGGAGCACGGGCCGCTGTCGCGGACCCGGATCGGGAAGCTGACCGGCCTGTCCAAGCCGACCGCCTCGCAGCTGCTCGCCCGCCTGGAGGCCGCCGGGCTCGTCGTGGCGACCGGGGTCACCGAGGGGCGTCCGGGGCCGAACGCGCAGTTGTACGCCGTCAACCCGCGCGCCGCCCACGCCGCCGGGCTCGACGTGAACCCCCGGCGCATCCGCGCGGCTGTCGCCGACGTGACCGGGGCGGTGGCCGGCGAGTTCGAGCTGCCGACCCCGAAGAAGGCCGCGGGCGACGTCGTACGGCAGGTGACCGACGCGCTGGACGGGGCCGTGAAGGCGGCCGGGATCACCCGGGGCGAGGTGCACCGGCTGGTGATCGGCACCCCCGGGGCGTTCGACCCGTCGACCGGGCGGCTGCGGTACGCGTCCCACCTGCCGGGCTGGCACTCCCCCACGCTGCTGGACGAGCTGGCGGCGGCCCTGCCGATGCCGGTCGAGTACGAGAACGACGTGAACCTGGTGGCGGTGGCCGAGCAGCGGCTCGGGGCGGCCCGGGGGCACGACGACTTCGTCCTGCTGTGGAACGAGGAGGGGCTGGGCGCCGCGCTCGTGCTCGGCGGACGACTGCACCGCGGGTTCACCGGCGGCGCCGGCGAGGTCGGCTTCCTGCCCGTGCCGGGAGCGCCGCTGGTGCGCCGGGTCACCCGGGCCAACAGCGGCGGCTTCCAGGAGCTGGCGGGCGCCCAGGTGCTGGCCCGGCTGGCGCGCGAGCACGGCGTCGAGGACCTCCCGCGGGGGCAGCACGCCGAGGTCGCCGCCGCCCTCGTCCGGCGGGCGGCGCAGGAGGCGGGGGACGGCGGCACCGGCCCGTACGCCGGGCTCCTCGACTCCTACGCGACCGGCCTCGCCACCGGCCTCGCGTCGCTGGTCGCCGTCCTCGACCCCGAGCTGGTGGTGCTGTCCGGCGAGGTGATCGTCGCCGGCGGGGAGGCGCTGCGCGCACGCGTGGCGGCCGAGCTGGGCGAGCTGGCCGCGTCCCGGCCGAGGCTCGTCATCGGCGGCGTACAGCGGCACTCCGTGCTGCGCGGCGCGCTGGAGAGCGCGCTGGCCGCCACCCGCGACGAGGTCTTCGACACCTCGCGCTGACCCGCACCCGCCGCGGACCGCGCCCGGCGCCTCGGCACCGTCCCCGGGCCATCTCCCCGAGCCCGCCGGAGCACCCCGAACACCGCCGCTCCCTCCCGGAGCCCCGTCCATGAGCCGAGCACCCGAAGCACCCCGAACCCCCTCCCCGAGCACCGCCTCACAGCACCGCCCTCACAGCACCGCGCCGAGAACGAACCAGGGAGACACCGCCATGAACCGCACAGCCGCCGGGGCGCTCGCCTCGGCCGCCGTCATAGCCCTGCTCACCTCCGCCTGCACCGGATCGGCCGGATCGGCCGCGAGCGACGACCCGAACGCCCGGGTCACCCTGACCTTCTGGCACGGCTGGTCGGCGCCCGCCGAGGTGAAGGCGGTCGACGCCGGCATCGAGCGGTTCGAGGCCGCCCACCCCAACGTCACGGTGAAGGCCGTCCCGAACGTCACCGACGACAAGATCCAGCAGGCGCTCCGGGCCGGCGGCTCCCACGCTCCCGACGTGGTGTCGTCGTTCACCACCGACAACGTGGGCAAGTTCTGCTCCTCCGGGGCGTTCGCCGATCTCGCGCCGTTCATCGAGAAGTCGGGCATCGACCTGGAGAAGACCTTCGCGAAGCCGCGCCTGGACTACACCCGGTTCGAGGGCAGGCGCTGCGCACTGCCGCTGCTCGGCGACGCGTACGGGCTGTACTACAACAAGGACGCCTTCCGGAAGGCGGGCATCACGGCGCCGCCGAAGACCTGGAGCGAGTTCGACGAGGCCGCCGTGAAGCTGACGAAGCCGAAGGGCGACTCGTACGAGCAGCTCGGCTTCATGCCCACCTTCCACGGCTACGAAAGCACCCCGGGCCACCTCGTCGCCCAGTGGAGCCCGACGTACTTCGACAAGGACGGCAGGTCGGGCATCGCCACGGACCCGGCCTTCGCCGCCATGTTCACCTGGCAGAAGAACCTGGTCGACAAGCTGGGCGGCTTCGCGAAGCTGGAGAGGTACCGCAACACCTTCGGTGACGAGTGGGGTGCCAAGCACCCCTTCCACACCGGGCAGGTGGCCATGCAGCTCGACGGCGAGTGGCGGCTCGGCATGGCCACCGACGCCAAGGTGCCCTTCGAGGTCGGCGTCGCTCCGCTGCCCGTCCCCGACGAGCAGGCCGGCGACCACGGCAAGGGGTACCTCTCCGGCACCATCGTGGGCATCGCCTCCACCAGCCGGAAGCAGAACGCCGCCTGGGAACTGGTGAAGTACCTGACCACCGACACCGACGCGGTCGTCGGCCTCGCCAACGAGCTGCGCAACGTGCCCTCCACGCACGCCGCCCTCGCCTCTCCGAAGCTGAAGCTCGACCCCCGCTTCCGGACGTTCCTGGACATCGCCCGGCACCCGAAGTCCAACACCACCCCCGCGTCGGTCAACGGCGGCGCCTACCAGGTCACCCTCCAGGAGTTCGGCTACCTGCACGAGGCGGGGAAGGTGCCCGACCTGAAGGCCGGGCTGCGCAGGACGGCGGAGCAGATCGACACGGACATCGAGAAGGCGAAGTGACGGTCCGCACGCTCCGCGCGAAGCGCACCCGCGGCGCGCTCAGGACCGTCGCCTTTCTCTCCCCCTGGCTGGTCGGCTCCGGCGTCTTCTTCGCCTACCCGCTGGTGTCGGCCGTGTACTTCTCGTTCATGGACTACGACGGGTTCCGGGCGCCCGTCTTCAACGGTCTGGAGAACTGGCGTTACGTCCTCGCCGACTACCCGGCCTTCTGGCCGTCGATGGCGAACACCCTGTGGCTGGTGGCCGTCATGGTCACCTGCCGGGTCGTCTTCGGACTGGGCGTGGGGCTGCTGGTCACCAGGATCAAGACGGGGGCGGGGGTCTTCCGGACCCTGTTCTACCTGCCCTGTCTCGCCCCTCCGGTCGCGGCCACCCTCGGCTTCGTCTTCCTGCTCAACCCGGGTACGGGCCCGGTCAACGCGATCCTCGCCGACCTGGGCCTGCCGGCCCCCGGCTGGTTCAACGACCCGGCCTGGTCCAAGCCCGCGCTGACCGTGCTCGCGGTGTGGGGCGTCGGCGACCTGATGGTCATCTTCATGGCCGCCCTGCTCGACGTGCCGAAGGAGCAGTACGAGGCGGCCGAGCTGGACGGGGCGTCGGCCCGGCAGCGCTTCCGCCACGTGACCCTGCCCAACATCTCCCCGATCGTGCTCTTCGCCGTCGTCACCGGGGTCATCCAGACGATGCAGTACTACACGCAGCCCCTGGTCGCCGGGAAGGTCGCCTCGGGCGTCATCGGCAACAGCGGCCAGCAGTTCGAGCCGGGATACCCGGAGAAGTCGACGCTGACGCTGCCGCAGCTCGTGCACAACCTCGGCTTCCAGCGCTTCGACTACGGATCGGCCTGCGTCGTCGCGCTGGTGCTGTTCGCCCTCTCCATGGCGTTCACCGCACTGCTGATGCGGCGGCGCGGCGGCCTCCTCCAGGCGGGTGACTGACCACCATGACGTACGCTCCCCGGGCCCTCCCGAAGGCCACGCCCGCCGCGCGCACGGCCCGCCGCGGGGCGGTGCTGCACTGGATCGCCGTGCACGCGCTGGGCGTCGCGGCGGCGCTGTTCTTCGTGCTGCCGTTCGTCTTCCTCCTCCTCACCTCGCTCATGAGCGACCAGCAGGCCCTCACCCGCGACCTCACCCCCGACACCTGGGAGTGGGGCAACTACGCGCGGGTGTGGAACACCCCCGGTTTCCTGACCTGGTGGCGCAACACCCTCCTGTACGCCGGGCTCGGCACCCTGCTGACCGTCCTGTCGTCGGTCCCCGTCGCCTACGCGCTCGCGAAGTTCCGCTTCCGGGGCCGTCGCCTCGCGCTGATGCTGGTCGTCTCGATGATGATGCTGCCGCCGCAGGTGGTGATCATCCCGATGTACCTGTTCTGGGCGAAGCAGCTGGACCTGTCGGGCTCGCTGTGGCCGCTGATCGTCCCGATGGCGTTCGGCGACGCGTTCTCCGTCTTCCTGCTGCGGCAGTTCCTGCTCACCATCCCCGGCGAGTACCTGGACGCCGCGCGGGTCGACGGCTGCGGCGAGCTGCGCACGCTCCTGCGGGTGGTCCTGCCCATGGCCCGGCCGGGCATCGCCGCCGTGGCCCTGTTCCAGTTCTTCTACGCGTGGAACGACTACTTCGGGCCGCAGATCTACGCGTCGGAGAACCCGGCCGCCTGGACCCTCAGTTACGGCCTGGAGTCCTTCAAGGGGGCGCACCACACCGACTGGAACCTGACGATGGCCGCGACCGTGCTGGTCATGGCCCCCGTGATCCTCGTCTTCTTCCTCGCCCAGCGGGCGTTCGTCGAGGGCGTCACGCTGACCGGAGTGAAGGGTTAGAACGGTATGGGCATGAAACTTGCGGTGATCGGGGGCGGCTCCACGTACACCCCCGAGCTGATCGACGGGTTCGCGCGGCTGCGCGACACCCTCCCCGTCGCCGAACTGGTCCTCGTCGACCCGGCCGCCGACCGGCTGGAGCTGGTCGGCGGGCTGGCCCGGCGGATCCTCGCCAAGCAGGGCCATGACGGGCTCGTCACGACCACCTCCGACCTGGACGCGGGGGTCGACGGCGCCGACGCCGTCCTGCTCCAGCTGCGCGTCGGCGGGCAGGCCGCCCGGCAGCGCGACGAGACCTGGCCGCTGGAGTGCGGCTGCGTCGGGCAGGAGACCACCGGCGCGGGCGGGCTCGCCAAGGCGCTGCGCACGGTGCCGGTGGTGCTGGACATCGCCGAGCGGGTGCGGCGGTCCAACCCGCGCGCCTGGATCATCGACTTCACCAACCCGGTGGGGATCGTGACCCGCGCCCTGCTCCGGGCCGGCCACCGTGCCGTGGGGCTGTGCAACGTGGCCATCGGGTTCCAGCGGAGGTTCGCTCGGCTGCTGGACGCCGAACCGGGCGCGGTGCACCTGGACCACGTCGGGCTCAACCACCTGACGTGGGAGCGCGGGGTGCGGCTCGGCGGGCCGGAGGGGGCGGACGTCCTGCCGCGGCTGCTCGCCGAGCACGGCGACGCCCTCGCCGCCGACCTGCGGCTGCCGCGGGCCCTCCTCGACCGGCTGGGCGTCGTCCCCTCGTACTACCTGCGGTACTTCTACGCGCACGACGAGGTCGTCCGCGAGCTGGGCACGAAGCCCTCGCGGGCCGCCGAGGTGGCCGCGATGGAGCGGGAGCTGCTGGCGATGTACGGCGACCCGGCGCTGGACGAGAAGCCGGAGCTGCTCGCGAAGCGGGGCGGCGCCTTCTACTCGGAGGCGGCGGTGGACCTGGCGGCGGCCCTGCTGGGCGGTGGCGGGCCGGCGACGCAGGTGGTCAACACGTACAACGCCGGGACGCTGCCGTTCCTGCCGGACGACGCGGTGATCGAGGCGCAGGCCGCGGTGGACCCCTCCGGTGCCTCGCCGCTGGCCGTGCCGGAGCTCGATCCGCTGTTCGCGGGGCTCGTCGCGGCCGTCACGGCGTACGAGGACCTGGCGCTGGACGCGGCGCTGCGCGGCGGGCGGGACCGGGTGTTCAAGGCCCTGCTGGCGCATCCGCTGGTCGGCCAGTACGCGCTCGCCGAGGGGCTGACCGACCGGTTGATCGCCCACAACCGGGAGCACCTGCCGTGGGCGTGACGGCCGCCGTCCTCGCGATCGACGCGGGCAACAGCAAGTCGGACGTGGCGTTCGTCGGCGAGGACGGCGCGGTCCTCGCCGCGTCGCGCGGGCCGGGGTTCCAGCCCCCGCTGACGGGTGCCGATGCGGCGCTGGACGTGCTCGGGGACACCGTCCGGGCGGCGCTCGACTCGGCGCCGGTGCCGATCGGCCGGGTACGGCACGTGTCGGCGTGCCTGGCCAACGCCGACTTCCCCGCGGAGGAGGCGGAGTTGGCCGCCGCCCTGCACGCGCGCGCGTGGGGGCGGACCGCCGAGGTGCGCAACGACACGTTCGCGATCCTGCGGGCGGGTGTCGACGAGCCGCGCGGGGTCGCCGTCGTCTGCGGCGCGGGCATCAACTGCGTGGGCATGCTGCCCGACGGGCGGACCGCCCGCTTCCCGTCGATCGGCCGGATCTCCGGCGACTGGGGCGGGGGTTCGGGGCTCGCCGAGGAGGCCATGTGGTGGGCGGCGCGCGCGGAGGACGGCCGCGGCGAGCCGACGGCCCTGGCCCGGGCCCTGCCGGAGCACTTCGGCCTGGCCTCGGTGTACGCGCTCGTCGAGGCGCTGCACCTGGGGCGGATTCCGGCCGGGCGGCGGCACGAGCTGACGCCGGTGCTGTTCGCGGTGGGCGCCGCGGGCGACCCGGTCGCGCGGGCGCTGGTGGACCGGCAGGCCGACGAGGTGGTGGCGATGGCGACGGTCGCCCTGGACCGGCTGGGGCTGCTGGACGCGGAGGTCCCGGTGCTCCTCGGGGGCAGCGTCCTGGCGGCCCGGCACCCGCGGCTGAACGGGCGGATCACCGAACTGCTGGCCGTCAAGGCGCCGAGGGCCCGCGTCCACGTGGTGGCCGAGCCGCCGGTGCTGGGCGCGGCGCTGCTGGGGCTGGACCGCCTGGGGGCTCCGGCAAAGGCCCGGGACCGGCTGCGGGCGCACTACGCGCGGCGGCCCTGACGGGGAACCGACGGGGTCGGGGTGACGTATAGAGAGTGGGGAGAGCGAGGGGTGGTGCGGCGGGGCGGCGGGCACGATAGCAACAAGATCGAGTCAAGCCCGGTGTGAACGACGGCCCCTGACGCCATACTGCGGTGAGCGACCGAGGGGGAGGTCACGTGACTTACGCACCGGATGCGCCGGCCGTGCCGGGGGCACCGCCCGCGCCGGGCGCGCCCGCCGTGCCACCACCGCCACCGCCGCCTCCGGCCGGGCCGCCCGCCGGGCGGGGCGCGTGGGCCGAGGGGGCGGCCCGGCTGCGCGCGGCGACGACGACCGAGCCGGGGCGGCTGCGGATCCTCGGCGCCGTGCTGGCGGCGCTGGTGGTGGCGTTCGGGGCGGTCACCGCGTACGAGGTCGCCGACCGGGCGTCGGCCGCCGACGACGTGGTGAGCCGCAGCCAGCCGCTGAGCGCGGACGCGGCCGACATCTACCGCTCGCTCGCGGACGCCGACACGGCGGCGGCGGGCGGCTTCCTGGCCGGCGCGCGGGAACCCGCCGGGGTGCGCGACCGGTACGAGGAGGACATCACCACCGCGTCCCGGCTGATCGTCAAGGCGGCGGCGAACACGGACGGGTCCTCCCCGTCCGCACGGGACATCACCACCCTCAACGAGTACCTGCCGCGCTACACCGGCCTGGTGGAGCGCGCCCGCGCGGCCAACCGGCAGGGCCTGCCGCTGGGCGGCGCCTATCTGCGGTACGCCAACCAGCAGATGAGCACCCGGCTGCTGCCCGCCGCCGAGCGGCTGTACGAGGCGGAGACCGCGCGGCTCGGCCGGGACGACCGGGACGCCCGGAGGTGGCCGGTCCTGTCGCTCGCCGCCGGGGTGGTGGCGCTCGCCGCCCTGCTGTGGGCGCAGCGCCGTACGTACCTGCGCACGAACCGGGTGTTCAACCACGGCCTGCTGGCCGCCACGGCCGCGTCCGTGGTGGTGCTGCTGTGGCTGGCGGCCGGGCACACCCTGGCGCGGACGGAGCTGCACGAGGCGAGGTCGCACGGCCAGGACTCGCTGGAGGTGCTGAACGAGGCGCGGATCAACTCGCTGAAGGCCCGGGCCAACGAGAACCTGACGCTGGTCGCGCGCGGCGCGGTGCTGACCGCCGACGGCCGGAGCGACAAGTACGAGACCGACTACGGCACGGGCATGGGCCGGCTGGTCGGCGCGCTGGCCGAGGCGAGGAGGCTCGCCGACGACGGCGCGGGCAGCGCTCCGGTCGCGGACGCCGCACGGCGGGTGGCCGAGTGGCAGGAGCGGCACAAGGACGCCCGTGCGACGGACGACGGCGGCGACTACGAGGGCGCGCTGGCCAAGGTGATCGGTGCGAAGGGCTCCACCGGGGAGTCCTTCGACGAGGTCGACGCGGCGCTGGACAAGGCCCTCGCCCACGAGCAGGGCGAGTTCACCCGGGCCGCCGAGGACGGGCGCGGCGCGCTGTCGGGCCTCCCGGCCGGGGCCGCCGTCCTGGCCGTGCTGGGGGCCGCCGGGGCCATCATGGGCATCAACCGCAGGCTGTCGGAGTACCGGTGAGAGGGAGGGGAGGCACGATGAAGGACGACGACAACGGCACCGCGCCGGGGCCGGCCCACGACGGGTGCGGGACGCCCGGCGCGTCCCCCACCGGCCCGGCCCGCCGCCCCGCCGCCCCGGGACCGGCCGCGCCCCGCCCCGGCCGCCCCGCGGCTCACGCCCCCGCGGCTCACGCGGCTCCCGGCACGCGTGCGCGCACGCAGGGCGCGGATGCGGATGCGGATGCGTACGGACGTGGCGGCGCCGGCACGGCACTCGGCGCGGGCGCGGGCGGGCGTACGCGCGGGGGGCGCCGGGGTGCCGGGCGGCTGCGGGGCTGGGGCGGGGTCGCGGCGATGGCCGTGGCCTGCGGCCTGACCGCCGCGCTGACCCTGGTACCGCTGTCGCGCGGCGACATCGGGCCCGCCCGGGTCTCCGGCGCGGGCAGCGTGCTGCCCGCGAAGGCCGACACGTGCCGCGACCCGGAGGCGTCCCTCCCGCCGTCCACCGCCGACGGGCCGGCCGTCGCGGCCATCAAGGCGCGCGGCAAGCTGATCGTCGGCGTGGACCAGAACAGCTACCGGTGGGGTTACCGGGACCCGGCGACCGGCCGGCTGGAGGGGTTCGACATCGACCTCGCCCGGGCGATCGCCCAGGACCTCCTCGGCAGCCCGGACGCCGTCGTCTTCCGCGCCATCCCCACCAACCAGCGGATCGCCGCCCTGGAGAACGGCACGGTCGACCTGGTCGTGCGGACGATGACCATCAACTGCAAGCGCATCCGGCAGGTCGCCTTCTCCACCGCCTACTTCCAGGCCGGGCAGCAGGTCCTCGCGCCGGAGGACTCCCCGGTGACGGGGTACGACTCGTCGCTGAAGGGCAAGCGGGTCTGCTCGGCCGAGGGCTCCACCGCGTACGAGGCGCTGGAGAGGCAGTCGTTCGGCGCCGTCTTCCGCGACCGGCACGAGGACTCCCCGCAGGACGAGGACGTCCACACCGTGCCCAACCAGCTGGACTGCCTGGTGCGGCTCCAGATGGGCGAGGTCGACGCGGTGGTGACGGACAACGCGCTGGCCGCCGGCCAGGCGGCGCAGGACCCGGCCGTGACCCTGAAGGGCAGGCCGTTCACGACCGAGTACTACGGCGTCGCCGCGAAGCTCGGCAACGACGACCTGGTGCGGCGGGTCAACCAGGTGCTCGTCGACTACCGCAAGGGCCCCTGGACGAAGGCGTACGACCGGTGGCTGCGCACCGTCCTGCCCGGCATATCCGGGCCGCCCGCGCCGAAGTACCGCACCAACTGACCTGCTGTCCGCAGCTGCACGAGTGGAGAGGTGATCGATGGGCGTCACGGGACCCCCTGGGCCGGTGATGGACCGGGACGAGGTGGACCGTGCGCTGGCGCGGCTCGGGGCGGAGCACAAGGCGGTCGAGGACTCGCTGCTCGCCCTCCAGGACCACGCGGGCCGCCGGCTCCTCGAAGGGGCCGGTCTGACCGGCACGACCAAGGAGCGCTGGGCGGAGACCGAGCGGACGATCACCCTGCTGTGGACGTACTTCGACGCCTACTCGGCGGCGCTGCGCGAGGCGCGCGAGGTGCGCGCCCGGCGCCGGTGGCCCGGACGCGAGGAGCTGGCCGAGCTGACGGAGCGGCTGCGCGGCGAGAGCGTCACCGTGTCGGGCACGTCCGCCAAGCTGGCCGAGCGGTTCACCCTGGAGCGGCTGGTGGACCGGATGAACGAGCTGTACGCGCGTTCGCTCGACGTGGTGGTGACGGCGGACGCGGTGTGGTCCGCGCTGCCGGCTCGCATAGACCTGCTGGCGGCCGAGCTGCACCGCACCCGCTCGCTGGCGCACTCGGTGGGCGTACGGCCCGGGGAGCACCCGGCCGGGGACGACCTGGAGTCCATCACGCACGAGCTGGCGTCGCTGCGGGCGCAGGTGGTGACCGACCCGCTGGCGTTCTGGCGCCCCGCGGCGGGCAGTTCGGCGCCCGGCGGCGGGCGGCCCGACACCGACCGCTACGACCGGGCGGCCCGCGCGCTGGAGGACGTGCGCCGCGAGATCGAGGCCGTGCTCCAGGTACGGCAGGACTCGGAGGCGCGCCTGCTGCGGCTGCGGGACGTCCTCTCGCGCGCCGACCGGACGCTCGCCGAGGCGCGGGCGGCGCGGGGCGAGGTGCTGGCGAAGATCGCCGCGTCGGAGGTGCCGGTGGTGAGCGGCCCGCCGACCGCGCTCCAGGAGCGGCTGGCGACGGCCGCCGAGTACCGCCGCCACGCCCAGTGGCACCGGCTGTCGCCGCTGCTGGAGGCGCTGGAGCGGGAGGCCGAGGACGAGCTGCTGCGGGCGCGCGAGCAGTTGACGGCGGTCACCGCGCCGCTCGCGGTGCGGGCGGAGCTGCGCGGACGGCTCGACGCGTACAAGGCGAAGGTCGCCCGGCACGGCATGGCGGAGGACCCGCTGCTGATCGAGCGGTACGACGCGGCACGCCGGATGCTGTGGAGCGCCCCGTGCGACCTGCGGGTCGCCGAGCAGGCGGTGCTGCGCTATCAGCAGGCGGCCGCGGAAGTCCTGTCGGGGGCGGGGCCCGTGGACCGGAGGGGGAGCCAGTGAGAACGTGCCAGCGGCCCGGCTGTGAGGGCTCGTACGAGGACATGGGCGGCGGGGAGTTGTACTGCGGCACGTGCGGCCTGGCGCCGGTCGTCTCGCCGTCGGGGCTGGTGTCGTCGCCGCCGACCGGCATCGCGGGCGGCGGCAAGGGGTCGGCGGCGGGCTCGGGTTCGTCGTCCCGCTCGTCGCGGTCGTCGCGCTCCTCCCGTTCGTCGCGGCGCTCGGTGTCGGGCCGGCTGTCGCGTTCGCTGCCGGCGGGCACGGGGTCGTCCCGGTCGGTGTCGGTGCGCAGTTCGGGTGCGTCCTCCGGCCCGTCGGGGCGGGGCAGGCTCGGCGCGGGGCTCGTCGCGGTCCCGGCGGTGCCGCGCCCCGATCCGCGTGCGGTGGTGATGGCCGACCCGGAGGTGCCGGAGCGGAAGCGGTTCTGCTCGCGGTCCGACTGCGGGGCGCCGGTCGGCCGGGCGCGCGGGGACCGGCCGGGGCGTACGGAGGGCTTCTGCACCAAGTGCGGCCACCCGTACTCGTTCGTGCCGAAGCTGCGCGCGGGTGACGTCGTGCACGGCCAGTACGAGGTGGCCGGGTGCCTGGCGCACGGCGGCCTCGGCTGGGTCTACCTCGCGGTGGACCGGGCGGTCTCCGACCGGTGGGTCGTCCTGAAGGGCCTGCTGGACACCGGTGACCAGGACGCGATGGCGGCGGCGATCTCGGAGCGTCGGTTCCTCGCCGAGATCGAGCACTCCAACATCGTCCGCATCTACAACTTCGTGGAGCACCTGGACCAGCGGACGGGCTCCCTCGACGGCTACATCGTCATGGAGTACGTCGGCGGGAAGTCCCTGAAGGAGATCGCCAACGAGCGGCGGGGGCCGGACGGGCGGCGCGACCCGCTGCCGGTCGAGCAGGCGTGCGCGTACGGGATCGAGGCGCTGGAGGCGCTCGGGCACCTGCACAGCCGGAACCTGCTGTACTGCGACTTCAAGGTGGACAACGCGATCCAGACCGGGGACCAGCTGAAGCTGATCGACATGGGCGCGGTGCGCAGGATGGACGACGACGAGTCGGCCATCTACGGCACGGTCGGCTACCAGGCTCCGGAGGTGGCGGAGGCCGGCCCGTCGGTCGCGTCCGACCTGTACACGGTGGCGCGGACGCTGGCGGTCCTGACGTTCGACTTCCAGGGCTACACGAACGTGTTCGCGGACTCCCTGCCGGACCCGGACAACATCGAGGTGTTCCGGACCTACGAGTCGTTCTACCGGCTCCTGGTGCGGGCGACCGACCCGGATCCGGCGCGCCGGTTCGCCTCGGCCGAGGAGATGGCCGAGCAGCTGACGGGCGTGCTGCGGGAGGTGGTGGCCCTCCAGACGGGCCGTCCGCGCCCGGCGCTGTCGACGCTGTTCGGGCCGGAGGTGCGCGTGCCGGACACGGAGCTGTTCGCCGTCGACGACGGTGACGTGTCGGAGCTGGGGGCGCGGGCGGTGCGCGGGAGGCGGGCGGGTGCGCGCGGGCGGGTCGCCGTGACGGCGGCCGTGCCCGCCCCGCGTACGCCCCTCGCGGGCGCCGGGCCGGGCGGCGCCGGGCCGGTGGGCGGGGCCGTCGTCGCCGCGCCCGCACCGCTGCTCGCCCCGCTCGACGTGCGCGCCGTCGCGCTGGCGCTGCCCGTGCCGCACGTCGACGCCGCCGACCCGAACGCCGGTTTCCTGGCGGGGTTGATGGCCTCCGCACCCGCCGAACTGATGTCCGCCCTGCGCACCGCCCCGGCGGTCTCGCTCGAACTGCGGCTGCGGGAACTGCGCGCCCGGCTGGAGACGGGGGAGACGGGCTCGGCGGAGCGGGCGCTGGAGACCCTGGAGGAGCAGTACCCCGACGACTGGCGGGTGGTGTGGTACCGCGGCGTCGCGGCCCTGGCGACGGGTGACGACGAGAACGCCGCGCTCTCGTTCGACGCGGTCTACGACGCGTTCCCCGGGGAACCGGCGCCCAAGCTGGCGCTGGGCGTGTGCGCCGAGGTGCTGGGCCAGTTGGACAACGCGGCGGAGTACTACCGCCTGGTGTGGACGACGGACCCGAGCCACGTGAGCGCCGCGTTCGGCCTGGCGCGGGTGCGGCTGGCCGCCGGTGACCGCGCCGGTGCCGTCGAGGCGCTGGAGTCGGTGCCCGAGGCGTCGGTCCACTGCACCGCGGCGCGCGTGGCCGCCGTACGGGCCAGGCTGCGGCGCCGCAGCGCGCGGGAGCCGCTCGCCGGCGACCTGGCGGCGGCCGCCGCACAGGTGTCCGCGCTGCGGCAGTTCGGCCTGGACGCGGTGCGGCGCGAGCAGTTGTCCACGGAGGTGCTGGGCAAGGCGCTCGACTGGGTACTCTCCGGTAGTCCCGGGGCGGGCACCGCACGGACCCCGCTGCTGGGCAGCGAACCGGACGAGCGGGCCTTGCGTCTCGGACTGGAACGCTCCTACCGGGTGCTCGCCCGGCTCGCTCAGCGTGGCGAGGAGAGGATCGACATGGTGGAGCGGGCCAACCGTTTCCGCCCCAGGACATGGGTGTGAATGATGTCGCAGAGGCACCAGCCGTCCGCCTGCCCCAGCTGCGAGGAGCCGCTGGAGTCGGGTGACCTTTTCTGTGGTGCGTGCGGGTACGACCTGTCGGCCGTACCACCGTTGCCGGAGGACCGTCCGACCGTGGTCATGGGCTCCCCGGTGGGCGGGGCCGCGTGGCCGGCGGACCCGGCCGGGCCGGGCCGCGAGCAGCCGTTCGGCGACCGGCCGTCCCGCCCGCCCGCCACGGGCGCCCCGGGTACGGCGGGCCCGGCGGGGGTCGCGGCGGTCCGGTTCGACGCCCGTGCCGCGGAGGCGGGCGCCGGTGACTTCGAGCTGCCGGCCCCCGACCCCGCGGCGCGCCCGGCGCCCGCGCCCGGGACGGCCGGCGAGCCCTGGGGCCCCGGCACCCCGGTGCCCCCGCCCGCCGCCCGGCCGGCCCCGCACGCCCACGTGCCCGAGCCGCAGGCCGGGACGGGCACGCCGGCCGCCCCGGCCGCTCCCGTCGAGCCGCCGCCCGCTCCCGTCCAGCCGCCCGCTCCCGTCGAGCCGCCGCCCGGGGCGGGCGGGGTGCCCGACCCGCGCGCGGTGGAGCACACGGCGACCCCGCCGGCCGGGACCCGGCTGTGCGTGGCCTGCCGGGCCGGGCACGTGGACCCCGACGGGTACTGCGAGAACTGCGGGCACGCCCAGCCCCGCGAGCGCGACCACATGGAGGAGGAGCTCGGCGCCGTCGCGGCCGTCAGCGACCGCGGGCTGCGCCACCACCGCAACGAGGACGCGTTCGCCGTGTCCTCGACGGCCCTTCCGGACGGTTCGCCGGCCGTCGTCGCCATCGTCTGCGACGGCGTCTCGTCCGCGACCCGCCCCGACGAGGCGTCCGCGGCCGCCGCGGCCGCCGCCAACGAGTCGCTGCTGGCCGCCCTCCCGCGCGGCACGCATCCGCAGACGGCGATGCACGACGCGATCGTCGCGGCCTCCGAGGCGGTCAACGCCCTCGCGGGCGACGGCGACGACGGGGACGCCATGGAGCACGACCCGCACCACCACCGCAACGCCCCGGCCTGCACCCTCGTCGGGGCGGTCGTCGCCGGCGGGCTGCTGGTGGTCGGCTGGGTCGGCGACAGCCGCGCCTACTGGGTGCCGGACGACCGCAGCGGCCCGCCCGCCCGGCTCACCGAGGACGACTCGTGGGCCGCGCAGATGGTCGCGGCGGGTCTCATGAACGAGGCGGAGGCGTACGCGGACGAGCGCGCCCACGCCATCACCGGCTGGCTGGGGGCGGACGCGTACGAACTGGAGCCGCACACCGCCGCGTTCAAGCCGGACCGCCCCGGTGTCGTCGTGGTGTGCACGGACGGCCTGTGGAACTACGCGGAGGGGGCGACCGACATGGCGCGGGTCGTCCCGCCGGACGCCGCCCGACGCCCGCTGCACAGCGCCCAGGTCCTCGTCGGGCACGCGCTCGACGGGGGCGGGCACGACAACGTAACAGTGGCCGTCCTGCCGTTCGCCGTGGTGCCCGCAGGGGCAGGATCGGCCTGACCTTTCCCGCCCGACGACCAGCCCCCCGCACGTCAGTCAGCAGTCCGCCGTGCGGGCGCCAGCCCGCGTCCCGAGGAGCCGATCAGATGGCGAACTTCTCCAAGTCGAACGTGCCGCAGTTCTCGGTGGACGTGTACCAGAACGAGTACCTGCCGGAGGGCGGGCGCGAGGTCAACGCGATCGTCACGGTCACCTCCACGGGCGGCGGGACCAGCGGCGGTATCGCGCTGGGCCGGGTGGCCGCCTCCCCCTCCTCGATACCCGGCCGGACGCCCGGCGCCGCCGTGGTGATCATGGTGGACTGCTCCGGCTCCATGGAGTACCCGCCGACGAAGATGCGCAACGCGCGCGACGCCACGGCCGCCGCGGTCGACACCCTGCGCGACGGCGTGGAGTTCGCGGTGGTGGCCGGCACCCACGTCGCGCAGGAGGTCTATCCGGGCGGCGGCCGGCTCGCCACCGCCGGCCCCGCCACCCGGGCCGCGGCGAAGGAGGCGCTGCGCCGGCTCGCCGCGGGCGGCGGCACCGCGATCGGTACGTGGCTGACGCTCGCCGACCGGCTCCTGGCGACCGCCGACGTACCGATCCGGCACGGCATCCTGCTCACCGACGGCCGCAACGAGCACGAGTCGCCGGACGACCTGCGGGCCGCCCTGGAGGCCTGCGCCCGCCGCTTCACCTGCGACGCCCGCGGGGTGGGCACGGACTGGGAGGTGAAGGAGGTCACCGGGATCGCCTCGGCGCTGCTCGGCACGGCCGACATCGTCGCCGATCCGGCGGGCCTCGCCGCGGACTTCACGCGGATGATGGAGGACGCGATGGGCAAGGAGGTCGCCGACGTCGTCCTGCGCCTGTGGACACCGGTGGGCGTGGAGATCGTCTTCGTGAAGCAGGTGGCGCCCTCGGTGGAGGACCTGACGGACCGGCGTACGGAGGCGGGGCCGCGCTCGGGCGACTACCCGACCGGGTCGTGGGGCGACGAGTCCCGCGACTACCACGTGTGCGTCCGGGTCCCGGAGGCCGGGATCGGCCAGGAGATGCTGGCGGCGCGCGTCTCCCTGGTCCTGCCCGACCCGGCGGGCGGCACGCCGCAAACCCTGTCGCAGGGCCTGGTGCGGGCGGTGTGGACCGACGACATGGCTGCCTCCACCTCCATCAACCCCCAGGTCGCGCACTACACGGGTCAGGCGGAACTGGCACAAGTCATCCAGCAGGGACTCGATGCCCGCAAGTCCGGCGATTTCGACGGTGCGACGGCGAAACTCGGCCGCGCCGTGCAGCTGGCGGCCGCCTCCGGCAACGCGGACACTGCGAAACTCCTTTCGAAGGTGGTGGACGTGGTCGACGCGGCGACCGGTACTGTGCGACTGAAGGCGAAGGTCGCGGAAGCGGACGAGATGACACTCGAGACGCGCTCCACCAAGACCGTTCGTGTCAAGAAATAGGTCACTATCTGCTCGGCCCGCGGGGGCCGGACGAGGAGAGGGGGAAGCGCCGACATGCCGACCTGCCCGAACGGACACCAGTCGGGTTCCGACGACTGGTGCGAGGTCTGCGGCCACCGCATGGCCGGGGCGGGCGCGCCTGCGGGTGCCGTTCCGCCGCCGCCTCCCCCGCCGCCGCCGCCCGCCTACGGCTACCCCGGACCGGGCGGACCCGGTGGACCGGGCGGACCCGGTGGACCGGGCGGACCGGGCGCGGCGCCCGGTGGGCACGGCGCCCCCGGCGGGTTCGCCGGCGGCGACCCGAACGCCACCGCCCAGGCCGAGCTGTGCCCGCAGTGCCGCACCCCGCGTGAGGCCATGGCGCCGTTCTGCGAGGAGTGCCGGTGGAACTTCCTCACCAACACGGCGACCTCCTACACCCCCGTCGCGCCGCCCCCGCCGCCGAACCACCAGGGCCGTCCCGGCGTTCCCGGAGGTCCGCCGCCCGGGATGAACCTGCCGCCCGGCTTCCGGTCGGAGCCGCAGGCGCCGTCCGCGCCCCAGGCCCCGCGCCCGCCGGACCCGTTCGACTACCAGGGCTCGCGCCCGTCGCAGATGAACCGCCCGGCGGAGCCGCTGCCGCCCGAGCCGCCGGCCCCCCGGGGACAGGCGCCCCAGGGCCCCGTGCAGGGCGCCCACCAGGGCCCGCCGCCGGTTCCCCAGGCGTTCCAGCAGCCCCCCGGCCCGCCGCGGCCGCCCCAGGCGTTCCAGCAGCCGGGTCCGCCGCCCCCGCCGCAGCCCCAGTCCCCCTCCCAGCCGCAGGCCCAGCCGCCCGGCGGTGGCGGCGGGGACGACTGGATGCTGCCGCCGCCCTCGCAGCAGCGCCCCCCGGCGCCGCAGCCGCCGGCACCCCAGCGGCCGGGTCCGTCCCAGC
Organism: Streptomyces noursei; assembly: GCF_001646665.1. Taxonomy (GTDB): domain Bacteria; phylum Actinomycetota; class Actinomycetes; order Streptomycetales; family Streptomycetaceae; genus Streptomyces; species Streptomyces lavendulocolor. The sequence goes on along the minus strand of NZ_LWBU01000158.1, from coordinate 220,525 downwards.
AGCAGGCGCCGCACGGCTCGCAGCCGCCGCACGGCTCCCCGGCTGAGGCGCCCCGGACCCCGCAGTACCAGGCGGCGCCCGCCGGCTGGACCGCTGTCGTGGCGCCCGACCGCGAGTACTTCATGGCGATGATGCAGCGCAGCGGTCCCGAGGCCGCGGGCCTGAACCTGCCCGCGTACTCCCCGGAGCAGCGGCTGCCGCTGTCGGGCAACCAGATCAGCATCGGCCGCCGGCGCCACTCCACGGGCGAGTCCCCGGACATCGACCTGTCCGTGCCGCCGGAGGACCCGGGCGTCTCGCACCACCACGCCGTGCTGGTGCAGCAGCCGGACGGCTCCTGGGCGGTCGTCGACCAGAACTCCACCAACGGCACCACGCTCAACGGCGGCGAGGACCCGATCCAGCCCTACGTCCCCGTCCCGCTGAAGGACGGCGACCGGGTCCACGTGGGCGCCTGGACGACCATCACCATCCAGCGCGGATAGCCGGGACCGTTCCCGAGGGGCGGCCCCGCGCCGCCCCTCGGGCCGTCCCCGGCGGCGGGCCCGTGCCTCCACGCACGGTGTTCCGGCCACCGGGCCGGCGGGTCGGTGCGTTCCGGCCACCGGGCCGGCGGGCCGGGGCGTCCCGGCCACCGGGCCGGCGGGCCGGGGCGTTCCGGCCACCGGGCCGGCGGGTCGGTGCGTTCCGGCCACCGGGCCGGCGGGCCGGGGCGTCCCGGCCCGCCGCCTCCTCGTGCCTTCCCGGGGAGGGGTCCCGGGCGGGACGTCGCGGGGACGACCTAGGGCCCGGGTCCTCGGCCGGTCCGTCTGAGACGATGGACTCGTGAATGAGATCCCGCGCGGCACGCTTCAGGAGCAGACCTTCTACGAGCAGGTCGGCGGCGAGCCCACCTTCCGGCGCCTCGTCCACCGTTTCTACCGGGGTGTCGCCGAGGACCCGCTGCTGCGGCCGATGTACCCCGAGGAGGACCTCGGCCCGGCCGAGGAGCGGCTGGTGCTGTTCCTGATGCAGTACTGGGGCGGCCCCCGCACCTACAGCGACAACCGCGGCCACCCGCGCCTGCGGATGCGCCACGCCCCCTTCACCGTCGACCGGGCGGCGCACGACGCCTGGCTGAAGCACATGCGGGCGGCGGTCGACGAGCTCGGCCTGTCCGAGGAGCACGAGCGGACGCTGTGGAATTACCTGACGTACGCGGCCGCGTCGATGGTCAACACCCCGGACTGAGCCGCGCGTACGCTCCGTGACCGGGAAGTGACAGAAAAGGTTCCGGCCAACTCTTCCGCACCCGGTCCCCTCGGGCACCTCCGACCACCTAGGTTCACAGCCGCAACACTTCGAACGGGCACCCGCAGTCGGCGGGTGCCCCTCGTCTTGTGGAGGTGCGAGGTGCGACGGAGGACCATGCGGCTCGGCGCCGTGGCGATCGCGACGGCCGCGGCACTGCTCGGGGCCGGGACGGCTCTCGGTGACACGTTCTACGTCTACGAGGGCCAGGACTTCGGCTACATCGGCCACGACCACAGGTACGCCGGGGTCTGCGACCGCGAGTACGACGGGTTCAACGTCTACGTCAACTTCAAGCGCACCACGCCCAACACGGTCGTGCGCATGGAGGAGGCGAACGGCTACTGCAAGACCTCCACCACCGGCACGTACGCGATCCACACCCTGCAGACGTGCGAGAACCGCCCCCTCATGACGGACGCGTGCTCCGCCTGGCAGCGGCACCCCTGACCGCGGTGGCACCGACCGTCACGGCCGCCCCGACCGTCGTGGTCTCCGGGCTGACCTGCGAACTCGGCGGCCGCACCCTGCTGCGCGAGGCCCGGATGACCGTCCGGGCCGGCGAGTCCGTCGCCGTCACCGGGCCGAGCGGCAGCGGCAAGTCCACCCTGCTGGCCTGCCTCGCCGGGCTGCACCGCCCCCGCGCCGGCACCGTCCGGGTGTGCGGCACCGACACCGCCGCGCTGCGGCCCGCCAAGGCCGCGGCCTGGCGGCTGAACACCCTGGGCTTCGTCTACCAGTTCGGGGAGCTGCTGCCCGAGCTGAGCGCCGCCGAGAACACCGCGCTGCCGCTGCTGATCGCCGGGAAGGGCCGCCGGGAGGCGTACGGGACGGCCCAGCGGCTGCTGCGCGAACTGGGCGTCGGCGCGGTGGCGGACGCGCCGGCGAACGTGCTGTCCGGCGGGGAGCGGCAACGGGTGGCGGTCGCCCGCGCGCTGTCGACCCGGCCCCCGCTGATCCTCGCCGACGAGCCGACCGGGGCGCTCGACGAGCACGCCACCGACGACGTCTGCGCCCTGCTGTTCGGGCTGCCCGCCCAGTACGGCTGCACGCTGGTCGTGGTCACGCACAATCCGGTGGTCGCCTTCCACGCCGACCGGCGGCTCGCCCTCCGGGACGGTGCCCTGCACGAGGTCGGCGACCACTCCGGGACCACCGACCCCACAGGTACCGCCGACCACCCCGGCACCATCGACCCCACCGCGGCCGGCACGTGAGCCGGGCCCGGCGCCGCGGCGCGACCGCGCAACTGCTCGCCGTCGGCCGGCGCGCCTCGGCCGGCCCGGCCCGCCGGCGCGATCCGCGGCGCACCGTCCAGGTGCTGTGCCTGGCGCTCACCGGGGTGGCGGCGGCACTGCTGGTGTGGAGCGTTCAGACGGTGCACGCCGTGCACGAGGGGCGGGACGCCCGGATCGCGTCGAGGATCCCCGTGGCCGCCGCACCGGGCGCCCGGCCGGCCGCCTGGTGGAGCGAGAGCGACGACAGCTGGCGGGAGCGGGACTTCTCGGTGGTGTACGTCGAGCCCGCCGGGCCGTCCGCCCCCCTGCCGCCGGGCCTGCCCCGCTGGCCCGCGCCGGGCGAGGCGTTCGTGTCGCCCGCGCTGCTCGACGCCATGCCGTCGGCCGCGACCCGCTACGGCAGGCTGGCGGGCACCGTGTCGGCGGAGGGGCTGGCCGACGCGGGCGAGCTCTTCGTCTACGTCCGCCCGCCGTCCGGCGTACGCATCCAGGGGTACGGCACGACGCTGGGCGTCACCGGCTTCGGCGCCGCCCGGCCGGTCCCCGGCCCGTACTTCCTCAGCCAGTCGTTCGACCGGCCGGCCGGCGACCTGTACTGGCTGCTGGCTCCCCAACTCGGGCTGCCGGTCGCCGTGCTGCTGATCGTCGCCTCCCGGCTCGGGGCCCGGCAGCGGGACGAGCGGCTGGCGGTGCTGTACGCCATCGGCGCCGGACGCTCCGTCCGGGCGAGGATCGCGGCCGGTGAGTGCGTACGCCCCCTGGGGGCGGGCGTCCTGCTCGGCGGCCTACCGCTGGTGGCGGTCACGCTGACCGGCGTACGGCTGCCGCTGACGGGCTACGAGGTGTCGGCCGCCGACCTGGCGCCGCTGCGGTGGCAGTTCCCGCTCGCGCTGGCCCTGGTGTGGGCGGCGCTGTGCCTGCTGTTCGCCGCGCTGCACCTGCGGGTGCGCCCCGCCGGGGCCGGGCGGCCCCGGCCCGCGCGGCGCCGCCCGTCGGGCTGGCCGGCGGTGCTGTGCGGGATCGGCGGCCTCGGCGTGGTCTCCGGGGCGGCGGCGGGCCAGGCGGCGGGCACCCGGCTCTTCGTGCTGGGCACCACCCTGACGCTCGTCGGCCTGCCGCCGCTGCTGGGGCGGGCGGCCGCGCGGGTGGCGGTGCGGCTGACCGGGTACGGCACCGGCGACCCGGCGCGGCTGGTGGGCGGGCGCTGGGCGGCGGCCCATCCGGCGGTCGTCGCCCGGGCGGGCGCGGCCCTCGTGGTGATGCTGGGGCTGGCCGCGCAGGCCCTGGTGCTGGTGACCGACCTGACGGACGAGGCCCGCAACGCCACCGTGCTCGCCGAACGGCTGGACGAGCGGCTGCTGGAGGTCCGCAGCGCGCCCGCCGACGCACGGGCGCGGGCCCGGTTCGTGGCCGCCCTGGGCCCCGGCGACCGGGTGCTGCGCGTGGTGCCGGGCGGCGACCCGTCCGGCACCGGCCCGCCGGTGCTCGTCGGCGACTGCGACGACCTGGCGGCCCTGGGGGCCATGCGCTCCTGCCCGCGCGGACGTGCCGTACCGGCGCAGGAGGTCTACCGGGAGCGCACTCCGCGCACGGAGGCGCTGCGGTGGATGGGTTTCGGCCCCGTCCACGTGCGGGCGACCGGCCCCGCGGTGCGGTCGGCGGCGGTGCGGTCGCCGTCGGTGTGGTCGCCGTCGGTGCGCGAACAGGGGCGGGAGCACGGGCCGTTCGTCGTCCTGACCAGCGGCCCGGAGGGGCGCGAGCGGGCGGAGCGGGCCGCCCGGGCGACCCTGCCGCTCCCCCATGTCGGCGTCCCGGGCGACGAGAACGTCATCGGTGGCCACGCGCGGGCGCGGCAGGCGGACTGGGTGCTGCTCGTGGCGACCGCCGGGTTCCTGCTCCTGGCGTTCACCGGGACGGCCGGGCTGCTGCACGCCTTCCTCGACCGGGCCGACGAGTTGCGGCCCCTGGCCGGGTACACCTCGGGCGTCGGGTTCCACCTGCGGGTCGCGTGGTGGGGCATGGGCGTTCCGATGGCGTGCGCGCTGGGCCCGGCCGCGCTGGTCGCGGGGCTGTTGGCCGGGGTGAACCTCGGTTTCCTCTCCCCGTCGGGGAGTTCGCCGCTCGGGCTGCTCGGCGGCGGGCTGGCGGTGGCGCTCGCGGTGTGCGCGGCGGCGACCGTGGGGGGCGGCGTGCTCTCGGCCGGGTTCACCCACCGCTGGGTGCCGCGCGGGGACTGAACCTCGCGGACGCGCCGGAGCCGGACCACATCGCGGTACGGCCCGACGACGAAGGCTCCTGAACCCCGGCGGCCGCCCGGGTCAGAGCGCGGTGACGGTCAGTCCGGTGCCCGCGCCGGGCCTGCGGACGGCGACCGACCCGTAGGGGCTGCGCAGCCGCAGCCACGAGCCGGCGGTGAGCAGGGCGACCGGCACGTCGTGCGGGGGCAGGAAGCCCAGCGACTGGGCGGCGTGCACGGCGCGCAGCGGCAGCCCCGTGGCGCCGATGGTGCGGGACCAGATCTCGCGGCCGATCCGGTCGCGTTCCGCGCGAGTACGCCGCTCGGCCGGCAACGCGCCGTCCCGTTCCCGGAACTCGGTCACCGCGGCGGCGACCGCCCCGCGCAGCCCGGCCGCGTCGGGGAGGCCGGGGACCTCGCGCCAGCCGGCGCGCGGCGGCAGGAGGCCCGCCCACGGCGGGCCGGTGACGGGTGCGGGCACGGTGGCCTTGCCGGCCGACTCCTCGATGCCGTCGAGGAGTTGGCCCGCGGAGACGGTGACGTCCAGCGGCGTGTCGTCCAGGAGCGCCGCCGTCCGGATGGCCAGGACCTCGAAGGACGGCGGCCGCCCGAACACGGCCAGGGCACCGCCGCCGGCCTGGAGGCGGACGGCGGCGGCCCGGTCGTAGTGGATGAGCCGGGCCAGGAAGGCGGCCAGCCCGGCCGCCTCCCTGGCGTCGGCGAAGTGCAGCGGCGGAGTCATGCCGCGGCGGCCTCCCCCGGGGAGCGCATGCCGTCGTCGACGTACTCCTCCAGGAAGGAGCGCTCCTCCGCGGTGATGCGGCGGGGGCGCTGGGCCTCCAGGTCGAACGGCACGACGACCGTCGAGGCCCGTACGTACACCTGGTCCGGGTCCTTGATCTCGTACGCGATCGTCAGCGACGCGGCGCCGATCTTGGTGACCCACGACTCGATGGTCACCGGCTCGTGCCGGTGGACCAGCGGCCGTACGTAGTCGATCTCGTGCCGGGCCACGACGGACCCGCCGGAGAACGACGGCGAGCCGTTCCCCGGCGCGAGCCGGAACATGAAGTCGATCCGCGCCTCCTCCAGGTAGCGGAGAAAGACGACGTTGTTGACGTGCCCGAAGGCGTCCATGTCCGACCAGCGCAGGGGACAGCTGTAGATGTGACGAGCCACTGCCGCTGCCTCAGCCCCGGGTCAGCTTCTTGTAGGTGGCGCGGTGCGGGCGTGCCGCGTCCGGGCCGAGACGCTCGATCTTGTTCTTCTCGTAGGACTCGAAGTTGCCCTCGAACCAGAACCACTTGGAGTCGCCCTCGTACGCCAGGATGTGGGTGGCGACGCGGTCGAGGAACCAGCGGTCGTGGGAGACGACCACGGCCGCGCCCGGGAACTCCAGCAGCGCGTTCTCCAGCGACGACAGGGTCTCGACGTCGAGGTCGTTGGTCGGCTCGTCGAGGAGCAGCAGGTTGCCGCCCTGCTTGAGGGTCAGCGCCAGGTTCAGGCGGTTGCGCTCACCGCCGGAGAGGACACCGGCCGGCTTCTGCTGGTCCGGGCCCTTGAAGCCGAACGCGGACACGTAGGCGCGGGACGGCATCTCGACCTGGCCGACGTTGATGTAGTCCAGCTCGTCGGAGACGACGGCCCACAGCGTCTTCTTGGGGTCGATGTTGGCGCGGCTCTGGTCGACGTAGGAGATCTTGACGGTCTCGCCGACGCGGATCGAGCCGGAGTCCGGCTCCTCCAGGCCCTGGATCATCTTGAACAGCGTGGTCTTGCCGGCGCCGTTGGGGCCGATGACGCCGACGATGCCGTTGCGCGGGAGGCTGAAGCTGAGGCCGTCGATGAGGACCTTGTCGCCGAAGGCCTTGTTGAGGTTCTCGACCTCGACGACGACGCTGCCCAGACGCGGGCCCGGCGGGATCTGGATCTCCTCGAAGTCCAGCTTCCGCATCTTGTCGGCCTCGGCGGCCATCTCCTCGTAGCGGGCGAGGCGCGCCTTCGACTTGGCCTGCCGGCCCTTGGCGTTGGAGCGGACCCACTCCAGCTCTTCCTTGAGCCGCTTCTGACGCTTGGCGTCCTTCTGGCCCTCGACCTTCAGACGCGAGGCCTTGTTCTCCAGGTAGGTGGAGTAGTTGCCCTCGTAGGGGTGGGCGCGGCCGCGGTCGAGCTCGAGGATCCATTCGGCGACGTTGTCGAGGAAGTACCGGTCGTGGGTGATGGCCACGACGGTGCCCTCGTACTTGGCGAGGTGCTGCTCCAGCCACTGCACGGACTCGGCGTCCAGGTGGTTGGTGGGCTCGTCGAGGAGGAGCAGGTCGGGGGCCTCCAGCAGCAGCTTGCAGAGCGCCACGCGGCGCTTCTCGCCACCGGAGAGGTTGGTCACGGGCCAGTCGCCGGGCGGGCAGCCCAGGGCGTCCATGGCCTGCTCGAGCTGGGCGTCGAGGTCCCACGCGTTGGCGTGGTCCAGCTCCTCCTGGAGCTTGCCCATCTCCTCCATCAGCGCGTCGGTGTAGTTCGTGGCCATCTCCTCGGCGATGGCGTTGAACCGGTCGAGCTTGCCCTTGACCTCGCCGACGCCGTCCTGGACGTTCTCCAGGACCGTCTTGGACTCGTCCAGCGGCGGCTCCTGGAGCAGGATGCCGACGGTGTAGCCGGGCGACAGGAACGCGTCACCGTTGGAGGGCTGCTCCAGACCGGCCATGATCTTGAGCACGGTCGACTTACCGGCGCCGTTCGGGCCGACCACACCGATCTTCGCACCGGGCAGGAAGCTCAGCGTCACGTCATCGAGGATGACCTTGTCGCCGTGCGCCTTGCGCGTCTTGCGCATCGTGTAGATGTACTCAGCCAAGAGAAACCGTCCGGCAGTCCGAGAGTGGGCAGATACACCCCATCTTGCCTGACGTCCACCCCGCGAAGGAAACCAGTAAGGCGCCGGGCCCGCTCCGTGGACGCCGGGCCTCCCGGCTCGGTGTCCGGCCGGTCACGCACGGTCCCCGGGCCCGCCCCGCCCGCTCACCGTCCGCCACGACCGGCCGGCCGCTCCGGCCGGTGCGGGGCCACGCGTGCGGGCTCCGGCCGTCCCCGGCGCGGCGGGCGCGGTCACGGCGCGGCGGGCTCCGGAGGGCGCGCGCCGGGCGGCGGTCGCCGTGCTCCGGGCGCCGGGCTCGGACGGCGGTCGCCGTGCCCCGGGCGGCGGGCGGTGTGCGCCGCCGCCCGGTTCGCGGGCGGGTGGGTCAGTCCTCGGCGCCGGTGTCCTTCTTCCTGCGGAGGAGGAAGACGGCGGCTCCGCCGATCACCATCATCGCCAGCGCTATGCCGGCGATCATCGGCGTGGCGCCCGAGGCGCCCGTTTCGGCGAGGTCGGGGCCGTCGTCCGCCGAGACGGGACCGGACGAGGTGCCGCCAGCCGACAGCGGGCCGGGTCCGCCGCTCTGCGGGCCGGCCAGGGCGACGGCCGTGCTGCCGGTGGTCCGGCAGTCGAGGATGCCCGTGAACGTCTTGCGCAGGCCGCCGGGGCCGTTGATGGTGAACTCGTACGCCTGGTCCTCGGCCACCGGCACGGTCACCGTCCGGGACTCGCCGGCGAGGACGGTGTGCGTGAGGCCCATGAGCTCGAAGGCGAACGGGGCGTCGCCCTTGTTGGTGGCGGTGACGTCCACGGCGCCCTCGACGCAGTCCTTGCGGGCCGAGAGCGCCGGTATGGCGCCCGCGGTGGCCCAGGTGGCCGTGGCGGTGGCGGAGACGGTCGACTGGCTGGACCCGGCCAGGATCTGCGTCTGGCTCTTGGTGGTGCCCGCGAGGACCCGGCCGACCGGCACGGAGGTGCTGGCCTGCACGGTCAGCGCGGCGGAACCCTCCGCGGCCTTGGCCGGCACGTCGAAGTAGAGCCGGCTGCCGTCGGTGGCCGAGACGACCGGCCTGCCCTTGGCGTCGGTGATGCGGATACCGCTGGCGGCCGCGTCGGCGGGCGGGGCCACGCTGACCCGGTCGGCGCCGGTCCGCACGGTGACCGGACCGATCCGCGTCCCGGCCGGTCCGGACACGGCGCCCGGAAGCAGGCTGAGCGACGCGCCCGGCTCGGCGACGGTCCCGGCCTTCTTCTCCAGCCAGTCGGCGAGCTTCTCGGCCGCCGGGTCGAGGGCCTGGACCTGGGCGTCGTCCGAGTAGCGCCAGATGGCGACCTGGGTGCCCGCGGCGGCGGTGCCGGCGGTCAGCGGGCCGGTGCCGGCGGCCTTGGCCAGCCCCACCAGGTCGTCGACCTGCGGGTAGGAATGCTGGAGGATCCACCCGATCCGGCCCGCGTCCTTGTTCCCGCCGAGCGAGGTCTGGTCCCAGGACGTCTCCAGGTACCGGGAGCCGTCCTGGGTGGGGTTGTGCAGGTCCACGCAGTAGGTCTTGAGGGTCCCGCCGCCGTCGACGGTCATCTCGAACAGACCGGCCGGGACTTCCTGCCGCTCACCGTCGACCTGGAGCACTGCCTGGTCGAAGGTGGTCAGCCCGTTGAGGGTGGCGGCGGCACCGCCCTGGTGCTGACGCGCCTCGTCGGCCGCGGCGGCGGACGCCCCGGCTATGAAACCCCCGGCCACCAGCGCGGAGGTCACGACCGTGGCGAGGAGGCGGACGGAACCCCTCCTCCGCCTCCGTACAGCAAACCCAGCAAACACAGACTTCCCCTCCGGGCGAGACCTTGGCGCCTGTGGCGCGTGGGGGGAGTGCCTCGCCAGCCGACTCAAGTGCCCCGTGAGTACCCGGGAATCCTAGAGAGGCGACCAAGCACAGTCCCCTGTCATACCGTCAGACAACCATTCCGACTCGGAATCGTTATCGCGAACGCCGCTTCACGTGGTGCGCGCTCGCCGAATCTCCACATCACGGCACCGCTCGGTGGCGTCGCCCTGACGCACCGTCACGACACCAGCTCGACGGCCCGCTCCGCACCGGCACCACCTCCCTCACCGTCGCCGGCCGCCTCCCGCACCGCGTCCGGGCTCTCCGCCGCGCGCGGCTCCCCCTTGAGCACCCTGCGGAACGCCGACGTCCCGCGCGTCAGGTCGTGGCCCACCGCCGAGGCGTCGATGTCGACGAACGTCCGGCGCTGGCCGTCCCGCTCCTCCTCCCGCACCCTCAACCGCCCGTGCACCACCAGCGGGTCGCCGACCGCGACCGACGCGGCCAGGTTGGCGCCGAGCGACCGCCATGCGCTCACCGTGTAGAAGCTCGTGTGCCCGTCGACCCAGTTCGCCCGCTCGCGGTCCCACCGGCGCGCCGTCACCGCGAACCGGAACTTCGCCACGCCTCCGGTCACCGTGTCGCGGTAGTCGACGCTCGTCGCCACGTTGCCCACCACCGTCACCATCGTGTCGTTCATGACACCCGCCCCTCACAGTCGTCCTGCTGACGCGGCTCATGCTGTACCGCCCGCCGGAATCCCGCTCGGCCCTGTGGACAAGCCCCCGACCGTGGACAACGGCACCACCCGCAAGGGGGACACCCGACCGGCCGCACCCGGACCGCCACCCGGCCTCACGCCCGGTCACGCCCGGCGCGGCGCCGCCTGCCCCGCCCGCCCGTCGCCCGCGCCCACGACCGCCGCGCCTCCCCTGCCTCCCACGCCACCCATGCCTCCCATCCCGCCGACGCCGTCCGCACCGCCCAGGCCCGCGCCGCCCAGACCCGCGCCCCCGCCCTCGCCGCGCCCGCGCGCGACATGGGCGTACCGCTCACGCACCTCCCGGTACCGCATCAGCTCCGCGGCGATCGGGTCGAGGACCATGGCCCGCCCGCATCCGGCCGCCGCCTCCCGGAGCCGGCGCTCGGTCTCCTGCCCGTACCGGCGGGCCGGCCCCCGGGCCGCGGCCGCGCAGGCCCACTCCACCAGGGGCCCGCCGACGATGCCCGCCAGCATGATCAGCACCGGCGGGACCAGCCCCGGTTCCAGCACGCCGACGATCTGGCCGACCAGCCACAGGGCGCCGTAGAACTGGAGCAGCGTCATGGCCGCCTGCGCGAGGACCGCCGCCGGCCACCACGCGGGCCGGGGCGGACGCGCCCCCGCCGGCGGGACGGCCACGGACACCGCCAGCTCGTCCAGCGCCTCCGGCAGCCCGTGCGCCCCGCGCACCGCCGCCTCCCGCACCGCCTGCGCCCACGGCCCGGGCAGCCCGCGCGACGCCTCCTCCGCGACCACCCGCACGGCCTGCTCGACCCGCTGGCGGGCCGTCAGCTCGTCCTCCTCCGCGGCGCCGGCCGACGGCTCGGCGCCGTCCTCCGCACCCGCCGCGCCGCCCTGCGTGCGCAGCCGCTCGTACCAGCGCCACAGCCGCAGCCACGGCGTCCCGCACGCCCGTCCCGCACCCCGCCGCCACTCCCGTTCCGCCGCCTCCCCGGCCGCCCGCGCCCCGACGGCGACCGCGAGCCGCGCGCCGAAGTCCTCGCGGGACCGCTCCCCCAGGCCGGGGTGCCCGTCCGCGACGTACACCGGGCGCAGCCGGCCCGCGGCCGCGTCCACGTCCGCCGACAAGCGCCGTTCGGCCGCGCCGCGGCCCTGCACGAACGCACCGAGCAGTTCGCGCAGTTCCGCCACGCCCTCCCCGGTGAGCGCGGACACCGCGAGCACCGTGGCCCCCGGTTCGCCGTGTTCGCCGAGTGCCATCCCGTCCTCGTCGAGCAGCCGCCGCAGGTCGTCGAGGACCTGGTGGGCGGCGTCGCCCGGCAGCCGGTCGACCTGGTTGAGGACGACGAACGTCACCTCGGCGTGCCCCGCGAGCGGCCGCAGGTACCGCTCGTGCAGGGCGGCGTCCGCGTACTTCTCCGGGTCGACGACCCAGATCACCGCGTCGACCAGGGCGAGCACCCGGTCGACCTGCCTGCGGTGGGCGGTGACCGCCGAGTCGTGGTCGGGCAGGTCGACCAGGACGAGACCCTGGAGCGCCTCGTCGCCGATCCCGCCCGCCAGCGGTCGGCGCCGCAGCCGCCCGGGGATGGCGAGCCGGTCCAGCAGCCCGGCGGCGCCCTCGGACCAGGTGCAGGCGATGGGGTTGGCCGTGGTGGGCCGGCGCAGCCCGGTCTCCGACACCGGTACCCCGGCCAGCGCGTTGATCAGCGCCGACTTGCCGCTCCCGGTGGGTCCCGCGATCGCGACGACGGTGTGCCGGGACGAGAGCCGCTGCCGTGCGGCCGCCTCCTCCAGCACCCGTCCGGCCTCGGCGAGGGTGTCGCCGTCCAGGCGGGTACGGGACAGGCCCACGAGTTCGCGCAGGGCGTCCAGCCGGGTCCGCAGCGTCCCGGCGTACGGCTCGCCGATCGGCAGGTGCGGCTCGTCCCCCGGCGGCCCGCCGTCGTCGGCGGCCTGTTCCTGCGCCCTTCGGGCGATCAGCCCGTCGTCCCAGCGTTCGTCCACGGCGCTCACCGCCGTCACCTCTCCTTCTGCAGTCGGGACAGCGCGGCGATGAGTTCGGCCTGCGGTTCGGGGGTCACGTCGAGGGCCCTGAGCGGTTCGAGCCGGCGGGCCCGCTCCTCGTGGAGCACGCGGTCGAGGTACGTGGTCACCAGCTCGCCGCCCCGGTCGCGCAGCAGCAGGGCGCCTTGCGCGCCGAGCAGTTCGGCGAGCCGGTCGCCCGCGCCGCGCGCCCGGCGCCCGCCGAGCAGTGCGGCGGCCAGCAGGGCCGCGACCGTCTCGGGGTCCGGGGCGGCGGCCCGGTCCATGCGCCGCACCTCGTCCTCGGCCAGCTCCTCCAGGACGCGCCGCCAGCGCCGTACGGCCATGCCGATCCGCTCGCCGGTCTCCCGGTCGGGTCCGGTACGGGCGCCGTCCTCCGCCAGCCCCCGGGCGGCCGGTTCACGGCGCCAGGACTCCCGTACGTGCTCGTCGGCGGCGGCGACGGCGCACTGGAGCAGGGCGGTGAGGGACTCGGCGAGGGAGTCGAGCAGTTCGGTGGCCGAGCAGTCCCGGGGCCAGCCGCGCCAGCGGGTGCGGGCGTCCCCGGCGAGCACGGCGCCGCGCCGCAGTTCGCGGCGGACCCGTTCGCCCTCCTGCTCGTACGCCGCCTGGACGGCCCCGGTGAGGCGCACGGCGGCGGCGTACTGCGCGGCGACGGCGCCGGCCAGCTCCGGCATCCGCACCTTCAGCGAGTCGATCACCCCGCCGGCGGTGCGCCCCACGGTCTGCTGCCGGGCGGCGGGGTCCTGGGCGCGGTGGGCGAGCCAGGCGCGGAGCGGGGCGACGGCGGTGTCGGGCAGCAGGCCGCTGCCGCCGCCCGCCGATTCGGGCAGCTCGGGGATGGTGAACCGCGGTACGTCGCCGAGTCCGGCGCGGACGAGGAGCGCCTCGTACTGCCGGGACACCTCGTTGATCACCTGGTGCGGGACCCGGTCGAGGACGGTGACGAGCGTGGCGTCGTACTCCTTGGCGGTACGCAGCAGGTGCCAGGGCACGGCGTCGGCGTACCGGGAGGCGGTGGTGACCATCACCCAGACGTCGGCGGCGCAGATCAGTTCGGCGGCGAGTTCCCGGCTGTGCACGACGAGCGAGTCGATGTCGGGGGCGTCCAGCAGGGCGAGCCCGGGCGGGACGGTGTCGGCGGTCTCGACCCGCAGGGCCCGCTCCTCGGTCCCGTCCTCCCCCTCCGCCTCCTGGTCGTCGGGCGCCCGTACGCGGGTGAGCTGCGGCAGCACCCGCATCCCGGCGAACCAGTGGTGGTCGTCGGGGTGGCAGACGAGGACGGGCGTGCGCGTGGTGGGCCGGAGGACGCCGGCCTCGCTGACGCGCCGTCCGACGAGGGAGTTGACGAGCGTCGACTTGCCCGCCCCGGTGGACCCGCCGATGACGGCGAGCAGCGGTGCCTCGGGTTCCTTGAGCCGGGGCACCAGGTAGTCGTCCAGCTGCGCGAGCAGTTCGGCGCGCGTCTGCCGCGCCCGTGGCGCGCCCGGAAGGGGCAGAGGAAGACGCACGGCGGCGACACGGTCGCGCAGGGCGGAGAGTGCGTCGATGAGCTGAGGCCGTACGTCCAAGGTCACCACATGCGAAGAATGCCCAATTTCATGACCTTTTTGAAGCGTATGGCGATCTCTGCGCGCCGATCAGACACATGGGACAGACGGGACGAGTGGGACGCAGGCATAACGAGTAGACAACACCCGGGGCGCAAGACGCCAAAAGCGCTGCGGGAATCGCACCTGCCTGCGATTATCGGTCTGCTTCACCGAACCTCCACATCGTGCCACGCAGGCGAAGCGACCGGGTCAAGGCGATCGGAGCCCTATCCTTGTCCCCGGCAAGGTCACGGAACCACCCAGCAGGGGCTCCAGGCCACATGGCCACCACCGGCCCCCGTAGCTCAGTGGATAGAGCAGGCGCCTTCTAAGCGCTTGGCCGCAGGTTCGAGTCCTGCCGGGGGCGCACTGCCGGGCCCTCCCTCGTGGAGGGCCTTTTTTGCTGGTCACGCCTGATGCCGGGGGCCGCGGGATCGATACCCTCCCCGTCATGGGGCTCGACATCACCGTGCTGGTCGCCGACCGTTCGTGGCTGGCGCGGGTGCCGGCGCGGGGGCGGATTCCGCGGTTGAGGGACGCCTGGTACGACGACGGGACGGGGCTGTGGGACCCCGGGGCGCCGGTGGCCGAGGAGGGCTGGGTGCGGCCGGGAGGGCCGGACGGAGCCCGTTTCGCCGTGTACGAGTTCGCGCACACCCTCGGCTCCTTCAAGGCGCACTTCTGGGCCGGGCAGCGGTGGGAGAGCGTCCGCGACCATGTGGATCCCCTGCTGCGGGACGCCGTCGACGAGGTACTCGGCGGACTCGTCTGGGACGGTCCGGACGGCGAGGCGCACCACACCGACACGGCGTTCTTCGGTCCGGACGCCCGCGGCGTGCTGCTCGCGCTGGCGCCGGAAGGCGTGCGGCGGCTGGCCGCGGCCTGGGGGCGGGCCCTGCCCCACCTCGACCGGATGCGCGGGCCGTTCGCCGCGCACGCGGCGGCCCCCGGGGGCTGGGTCGGTGACTTCGACGCGTTCGCGGACCTCCTGGGGCAGTGGGGACACGTCCTGACCGAAGCGGCGCGGCGCGGGTGGTGCGTCGTGGGGTTGAGCGAGTAGGCCGTCCGCCGCGGGGGCCCGCCGGACCGCCGGGCGGCGTGGGGGCCGCCCCGGCGGTCCGGCGGGGATCAGGGGGTGGGGGCGGTGGCGGCCCATTCGCGGAGGGCCGCCGTCAGGCGGGGTTCGTCGGCGAGCGGGACGATGAGGTCGATCACGCCGTCCGGGCGGACGAGCACCGCCGTGGGTTCGCGCAGGCCGAGCTTCGGACCGCCGGTGACCACGCGGGTGTGGACTCCGCCGGTGGGCGCCGCGGCGAGGAAGCGGCGGGCCTGCTCGGCGGCGGCCGGGGCGCCCGCGCCGACCAGGACCAGGAGGGCGGGGCCGCCGCTGCGGAGCGTGTCGTGCAGGGTCGAGCCGTCCGGCAGGGGCCCGTCGGGCAGCCGGGCCCCGGTGCGGAGGTCGCCGGCGCGGTCGGGTGCGCCGGGCAGCACCAGGTCCAACTGCGCCTGCCGCGCCGGGACCACGCGGTCCGTGACGCCGGTGAGCCGCCCCACGGCGAACCCGAGGTCCCGGGCGGTGCGGCGCCACCCGGACAGGGTCCACATCCGGGTCTGCCGGTCGGTGTCGGCGACGACCCGCTCGGCGACGTACAGCCGTTCCCGTTCCCACCGTTCCAGCGAGGCCGCCGCCGGGCCCCGGCCGCCGCGGGCGATCCGCCAGGCCAGTGCGGACGCGTCCTCGATGCCGGTGTTGAGGCCCTGCGCGCCGGCCGGGCTGTGGATGTGCGCGGCGTCCCCGACGAGCAGCACCCTGCCCTGGCGCAGCCGGCCCGCGAGCCGGCGCTGGACCTGGAACAGCCCGGTGCGCTGGTCGCCCACCAACCGGACCGGAACCGGGGAGCGTTCGGTCGCGGCCGCCTGGATGACGGCGAGCGGGTCGCTGGTGTCCACGTTCGGCGCGACGCTGACGAAGACCCGGTAGAGGCCGCCGGGCAGCCCGACCACCACGAGCACGCCCTTCGGTGTCATGAAGTAGTGGGCCTCGTCATGGGCGAGGGGCGTGTCGCACTCGCCGTCGGCGAGCAGGAACTGCTGCGGGTAGGTGGCGCCCTCGAAGGGCACCCCCAGGTGCTCGCGCACGGTGGAGCGGGAACCGTCCGCGCCGATCAGCCAGTCGGTGTCGTGGGTGAAGGCCGCGTGGGAGTCGGCGAGTTCGGCCCGTACGCCGTGCTCGTCCTGCGCGAAGCCGGTCAGCCGGACACCGAACTCGATCTTGCCGCCCAGCCGGCCGAGCGCCCCGCGCAGCACCTCCTCGGTCTCCTGCTGCGGCAGCGAGACGGCGAACGGGTACGACGTGCCGGTGACCTTGCCGAAGCCGAGGCGGAGCGTCCGGCGGCCGCCCGAGTAGTAGTTCTGGGCGCTCATCCGCACGCCGCGCTCCACGATCTCGTCGGCCACGCCCAGGCGCGCGAACGCCTCCAGGGCGCGCGGCCACAGCACGATCGACTTGGAGTGCGGGTGCGGCCGGTCGACCCGGTCGACGATCCGTACGGGGACGTCCCTGCGCAGCAGTTCGATCGCGGCCGTCAGGCCGACCGGGCCCGCTCCGACGACCAGGGCGCTCATCGTGCCTCCCCGCCGGCGGCGGTGATGCCGGCCAGGAAGGCGGGCAGGGTGCGCAGCAGCACGTTCCGCTCGGGCGTGGCGAGCAGCAGGTCCTGGTGGGAGAGGGACTCGTCGGTGTGCAGTTCGAAGGTGCCGATCCGCGACTCGGCGACGACCTTGGCGGCGGCCTGGCCGACCGTGCCGCGGGAGAAGCCGGACTGCGCCGCGTAGAGGGGCAGGGCGACGTCCTTGCTGTGCAGGACGCGCAGGCCCAGCAGCTGGGCGAGGTCGCCGTCCGAGGTGTAGTCGATCGAGGCCACCAGGTCGATCATCAGGCGGTTGAGGGTGTACCAGACCCAGGCGCCGGGGCGGGTGCCCGCGAAGGCCTCGGCGGCCCGGTCCAGGGGGGTGGGGCCGTCGTCGGTCCAGCCGCCGTCGCCGTCGGGGCGGCCGGTGGTGAGCGTGAAGCCCGGGTGGTGCATCGCGGCGTCGACCAGGTGGCCGAAGAAGCCGCGGTTGGTGAGCGCCTCGGCCGTGCGGTACGGCTCCGGCGCGACGGCGGCCAGCTCGGACGCCCCGTCCGGGTCCTTCACCGCGTGCAGGGCCGCGAGCTGGAACCAGAGCGCGGCCAGCTCGGGCAGTTCGCCGAAGCCGGCGCCCGTGCTGGACGCGTTCTCGAAGTAGCCGCCGGACTTGGTCTGCTGGAGCCAGCCCTTGGCCTGTTCCAGGGAGAGCTCGAAGGAGAAGCCGGCACCGCTGAACGCGTGGTGCACCCCGCCGTCGACGGCGACCAGGCCCACCAGGTCGCGGTGGCCGGGGTGGCCGTCGAAGTCCCAGGCGGCGTACAGCAGGGCCTCGGCGGCACCGAGCGAGTGCCCGCCGAGGACGACGTTCCGGCGACCGCCGTCCGAGGCCGCGCGGACCGTGTCACGGATGTCGTCCAGCAGCACCGCCAGGCCCCACTCGCCCGCGTCGGGAGCCGTCTCGGCGGTCTGGGCCCGGTACTCGCCGTCCAGGTAGTAGCGGCGGGCCTCGTCCGGTTCGAGGTCGAAGCCGGACAGGTCGGACAGGGTCTGCTCGCGGCGGTCCACGGCCCACACCTGGAGGCCGGGGACCTCGGCCGCGAGGTGGCGGGCGGCGGGCCGGAAGACCCCGGCCGACCCCTCGCGGCCGCCCAGCAGGACGAGGACGGTCGACGCGTCGGCCGGTCCGACGCGCAGGACGTGCGGCCGGTGCGCCTCACCGGGGACGCCGCCCGGGACCGGGCCGTACTCCTCCCGTATGAGGGCGGGGGTCGAGTCGTTGGGCATGCCTGTGGATCCCTTCGGAAGTCGGAAGAGGGTGCGCGGGGTGGGTGGTCGCGTCTCACGGGGGTGCGAGGGGTGAGGGGGGTGAGGCGTGGGGGGGTGGGGGTGCGAAGGGGATGGGGGGTGCGCGGGGGATGCGGGTGGCGGTGGGGGGCGGGGGGCATGGGGGTGAAGTGCTCGGGGTGAGGGGGGAGGCGGCCGGGCTCGGGGTCAGCGGGTCGCCGCGACCGGTTCCGGGCGGTCGCCGGCGGGGTGCCGGTCCGCCTCCCCCGCCGTTGCGGGGGCCGGGGCGGTGCGCGCCGGGGGCCGGGGGTGCCTGATGAACAGCGCGCCGACCGCGCCCGCGAGGACCACCGCGACGCCGATCCACACCGCGGGGCGCATGCCGTCGACGAACGCCTGCGCGGAGGCCGTTCCGCCCGGGTCGGCGGCGGGGCCGGCCGCGTACAGGAAGACGGTGGTCAGGACGGCGACGCCGAGCGCTCCGCTGAACTCGCGCACGGTGTTGTTGATGCCGGACGCCTTGCCGTGCTCGTCCTCGGTGACCGAGGCGAGGACCACCACCGGGTTGGACGCGAAGACCAGGCCCATGCCGATGCCGGCGGCGACCATCGCGGGGGCCAGCGGCGCGTAGGAGAGGCCGGGTTCGGCGACGTACGCGATCCAGCCGAGGGCGGCGCCCTGGAGCAGCGAGCCGGCGGCCATCAGGCGCCCGCCGCCGATCCGGTCGACGAAGGCACTGGCCAGCGGGACGACGATCATCGGGGCGGCGGTCCAGGGCAGCGTGGCCAGGCCCGCCTCCAGCGGCGAGTAGCCCATGGGGCCCTGGATGAACTGCACCAGGTAGTAGATCGAGCCGAACACGCCGAAGTACATGGTCAGCGAGACCAGGTTGGACAGCGCGAACGCCCGGTTGCGGAAGAAGCGCAGCGGGACGAGCGGGTGCGCGGCGCGTGCCTCCCAGCCGAGGAAGGCGGCCATGGTGACCAGCGTGAAGGCGAGGGCGCCCAGGACGGCGGGGCGGCCCCAGCCGGCCTCGCCCGCCTCGACGATGGCCCAGACGGCGGCGACCACGGACGCCGACACGAGGGCCGCGCCGACCACGTCGACCTTGCCGTCCCGGCCGCGGCTCTCCTTGACCGCCCAGAGCAGCGCGGGCAGCGCGAGCACACCGATCGGCAGGTTGAGCCAGAAGATCCAGTGCCAGTCGATGCCCTCGGTGACCAGGCCGCCGACCAGCGGGCCGACCGCGATGCCGAGGCCGTTGACGCCGCCCCAGATGCCGATGGCCATGGAGCGCCGCTCCTCGGGCACGGCGGCCGCCGAGAGGGTGAGGGACAGCGGGAGGATGGCGGCGGCGCCGGCGCCCTGCACCACCCGGGCGGCGACCAGGAGTTCGGCCGAGTCGGCCAGGGCGCAGGCAGCGGAGGACACGGTGAACAGGACCACGCCCCAGGCGAAGACGCGCCGCCTGCCGAACCGGTCGCCGAGGGCCGAGGCCGCGAGGAGCAGGCCGGCGAAGGCCAGGACGTAGCCGTTGACGACCCACTGCAGTTCGGCCTGGCCGACGTCGAACGTCTCGCTGATGTCGGGCAGTGCGTTGGTCACCACCAGGTTGTCGAGCGACACCATGAACATCGGTACCGCGGTGACCACGACGGCCCACATGGGGCTTAAGCGTCGGGACATTCCGTTCCGCCTCCAAGAGCGTTTGCCTGCCGGGATTCGCTGGGGTTCTCTGGGATTCGCTGGGATTCACTGGAATCCGTCGGGATTCACTGTGATCACACCGGGATTCACCGGGATCCACAGAAGTCGAAGCCGCTCAACCGTAGCGAATTTCCTGTGCGCAACGGCCGCCGGACGGGTGTCACTTCAGAGGTACGGGATGTTCCGTTCGAGGTGTTCCCTGTGCGGAAAGTACCCCCTTGTCCTGCACCTTTGAAGGGTCTTAAGTGGACTGGCGAGGGTACGCGGAAATGGTCTGGTGGCTCAATCCCGCACTCTGCGAGGGTCATTGCCATGACGACATCGAAGGACAATTCGAAAAGCGGGGAGGAACTCCGCTCCGTCATCGTCGGATATGGACGGGCGGGCCGTGACCTGCATCATCGCGCCCTGCGCGAGGCGGTCGGCGCACACCGGCCGGTGACCGTTGTCGATCCCCGCCCGGCCGATGTCCCCGGTGGCCGCTGGGTGCCGGACGTACGCGGCGCGGTGGACGCGCTGCGCGCCGGGGGGCACGCGGTCGCCGACGCCGTCTTCCACGTGACGGTGCCGCCGGACGCCCATCTGGAGTGTCTGGAGCGGCTGCTGGGCGCGGGGGCGCGCCGTTTCATCCTGGAGAAGCCCCTGGCCCCCACCGCGCAGGACGCCGCGCACCTGGTGGACCTCGTGGAGGTCACCGGGGCGGTGGTGCTGCCGATGAGCGTGTGGCCGGCGAGCCGGGTCACGGAGGTCGCGGAGGGGATGGTGTCCGCCGGCACGATCGGTGAGCCGGTCGCGTACCACATGGAGCAGAGCAAGCCGCGGTTCCGCCGCTCCCTGGAGACCCGGGGCCACGGCAGCGCCTTCGAGGTGGAGCTGCCGCACCAGCTGCTGCTGGCGCTCCACCTCGCCGGTCCGGTGGCCGGGCTGACCGGGGCACGGGCCTGGGACCTGCCGGTGCCGTCCGGTCCCCTGCCGTGGCTGGGCGGTGCCGAGGTGGGGCTGCGCCACGCGTCGGGGGTCGTCACCACCCTGCTCACCGACCTGGCGTCGCCGGTGCGCCGCCGCCGGCTGCACGTCCACGGCACGGAGGGCACCCTCGTCGCGGACTACCCGGTCAGCGGCGACGACGACTTCGGCCAGGTCCGCATCGCCGGGCGCCCGGTCCGCAAGGTCGTCGCGGACGCCCCGCTGACCCGCTTCATCGGCCAGGCGTACGCGCACTTCGCAGGGGAGGGCCCCGCTCCGCGCAGTGATCTCGCCCTGCACCTGGAGTCCATGAGGCTGCTCGACGCCGCCCGTGCCGCCGCGACCGCCGGGTCCCCGCTGACGACGAAGGAGGCGGCATGAGCGCCGTCCTGATCCTGGAACCCCGCTCGTCCGGCGCGGAGCTGGTGGTCCGGGCGTGCGAACTCGGCCACCGTGTGACCGTGCTGACCTCCGGCACCGATCCGCGCGGCGCCTCCGCCGACGTCCTGGCGCGGGCCGACCGGGTGGTGCGGGCCGACACCTCCGACCAGGAGGCGGTCCTCGACGCGGTGCGCGCGCTGCACCGGGAGACCCCGTTCGACGCCGTCCTGCCGGGCTTCGAGCACTACGTGCCGCAGGCCGCCCGGACCGCCGCCGCGCTCGGCCTGCCCGGCATCGCGCCGGAGGGCGTGGAGTCGCTGCGCTACAAGCACCGGATGCGCCGGGCCGTGGAGGCCGCGGGGCTGGACCAGCCGGCCTTCCGGATCGTCTCCAGCGAGCGGGCCGTGTCGACGGCGTACGCGCGGCTCGGGCCGTCGGCGGTGGTCAAGCCCGTGGACCAGTCGGGCAGCCTGGGCGTGCGCAAGGTCGCCTCGCCCCGGGAGGCGTCGGCCGCGTTCCGGCAGGCGCTGTCCTGCGGCGGGCCGTCGGGGCCGCGCGGTCCGCGCCTGGTGCTCCTGGAGGAGTACGTCGAGGGCCCCGAGTACAGCGTGGAGGGGTACGTCGAGGACGGCAGGGTCCACATCCTCGGCATCACCGAGAAGGTGCTGGGCCCGGAGCCGTACTTCGTGGAGGTCGGCCACATCGTGCCGGCGCGCCTGGAGCCCTCGCCGACCCGGGAGATCGAGGAGTACGTCACCCGTGTCGTGCACGCCGTGGCCCTGCGGATGGGCCCCTTCCACGCGGAGCTGCGGATGTCCGGGCGCGGCCCGCTGCTGATGGAGATCGCGGCCCGGCTGCCCGGTGACCGCATCCCGGACCTGCTGCGGCTCGCGCGGGGCGCCGACCTGTACGAGATCATGCTCCGCTGCTACCTGGGGCTGTCCAACCCGGAGCCGGACACGGCCGGTGGTGACACCCGGGCGGGCATCCGCTACTTCCTGCGGCCCGGGCTCAGCGGCTACCAGGAGTTCCGGGTGGATCCGCTGATCGAGGCCGACCCGCGGATCCGGGAGATCGGCGTACTGCTGCCGCCCGGCAGCGACCTGCCCGACCCCGGGAGTTCGGCCGGGCGCCTCGGGTACGTCCTGGCGTCGGGCGACTCCTACGTCGAGACGGCGGGGGTGCTGCGGCTGGCCGACCTGTCCGTGACCTTCAGCTGACGCCCGGCCCCGCACGCCCCCGGCCGCGGCCCCTCTCCCCCGTACGCCACCGCCACGACCCCTCAGGAGACCTTGGTGGACCGCCACATCCTCGTCGTCAACCGCTGGACCAACTCGTTCGCCGAGTACCACCGCTACCTCGACCACACCTCCGACCGCGTCGCCTACCTGACCACCCCGGAGGGCCGCGCGCCGCTGGACGCCGCGCTCGCGGAGGACATCCGGGTGCTGCCCGACCTGTCCGACACCGCCGAGGCCGTCCGGCACACCGCCGGACTCGTCGCCGAGCACGGCCCGTTCACCCACGTCCTCGCGCTCTCCGAGTTCGACCTGGAGCTCGCGGCCGAGCTGCGGCAGCGCTTCGGCGTCCCCGGGCGGGGGCCCCGGGAGGTCGCCGCCGTGCGCGACAAGGTGGTGATGAAGGGCCTCGTCGAGGCGGCGGGGCTGCGCGTGCCGGCGTTCCGGGCCACCCCCACGGCCGCCGAGGTGCGGGACTTCGCCGCGCGGCACGGCTACCCGTTCGTCCTCAAGCCGCGCGCCGGAGCCGACAGCCAGGGCGTCCACGTGGTGCCCGACGCGGACCGGCTGGAGGAGCTGCTGGACGGCGCGGAGCTGGGCGACGCGCAGTGCGAGGAGTACGTCGACGGGGTGCTGTACCAGGTCGACGGCGTCATGGCCGGCGGTGAGCTGCTGACCCTGCGCAGCTGGCGGTGCGGGGGCAGCTGCCTGGACTTCGCGACGGGCACCGCGTTCAGTTCCGTGGCCAACGACGACCGCGATTTCGAGCGGCGGGTCACCGCCTTCACCGAGCGGGTGTGCGCGGCGCTCGGCATCACCGACGACGTGTTCCACCTGGAGGTGTTCCGCGTCGAGGGGCGGGGGGACGGCGCCGGGGACGAGATCGTGTTCCTGGAGGTCGGCGCGCGGGCGGGCGGCGGGCAGGTGCGGGTCGTGTGGGACGAGGTGTACGGGGTCGACCTGGTGGCGGCCTCGGCGCTGGTGCAGATCGGCGACGTACCGAAGACCGGGGTGATGGACCTGGACGGGCCGGTCGCCGGCTACCTGATGATGCCCGAGCCCCCGGTGCGTCCCTGCGTCGTCGACGAGGTGCCGTCGCTGGTGGACCGGGTGCCGGCGATGTACGGCGAGACGCTGCCGCCGCCCGGCGCGGTGCTCAGCGGCACCGGCGGGGCCGTCCACACGGCGGGCACCTTCCGGTTCAGCGCGCCGAGCGCACAGCTGGTCGAGGCCGCGATCCGGCGGACGCTGGAGCTGTACCGCATCACCTGGCACCCGCTCGCCGGGCAGCCGGCCGACGACGGACCCGGCGTGGGGCGGGACGTGCGTGATGTCCTCGTCTGAGCTGCTCACCGGCCCGGCCCGGCCCGGCGCCCCGGAGCGGGGCCTGTGGCACCACCGGGACTTCCGCCTGCTGTGGGGCGGCCAGACCGTGTCGCTGCTCGGCTCGCGGGTCACCGAACTCGCGCTGCCGCTGACCGCGATCGTCCTGCTGGACGCCACCCCCGCCCAGCTGGGGCTGCTCAACGCCGCCCAGTACCTGCCGGTGCTGTGCGTCACCCTGTTCGCCGGGGTGCTCGCCGACCGGGTGCGCCGCCGGCCGCTGCTCATCGGGGCCAACCTGGGCCGGGCGGCCGTGCTGACCGTGGTGCCGCTGCTCGCCTGGTCCCAGGGGCTCGGCGTCTGGGCGCTGTGCGCCGTCGCGTTCGCCACCGGGGTGCTCACCGCCCAGTTCGACGTGGCGTACCAGGCGTACCTGCCGACCCTGGTGTCCCGGGAGCGGCTGGTCGAGGGCAACAGCAAGCTGCAGGGCAGCCGGTCGGTGGCCGAGACCGCGGGGCAGGGCCTCGGCGGGGCGCTGATCCAGCTGCTCACGGCGCCGGTGGCCATCCTCGTGGACTGCCTGGCGTACCTGTTCGCGGCGGGCACGCTGCTGCGCATCCGCGCCCGTGAGGAGCGCCCCGCCCGGCGCGCCGGGCGGACGTCGGTGCGGGCGGACATCGCGGAGGGGCTGCGGGTGACGCTGCGCAGCCGGCTGCTGCGGGTGATCATGCTGCACGCGTCCTGGTACAACCTGCTGTGGGACGTGGTCCTGGTGGTCTTCCCGCTGTACGGGATCAGGGTGCTGGGCCTCGGGCCCGCCGGGCTGGGGATGGTCGTCGCCGCGGGCAGCGTCGGCGCGCTGGGCGGTTCGCTGGCGGCGGCGCGCCTGGGGGCCCGGCTGGGGACGGGCCGGGCGATGGTGCTCGGCATGGCGCTGGCGTCGGTGGCGACGCTGCTGCTGCCGCTCGCCCCGCGCTCGGACGCCGGCCTCGCGGTCCTGGTGTGCGGGTACGTCCTGAACGGCTGCGGCATCGCGGTCTTCAACATCCACTCGATTACGCTGCGCCAGGCGACCGTGCCCGACGAGCTGATCGGCCGGGTCAGTGCCACCTTCCGGTTCGTGACGTGGGCGGTGATCCCGGCGGGCGGTCTGCTGGGCGGGCTGCTCGCGACCGTGCTCGGGCCGCGGGCGGCACTCTTCGCGACGGCCGTCGGCCTGAGCGCGGGCGCCGTGGTCTTCCTGTTCTCGCGCACCGCGAACCGGCCGTGAACGCCGGTCCCGCGTCCCGCGCGTCCCACCCATCCGGAGGAGTGAACGTGTACGTCAAGGTCTGCGGCCTGAGCCGGCCCGCCGATGTGGAGGCGGCCGTGGCCGCCGGTGCCGACGCCGTCGGCTTCGTCCTGACGCCCAGCCCGAGGCAGGTCCCGCCGGCCACCGCCCGCGCCCTGGCCGCCCTGGTCCCGGCGGGCGTCGCGACCGTGGCCGTGTTCCGCGGCGAGCCGCTGGACGAGGTGCGCCGCGCCGCCGCCGAGGCGGGCGTCGGGACCGTCCAGTTGCACGGCGGGGAGCCGCCGGAGGCGTTCGCGGCGCTGCGCGGCGACGGCCTGCGGCTGATCCGCGCCACCTCGCCGGCCGCGCGGTCGCCCCTGACGACCGGGGCGTACGGGGAGGACCTGCTGATCGTCGACTCGCCGCGGCCGGGGTCGGGCGAGCGCTGGGACCCGGCGGCGCTGGGCAGCCGGCCGTCCGGGCAGTGGATGCTCGCCGGCGGTCTGGCCCCGGACAACGTGGCGGAGGCGGTGGCGTCGCTGCGGCCGTGGGGCGTGGACGTGTCCAGCGGTGTGGAGCGCGCCCGGGGCGTGAAGGACCCGGCGCTGATCGAGCGGTTCGTCACCGCCGCGAAGGCTGTCACCAACGGCCTGCCGCCTGCCTCTTAAGTCGGATTGAGCACGCCGCGGGGCGGGTCGCAGTATCGGATGGCCGCTTCCCGGACGCGTACGGGGCACTTCGTGCACGGCATCTCGTCCACCGCACCCGACTCGCCCTGGGGGATCCATGTGGCTGCCCACATCCGAGAAGTACCGCTCGTTCCTGGACCGTTATCTGCCCCTGCACAGCCGTTACGTGGCCGGTGAGCTGACCGAGGAGGAGTGGCGGGAGTGGGCCGGGCAGCAGCTGCGCCGGGTCGTCGCGCTCGCCGCGCAGGGCTCGCCGTTCTACGCGCGGCGGCTCGCCGGGGTGGACGCCGCGGCGCTGACCCCCGAGGACCTGCCGCGGTTGCCCTTCACCACGAAGGACGACCTGCGCGCGGCCATGCACGACATCCTCAGCCGGGACCTCGACGAGGCGTGCTTCTTCTACGAGACGACCGGCACCACCGGACCGGCCACCCCCTGCCCCCGCGACCAGCGGGAGGTGATCGCCTCCAACGCCCATGTGACGGAGGGGTGGCGGAACATCTTCGCCGACGTCTTCGGCGACCGGGCGCCGCGCGTCGGCGTGATGGGCCCGACCGAGGTCCACTCGCTCGGCGACACGCTCGGCGACGTGGCCCGCAACGTGGGCTCGGCCGTCGCGAAGATCTGGCCGTACTCCCCGGTGATCGGTTTCCCCAAGGCGCTCCAGCTGATGCGGGACCTCGCCCTCGACGTGGTGTTCTGCACCCCGAACGTGGCGCTGTCGCTGGCGAAGGCGGCGCGCGCCCAGGGGCTCGACCCGCGGCGGGACTTCGCCGTGAAGGTCTTCCTCGTCACCGGGGAGATGTGCACCCCGGACCTGGCCCGCCAGATCGACCAGGCGTGGGGCGCCCGCACCTACAACGCGCTGTACGGCGCGCAGGAGTCGCTGGTCATCGCCTCCGCCTGCGCGCGCGGCCGGCTGCACCTGGCCAGGCCGAACTACCTCACCGAGCTGGTCGACCCGGACACGGGCGCGGACCTCGGCCCGTACGGCACGGGCGAGCTGGTGATCACGATGCTGATCGACGGCATCAAGCCGCTGATCCGCTACCGCACCGGCGACCTGGTGGAGCTGGCGCCCAACGACTGCGGCTGCGGCATCCGGGGCCCGGTGGTGCGGGTCGTCGGCCGCACCCGTGACCGGCTGGTGCTCGGCGGCCGCAGCTTCCAGGCCTGGCAGGTGGAGCGGGCCGTCCTCGACCGGATCGACCACAGCTTCGGCTACCAGGTGGTCATCGACCGCGACGAGGACGGCGACGACGTGCTGACCGTACGCCTGGACCTGCCCGGCGGGCCGGATCCCGTGCGGCAGGCCGCGCACGCGGACCGGGTGGCCGGCGCGCTCGGGGTGCGCTGCCGCGTGGAGTTCCTCGACGAGCTGGACGCGGTGACCACCACCGGCGCGTTCGTCAGCTGGAAGGCGGCCCGCATCCACGACCGCCGCACCGCCGTCGACCACGAGACGGCTGCCGCCCGCCGGCTGGCCGGGGCACGGGGGCACCGCGCATGACCGAGCACCTGCTGCACGCCGGACCGGCCGCCCCGGGCGGGGCCGACCGCGACCCGACCCCGTTCCCCGTCCTGTGGGAACCGGCCCGCATCCCCGGCTCGCCGCTGCTGCGGCCCGGCCGGATGCGCGTGGGGACCCTCGGTCCGGAGGGCACCACGTCGATGGTCGCCCTGGAACGCCTCGGTCACCGGCTGGCGCACCTGGGCGGGCCGGACATCGTGCCGGTGCCGTACGACTCCTTCGAGGAGCTGCTCGCCGCCACCGGCGCGCGCGGCGGGCCGGCGTACGCGCTGGTGCCGGGTGCCGCGGAGTGCGCGACCCGGTTCTTCTGGTCGCCGCAGCTGCGGCTGGACGCCACGTTCTCCACGCCGACGCCCGAGTACGGCATCGCCACCCGCAGGCCGTCCCTGCACGAGGGGGTGCTGCGGCTGGCCACGCTGCACGAGACGCGCCGCCTGGTGGAGCTGCTCGACGGCGCCGAGGGCGGGCGCGGCCGGTACGAGATCGTCTGGGTGCCGGCCGAGTCCACCATGCACGCCGCGCGGCTCGTCGCCGCGGGCCGGGCGGACGCCGCCATCACCAACGAGCCGGGGCGCTCCGCGCACCGGTTGCGGTTCCAGGTGTCCCGGCCGGGCGTCCCCATGGTGTGGATGGTCTTCGGCCCGGCCGTGCTGTCCCGTTCCGCCCGCCCCGTCCCGTCCGCCGAGCACACGTCAGGAGCCCCGTACCGTGACCGCTGACCGACGACTGCTGCTGCACGACGTCACCGTCCAGGAGGGGCTGGGCCGCGCCTCGCTGCCCGCCCGGTCCGTGCTGGTCGCCGGCGACCGCGTCGAGGCCCTCCTGCCGGCCGCCGAGGCGCCGTCGGACGGCGACTTCGTCCGCTGGGACCTGGGCGGCGCCACCGTGATGCCGGGCATGACGCTCGGCCACACGCACATCGCGTACGCCGACGTCACCACGGGCCGCGAGACGCTGTTCAAGTACCGGGTGCCGGAGGCGGCCCTGCACGCGGCGCGGCACTGCGCCGGGCTGCTGGAGTGCGGCTACACCGCGTTCGTCGGCGCCGGCTCGGTGGCCGGGATCGACATGGCGCTGAAGAACGCCGTCGAGGCGGGGGTGATCCGCGGGCCGCGCATCACCCCGTGCAGCCGGGACCTGATGGTCTCCGGGCCGCCCGGGCGGCGCAGCCCCGAGCTGAAGCAGCGGATGCCGCGCGAGCTGATGCCGGTCGTCGACGTGCTCGGCGACCTGGTGACGTACACGGAGGAGGAGATCGACCAGGGCGCGGAGATCATCAAGGTGTTCTCGTCGGGCGACGACACCTTCCCCAACGCCCGTTCCGACGAGCTGCTGTTCACCCGTGAGGAGCTGACGACGGTCGTGGAGGTGGCGCACCGGCGCGGCGCCCGGGTGCGGGCCCACTCGCGGGGCCTGGAGGGCATCCGCAACGCGCTGGCCGCCGGGGTCGATGTCATCGACCACGCCACGTACGCCGACGACGCGGCCCTCGACCTGATCGCCGAGCGCGGGGTGTTCGTGGTGCCGAGCCTGTTCCAGCCGGACCGGCTGCTGGCCCTGGGCGAGAGGTTCGGCAAGGCGCCCGACTACCTGGAGGCGCTGGACTTCAAGGACGAGATCGCCAACACGCTGCGCTTCCTGCCCAAGGCGGAGCGGCTGGGGCTGAAGATCGTGCCGGGTGACGACTTCGGCTTCGCCTGGACGCCGCACGGCACGTACGCCGACGAGCTGGTGATGTACGTGGAGCGGGCCGGGATCGCCCCCGAGACGGTGATCAAGTGGGCGTGCGCCAACGGTGCGGAGCTGGCGGGCCGGGGCGGCGACGCCGGTGTGGTCGCGCCGGGGCGGCTGGCCGATCTGGTGGTGTGGGACCGGGACCCGGCGGCCGACCTCACGGTGCTCCAGGACCGCGGGGCCCTGCGGTCGGTGCTGATCGGCGGGCGTCATGTGGCGGGTCCGGTGGCGCCTCCGTCGCCGTCACCGTCGTCGTCCGCCGTCCCGGCGGCCGTGCGCGACGGGCACCTGACGCCCGCCTGAGCCGGTCGCCGCGTCCCGCGCCGTGCCGGGCCGCTCATCCCACCGGGGTGAGCAGCCCGGCGCGTTCGTTGCGGGGCAGGGACAGCAGGCGGGCGGTGTCCTCGCGGCCGCCGTGCGGGAGGAGCAGGACGCGCAGCATGTCGACCATGCGGTCGATCAGGGCGCGGGCGGCCGTCAGGCCCTCGTGGTCCTCGCCGGGCGCGAACTGGTCGTGGATGAAGGCGGGGAAGCCCGCGCCCGCCAGGATCATGCGGTTGAGCAGGACGTTGTCGACGAGCTGTCCGTACACCCGGTCGTGGCTGTAGCGGCGGCCGGTGACGACGACGCCGGCCACCTTGTTGGCGAGGGGCCGCTCGAAGCGGAGGTGGCCGACGCCGGCCCGCTCGATGAAGTTCTGCATCACCCCGGCCAGTCCGAAGCCGTGCACCGGTGCCGCGTAGAGCACTCCGTCCGCGCGGATGAGCCGGTCCACCAGGGCCGGGGTGTCGTCGTCCAGGGCGCACGGCAGGGGGCGGAGGTTGCAGTCCCCGCAGGGCCCGCAGGGGGTGATGTCGTACTCCGCGAGCGGTATCACGTCGAGGTGCACACCGTGTTCGGCGGCGGCGCCGGCGAGGACGCGCAGCACGCGCCCGGTCAGTCCGTCGGGGCGTTCGGAGCCGTTGAGGGCGGCTATCGTCGCCCAGGGGCCGTGACCGTGGCTGTGGCTGTCGTGCGGCTGGATGCCCATCTCTGTGTCCCTCCGAGGAAGTTGTCGATGAACCGGAGCCCGGTGTCGGTGGTGATGCTCTCCGGGTGGAACTGCACGCCCTCCACCGGCAGCTCCCGGTGGCGCAGTCCCATCACGCAGCCGTCCTCCCGGGCGCGCGCGGTGACGACGAGTTCGCCGGGCAGCGGGTCGGCGACGGCCAGGGAGTGGTAGCGGGTGACGGCGGTGTGCTCGGGCAGCCCGGCGAAGACGCCGGTGCCGTCGTGGTCGACGCGGCTGGTCTTGCCGTGCACGGTGCGGGCGGCCCGCTCCACGCGCCCGCCGTGGGCGAGGCCGATGGCCTGGTGCCCGAGGCACACCCCGAGCAGCGGTACGCGGCCGGCGAACCGGCGCACCAGTTCGACGTGTCCGGAGTCGGCGGGGTGGCCGGGTCCGGGCCCCAGCACGACCGCGTCGGGCCGGGTGGCGGCGAGCTCGTCGGGGGTACGGGTGCGGGACCGGACGACCTCGGTCGTGGCGCCGCGCTCGCGCAGGTAGTGGTCGATGATGTGGACGAAGCTGTCGTGGGCGTCCACGAGGAGGACTCTCATGCCGTCAGCGCCTCACCGGTCAGGGCGGTGCAGACCGTGCCCATCTTGACCAGGGTCTCCCGCCACTCGCCGTCCGCCGTCGAGTCGGCGACCACACCGGCCGATGCCTGCAGCGCGTACGTCCCGGTGGCGGCGTCGTGGACGGCGGTGCGGATGCACAGGGCGAGGGTCGCGGCGTGGCCGCGTACGTCGAGCAGGCCGATCGCCCCCGCGTAGGCGCCCCGGGGGCGCCGCTCGATCTCGTGGATGAGCTGCATGGCGCGTACCTTCGGCGCTCCGGTCATGGTGCCGGCCGGGAAGGTGGCCCGCAGCGCGGACCACACGTCCTCGCCGTCCGCCAGTTCGCCGCTCACCGTCGACACCAGGTGGTGGACGCGGGCGAACCGCTCGACGGTCATCATGGCGTCGACGGCGAGCGTGCCGGGCCTGGTCACCCGGGCCACGTCGTTGCGGCACAGGTCGACCAGCATGATGTGCTCGGCGCGTTCCTTCTCGTCGGCGCGCAGGGCGGCGACGCGGCGGGCGTCCTCCGCCGGGTCGGCGGCGCGGGCGGAGGTGCCCGCGATGGGGCGCATGGTCAGCCGCCGGCCCTCGATGCGGAAGAGCAGCTCGGGGCTGGCGCCGACGAGGGTGCGGCCCGCCCAGGGCGCCAGGTACATGTACGGCGACGGGTTGACCTCCCGCAGGCGGCGGTAGGCGTCCAGCACCGGCAGCGGTGTGGTGACGTCGACGCGGTGGCCGATCTGGATCTGGTACACGTCACCGGCCCGGATGTGCTCCAGGCAGCGCTCCACGCGCTCGGTGAACTCCTGACGGCGGACGGTGGGGCGGACGGAGACCGGGCGGGGCGCGGGCGGCGGCGGTCCGCCGTCGTCCTCCCCGGCGGGCAGGGCGCGCACCAGGTCCGTCAGGTCGTCGCCGAGCGGCCCGGTGCCGCCGAACGCGGCGGACTCGGCCCGCACGTGGCGGGCGCCGCCGTCCGCGAGGTCGTACCAGACCGTGTGCCGGAAGGCCGTCAGGGTGATCTCCGGCGCCCCGCCGGGGGCGCGCGGCGGCAGTTCCTCCATGTACCAGGCCGCCTCGTAGCCGAGCACGGCGAGGAACCCGAAGGAGTACGCGTCCAGCGGCAGTCCGGTCCGTACGGCGAAGGAGCCGTTCAGGGCCCTCAGCAGTTCCCAGGGGCCGCCGGGGCAGCGGGCGGCGAGGGACTCGACGTGCGCGACCAGGCCGGGCAGGCCGTCGACGGACACCTGTCCGTCCCGCACCGTGATCCTGACGAGCACGTCCGCCCCGACGACCGCGCAGCGGCAGTCCTGGCCGGGTCCGGCGAGGCTCTCGAAGAGGAAGACCTGCTCCTCGCCCAGCAGGTCGCGCAGCCGGGTGCAGAGCGCGAGCGGTGCGTGCGGCGGCAGTTCGGCCCCCGTCACGCTCACCGGCAGGGGCTCGGTGCCCGCCAGGGGCGGCGCGGCACCGGGTGCGGCAGCGGTCACGGTCATCGTGGGTGATCCTTCGGTACTGGGTCGGTGTCCCACCGCCCGTCCCGGCGGCGGAGCGCCTCGTCGGCGGCGTACCGCAAGCCAACCAACGGGCCCCTCACCCGGCCCAGACCACCGGCCCCGCACGGGGGCAGACCACTTGCCGGACTAGGGCGTCCCGCCCAGCAGCGCCGCCGCCTCCAGCAGCGCGTCACGGCAGGCGTCCTGGTCGACGCCGGGCACCGAGCAGGCCAGGAGCAGCACCCGGCGGGTGCCGGCGGTGACCGCCTGGTGGACGCCGTCGCGGTGGGCGAACAGCGACAGGACCCGCTCGTCGTCGGCGAGCACCGGCCGGCCGGGTCCGAGGGTGGCGGGGCCGTCGGCGCCGAGCGCGGTGAACTCCTCGGTGCCGTCGGTCAGCCGCAGCGTGACGTCGCCGGCGAGCCTGTCGCGGTCGAAGACGCCGAGCGCGACGAGGGTGCGCACCGCGACGGCGTTCACCGCGTCGACGGCCGGGTTGATGCGCGGCCAGGAGCCGAGCGGTTTGCCGCGCAGGCCGCGGTCGACGAGGGCCTGCACCGACGGCGGCTGCTTGTCGGGGTGGGTGCCGAGGAGCCGGCTCAGCTCGCGGTAGGCGGCGACGCGGGGAGCGGCGCGGACCTCGGCGCGGCTGGCACCGTGCCACTGTGCGTGCGCGGCGCCCCACGCGTCGTCGGTGGCGGCGGCGAGGGCGGCCGGGTCGGCGGTGACGTCGGCCTCCAGGGTGAGGACGTGGACGCCGGGCATCACGGCGCGGGCGTCGGGCGAGACGTCGATGCGGTGGAAGGTGGCGGTGCGGTACGGGCCCGTGGCGGTCACTGGGTGCCTCCGGAGAAGGTGAGGGTGTCCGTGGTGTGCAGGTCGAGGTCCTCGGCGGTCAGGACCCGGTCGGTGTCGATGAGGATGTTGTAGTGGTTGGGGGCGTGGCATTCGTCGAATCCGGCCACGGTGCCGATCGGTCCCCGGGGTCCCAGCACCGTGTCGCCCCTCTCGACGACGGCGCCGGCGGGGAACTCGGCGAAGCCGAGGAAGCCGACGTGGTCGACCCGGTCGCCGGGCGCGGCCGGGCGGTCGGTGGTGGTGACGAGTTCGTGCACGTCGCCGGCGCGGACGCACCGCGACTCCCAGGGCGACAGGACCATGCCGCGGTCGGTGCGCCGGTGGAACAGGAGCTTGACCAGGCGGGCCGTCACCGGCTCCTTGGCGGCCATCCGCAGCCGGGTCTCCTTGACGCGGCCGATGGCGTAGGCCTCCTCGACGAGGTCCACGATGTGCGGGCCGCGGTCGGGTTCCGCCCGGCCGTCGCGGACGACGTGGTGGAACTCGGCCATGATGCCCGCGTACTCGTGGTCGAGCGACGACTTGAACGCCTCGAAGCCCTCCAGCATGTCGGCGTGCAGCACCCGGCCGTCCTTGAGGTGCACGGTGATGTCCTTGCGCTCCCCGGTCTCCAGCGCCCAGTCGAGGTCGACGGCAACCGGGATGCCGTCGGGGGTGACCAGGTCGAGCGCCGCGCAGAACTCGACCCCGGCGCGGACGTCCCCGATGGTCGCGTCGCGCAGGGCGAGCGGGCCGAGGACGGTCTCCAGGGCGTCCAGGGCGTTGGGGCCGTTGTCGATGACGCAGCCGCCGCCGCACCGGTCGATGTCCTGGTACCAGCGGTCCTCGCCGGTGTGCTCCTCGATGCGCTCCTGGTAGCGGCTGGTGACGTGGGAGATGTCGGCGCGGTCGGGCAGTTCGCCGGCGAGGCGCAGCACATGGGTGTTGTAGCGGCGGTGGAAGGCGGTGAAGAGGGTGGTGCCGGACGCCTCGGCCAGTGCCATCAGCCCGTACGCGTCCTCGGAGGTGACCGTGAGCGGCTTCTCGCAGCACACGTGGATCCCGGCGCGCAGGGCGTCGGCCACGACGGGCGCGTGGGCGTGGTTGGGGAGGGTGATGACCACGCCGTCCACCAGGCCGGACGAGAGGAGTGCGCGGTGGTCGGTGAAGGTGGTCACCGACGGGGCGAATCCGGTGAGCTTGGCGGTGTCGAGGTCGCAGACGGCGGTGAGGCTGAGGGCCGGGTCGTCCTCGACGGCCGAGAGGAAGAATGGCGCGATCACGCCCAGTCCGATGACTCCGATGCGCATGGTGCCGAGGTCCTTGTCCGTCGTCGTGGTGGTGGTCGGGCGGGGGGCGCCGTGGCCGGCGGGGCGGGTGCTCATGCCGTCACCTCCAGGACGTGGCGGGTCAGCGCGGCCGGGGCGTCGGTGGACAGCTGCTCGGCGAGCCGGACCAGGCCCTCGGCGACCGGGCCGGGCAGTTCGACGCCGTCGCGGACGGACCGCTCGTAGCGGGCGGCCTCGGGGGCGCCGGGGTAGGTGACGCCGTTCGCGTGGGCGGCGACGGGCGAGCCCGCCACGGTGTCCAGCAGGGTGCGGTTCTCGGCGGCGATGTGCCGGGCGGAGCCGAACGCCGCGGGGTCGATCACGATCGCGGTGTGGCCCACGTTGTCGTCGGTGGCCGGTTCGCCGGTGAGCACACCGGGCCTCGGGCCGTACGCGGCTCCCGCCAGCGGGCCGCACAGCAGGTCGACCAGGAGGGCGAGGCCGAAGCCCTTGGCCCCGCCGGTGGCGGCCGGGCCGCCGAGCCAGGCGACGTCCGCCTCCTCGTCCATGAACGCGGCCGGGTCGGTCGTCGGCGTGCCGTCGTGGCGCACCAGCCACTCCGCCGGGACCTGGCGGCCCTCCTTGTACGCCGCCTTGATCTTGCCGGTGGCGACGACCGTGGTGCTCATGTCGAGGACGAACGGCGCGCCGTCGGTCACCGGCACCGCCGCGCTGAGCGGGTTGGTGCCGAGCATCCGCACGGTGCCGCCGAGTGGGGGTGCGACGCCCTGTGCGCCGCAGTTCGTCATCGCCAGGCCGATCAGGCCGGCCGTGGCGGCGCGCTGGGTGTAGTAGCCGGCGCTGCCGAAGTGGGTGCTGTTGCGCACCGCGACCATGCCGATGCCGGTCTGCCGCGCCTTGTCCATGGCGATGTCCATGGCCAGGTCCATGGTGACCAGGCCGAGTCCCCGGTCGCCGTCGAGCAGGGCGGTGGCGCTGGTCTCCTGGACGACGCGGGGGGCGGCGTCGGCGGCGATCCGCCCGTCGAGCAGGCGTGGTGCGTAGATGTTCACCAGCCCGTTCGTGCCGTGCGTGGTGAAGCCGTGCGCGTCGGCGTACGTGATGACGTCGGCGGCGGTGCGGGCCGCGTCGGCGTCGAGGCCGCAGGCGCGCAGGGTGCGGTGGACGAAGGCGGTCAGCTCGGTGAGGGGGACGGTGACGGTCATGGCGGGTCCTGTTCCGTGAGGGGGAGGGGTGGCCGTGCGGTGGTGCCGGGTCATGGGGCCGTACGGTCCGCGAAGGCGCGGACCAGGTCCTTCACGCGCCGCGCGTAGTCGTCGAGGTCGTCCAGGTGGACGTGCTCGGCGGGGGTGTGCGCCCCGTTGGCGTCCAGGCGGCCGGGGCCGCACACGGCGACGTACCGTCCGGGGCCGGGCGCCCAGATCGCGTCGCAGGTGAACGCCGTGCCGTCGGCGAGGCCGTCGTGCCGGGCGAACCCGGCGCCGGTGAGCATCGGTTCGGCTTCCCGGTCGCGGTTGTCGAGCGTCGGCAGGCCGCGCTTGAGCCAGTCGAGGCGGACGATGCGCCGCCAGTCGCGCACGGTGCGGCGGCTGAACGGGTCGTGGGCGTGCAGGTGGGCGAACTCGGTGCGGGCCTCCTCGATCAGCACCTCCAGCGACGCGGCGAGCAGCTCGGCCTGTTCGGTGGCGGGGTAGGCGATGTTCAGCAGCAGCTGCCCGCCTCCGTACACCCGGTTGTGGGCGTGGCCGGTGTGCAGGCCGGACACGCAGAGCTTGGCCCCCATGCCGTGGGCGAGCGGGCCGAGCTTGCGGGCGAGGAAGTCCGCGATGAAGCCGAGCAGGACGGTCGCGTTGTGCCCGTCGCCGGGGTGGTCGTCGGTGGAGTCCTCGCCGCGCACCGTGATGCGCGGGGTCATCGCGGCCGTGCAGCCGTCCATGAAGGTGCCGCCGGTCGGTTCGGCGAAGACCATCAGGCGGCCGGTCAGTCCGGCGTCGACGAGGGCGCGGGTGCCGTAGGTGCCCATCGCGCCGCCCTCCTCGCCCGGTACGGAGGCGATCTGCACCTCGACGCGGTCGGCGAGCGAGGGGTCCTCGGCGAACGCGGCGGCCACCCCGGCGGCGGCGGCGATCCCGGGGCCCTTGTCGTCCACCGCGCCGCGCCCGTGGAGCATCCGGCCGTCGAGCCGGGGGGCCACGTGCGGGCCGACGGTGTCGATGTGGAAGTTGATGACCAGGCGGCGTTCCTCGGGCTGCGGGGAGCCCAGCGCGACCACGGCGGACGGCTGTCCGGCGAGGAACCCGGCGAGGTCGCGGCGGGCGGCGTCGCGCACCGGGGCCGGCACCTCGGGGCGCTCCAGGAGCCCGGGGGCGGGGGCCTGGTGCAGCACGGTGCGGAAGCCGCGCTCGTGGGCGCCCCGGAGGAACACCCGCTGGGCGCGGGCCGCGCCGTCCAGCGGGCCGCCCTCCAGGGGGGAGACGGTGTCGACGGCCATCAGCTCGGTGAGCCACTCCACGTCGGCCGCCGTGAGGCCGCCGGCTCCGGTGGCGCCGCCCGATCCGGCGGGGCCGGGGGCGGTCCGGCCCTCGCCGGTCCGTCCGGTGCCGGTCCGGTCGGTGGCGGCCCGGTCGGTTCCCGTGTCCGGTGTCCGTGTCCGCTCAGGCACGGTGGGTCTCCTTCTCGGTGGTGGGGGCGGTGGTGTCCATGCCGACCAGGGCGGCGAAGCGGCGGGCGTAGTCCCGGTATCCGGCGGCCAGTTCCGCCGGGTCGCCGGCCAGGCCGAGGTGCGGGATGTGCGCAAGGTGCGGCTCCAGGCTGTAGTCGCCGCGGTAGCCGTGCTCCTCCAGCAGGCGCACGCACTCGGTGAGGCGGGCCGTGCCCTCGCCGGGCATCGTGAACTCGGCGGTGCCGTCGGCGCGTACGACGCCGTCCTTGATGTGGACGTGGTCCACCCACGGCAGGACGCGGCCCAGGAACTCCACCGGGTCGTAGCCGTACGCCAGTCCGTTGCCGGTGTCGAACAGCAGCCGCAGCCGGGGGCTGTCGACCTCCTCCAGCATCCGGAGGGTCTCCTCGGCGCCCTGCCCGGCCCAGCCCTGGCAGTTCTCGTGCAGCAGGGTCACGCCCAGCCGCTCCGCCTCCCGGGTGAGGACCCGCATCCGGCGCAGCGCCTCCTCGCGCCACGCGCCCTCGG
Source organism: Streptomyces noursei (assembly GCF_001646665.1). GTDB lineage: Bacteria > Actinomycetota > Actinomycetes > Streptomycetales > Streptomycetaceae > Streptomyces > Streptomyces lavendulocolor. Next base: position 183,561 of record NZ_LWBU01000158.1, on the reverse strand, counting down.
GCCGGCCGTCGTTGGGGTACGACATCACGCGCAGCCGGTCGCAGCCGAACAGCGCGGCGACCTCGGCGGACCGCTCCAGGACGGCCAGTTCGCCGTCGAGGCCGGTGGCGACGGTGGTGGACCAGCTGCCCACCGGGGTGTCCAGGACCGGGACCCGCATCCCGGCGACGATGGTGCGGCGCGCCAGGTCGGCGGCGTCGCCGGTGGCCAGCTCGTGCAGTCCCCGGCCGTCGAGTGTGCGCAGTTCCAGTGCGGTCATGCCCAGTTCGTGGTGGACGGCGAGCTGGGTGGTGAGGTCGGGGGCGGCCTCGTCGCCGATGCCGCAGAGGCGGCCGATCGGCAGGGGCGCCAGGCCGGTGGCGCTCTCGGGGGTCGCGGTGGTCATCGCCGGTCACCGCCCGGCCGTGCAGAAGCGCCGGACGGCCGCGACGACGCGCTCGGGGGCGCCGGGTGCCATGTCCGGGTGGAGCGGCAGGGCGAGGGCCTCCCGGCACAGCCGCTCGGCGACCGGGAAGTCGCCGGGCCGGTGGCCGAGGTGGGCGAAGGCGGGCTGGAGGTGCAGGGGGCGGGGGTAGTAGACGGTGGTCCCGATGCCCTCGGCCGCCAGGTGGGCGCGGAGCGCGTCGCGCTCCTGGGCGCGGATGACGTACGTGTAGACGGAGCGGCCGGTGAATCCGGCGGGCGGCGGCAGCACCACCGGGGCGAGCGGGCGCAGCCCCTCCTCGTACACCTCGGCGATCTCGCGGCGCCGGGCGTGCAGCCGGTCCAGGTGGGGCAGCTTGCGCAGCAGGAACCCGGCGGTCAGCTCGTCCATCCGGCAGTTGAAGCCGAGCAGTTCGTGGTGGAAGCGCTTGCCGGCCGGCTGGCCGTGGTTGCGCAGCATGCGCGCCACCCGGGCCAGTTCGGCGTCGTCGGTGACGATCATGCCGGCGTCGCCGATGCCGCCGGCGGGCTTGGCGGGGAAGAAGGAGTACACCCCGGCGGTGCCGTGCCGCCCGGCGGGCAGGCCGTCGACCTCGGCGCCGAGCGCGACGGCGCTGTCCTCGACGAGGTGCAGGCCGCGCCGTGCGGCGAGTGCGGCGAAGGCGCCCATCCTCGGGGACTCGGTGAAGAGGTACGCCGGCAGCAGGGCCCTGGTGCGGTCGGTGACGGCGGCCTCGGTGGCGGCCACGTCGAGCATCGCGGTGTCGTACTCGACGTCGGCGAAGACCGGGGTCGCGCCGCGCAGGGCGACGGTGGAGGCCGTGGAGACGAACGAGAACGCGGGGGTGACGACCTCGTCGCCGGGGCCGATGCCCAGCGCGGCGAGCGTCACGGTCAGGGCGCCGGTCCCGCCGGCCACGGCGACGGCGTGCGCCGCGCCGGTGCGCCGGGCCACCTCCGCCTCCAGGCGCTCCACCCGGGACTTGAGGATGAACTCGTCGCTCTCGGCGACCTCGCGGAAGACCTCGACGAGGTCCTCGGTCCAGTCCTCGAAGCGGGCGGACCAGTCGGCGTAGGGGACGGGGGCCGGGGTCGCGGGCGCGGCGGGCGGGGTGGCGGGGCTGGCGGTCACGACGTGGCTCCGTAGAAGGCGTGGACGAGGGCGGCGACGCGGTCGGCCTCCCGGTCGGTGAGGTCGGGGTAGAGCGGCAGCGCCAGGGCGCGCCGGGCGGCGGCCGCGGCGACCGGCACCGGGTGGCGGGAGCCGGCCAGCGGGGCGAGGAGCGGCTGCTCGGTCAGCGGGCGCGGGTAGTAGGCCTCGGTGCCCACCCCGTGCGCGTCCAGGTGCGCGACGAGCTCGTCACGGCGGTCGCACTCGATGAGGTAGACGTAGTACACCTGGTTGCTCGGCGACTTGGCGGGCGCCATCCAGGGCGTGGTGACGTGCGGGGCGAGCGGGGCGAGGAGGCGGTCGTAGCGGGCGGCGAGTTCGGCGCGCCGCTCGATCTCCTCGCTCAGCCGGTCCAGCCGGTGGAGCAGGAACGCCGCCTGGAGCTCGTCGCAGCGGCTGTTGTAGCCGATCTCGTGGTAGACGTACGCGCCGTCGGTGTCCTGCCCGTGGCAGCGCAGGCGGCGTGCCCGCGCGGCGACGGTGTCGTCGTCGGTGAGCAGCATGCCGGCGTCGCCGAGGGAGCCGAGGGTCTTGGTGGGGAAGAAGGAGAGCACCCCGCCGCTGCCCCACAGGCCGGCGTGGGTCCCGGCGGCCCGCATGTCGATGCCTTCGGCGCTGTCCTCCAGGAGCAGCAGCCCGTGCCGGTCGGCCAGGTCCTTGAGGACCTCCATGTCGGCCATCTGGGAGAACAGGTGCACCGGCATGATCGCTCTGGTGCGCTCGGTGATCGCCGCCTCGGCCCGCTCGGGGTCCATGGCGTACGAGCCGGGCAGCACGTCCACGAGCACCGGGTCGGCGCCCACGTGCAGGACCGCCGACGCGGTCGCGAAGAAGGTGTAGGCGGGGACGATGACCTCGTCGCCCGGGCCGATGCCGGCCGCGCGGAGCAGGATGACCAGCGCGTCGGTGCCGTTGGCGACGGCCACCGCGTGCCGGGCGCCGGTGCGTTCGGCGATGGCGGCCTCCAGCTCGGCGGTGACCGGCCCGGAGGTGAACCGTCCGGAGGCTGCGACCCGGCGGATCCTGGCCTCCAGCCGGGGCCAGTCGCGGCGGACGGACCGAGCGCCGCTGAAGAAGGGGATCGGGCCGTCGTCGGTGGGGCGCCCGGTGGTGGTCTCGGTCATCGGGTGGCCGCCTTCAGGGACGAGATCAGCTCGGTGGTGGCGCGGCGGCGGCCGGCCGCGTCGCGGGCGGCGCCGATGCGCTGGAGCAGCGCGCTGCCCACGATCACGCCGTCGGCCCTGCCGTGCAGCGCGGCGACGTGCTCCGGCCGGGAGATGCCGAACCCGACGGCGAGCGGGGTGTCGCCGCTGACCGAGCGGACCCGCTCCAGGTAGGAGTCGATCCCGTCGGCGAGTTCGGAGCGCACTCCGGTGACGCCGTTGGCGGCGAGGACGTACAGGAAGCCGCGGGAGGCGGCCGCGGACTCGGCGATGCGCTCGGTGGAGCTGCCGGGGGCGGCGAAGAACACCTGGCCGAGTTCGGAGGCCTCGGCGTTGGCCAGCCACTCGGCGCCCTCGCGGGTGGGCAGGTCGGGGACGACGAAGCCGTCGGCGCCCGCGGACCGGGCGTCGTCGTAGAGCTGGGTGAGGCCGTAGCGGAGGAAGGGGTTGCAGTAGCCCATGAGGACGATGGGGGCCTCGACGCCGGCGGCACGGGCCTCGGCGACCACGTCGAGCGTGGCGGCGGTGGTGGTGCCGGTGTCCAGCGCCGCCTGTCCGGTGGCCTGGATGACCGGGCCGTCGCCCAGGGGGTCGGAGAAGGGGACGCCCAGTTCGATGACGTCGGCCCCGGCCTGCTCGGCGGCGGCGATCAGTCCGACGGTCTCGCCGAGGCTCGGGTAGCCGGAGGTGATGTAGGCGACCAGGGTGGTCTCGCCCTTGATGCGGTTGTCCGCGAAGGTCTGCTCGAGCCGCTTCATCGGGTGGTCTCCTCACGCTGCTGGAGGGCGGCCATGGCGGAGGTCAGGTCCTTGTCGCCGCGGCCGGAGAGGTTGACGAGGATGGTGGCGCCGGACTCGTACTCCCGGGCGACCTTCAGGGCGCCGGCGACGGCGTGGGCGGACTCCAGGGCGGGGACGATGCCCTCCTGGGAGCTGAGGGCGGCGAAGGCGTCCAGCGCCTCGTCGTCGGAGGCGGAGATGTACTCGACCTTGCCGGTGTCCTTGTAGTGGCTGTGCTCGGGGCCGACGCCGGCGTAGTCCAGGCCGGGCGCGATGGAGTGGGTGAGCTGGATCTGGCCGTCGTCGTCCTGGAGGAGGTAGGTGCGGGTGCCCTGCAGGACGCCCGGGTCGCCGTAGAGGAGCGGGGCCGCGTGGCCGCCCTCGCCGCCCCTGCCCTCGCCGGCCGCCTGGACGCCGACCAGGCGGACCGGGTCGTCCAGGAAGGCGCTGAACATGCCCGCCGCGTTGGAGCCGCCGCCGACGCAGGCGACGACGGCGTCCGGCAGCCGGTCGTTCTCCTCCAGGAACTGGGCGCGCGCCTCGCGGCCGATGACCGACTGGAAGCCGCGCACGATGGTCGGGAAGGGGTGCGGTCCGACGACCGAGCCGAGCAGGTAGTGGGTGGTGTCGGGGTGGGCGATCCACTCGCGGATCGCGGCGTTGATGGCGTCCTTGAGGGTGGCGGTGCCGAGGTCGACCAGCTCGACCCTGGCGCCCAGCAGCTTCATGCGCTGGAGGTTGGGGGCCTGCCGCTCGGCGTCGACGCGGCCCATGTAGACCGTGGCGTCGAGGCCGAGGTAGGCGCAGGCGGCGGCGACGGCCACGCCGTGCTGGCCGGCGCCGGTCTCGGCGATGATGCGCTTCTTGCCGAGGCGGTGGGCGAGGAGCGCCTGCCCGATCGAGTTGTTGATCTTGTGGGCGCCGGTGTGGGTGAGGTCCTCCCGCTTCAGCCAGAGCTTGACCCCGTGCTCGGTGGTGCCGAGCCGGTGCAGCTCGGTGATCGGGGTGGGCCGGCCGACGAACATCCTGAACAGCCGGTCCAGCTCCGCGGTGAACTCGGGGTCCACCAGGGCCTTCTGGTACTCGGCCTCCAGCTCCTCCAGCGGGCCCACCAGGGTCTCCGCGACGAACTGACCGCCGTACTCGCCGAATCGGCCGTTCACGATGCCACCTCCAGGATGGGGACCCCGGCGCAGGACCGCACCTGGGCCCCGGGGTCGGGACTGCTGAGCAGGGACTCGCCGATCAGCGCGGCGTCGAAGCCGTGCGCGGCGATGCGTTCGATGTCGGCGCGGCCGGACAGGCCGCTCTCGCTGACCGTGAGGACACCGCGCGGGATGTCGCGGCGCAGCCGGGCCGAGGTGTCCAGGTCGACGGCGAAGGTCTGAAGGTCGCGGTTGTTGATGCCGACGATGCGGGCGCCGGCCGTCAGGGCCCGGTCGACCTCCTCCTGCGAGAAGGTCTCGACGAGCGCGCCGATGCCCAGTCCGTGGGCCGTCTGGACCAGGTCCTTCAGCAGCGCGTCGTCGACGGCCCGGACGATGACGAGGACGGCGTCGGCGCCGCAGTCGTGGGCGAGCCGGACCTGCCGGGTGTCGACGAGGAAGTCCTTGAACAGGACGGGGACCGTGACGTCGGGGTGTTCCGCGACCGTGCGGACCAGCTCGGGCGAGCCCCCGAAGTAGGGGGTGTCGCCGAGCACGGACACGGCACGGGCGCCGCCGGCGACGTAGGCACGTGCGGTGGGCACGGCCCGCTCGGGGTCCAGCAGGCGCCCCTTCGAGGGCGACTTGGGCTTGATCTCGGCGATCACGGAGACGTCGGGGCCGCCGAGGGCGGCGGCGAACCGGCCCGGCTCGGCGGGGTGCAGCCGGCCGCGGGCCGCGGCGTCGGCGGCGCGGGGGCCGCTCCAGGCGGCGCGCTTGGCGGCGATGATGTCGTCGAGGTGCATGGCGCGTGGCTCCTTCCTGCGGTGGTGGGGCGATGGGTCGGGGGTGGGGGCGGGCGGTGGCGGGGGCGGGGGCCGCCGGGCGGACCGCGGTACGGGTGCGTCGCTCAGAGCGCCGCCGTCCGTTTCCGGGCCGCGTCCTTCTCGTGGGCCAGCCGCTCGGCGAGCCGCGCCGGTGCGCCGTGCTCCACGGCGCGGCGGGCGAGGCGCAGCCCCTCCTCCAGGCCGTCGGCGTGGCCCGCGAGGTGGAGCACGGCCGCCGCGTTCAGCAGCACGGTGTCCAGCAGCGGCCCCGGCGCGGTGCCGGCGAGGACCTCGCGGGACAGGGCCGCGTTGCGGTGCGCGTCGCCGCCCGCGAGGGCGCCGCGGCCGGCCGGGCGCAGCGGCAGCAGGGCGGGGTCGACCAGGGCGGAGGTGATCCGCCCGCCGTCCACCGCCAGCACCCGGCTGGTCCCCGCGGTGGTCAGCTCGTCCATGCCGTCGGCGCCCTGGATGATCCAGGTGCGGCGGTGGCCGAGCAGTGCGGCGGCCTCGGCCAGCACCTCCTGGTCCTGCCGGGTGGCGGTGCCGATGAGCCGGCCGGTGAGCGGGACCGGGTTGGCGAGCGGCCCGGAGAGGTTGAACAGGGTGCGGAAGCCGAGGCGGCGGCGGATCGGGGCGAGCCGGCGCAGTGCCGGGTGGAGCGCGGGGGCGAACAGGAACGCGAACCGGTGCTCGGCCAGGTGCCGGGGGATGTCCTCGCCGGGGTCGATGTCGATGCCCAGCGCCTCCAGCACGTCGGCGCTGCCGCACTGCGAGGTCGCGGCCCGGTTGCCCGCCTTGGCGACGGTCGCCCCGGCCGAGGCGGCGATCAGCCCGGCGAGGGTGGAGATGTTGACCGAGTCGCTGCCGTCACCACCGGTGCCGACGACATCGACCGCCGGGCCCGTCCAGGCGACCGGCCTGGCCACCGCGAGCACGGCACGCACCGCGGCCGCCACCAGCCGGGGCGTCGCCCCGCCGACGGCCACCGCCGTCAGGAAGGCCGCCGCGTCCACCGGGTCCGTCGCCTCGTCGAGCAGCTCCGCGACGGCGTCCCGGGCCGCCTCCTCCGTCACCTCGCGCCCGGCCACCGCGTCCCGGGTGACGGCACCCAGCGTGCGGGTGGCGAGCAGGGCCGCCGCCATCAGAGCACCGCCACATTGCGGGCCGCCGCGAGCCGGTTGTGGGTGTCGAGGACGACCGGGGGCACGCCCCACAGCAGGTCGTCCTCCAGGCCGCGTACGGGGGTGACGAGGACCGCGGCGTCCTGCTGGGCCAGCTCGGTGACCGACCAGTCGGCCTCGGTGACCGGTTCGCCGTCGACGACCAGGTCCCGCACGAGCGGGTCGTGGTACGAGACCTGGGCGCCGGCGGCGCGCAGGCCGCGCACGATGTCCAGGGCGGGGGCGTTGCGCAGGTCGGCGACGCCCGTCTTGTAACTGACGCCGACGATGAGGATCTTGGCGCCGCGCAGCGAGCCGCCGCGCGCGTCCAGGAGGTCCGCGAGCCGCTCGACGACCTGGCGCGGGCGCCGCTCTATCCGCTCGTGGGCGGCGGCGACCAGCGCCATGTCGGTGCCGGCGCGGGCGGCGGCCTCCCGCAGGAACAGGGGGTCGACGGGGATGCACTCGCCGCCGACGCCCGGGCCCGGGTAGTGGGCGAGGAATCCGTAGGGCTTGGTGGAGGCCGCGTCGATGACCTCGCGGACCGGGATGTCCAGCTCCTGGCACAGGTCGGACAGTTCGAGCGTCAGGCCGATGTTGACCAGGCGGAAGGTGTTCTCGAAGACCTTGGCCAGCTCGGCGACCTCCAGGCTGGAGACCGGTACGACCGTCTCGCAGACCTGGCCGAACAGCAGCGCCGCGCGGCGGGTGCACTCGGGCGTGAGGCCGCCGACGACCTTCGGGGTGTTGGAGAGGTTCCAGCCGTTGGTGTTGGCGGGGTCGACCCGCTCGGGCGCCATCGCCACGTGGAAGTCCTGGCCCGGCTCCAGGCCGGTGCCCTCCGCCATGCGGGCGACGGCGGCGGCCGTGGTGCCCGGTGGCACCGTGGACTGCACGACCAGCAGTATCCCGCGGCGCAGCAGCGGCGCCACCGACTCCATGGCGGACTCGACGTAGTCGAGGTTGGCCTGCTGGTCGCCGGTGACGGGGGTGGGCACGCAGATGATCAGGGCGTCGCAGCCGGCGAGTTCGCCGGGCTCCGTGGTGGCGCTCAACCGGTCGCCGGCGGCGGCCAGTTCGGCGTCGCGGACGTCCGGCAGGTAGGACTCGCCGCGGGCCACCTGTGCGGTGCGCGCGGCGTCGGTGTCGAGGCCGCGGACGTGGAAGCCGGCGGTGGCGAATCCGAGGCCGAGCGGCAGGCCGGTGTAGCCGAGTCCGACGATCCCCACCCGCAGGGTCCGGTTCTCGACCGCGAGGTCGAAGCGGCCCGTGGTGGCCTTCTGGACCAGCGCCGGAGCAAGTACGTCAGCCATTCGAGGTCTCCCCTCAAGTTTGCTATGAATAAGGACCGTTGGCGTGTGATCCAGTAGGCCAGTGGACGAGGGGGACCACCCAGACCACTGTGCGAGGGACGGAGCAGACCAGATGGCTTGGCACTTGTCGGTGCAAGTGGACCGGGACTCCGTCGTACCGCTCACCGCACAGCTCCAGAACGCGATCAAGGACATGGTCGAGGACCGCGTCCTGCACCCCGGGGCACGCCTGCCGTCGAGCCGCCAACTCGCCCAGGACCTGGGGCTTTCGCGCAGCGTGGTGGTCGAGGCGTACGAGCAGCTGATAGCCGAGGGGTACCTCGACGCGGTGCGCGGCTCCGGTACGCACGTCACCCGCCAGCTGCCCGCGGGGGCCGGGGAGGCCTCGCTGCTGGACCCGCGGCCGGCTCCGGAGGCGCGGTGGGACCTGCGCGTGGGCATCGCCAACCTGTCGAACTTCCCCCGCCAGGAGTGGCTCACCTCCTACACGAAGGTGCTCCAGAACGTCGGCCGGGACGGTGTGGACTACCCGCCGGTGGCCGGGATCGCGGAGCTGCGCAACGAACTCGCCGGATATCTGGGCCGGGTGCGCTCGGTGCGCACCGAGCCGGGCCACATCATGGTGACGGCCGGCTTCGCGCAGGGCCTGGCCCTGTTGTGTTCCTCCTTCCAGCACCAGGGCATCCACGAGCTGGCCATCGAGGAGCCGGGCCACAACGGCCAGCGCCGGTTCATCCTGGACACGGGGATGCGCCCGGTGCCGGTGCCGGTCGACGAGGAGGGCCTGATCGTCGAGGCGCTGGCCCGTACCGGGGCGCGGGCGGTCCTGGTCACGCCGGCGCACCAGTTCCCCACCGGTGTCACCCTCTCCCCGGCCCGCCGGCAGGAGCTGCTGCGCTGGGCGCGGGAGACCGACGGGTGGGTGATCGAGGACGACTACGACGGCGAGTTCTGGTTCGACCACCAGGCGAGGCCCGCCGCGCTCCAGGAGGGCGATCCGGAGCGGGTGGTGTACGCGGGCACCACGAGCAAGGTCCTGGTGCCGGGGCTCCGGCTCGGCTGGCTGGCGATACCGCCGCGGATGTTCCCGCTGATGGAGCGGGTCCGTTCCCGCCAGGACCAGGGCTCCGACACGCTGACCCAGCTGGCGTTCGCCGACCTGATGCGCGGCGGGCTGCTCGACCGGCACCTGCGCCGGGTCCGCTCCCGCTACCGCTCCCGCAGCGAGGCGCTGGCCGCGGCCGTGCGCGAGCACCTGCCGGACGCCCGCCTCAACGGCTCGGCCGCCGGGCTGCACAGCTACGCCCTGTTGCCCCCGGGGACGGACGAGGCCGCCCTGGTCCAGGGGGCGCTGCGGCGCTCGGTCCTGGTCCGCGGCGGCCAGCAGTTCCGCTTCGGCGGCCCGCCCGGCCGGCCGGGGCTGCTCCTCGGGTACGGCTCACTGCCGCTGACGGGCATATCGGAGGCGGTCGCGGCGATCGGGGCGGCGTACGAGGAGCTGAAGAGGGGCTGACCGCCGCCGGGGACCGGCCGCCGGGCGGCCGGGTCCGCCCGGCGCGGTGCCGGGCCCGTGCGGGGCCGGGGCGCCGCGGGCCCAGGACGCCGCGGGGCCGGGTCAGTGGAGGGAGCGGCCGCGGGGCGCGGGGATGAGGTTCTTGGCCATCGCCTTGTTGACGGCGTCGATGCGCGAGACCGCGTCCAGCTTGTCGAAGATGTTGCGCAGGTGGCGCTTGACCGTGCCCTCGGTGATGCCGAGCCGCACCGCGATCTGCCGGTTGCTCATCGCCTCGGCGACGCACGCCAGCACTTCCCGCTCGCGCGGCGACACCGGGCCGGGGCTCTGGTCGCGCCCCATGTCGCCGCCCGCGGTGAAGGTGCCCCGGGGCACCGAGATGGTGACCTGGTCCTCGTCCGTGGCGGCGTTGCGGATGGCGGTGAGCAGGGCTCCGCGCGGGACGCTCTTGTGCAGGTAGCCGCGCGCGCCCAGCTGGAGCAACTCCTGCACCAGCGGCGGGTCGTCGAACATGGTGAGGATGATGATCCGCAGGTCCGGCGAGTGCTCCAGGAGCTTGCGGACCGTGGTCTTGGGGTGGTTGTGCGGCATCTCCACGTCGAGGAGGACGACGTGGGGCCGGTGCCGTTCGACGAGTTCGGTCAGTCCGCGACCGCTGCTCGCCTCGGCGACGACCTCCAGGTCCCGTTCCGCGTTCAGCAGCTCGCACAGCGCGGTCCGCAGGAGGGTGTGGTCGTCGGCCGCGAGGATGCGGATCGGGTCAGGTCGCGGAGTCAGCGGGCTCACCCGGGGGATCCAGCAGGGGGATGGTGATGGTGACCCGGGTGCCGCCGGCCACCGGGTCGCTGGCGAACAGGATCGTTCCGCCGAGCAGTTCGACCCGTTCGGTGGCCGAGGCGACCCCGTTGGCGCGGCCCGCGGTGGCCACGGCCGAGGCGTCGAACCCCCGGCCGTCGTCCTCGATCAGCGCGTGCACGCCGTACGGGGCGATGTCCACGACCGCGAGGACGTGATCGGCGTCCGCGTGCGCGAGGGAGTTGCGCAGGCACTCCCGTACGACGAGGAAGACCTCGTCGAGCACGGGCTGGGTGGCCCACTCCTCGCTGCCGTTGACCTGGACCCGCACCTCGGGCTCGGTGATCTCCATGGACTCCAGGAACGCGGTGAACGCCGACTGGAGGGTGCCCTCGTGCTCGGCGCGGCGCAGCTGGGTGACCAGGTCGCGGATGATGCCGAGCGACTCGGTCAGGGTGTTCTTCACCGCGGCGAGCCGTGCCGCCGCGTCCTCGGGCCGCAGGTCCAGGTCCAGTTCGTGCAGTTCCAGCTGGCGCAGGGCGAGGTTCACATGGTTGCCGAGGTGGTCGTGGATCTCACGGGCGAGCTGGCGCTGCCCCGCCGCGTTCACTTCCCGGACCGTGTTGAGCAGGTAGGTGTCGTGGCCGAGCGCGCCCGCCTCCAGGCGGTCGCCGATGCCCTTCTGGAGGGCGCGGACCCCGGCCCGGAACCGGCCGACCTCGGAGGGCACGGCCGCCACCGTCTCGGCGAGCGCGTCGAAGACGAGGTCGAAGAGGATGACTCCCGCGCGGATGGAGTGCACGCCGTAGATGCCCTGCGTGGCGCGTTGCATGCCCAGGCTCTCCACCTGCTGGATCAGCGAACCGCGGACCTCCACCCGATCGCGGTGGAGGCTGTCGGCGCAGTCGCGGATGATCCGCCTCGCCTGGAGCGCGCAGCTCTCCCAGGCGGCGTCCTCCGCGACGAGCGGGCTCTTGATCCCTTCGAGGCGTTCCCGGTACTCCTTCAGCAGTTCGGGTGTACGACCCAAGAATTCTTCGGCGACCGAAACGTGTGGCCCGGACTCCGTTGAGATCGGATATGCCACTGGAGCTCACCCCCACTCCCCCTGAGCTCTATCCCAGGGATCATCACCAAGGGGTTATGGGGGTGTCAACACGGCGACCGGGGCGTCCCACATCCTGAACTACCGCGTGCGGTGGCGCATTTACGATCCCGATGGTTGAAGAATCACCGATGGGTCCGGCAGCGGTACGCCGGGCGGAGGCCACCGGAAGGAGCGCACAGCAGCGTCCGGCATGCGGGTGGCGACGGATCCGGCGTACCCGTCGGGGCAGCCGGCCTCGTGCACGTACCAGTCGGAGCCGTCACCCGGTCTTCGGGCGCGGCGCACTCCCCCGGCGCCCGGGGGGCCCACCGTCACCGGGTCGCGCAGCCCGGTCCCGGCCGCCTTGCCGACCGCCTCGATCGCGGTCCAGGTGCGGAAGCCGGCGAGCCGGCCGAGCGGCCCGACGTCGGGCAGCCGGCTCCAGTCGAAGGCCGGCCGGATCCGTTCGACGTCCACGCCGACCGCGACCGGCGCCCGGCACAGGCCCACCAGGGCCGCCGTGCCGGAGTGGGAGAGGCTGAACTCCAGGTGCGGCCAGGGGCCGGGCAGCAGGACCGGCCGCCCGGCCCCGCAGTCGCCGCACACCTCCGGTTCGGGGCAGCGGCGGGTGAAGCGGGGCCGCTCGGGGGCGACGCCCAGGTATCCGGCGAGCAGGGTGCGCAGCGCGAGGTGCGCGGTCAGGTAGCGCCACCGGCCGGTCCGGTGGCGTATCCGCGCCGCACGGGCGCGTTCTTGGGGGTCGAGGACGTCGCCGGCGGCCTCGACGGGGACGTGGCGGAGCGCGACCGACCAGACGTGGATCTCTCGGGATCCGAGGACGAGGGCGCGCGGGGCCGGGGAAAGGGATGTACGCACGGAGGCTTCCCGGGGTCGGTGGGGACCAGGGCTGCCAACGGCCCTTCACGGGAAGCGGGGTACCGGGGACCGGCACCCGCCTGTCCGGAAGTCAACCTCCCGCGGCGGGCGGGCGACCGGGCCACTTCCGCTCCGGTCCGGCGTACCGGCCCGGACCACTCGCGCCACCGCCCGGCGTACCACTGCCCCCACCCCACCCGCGTCCGTGCGCCACGCGCCGCCCGCCGGACGGCACCGCGCGCCACCCCGCCGGACGGCACCGCGCGCCGGCCGACGCGGTGCGCGGCACATGCCGTTGGCACGACCGGACGGCACGGTCAGGAGGCAAGCCTGGAATCGCATACGCGAACGGCATGCGCGCGGGCACGACGAAGGGCCGTTCCCCCGCCGCGCACGGCGGGGGAACGGCCCTTCAGGGGTCCGGGAGGCGCACCACTTCACTGGCGCGTGGTCCATACCTCCTTGGAGGCATCAGTGGCACATTCGCCCAGCAGCGAGGACCGCTCGAGCCTGCCTAGACTCCGGAGCATGCCGAATGTGACGACGCGATTCCCGACCGTGACGACGACGTCCACTGGATCCCTCTCCAGCATTCCCGAAATGCTCAGGCTAAGTCTCAAGGAATCGCGCCCAGCGGTTCTGATGGCGTTCCAGCTCCGTTATTCGGCCGGTGTCGCGCTCGCCGTCCCGGCGGCCCCGATCAGCACCTCGCTACCGGTTCTCCCGGTATTGCTCGGCGCGTTCTCCTGGTTCTGCGCCATCTTCTACACGTACCTCTACAACGGCTGCACGGACGTGCGGGAGGACCGGGTCAACGGGTCCCGAAGACCCATAGCCGGCGGCCGGCTCCCGCTGGACACGGCACTCGCCGTCGCCCGCGGCGCCCTGTGCGCCGCGCTCGTGTCGGCGGCGCTCGCCGGCCTCGGCACCCTGCTGCTGTGCGCCGTGCTGCTGCTGCTCGGGCACGCCTACTCGGCGCCGGGCACCGCCTGGAAGAACCGCACCTCCCGTGCGATGGGCACCGTCCTGTTCTCCGGTCTGCTGACCTACTGCGCGGGGCCCGTCGCGCTCGGCGTACCGCCGCACGTGCCCACCCTGCTCGTGGTGAGCGTCGCCATGTCGCTGTGGATGGCGCTGGTCGGCGCGGTCGCCAAGGACCTCTCCGACATCGCCGGCGACACCGCCGTCGGCCGCCGCACCTGGGCCGTCACCCTCGGCGAGCGCCGCACCCGGGCCCTCGTCGCCGCGGGGGCGCTCACCGTCGGCCTCGGCTTCACCGGCGCGGCCCTGCTGTGGGCGCCCGCCCTGCTGGCGACGGCTCTGGTCGTCCTGGCGGGCGGCGCCGCGGTGGCCGCGGTGACCCTGCGGGGCGGCTCCGGCTCGCCGGGGGCGCGCCGCCGGCCGTACCGGCTGTTCATGCTGACGCAGCACCTCGCCCACGCGGCGCTCCTCGGCCAGGCCGTCGTCTGACGCACGGGGCGGTACGGAGGGCCGGCCGGTCAGGGGGAGGTGACCGGCCGGCCCTCGGGTGCCGCCGCGCGCGGGGGACGGACGCGGCGGCACGTCGTGGCGGGGCTCAGCCCCGGGGGACGTCCCGGAGCACCAGGGCCCCGGCGTTCCCGTCCTGTCCCACGGAGGTGACCAGCGCGACGCGCGGCACCGTGCCCGCGGCGGCCGGATCGCGCCGCCACCCGGCCAGGACGGCGGCGACCTGGAAGGCGCCGGCCGCGCTGTACGTCTCGCCGAGCGCGTCGGCGATCCGCACGGCGCCGGGCACCGCGCCGAGCACCGCGCGCACCGCCCGTTCCTCGATGCGCTCCAGGCCCACGTGGTGCGTCGCGCCCAGCGCCACGGTGCCGATGTGGGCGGCCGTGACGCCGCTGCGCACCAGCGCGCGCTCCACGCACGCGGCGAGGCCCGACGCCAGTGAGTGCCGTCCGGCTCCCGCGCCGTAGAACCCGACCTCGCAGGCGAGCAGTTCCGCGAGCGGGGTGTGCCCGCGGGCGGCCGCCCGCTCGGCGTCCTCGACCATGAACAGGGCGCTGCCCTCGCCGATGGCACCCCGCTCGGACAGGGCCCCGGTGCGGTGCCACGCCCAGGCGGCGGGAGCGCTCAGCTCCTCCGTACCGCCCACGAGGAGCCGTTCGGCGCGGCCCTGGTCCAGCGCGATCCTGGCGTGCCGGAAGGCGAACAGCCCCGACAGCCGGCCGCCCGCGACCGTGGCGTTGAGGCCGCGCAGCCCGTACCGGATGGCCATCTGGCCGGCGAGGCAGTTCATCACCGTGTTCGGGAAGCGGCCGGGGTTGACCATGTACGGGGCGTCCTGCACCAGCGTGTCCCGGGCGAGGTCGCTCAGGCTCTGCACCGAGCCGGTGTTGGTCGCCATGACCACGCCGGTGCGCCCGCTCTCCTCCTCGGAGACCGCGGCCCCGGCGTCCGCCAGGCCCAGCAGCGCCTCCTTGCAGGCCACCAGGCCGAGCCCGGTGAGCCGGTCCAGGTTGCGGGTGCCCTTGCGCCCGAGGTGGTCCGCGAGCCGGAACCCGGGCACCGAACGCACCGCGATCGGCGGGTAGTCCGCGGCGTCCGGGCCCTGCGGACCGGTGTGCCCGGGGCCGCCGCCGGCCAGCAGGTCGCCGAGCGGCGCCAGCCCGTACCCGGCGGCGGAGACCACGCCGTGGCCGGTGACGACCAGGGGGCGTACGGCCGGGAGGTCCGGCCGTACCGTCGCGGGAAGCGTGTCCGGCCGGGCGGTACCGGCCGCCGTGCCCGCCTCCGGAGCCAGCGTGGTCACGAGACCCTCCCCAGGATGGTGATGACGTTGTTGCCGCCGAAGGCGAAGCCGTGGTTCTGCACGATGTCCACCCGGGCCTCGCGCGCCGTGCCCGGCACCGGGTCGAGGCCGGGCCCGAGGGCCGGGTCGACCTCCACCACGTTGGCGGTCGGCGGCAGGAAGCCCTCTTCGATGGCCTTGCAGCAGATGACCGCGCCGAAGCCGCTGGCCGCGCCCATGGTGTGGCCGATCATCGACTTGATGGAGCTGACCGGCGGCAGCCGGTCCCCGAACACCTCGCGGACCGCCTGGACCTCGGTGGCGTCGTTGGTCGGCGTGCCGGTGCCGTGGGCGCAGACGTAGTCGATCTGGTCCGGCGTCACCCCGGCCGCCGCGTGGGCGTCCCTGATGCACTGGGCGATGGACGCCGAGTCCGGGTGGACCATGTGGTGGGCGTCGCAGTTCGCCCAGGAGCCCAGCACCTCGGCGTAGATCCGGGCGCCGCGCGCCAGGGCGTGGTCCAGCGGTTCGAGGAGCAGCGCGGCGCCGCCCTCGCCCGCGAGGATGCCCTCGCGGTGGGTGTCGAAGGGGCGCGGGACCTCCTCGGCCATGGCGCCCAGCTGGTAGAAGCCCGCGTGGGTGAGCCGGTTCACCGCGTCGGCGCCGCCCGCCAGCATGAGGTCGGCCTCGCCGCTGCGGACCAGGTCGAAGGCGTGTCCCAGGGCGTAGTTGCTGGCCGAACAGGCGGTGGGGATGGTCAGCGCGTCACCGGTGAGTCCGAGTTCGCTGTTGACGGCGGCCGCGATGCGGCCGGCGGGGAGCTGGGTGACGAGGCCGGGGTCGATGCTCTTCAGCCCGTCGCCGACCCACTGCTCGCTGAGGTCCTGGAGCACCGCGGACTCGCCGCTGGTGGTGCCCATGACGGAGCCGGCGCGGGAACGGGACAGCAGGCCGGGGTCGAGCGCCGCGTCCTCCACGGCGAGCCGCGAGGCGGCGGCCGCGAGCAGTCCGCTGCGGCCCCACTGCTCGGGCCGGATGGCGCGCAGGATGTCGCGCGGCTCGAAGTCGTGCACCTCGCCGCCGCGCACGTAGGGGAACCCGGTGGTGTCGAAGGACCGGATGGGGCTGATGCCGCTGGCACCGGCCCGGATGGCGGCGGTGAAGTCCGCCACCCCGATCCCGACGCTGCTCACAGCGCCGAGACCGGTGATGACGACCCGGCGCCCAGGTCGGCGCTCAGGCATACTGCAGCGCCTCCGTCAGCTTGGCGTACACCGCGTCCAGGAGGTGGCCGAGGGTCTTGAGCTCCTCCAGGCCCTCCTTGGGCAGCGCCACGCCCAGCTCCTTCTCGATCCGGGAGACCACCGTGATGAGGGCGAGCGAGTCACCGTCGTAGTCCTCGATGAAGTCGCCCGACACGGTGAGCTCACCGGGCTCCAGTTCCAGTTCCTCGGTGACGATCTCGGAGATCTTTTCCTGGTAGTACGAAGCGTCGAAGCCGGCGTTCTGCTGCTGCGTCATTTCTCGTTTCCCTCCGTTGGGCCGCCTTGAGCGACGACGGCAAAACTAGGAGGCCGCGACGGAGCGCAACAAGAGGTAATGACCAAAGGAGTACGCCCCCTTTCCAAAGGCGTATCGGCACACCACTGACGTGCAATGTCCGCCCCTGATCCGGCTGTTGTGGGGTTTCATCGACCGGGAAGAAACACGGCCGGGTTCGGGAAAGGGAGAATTGCTTATGCGGGCAGCCACAGAAGAAGTCGCCCGGGTGGGGGCCGGAGCCGTCCACGGCTTCACGGGGGCCGCGCCCGGCGCCGCCGCGGAGGCGGGACGGGGCGGCACGGAGACGGGACGGGACGGCACGGAGGCCGCGCCCGGCCTCGAGGAGGCGGAACTCGGCTTCGCGCGGACGGTGGACCGGGCTCTGGTGCACCGGGCGGCGGTCTCCGAGGTGTTCCTCACCGACGTACGGGCGATCGGCGAGCGGCGCGTCCTCGCGGCGGCCCAACTGCCGCTGTCGCACGCCTACTACAACGACCACGTCCAGCTGCCCGCCCGGCACGACCCGCTGCTCCTGCTCGAAGCGGCCCGGCAGGCCGCCATCCACGGTTCGCACACGCACCTGGGCATGGCCGCGGGCACGGCCATGATCGTGGACAACTTCCGGCTGGAACTGACCGACTCGGCGGCGCTGCTGATCGGCGACCGCCCCGGCGAACTGCTCATCGACAGCCGCTTCGAGGGCCGCCCCACCCGGAACGGCACCTGGCGGCGCGGCAGCGTCGTGCAGGACTTCCACCTGGACGGCGAGCCGGTCGGCAGGCACACCATGCACGCCGCGTTCCTGCGGCACGACTCCCACGAGGCGCTCCGGCACGCCCAGCGGGGCACCCCCGCGCCGTCGAGCGCCGACTGCACCGACAGCCCGGACACGTTCCGGATCGACCCCGAAGAGGTAGGCCGCGTGCACCCGCTGAACGTACTGCTGTCCCATCCCATACGTGTGGGGAACACCGTCTCCGCGCAGGTCACCCCCCGTTTCGGCAACCGGTCGCTGTTCGACCACGCCTACGACCACCTGCCGGCGATGGTGCTGACCGAGGCCGCCCACCAGCTGGCGCTGGTCTCGCTCGGCGAGCGGGCGCGGCGCGCGTCCCGGCTGGTCGGCATCGAGGCGGTCTTCGCCCGGTACGCAGAGCTGGACGAGCCGCTCACGGCCACCGCCACACCGGCCGGGGACGGCGAGACCTTCTCGGTCGCCTTCGCGCACGGCGACTCGCCGGTCGCGGAGATCACCACCACGCTGCGGACGGCGCCGGCCGGCGCGGCCCGGACGCTCGGGGACGCCGCATGACGCCCCTCGCTCCCCCTGCGCCGGGCGCCGTCGCCGTCCGGGCCGTGTGGACCGACTTCGGCGGCGTCCTCACCCCGCCGATCAGCCACACCCTCGCCACGTTCTGCGCCCGCAAGAACATCTCCGTGGAGCGGCTCGGCCACGCGATCGGCGTGGTCACCGCCTCCTTCGGCACCGAGGACGTGATGGAGCCGATCGACACCCCGCTGGTCACCGAGCGGGAGTGGCTCGGCATGGTCGACGCGGTGCTCACCGAGGAGTACGGCACCGCCCTCGGCCTGACCACGCTCGCCGACGACTGGTTCGACGGCCGGGAGACCAACCACACCTGGGTACGGGCCCTGCGCGAGGCGCGGCGGGCCGGGGCGTTCGTCGGGCTGATCTCCAACATGGTGCCGACCTGGGACGCCCACTGGCGCCGCATGGTCGACCCCGCCGAGCTGTTCGACGACGTCCTGCTCTCCTTCGAGGTGGGCCACCGCAAGCCCTCGGCGCCCATGTTCGCGCTCGCCGCCGAGCGGGCCGGGGTCGAGCCCCGGCACTGCCTGCTCGTGGACGACCTGGCCGCGAACTGCGAGGGGGCCGCGGCCGCCGGCTGGCAGACCCTGCACTTCACCGGCGCGGCCGAGGCGGCGGACCGCCTGAAGGCCCTGCTCCACCCGACCACCACCGCACACACCCGCACCGAGGAGATGGCATGAGTCGTTCCGTACTGGTCACCGGAGGCAACCGGGGCATAGGCCTCGCCGTGGCGCGGGCCCTCGCCGACGCGGGCGACAAGGTGGCCGTCACCTACCGTTCGGGCGAGCCGCCGGCCGGTCTGTTCGGCGTGCGGTGCGACGTCACCGACAGCGAGGCCGTCGCCCGCGCCGTCGAGGAGGTCACCATCCAGCAGGGTCCGGTGGAGGTGCTGGTGTCCAACGCCGGCATCACCCGCGACGGGCTGCTGCTGTCCATGTCGGAGGAGACGTTCGGCTCCGTCGTCGACACCAACCTGATGGGTGCCGTCCGGGTGACGCAGCAGGTCGTGCCGGGGATGCTCAAGGCCCGCTGGGGCCGGCTGATCTACGTCTCCTCCACCACCGGCACCGCGGGCGCCCCCGGGCAGGCCAACTACGCGGCGTCCAAGGCGGCCCTGATCGGCCTGGCGCGCTCGCTGGCCAAGGAGCTCGGGCCGCGCAACATCACCGCCAACACCGTCTCCCCCGGCATCATCGCCACCGACATGGCCGAGGGCGTCACCGGTGCCCGGATGAAGCAGCTGCTGAGCGAGACCGCCCTGAACCGGACGGGCACCCCGCAGGAGGTGGCCGAGGTGGTCCGCTTCCTGGCGGGCGACGGCTCCTCCTACGTGACGGGGGCGAACATCCCGGTCACCGGAGGCGGTGGTGTCGGTTGCTGAACCCGCGACGGGGCGGGGCGCCGGCCGGCGCTCCCGCCGGTCCCCCACGGCTGGAAGGAGTACGCATCCGATGGCGACGCCCCGACTGGCGCTGACGTTCCCCGGCCAGGGTGTCCAGCGCCCGGGCATGGGCCTGCCCTGGACCCGCCGGCCCGCCTGGGCGGTGGTGGAGGAGGTGTCCGACGCGGCGGGCCGGGACGTCGCCGCCCTCCTCCTGGACGCCGACACCGAGACGCTGCGGCGCACCGACAACGCCCAGCTCGCCACGTTCGCCCTGGCCCTGGTGGCCTGGACCGAACTGCGGCGCGAGCACCCGCTGGTGACCCTGCCGGGCGCGTGCGCCGGGCACAGCCTGGGCGAGTACACGGCGCTCGTGGCGGCCGGGGTCCTGGACCCGCAGGACGCGGTGCGGCTGATCCTGGCGCGCGGGCTGGCGATGCGGGAGGCCTGCGAGCGCGTGCCGGGCTCGATGGCGGCCGTCCTGGGCCTCGACGCCGCCCGGGCGGAGGGCCTGGCGGCCGCGCTCAGGGAGCGGGGCGGGCAGGTGTGGGTGGCCAACCACAACTCGCCGCGGCAGACGGTGCTCGCGGGCCGGTCGGCGGACGTCGAGCGGTGCGCGCGGGCGGCCGAGCGGGCGGGCGCGGTGAAGGTCGTGCCGCTCGCCGTCGGCGGGGCGTTCCACACCCCGCTGATGGCCGGGGCGGCCGAGCGCTTCGCGGAGGCCCTCGCCACGGTCCGGTTCATGCCGGGGCACACCCCGGTGGTGGCCAACGTCGACGCCCGGGCCCACCGCGGCGGGCCCGAGTGGGCCGACCTGCTGCGCCGCCAGCTCACGGCGCCGGTCCGCTGGTCGGACACCCTGCGCACGCTGACCCTGGAACTGGCCTGCGACCGGCTCCTGGAGATCGGTCCGGGCCGGACCCTCGCCGCCCTGGCCAAGGCCACCGTCCCGGCGGTGTCCCGGGACACGTTCGCCGACCCCCTGACCGATCTGGCCCCGGCCGCCTGACGGGCGCCCGGTGGTCAGCGGCGGGGCGGTCCGTCCGGCTCGCCGTAGAGGACCAGGTTCTCCGCGTACGCGTGCGCGTCGGGGTCGAAGTCGCCGGTGCAGGTGACGAGGACCAGGCGCGGGGTGCCGCCGGTGGTGAACAGGTCCGTCGGCAGCGCCTTCTTGGGGTGCGTGCGCCGGGCCACGATGCGGTAGGTGTGCCGCGTCCCGTCGGCCGCGGTGACCTGCGCGCGGGTGCCGAGCGGCACGTCGTGGAGGGCCTCGAAGGGGCCCGCGCCCTCGCCGGCCGAGTCGAGGTGGCCCGCCAGCAGCACGGTGCCGCGGACGGCGCCGGGCGGCGCGCCGAGGGCCCACCACCCGAGGCGCTCGGGCGACTCGGGGACGGCCATCGCCCCGGTCGCGTCGGCGGTGACCGGGTCGACCGGCGTGCCGCGCAGATGGCCCGGGACGGCCAGGGAGACGGGCGGGGAGTACGCCGGTGTCCTCGGCGCCGTGCCCGTGACGGCGGCCGGCGGTGCGGCGGCCGACCCCGGCAGGGTGCCCGCGTCGGGGGCCCGCCCGGGGGCCGGGAAGAACGGGAAGAGGCACGCCACGACGGCCGTGGCGGCCGCCGCGAGCCCGGTCCGGACCAGCGTGCGGCCCGGACCGGGCTCGTGACGCGGCCAAGCGTCCACCGGTGTTCAGCGGTTGTCGTGGCGGCGCATGCGGGAGGCGGCCCAGAACGCTCCGCCGGCCACCAGGACGCCGCCGAGCGCCACGGCGGGCACGGCGAGCGCGACCGGGACGTCGGCCGCGAGGGACGTGGCGACCTGTCCGCCGTTGCCGGCGTGGATGGCCCTGGGTGCGGCCGCGGCGTGGCACTTCCCGCCGCGCACCATGTCCAGGTGCATGGCGACGACCGGGCGCGCGGCCTTGGCGGCGGCGGTGACCTCGGCGTTCTTGCCGTGGGCGACCTGGTGGTCGATACGGGCGAGGGTCTTCTCGTGGGCGGCGGCCTGGGCGGTGAGCCATGCCGCGTCGTAGGCCTTGGTGCCCGCCTTGGACATGATGTCCGCGAGCGTTTCCTGCTGTTCCTTGGAGGGCGCGACGGGCAGGTCGACGCCCTGCTTGTCGGCGAGGGCCCGGGTGGCCGCGTCCAGCTTGGTGTGGTCGCGGACGAGCACCTTGCCCACGTGCTTCACACAGTCGGTGGTGGCGTTCTTCTGGGCGTCCTTGCCTGCCGCGATCTCGGTCAGGTTGCCTTGGTGGGAGGCGCGCAGGAACGCCGCGTCGGTGGCGGGGGCGGAGCCGTCGGCGGGCGCCGAGGCGAGGGCGGGACCGGCGGCTATGCCGGTCAGGGCCAGGCAGGTGAAGGCCGTGGCGGCCCAACGGTGGGTGCGGGTCACGTGTCGTCGTCCGTTTCTCGTCGGTCGGTGGGTGACCCCCGCCGCGAGGGTCACGTGACCATCCGGACACGGCGCGGTGCCGGGCGCCACTTCCCGTACTGCAAACGGCGCACGGCCGGTCAGCCGAGCGAGGCGGTGACCAGGAGGGCGAACGACGCGGTGACCAGCAGCGTGCGGAGCAGGTGGAGGGCGTTCCAGCGGGATTCGAAGGCCGCTCGCGCGGGGCCGGGTTCCCCGTCCCCCGCGGCGGCGAGGGCGTTGTTGAGCGGCACGTTCCCGGCGACGGTGACCAGGTGGTTGAGCGCCGCGCACACCAGCCCGGCGAGGACGAGCCACCGCCGGCCGCCGGGCCCGCCCTCGGCCGGCACGGCGAGCGCCAGGGCGGGGAACACCACGGCGCCCGCGAAGACGGTGAGGAAGACCGCGCGGGGCACGTACTCGTTGACGCGCCGCATGACCGTCACGAACTCCTCGTCCGTCAGCCGGGCCAGCGCGGGCATGATGCCGGTCAGGAAGATCAGCATGAACCCGGCGTACAGGCCGGTGGATACGACCGCGAGGGCGAGCAGCAGCGTCGGCATGCGGTCATGATGGCAGGCGCTCGAACACGTGTCAGGGGCTGTGGACGACCGGCCGGACGGCGGTCCGGCGGCGGGCCGGGGGGCGGGGCGGCCGGCCGGCCGGGCGAGCTGCCGGTGAGGCCCGGCGCAGCACTTGGCTTGGACTCGCCAACCCGTGAACACGCCCTTGTCACCGTACGCAGTCGCATGCGTACATGGAGTTGCGTACGTTCCCAGGGGATGGCGGGGGTGGTCAGCCGTGACGAACGTTCCGGGCTCCGTGCTCGGCCGAGCGGCCTTAAGAGAGGCGACACCGGTGCGTGCCGTGCCGCAGCAGGCACCTCGCCCGGCCGGGCAGCCGGTGCGAGGGGTGAGACAGATCTGCGCGACGCTCGCCGCGCTCACCGAGTCCGCCCGCCATGAGGTGCTGACCTTCGACGATCCGGCCGCCTGCCTGGGCCTGCCGATCCCCGAGCCGTTCCTGGAACTGGCCGGCACCTGTGTGCGCACGGCGGCGCAGCGGGTGGCGACGGTGCGTCAGATCGTGCCCCGGCACGCGCTGTCCAGGGTCACCGCCGCGGACACGGCCGGGGCGGCGCACCTGCCGGGGCGGGCCCGGCTGACGCAGTCCATCCCCTTCAAGATGATCGTGGTGGACCGCACGGTCGCGGTCATACCCCTCGACCTCGAACTGCTCTACAACGGGCTGCTGCTGATCCGGGACCCGGTCGTGGTGCAGGCCCTGGTGCGGGCCCATCACGCCTGGTGGGAGACGGGCGACGAGGTTCCGGCGCGGCCGCTGCCGCCCGGCGCGCTCCCCCCGCACCTGCGGCCGGTGCTGGAGGCCCTGCTGGCGGGGCTCACCGACGAGACCGCCGCCGCGCGACTGGGCATATCGGGGCGCACGTACAGCCGTCGTGTGGGCGAACTGCTCGCGGCCCTCGGCACGACGAGCCGCTTCCGGGCGGGAGCGGAAGCGGCTCGTCGCGGCTGGCTCTGACCAGGTCGTGCCTAGGAGACGATGTCCTTGCGGGCGAAGCCCCGGAAGGCGAGCGCGAACAGGATCAGGGCGTAGGTCACCGACACCGCCGACCCCTTGAGCATGCCGCTCCACTCCAGTTGCGGCTGGAGCGCGTCCGCCCAGGCGAACTGCCAGTGCGCGGGCAGGAACTCGCGCCAGGAGCCGAGCGCCGTCACCGCGTCCAGCACGTTCCCGATGATCGTCAGTCCGACCGCGCCGCCGACCGCGCCGAGCGGGGCGTCCGTCCGGGTCGACAACCAGAAGGCGAGGCCCGCCGTGACCAGTTGCGAGACGAAGACGAACGCGACGACCAGCGCGAGGCGCGGCACGCTGTCCGCCGCGGCCAGGGAGCCGCCGGTGGGCAGTTGCAGCGGGCCCCAGCCGTAGGCGACGGACCCGGCGGCGAGGGCCACCAGCGGCAGCAGCAGCATCGCCGCCGCGCTGAAGCCGAGGCCCACGGCCAGCTTGGACCACAGCAGCCGGGACCGCGGCACGGGTGCGGCCAGCAGGTAGCGCAGCGAGGACCAACTGGCCTCGGACGCCACGGTGTCGCCGCAGAACAGCGCCACCGGCACCACCAGCAGGAAGCCGGCCGACACGAACAGGCATGTCGCGGCGAAGTTCGCGCCGGACGCCGTCGCCGTGTCCATCAGGGTGATCCGGTCGTTGCCGCGCCCGTCCGGGGTGCCGCCGATGGCGAAGGCGGCGATCAGCACGAAGGGCAGGGCGGCCAGGATCGCCCCCATGACGAGGGTGCGGCGCCGCTTCAACTGGCGTACGGCCTCGACGCGCAGCGGCAGGGTGTGCCGGGCCCGGTAACCGGGCGCGGACTGGACCAGGGCGCTCATGCGGATGCTCCTCCGATCAGGGTGAGGAACGCGTCCTCCAGGCGGCGGTGCGGGCCGACGCCGGTCACCGGCACGTCCAGCCGGACGAGTTCCGCGATCAGACCGGTCGCGGTGGCGCCGTCCAGCCGCACCAACAGCCCGCCGTCCGTGCGCACCACCGAGCCGATGCCCGGCAGGGCGCCCACCTTGTCGATCAGCGGTTCGGGCACGTCACCGGCCGTGGTGACGAGCAGGGTGTCGCCCGCGCCGGTGATCTCGGCGACCGGGCCCGCCTGCACGAGCCGGCCGCGGTCCATGACGACCAGGTGCGTGCAGGTCTGCTCGACCTCGGACAGCAGGTGGCTGGAGACGATGACGGTCCGGCCCCCGGCCGCGTACCGGATCATCACGTCCCGCATCTCGCGGATCTGCGGCGGGTCGAGGCCGTTGGTCGGCTCGTCGAGGATGAGGAGGTCGGGGAGCCCCAGCATGGCCTGGGCGATGGCGAGCCGCTGCCGCATGCCCTGCGAGTAGGTGCGCACCGCGCGGGCGAGGGCGTCGCCGAGACCGGCGATCTCCAGGGCCTCGTCGAGGTGGGCGTCGGCGGCGGGGCGGCCGGTGGCGCGCCAGTACAGCTCCAGGTTCTCCCGCCCGGAGAGGTGCGGCAGGAAGCCGGCGCCCTCGACGAAGGCCCCGACCCGGGACAGGACCGGCGCACCCGGCCGGATGGCGTGCCCGAAGACGCGGATCTCACCGTCGTCGGGGGTGATCAGGCCCATCAGCATGCGCAGGGTGGTGGTCTTGCCGGCGCCGTTCGGGCCGAGGAGGCCGAGGACCTGGCCCTTCTCGACCCGGAAGGACAGGTCCCGCACGGCGTACCGGTCGGCGGACTTGGCGTACTTCTTGGTCAGTCCGGTGATCTGGAGCGGTACGTCGGCGAGGTCGGGGTCGGGGGCGGGCGCGGTGGTGCGGCGGCGGGCGGTGAGCAGCAGGGCCGCGGCGATCAGGACGCCGGCGGCCGGCATGCCCCACACCCACCAGGGCAGGCCGGAGCCCTCGGTGCGCACACCGGGCGCGGTCGGTACGGAGAGGGGGCCGGCCACGGCGACGGTGTAGGTCGCCGGGGCGGCGGGGGAGGCATGGCCCAGGTCGGTGGCGGCGAGGACGAGACGCAGCCGGTGCCCGGCCTCCACCTCGTGGTCGATGGCCGGCAGCGTCAGCTCGACCGTCCTGCCCTTCCCGGCGCCCCCGACCCGGACCGGGGCGACCAGCTGGGCGGGCAGCACCTGCCGGCGGCCGTCGGGGCCGACGTCGTACACCTTGGCGAAGAGGACCGCCTCGCCGGTGTCGGAGGTGACGGTGACGCGGACGGTCGGCGAACCGGTGATGCGCAGCGGTGCGGTGAGGGGCCGGGACTCGAAGCGGGCGTGCTGGCCGGGGAAGTCGAGGGAGAGGCCGACGCCGAGCGACGACAGCTGGGCGAGGCCTCCGCCGAGGCCCGGGACGGCGGAGATGGCGGGCGGGGTGGCCCCGGCCGGGTTGCGGAAGCTCTGCGGGCGGCCGGTGAGGGCGATGGCGCGGTCCCCGGCGCGCAGACCGGGGTAGCTGTCGCCGGTGGCGCCGCGCAGCCGGGCTCGGCCGTCGGTGGTGTCGACCCCGCCGGAGCGGCTGACCCGGAAGGCGGGTCCGGTGTCGGCGCCCTTGTCGTCCTTGAGGTACCGGTCGAACCAGGAGCCGATGCGTGCCTGGACGCGCTCGGTCTCCCGGTCGCCGCCGTCGTGGCCGCCGGCGATCCAGTCGACGGCGACGGGGGCGCCGTTGGCACGGACGGCTCCGGCGATGCGGTCGGCGTGGGAGAGCGGGAAGAGGGAGTCGGACTGACCCTGGACGACGAGCGTGGGCACCTTGATGCGGTCGCCGACGGCGGAGGGGCTGCGCGCCTCCAGCAGTGCCCGGGCGGCGGCGTCCGGCTCGCCGGTGACAGCGACCCGTTCGTACATGGCGCACAGTGCGTCCTGGAACCGTCCGCAGGCGGCGGTGGGCTCGGCCTGCCGGCCGGCGGCCGCGGCGGCCCCGCCCCGGGCCGGTGCCGCCCCGCCGCCGCCCCCGGCCGGCGCCTCGTCCTGGCCGGGCGCGCGGCCCGGGGGCTGGTCGCCCTCGCCGGGCGCACGGCCCGGGGGCTGGTCCGACGACGCCACCGTGCCGGTGGTGAAGAAGATGCCGGCCCACAGCTTCTTGAAGACGCCGTCCGGGAAGAAGGCGTCCGCCAGGTTCCAGTACGTGATCTGGGGGGCGATGGCGTCCACCCGCGCGTCGTACCCGGCCGCGAGCAGCGAGACCGCCCCGCCGTACGACACGCCCGAGACGCCGACCCGGGGGTCGCCCGCCCCGTCCAGCCGGACCTCGGGGCGCTTCGCGAGCCAGTCGATCAGCCGGGAGACGTCCTTGACCTCGAAGTCCGGGTCGTTGAGCCCGATGCGCCCCGTCGAGGCCCCGAAGCCGCGCGCGGACCAGGTCAGCACCGCGTACCCGTCCCGTGCCAGTTTCTCGGCCTGGGCGCGCACGTCCTCCTTGGTGCCGCCGAAGCCGTGCCCGAGGAGCACGGCGGGGCGGCGGGCGTCGTCGGGGCCGGAGGTGAAGAAGGAGGTGTCGATCCTCGCTCCCGGCATCTCCAGCACTCTGTCCTCGCGGCGGGGGGCGGCGTCGTCGTCCGAGGCCACGGCCGTCCACGTGCCGGCGCCCGCGAGCAGCACGGCGGCCGCGGCCGTGGCGGCCGCCCAGCGGCGGGGGATTCGGATCTGCATGCCTGAAACCCTAAGCGCCGCGCCGGGGCCCCTCGGCTGCCGCACGGCGGAACTCGGAGGCCTTCCTGAGGTGTACGCACTACCGTCGCCGTACAGCAACCGCGGTACACGGGAGGACCAGGCATGGAGATCCGCCGCGCGACGACCGTCGACGAACTCCTGGGGGCGGAGCACCTGTACGACGGCCCGGCGCGCCCCGAGTGGGCCGCGCGTTTCCTGGCGGCACCCGGCCACCTGATGCTGATCGCCCACGTCGACGGCGTGGCGGCCGGGATGGTGTCGGGCGTGGAGATGCTGCACCCGGACAAGGGCGCGGAGATGTGCCTGTACGAGCTGTCCGTGGACGAGCCGTACCGCCGTCGGGGCATCGGGCGGGAGCTGACGCGGGCGCTGGCCGCCGTCGCCCGGGAGCGCGGCTGTTACGGCATGTGGGTCGGGGTGGACACGGACAACGATCCGGCGCTGGCGACGTACCGCTCGGCCGGTGCCGGGGACGATGGAGAATTCGCCATGCTCACGTGGGGGTTCGGCGACGAAGCGGGGTAGGCCCGCCGACCACTCTTGTGCGGTACATGACCAGTCGGGACGCTGTGGGGCCGTCCGGACGAAGAAAGGTCAGGTGCCGCCGAGATGAGCGCACCCTCCCGCAGGCTCCGCGCCGTGTTCCCGCGCCCCGTACCCCCGCGCCGCGCCGCCGCGCTGGTCTCCGCCGTCGCCCTCGCGGCCGGTCTGCAGACCGCCGCCTCCCCCGCCGCGCACGCCGGGCCGATCGGCGACCTCCGCCTCGCACCCGCCGCAACCGCCGTGGCCGGCAGCTGGATCGTCGTCCTCAAGGACGGCTCCACCCGCGCCGCGGACCTCGGCGTCACCCCCCGCCACGAGTACCGCAGCGCGCTCGACGGCTTCTCCGCCGGCATGTCGAGGGCGCGGGCGGCCGCCCTCGCCGCCGACCCCCGGGTCGCGTACGTCGAGCAGGACCGCACCGTCCGCGTCAGCACCGTCCAGCCGGGCGCCACCTGGGGCCTGGACCGGGTCGACCAGCGCGACCTGCCGCTGTCCGGGACGTACGCCTACGACGGCACGGCGTCCGGCGTGCACGCGTACATCATCGACACCGGGATCCGCACCTCGCACCGCGAGTTCGGGGGCCGGGCCGTGGTCGGCACCGACACCGTCGGCGGCGGGCAGAACGGGCAGGACTGCCAGGGCCACGGCACGCATGTCGCCGGGACGGTCGGCGGCACGACCCACGGGGTGGCGAAGGCCGCCCGACTCGTCGCCGTGCGCGTCCTGGACTGCGACGGCTCGGGCACGACGGCCGGGGTCATCGCGGGCGTGGACTGGGTGACGGCGAACGCCGTGAAGCCGGCGGTCGCCAACATGAGCCTGGGCGGCGGTGTGAACACCTCCCTCGACGACGCCGTCGAGCGGTCGATCGCCTCGGGCGTCTCGTACACCGTCGCGGCGGGCAACGGCAACGTCCTCGGGCTGCCCGAGAACGCCTGCAACACCTCCCCCGCCCGTGTCCCGGGGGCCGTCACCGTCGGCGCCACGGACGACACGGACCGCCGGGCCTCCTTCTCCAACTACGGCACCTGCGTGGACCTCTTCGCGCCGGGAGTGAAGGTCACCTCGGCCTGGCGCACCGGCGACACGGCGACGAGCACCCTCTCCGGTACGTCGATGGCGGCGCCCCACGCGGCCGGCGTGGCCGCCCTGTACCTGGCGGAACACCCCACGGCCTCCCCGGCGCAGGTACGCGACGCCCTGGTGGACGACGCCACGAGCGGCAAGGTGCGCAACGCGCTCCCGGGCTCCCCGGACAGGCTGCTCCACTCGCGGTTCTAGGTCGTGTCCGACCCTTCGGGGACCAGATGCCCGAGGAGTTCCGCACCCGCCGGGTAGGGGCGCTCCTCGGGCATCAGCCGCTCCGCACCCTCCACGTCCCCGGCCCGGACGAGCCCGTGGATCTCGCGGGCGAGCGGTGTCACGTCCCGTATGGACACCGTCCACTCGTCGGCGTACCGGGCGGACGCCTCGCCCGCGAGGCCCAGCTGGAGCGAGCGGTACGGCAGCGGCGCCAGGTGCCGGTCCCGCTCCGGGTCCCATTGCACGCGGGCCGGGGAGCGGCGCAGCTGCCGCTTCCAGGCGTCCTGGTCGGGGTGGAAGCCGCGCACGTAGTGCGAGAGGCAGGCGTGGCGCAGCGCCCATTCGAAGCCCTCGCGGGTGATCTCGACGGCCAGGACGGTCTCCTGGTCCTGCTTGGTGGCCCAGCCGCAGCGGTACATCATCCACAGGAAGCTCGGCTTGATCCACGTCATCCGCTCGCGCTTCCACGAGGCCGGGAAGCGGCCCGTGCGGGCGGCGGGGCCGCCGATCGCGGGCGCGTACGCCTGGTAGACGGTGATCGTGTCGTCGGTGTGGAGGGCGCGGATGCGGTACTTCGGTTCGTCGTCGTTCATCCCGGCAAGGATCGACGGCCGGCCCCGGTCGGGGCCAGCCGTTTTCTCCGGGACCGGGGGTGTCAGTGGTTGCGGGGGAAGCCCAGGTCCACGCCCGCCGGGGCCTCGGACGGGTCGGGCCAGCGGGTGGTGACGACCTTGCCGCGGGTGTAGAAGTGCACGCCGTCGTTGCCGTAGATGTGGTGGTCGCCGAAGAGCGAGTCCTTCCAGCCGCCGAAGGAGTGGTAGCCGACGGGCACCGGGATCGGGACGTTCACGCCGACCATGCCCGCCTGGATCTCCAGCTGGAAGCGGCGGGCGGCGCCGCCGTCGCGGGTGAAGATGGCGGTGCCGTTGCCGAACGGCGAGTCGTTGATGAGGCGCACGCCCTCCTCGTAGGTGTCGGCGCGCAGCACGCACAGCACCGGGCCGAAGATCTCGTCGCGGTAGGCGTCGGAGTCGGTCGACACCTTGTCGAGCAGCGACAGGCCGATCCAGTGGCCGTTCTCGTACCCGTCGACCGTGTACCCGGTGCCGTCGAGGACGACCTCGGCGCCCTGGGCGGCGGCGCCGGTGACGTAGGAGGCGACCTTGTCGCGGTGGGCGGCGGTGATCAGCGGACCCATCTCGGACGCCGGGTCGTCGCCCGGACCGATCTTGATCTTCTCGGCGCGCTCACGGATCTTCTCCACCAGCTCGTCGCCGACGGCGCCGACCGCGACGACCGCCGAGATCGCCATGCAGCGCTCGCCGGCCGAGCCGTACGCCGCCGAGACCGCCGCGTCGGCGGCCGCGTCCAGGTCGGCGTCGGGCAGGACGAGCATGTGGTTCTTGGCGCCGCCGAGGGCCTGGACGCGCTTGCCGTTGGCCGAGGCGGTGGTGTGGATGTACCGGGCGATCGGCGTGGAGCCGACGAAGGAGACGGCCGCGACGTCCGGGTGCTCCAGCAGGGCGTCGACCGCGACCTTGTCGCCGTGCACGACGTTGAGCACGCCGTCGGGCAGACCGGCCTGGGAGGCCAGCTCGGCCAGCAGGTTGGCGGCGGACGGGTCCTTCTCGCTGGGCTTGAGGACGAAGGTGTTGCCGCAGGCGATGGCCAGCGGGAACATCCACATCGGCACCATCGCCGGGAAGTTGAACGGCGTGATGCCGGCGACCACGCCGAGCGGCTGGCGGATGGCGGCGACGTCGACCCGGCTGGAGACCTGGGTGGACAGCTCGCCCTTGAGCTGGACGGTGATCCCGCAGGCCAGCTCCACGATCTCCAGGCCGCGCGCGACCTCGCCGAGCGCGTCGGAGTGGACCTTGCCGTGCTCAGCGGTGATCAGGGCGGCGATCTCGTCGCGGTGGGCGTCGAGCAGCGCGCGGTACGCGAACAGGACGGCGGTGCGCTGGGCCAGCGAGGACGTGCCCCACGTGGCGTACGCGGCCTTGGCGGCGGCGACGGCGGCGCCGACCTCCTCGGCGGAGGCGAGGGCGACCCGGGTGGTGACCGCGCCGGTCGCCGGATCGGTGACCGGGCCCCAGTTCCCCGACGCGCCCTCGACGGTCTTGCCACCGATCCAGTGGTTGACGGTCTTCGTCATGACGAAAGCTCCTTCAGATGCTTCACAGATGGCGGCGTCGGGCTGCGACTTGCCGGTCGTACTCCTCGCGGGCCTCCACCGCCGCCGTGCGGGTCGCGGTCTCGGCCACGGGCACATCCCACCATGCCTCCGCGGCGGGCGCGCCCGACACTGTGTCTGCCGTTGCGGTCTCCACGTAGACACATGTGGGGACGGTCGCGGCGCGCGCGTCGGCGAGGGCTTCTCGCAGGTCACGGATGGTGTGGGCGCGCAGGACGCGCATTCCGAGGCTGGCCGCGTTGGCGGCGAGGTCCACCGGCAGCGGGTCGCCCGTGTACGTCCCGTCGGGGGCCCGGTGGCGGTAGGCGGTGCCGTACCGCTCGGCGCCCACGGTCTCGGAGAGGCCGCCGATCGAGGCGTACCCGTGGTTCTGGAGGACGACGAGCTTGACGGGGACGCCCTCCTGGACGGCCGTGACGATCTCGGTGGGGTTCATGAGGTACGTACCGTCGCCGACCAGCGCCCAGACGGGGCGGCCGGGGGCGGCGAGGGCGGTCCCGATGGCCGCGGGGATCTCGTAGCCCATGCAGGAGTACCCGTATTCGACGTGGTACTGGTCCCGGGAGCGGGTGCGCCAGAGCTTGTGGAGGTCGCCGGGGAGCGAGCCGGCGGCGTTGATCAGGATGTCGTCGCCGGTGACCAGGGTGTCGAGGACCCCGAGGACCTGCGGCTGGGTGGGCCGCGCGCCGTCCCCCCGCGGGGTGTACGCGGCGGTGACGCGGGCGTCCCAGTCCGCCCTGAGCGCCGCGTACTCCTGCGCGTACGGCGCCGGGACGGTGTGCCCGCCGAGGGCCGCTGCGAGCTGCTCCAGCCCCTCCCGCGCGTCCGCGACCAGCGGCAGCGCGGCCATCTTGTGGGCGTCGAAGCCCGTGATGTTGAGGTTGACGAAGCGGACCCCGGGGCGGGCGAACAGGGTCGAGGAGGCGGTGGTGAAGTCGGTGTACCGGGTGCCGACCCCGATCACCAGGTCGGCGGTGCGGGCGAGGCCGTCGGCGGCCGCGGTGCCGGTGTGGCCGATGCCGCCCACGTCGGCGGGGTGGTCGTGGAGCAGGGAGCCCTTGCCGGCCTGGGTGGACGCGACGGGGATGCCGGTGGCGCCGGCGAACCGCGCCAGGGCGTCCTCGGCGCGGCTGTGGTGGACACCGCCGCCGGCCACGATCAGGGGGCGTTCGGCCGCCCGGACCGCGCGGGCGGCGGCCTCCAGTTCGGCCGCGTCGGGGCGCGGGCGGCGCACCCGCCAGACGCGTTCGGCGAAGAACTCCTCCGGCCAGTCGTACGCCTCGGCCTGGACGTCCTGCGGCAGCGCCAGCGTCACCGCGCCGGTGGCGGCCGGGTCGGTGAGGACCCGCACGGCGGCGAGGGCCGCGGGGACCAGCGCCTCGGGGCGGGTCACCCGGTCGAAGTACGCCGACACCGGCCGCAGCGCGTCGTTGACGGACACGTCGCCCGCGCCGGGCACTTCGAGCTGCTGGAGGACCGGGTCGGCGGGGCGGGTGGCGAAGGTGTCGCCCGGCAGCAGCAGCACGGGCAGCCGGTTGACGGTGGCCAGGGCCGCGCCGGTGACCAGGTTGGTGGCGCCCGGCCCGATGGAGGTGGTGACGGCGTGCACGGAGAGGCGGTTCGACTGGCGGGCGTACCCGACGGCGGCGTGGACCATCGCCTGCTCGTTGCGGCCCTGGAGGAAGGGCATGTCCTCGCGGTGCTCGACCAGGGCCTGGCCGATGCCCGCCACGTTGCCGTGGCCGAAGATGCCCCACATGGCGCCGACGAGCCGGTGGCGCCGCCCGTCGCGTTCGGTGTACTGGCGGGCGAGGAAGGCGACGAGCGCCTGGGCGGTGGTGAGGCGTCGGGTGCTCATCGGTATCCCTCCGTGCGGTGACCCGGGTGGAAGCGGATCTTCCATTCCCTCTTCTCCCCCGGCCCCGCCATGACGTTGAGGTAGTACATGGGGTGGCCGGGCTGGGCGACGGACGGCCCGTGCCAGCCGTCCGGCACGAGCACGGCGTCACCGCTGCGGACCTCCGCGAGGACGTCGGCGCCGCCGGGCCGGGAGGGCGACACGCGCTGGTAGCCCAGCCCGCCGCCCTCGATCTCGAAGTAGTAGATCTCCTCCAGCTCGGCCTCCTCGCCGGGGACGTGCTCGTCGTGCTTGTGCGGCGGGTAGGAGGACCAGTTCCCGCCGGGCGTGATGACCTCGACGGCGATGAGCCGGTCGCAGGCGAAGGCGTCGGCGGCGGCGAAGTTGCGCACCTCGCGGGCGCAGTTCCCGCTGCCGCGCGCCTCGACCGGTACCTCCGGCGCGGGGCCGTAGCGAGCGGGGAGTCGTCGCTCGCACTTCGCTCCTGCCAGGGCGAAGCGGCCTCCCGCGCCGGAGGCGATCTGGGTGTGGGCGTCACGCGGTAGGTAGGCGAAGTCGGTGACGCCGCTGAACACGCTGTCCCGGCCCAGCAGTTCGATGATCTCGCCGTCGACCTGCACCGTACAGCCGCCGGTGAGGGGAAGCAGGATCCACTCGCCGTCGCCGCTCGCGAAGAGGTGGGACCCGCCGGGTTCCAGGTCGAGGACGCGCAGGGAGCAGTGGGCCCAGCCGGCCCGCCCCGGGTCGATGTCGACGGCGTAGGGGCCGCGGGCCGCGCCGCCCCTCGGTACGTACAGCTGCTGGTCGGTCATGATCCCTCCGTACCCTCCTGGACCGGTCGTCAGAGCAGGCCCACGGCCGTGTCGACGGCGGCGGCGACGTCGCCGTCCGCCGGGTAGAGCAGCGACCGGCCCACCACGAGCCCCTGGACGGTCGGCAGCCGCAGGGCCCCCCGCCACTTCTCGTACGCCGCGTCCTGGTCGGCCCCCACGTCGCCCCCGAGGAGGACGGCGGGGAGGGTGGTGGTCTCCATCACCCGGGCCATGTCGTCGGGGTCGTCGGTGACGGGCACCTTGAGCCAGGTGTACGCGGAGGTGCCGGCGAGCCCGGAGGCGATGGCGAGCGACGTGGTCACCGCCTCGGCGCTCAGGTCGTTGCGGACGCGGCCGCCGCCGTCCGGGTCGCGCCGGCAGAGGAACGGCTCGACGAAGACCGGGAGCCGGCGCTCGGCCATGGCGTCGATGGTGCGGGCCGCGGTGACCAGGGTGGTGAGGGAACCGGGGTCGGCGCGGTCGATGCGCAGCAGCAGCTTTCCGGCGTCGAAGCCGAGGCGGGCGAGGTCCTCGGGGCGGTGGCCGGTGAACCGGTCGTCGAGCTCGAACGCGGCCCCGGCGAGGCCGCCGCGGTTCATCGACCCCATGACGACCTTGCCCTCCAGGGCCCCGAGGAGCAGCAGGTCGTCGAGGATGTCGGCGGTGGCGAGGACGCCGTCGACGCCGGGGCGGGAGAGCGCGAGGCAGAGCCGTTCCAGCAGGTCGAGGCGGTTGGCCATGGCGAGCGGCCGGTCGCCCACGGCCAGCGCGCCGCGGGCCGGGTGGTCGGCCGCGACGATCATCAGCCGGCCGGAGTCTCCGAGGAGCGGCCGCCGCACGCGGCGGGCGGCGGCCTCCGCGACGGCCTCCGGGTGGCGGGCGCGCACCCTGACGAGCCGCGCGAGGTCGACGGTCACGGCCGCCCACCCTCCGCGCGGGCGGCGGCGGGGGTGCCGTCCAGCAGGGCCGCCACCTCGTCGGGGAACGGCATGGCGGACGAACAGGCGAGGCGGGAGGCGACGATCGCACCGGCCGCGTTGGCGTACCGCACGGCGGTCGCCGGGTCCCACCCGGCGAGCAGCCCGTGGCACAGGGCTCCCCCGAAGGCGTCACCCGCGCCCAGGCCGTT
Organism: Streptomyces noursei; assembly: GCF_001646665.1. GTDB lineage: Bacteria > Actinomycetota > Actinomycetes > Streptomycetales > Streptomycetaceae > Streptomyces > Streptomyces lavendulocolor. Next base: position 148,812 of record NZ_LWBU01000158.1, on the reverse strand, counting down.
GACCACCTCGACCGGGACGGGCGGCACGTCGGCGGTGCGGCCGTCCGCCGTCATGGCGAGGACGCCCCCGGGGCCCCGCTTGACGACGGCGAGCCGGACGCCCGCGTCGAGGAGGGCGCGGGCGGCGGCGTACGGCTCGCGCTCCCCGGTGGCGATCTCGCACTCGTCGACGTTGCCGACGGCGACCGTGGCGTGCCGCAGCGCGGCGGCGTAGTGGGGCCGGGCCTCGTCGGCGCCGGACCAGAACATCGGCCGCCAGTCGAGGTCGAACACGGTGATCCGACCGTCCGGCGCGGCGGCGTACCCGGCGGGACCCGCCCCCCGGGCCCCGTCCGGGGACGCGCCGCCCCGCGACGCGCCGCCCGAGCGTGCGGCGAGGGCCGCGAGCGTGGAGGAACGGCTCGGCTCGGCGGACAGGCCCGTGCCGGTCATCCAGAACACGCGCGCGTCCGCGACGGCCGCCAGGTCCAGCTCGTGCCGGTGGATCTCCAGGTCGGGGGCCTTCGGCTGCCGGTAGAAGTAGAGCGGGAAGTCGTCGGGCGGGAAGATCTCGCAGAAGGTGAGCGGGGTCGGGTACGCCTCCACCGGCGTCACCCACCGGTCGTCCACGCCGAACGCCCGCAGCTCCTGGTGGAGATACGCGCCGAACGGGTCCGCGCCCGTGCGGGTGATCAGCGCGGTGCGCCGGCCGAGCCGGGCCGCCGCGACCGCCACGTTGGCGGGCGAGCCGCCGAGGAACTTGCCGAACGTCTCGACCCGGGCGAGCGGGACGCCGGTCTGGAGGGGGTAGAGGTCCACCCCGATGCGCCCCATGGTGATGAGGTCGTACGGATCGGTCGCCATCCATGTCCCCTTCGTGTCGGCGCCGTGACCAGGTCTAGCCGTCACCGTAAAGCCTGTCAACATTTTGTCCGGACATTCGGACCAAGCCTTGACGGCCCGCTCCGGCCGCCACCAAGCTGGCCCCCATGACGCCGCAGTCACCACCGCCGCTGTCCCGCATCCGGATCGGCTCCGCCCCCGACTCGTGGGGCGTCTGGTTCCCCGACGACCCGGGCCAGGTCCCCTGGGAGCGCTTCCTCGACGAGGTCGCCGAGGCCGGGTACGAGTGGATCGAGCTCGGCCCGTACGGCTACCTGCCCACCGACCCCGCCCGGCTCACCGAGGAGACCGCCCGGCGCGGGCTGAAGGTCTCGGCGGGGACGGTCTTCACCGGGCTGCACCACGGCGAGGCCGTCTGGGAGAAGACCTGGGCGCACGTGGCGGACAACGCCGCCCTCGCCCGCGCCGCGGGCGCCGGCCACCTCGTGGTCATCCCGTCCTTCTGGCGCGACGACAGGACCGGCGAGGTGCTGGAGGACCGGAACCTGACCGCGGACCAGTGGCGCGACCTGACCCGGCTGACCGAACGCCTTGGCCGGGAGGTGCGCGACCGCTTCGGTCTGCGCGTCGTCGTCCACCCGCACGCCGACACCCACATCGACACCGAGGAGAACGTCGGCCGGTTCCTCGACGCCACCGACCCCGAGCTGGTCGCGCTCTGCCTGGACACCGGGCACTACGCGTACTGCGGCGGCGACAGCGTCGCGCTGATCGAGACGTACGGCGAACGCATCGGCTACCTGCACCTGAAGCAGGTCGACCCGCGGATCCTGGCCGAGGTGGTCGCGGAGGGCACCCCGTTCGGGCCCGCGGTGGCCCGGGGCGTGATGTGCGAGCCGCCCGGCGGCGTCCCGGCGCTGGAGCCCGTCCTGGCCGCCGCCCAGGCGCTAGGCGTCGACCTGTTCGCCATCGTCGAGCAGGACATGTACCCCTGCCCGCCGGACCGGCCCTTCCCCATCGCCGAGCGGACCCGCCGCTTCCTGCGGTCGTGCGGCGCCTGAGCGCGCCGCTTTCGTCACGGTCGTCCCTTCCGTGTCACGTATGTCTCCATGACGCGGGTCTTCCGTCACAAGCGCTCGACAGGCCCTTCCCGGCCGTCACTGTGCGTCGTTCATCGGGCACAGGCTGAGTGATCGCCAGCGTCCGCGCCCCGGCTCCCCACGACGGTCCTCCCGGACCGCGCCGCGGCGCGCGCAGGGAGGTGCACAGATGACGGACAGAAAGCTCTGGTCCTACAAGGAGATCGCCGCGCACATCCGCGTCCAGCCGGACACGGTCCGCTCGTACCGGAAGCACGGCCTGCTGCCGAAGCCCGACCACATGGAGGACGGAAAGCCCTACTGGCACCCGGACACGATCCGCGTCTGGGTGGCGAACCGCCCCGGCAACCGGGCCCGCGGGAGCTGACACCCGCGCCCCTGAGCCGCGCCCGCCGGGCCCCGCCGTCGCGGGGCCCGGCACCCGGCCCCGCACCCCCCCGGTGCGGGGCCGGCCGCACAACCGGCTTGCCCGGCACCGGCGCGGGCCCGGAGGATCACCGAATGATCGACTTCTCCGTCAAACCGACCCTCACCGGCGACCACGTCGTCCTGCGGCCCACCACCGAGCAGGACGCGGAGGCGATCGCCGAGATCCTCACGGATCCGGAGGTCCTGACCTTCACCGGGACGCCCGCCGGCGATCCCGCGCCCTCGCTCGACTTCCTCCGCTCCTGGTACGGCTCCCGCGCCGACCGGACCGACCGCCTCGACCTCGCGCTGGTCGACCGGGCGTCCGGCGAGACGGTGGGGGAACTGGTCTTCAACGAGTGGGACGAACCCAACCGCAGCTGCAACTTCCGCACCCTCGTCGGCCCGCGCGGGCGCGACCGGGGCCTGGGGACGGAGGCGATCAGGCTCTTCCTCGCCCACGGCTTCGAGCGGGTCGGACTGAACCGGATTTCCCTGGGCGTCTACGCCTTCAACCCGCGCGCGATCCGGGTGTACGAGAAGGTCGGCTTCGTCCGGGAGGGCGTGGAGCGGGAGGCCCTGCTGCACGAGGGCCGGTGGATCGACTCGGTGACCATGTCCGTACTGGCCCGGGAGTGGGCCGTCCACCGGGGGCACCCCTCCTGAGCCCGCGGGATCACCGGCCGCCCGGCCCGCGACGGGACCCGCCGGCCCCGGCGCGGCCCAGGGCCGGGCGACGCGCCGCGGCGGGCGACCCCACTGGCCTTCATACCCCCTAGGGGTATAAAGTGACGACACCAGGACGCCACGCGGTTCCCGCGTACCCCGCGAGTCCCGTGAGCCCCTGCCGCACCGCGACCGCGATCGAAGAGGAGAACACCATGACCGCCGAGACGAGGACCGAACTCCCCCAGGCGACCGGCTCCTGCTGCTCGCCCGCCGGCTCCTGCCACGACGGCGCGACCGAGGACCGGACCGGCGGCGTCACCACCGTGTACGAGGTGCGGGGCATGACCTGCGGCCACTGCGAGGGCGCGGTGGGCGAGGAGATCTCCGCGATCGCCGGCGTCACCTCGGTCAAGGCGGTCGCCGCCACCGGACTGGTCACCGTCACCTCGCAGGCCGCCCTCGACGAGGACGCGGTGCGCGCGGCGGTCGACGAGGCGGGTTACGAGCTCGTCGGCCGGGCCTGACCCGTCCGGGCCGGTCGCCCGCGGCCCCGCCCGTCGACCCCGCCCGACCACCTCCGGCCGGACCGGACCGCACCGCGACCGCGGGCGGCCGGCCCGGCCGTGGTCGTTTCCTCCACCTTTGGTGGTGACTGCCTGTCCCCGACTCCGTATCTCCACGTGATTTCACCTTCACGTGACTCACAGGACCTTCACAAAGAGATCTAGATCACAGATATTTGGGGGTAACCATTTGGACGGCTCGCGAGTCTAAATGGGCGATGCCAAGAACGTCTTGGGGGACGTTCATGGGATGTCTTGGGGGACGTCCCAGGCAAGCGTTGGCCGGGGCACGTGCACCGGGGAGCTTTGAGCGGCCCTCCCGTACGTACCCCGGCAGATCGCATCGCGAGCTTCTGCTGGAACCCGGCAGACGCCCGGACCCGGATCCCGTGGGGGGAATCCGTTCCGGGGATATGGGGAGCGCCCCGCTCGCCGACCCGTGGGGGGATCGGCGGCGGGGCGCTCCTGTACGACATCGGCGCGGCGGGGCGCCCGGCGGGCGCCCCTCGCGGCGTCGGGTCAGCGGCCCTCGACCGGGACGAAGTCCCGCAGGACCTCGCCCGTGTAGATCTGGCGCGGGCGGCCGATGCGGGAACCCGGCTCCTTGATCATCTCGTGCCACTGGGCGATCCAGCCCGGCAGCCGGCCGAGCGCGAAGAGCACCGTGAACATCTCGGTCGGGAAGCCCATGGCCCGGTAGATCAGACCGGTGTAGAAGTCTACGTTCGGGTAGAGGTTGCGCGAGACGAAGTAGTCGTCGGCGAGCGCGTGCTCCTCCAGCTTGAGCGCGATGTCCAGCAGCTCGTCGGACTTGCCGAGCGCCGAGAGGACGTCGTGCGCCGCCGCCTTGATGATCTTCGCCCGGGGGTCGAAGTTCTTGTAGACGCGGTGGCCGAAGCCCATCAGGCGGACGCCGTCCTCCTTGTTCTTCACCTTGCGGATGAAGGAGTCGACGTCACCGCCGGTGGCCTGGATGCCCTGGAGCATCTCCAGCACCGACTGGTTGGCGCCACCGTGCAGCGGGCCCCACAGGGCCGAGATGCCGGCGGAGATCGAGGCGAACATGTTCGCCTGCGACGAGCCGACCAGGCGCACGGTCGAGGTCGAGCAGTTCTGCTCGTGGTCGGCGTGCAGGATCAGCAGCTTGTCGAGGGCCGAGACCACGACCGGGTCGAGCTCGTACTCCTGCGCCGGGACCGAGAAGGTCATGCGGAGGAAGTTCTCGACGTACGACAGGTCGTTGCGCGGGTAGACGAACGGGTGACCGATCGACTTCTTGTACGCGTACGCGGCGATCGTGGGCAGCTTGGCGAGCAGCCGGATCGTCGAGAGGTGACGCTGCTTCTCGTCGAACGGGTTGTGGCTGTCCTGGTAGAACGTCGACAGCGCGCTGACGACCGAGGACAGCATCGCCATCGGGTGGGCGTCGCGCGGGAAGCCGTCGAAGAACCGCTTGACGTCCTCGTGCAGCAGGGTGTGCTGCGTGATCTCGTTCCGGAAGGCCGCCAGCTCGTCGACCTTGGGCAGCTCACCGTTGATCAGCAGGTACGCCACCTCGAGGAAGGTGGAGCGCTCGGCCAGCTGCTCGATGGGGTAGCCGCGGTACCGCAGGATGCCCTGCTCGCCGTCCAGGTAGGTGATCGCGGATTTGTAGGCGGCGGTGTTGCCGTATCCACTGTCCAGGGTCACCAGACCGGTCTGGGCTCGGAGCTTCCCGATGTCGAAGCCCTTGTCACCGACGGTGCTCTCGACCACCGGGTAGGTGTATTCACCGTCCGCGTACCGCAGTACTACAGAGTTGTCGCTCACGTCATCCCTCACCGACGTAGTGCCTCTTCTTCGAGGTGCCCTGACTGTCTCTACCATCCCCCACTTGGCCCAGCAGAGTGCACTCGGGGTCGACCATTCGGCCGCTTGGCGGCACTCAGTGCCGTCAACCTGCTCATCCTGCCCCCTTCGCCCCGCTTGCGAAAGTCCGGATGATCCTCAGGTGATGTTTCCCACCCGCACCTCACCTTTCAGCCGATGCCGCAGTGAGGTAAAGCGCCGTCCGGCGGACACGGTCCGCACCGCCTGCCCGATCGCCTTGCGGGACCCCACCAGGACGACGAGCTTCTTCGCCCGGGTGACGGCCGTGTAGAGCAGGTTCCGCTGGAGCATCATCCAGGCCCCCGTGGTGACCGGGATCACCACCGCCGGGTACTCGCTGCCCTGGGAGCGGTGGATGGTGACGGCGTACGCGTGGGCCAGCTCGTCCAGCTCGTCGAAGTCGTACGGAACCTCCTCGTCCTCGTCGGTCAGCACCGTCAGCCGCTGCTCCTCCACGTTCAGTGACGTGACCACGCCGACCGTGCCGTTGAAGACCCCGTTCGCGCCCTTCTCGTAATTGTTGCGAATCTGCGTGACCTTGTCGCCGACGCGGAACACCCGGCCGCCGAACCTCTTCTCCGGGACGTCCGGCCGCGACGGGGTGACCGCCTGCTGGAGGAGGCCGTTGAGGGTGCCCGCCCCGGCCGGACCCCGGTGCATCGGCGCCAGCACCTGCACGTCCCGGCGCGGATCGAGCCCGAACCGCGCCGGCAAACGGCGGGCCGCGACGTCGACGGTGAGCCGGCCGGCGTCCTCGGTCTCCTCCGCCACGAACAGGAAGAAGTCCGGCAGCCCCGAAGTGATCGGCTGTTGACCAGAGTTGATCCGGTGGGCGTTGGTCACCACACCGGACTGCCGGGCCTGCCGGAAGATCCGGGTGAGCCGCACCGAGGGAACCGGCCCGCCCGGGACCAGCAGGTCGCTCAGCACCTCGCCCGCCCCGACGCTGGGCAGCTGGTCGACGTCCCCCACCAGCAGCAGGTGCGCACCCGGCGCCACCGCCTTGACCAGCTTGTTGGCGAGCAGCAGGTCCAGCATGGACGCCTCGTCGACCACCACCAGGTCCGCGTCGAGCGGCCGGTCCCGGTCGTACGCCGCGTCCCCGCCCGGCTTCAGCTCCAGCAGCCGGTGCACGGTGGACGCCTCCGCGCCGGTCAGCTCCGCCAGCCGCTTGGCGGCCCGGCCGGTGGGGGCCGCGAGCAGCACCTTGGCCTTCTTGGCACGGGCCAGCTCCACGATCGACCGGACCGTGAAGGACTTGCCGCACCCGGGGCCGCCCGTCAGCACCGCCACCTTCTCGGTGAGGGCCAGCCGCACCGCCTCCTCCTGCTCGGGCGCCAGTTCCGCCCCCGTACGGTCCGCGAGCCACGCCAGCGCCTTGTCCCAGGCCACGTCCCGGAAGGCCGGCATCCGGTCCTCCTCGGTGCGCAGGAGCCGCCGGAGCTGGGCGGCCAGCGAGACCTCCGCCCGGTGGAACGGGATCAGGTAGACGGCCGTCAGCGGCTGCCCCTCCGGGCCCGGCACCTGCTCGCGGACGACCCCCTCCTCGTCGTCCGCCAGAGCGGCCAGGCAGTCGATCACCAGGCCCGTGTCGACCCCGAGGAGCTTCACCGCGTCGGAGATCAGCTGCTCCTCGGGCAGGAAGCAGTGCCCCTGGTCGGTGGACTGCGACAGGGCGTACTGCAACCCGGCCTTCACCCGCTCCGGGCTGTCGTGCGGGATGCCCACGGCCTGCGCGATCCGGTCGGCGGTGAGGAACCCGATGCCCCACACGTCGGCGGCGAGCCGGTAGGGCTGGTTGCGCACCACGGAGATCGAGGCGTCCCCGTACTTCTTGTAGATGCGCACCGCGATGGAGGTGGAGACGCCGACGCCCTGGAGGAAGACCATCACCTCCTTGATCGCCTTCTGCTCCTCCCACGCGGCGCCGATCATCCGCGTCCGCTTCGGGCCGAGCCCCGGCACCTCGACGAGCCGCTCCGGCTGCTTCTCGATCACGTCCAGCGTCTCCACGCCGAAGTGCTCGGTGATCCGGTCGGCGATGCGCGGCCCGATGCCCTTGATCAGTCCGGAGCCCAGATAGCGGCGGATCCCCTGCACGGTGGCGGGCAGCACGGTCGTGTAGTTCTCCACCGTGAACTGCCTGCCGTACTGCGGGTGCGACCCCCAGCGCCCCTCCATGCGCAGCGACTCCCCCGGCTGCGCGCCGAGCAGCGAACCGACCACCGTGAGCAGCTCCCCGCCCCCGCGCCCGGTGTCGACCCGGGCCACTGTGTAGCCGTTCTCCTCGTTGGCGTACGTGATCCGCTCGAGGACCCCTTCGACCACTGCCAGACTGGACATGCCCCCGACGCTACCGGTGGGCTCCGACAGCGCGTACGGCCTGTGGACGACCCACGGGAACCGGCGCCACCACCCGGTCCCCGGCGGGCCGGTGGCGGCGGCGCACGGCGAAGGGGCCCGGTCGTCGGACCGGGCCCCGAGCGCTCCCCCCAGCAGGGCTTTCCGAATCCCCCCGGATCCCCCCGGAAGCCCTGACACCACGTATGACACGCGTGGGCACGGAAGGTTGTACGCGCCTGGGGGAGAAGTTTCAGAGCACGTGCGCGACGTACCGGCGTGCCGTGTCCTCCAGGACGTCGAGGCCGTCGCGGGCCCACAGGGTGTCGTTGAAGAGCTCCACCTCGATGGGGCCCGTGTAGCCGGCCGCGTCGACGCGTTCGCGCCAGGCGCGCAGGTCGACGGTGCCGTCGCCGAGCTGCCCGCGGCCGGTGAGGACACCGGCGGGGAGCGGGGTGGTCCAGTCGGCGAGCTGGAAGGAGTGGATGCGGCCCTCGGCACCGGCGCGGGCGACGGCGGCGGGGGCGCGGTCGTCCCACCAGACGTGGTACGTGTCGACCACGACACCCACCTGCGCGGCGGGGAACGGCTGGGCCAGTGCGAGGGCCTGGTCGAGGGTGGAGACCGCGCACCGGTCCGCCGCGTACATCGGGTGGAGGGGTTCGATCGCGAGGCGGACCCCCCGGGACGCGGCGTACGGGGCCAGTTCGGCGAGCGCGCCGGCGATGAGGGCGCGCGCGGCGGGCAGGTCCTTGCCGCCGGGCGGCAGGCCGCCGGAGACCAGGACCAGGGTGTCGGTGCCGAGCGCCGCCGCCTCGTCGACGGCCGCGCGGTTGTCGTCCGGGCCGGCGGTGGTGGTGAAGAAGCCGCCCCGGCACAGGGTGGTGACGGCGAGCCCCGCGTCGCGGACGAGCTTCGCGGTGGCCTCCAGGCCGTACTCCGCGACCGGTTCGCGCCACAGGCCGACGCCGGGGATGCCGAGGCGCACGCAGGCGTCGACGAGGTCGGGGAGGGGCAGCTGTCTGACGGTCATCTGGTTGATGCTGAAGCGGGCCAGATCGCTCATCGCTCGGCTCCGTACACCGACAGCAGGGACTTCATGCGGGCCTCGGCCAGCTCCGGGTCCGGGAACAGGCCCAGTCCGTCGGCCATTTCGTACGCCTTCGCCAGGTGCGGCAGCGAGCGGGCCGACTGGAGGCCGCCGACCATGGTGAAGTGGTCCTGGTGGCCCGCCAGCCAGGCCAGGAACACCACGCCCGTCTTGTAGAAGCGGGTCGGTGCGGAGAAGAGGTGCCGGGAGAGGGCGACGGTCGGGTCGAGGAGCGCGCGGAAGCCCTCCTTGTCGCCGGTGTCCAGCACCCGTACCGCTTCCGCCGCCAGCGGGCCGAGCGGGTCGAAGACGCCGAGCAGGGCGTGGCTGAAGCCGTGCTCGTCGCCCTCGATCAGTTCGGGGTAGTGGAAGTCGTCGCCGGTGTAGCAGCGCACGCCCTCGGGGAGTCGGCGGCGCAGCTCGACCTCCCGCCCGGCGTCCAGCAGGGACACCTTGACGCCGTCGACCTTGTCCGGGTGCTCGGCGACGACCTTCAGGAAGACGTCGGTGGCGGTGTCCGGGTCGGCCGAGCCCCAGTAGCCCTCCAGGGCCGGGTCGAACATCGGGCCGAGCCAGTGGAGGACGACGGGTTCGGCGGACTGGCGCAGCAGGTGGCCGTAGACCGCCAGGTAGTCCTCGGCACCCACGGCGGTCGCCGCGAGGGCGCGGGAGGCCATGAGGACGGGCTGCGCGCCGGTGGACTCGACGAACGACAGCTGTTCCTCGTAGGCGTCGCGTACGCCCGCCAGGTCCGTGGGGCCGGTCAGCTGGTCGGTGCCGACGCCCGCCGCGATCCGGCCGCCGGCCGCCTTCGCCTCGGCGGCCGAGCGGCGGACGAGTTCGGCCGCGGCCGGCCAGTCGAGGCCCATGCCCCGCTGGGCGGTGTCCATCGCCTCGGCGACGCCCAGTCCGTGGGCCCACAGGTGGCGGCGGAAGGCGAGGGTGGCGTCCCAGTCGATCGCGGCCGGGGAGTCCGGGGACACGTCCGCGGAGGGGTCGGCGACGACGTGGGCGGCGGAGAAGACCGTACGGGAGGCCAGGGGCGCTCCACCGGCGGTGAAGGACGCCGGTTCCGTGCGCGGTTCGTAGGTGCCGTGCGGGAGCCGGATGGTCACAGCGTCAGCTCCGGCACGTCGTGGCGGCGGCCCTCCGCGGAGGACTTCAGGCCCAGTTCGGCGAGTTGCACGCCGCGCGCGCCGGCCAGCAGGTCCCAGTGGTACGGCTCGTCGAGCACCACGTGCCGCAGGAACAGCTCCCACTGGGCCTTGAAACCGTTGTCGAACACGGTGTTGTCGGGGACCTCCTGCCACTGGTCGCGGAACGCCTCCGTGGCGGGGATGTCGGGGTTCCACACCGGCTTGGGGGTGGTGGAGCGGTGCTGGACGCGGCAGCCGCGCAGCCCGGCGACGGCCGATCCGTGGGTGCCGTCGACCTGGAACTCGACCAGCTCGTCGCGGTGGACGCGTACCGCCCAGGAGGAGTTGATCTGGGCCACGGCGCCGCTCGCCAGCTGGAAGATGCCGTACGCGGCGTCGTCGGCGGTGGCGGCGTAGGGCTTGCCGTCCTCGTCCCAGCGCTGCGGCACGTGGGTGGTGACGTGGGCGGTGACGGCGGTGACGCGGCCGAACAGCTCGTGGAGGACGTACTCCCAGTGCGGGAACATGTCGACGACGATGCCGCCGCCGTCCTCGGCGCGGTAGTTCCAGGACGGGCGCTGGGCCTCCTGCCAGTCGCCCTCGAAGACCCAGTAGCCGAACTCGCCGCGCACGGAGAGGATCTCGCCGAAGAAGCCGCCGTCGATGAGGCGCTTCAGCTTCACCAGGCCCGGCAGGAAGAGCTTGTCCTGGACGACGCCGTGCTTGACGCCGGCGTCGCGGGCGAGGCGGGCGAGTCCGAGGGCCGCGGCGGTGTCGGTGGCGGTGGGCTTCTCGGTGTAGACGTGCTTGCCGGCGGCGATCGCCCGGGTGAGGGCGTCGGCGCGGGCGGAGGTGACCTGGGCGTCGAAGTAGATCTCGGTGGTCTCGTCGGCGAGGACGGCGTCGAGGTCGGTCGACCACTCGGTCAGGCCGTGGCGGTCGGCGAGTTCGCGCAGGGCGTGCTCGCGGCGGCCGACGAGGACGGGCTCGGGCCACAGGACCTGGCCGTCGCCGAGGTCCAGGCCGCCCTGCTCGCGGAGGGCGAGGATCGAGCGGACCAGGTGCTGCCGGTACCCCATCCGCCCCGTGACGCCGTTCATGGCGATCCGCACGGTTCTGCTTGTCACGAAGGTCCTCCAAGTGTCGTCGGCGCCGTGGGTCGCGGCCGGTCCGCGAGGCGGCTCGCCCGGGTGAGTCATGCCCGGACGACGTCGTAGCAAGCGCTTTCTACCGGTGATGACGCTAGCCTGCCGACAGCGGCCCGGACAAGGGCCTCGTCCGACTCTCCTCGGAGGAACGCGATGACAGTCACCCTGGCCGATGTGGCGGCGCGCGCCCGGGTGTCCCCGGCCACCGTCTCCCGCGTCCTGAACGGCAACTACCCCGTCGCGGCCGCCACCCGGGAGCGGGTGCTGCGGGCGGTCGACGAACTCGACTACGTGCTGAACGGCCCCGCCAGCGCGCTCGCCGCCGCCACCTCCGACCTGGTCGGCATCCTGGTGAACGACATCGCCGACCCGTTCTTCGGGATCATGGCCGGGGCCGCGCAGCACGCCATGGGCGAGGGGTCGGGGCGGGCGGGCGGGGAGAAGCTCGCCGTCGTCTGCAACACCGGGGGCTCCCCCGAGCGGGAGCTGACCTATCTGACCCTCCTCCAGCGCCAGCGCGCGGCCGCCGTCGTCCTGACCGGCGGGGCGGTCGAGGACGCGGTCCACACCGCGGCGACGGCCGCCAAGCTGGCCAGGCTCGCGGACGCCGGGACCCGCGTGGTGCTGTGCGGCCGGCCGCCGGTGCCCGGGGCGGGCGAGGCGATCACGGCGGCGCTGACCTTCGACAACCGGGGCGGCGGGCGGCGGCTGACGGAGCACCTGCTGACGCTGGGGCACCGGCGGATCGGGTACGTCGCCGGCCCCGCCGAGCGCACCACCACCCGCCACCGCCTGGAGGGTCACCGCGCCGCGATGGAGGCCGCCGGGCTGGGCGGCGCGGGCCTGGACCGGCTCACCGTGCACGGCCGCTACGACCGGCGCTCCGGGTACGACGCGACGCTGGAGCTGCTGCGGCGCGCACCGGACCTCACCGCCGTGGTGGCCGCCAACGACACGGTGGCGCTGGGCGCCTGCGCCGCGCTGCGCGACCGGGGGCTGCGCATCCCGGACGACATCTCCGTGGCGGGCTTCGACGACCTGCCGTTCTCGGTGGACGCGGTGCCCGCGCTCACCACCGTACGGCTGCCGCTGCACGAGGCGGGGGCGCGGGCCGGGCGGCTGGCGACCGGCACGGAGGCCCCTCCGCCGGGCGGCGTCGCCACGATCGGCGGGGACCTCGTGGTCCGCGCGTCCACGGGCCGGCCGGCGGCCTGACCGGACGGGCCCGCCGTACGGAAGCGCCCGGCCGCGCGGCCCGTGCCGGGGCGGCGGCGGGTGCGGGAGCACGCCGTGGCGCGCCCGTGTGCGCGGCACCCCGCGCGCGGAGGCGGGCCGGGCTCGTGCGGCACCCGGCGCTGGCCTTGGGCGGCCGGGGGCCGTGCCGGGCGTACGGATGTACGGGTGTATGGGGCGGGCTTGGGCCGGGCGGCGGGCGGGCGCCGTTGCGCGGGCCATGACGGCGCGGCCGCGGGGTACGTTCCCCCGGGAACGCACCGGGCCCGGAGCGGCGCCCGTACCGCACGAAGGAGCTCCAGACCGTGAAGTACGCCTTCTCCACCCTCGGCGTCCCCGGGATGCCGGTCCCCGACGTCGTCCGCCTCGCCGCGGAGAGCGGCTACCAGGGCGTGGAGCTGCGCGCCCACCCCGAGGAGCCGGTGCACCCGGGGCTCGTGGGACACGAGCGGCGTGCCGTGGCGGAGGAGTTCGCACGGGCGGGCGTCGAGATCCTGACGGTCGCGGGGTACGCGCGGGTCGCCGAGGCCGGGGACGACGAGCCCGTGTACGAGGAGCTGCACCGGCTGCTGTACCTCGCGGCCGACCTGGGCGCGCCGTACGTCCGGGTGTTCCCGGGCGGGGGCGATCAGGACCCGGCGGAGGCGGACGCCACGGCGGCCCGGCGGCTGGGCGCGGCGGCGGAGGTCGCGGCCGACCTGGGCGTACGGATCCTGGTGGAGACCCACGACTCGCATCCCACGGGCGCGGACCTGGCGAGGATCGTGGGGGCGGTCGGCCACAAGCACGTGGGCGCGCTGTGGGACGTGCTGCACCCCTGGGCGGCCGGCGAGGCACCGGCGGCGACGCACGCCGTGCTGGCGCCCTACCTGGGGTACGTGCAGGTGAAGGACGTCGCCTCGGCGCAGGACGGCACCCCGCTGCCCCTGGGGGCCGGGGCGGTGCCGCTCGCGGAGTGCCTGGCGCCGGTGGGCGACGGGGACGGCGAGCAGTGGGTGTGCTGGGAGTACGAGAAGCGGTGGTACCCGGCCGCGGCCGACCTGCCGCCGCTGCTGGCGGCCGGGCGGGAGCATCTCGCCCGACTCGCCTGAACGGACCGCCCGGCGCTCCCGCCCGGCCCGGACGGACCGCCAGCACCCCCGCCCCGCCCGGACGGAGCCGTCGCGGCGGTCGCAGGCACGGCCCCCGGCCCCCGGCCCGACCCCCGGCTGTGCACTGTTCGGGCGGGCTCCGGGCGACACGGCGTCACATGGGCACGGTGAGCGGGCGTACGGGTGTGAACCTGGCGTGATCCCCGGGACCGGCCGGGGCATTCCCCGACCTCGCCCGAAGGAGTTCCTCATGGTGTCCAGACGCAGCTTCGTGCGGGCCGGCGGTCTCGCCGCCGCCTGGTCACTGGCCGGTGCGCAGCGGCCCGCCGGCGCCGCGGTGACGAAGGAGCCGCCGCCCGTCGGGGACCACGTCCCGGCCACGGAGCTGGGGAGCGGCTCGGCCTGCGTGGTGCCTCCGGAGCACGACCCGGAGGTGATCAGGATCGTCTACCGGGTGGGCAGCGAACTGGGCGTCAACGACAAGGTGATGCTCGCCGGCTTCGAGGCCGGGTGGGTCGAGTCCCACATGCACAACCTGGACTGCGGGCACCTCGACTCGGTCGGCGTCTTCCAGCAGCGCCCGAGCCAGGGGTGGGGCACCCGCGAGCAGTGCATGGACGTGACGTACGCGTCCGACGCGTTCTTCACCCGGGCCGTCAAGACCGAGCGCGCCCACCCGGAGTGGACCGCCGGCCAGGTCGCGCAGGGCGTGCAGCGGTCGGCCTACCCCGAGCGGTACGACCAGGCGGAGGCGAAGGCGCGGGCGCTCCTCGACGAGGCGCGGGCGGGTGCGGGCGCGCCGGTGGCCGCGGCACCGGGCCCGTGGACCGGTGCGGCGCGGGGGCCCGGGGGCGGCCTCCCGGCACCGGCTGCCGTTCCCGGCGCGGCGTGCGAGGGTCCTTGACCTGGCAGTTACTTTCCGGCTATGCGTGACTCCTTGGAAGTTTCCTTCATCCGCATGGCCGGAAGGAGCACCGATGCACCACCGCGCCACCGCCACCACCCCCTCCAGACGCACCCTCCTGACCGTCACCGCCGCGGCGGCGGCCGCCGCCGTCACCGGGGCCGCCACCCCCGCGGGGGCGGCATCCGACGAGCGCCGCCTCGAACGGCTCATCTCCCGGATGAGCCTGGAGGAGAAGGTCGGCCAGCTCTTCGTCATGCGGGTGTACGGGCACTCCGCCACGGACCCCGACCAGGCCGACGTCGACGCCAACCTCAAGGAGATCGGCGTGCGCACCGCCGCCGAGCTGATCGCGCGGTACCACGTCGGCGGCATCATCTACTTCTCCTGGGCCCACAACACCCGCGACCCGCACCAGATCGCCGACCTGTCCAACGGCGTCCAGCGCGCCGCGCTCGACCGGGCCGTCCCCGTGCCGCTCCTGATCTCCATCGACCAGGAGCACGGCATCGTCGCCCGGATAGGGGAACCGGCCACGCTCATGCCCGGCGCCATGGCGCTCGGCGCGGGCGGCTCGCGCTCCGACGCCCGGCGCGCCGCCCACCTGGCGGGCACCGAACTGGCCGCGATGGGCATCCGGCAGAACTACGCGCCCGTCGCGGACGTCAACGTCAACCCGGCCAACCCCGTCATCGGCGTGCGCTCCTTCGGCGCCGACCCGAGGGCCGTCGCCGGCATGGTCGCCGCCCAGGTCAGCGGCTACCAGCGGGCGGGCGTCGCCGCCACGTCCAAGCACTTCCCCGGCCACGGCGACACGTCCGTCGACAGCCACTACGGCCTGCCGACCATCACCCACACCCGGGAGCAGTGGCGGACGCTCGACGCCCCGCCGTTCCGCGCCGCGATCGCCGCCGGCATCGACTCGATCATGACGGCGCACATCGTGGTCCCCGCCCTCGACCCGGCCGAGGACCCCGCCACCCTCTCCCGTCCCATCCTCACCGGGATCCTCAGGGAGCAGCTGGGCTACGACGGGGTGGTCGTGACCGACTCGCTCGGCATGGAGGGCGTGCGGACCAAGTACGGCGACGACCGGGTGCCGGTCCTCGCCCTGAAGGCGGGCTGCGACCAGCTCCTCAACCCGCCGAAGCTGGCGGTGGCGTGGAACGCCGTGCTGGCGGCGGTGCGGAGCGGGGAGATCAGCGAGGCCAGGATCGACGAATCGATTCGCCGCATCCTGCGCCTGAAGGCGAAGCTGGGTCTCTTCCACGAGCCCTACGTCACCCACGACGCCGTCGACCGCACGGTGGGCACCCGGCCGCACCTGGCCACCGCCGACCGGATCGCCGAGCGGACCACCACCCTGCTGCTCAACGAGGGCGGGCTGCTCCCGCTCGACAGCGCCCGCCTGCCGAACCTCCTGGTCGTCGGCGCCGACGCCGCCTCCCCCTCGGGGACGACCGGCCCGCCGACCGCCACCCTGGCCGGCGCCCTCGCCGAACTCGGCTTCACCACCACGGTGCTGCCGACCGGCACGGCCCCGACCACCGCGAAGATCGACGAGGCGGTGGCGGCGGCGGCCGGCAAGGACGCGGTGGTCGTCGGGACGTACAACGTGACGGCGACCAGCAGCCAGCGCACCCTGGTGTCCCGGCTGGCCGCCACGGGCGTCCCGGTCGTCACGGTCGCCATCCGCAACCCGTACGACATCGCCCGTCTCACCGGCCAGCGCGCCACGCTGGCGACCTACTCCTGGACGGACGTCGAACTGCGGGCCGCCGCCCGGGTCATCGCGGGCCGGGCGCGGCCGGAAGGGCGGCTGCCCGTCCCCGTGCAGCGCGCGGACGACCCGACCCAGGTGCTCCATCCGGTGGGCTACGGCCTGACGTACGACTAGGGAGTGTCCGCAAAGTATCGGCGTCCGCCCGGAGGGCGGGGGTCGCGGTGTCCGGTGCGTGCGATCGCAAGGCGGAGGAGGGAGCCATGGCGGTGGGGGCACCTCCCGTGCCCGAAGGGCCACGGGGGACATGGTGACCGACGACAACGCC
>NZ_LWBU01000158.1:130822-132343 GCF_001646665.1 Streptomyces noursei | reverse complement strand
TTTGCGGACACGACCTAGGAGGGCGTCCCGCCGGCCGGGCCGACCGGCGGGGCACCCCCCGGGGTCCGCGTCCGCGAGGGCCGGCCCGGGCCGCGCGCACCGCCGGTGAGCGGTGCGCGCGGCCCTCCTGCGCGCGGCCCGCGAGCGCCCGGCCCTGCGGCGCACGGGCACGGCGTCCCGTGCGGTCCTACGGACGCAGCGTCATCTCCCGCCGCAGCTCCCGCTTGTCCAGGCGCGGGTCGTACGTGGTCAGCGGCGCCGCGGTCTGCGGGTCGGCCGCCGCGACGCCCGCCCAGGCCAGGATGCGGGCCGTGGCCCTGGTCCGCTCCGCCTCGGCCAGGCCGGCGACGTTGGCGCCGTGGTTGGCGCCCGGCGCGGTCAT
Source organism: Streptomyces noursei (assembly GCF_001646665.1). Taxonomy (GTDB): domain Bacteria; phylum Actinomycetota; class Actinomycetes; order Streptomycetales; family Streptomycetaceae; genus Streptomyces; species Streptomyces lavendulocolor. The sequence goes on along the minus strand of NZ_LWBU01000158.1, from coordinate 131,961 downwards.
CACGTAGGAGTCCCGGGCGCCCTTGTCGACGCGGAACTTCTCGGCGCCCCACGGGTCGTTGCCGCCGTACACGAAGAGCATGCCGCGGCCCTGGGTGCGGACCCACGTGTCGACGTCGCGCATCACCCACGGCTTGAACCGCACCGGGATGTCACGCGGCACGAAGTTCCGGGCGGGCTGGTAGCCGTACCGGGTCAGGCCCTTGAGGTGGGTCATCCGCATGCTGGGCGAGCCGAGTTCGGTGGCCGCCTGGTAGTAGTACGGCGTGTACGGCTCCAGGCCCTGGTCGCTGTAGAAGGACCAGCCGGAGTACGTGTCGATGGTGTCGAACACGGCCTGGTCGGTGGCGGTGGCCGCCTCCGGGACCGAGGCGCAGTCGGCCTCGGTGTGGTACTGCCAGAAGCCCCAGACGAAGTCCAGGACGACCGCCTCGTACGCCTTGTCCAGGCTGCCGACCGTGTCGAAGGTCGCGCCCTCGGCCTCGGCGCGGGCGCGGAACTTCTCCTGGAGCGGGGCGCGGCGGACCAGCGCCTCGCGCTGGAGCGCGTTCAGCCGGTCGCGGCACTCCTGGGTGGAGACGGTGGCGAAGAACCGGTCGTAGGCCGCGTCCTCGTGCTCCACCACGTCGTTGGGCGCGACGTACGCGACGACACCGTCCATGTCACGGGGGTAGAAGCGCTCGTAGTACGTGGCGGTCATGCCGCCCTTCGACGCTCCGGTCGCCAGCCACTTGCGGTCGTAGATCTTCTTCAGCGCGGTGAAGATCCGGTGCTGGTCGGAGGCCGCCTGCCAGATGTCCAGCTTCGACCAGTCGGCGGGCTGGGGACGGGAGGGGGTGAAGAAGCGGTACTCCATGGAGACCTGGTTGCCGTCCACGATCCGGGTGGGCTCGGCGCGCCCGGGGCGGGTGCTGACGGCGTATCCACTGGTGTGGAAGACGGTGGGGCGGGCGGTGTCCTTGTGCAGCAGGGTGAGCCGCTGCTGGAAGGTGCCCTTGGAGCGGTCACGGTGGTCGACCGGCTGGGTGTAGGTGAGGACGAAGTAGCGGTAGCCGGGGTACGGCTTCTCCTCGACCAGGGCCATCCCGGGGATCGCCAGGATCCGGTCCTTGATATCGGTGGTCGTGCCGCTGTCGGCGG
>NZ_LWBU01000158.1:0-130715 GCF_001646665.1 Streptomyces noursei | reverse complement strand
CGCATTCACCCTCCACGTGGGTTTGCGGTGGTCGCCGCGAACCTAGTGGGGTCAACGCGGTTGCCGCCAGCCCCCGTTGGGTCGGGTCAGCAGAGGATCCAGCCGGTGGAGGCGCCCCGGCCCGCCACGGTGCCGGACGCCCGGACGCAGCGGTTGAGGGCGTGCACGGTGACGGGACCCGCCTGGCGGGTGAACCTGCCCGCGTCGACGGCGGCCCGTCCGCCGCGCGGCTGGACGGACACCGACATGGCGCGCCGGGCACCGGGCCTCTTGGCGACGGTCACGGCACACGCGTACTGGCGGTTCTTGTACACGCGCAGCTCGCCCGTGGCGAAGCTCATCGTCTTGACGAGCCGCCCCGAGCAGGCGGTGGCCGCCGCGTCGGCGCGTGGAGTGCCCGGCCCGGCGAGGACGAGGAACCCCGCGGCGACGAGCACCGCGAGCACATGCGTGAGCAGTCGTCTTGTCCCGGCCACAGCCACCCCGTCGAACACACTTGCTCCTCTTCGCCTTGTGAGCGTACGTGCGTACGACGCACGGGAGCGCCGAACGGTTGCCCGCGCGGGCGGCACCCCGCCCCGGCCGCCTCCGCGGGACCCGTGCCCGGACACGACCTAGGCGTGGCTGACGATCACGAACAGGGCGAGGGCCTCGAAGCCGAGCTGGGCCCGGAAGGCGTCCCTGCGCAGGACGTCCGTCACCCGCCCCCGGTCGGGCGTGAACAGCGCCACGCCCCACAGGACGCCGGCCGCCAGGGCGCTGTACAGCCACACCTGGCCCGGCATGCCCACGCACTGGTCGCCGCCCTGGATGACGCAGCCGGACGCCCGCTCGGAGAACAGGGTCAGGAATCCGGTCACCAGGCAGGCGGGCAGGAACGCCACGGCGGCGATCGACGCGCGGACGCGCATTCGGCGGGCGGGGCGGGCGGGGGCCGTGAAGTCGGCGAGGTCGGTGCTCATGCCCGCCATCCCACCGCGGGGCGGGCGCGGTGGGATGCGCGGCCGTACTCAGAGCGGCCGGGGGCGGGTACTCACCCGGGTCACACCGTCGGCGCCGGGGCCTCGGCCGGCGTCTCCCCGATGAAGGTGCGCCACAGCTCCGCGTAACGGCCGCCGCGGGCGAGCAGTTCGTCATGGGTGCCGTCCTCGGCGACGCGGCCGTGGTCCATGACGACCACCCGGTCCGCGCGGGCCGCCGTGGTGAGGCGGTGGGCCACCACCAGGGTGGTGCGCCGGCCCGCCAGGCGGTCGGTGGCGGCGTTGACCTGCGCCTCGGTGGCGAGGTCCAGCGCCGCCGTCGCCTCGTCGAGCAGCAGGACGTCCGGGTCGACCAGCTCGGCCCGGGCCAGCGCGATCAGCTGGCGCTGGCCCGCCGACAGGTTCCGGCCGCGCTCGGCGACCTCGTGCAGGTACCCGCCGTCCAGCGTGGCGATCATGTCGTGGGCGCCGACCGCCCGCGCGGCCGCCTCCACCTCCGCGTCGGTCGCGTCCGGCCGCCCGTACGCGATGGCGTCGCGGACCGTGCCGGCGAAGAGGTACGCCTCCTGGGGCACGACACCGAGGCGGTGCCGGTACGCGGTGAGGTCCAGGTCCCGCAGGTCGGTGCCGTCCGCGGTGACCCGGCCGGACGTCGGGTCGTAGAACCGGGCGACCAGCTTGACCAGCGTCGACTTGCCGGCGCCGGTCTCGCCGACGAACGCGACGGTCTGCCCGGCCGGGATGCGCAGGTCCACGCCGCTCAGCGCGGGCTCGTCGTCCTTGTACGCGAACGACACCCCCTCGAAGGCGATCTCGCCCCGCAGCGAGGGCACCGGCAGCGGCTTCGCCGGCGCGGCCGTGGATGTCTTCTCGCGCAGCAGCTCCTGCATCCGGCCCAGCGAGACGGCCGCCTGCTGGTAGCCGTCGAAGACCTGGGAGAGCTGCTGCACCGGCGCGAAGAACAGGTCGATGTAGAGCAGGTACGCGACCAGGGCGCCGGTCGTCAGGGTCCCGGCCTCCACCCGGCCGGCGCCCACGATCAGCACCGCGGCGGCCGCGACCGACGACAGGAGCTGCACGAACGGGAAGTAGACCGAGATCAGCCACTGGCCGCGCACCCGCGCCGACCGGTAGGCGTCGCTGCGCGCCGCGAACCCCTCGGCGCCCGACCGCTCCCGCCGGAACGCCTGCACGATCCGCAGCCCGGACACCGACTCCTGGAGGTCGCCGTTGACGACGCTGATCCGCTCCCGCGCCAGCTCGTACGCCTTCACACTGGACCGGCGGAAGAAGACCGTGCCGACGACCAGCACCGGCAGCGTCGCGAAGACCACCAGCGCCAGCTGGACGTCGATCACCACCAGCGCGACCATGATGCCGAAGAAGGTCACCAGCGACACGAACGCGGTCACGAGCCCGGTCTGGAGGAACGTCGACAGGGCGTCCACGTCCGTGGTCATCCGGGTCATGATCCGCCCGGTCAGCTCCCGCTCGTAGTAGTCGAGCCCGAGGCGCTGGAGCTGGGCGAAGATCTTCAGGCGCAGCGCGTACAGCACCCGCTCCCCGGTGCGGCCGGTCATCCGGATCTCTCCGGTCTGGGCGACCCACTGCACCACCACCGTCACCAGCGCCAGCGCGGACGCCGCCCACACCGCGCCCAGCGCGGCCCGCTCGACGCCCTCGTCGATGCCGTGCCGGATCAGGATCGGCAGCAGCAGCCCCATGCCCGCGTCGACGGCGACGAGCCCGAGGCTGACGAGCAGCGCCGCGCCGAAGCCCCGCAGCAGCCGGCGCAGCCCGTACGACTCCTCGGCCGCGACGGCCCGCACCTCGTCGACCGCCGGGGTGTCGTCCGCCGGGGGCAGCGCCTCGACCTGCGCGAGCAGCTCGGGGGTGGCGCCGGGCGCCGCGGACTCGGCGGCCGGCTCGCCGCGCTCCCAGAGGGCGGGCGTGATGCCGCGCTCCGCGTCGAACTCGGCGTCCAGCTCCTCCCGTACCGAACGGTCCTCGGGCAGGTCCACGGGCACGGCGTGGCCGGGCGAGACGCCGCCCAGCTCGTCGGGGTCGGTCAGCAGCCGCCGGTAGAGCGCCGAGCGCCGCTCCAGCTCCTCGTGGGTGCCGATGTCGGACAGCCGGCCGTCGTCGAGGACGGCGATCCGGTCGGCGAGGTTCAGGGTGGAACGGCGGTGGGCGATGAGCAGGGTGGTGCGCCCGGCCATGACGGACCGCAGCGCCTCGTGGATCTCGTGCTCGACGCGGGCGTCGACCGCCGAGGTGGCGTCGTCCAGGACGAGCAGCCGGGGGTCGGTGAGGATGGCGCGGGCGAGCGCGATGCGCTGCCGCTGCCCGCCGGACAGGGTGAGGCCGTGCTCGCCGACCTTCGTGTCGTAGCCGTCCGGCAGGTCGCCGATGAACCCGTCGGCCTGCGCGGCGCGGGCGGCGGCGCGCACCTCCTCGTCGGTCGCCCCGGGCCTGCCGTACGCGATGTTGGAGCGGACCGTGTCGGAGAAGAGGAAGCTGTCCTCCGGCACGAGGCCGATGGCGGCGCGCAGCGACTCCGTGGTCAGCTCGCGCACGTCGTGCCCGCCGACCAGGACGGCGCCGTGCGTCACGTCGTAGAAGCGCGGCAGGAGCAGCGAGACGGTGGACTTGCCGCTGCCCGAGGACCCGACGACGGCGACGGTCTCGCCGGGGCGGATCTCCAGCGAGAAGCCGTCGAGGACGGGCCGCCCGTCCTCGTAGGCGAAGGAGACGTCGTCGAACTCGACGCTCGCCGGGGCGTCGGCGGGCAGTTCCTTGGTGCCGTCCTCGATCGACGGCTCGGTGTCGATGAGCTCCAGGACGCGCTCGACGCCGGCGCGGGCCTGCTGGCCGACGGTGAGGACCATGGCGAGCATCCGGACCGGTCCGACGAGCTGCGCGAGGTAGGTGGAGAAGGCGACGAACGTCCCGAGGGTGATCTGGCCGCGGGTGGCGAGCCAGCCGCCGAGCGCCAGCATGGCGACCTGTCCGAGGGCGGGGACGGCCTGCAGCGCCGGGGTGTAGCGGGCGTTCAGCTTGATGGTGCGCAGGCGGCCGGCGAACAGCTTGCGGCTCGCCTCGCGGATCTTGCCGGTCTCCTGCTCCTCCTGCCCGAAGCCCTTGACCACGCGTACGCCGGTCACGGCACCGTCGACGACGCCCGCGACCTGCGCCGCCCGGGCCTGGGCGTACCAGGTGGCGGGGTGCAGCCGGGTGCGGCTGCGCTTGGCGATGAACCACAGGGCGGGGGCGACGGCGAGCGCGACCAGGGTGAGCGGCAGCGACAGCCACGCCATGATCACCAGGGAGATCAGGAAGAGCAGGAAGTTCCCGATGGTCATCGGGAGCATGAAGAGCAGGCCCTGGATGAGCTGGAGGTCGCTGGTGGCGCGCCCGACGACCTGTCCGGTCGACAGCTCGTCCTGCCGCCGCCCGTCGAGCCGGGTGATGGTCCCGTACATCTCGGTGCGCAGGTCGTGCTGGACGTCGAGGGCGAGGCGCCCGCCGTAGTAACGGCGTATGTAGGTCAGGACGTAGACGGCGACCGCGGACGCGAGGAGGAGCCCGGTCCACACGGCGAGGGAGCGCGTCCCGTCACCGATGACGTCGTCGATCACTACCTTGGTGATCAGCGGGACGAGGGCCATCACGGCCATGCCCGCGAGGGACGAGCCGAGCGCGAGCACCACATTGCGCCGGTACCGCCATGCGTACCCGGACAGCCGTCGTGCCCATCCTTGCTCTGCCGCCACCACGTGGTGCCTCCCGTTCGAACCGGTGATCGAGTCGGTGATCTGATCTACCGGAAGGCACCAACGCGGGCGCGGACGGATTTCATCCCTCCGCAATGATCGGCCCTTGGTCCTAGGCCGCCGGTCGTACCCGCCTCGCACCCGCCTCGCACCCGCCGCGCGCCGGGTGGCGCGGGGCGGGCGGGTCCGCACGGGCCGGGGCCGGGTCCCGGGTCCCGGGATCCGGGCCCGGACGGGACGGGCTCGGGGCGGGACGGGCTCGGGGCGGGACGGGCTCGGGGCGGGACGGGCTCGGGCCGGGACGGGCTCGGGCCGGGACGGGCCCGGACGGGACGGGCTCGGGGCGGGCTCGCGGCCGGGGTCAGCGGACGGCGGTGACGAGCTCCTGCGCGGCGCGGCCGGGGACGGCCGGGACGGCTTCCTGCGGGGCGGCCGGCGGGACGAAGGCGTCGCTGCGGGCGGCCGTGGGGTTGAGGTCGGCGTGGACCACGCGGGCGACGGCCTGGATGGTGTTGATGCCGTCCTGCATGGTCGCGTTGTCGTGGGTGAGCACGGTGATCTGGTAGTTGTGCGCGGTGCCGGTGAAGGCGCCGATGGAGTGCACGCGCCAGGCGTGGGTGGCGCGGGGCAGCCAGCCGTTCTTCACGTGGATCTTGGCGGTGGCGGGCGCGCCCGCCGGTGTGCCCCAGCGCTGCGAGGCGACGACGGCGTTCATCAGCTGAAGGATGTAGCCGCGGGAGGCGTCGGTGAGGACGGCGTTCTTCGCGGTGATCAGGGCGAGCAGCTTCTGCTGGTCGCGGGCGGTGATCTGGGTGAGCCCCCAGTAGCCGCCGGAGCCCGGGACGGTCTTCGTCATGCCGGCCGCGGTCAGGAAGCCCTTGATCTTGGTGACGCCGAGCTGCTTCCACAGCGCGGTGGTGGCGTCGTTGTCCGACTTGGTGATCATGGCGGTGGCGCGGGACTTCTCGGTCGCGGTCAGGGCCCGCTTGGACTTCTGCGCGTCCCACAGGAGGGTGGCGAGCACGGTCGTCTTGACCACGCTCGCGGAGTCGAACTGCGTGTCCGGCCGCAGGACGCAGCTGGTCCGGGTCACCCGGTCGTTGACGAGGATCGCGGTGGTGGACTTGCGGCCGGCGAGGGCGGCGTTGATGTCCTTGACCAGCTTGGCGGCGAGGCCGGCCTTCTGGGAGGTGCACGCCACGGCCGGAGTGGCGGCGGTGGCGGGGGTGACGGTCGCGGCGGTCGGCAGCAGCACCCCGAGGGCGACCGCGGCGCACACGGCCCCGCGCCTGCGGCGGGATATGGAAAGTCTGTTCACGCCATCGATGACTCGGCAGCGCGGGAAAAGTTGTACGCGCGGGGCTCATCGGTTCGACGGACCCCGCGCGATTCCCGTCACACGTGTGTCGGCGCGAACATCCGCAGGCGGGCCGGGAGCACGACCACGGAAGGACCGCTGGTGGCAAGGGACTTGGCGAGGTCCTCGCGCAGCGCCTCCGGTGTCGTGCGGACGGCCGGGACGCCGAACGCCCCGGCGAGCGCCACGAAGTCCGGGCGGGCCAGCTCGGTGCCCTCCACCTCGCCGAAGGCGTCGGTCATGTACTCGCGGAGGATGCCGTAACCGCCGTCGTCGACGATCAGCCAGGTGACGTTCAGCCCGTGCTGCCGGGCCGTGGCCAGCTCGGCGATCGAGTACATGGCGCCGCCGTCCCCGGAGACGGCCAGCACCGGTGTGGTGGGGTCGGCCACGGCGGCGCCGAGCGCCGCGGGGAAGCCGTAGCCGAGGCCGCCGGCGCCCTGCGCGGAGTGCATGGTGTTGGGGCGGCGGGCGTCGAAGGCGGACCAGGCCCAGTAGGCGAGGATCGTCATGTCCCAGAAGCTGGGCGCGCCGTCCGGGAGCGCGTCGCGCACGGCGGCGAGCACCCGCCGCTCCAGGGCGAGGTCCTGGCCGTCGAGCCGCTCGCGGACCTTGTCGAGCAGCGTGCGGACCCGGTCGGCGGCGTGCTCGTCGCGGCGCGGTTCCACGGTCTCCAGCAGGGCGGACAGCGCGAGGCGGGCGTCGGCGTGGATGCCGAGCGCGGGGTGGTTGGACTCCAGCTTGCCGAGGTCGGCCTCGATCTGGATCACCCGGCCGCGCGGGGCGAAGGTGTGGTAGTTCGAGGACAGCTCGCCGAGCCCGGAGCCCACCACGAGCAGGACGTCCGCGTCCTCCAGGAAGTCGGTGGTGTGCCGGTCCTCCAGCCAGGACTGGAGCGACAGCGGGTGCTCCCAGGGGAACGCGCCCTTGCCGCCGAAGGTCGTGACGACCGGTGCGTCGATCCGCTCCGCCAGGGCCAGCAGCTTGCCGGACGCGTCGGAGCGCACGACCCCGCCGCCCGCGACGATCGCCGGCCGCTCGGCGTTCGCCAGCAGGTGCGCGGCGACGGCGGTCAGCTCGGGGCGGGGCGCGAGCTCGTCGGGGAAGGCGTCGACGGGCGTGACCACCGGCAGGGAGGTCCCGGCCGCCAGCACGTCCTGCGGGATCTCCACCCAGACCGGGCCGTGCGGCGCGGTGAGCGCGGACTCCCAGGCGGCGGCGATCGCGGACGGGATCTGCGACGCGGTGCGCACGGTGTGCACGGACTTGACGACGTCACGGAACGACGCCTGCTGGTCGCGCAGTTCGTGCAGGTGACCGCGGCGCCCGCCGCCGAGCCCGGCGACCGGGACCTGGCCCGAGACGGCGAGGACGGGCGCGCTGGCGGCGGCCGCCTCCTGGAGCGCGGCGAGGGACATCAGGGCGCCGGGCCCGGTGGACACCAGGAGCGGGGCGACCTCGCCGGTGATCCGGCCGTAGGCGTCGGCGGCGAAGCCCGCGTTGCTCTCGACGCGCAGGCCGACGTACCGGAGCCTCGACCGGCGCAGCGCGTCGAACAGCGGGAGCACGTGCTGGCCGGGCAGCCCGAAGACCGTGGTGGCTCCGAGGCCGGCCAGCGTCTCGACGACGAGGTCGCCTCCGGTGCGGCCGGCCGGCGGGTTCAGCGCGGCTCGCGTCTGCGCGGCGGTGGGCCGCAGCACGAGGTCGTGGTCGTGGGTCACTGCTCTCCCTTCGAGGGCTCGGTTCTCCCCCTGGCTTCGCCGGGGGACCCCCACCGGGGCGCCTCGGCGTGCGTCGACGGTCGATCGTGCTCGGCCGTTCGTTCCTCACAGCCTCCGCGCGGTCTCCTTTCGACGCCCGCGCGCCCCTTCGGCTCGCTCGCCGTTCCGTACCGGGTGGGGCCGTGAAGACCGCCGCACCCGGCCGGCGGCCGGGACGGTCCCGCAGGGGCCGCCCCGGCTCCACCGGTGGCAACCGCCCCGCGCAGGTTACTTCGCGGAGTGCTCCGCGCCGGCGGCGCGCTGCGCGGCGATCTGGCGGGACATGATCGTGGTCAGCTCGTACGCCGTGTGGGACGCGGCGACCGAGGTGATCTCGGCGTGGTCGTACGCGGGGGCGACCTCGACGACGTCGGCGGAGACCAGGTTGCAGGACGCGAGGCCCCGCAGGATCTCCAGCAGCTCGCGCGAGGTCATGCCGCCCGCCTCGGGGGTGCCGGTGCCGGGGGCGTGGGCCGGGTCGAGGCAGTCGATGTCGATGGAGATGTACAGCGGGCGGTCGCCGATGCGCTGGCGCAGCTGGTCGGCCACCTCGTCGGCGCCGCGCCGGTAGACGTCGGCGGAGGTGACGATGCCGAAGCCCATCTTCTCGTCGTCGGTCAGGTCCTGCTTGCCGTACAGCGGACCGCGCGTGCCGACGTGGGAGAGCGCCTCGGTGTCGAGGATGCCCTCCTCGACCGCGCGGCGGAACGGGGTGCCGTGGGTGTACTCGGCGCCGAAGTAGGTGTCCCAGGTGTCGAGGTGGGCGTCGAAGTGGAGCAGCGCGACGGGGCCGTGCTTCTTGGCGACCGAGCGCAGCAGGGGCAGGGCGATGGTGTGGTCGCCGCCCAGCGTCATCAGGCGGGCGCCGGTGCCGAGGAGGTCGTCGGCGGCGGCCTCCACCGTCTCCACGGCCTCGTTGATGTTGAACGGGTTGACGGCGATGTCGCCGCCGTCCGCGACCTGCGCCAACGCGAAGGGCGAGGCGTCCTGCGCCGGGTTGTAGGGGCGCAGGAGGCGGGACGCCTCGCGGATGGCGTTGCCGCCGAAACGGGCGCCGGGGCGGTAGGAGACGCCCGAGTCGAAGGGCACACCGACGACGGCGACGTCGGCGGTGCCGACCTCGTCGAGGCGCGGCAGCCGCGCGAACGTCGCCGGTCCGGCGTACCGCGGGACGCGGGACGAGTCGATGGGGCCGCGCGGCGTCTCGGGGGTGCTGCTCATGATCGGTTGGCCTTCTTTCGGTCGTCAGGTACTGCTCTGTCCGGGTATGCGTTGCTTCGAGTGTGCATGGCCGGTCGGGACGACAGTAAGTGGCCGGGGCCCGGCACAGAAGTGTACGTTTCCTCCATTGTCCGGGCCCTGGATGGAGGAACTGTCCATGTCGGAGCCGACCGCCGGGCCGGTGCCCGCCCCACCGGCGCCCCCGGTCCCGCTGAGCGCACTGCTCTCCCGCGAGGAGCTGGGTCTGCGGCTGCTCGCGGGACGGCCCGGGACCGACGTCCACTGGGTGCACACCTCCGAGATGGCCGACCCCTACCCGTACCTGCTGGGCGGCGAGCTGCTGATGACGGCGGGCATGCAGCTCACGGACCCGGAGCGGTACGTCGCACGGGTCGTCGAGGCGGGCGCGGCGGCGCTCGGCTTCGGGGTGACCCCGGTGTACGACACGGTGCCGGACGGGCTGGTCGCGGCCTGCGCACGGCACGGCCTGCCGCTGCTGGAGGTACCGCCGAGGACGCCGTTCGCCGCGGTGGGGCGCGCGGTGTGGCGGCTGATGGCGGAGGCCCGCCACCGGGAGCTGCGCCGGGTGACGGAGGCCCAGCAGTCGCTCGCCACCGCCGCGGCCCGTCCCGACCCGGTGCCCGCCGTCCTGCACGCGCTGGCGTCCCGGCTGGCGGGGCGGGCCGCGCTGTACGCGCCTGACGGTTCCGAACGGGCGGCGGCGGGGCAGCCCGTGGAGCCTGCGGCCGGCGAGGCCCTGGGGCGCCTGGTTCGGGTGCTGCACACGGGCGCCCGTCCGGCCTCGGCGGCCGACACGGCGGGCGGCGCGCATCTGGCCGCGTACGCCCTGGGGGGCGGCCAGGGGCTCGCGCTGGGCCTCGCCTCGGAGCGCCGGGAGCCGGGCGACCACACGATCGCGGGCGTCGCGGTGGTCCTGCTGTCGCTGCTCACCGCCCCGCACCAGGGCGCCGACGAGGCGGCGCGCTCCGCCGCGCTGGTCCGGCTGCTGCTGGGCGCCGCGCCCGCCGAGGTGGCCCCCCTGCTGGGCGAGGCGCCCTGGACGGTGGTGCACGCGCGCGGCGAGGGCGTCCCGCCGCCGCTCGGCACGCCGCTGGTGGACGCGCGGGAGGGCACCGTCCGGGCGCTGCTGCCCGCCGGCCGGGAGGTCGCCCCCCAGCCGGGCTGGACGATCGGGGCCAGCGCCCCGGTGGACGCCGGCGAGCTGGGCGCGGCCGACCTCCAGGCGGCCCGCGCCCTGCGCCGCGCCCGGGCGGCGCACCTGCCGTTCGCCCGGCACCGCCCCGGCGGCATCGGCGCGCTGCTGGACCCGGACGAGGCGGCGGCGTACGCCCGCACGCTCCTGGCCCCGCTGCCGGAGCCGCTGACGGAGACGCTGCGCACCTGGCTCTCCCTGCACGGCAGCTGGGACCGCACGGCCGCGGCGCTGGGGGTGCACCGCAACACGGTCCGGCAGCGGATCGGCCGGTGCGCGGCGCTGCTCGCCATGGACCTGGACGACGCGGAGGTCCGGATGGAGCTGTGGTTCGCGCTGCGGTGGCGGTGAAACCGGCGGCCCGCCACCGGCGCGGCGCGCGGCACGGCCCTGCGCGACGATCACACCCGGCCGCCCCTCCGCCGCCGGCGTAGTAGGTGCGCACGACACAGCGGCGCGCCCGTCTTCCGGGCGCGCCGCTGTCGATCCGTGGTCGGCCCCTGGGGAGCCCCCGGGTCAGTGGAGCTTGTTGACGGCGGTCTTCGTCGTGGTGCGGAAGGCGGTCAGCGGGGCGTCCTCGAGGTCGCCCATCTGGCCCCAGCGGACGAGGGTGACGGTGCGGCCGTCGCGGCCGACGGAGAACAGGTGGATGTCGTTGATGCCGATCTGCGGGTCGGCGGTGTCCAGGCTGTAGACCCAGGCGCCCTCCTCGACGGCGAGCTTGCCGTGGGAGGCGCTGACGGCCTGCAGACCCGGGTTCTGCTGCTCCAGCAGGGGGCCACAGCCGGCGAGGGCCTTGCGGAGGGTGTCGACCAGCTTCACGGCGTCGGCCTCGGTGCGGGCGACGGTGGTGACCTGGACGCCGTTGGTGTCCAGGTCGGTGCTGAACTCGCGGTAGCGGGTGTTCTGCGCCGGGATCTTGTACGGGGCGCAGAGGACGCCGCCGTTCTCCGGGACGCCGGTGAAGACCTGGGTGGCGGTCCACGGCGTCGACGACGGCGGCATCTGGGAGGCGTCGAGGAACGCGGGCTGGGCGGCGGCCTGCGCCGGGGCCGTGGCGAGGGCCGCGAGGCCCAGGGCGGCAGCGGCGGCGGTGGCGAGTGCGGTGCGGAGCTTGTTCATGGTCGTGGATCCCCCGTCGGGTCTTTCGTTCGGTCGGTGCTCAACCAGCGTGGGGCCGGCGCCCGCCGCCCGCAACGATCACGCGCCCACCATCCGTCCCGGAACCATTCCACCCCCGCTGACGTGCAAGGACGTGAAGGGTGGGACGTGGGATCAAGGGGGATGGAATGCCGAAGGACGCCGCCGTCGAGGAGTTCGCGGGGCTCGTGCGCGCGCTCAAGGCGCGGGACGGGAGGAGTTACGAGGCGCTGGGCCGGCGGCTGAGCGTCAGCGCGTCCACCCTCCACCGCTACTGCTCCGGCGCGACCGTCCCGGAGGAGTTCGCCGTGGTCGACCGCCTCGCCCTGCTGTGCGGGGCGGACGAGGAGGAACGGCGGGCCCTGGAGGCGGCCTGGACGGAGGCGGACGGCGCCCGCCGCCGAGCGGCCTCGCCCGCGCCCGTGCCTTCGCCCACGCCTGTGCCGGCCGCGCCGGAACCGCACCCGGAACCGGCCGCGCCGGACCCGGGCCCCGGCCCCGCCCCTGACCCGACCGCGCCGGAGGCGCCCCGCGCCCGCCCCCGTCGTCGCGCCCCCGCTCCCCTCCTCGTCGCCGCCGCCGTCGCCCTCGTCGTGCTCGCCCTCGCCGCCGCCCTGCTCGGCCTGCCCACCCGTACGGCTTCCGCCCCCGCCCCCGCGCCCGCCTCCACCCCTCCGGGGCGGACCGCAGCCCCCCTCCCCTTCACCTGGAGCGTCGGCTCCCAGCTCTGGCAGGGCGGCTGCGGGCACACCTACCTCGTGGACCGGGCCCCCCGCGCGGTCGCCCCGCCGCCGGTCGCGGCCGACTCCGGGGCGTGGGCCGGGACGCACGGTGCCGTGCACGGCGGGGAGGCGCTGGTGCGGATCACGCTCCAGGGCCGGTCGCCGTCGGACGCCGTCGTCCTCCAGGCCCTGCACGTGCGCGTGGTCGACCGGGCCGCGCCGCTGCCGTGGAACGCGTACCGGATGGACAACGGCTGCGGCGGCGCCGTCACCCCGCGCCACTTCGCCGTGGACCTCGACCGGCCGCGCCCGCTCGCGAGGCCCGTCGACGGCCTGGACGCCTCCGGCTCCGAGGTCAGGACGATCCCGGCCGTCTCCTTCCCTTACAAGGTCACCTCCTCCGACCCCGAGGAGCTGCTGGTCTCCGCCCGGACGGCGGGCTGCGACTGCCGCTGGTACCTGGAGCTGGAGTGGAGCGCCGGGGGCCGTACGGGGACGGTGCGGATCACGGACGGCGGGAAGCCGTTCCGCACGAGCGGGACCAGGGGGAGGCCGACGTACGTGCACGACTCCGCCGAAGGGCGCTGGATCACAGACTCGAACTCTGGACAGACCGGGTGACCGATGAGTAACTTCGACTGACACAGGCTGAGCAAGCGCTTAGCCAAATGCGGCCCGACCGCAGTGAACGACCGTAGCCAGCGACACCACGAGGAGGCGTCCGTGCGCCGTACCGTTTTCAACGAGGACCACGAGGCGTTCCGGGAGACCATCCGCGCCTTCATCGAGGCCGAGGTCGTCCCGGTCTACGACGAGTGGTTCGCTGCGGGCCAGGCGCCGCGCGACTTCTACTACAAGCTCGGCGAGCTGGGCGTCTTCGGCATCAACGTGCCCGAGGACTTCGGCGGCGCGGGCCTGGACACCCACAAGTTCGAGGCCGTCCTGTACGAGGAGACCGCGCGCGCGGGCGTCCAGTTCGGCGGCTCCGGCGTGCACGTGCTGCTCGCCCTGCCGTACCTGAAGATGCTCGCCACCGACGAGCAGAAGAAGCGCTACCTGCCGAAGTTCGTCTCCGGTGAGGAGATGTGGGCGCTGGCGATGACCGAGCCGGGCACCGGCTCCGACGTCGCGGGCATGAAGACCACCGCCAAGCTCTCCGAGGACGGCTCGCACTACGTCCTCAACGGCGCCAAGACCTTCATCACCGGCGGCGTCCACGCCGACCGCGTGATCGTGTGCGCGCGCACCTCGGCCCCCTCCGCCGAGGACCGCCGCTTCGGCATCTCGCTCTTCGCGGTGGACACCAAGTCCGAGGGCTACTCCATCGGCCGCAAGCTGGACAAGCTGGGCCTGCGCACCTCCGACACCGCCGAGCTGGCGTTCGTCGACGTCAAGGTCCCGGCCGAGGACCTGCTCGGCGAGGAGGGCAAGGGCTTCTACTACCTCGGCCACAACCTGGCCTCCGAGCGCTGGGGCATCGCCTTCGGCGCGTACGCGCAGGCCAAGGCCGCGATCCGGTTCGCGCAGCAGTACGTGACCGACCGCACCGTCTTCGGCAAGCCGGTCGCCCACTTCCAGAACACCAAGTTCGAGCTGGCCGCCTGCCAGGCCGAGGTCGACGCCGCCGAGGCCGTCGCCGACCGCGCGCTGGAGGCCCTGGACGCGGGCGAGCTGACCCCGGCCGAGGCCGCCAGCGCCAAGCTCTTCTGCACCGAGGTCGCCCACCGCGTCATCGACCGCTGCCTCCAGCTGCACGGCGGCTACGGGTACATGAACGAGTACCCGATCGCCCGCCTGTACGCGGACAACCGCGTCAACCGCATCTACGGCGGCACCAGCGAGATCATGAAGACCATCATCGCCAAGTCGATGGGCCTCTAGCACCGGTGACCGAAAGCGCGCAGCCGCTCGACGACCTGCTCGATCTGCTCGACCTGGAGCGGATCGAGCAGGACATCTTCCGGGGCGAGTCCCGCTCGGCGATCGTGCCGCGCGTCTTCGGCGGCCAGGTCGCGGCCCAGGCACTGGTCGCGGCCGGCCGGACCGTGCCTCAGGACCGGGTCGCCCACTCCCTTCACGCGTACTTCCTGCGCGCCGGTGACCCCGGCGCGCCGATCGTCTACACCGTGGACCGCATCCGCGACGGCCGGTCCTTCACCACCCGCCGGGTCGTCGCCGTCCAGCACGGCCACCCGATCTTCCACCTGTCGGCGTCGTTCCAGACGTACGAGGAGGGCCTGGAGCACCAGGCGGACATGCCGCCCGCCCCGGCGCCCGAGACGCTTCCGACCGCCGCGGAGATGCTGCCCCGGTACGCGGACCGGTTCGTCCACCCGGACACCGTCGAGCGCTTCCTGGAAGCCCGGGCGGCGGTCGACCTGCGGTACGTCGAGGAGCCCCCGTACGGCACGGCGGGCACGCCTCGGGAGCCCCGCTCCCAGGTGTGGTTCCGGACCAACGGCAAGCTGGCGGACGACCCGCTGCTGCACGTGTGCCTGGCGACGTACGTCTCCGACATGACGCTGCTCGACTCGGTCCTCCTCGCCCACGGGCGCGGCGGCTGGCCGGTCGGTGACGTCGTCGGCGCGTCGCTGTACCACGCCATGTGGTTCCACCGCCCCTTCCGGGCGGACGAATGGCTCCTGTACGACCAGGAGTCCCCCTCCTCCTCGGGCGGCCGGGGCCTCGGGCAGGCGCGCATCTACACCCAGGACGGCCGGCTCGCGATCTCCGTCATCCAGGAGGGCGTGGTGCGCGTCCCGCGCGGATGAGGTTTCCTGGGCGCCATGGAGACACTGACGGGGGGAACGGCCCTGGCCCTGGCGGGAGTTGTGCTCGGCACGCTGGGCACCCTGGTGGGCCAGCACCTGGCGACCCGGGTCGAGAACCGCCGCCACCAGTGGGAACGGGCCGCCACCGAACGCGCCGAGCGCAAGGCGGCCATCATGGACTTCCTCGGCTCGGCGCAGCGGATCGAGCTGGTCCTCGACAGCAGGCACCTTGGGCTGTCGGACGCGTGCGGCACCGACGAGGAGGCGCTGCACGACCTGTGGCTGGCGACGAAGGCCGTCGAGCTGGTCTGCGCGGACGGGACGGCGCGGGCCGCCCAGGAGTACGCCGAGGCGCTCCACGCGCGCGTGCGGGGCGGCGCCGCGAGCCCGGCGGTGCCCGCCAAGCGGGAACGGCGGGCCGCGTTCATGGAGGCGGCCCGCGGTGAGCTGAGCGGCCGCCGGAAGCGGGCGGTCACCGGCTGAGCGCCCGGCGGCCGCCCCGTCTCAGAGCAGCCCGGCCGCGTCCAGCAGGTACGCCGTCATCGGCTCGTAGTAGCGCGGGTCGACGACGTGGTCGTCGAGCGGGACGGTGACCTGCACGGTGCCCTCCGCCTCGCCGATGAACAGGGCGGGGTCGTTGCAGTCGGCGTACCCGATCGCGTCGACGCCCCGCTGGCCGGCGCGGCCCGCCCAGCCGTGGTCGGCCACGACCAGGTCGGGCTGGACGTCCAGGTGGTCGAGGATGGCGTTCATCGGCTCCGGCGAGTGGGTGTGCCACAGGCTGGCGCCCCGCTCGAAGACCGCGACGCCGGCGAACTGCACCACGTACCCCTCGTCGGCGACGAGCCCGCCGGGGATCCGCACGATGTCGCAGCCGGCCGCCCGCAGCGCGGCGGCGGTGCTGCTGTGCACGTCCAGCAGCGCGCCGGGGTGCCCGGTGGCGAACAGCACGCGCTGCTTCCCCGCGGCGGCCTTCCGCAGCCGCGCGGCCATCCGGTCCAGCGCGTCGACGGTCAGCTCCGGGTCGATGGTGTCCTGACCGGCCCGGTGCGCCGGGTCGTCGTTCACCCCGCACCGCTCGGCCATCACGGCGAGCACGTCCTGCTCGTCGGTCCACCGGTCCCCCAGCTCCAGACCGAGCCAGTAGTGGCGGTCGCCGTTGGCCAGCTTGCGGTAGTGGGACAGGTTGTTGTCACGCGGCGTGGCGACGTTCCCGGCGATACGGGTGCGGAGGAGGTGCTCGACGAGGGCGGCGCGGCTGGGTATCGGCATGGCCCCATTGTGCCGCCCCACCACGGTCGGTGGCGGCCTCATTCCGCCCCGTGGACCGCCGGCCACCCGGTCGGCACTCACGACCGGCGGTCAGCGCAGAGACGCCGGGAGGCCCTTGGCGCCGGTGAGCTTCGCTCCCGTGAAGCGGGCTCCGGACAACTTTGCCCCCGTGAGGTCGGCCTTCCTCAGGTCGGCCTTGCGGAGGTCCGCCTTGGTGAGGTCCGCCTTCGCCAGGTCGGCGCCGGTCAAGTTGGCACTTCGGAAGTCCGCTCCTGCGAGGTCGAGCCCGGTGAGCAGCGCCCCGGAGAGGTCCGCGCCCCGCAGGGTGGCACACGATCGCACGACGCGCTCGGTGGCCGGGCTGGCCGGCGCGTCGACGCTCCCGATGAACATCGTGCCTGTCCAGCACAGGATGGCCTTGGTCAGATTCGCCTCCGCGGCAACCGCCCCGGCCAAATTGGCGCCGGTCAGGTCCGTGCCGGTCAGATTCGCGCACGTGATGCCGCACACCCAGCTCTTGCTGAGGTTCGCGTACGTCAGATTGGTTTGGCGCAGGTCCGCCCCGTTCAGGGAAGCGCCGCCAAGATCCGCTTGGTTCACAGACGCCTCGCGCAGGTCGGCTCCGTCCAGAGTCGACTCACGGAGATCTGCCCCGTCCAACGGTGTGCCGCGCAGAGTCGCACCGTCCAGAACGGCCCCGCGCAGTTTCCCGGAGGAAAGGTTCACGCCGCTGAGGTTCGCTCCCGCCAGCATCGCTCCGCCCCAGCGGACGATCTCGTCGCCCTGGTACGCGGGCTCCCACCTCCTCAGGTCCGCACGGCTCAGGTCCACGATCGCCTGCTGTCCGGCCGCGGGCGGGCGTCTGCTCAGGACCTTCATCGCGGCGTCGATGTCCGCGGAGACAGGCTTCGCCGCCGCGCCGGCCCTCACCGGGGCGTGCCGGCGCACGTACGCGGAGACGACCGAGCCACCGTGGGGTGGTCACGAGCGGAGTCGTGCATGAGGCGCTCCAGCGCGTAGAGCCCGCCCAGGCGCACGTCCTCGGAGTCCGAGCCCAGGTTGCTGATGGCAGCGTTGAACCTGCTGGTGACCTGGCCCTGCTCGCCGAGCCGGAGTTCCTTGTTCGCCTGCCCGACCTGCATCCAGGTGAAGAGAAGCGCCGCCAGCGCCGCGAACCCCGGAAGGCTGAGCAGCAGCAGCGAGATCCAGGCGATCCGGTCACGGCCCGCGGGACCCTCCATACCGGCGAGGCGGCGGCGCCGCTTTCCGCGTCGCCCGGCGGCCCGCCGCCGGTGCGCGATCCGGGCGAGCCTTCCATGGGCCGGTCTTCTCTGCACCGGCCCATGCCACACCCCACCGCCTCCCGGACGCGACGCGCCACACCGTGCGGCCCCCCGGCCGTTCCCCCCTCAGGCCACCGGGGACTCACCCAGGGAGCCGAACGCGCCGTGCGCGAGGCGGCGCAGCAGGGACTCCATGGCCGTGCGGCCGAGGAGGCCGATGTGCGGGGTGGAGTTGAGCAGGCCGAACACGGCGTGGACGGTGGCCCGGGCCTCCGCCTCCGGCGGGGCCGGGTACAGCTCGCGGACCACCGTGACCCACAGCTCCAGGTACTGCCGCTGGAGCTGGCGGACCCTCTTGCGGTCGCTCTCCCGGAGGCGGTCCAGCTCGCGGTCGTGCAGGGTGATCAGGGGGCGGTCGTCGAGCGCGAAGTCGATGTGCCCGTCGATGAGCGAACCGAGCAGCGTCCCGGGATCGCCCGCCGCCTCCTGGACGCGTCGCCGGCCGCCGTCGAGGAGGCGCTCGCTGATGCCGACCAGCAGCTCGGCGAGCATGGCGTCCTTGCCGGGGAAGTGCCGGTAGAGGCCGGGGCCGCTGATGCCGACGGCGGCGCCTATCTCGTCGACGCCCACGCCGTGGAAGCCGCGCTCGGCGAAGAGGCGGGCGGCCTCCTTGAGGATCTGTTCGCGGCGCGTCGGGGCGTCGGTCCTGGTGCTCATGGATCGATTCTAGACAAGCCGGTTAGCGGTCGTTAACCTGATGGACACACGTTAACGGTCATTAACTGGGGGCATGATGCAGCAGGCGCCCGTGCTGAGCAGCACGGCAGATCCGGCCTCCGCCGCCTGGCAGGCCAACGAGGCGGCGCACCACGAGCTCGCCGACGGGCTGCGGGCCCGGCTGGCCGCCGCCCGGCTCGGCGGCGGTGAGAAGGCCCGCGCCCGGCACACCGCGCGCGGCAAGCTGCTGCCGCGCGACCGGGTGGACACCCTCCTGGACCCCGGCTCGCCGTTCCTGGAGCTGGCCCCACTGGCGGCCGAGGGGATGTACGACGGACAGGCGCCCGCCGCCGGGGTGATCGCCGGCATCGGCCGGGTCGCCGGGCGCGAGGTCGTCGTCGTGGCGAACGACGCGACGGTCAAGGGCGGCACGTACTACCCGATGACGGTCAAGAAGCACCTGCGCGCCCAGGAGGTGGCCCTGGAGAACCGCCTCCCGTGCGTCTACCTGGTCGACTCGGGCGGTGCGTTCCTGCCGAAGCAGGACGAGGTGTTCCCCGACCGGGAGCACTTCGGGCGGATCTTCTACAACCAGGCCCGCATGTCGGGCGCCGGCATCCCGCAGATCGCCGCGGTGCTGGGGTCCTGCACGGCGGGCGGCGCCTACGTGCCCGCGATGAGCGACGAGGCCGTGATCGTGCGCAACCAGGGCACGATCTTCCTCGGCGGCCCGCCGCTGGTGAAGGCCGCCACCGGCGAGGTCGTCACGGCCGAGGAGCTGGGCGGCGGCGAGGTCCACTCCCGTACGTCCGGGGTCACCGACCACCTCGCCGAGGACGACGCCCACGCGCTGCGCATCGTGCGGAACATCGTCTCCACGCTCCCCGCCCGGGGCCCGCTGCCCTGGGCGGTGGAGCCGGCCGAGGAGCCCAAGGTCGACCCGGCGGGGCTCTACGGCGCGGTGCCGGTCGACTCGCGCACGCCGTACGACGCGCGGGAGATCATCGCGCGGATCGTGGACGGGTCGCGGTTCCAGGAGTTCAAGTCCGAGTTCGGGCAGACGCTGGTCACCGGCTTCGCCCGGATCCACGGCCACCCGGTCGGGATCGTCGCCAACAACGGCATCCTGTTCGCCGAGTCCGCCCAGAAGGGCGCCCACTTCATCGAGCTGTGCGACCAGCGCGGCATCCCGCTGCTGTTCCTCCAGAACATCTCCGGCTTCATGGTGGGCCGGGACTACGAGGCGGGCGGCATCGCCAAGCACGGCGCCAAGATGGTCACCGCGGTCGCCTGCACGCGCGTGCCGAAGCTGACGGTCGTCGTCGGCGGTTCGTACGGCGCCGGCAACTACTCGATGTGCGGCCGGGCCTACAGCCCCCGCTTCCTGTGGATGTGGCCCAACGCCAAGATCTCCGTCATGGGCGGCGAGCAGGCCGCCTCCGTCCTCGCCACCGTCAAGCGCGACCAGATCGAGGCGCGCGGGGAGTCCTGGTCCGCCGGCGAGGAGGAGGCGTTCAAGGACCCGATCCGCGCTCAGTACGAACAGCAGGGGAACGCCTACTACGCCACGGCCCGCCTCTGGGACGACGGCGTGATCGACCCGCTGGAGACCCGCCAGGTGCTGGGTCTGGCCCTGACCGCGTGCGCCAACGCCCCGCTGGGAGACCCCCAGTTCGGCGTCTTCCGGATGTGAGGGACTGATGTTCACGACTGTTCTTGTCGCCAACCGGGGCGAGATCGCGGTCCGCGTCATCCGTACGCTGCGGGCCCTCGGCATCCGCTCCGTCGCCGTCTTCAGCGACGCGGACGCCGACGCCCGGCACGTACGGGAGGCGGACACGGCGGTACGGATCGGCCCGCCCGCCGCCGCGGAGAGCTATCTGCGGGTGGACCGGCTGCTGGAGGCGGCGGAGCGGACCGGCGCCCAGGCGGTCCACCCCGGGTACGGCTTCCTGGCGGAGAACGCCGTCTTCGCGCGGGCCTGCGAGGACGCCGGCCTGGTCTTCATCGGACCGCCGGCCTCCGCGATCGCCCTCATGGGCGACAAGATCCGCGCCAAGGAGACGGTGAAGGCCGCCGGTGTGCCGGTCGTGCCCGGCTCCTCGGGCAGCGGGCTGAGCGACGACGAACTGGCCGCGGCCGCGCGGGAGATCGGCATGCCGGTGCTGCTGAAGCCCTCGGCGGGCGGCGGCGGCAAGGGCATGCGGCTCACCCGCGTCGAGTCGGCCCTGATGGACGAGATCGCCGCCGCGCGGCGTGAGGCCCGGGCGTCGTTCGGCGACGACACGCTGCTGGTGGAGCGGTGGATCGACCGGCCCCGGCACATCGAGATCCAGGTCCTGGCGGACGGCCACGGCAACGTGGTGCACCTGGGCGAGCGCGAGTGCTCCCTCCAGCGCCGCCACCAGAAGATCATCGAGGAGGCCCCGTCCGTCCTGCTGGACGAGAAGATCCGTGCGGCGATGGGCGAGGCGGCCGTGCAGGCGGCCCGCTCGTGCGGCTACCGGGGCGCGGGCACGGTGGAGTTCATCGTCCCGGGCGGCGACCCCTCGGCCTACTACTTCATGGAGATGAACACCCGGCTCCAGGTCGAGCACCCGGTCACCGAACTGGTCACGGGCGTGGACCTGGTGGAGTGGCAGCTGCGGGTGGCGGCCGGTGAGCCCCTCGGGTTCACCCAGGACGACATCGCGCTCACCGGCCACTCCATCGAGGCCCGCATCTGCGCGGAGGACCCCTCCCGGGGCTTCCTGCCGTCCGGCGGCACGGTCCTCGCGCTGGAGGAGCCGGCGGGCGACGGGGTGCGCACCGACTCGGGCCTGAGCGAGGGCACCGAGGTCTCCAGCCTGTACGACCCGATGCTCGCCAAGGTCATCGTGCACGGCCCCGACCGCCCCACCGCGCTGCGCAGGCTGCGGGCGGCCCTCGCCGGCACCGTCACGCTCGGCGTCCCGACCAACGCGGGCTTCCTGCGCCGCCTGCTCGCCCACCCGGACGTCGTCTCGGGCGACCTGGACACGGGCCTGGTGGAGCGGGACGTGGACGGCCTGGTCCCCGAGGGCGTTCCGGAGGAGGTGTACGAGGCGGCCGCCGCGGTGCGCGAGGACGCCCTGCGGCCCCGGCCGGACGCCGGCGGCTGGACGGACCCGTTCTCGGTCCCCAGCGGATGGCGGCTCGGCGGCGAACCGGCTCCCCTGACGCACTGGTTGCGGGTACCGGGTCACGAGCCCGTCGCCCACCGGACCCGGGGCCGCGCGCGCGTGACCGGCGACCGGGTGACGGTCACCGTGGACGGCGTCACGCACACCTTCCACCGCGCCGGGACGTGGCTGGGCCGGGACGGGGACAGCTGGAACGTCCTGGACCACGACCCCGTGGAGGCGTCGCTCGGCGGCTCCGCGCACGGCGGGGCGGACTCGCTGACCGCCCCCATGCCGGGCACGGTCACGGTCGTGAAGGTGGCCGTCGGGGACGAGGTGACGGCCGGACAGGGCCTGGTCGTCGTGGAGGCCATGAAGATGGAGCACGTCATCTCCGCCCCGCACGACGGCACCGTGACCGAGCTGGACGTCACGCCGGGCACCACCGTCGCCATGGACCAGGTGCTGGCCGTCGTGGCCCCCAAGGAGGAGCGATGACCACCGCGCCCGGCGGACTGCCCATGACCGTGCCGGCCGACGGCCTGCCCGCCCGCGTGCGGATCCACGAGGTCGGCGCGCGCGACGGCCTCCAGAACGAGCAGGGCGTCGTCCCCACCGAGGTGAAGGCCGAGTTCGTCCGCCGCCTGGCGGACGCGGGCCTGACCACGATCGAGGCGACCAGCTTCGTCCACCCCAAGTGGGTGCCCCAGCTCGCCGACGCCGAGCGGCTGTTCCCGCTCGTCAGGGACCTGGAAGGGGTGCGCCTGCCGGTCCTCGTGCCGAACGAGCGGGGGCTGGACCGGGCGCTGGCGCTCGGGGCGCGCGAGGTGGCCGTGTTCGCCAGCGCCACCGAGTCGTTCGCCAGGGCCAACCTGAACCGCACGGTCGACGAGGCGCTCGCCATGTTCGCCCCGGTCGTCACCCGGGCCGTCGAGCACGGCCTGACCGTGCGCGGCTATCTGTCCATGTGCTTCGGCGACCCCTGGGAGGGCCCCGTCCCGGTCGACCGGGTCGTCGCCGTCTGCCGGCGCCTGAGGGACATGGGCTGCGACGAGCTGAGCCTCGGCGACACCATCGGCGTGGCCACCCCCGGCCACGTACGGCGCCTGCTCACCGAGTTGAACGAGGCGGGCGTCCCGACCGGCACGCTGGCCGTGCACTTCCACGACACCTACGGCCAGGCGCTCGCCAACACGCTCGCCGCGCTCCAGCACGGCGTCACCACCGTCGACGCCTCGGCCGGCGGGCTGGGCGGCTGCCCGTACGCCAAGTCCGCCACCGGGAACCTCGCCACCGAAGACCTCGTGTGGATGCTCCACGGCCTCGGCATCGAGACCGGGGTCGACCTCGGCCGGCTCACCGCCACGAGCGTGTGGCTGGCCGGAGAACTGGGCCGTCCCAGCCCGTCCCGCACCGTCCGCGCCCTCGGCGGCGCGGCCTCCCACAAGGAGTCCTGAGTCATGCCCCTGGACCACCGGCTCTCACCGGAGCACGAGGACCTGCGCCGCACCGTGGAGGAGTTCGCCCACGAGGTCGTCGCCCCGAAGATCGGCGACTTCTACGAGCGCCACGAGTTCCCGTACGAGATCGTCCGCGAGATGGGCCGGATGGGCCTGTTCGGCCTGCCCTTCCCGGAGGAGTACGGCGGCATGGGCGGCGACTACCTCGCCCTCGGCATCGCCCTGGAGGAACTGGCCCGGGTCGACTCGTCCGTGGCCATCACCCTGGAGGCGGGCGTCTCCCTCGGCGCGATGCCGCTCCACCGCTTCGGCACCGAGGAGCAGAAGCGCGAGTGGCTGCCGCGCATGTGCAGCGGCGAGATCCTGGGCGCGTTCGGGCTGACGGAGCCGGGCGCGGGCTCGGACGCGGGCGGCACCCGCACCACCGCCGTCCGCGACGGCGACGAGTGGGTCATCAACGGCTCCAAGTGCTTCATCACCAACTCCGGTACGGACATCACGGGTCTGGTGACGGTCACCGCCGTCACCGGCCGCACCCCCGAGGGCAAGCCGCTGATCTCGTCGATCATCGTGCCGTCCGGCACCCCCGGCTTCACGGTCGCGGCGCCCTACTCGAAGGTCGGCTGGAACGCCTCGGACACCCGCGAGCTGTCCTTCTCCGACGTCCGCGTCCCGGTGTCGAACCTGCTGGGCGAGGAGGGCCGCGGGTACGCCCAGTTCCTGCGCATCCTCGACGAGGGCCGGATCGCCATCTCGGCGCTCGCCACGGGCCTGGCGCAGGGGTGCGTGGACGAGTCGGTGAAGTACGCCAAGGAACGGCACGCCTTCGGGCGGCCGATCGGCGACAACCAGGCCATCCAGTTCAAGATCGCCGACATGGAGATGCGGGCGCACATGGCCCGGATCGGCTGGCGCGACGCGGCGTCCCGTCTGGTGAGCGGTGAGCCCTTCAAGAAGGAGGCGGCGCTGGCGAAGCTGTACTCGTCGACGGTCGCCGTCGACAACGCGCGTGAGGCGACGCAGATCCACGGCGGTTACGGCTTCATGAACGAGTACCCGGTGGCCCGGATGTGGCGCGACTCGAAGATCCTGGAGATCGGCGAGGGCACCAGCGAGGTCCAGCGCATGCTGATCGCACGGGAGTTGGGCCTCTCCGCCTGACCTGGGACGCACACCCGCCCCCGCCGCCGCGCACCGGTGGCGGCGGTGGCGTGCCCGCGTACCGTCCGGCCCCCCGGTGCACCGTGGCCCATCGCACACCGGGGCACCCTCTGGACAAGGCGTGAGGTTAGGCTAACCTACCCTCGAACTTGCCCAGTGGCCGAATACGGCCGTACGAAAGCGACTCCGCCATGCCCAGCAACGCCCGAGCCACCCATCTCACCCGTCGCGGCCTGCTCGCCACGGGCGGCGCCCTCGGGCTGGGCGCCGCGCTCGTCGCGTGCGGAGGCGGAAAAGACGACAAGGGCTCCGCTTCCGGCAAGGCCGCGGAGAAGGCCGGTCCCTGGAAGTTCACCGACGACCGCAACAAGGCCGTCGAACTGAAGGCCACCCCCAAGAACATCGTCGCCTTCATCGGCACCGCCGCCGCCCTTCACGACTACGGCATCGAGGTCAAGGGCGTTTTCGGTCCGACGACCGTCAAGGACCCGAAGACGGGCAAGGAGAAGGCCGACATCCAGGCCGGCGACCTCGACGTCACCAAGGTGAAGAACCTGGGCAACGTCTGGGGCACCTTCAACATCGAGGAGTACCTGAAGCTCGAGCCCGAGCTGCTGGTCTCGGCGATGTGGGACAAGGACGTGCTGTGGTACCTGCCGCCGCAGTCCCACGACAAGATCGTCAAGCTGGCCCCGACCGTCGCGCTGTGGGCCGCCAACACCACGATGCCGAAGGCCCTGGCGCGCCACGCCGAGCTGGCCGAGTCGCTGGGCGCGGACCTGAAGGACAAGAAGACGGTCGCCGCCAAGGCCCGCTTCGAGAAGGCGGCCGGGCAGCTGCGCGCCGCCGCCAAGTCGCGGCCGGAGATCCGCGTCATGATCGGCTCGGCCAGCGCGGAGCTGTTCTACGTGTCGCTCGCCAAGATGTCCGCGGACACCGCGTACTTCGAGGAGCTGGGCGTGAACTTCGTCAAGCCGAAGGTGAACGCCCAGGGCTACTTCGAGGAGCTCAGCTGGGAGAACCTCGACAAGTACCCGGCCGACATCATCATGATGGACAACCGCAGCCAGGCCATCCAGCCGGCGGACCTGAAGTCCAAGCCGACCTGGGCCCAGCTGCCCGCCGTCAAGGCCGGCCAGGTCGTACCGCGCTTCACCGAGCCGATCTACTCCTACGACAAGTGCGCCGTCCTCCTGGAGGACCTCGCCAAGGCGATCGAGAACGCCAAGAAGGTGGCCTGACCCGATGACGACCGCCGAGACCGCCACGCCCGCCGTCCCGTTCGCGTTCTTCGCCCTGAAGGTGGCGCGGACGCGCCGGCTCGGCCCGTCGCTGGTCCGCGTCACCTTCACCGGGGCCACCGATGAGGGGCTGGAGGGCTTCGCCTCCGGCGGGCGCGACCAGAGCCTGTCGCTGTTCCTGCCGCACCCCGGCCAGCCCGAGCCGGTCATGCCGCCCGTGGTGGACGGGGACCTGTACGGCGCGCTCGGCGCGTGGCGGGCCATGCCGGAGGACGTGCGGGCGGTGATGCGCTCGTACACCGTGCGGGAGCAGCGCCGCGCCGGCGACGGTACGGCCGAGGTCGACATCGACTTCGCCCTGCACGAGGACGGCGGCCCGGCCTGCCGCTGGGCGGCGCAGGCCGGACCGGGCGACCGCGTGGCCGTCCTCGGCCCGGTCGTCGCCGACAACACCGGAGTGCGCTTCCGGCTGCCGGAGGACGCGGACGAGGTGCTGATCTGGGGCGACGAGACGGCGCTGCCCGCCGCCTCGGCGATCCTGGAGTCGCTGCCGGCCGGGACGCGGGCCCGTGTGTGGCTCGAAGTCCCGTACGCCGCGGACCGGCTGGAGCTGGAGACCCGGGCGGACGCGACCGTCACCTGGCTGGTCCGGGAGGAGGGCGCGCCCGCCGCCGTCGACGCGGTGCGCGCCGCCGAGCTGTCCGGCACGGCTCCGTACGCCTGGATCGCCGGCGAGGCCGGTTCGGTCAAGGCACTGCGCCGGCACCTGGTGAACGAGCGCGGCATCGACCGCCGGCGAGTGACGTTCGTCGGCTACTGGCGCAAGGGCCTGAGCGAGGACGCGCTCCGGGAGGTCCCGGACACGACCGAGGACGAGTCCTAGGGAGCGTCCGCACCGTATCGGCGCCCGCCCGGGGGCGGGCCGGGCGAGACTTCGCGGACATGACCCGGGGAGCGTCCGCGAGGTCTCGTCCGGGCCCACCGGTCAGGACCGCGCGACCGCGGTCACCTGTCCGGACGGCCCCGTGGCAACACGCCACGGGGCCGTCCGGGCGTGCCCGGGCGCGCGGCCGCGGGCCGGGCGGCCGTCGCGTCCGCCTGCGCCCGCGGGCAGGACGGGGGGCCGGGCCCGCCGTCGGCCACCCGCCGCCGGGCGCGGCAGCGCCCAGGCGCGGACCCGCGCCGGCGGGGCGGCCAACGGCCGTGCCGGGCGGGGCCGGTGGGGCCCGGGGGGCCGTTGCGGTTTCAATTTAGGTTAGGCTAACCTTACTTACGCCACGGCACCTCACCCCTTCTGTCCGCCGAGGGCCGTTCAAGTCCCCGTCCGGGAGGACAATCGCATGCGCTCGCACCTGCTCAATGACGTGACCGCCGAGCAGTACCGGCGTTCCGTCACCGAAGGAGTGGAGCGGGTGGCGAGCCGGCTCGCCTCCACCCGACAGCCGTTCACCGGCGTCACCCCCGATGAACTGGCGCCGCTCGTCGCGGCCGTGGACCTCGACAAGCCGCTCGGCGACGCGTCCGCCGCCCTCGACGAGCTGGAGCAGGTCTACCTGCGCGACGCCGTCTACTTCCACCACCCGCGCTACCTGGGCCACCTCAACTGCCCGGTGGTCATCCCCGCGGTCCTGGGAGAGGCGGTGCTCTCGGCCGTCAACTCCTCGCTGGACACCTGGGACCAGAGCGCCGGCGGCACCCTCATCGAGCGCAAACTGATCGACTGGACCACCGGCCGCATCGGCCTCGGCCCGGCCGCGGACGGCGTCTTCACCAGCGGCGGCACGCAGTCCAACCTCCAGGCGCTGCTCCTGGCGCGCGAGGAGGCCAAGACGGACGACCTGGCGAAACTGCGCATCTTCTCCTCCGAGTGCAGCCACTTCAGCGTCCAGAAGTCGGCCAAACTCCTCGGCCTGCCGCCCCAGTCGGTCGTCTCCGTCCCCACCGACCGCGACAAGCGCATGCAGTCCGTCGCCCTCGCCGCCGAGCTGGAGCTGTGCGCCGCCCAGGGCCTCACGCCCATGGCGATCGTCGCGACCGCCGGCACCACGGACTTCGGCTCCATCGACCCGCTCCCGGAGATCGCCGAGCTGGCCGCCCAGTACGGCGCCTGGATGCACGTCGACGCCGCCTACGGCTGCGGCCTGCTCGCCTCCCCCACCCGCCGCCACCTCCTCGACGGCATCGAGCGCGCCGACTCGGTCACGGTCGACTACCACAAGTCGTTCTTCCAGCCGGTCAGTTCCTCCGCCGTGCTGGTCCGCGACGGCGCCACGCTGCGCCACGCCACGTACCACGCGGACTACCTGAACCCGCGGCGCACCGTGGAGGAGCGGATCCCCAACCAGGTCGACAAGTCGCTCCAGACGACCCGCCGCTTCGACGCGCTCAAGCTGTGGATGACGCTGCGCGTCATGGGCGCCGACGGCGTGGGGCAGCTCTTCGACGAGGTGTGCGACCTGGCCGCGGGCGGCTGGGACGTGCTCGCCGCCGACCCCCGCTACGACGTGGTCGTGCGGCCCTCCCTGTCCACGCTGGTCTTCCGCTACATCCCCACCGCCGTCACCTCGCCCGCCGAGATCGACCGCGCCAACCTCTACGCCCGCAAGGCGCTCTTCGCGTCGGGCGAGGCCGTCGTCGCCGGGACGAAGGTCGACGGCCGCCAGTACCTCAAGTTCACCCTGCTCAACCCCGAGACGACCGTGCACGACATCACCGCCGTCCTCGACCTGATCGCCGGCCACGCCGAGCAGTACCTTGGAGAGAACCTTGTCCACGCCTCTTGATTTCATCGGTATCGGACTGGGTCCGTTCAACCTCGGCCTCGCCTGCCTCACCGAGCCGATCGACGAGCTCGACGGCGTCTTCCTGGAGTCCAAGCCCGGCTTCGAGTGGCACTCCGGCATGTTCCTGGAGGGCGCCCACCTCCAGACGCCGTTCCTGTCGGACCTCGTCACCCTCGCCGACCCGACGTCGCCGTACTCCTTCCTCCAGTACCTCAAGGAGAACGGCCGGCTCTACTCGTTCTACATCCGCGAGAACTTCTACCCGCTGCGGACCGAGTACAACGACTACTGCCGCTGGGCCGCCGGGAAGCTGAGCAGCATCCGCTTCTCCACCACCGTCGAGACCGTCGAGTACGACGCCGAGGAGGAGCTGTACGCGGTCCGCACCACCGCGGGAGAAACGTTCCGCGCCCGTCACCTCGTCCTGGGCACCGGCACCCCGCCCCACGTCCCGGACGCCTGCCGGGACCTGGAGGGCGACTTCATCCACAACTCGCGCTACCTGCCCAACAAGGAAGCGCTGCAGAAGAAGAAGTCGATCACCCTCGTGGGCAGCGGCCAGAGCGCCGCGGAGATCTACTACGACCTGCTCAGCGAGATCGACGTCCACGGCTACCGGCTGAACTGGGTCACCCGCTCCCCCCGGTTCTTCCCGCTGGAGTACACCAAGCTCACGCTGGAGATGACCTCCCCCGAGTACGTGGACTACTTCCACGCGCTCCCCGAGGCCACCCGCTACCGTCTGGAGTCGCAGCAGAAGGGCCTGTTCAAGGGCATCGACGGCGAGCTGATCGACGCCATCTTCGACCTGCTGTACCAGAAGAACCTCGGCGGCCCCGTCCCCACGCGCCTGCTCACCAACTCGTCGCTGAACTCCGCGGCGTACCGGGACGGCACGTACACCCTGGGCCTGCGCCAGGAGGAGCAGGGCAAGGACTACGAGATCGAGACCGAGGGCCTGATCCTCGCCACCGGCTACAAGTACGTCACGCCCGAGTTCCTGAACCCGGTGAAGGACCGCATCCGCTGGGACGGCCAGGGCCGCTTCGACGTGGCGCGCAACTACTCCATCGACACGACCGGCCGCGGCATCTTCCTTCAGAACGCCGGCGTGCACACCCACTCGATCACCAGCCCCGACCTGGGCATGGGCGCCTACCGCAACGCGTACATCATCGGCGAGCTGCTGGGCTCCGAGTACTACCCCGTCGAGAAGTCCATCGCGTTCCAGGAGTTCGCCGTATGAGCACCACCCGCACCACCCCCACCCTGGGGACGTTCACCTTCCGGCCGCTCGACCCGCTCGACGACGGCGAGCTGATCCACTCCTGGGTGACCCACCCCAAGGCCGCGTTCTGGCTGATGCAGAACCACACCGTCGCGGACGTCCAGCGCGAGTACATGGCGATCGCCGCGAACGAGCACCACGACGCCTTCATCGGCCTGCACGACGGCGAGCCGGCGTTCCTCATGGAGCGCTACGACCCCTCGAAGGTCGAGCTGGTCGGGCTGTACGGGGCCCGGCCCGGTGACGTCGGCATGCACTTCCTGGTCGCCCCGACCGACACGCCCGTCCACGGCTTCACCCGCGCCGTGATCACCGCCGTGATGCGGGAGCTGTTCCGCGACCCGGCGACCGAGCGGGTCGTCGTCGAGCCCGACGTGCGCAACGAGGCGGTCCACGCGCTGAACGCGGCCGTCGGCTTCTCGATAGCCGAGAAGATAGCCAAGCCGGAGAAGGACGCGTACCTGAGCTTCTGCACCCGGGAGCAGTTCCACGCGGCGATCGGGGCCGCCCGGTGAACCCCGTCGCACACCTCACCCCGGAACGCTGGGCGCACGCCAACCGCCTCCTGATCCGCAAGGGCCTGGCCGAGTTCGCCCACGAGCGGCTGCTCAGCCCCGAGCCCCTGGGCGACGACCGCTACCGCGTGCTCAGCGACGACGGCGGCACCGAGTACCGCTTCACCGCCACCCGGTTCGCCCTCGACCACTGGCAGGTCGACGCCGGTTCCATCAGCCGCCACCAGGGCGGCGAGGAGCTGCCGCTCGACGCGCTGCGGTTCGTCGTCGAGCTGCGCGGCTCCCTCGGCCTGAGCGACGAGATCCTGCCGGTGTACCTGGAGGAGATCTCCTCCACCCTCTCCGGCACGGCCTACAAGTCCACCAAGCCGCAGGTGCCCGCCGCCGAGCTGGCGAAGGCCGGCTTCCAGGACGTCGAGACCGGCATGACCGAGGGCCACCCCTGCTTCGTCGCCAACAACGGGCGCCTGGGCTTCGGCATCGACGAGTACCACGCCTACGCGCCGGAGGCCGCGAACCCGGTCCGGCTGATCTGGCTGGCCGCCCACCGCGACCGCACCACCTTCACGGCGGGCGAGGGCATCGATTACGAGACCTTCGTGCGCGCCGAGCTCGGTGACGCGGCCGTCGACGGCTTCGCCCGGACGCTCGCCGACCTGGGCCTGGACTTCGCCGACTACCTGCTCGTGCCCGTCCACCCCTGGCAGTGGTGGAACAAGCTGTCGGTCACCTTCGCCGCCGAGATCGCCCGGCAGCGCCTGGTGTTCCTCGGCGAGGGCGACGACCCGTACCTGGCCCAGCAGTCGATCCGTACGTTCTTCAACACGAACGACCCGGCCAAGCACTACGTCAAGACGGCCATCTCGGTCCTCAACATGGGCTTCATGCGCGGCCTGTCCGCCGCCTACATGGAGGCGACCCCGGCCATCAACGACTGGCTGGCCCACCTCATCGAGAGCGACGACGTCCTGAAGGCGGCCCGCTTCTCGATCATCCGCGAGCGCGCGGCGGTCGGCTACCGGCACCTGGAGTACGAGGCCGCGACGGACCGCTACTCCCCGTACCGCAAGATGCTCGCCGCGCTGTGGCGCGAGAGCCCGGTGCCCACCGTCGAGGACGGGCAGCGCCTCGCCACCATGGCGTCGCTGCTGCACACCGACCACGAGGGCGCGTCGTTCGCGGGCGCGCTGATCGCCGAGTCGGGCCTGGCGCCGACGGAGTGGCTGCGCCGCTACCTGGACGCGTACCTGCTCCCGATCCTGCACACCTTCTACGCCTACGACCTGGTGTGGATGCCGCACGGCGAGAACGTGATCCTGGTGATCGAGGACGGCGTCGTCGAGCGTGCGATCTTCAAGGACATCGCCGAGGAGATCGCGGTGATGGACCCCGACGCGGTGCTGCCGCCGGCGGTGGAGCGGATCCGGGTCGACGTGCCCGAGGACACCAAACTGCTGTCCGTCTTCACCGACGTCTTCGACTGCTTCTTCCGCTTCCTGGGCGCGACGCTCGCCGCCGAGGGCGTGCTGGGCGAGGACGACTTCTGGCGGACGGTCGCCGAGTGCGTGAAGGCGTACCAGGACTCGAAGCCGGAGCTGGCCGACAAGTTCAAGCAGTACGACATGTTCGCGGACGAGTTCGCGCTGTCGTGCCTCAACCGCCTCCAGCTGCGCAACAACAAGCAGATGGTGGACCTGGCGGACCCCTCCGGCGCGCTGCAGTTCGTGGGCACGCTGGTCAACCCGATCGCGCGCTTCGCGTAGCCACGGGCCGGCCGGGGCGCTGGACGGAGTACGGTCCTCCGTTCAGCGCCCCGGCTTTTTCACCGGGTCCGCCACGGCACCTGCGGCGACCGGTGGTAGTCGACGCCCAGCGCCTCCAGGCGCGGCCCCTGGCCCGCGAGCCGCTGCCGGTAGTCCTCCCAGTCGTGCGAGGCGGCCGGGGACCAGCCCAGCTCCGCCGCGCTGAGCAGCCGGGGGAAGGCCATCGTGTCGATGTGGGCGCTCGTCGAGACGGTCTCGCTCCACAGCGGCGCCTCCACGCCCCTGACGGCGCCCGCGGGGACGCCCGGCAGGTAGGCGCCCGGGTCCCAGTCGTAGGACCGCCGCACCTCGACGTACCCGGCCCACGACAGGCCGAGCGGGGTGTCCTTGGTGTACTTCATGTCCAGGTAGAGCCGGTCGGCGGGCGACAGGACCAGCCCGGTGCCGTTGCGCGCGGCGTCCGCCACCCGCGCCTTCTCCGCGTCGCCGGTGCGGTCCAGGCCCCAGTACTGGGCGAGCGCGCCGGGCGCCGGGCGGGCACCGGTGAGCTGGTGCCACCCGACGACCGTCTTGCCGTACTTCGCCACGGTGGCCTGCGCCCGGTCCATGAAGGCCACGTAGTCTCGGTGGCTGGTGGAGTGGGCCTCGTCGCCGCCGATGTGCAGGTACCGGCCGGGGGTGAGCGCGGCGAGCTCGCGGACGACGTCGTCGACGAAGTCGTACGTGACGTCCTTCGCCACGCACAGGCTGCTGAAGCCGACCTCGGTGCCCGTGTAGAGGGGCGGCGCGACGCCGTCGCAGTTCAGCTCGGCGTACGAGGCGAGGGCGGCGTTGGTGTGGCCGGGCATGTCGATCTCGGGCACGACCTCCAGGTGGCGGGAGGCGGCGTACGCGACGATGTCCTTGTACTGGGCCTTGGTGTAGTACCCGCCGGGCCCGCCGCCGACCTGGGTGGAGCCGCCGTGGGTGGCCAGGCGGGGCCAGGAGTCGACGGCGATGCGCCAGCCCTGGTCGTCGCTGAGGTGCAGGTGCAGCTTGTTGATCTTGTAGAGGGCCAGCTGGTCGATGTAGCGCTTGACCTGCCCGACGGTGAAGAAGTGCCGCGACACGTCGAGCATCGCGCCCCGGTAGCCGTAGCGGGGGGTGTCGGTGATGGTGCCGCCCGCGACCGTCCAGGGGCCGGGCTGCCGGGTGTCCTCCTCCATGGAGGCCGGCAGCTGCTGGCGGAGGGTCTGGACGCCGTGGAACAGGCCGGCGGGTTCGCGGGCGGTGACGGTGACGCCCGCCGGCCCCGACTCCAGCCGGTAGCCCTCCTCCCCGAGCGCCGTCTCGCGGCCGCTGAGCCGCAGCCGGATGCCGCCGGGGCCGTCGCCGCCGGTGACCGGCAGGGCGTATCCGGTGGAGGGCCGCAGCACCTGTGCGAGGTAGGTCCCGATGCGGCGGGCCTCACGCGCGTCGGCGCCGGCGCCGGGGACACGGTCCACCTGGATGCGGGTGCGGGCGGTCAGCGTGTACGGGGCGCCGCCGGGGCGCACGGAGGCGGGCACGGGCACGACGTCGCCGAGCGGCCGCACGGCGGGCGCGGGGGTCGTGGGGGCGGCCTCCGGGCCGGCGGGCGCGGCTCCGGTGCCGGCGGCCCCGGCCGCCACGACGAGCAGCAGCACGCCGAGGAGGCGGGTTCCGGGGCGGGTGGTGCGGGTGCGGGTGCGGGGGGACGTTCCGTGCTGTCTCACAAGCGGTCCCTTCGACGGGGCGTCGCGACTGTGGCGGGGCAACCGAACGGTCCATGCGTACCGTGCGCCTCAGGACCGGTCAAGGTATAGACCACTTCCGGACCGCCTCGGCCGACGGCGCCCACTCCCCCAATGCCAGAATCCTCGGCATGACGGAAATCATCCAGAAGGACGGGACCTGGAGTTTCGACGGGGACGTCATACGCATCGTGCCGGGTGGCGACAAGGGCGTGGGGCTGCTGCGCCAGACCCTCGGCGAGGTCGCCGTACCCCTGCGGGCGCTGGCCGGGATCTCGTTCGAGGCGGGCAGGAAGGCGGGGCGGCTGCGGCTGCGCCTGCGTGACGGGGCCGATCCACTGCTGCGGGTCACCGGGGGCAGGCTGGCGGACGGCTCCGACCCCTACCGGCTGGCGGTGGCGAACGACCGCAGCGGGGTGGCGGAGTACTTCGTGGACGAGGTGCGCCACGCGATGCTGCTGGAGCAGGTGGAGACCGGTCCGGTGGACCGGTACCTGCTCCCCGGCCCCGCCGTGCCGATCACCGTGGGGGCGGGGGACGGCACGGTGACGTTCGACGGGGAGCGCGTGCGCCTGGAGTGGAACTGGAAGACCGAGGAGTCCAAGGCGTCCGGCGGGGTCCGCACCCTGGCCCTGGCCGACATCGAGGCGGTGGAGTGGCTGCCGGCCGCCGGACTGGAGAACGGCTACCTGCGCTTCCGGGTGGGGGTCGGGGCGGCCGCCTCTCCCCCGGCGCCCAAGTACGACCCGTACGCCGTGGAGCTGTACGGCTTCCGCAAGGACCCGCTGATGGCGCTCGTCGGCGCGGCCGTGGTGGCCCGGCTGCCGCACCCGGACGCCCCGGCGCGGGCCGGGGCGCCGGTGGCGGAGGTGATGGCGGGCGCCGACCACGACGTCCTGCTGCGGCGGCTTCGGGAGCTGGGCGAGCTGCACCGGGCGGGCGTCCTCACCGACGACGAGTTCTCGACGGCAAAACAGGCAGTACTCAAGCAACTCTGACCAAAACGGACCCGACCCTGCCCGAAATCGGGCAGGATTGTTGCCATCCCTATGCCTGTCCTCCAATATCTACGAGTGCTCGAACACCGCCCGTCGCACGACGACCTCATCGACCACCTGGTCCGCAGCACCGCGCTCCAGCGCGGTGAGGCCGCCCGGGTGGTGCTCGACGTGCTGGCGTACTTCGACGAGACGACGGAGGAGTTCGTCCGCCGGCGCCACCGCGAGCTGCAGTCCGGCGGCGAGGTGAACGCCACCATCTTCGAGCGGATCGCGGCCGAGCTGCCGCACCGCGCGGTGGCGCCACCGGAGCTCTCGCTCCGGCAGCTGCGCCGCATCGTCTACGGCTGAGCACACACCACGAACCTGGAGGGGCAACACTTTATGTGCGGAATCGTCGGTTACATCGGCAAGCGTGACGTGGCTCCGCTGCTGCTGGAGGGTCTGGCGCGGCTGGAGTACCGGGGGTACGACTCGGCGGGCATGGTGATCACCAGCCCCAAGTCGGCCGGTCTGAAGATGGTCAAGGCCAAGGGCCGTGTCCGCGACCTGGAGGCCCGCGTCCCCAAGCGCTTCACCGGCACCACCGGCATCGCCCACACCCGCTGGGCCACGCACGGCGCCCCGAGCGACGTCAACTCCCACCCGCACATGGACCCCGACAACAAGGTCGCGGTCGTCCACAACGGCATCGTCGACAACGCCGCCGAGCTGCGCGCGAAGCTCGAGGCGGAGGGCGTGGTGTTCGCCTCCGAGACCGACACCGAGGTCCTCACCCACCTGATCGCCCGCTCCCAGGCCGAGACGCTGGAGGAGAAGGTCCGCGAGGCGCTGAAGGTCGTCGAGGGCACGTACGGCATCGCCGTCATGCACGCCGACTTCAACGACCGCATCGTCGTGGCCCGCAACGGCTCGCCGGTCGTCCTCGGCATCGGCGAGAAGGAGATGCTCGTCGCCTCCGACATCGCCGCGCTGATCGCCCACACCCGCCAGATCGTCACCCTCGACGACGGCGAGATGGCCACCCTGAAGGCCGACGAGTTCCGCACGTACACCACCTCGGGCACGCTCACCACCGCCACGCCCGAGACCGTGGAGTGGGAGGCCGCCTCCTACGACATGGGCGGCCACGACACGTACATGCACAAGGAGATCTCGGAGCAGGCCGACGCCGTGGACCGCGTGCTGCGCGGCCGCATCGACGAGAAGTTCTCCACCGTGCACCTCGGCGGTCTGAACCTGGACGCCCGCGAGGCGCGGGGCATCCGCCGCGTGAAGATCCTCGGCTGCGGCACCTCGTACCACGCCGGTCTGATCGGCGCCTCGCTGATCGAGGGCCTGGCCCGCATCCCGGCCGACTCCGAGCCGGCCTCCGAGTTCCGCTACCGCAACCCGGTCGTGGACCCCGACACCCTCTACATCGCCGTCTCCCAGTCCGGCGAGACCTACGACGTGCTGGCCGCCGTCCAGGAGCTCAAGCGCAAGGGCGCCCGCGTCCTCGGCGTCGTGAACGTGGTCGGCTCCGCCATCGCCCGCGAGGCGGACGGCGGCGTGTACGTGCACGCCGGCCCCGAGGTCTGCGTCGTCTCCACCAAGTGCTTCACCAACACCGTGGTCGCCTTCGCGCTGCTCGCGCTGCACCTGGGCCGCATCCGCGACCTGTCGGTCGCCGACGGCAAGCGGATCATCGAGGGCCTGCGCAAGCTGCCCGCCCAGATCCAGGAGATCCTCGAGGGCGAGGAGGACATCAAGAAGCTCGCCGCCGAGTACGCGGACGCCAAGTCGATGATGTTCATCGGCCGCGTCCGGGGCTACCCGGTGGCCCTGGAGGCCTCCCTGAAGCTGAAGGAGATCTCCTACATCCACGCCGAGGCGTACCCGGCCTCCGAGCTGAAGCACGGTCCGCTGGCGCTGATCGAGCCCGCCATGCCGACCGTCGCGATCGTCCCGAGCGACTCCCTGCTGGAGAAGAACCGGGCCGCCATGGAGGAGATCAAGGCCCGCAGCGGCAGGATCCTCGCGGTCGCCCACCAGGAGCAGGAGAAGGCCGACCACACGATCATCGTCCCGAAGAACGAGGACGAGCTGGACCCGATCCTCATGGGCATCCCGCTCCAGCTCCTCGCCTACCACACGGCCCTGGCCCTGGGCCGGGACATCGACAAGCCGCGCAACCTGGCGAAGTCCGTCACCGTGGAGTAGGTCCCGCGGAGAGCGGCCGGGCCGGCCCCCGCGTGTCGGGGGCGGCACCGGCCCGCAGGGCGGCCCCCGGCGCGTGCCACCGACGCGCCGGGGGCCGCCCTTTTCCCGTACGGCCGGTGCCGCCCTCGCACCGGCCCCGTGGCCGCTCGGCCGGTGGCCGTCACACCCCGGCGCGCGGCGCGCGGTCGTGCTGCTTCCCAGCCACCGGTACATACCCTTCACCAGCGCCCGACCCACCTGCCGGACGGCCTGAATCCGCCTGGGGCGTACGGAGTTGACGCTGCGTCACCGTGCGGGCGGTGGACGCCGGCGGGTTACGGGATGACGACGACCGGCCGCTGGGCGCGGCGCGCCAGCCGTCCGGCGACCGAGCCGAAGATGCGGCCGACGATGCCGTGCGTGGAGCCGACGACGATGGCGTCGGCCGAGTACTCCCGGCCGACCTCCTCCAGTTCGTGGCAGATGTCGCCGCCGCGCTCGACCAGGATCCACGGCACCTCGGAGAGGTAGTCCGCGCAGGCCAGCTCCAGTCCCAGGACCTCGGTGCGGTGGTCGGGGACGTCGACGAAGACGGGTGGCTCGCAGCCGGCCCAGACGGTGGTGGGCAGCCGGTTGGCCACGTGCACGATGATCAGCCCGGAGCCGGAGCGGCGGGCCATGCCGATGGCGTACGCGAGCGCCCGCTCGCTGGAGGTCGAGCCGTCGAAGCCGACGACCACCCCGTGCTGGAAGGCGGGATCGCAGGAGTGGCGCGTCTGGGCCGCCGCGAGGGGGTCGACCGGGGAGTCGGCGACCTGCCTGCGGTCCGCGGGTTCAGGGATTTCGTGACCGGCCATCGGTGTCTCGGCGCAAGAGTCCTCTTGGGAAGGAGCAGGGGTACAACGGTTGGCGGTGGAGCTCTGTCCGGGATTGGTCTTCCCCGGCCCATACCCCCAAGGGTACGGCGGCACTCCTCCACTGCCCAGTGTCCGCCACCCTGCCGCGGCGGTCACACGGCGTTCCAGGGAGCATGCACGAGCCCGTCCCGTATGGCAATGCCGGATGCCCCTTACAGCCGTCCGCGGCGCCCTCGCCGGGGCACCCCCGCTGCTCCGGAAACCCGTCTCCACCAGCGCTTACGCCCCGGCCCCGCGCCGCGCCTTCCGGCCACCGGCCGGAAGGCGCGGGGCCCGAGCGGTCCCGGGCCCCGCCCGCCGGGAGCCCCCGTGAGCCCGCTCCCGGGGCGGGTCGCCCGCGCGTCGGACCACCCGCGCCCACCCGCACCGGCATCGGCACCGGCCCCCGGCATGGGGCCCCGGGGCGCCCGCGCCGAGCCTCCGCCCGCCCGCGGGCCGCACCGCACCGCGCCGCACACAGCGGCCCGCCCCGGGCCCGCGTGGAGCCCCCGCGCTCCCCCGCCTGCCGCCCGCCCGGTGGCGACGCCACGACGAGCGGCCATCCCGCCGCCGCGCCGCCTCCGTGCCCCCGGCGCCGTACGGCACCCGCGCCGGGCCTCCGCACCCCCGGCCCGTCCCCGGCCACCCGCGCGGGAGCGTCCCGCGCGGGTGGCCGGGGCACGCCGTGCCAGGGGTCCGTACCGGCCGGTCGGGGCGGCCGGAGCGGCGCCCGCCCGCGTTTTCGTCACGCTCCGTAGCAATGGCCGGAACCATGCCGACCGACCGGTACTCTCGTCGGCACTCCGACCCGACCCGTGGCCGCCACGCGCGCGGGGGCTCGGGGTCCC
The DNA here is from genome assembly GCF_001646665.1 of Streptomyces noursei. Classification (GTDB taxonomy): domain Bacteria; phylum Actinomycetota; class Actinomycetes; order Streptomycetales; family Streptomycetaceae; genus Streptomyces; species Streptomyces lavendulocolor. The sequence goes on along the minus strand of NZ_LWBU01000158.1, from coordinate 92,481 downwards.
GGGACGCTCCGCACGTCCGGGGGCGGAGGGCAGTGACCGGGGCGGCCGGCCGTCGTTGGCCACACGGTCCGACCGGTCATACCGCAGCCCCTCGTCCGCGGTCCACAGTCCAGGGAGCGTCCCGTGCCCTCACGCCCGCCCACGCCCGTCCCGTCGTCCGCCTCCGAGTCGGCGAGCGACGTGGTGCGCTGGGCCGCCTTCAGCTGTGCCCTGGTTCCCGTGGTCCTGCTGGTGTACGGCACGTCCTTCGGCGGGGCGGCCGGCACGGCGGTGGGGCTGGCCGCGGTGACCACCGCCTGCCGGGTCCTGCTGCGCCGCTCGGAGCGGGCGGCCGAGGCGGACCGGCGGCGGACGGTCCCGTACCGCGCGGGCCGGCACTCGCGGCCGGGGGGCGGTGCGCGCCGCGGGGGGCGTCACGGCGGGGGCTCTACACCCCGGGGCTGACATGTTCGTACAAGCGCACCCGTATGTTTTCGGCCAACTTCGGCCAGGTGGCCGTTCCTTGCCGAAATGGCCTGCCAACCCCCTTGTCACCAGGCGAGAAAGGACCGCGAGGGGCGCTCGCACCCTACGCGGATGGGCCATGCATGCGAGACGGCCTTCCCTGCGGGGCCCCGGAGTGGAACGCTTCGTGATCGAATGCTTCGCGCCAAGTTGCCTTGTCGACTTAGTGCCGGATGCGGAACTTGTCACTCCGGCGCGACGGGACGCAGTAGATTCGATCATGACTATCGAAGACTGGGGACTCGTGCAAAACCGAGGGGAAACGTGCAGGAGCGACAGGACCTAGGAGACGCGAACACCGAGGGGGGATTAGCGTCATGAGCCAGGACTCCGCCGCACCGGAGACCGGACGCAAACTGTCCGGACGGCGCCGCCGAGAGGTCGTCGCAGTACTGCTGTTCAGCGGCGGCCCCATCTTCGAGAGTTCCATCCCACTCTCGGTGTTCGGGATTGACCGCCAGGACGCCGGAGTTCCGCGCTACAGGCTGCTCGTCTGCGCGGGCGAGGACGGACCGCTGCGTACCACCGGCGGGCTCGAACTGAGCGCGCCGTACGGCCTGGAGGCCATCAGCCGGGCAGGCACCGTCGTCGTACCGGCCTGGCGGTCGATCACCTCGCCGCCACCGGCCGAGGCGCTCGACGCGCTGCGCCGCGCACACGAGGAGGGCGCCCGCATCGTCGGCCTGTGCACCGGCGCGTTCGTGCTGGCCGCCGCCGGATTACTGGACGGGCGGCCCGCCACCACGCACTGGATGTACGCGCCGACGCTCGCCAAGCGCTACCCGTCGGTCCACGTGGACCCGCGGGAGCTGTTCGTCGACGACGGCGACGTGCTGACGTCCGCCGGGACGGCGGCCGGGATCGACCTCTGCCTGCACATCGTGCGCACGGACCACGGCACCGAGGCGGCCGGGGCACTCGCCCGCCGGCTCGTGGTGCCGCCCCGGCGCAGCGGTGGACAGGAGCGGTACCTCGACCGGTCGCTGCCCGAGGAGATCGGCGCCGACCCGCTCGCCGAGGTGGTCGCCTGGGCACTGGAGCACCTCCACGAGCAGTTCGACGTGGAGACGCTCGCGGCCAGGGCGTACATGAGCCGGCGGACCTTCGACCGCCGCTTCCGCTCGCTGACGGGGTCCGCCCCGCTCCAGTGGCTGATCACCCAGCGGGTGCTCCAGGCCCAGCGGCTGCTGGAGACGTCCGACTACTCGGTCGACGAGGTGGCCGGCCGCTGCGGCTTCCGCTCGCCGGTCGCGCTGCGCGGGCACTTCCGCCGCCAGCTGGGCTCCTCGCCCGCCGCGTACCGGGCCGCCTACCGGGCCCGGCGCCCGCAGGGCGAGCCGTCGGGGCCGTCCGGACCACCGGCCATGGTGGACTCCGTGCTGCCGTCGCAGCTGCCGCCGGCCGCGCGCCGGGCGGGCGCGTCGTCCACCGCCGGACCGGCGGGGGCGGCGGGCGCGCCGGACCACGGGAGGCCGCACGCGGACGCCTTCAGCGGCGGCCGGGCGGCCCTCCCGGGCCAGCGCAGCGCGCCGTAGGAGGACGGGCGGGACCAGAGCATCGCCGAGGAGGGGCGGTCGTCGAGGGGGCGCGGAGGCGCGCCCCGCCGGCGGCCGCCCCTCTAAGGTAGGACGCATGAACGATCGCATGGTGTGGATCGACTGCGAGATGACCGGGCTCTCGTTGACGGACGACGCACTTATCGAGGTGGCCGCGCTGGTCACCGACTCGGAACTGAACGTACTCGGTCAAGGGGTGGACATCGTGATCCGCCCGCCGGACGCGGCGCTGGAGACCATGCCGGACGTGGTGCGCCAGATGCACACCGCCTCGGGCCTGCTCGACGAGCTCGCGAACGGCACCACCCTCGCCGACGCCGAGGAGCAGGTCCTCGCCTACGTGCGGGAGCACGTCAAGGAGCCCGGCAAGGCCCCGCTGTGCGGGAACTCGGTCTCCACCGACCGCGGCTTCCTGCTGCGTGACATGCCGACCCTGGAGGACTACCTCCACTACCGGATCGTCGATGTCTCCTCGGTCAAGGAGCTGGCTCGCCGCTGGTACCCGAGGGCGTACTTCAACAGTCCGGAGAAGGCCGGCAACCACCGGGCCCTGGCCGACATCCGCGAGTCCATCGCCGAGCTGCGCTACTACCGCGAGGCGATCTTCGTCCCGCAGCCCGGGCCCGACTCGGACACCGCGAAGCGCATCGCCGCGCGCCACGTCCTGCCCGAGTAACCGGGCCGCCCGAAAGGCGGGAGCGAGCACCCTCTCGGACCCTGTACACTTTTTCTCGGCCGGTCGGGAAAAAGACCGGTCGTGGTGGGTATAGCTCAGCTGGTAGAGCACCTGGTTGTGGTCCAGGATGTCGCGGGTTCGAGTCCCGTTACTCACCCTGATCGACGAAGGGCCGGTCCGCGAAAGCGGACCGGCCCTTCGTCGTACCCGGGGCGGGCGGACGGCGCCGGGCCCGACGTCGCCGTGGCGTACGCCACTCGCGCCGGTCCGGCGGGGGTGCAGGGCCGACGGCGACGAGCGGACCACGTGGCTCGCGCACCCGGACGGCTCCTGGGCACGGGCCACCAGTTACGGCGGGCAGCGGCCGCTCGTCCACCAGGCCGGCCCCCGAGGACTGTGGGACGTCCTCGACCGGATCCGGTCGTACTGGCAGCACGGCGAGCTGGAGTCCCGTTACTCACCCTGACCGGTGAACGGCCGGTGTGTGGAGGCGGATCGGCGCTTCGTCCGGTCCGGCAACCTTCGCCCGTCCGGTGGCGACTGTGAGGCATCCGGCACGCTCCCCTCACTCCAGGAGGCCCCCGTGGCCCACCCGTACGTGCGCCCGCGTGGACGAGGCCGCGCACGTGGGCGGTTCCGGCGCCGCCGTGGGGTGCCGGGGGCGCGGGGCGCGGGGCGGTGGGCCGGGCCTGGGGGTGCGGGCGCGCCCGGCGCCGTGTCCGTGTCGGTGGAGCACCGTGGAACGCGCTGCCGTCGGGGTGGGTCCACGGGTGGGTGTTCGCCCGGGCCGGCCGGGTCGAAGGGCGGGTTCCCGCCTATGCCGGTGCGGCGGACGTCGGGCCCGGTGCGCGCCGGGCCCGGCCGGGGCGCCGCCGTGGCGGGCGGGGCCGGTGGGCGGTGGCTGGCCGGCCGGCGGTGCGTGCCGGGCCGGAGTGCAGGTCTCGCGTGGTGCGCACGGGTGTTTCCTCTCGGACGTGGGGTGTCCGTGGCGGGCCATGAGGATCCCGGCCCGCCCGGGTCTGACGCTTCGTGCACAAGCCCTGAACCAGTGGGAGCGCTCCCACTATGGGGAGAGGGAAGCGAGGGGTCAAGATGCTTGAAGAGTCGAAGAAAATCGACAAAGAAAATTGACGGCCCCTCTGTTCCTTGACGGAACATGCCGCTACGGTCTGCTGCACCAGTGGGAGCGGTTCCATTCCAGTCGGCGCATGGTCGGACGGCGCCCGAGCTGCAAGGAGTCGCTCATGCGACACCCCCGCACGTACGCCCCGGGGACAGGGCGCCTGCACGCGGCACGGGCCGCCCGGCGTTCACCCCTCCCACCGCTCGCCACTCCTCTCCACCGTGGCGAGTGACACCGGAGCAGCCGTACGCGTGATCCCCGCGCCCCACCCCTGATCCGGTACGCCCGGGCATCCCGCTCCGCGATCAGCGACGACGGTACGACCCGCACATGTCCGTACACATCCGTCACCGGGCCGCGCGGCCATCCGCGCACGCCCACGACCGAGAGGTAGCACCGGAGATGAGCCGCACCAGAACCGCCGCACCGCCCTCCCGACGCCGTACCGCCCTCCTGGCCGCCTGCACCCTGATGGCCGCGACCGGCGCCACCGCCACCGCGCTGACCACCCAGGCCGGCGCCGCGGCGCCCGGCTGCCGGGTCGACTACCAGGTCACCAACCAGTGGAGCACCGGCTTCGGCGCCAACGTCACCGTCACCAACACCGGTGACCCGGTGAGTTCCTGGACGCTGGAGTGGAGCTACGCGGGCGACCAGCGCATCGGCCAGTCGTGGAACGCCACCACCACGCAGTCCGGCGCGGCGGTCACCGCCCGGAACGCGTCGTACAACGGCAGCCTGGCCACCGGCGGATCGACGTCCTTCGGCTTCAACGCCTCGTACAGCGGCACCAACGCCGTGCCCACGACGTTCAAGCTCAACGGCGTGACCTGCAACGGCGTCACCGACCCGACCGACCCGACGGACCCGACCGACCCGCCGCCGACCGGCAGCCGCGTCGACAACCCGTACGCGGGCGCCAAGGTGTACGTGAACCCCGAGTGGTCCGCGAAGGCCGCCGCCGAACCGGGCGGCACCCGGATCTCCCAGCAGCCGACCGGCGTGTGGCTGGACCGGATCGCCGCCATCAACGGCGTGAACGGCGGCATGGGCCTACGGGCCCACCTCGACGAGGCGCTGCGCCAGAAGGGCACCGGCGAACTCGCCGTCCAGCTGGTGATCTACAACCTGCCGGGCCGCGACTGCGCCGCGCTCGCCTCCAACGGCGAGCTGGGCCCGACGGAGATCGACAAGTACCGGACCCAGTACATCGACCCGATCGCCGCGATCCTCGCCGACCCCAAGTACGCGGGCCTGCGGATCGTCACCACCGTGGAGATCGACTCCCTGCCGAACCTGGTCACCAACGTGACCCCGCGCCCGACCGCCACGCCCAACTGCGACGTGATGAAGGCGAACGGCAACTACATCAAGGGCGTCGGGTACGCGCTGAAGAAGCTCGGCGCGATCGGCAACGTCTACAACTACGTGGACGCCGGCCACCACGGCTGGCTCGGCTGGGACGACAACTTCGGCGCCTCCGCCGACCTGTTCAAGCAGGCGGCGACCGCCGAGGGCTCGACGGTCTCCAACGTGCACGGCTTCATCGTCAACACGGCCAACTACAGCGCGCTGAAGGAGGACCACTTCAAGATCGAGGACTCCGTCAACGGCGTGTCGGTGCGCCAGTCGAAGTGGGTGGACTGGAACCGGTACACCGACGAGCTGTCGTACGCCCAGGCCATGCGCGCCAGGCTGGTCTCGCTCGGGTTCGACCAGAACCTGGGCATGCTGATCGACACCTCCCGCAACGGCTGGGGCGGCGCGGCCCGGCCGGCCGGTCCCGGCGCGACGAACAACGTCGACACGTACGTCAACGGCGGCCGCTACGACCGGCGCATCCACCTCGGCAACTGGTGCAACCAGGCGGGTGCCGGTCTCGGCGAACGTCCGAAGGCCGCACCGGCGGCGGGCATCGACGCGTACGTGTGGATGAAGCCCCCGGGCGAGTCGGACGGGTCGAGCAGCCAGATCCCGAACGACGAGGGCAAGGGCTTCGACCGGATGTGCGACCCGACGTACACGGGCAACCCGCGCAACGGCAACAGCATGTCCGGCGCGCTGCCGAACGCGCCGGTGTCGGGCCACTGGTTCCCGGCCCAGTTCCAGGAGCTGATGAGGAACGCCCACCCGGCGCTCTAGTCGCTCCGTGAGCTCCGCCCCCGGTGCCGCCAGTGGGCCGCCGGGGGCGGAGACGTCCCGGGACGCGGGCCGGGGCCGCGCCCCCTCACGTGGAGTCGCGGACCACCAGCTCGGTCGGCAGGACGACCCGGCAGGGCTCGGGATCCGCGCCGGTGATCTCCTGGAGCAGGGCACGGGCCATGCGGCGGCCCATCTCCTCGATCGGCTGGCGCACGCTCGTCAGCGGCGGGTCCATGAGGCGGGCCCCCGCCGAGTCGTCGACACCGATGAGCGCCACGTCGTCGGGGACCCGCCGGCCCGCCTCGCGCAGCACGCTCCGGGCGCCCGCCGCCATGACGTCCGAGGCGGCGAAGACGCCGTCGACGTCGGGGCAGCGCTCCAGCAGCTCCCGCATGGCGCGCCGGCCGCCCTCCTCGGTGAAGTCGGCGGCGGCGACCAGGCGGTCGTCGGCGGGCAGACCGGCCGCCTCCACGCCCTGCCGGTAGCCGTCGAGGCGGCAGCGCGCCACGTACATGTCGAGCGGGCCGGTGATCGTCGCGACCCGGCGCCGGCCGCGGCCGGTGAGGTGGTCGACGGCCGAGCGGCCGGCGCCCACGTTGTCGGAGTCCACGTACGCCACGCGCTCGCCCGCGGAGCGGCGGCCGTTCAGCACGGCGGGCACGCCCAGCTCCCGCGCCAGGTCGGGCAGCGGGTCGTCGCCGTGGACGGAGACCAGCAGGACGCCGTCCACCCGCTGGGCGGACAGGTACTGCTCGAACCGCTGCCGTTCCTTGCTGGACCGGATCAGCGTCAGCAGCAGCTGCATGTCCGCGTCCGCGAGTTCGGCGCTGACGCCCCGGATGATGTCGAGGAAGTACGGCTCCGCGAACAGCCGGGACTCGGTCTCGGGGATCACCAGGGCGATGGCGTCCGTACGGGCGCCGGCCAGCGCGCGGGCGGCGCGGTTGGGGACGTACCCCAGCTCGGCGATGGCCCGGCCGACCGCCTCCTTCGCCCGGTCGCTGACCCGCGGCGAGCCGTTGATGACGCGGGACACGGTGCCGCGCCCGACTCCCGCCCGGGCCGCGACCTCTTCCAGCGTGGGCCTGCCGGTCTGCCGTCCGCTCACCGCCATAGGTCTCCCATCGAACGCAACGAGGTGTGACGTGCGTGAAGTGCACCGTCAACCTAGAGGGTGCCCCCCTGACCGGCCCAGGGGGAATACCGGCGCCACATGCGTGGGAGCGCTCCCACCGTAGAGGAATTCACCCCGTGCCGCCACCTGCACCCCAAGGCTTCCGGCCGCACCGCGCTTGCCGACGATTTCCCACCCATGTCTTGACACCCGCCCCGCCAGGCAGCAACCTTCCGGGCATGGCGGTGTGGGAGCGCTCCCACCGCCCGCACCGCCGTCCGACCCGGCCGCCGCCGAGCCGCTGAAAGCCGACCCGGACCTCCCTTCGCGCGCACACCAGCACCACCTGGACGAGGAGAGTGGAATGCGCACTTCCAGAATGACGGGCGGACGCCGCCGCCCCGGATCCGCGACCGCCGCGGCGCTCTCGGCGCTCACGGCCGGAGCGGTCCTGCTGACCGGTTGCAGCACCGACGGCTCAGGGGCCGACGGGACCGGCGGCGACGGCACGATCACCCTGCGCATCGGCACGTTCGGTTCGTTCGGCTACGACAACAAGAACGGCGCCAAGCTCTACGCCGAGTACGAGAAGCTCAACCCCAACATCAAGATCGTCGAGTCGAACGTGGCCGACGGCCAGAAGTACTGGGACACGCTGAAGCTGCGCCTCTCGCGCAACAGCGGGCTGGCCGACATCCAGGCCATCGAGGTCGGGTACATCGCCGAGGCCATCGGCCCGGCCATGGCGAACAAGTGGGTGGACCTGTCGCAGACGGGCGGCGCCGACACCGCCGCTTTCCTCGACTGGAAGGTCAAGCAGGCGACCACGGGCGACGGCAAGGTCATCGGCCTCGGCACCGACATCGGCCCCATGGCCATCTGCTACAACAAGGACCTCTTCGCCAAGGCCGAGCTGCCCACCGACCGCGCCCAGGTGGCCAAGCTGTGGGCGGGCGACTGGGCCAAGTTCGTCGCCGCCGGCAAGACGTACCAGAAGAAGGCCCCGGCCGGGACCGCCTTCCACGACTCCGCCAGCGGCCTGTTCAACGCCGTGCTCTCCAGCCAGCCCCAGCAGTACGCCGACGAGAAGGGCGAGCTGGCCTACGAGAGCAGCCCCGGCGTCCGCAAGGCCTGGGGTCTCGCCGTCGAGGCCGCGCAGAGCGGCATCACCGCGAAGCTCCGGCAGTTCGACGAGAAGGGCACCTGGAACGCCGGGTTCAAGAACTCGAAGTTCGCCACCGTCGCCTGCCCGAGCTGGATGACCGGCATCATCAAGGACCAGGCCGGTCCGGCCAACAAGGGCAAGTGGGACATCGCGAGCCCGCCGGTCGCCGGCAACTGGGGCGGATCCTTCCTCGCCGTGCCGAAGTCCGGCAAGCACGCGCAGGAGGCCGCCAAGCTGGCCGCCTGGCTCACGGCGCCCGAGCAGCACGCCAAGGTGTTCGGGGTGAACGGCAACATCCCCTCCACCAAGGAGACGCTGGCCTCGCCCACCGTGCAGAACGCGAAGATCGCGTACTTCGGTGACACGCCGGTCGGGAAGATCTACTCGGAGGCCGCGGCCGGGATCACGCCCGCGCCGGTCAGCCGCTACGACGGCCAGGTGAAGACGTTCATCACCGACAACGGCATCCTCGACATCGAGCAGCGCGGCACCGCTCCGGACGCCGCATGGGAGAACGTCAAGAAGCTCATCGCCGACAAGATCGACCAGTGAGCGCCCGCTGAGCAGCAGGTGAGCGGCCGCCGAAGCCCCGGTCCGGCCCGCCCGGCGCTCCCCCGCCGGGCGGCCGCCGGGCCCCGCGCGGCCGCCGAGGGCGCCGGCGGACCGGTGGCGCGTGACGGTCACCGGACCGGACGGGCGGCCCGCACGCCACGAGGTCGCCGAGCCCCGGGGTGCCCGCCGCGACCCGCGTGCCGCGCCCGCCCCGTGCGCCCGCCCGGCCTCTCCCGCCCCGCCGCTCCCGCGTGCACAGCGGCGTACGCCGGCGGCGGCACCGCGACCGCCCGCGCGTACCCGCCCACCGCCGCCCCCACCCCGCCGCCGCACCACAACCGCCCGCGCACCCGCGCACCCGCGCGCACCCACGCAACACCCGCGCCCCCGCATCCACCAGCCACCGCCCGCCCCGCCCCGCCCGCCCACGCACCCGCCTGGAAGGACGCCCTCGTGGCCACCTCCGTCCGTGCGGCGAACGACGGCACGTCGCCGCCCGACCCGCCCGCACCTCCCTCTCCGCCTCCCGCGGCCGCCCGCCGCACCGGCGGCTGGCGCAGCCGCCTCTACCGCTGGGACCTGAAGGCGACCCCGTACGCCTTCGTCGCCCCCTTCTTCCTCTGCTTCGCGGCCTTCGGGCTCTTCCCGCTCATCTACACCGGCTGGCTCTCGCTGCACCGGGTGGAGCTGGGCGGTGAGGCGCAGTGGCGCGGGTTCGACAACTACACGGGCCTGTGGGACAGCGACTTCTTCTGGAACGCGCTGGCGAACACCTTCACCATCGGTGTCATCTCGACGGTTCCGCAGCTGCTCATGGCGCTGGGCCTGGCCCACCTGCTCAACTACAGGCTGCGCGGCCGGGGTTTCCTGCGGGTCGCCGTGCTGGCGCCGTACGCCACCTCGATCGCCGCGGCGACGCTCGTCTTCGCCCAGCTGTTCAACAGCGACTACGGGCTGATCAACACCGTCCTCGGCCTGGTCGGGTTCGACCCGGTGGACTGGGAGTCGTCGAAGTGGCCCGCGCAGATCGCGATCTCGGTGATCGTCATCTGGCGGTGGACCGGCTACAACGCGCTGATCTACCTCGCCGCCATGCAGGCCGTGCCGCAGGAGCTGTACGAGGCGGCGTCGCTGGACGGCGCCTCGCGCTGGCGCCAGTTCGTCAGCGTCACCATCCCCTCCATCCGTCCGACGATCCTGTTCACCGTCGTCGTCTCGACGATCGGCGCCACCCAGCTCTTCGGTGAGCCGATGCTGTACGGCGGCAGCCTCGGGGTCAGCGGGGGCAGCGGCAACCAGTTCCAGACGCTGAGCCTGCTGATGTACGAGAAGGGCTGGGTGACCGGTGCGCTGGGGCAGGCGTCCGCCATCGCCTGGGTGATGCTGCTGATCCTGCTGCTGATAGGCGGCGTCCGGCTGCTCGTCGCCCGCCTGAACAGGGAGACCACGTGAAGATCAAGCAGACGGCGGGGCGCCAGCACCACGCGGGCCCGCTGACGTACGTCCTGCTGGGCCTGGCCGCCCTGGTCTCGCTCTTCCCGCTGTACTGGAACCTGGTCGCCGCCTCGCACACCGGCGAGCGCGTCGTCGAGGCCCCGGCGCCGCTGCTGCCGGGCCCGCACCTGCTCGACAACCTCACCTTCGCCTGGAACCAGGTGGACATGGGCGAGGCGCTGGTGAACACCACGGTCGTCGCCGGCCTGGTGGCGGCCTCCACGGTGCTGTTCTCCACGCTCGCCGGCTTCGCCTTCGCCAAGCTGCCGTTCCGGGGCCGCAACGTGCTGCTGGCCCTCGTCGTGGCGACGATGACGATCCCGCCGCAGCTCAGCGTCATCCCGCTGTACCGGATCATCACCGACCTCGGATGGGTGGACCAGCTCCAGTCGGTCGTCCTGCCCTCCCTGGTGGCCGCCTTCGGGGTCTTCTTCATGCGGCAGTACCTGCTGGAGGCGCTGCCCGTGGAGCTGGTGGAGGCCGCGCGGGTGGACGGGGCGCACAGCCTGCGGGTGATCTGGCACGTCGTCTTCCCGGTCGCCCGGCCCGCCATGGCCGTGCTGGGCATGCTGGTCTTCGTACAGGCCTGGAACGACTTCTTCTGGCCCTTCATCGCGCTGACGCCGGACGGCAACCCGACCCTCCAGGTGGCGCTCGCCGGCCTCGGCTCGGGGAACCACACCATCAACCAGGCGATCGTGCTCACCGGCGCGCTGATCTCCACCGTGCCGCTGCTGCTGGTGTTCGCGCTGCTCGGCAAGCACATCGTGGGGGGCATCACCTCGGGCGCGGTCAAGAGCTGACCGCGCCGGGCGGGGCCGGCCCGGACGGCACCGGCCGGCCACCGGCCCCTCCCCCCCCCGACCGCACACACCCACGGTCGGCCGCATCCCGGTCAAGTACCGGCGCCGCGCCGCCGATTCCGTGGAGACGGCCCGTTCCGCCCCCACGGACGGTCCCGTCACGCCCGCCCGGCCCGTCACGACGTCCCGGCGTCACGGCGGCCGGCGCGACGCCCGAACACGCACCGGTCCTCCGTCCCGCTGCACCCTTACTCGCGTTGGGAGCGCTCCCGTATGACTGCGTCCGATTCCCTGCCGCTCACCGCCACCCGCCGGTTCCCGCCCGGGTTCCTGTGGGGCGCGGCCACCGCCGCCTACCAGATCGAGGGGGCGGCGGCCGAGGACGGCCGAACCCCGTCCATCTGGGACACCTTCTCCCACACGCCGGGGAAGGTCTTCGAGGGCCACACCGGCGACGTGGCGGTCGACCACTACCACCGGTTCCAGGACGACGTCCGGCTCATGGCGGACATGGGCCTGACCGCGTACCGGTTCTCCGTGTCCTGGTCGCGCGTGCAGCCGACCGGGCGCGGCCCGGCCGTCCAGAAGGGCCTGGACTTCTACCGCCGGCTGGTCGACGACCTGCTGGCGCACGGCATCGAGCCGGTGCTGACGCTGTACCACTGGGACCTGCCGCAGGACCTGGAGGACGCGGGCGGCTGGCCGCACCGGGCCACGGCCGAGCGGTTCGCCGAGTACGCCGGGATCGTCGCCGGTGCGCTGGGGGACCGCGTCGGGCGCTGGACCACGCTCAACGAGCCCTGGTGCAGCGCCTTCCTCGGGTACGGCTCCGGCGTCCACGCCCCGGGGCGCACCGACCCGGTCGCCGCCCTGCGCGCCGCCCACCACCTGAACCTGGGTCACGGGCTGGCCGTCCAGGCGCTGCGCGCCGCGCTCCCGCCCCGCGCGGAGACGTCCGTCTCGCTCAACCTGCACGAGCTGCGGCCGCTCACCTCGGCGCCCGGGGACCTGGACGCGGTGCGCCGGATCGACGCGGTGGGCAACCGGGTCTGGCTCGGTCCGATGCTGAAGGGCGCCTACCCGGACGACCTGCTGCGGGACACCGCCCACCTCACCGACTGGGGGTTCGTCCGGCCCGGCGACCTCGCCGACATCCACCAGCGGCTGGACACCCTGGGCATCAACTACTACACGCCCACGCTGGTGGCGGCGGCCCGCGAGGGCGACGACGCCCCGCGCAACGACGGGCACGGCGCCAGCGCCCACTCGCCCTGGCCCGGGTCCGAGGACGTCGCCTTCCACCAGCCGCCCGGCGAGCGCACGGCGATGGGCTGGGCGATCGACCCGACGGGCCTGTACGACCTGCTGCTGCGGGTGGCGGGCGAGCACCCGGGCCTGCCGCTGCTGATCACCGAGAACGGCGCGGCGTTCGAGGACGAGGTCGCCGCCGACGGCACCGTGCACGACCCGCGGCGCCTCGCGTACGTGCACGGCCACCTGGAGGCGGTGCACCGGGCGATCGCCGACGGGGCGGACGTGCGCGGGTACTTCCTGTGGTCGCTGCTGGACAACTTCGAGTGGGCCTACGGCTACGCGAAGCGGTTCGGCGCGGTGCACGTCGACTACGAGACCCAGGCGCGGACGCCGAAGTCGACCGCCCACTGGTACGCGCGCGTGGCCCGGTCGGGTGAACTGCCGGCCCTCGACGGGGCCTGACCGGCGGGGCCGGACAGGGCCGGGGCCCCGGGCGGCCGCCCGGGGCCCCGGCGCGTCGCGCGCCCGGGTGCGTACACAATCGCCTCATGCGCACACTCATCCGCAGGTTCCGGAGACGGGCCCTGGCCCTGGCGGCCGTCGTGGCGCTCGGCGCCGTACCGGCCGCCGGCTGCGGCCCGGGGGGTGAGGACCCGGCCGGCCGGACCGTCCTCACCGTGGGCCTGTTCGGGTCGTTCGGCTACCAGGAGGCCGGGCTCTACGACGCGTACATGAGGCTCCACAAGGACGTCGTGATCCGGCAGACGTCCATCCAGCGCAACGAGAACTACTACCCGCAGCTGCTCACCCACCTCGTCAGCGACAGCGGCCTCGCCGACGTCCAGGCCGTCGAGGCGATCAACATCGCGGAGGTCACCGCCACCCAGGCCGACCGGCTGGAGGACCTGGGCAGGGTCCCGGGGGTGCGCCGGGAGGACTTCCTGCCGTGGAAGTGGCGGCAGGCCACCACCCGGGACGGCCGCACCGTGGGCCTCGGGACCGACATCGGACCGCAGGCCGTCTGCTACCGCAAGGACCTCTTCGCCCGGGCCGGGCTCCCCACCGACCGGGACGCGGTCGGCCGGCTGTGGGCGGGCGACTGGCGCAAGTACCTGGAGACGGGCAAGCGGTACCGGGACCGCGCCCCGGCGGGCACCTCGTTCGTGGACTCGGCGTCCGGCGTCCTGTCGGCCATCACGGGCGGCAGCGCCCGCCGGTACTACGACGAGGACGGCACCGTCGTCTACCAGTCCAACCCGGCCGTGCGGGAGGCGTGGGACATCGCCGCCGCGTTCGCCACCGAGGGGCTGACGGCCCGGCTCCAGCAGTTCACCCCCTCCTGGGACCAGGCCTACGCCAACGGGACCTTCGCCACCGTCTCCTGCCCCGCCTGGATGCTCGGCTACATCGAGGACAAGGCGGGCCCGGCCGGTGCGGACCGGTGGGACGTGGCGGCCGCGCCCCGGCCCGCCAACTGGGGCGGTTCCTTCCTCGTCGTGCCGAAGTCGGGCCGGCACCGGGCGGAGGCGGCGCGGCTGGCGGCCTGGCTGACGGCGCCCGCCCAGCAGGCGACGCTCTTCCGGCGGCGCGGCAGCTTCCCCAGCGCGTCCGCCGCCCACGCCCTCCCGGCCGTCGCGGACGCCCGGCACCCGTACTTCGGTGACGCGCCGATCGGCCGCATCTACACCCGCGCCGCCCGGGGCGTCCCGGTGGCGGTCCTCGGGCCGAAGGACCTGGTCATCGCCCAGAACCTGGCCGACGTCGGCATGCTCCAGGTCGACCAGAAGGGCCGGCGGCCCGAGGACGCCTGGGACGCGGCGGTCAGGACCATCGACAACGCACTGGACCTGTGACCGCCATGGCGAGCGACACCACCACGACCACCGGCGCCCCCGCCGCACCGCCCCCGCCGCCGGCCCCGGCCGGTGCACCGCGCAGCGCGTGGCGCGGCCGCCGGCACCGGTGGGGCGTGCGGTGGGGACCGTACGCGCACATCGCGCCGTTCTTCGTCCTCTTCGCCGCCTTCGGGATCTTCCCGCTCCTCTACACGGGCTGGGCCTCGCTGCACCGCGTGGAGCTGACCGCCCCCACCGACATGGAGTGGGTGGGGCTGCGGAACTACGCGCGCCTGCTCGACGACGAGTTCTTCTGGAACGCGCTGCGCAACACGGTCACCATCGGTCTGCTGTCCACCGTGCCGCAGCTGCTGATGGCGCTGGGCATCGCGCACCTGCTGCACGGGCGGCTGCGCGGCTCGACGTTCTTCCGGGTCGTCGCCCTCACCCCGTACGCCACCTCCGTCGCCGCCGCGACGCTGGTGTTCGTGCTGCTCTTCGGCAGGGACTTCGGCCTGGTCAACTGGGTGCTCGGCCTGCTGGGCGCCGGTCCGGTCGACTGGCAGAACGGCAGGTGGACCTCGCAGTTCGCGGTGTCCACCATCGTCATCTGGCGGTGGACGGGCTACAACGCGCTGATCTACCTCGCCGCCCTCCAGGCGATCCCGGACGAGCTGTACGAGGCGGCGGCGCTGGACGGGGCCTCCCGGTGGCAGCAGTTCCGCCACGTCACCGTGCCGTCGCTGCGGCCGACGATCCTGTTCACGTGCGTCGTGTCGACGATCGGCGCCACCCAGCTGTTCGGCGAGCCGCTGCTGTTCAACGGCAGCGCGGGCGCGACGGGCGGCTCCGACCACCAGTTCCAGACGCTGGGGCTGTACCTGTACGAGCAGGGCTGGGTGAACCTGCACCTGGGCCGCGCCTCGGCGATCGCGTGGGCGATGCTGCTGATCCTGCTGCTCGCCGGGGCGGCCGTCGCGCTGGTGCGCGCCTGGCGGAGGAGGACGCGATGAGCACACCCCCGGGCCGTCGCGGGCCGCGCGCCGGGCTGCTGACGTACGCCGCGCTGCTGGTGTTCACCGTGGTGTCGCTGTTCCCGCTGGTGTGGACGGCCATCGCGGCGTCGAGCAGCAACGGCCGGCTGGCGCGGACGCCGCCGCCCTTCTGGTTCGGTGACGACCTGCTGAGGAACCTGGGCGTCGCCTGGACGGACGCCAACCTGGGCAGGGCGCTGCTCAACACCACCGTCGTGGCGGGCACGGTCGCGGCGGGCACGGTGCTGTTCTCCACCCTCGCCGGTTTCGCCTTCGCCAAGCTGCGCTTCCGGTTCAGGAACCTGCTCCTGCTGCTGGTGGTCGGCACGATGACGGTGCCTCCGCAGCTCAGCGTCGTGCCCCTGTTCATGCTGGTCGCCGAGGTGTCGTGGACGGACCGGCTCCAGTCGGTGATCCTGCCGGCCCTGGTGAGCGGCTTCGGCGTTTTCTTCATGCGCCAGTACCTGGTCACGGCGCTGCCCACCGAGCTGGTCGAGGCGGCCCGGGTGGACGGGGCGAACGGGTGGCGGGTGGTGTGGCACGTCGTCTTCCCGGCCGCCCGGCCCGCGATGGCGGTCCTGGCGATGCTGACGTTCGTGATGTCCTGGAACGACTTCTTCTGGCCGATCATCGCCCTCACCCAGGCCAATCCGACGGTCCAGGTGGCGCTGACGGGCCTCGGCCGCGGCTACATCCCCGACCAGTCGGTCATCATGGCGGGCGCCCTGCTGGGCACCCTGCCGCTGCTGCTGGTCCTGGTGGTCTTCGGGCGCCGGATCGTCGGCGGCATCATGCAGGGCGCCGTGAAGGGCTGAGCCGGGGCGTGTCTCCGGCCTGATCCGCAGGACACGCCCCGGGGCCGGGGGGAAGGGGGCGCGCCCCGGCCGGGTGGGGGGCATCCCGGCCGGAGCGCTGGAGGGGTGGTCACCGGTAGGCGGCGAACGCCTTCGTGAAGGCCAGCGGCTGCTGGAGGATCGAGCTGCACGTGGCGTCCGCGTGGTTCACGGCCCCGGCGGCGCACTGCTTGTCGCGGGTCGAGGACCACATCGACAGCCAGGCCAGGCCCTTGGACTTCGCGAAGTCCACGAGCTGGGTGGCGTCGTCGACCTTGAAGATCTCCGTGGTGACGTCGTTGACGCCGATCATCGGCGTGACGGCCACGGTCTTCCAGGCGGCCGCGTCCGACAGTCCGAGCACGCCCTTGAGCTGCGCCTGGGTGGCGGTCGCCGCCTGGACGGCGTACTCGCCCATGTCACCGCTGTACGCCGGGCCGTAGTCCATCGCCATGATGTTGACGGCGCCGATCCGCACGCCGTTCTTCCTGGCGTCGGCGAGCAGGTCCACGCCCGGCTGGGTCAGGCCCTCGGGCATGACGGGGAGCGTGAAGGAGACGTCCAGGCCCGGATGGGACTTCTGCAGCTGGGCGATGGCCTGGGCGCGGCGGGTGTTGGCGGCGGTGTCGGGGAGGGCGGCGCCCTCGACGTCGAAGTCGACCTTGGTCAGCTTGTACTGGTCGACGACCTTGCCGTACGCGGTGGCCAGGTCGCCGGCCGTGGCGCAGTTGAGGGCCAGTTCGCGCCCCGCCGCGCCGCCGAAGGACACGCGCACGTCACCGCCCTTGGCGCGCAGGGCGCCTATCTGGGCGGCGACCTTGTCGTCGGCCAGACCGGTGACGCCGCCCCAGAGCGGGGCGCAGGAGCCGCCGGAGGTGATGAAGGCGAGGTTGAACTCCTTGACGCCGGTCTTGGCGGCGGTGTCGAGCAGGTCGTACGCGGGGTACAGCGAGGTGTCGACGTACGGGGCGAAGCGGGCGCCGGCGCCCTGGGCGGGCGGCGGGGTGGGGGTGGGCGTGGTGGCCGTGGGGGTGGGGGTGGGGGTGGAGGCGGAGGGCGTGGGGGTGGAGGCCGTGGGGGTGGGCTTGGCGGACGCCGTGGGGGTGGGGGTGGGCTTCTCGGTGGGCCGTCCGCTGGGCTGCGGGGTGGCGCCGCCGCCGGCCGCGCACGCGGCCTCGTCGATCAGGCAGCCGGCCGGGTCGCCCGCCTTCCCCGCCGCGCTGGTGACGAATCCGACCGTGACGGAGGCGCCGGGCGCCAGCTCCTTGTTCCAGCTCGCGGGCTTCACGGTGACGTGCTGCCCCTCGACGGTGTGCTCGCCGTTCCACAGGGAGCCGAGCTTCGTGCCGGCGGGCAGGTCGAACTCCAGGGTCCACCCGGAGCGGGTCTCGTCCGACTCGTTGGTGACGACGTACTGGCCGGTGTAGCCGCCGTCCCAGGCGCTCGTCCTGGTGTACACGGCGCCCACGGCGGCGGCCTGCGCGGTACCGGCGAACGCGAACGCCGCACCGCCGGTGACCGCCGCGGCCACGACCGCGCCGACCGCCTTGCTCCTGCCGCTCGCCCTGCGCCGGTGCGTCGCCCTGCCGCCGGTGCCGTCCGTGCTGCGCGTGCTGCCCATCGCGTGCCTGCCTCTGTGTTACTGGGGGGTTGGTTCTGCGGCAGCACGCTAGCGAGCCCGAAACGGACAAATGTCCACTACGGGGCGGTGGTTGAGAACCTTAGGCTCCGCTTAAGGAAGGCATGGGAAGCGATTAATGCTGGGCGCGCCGCCGGCGCCTCATCCGGTGCCCGCGCCCCCGCCCGCGCCTCTCCGCCGGTCCGCGCCGCCCGTCCAGACCGATCCAGACGCGCACCTCCGTACCGCCGAGGACCGAGCGCCCGATCCTCACGTCCCCGCCGGTCGACTCGGCGACGCGGCGCACGATGTCCAGCCCGAGCCCCGTCGAGCCGTCCCGCGCCCCGCTGTTGCCGCGCGCCATGGCGGCCTCCGGGTCCGCGATGCCGGGTCCCGCGTCCGAGACGAGGACGATGACGGCGTCGTCCCCGTTGTGCACGTCCACCGAGAACGCGGTGCCCTCCGGGGTGTGGCGGAAGACGTTGCCGAGCAGCGCGTCCAGCGCGGCGACCAGCTCCGGGCGGGCGACCGGGATGCGCACGGGGCGCTCGACGCCCGCCAGGCGCACCTTGCGGCCCTCGTCCTCGGCGAGCGCCGACCAGAACTCCATCCGCTCCCGCACCACTTCGGAGGCGTCGCACCCGGCGCCGGGGCCGGTCGCCTGGGTCTGCGGCTTGGCCTCACGCGCCGTGCGGATGATGGTGTCGACCTCCCGTTCGAGCTGCTCCACCGCTGCCCGGGTCTGCTCGGCGGCGGGTCCGTCGCCGAGCGAGGCGGCGTTGAGGCGCAGCACCGTCAGGGGCGTGCGGAGCCGGTGGGAGAGGTCGGCGGCCAGCTCGCGCTCGTTGGCGAGGAGCCGCACGACCTGGTCGGCCATGGAGTTGAAGGCGACGGCGGCGGACTTGAGTTCGGCCGGACCGTCCTCGGGCACACGGGCTCCCAGCCTGCCCTCGCCCAGGTCGTGGGCCGCGTGGGCGAGGCGCTGGGCGGGCTGGACCATGCGGACGCCGAGCCGGTCGGCGACGGCGACCGAGCCGACGACCAGCGCGATGCCCACCCCGGCGAGGATCAGCCAGGCGGTGGCGAGGCCGTTGGTGACCTCGCCCTCGGGGACGTACACCTCGACGATCGCGATCTGGCCGGTGCTGATGGCAGTCGGCTGGAGCAGGGCGTAGCCGCCCGGCACCTCGGCGGTCGAGGCCCGCGGGACGCGCTGGACGGTGGCGAGGTCCTTGGCGGCGGCCCGGCCCGTGCCGATCTCCATGGGCGCGCCGCCCGCCGACGCCGGGATGTGCACGGCGAGGTGCCCGGCGGCGCCGGCCTGCGTGGAGGCGACGGCCCGGTCGAGCTGGGCGCGGTCGGTGGTGATGGACAGGGACGTGCCGATGGCCGCGGCCTGGCGTTCGGCGTTGGTGAACGCCCGGTCGCGGGCCATCTCCTTGATGACCAGCCCCAGCGGTACGGCGAAGGCGACGACGACCATCACCGTGACGGCCAGCGCCACCTTGACGAGTGCCCACCTCACCGCGCCGTGCCCGCCTTCCCGCCCGCCCGGCGGTGGCGGACGGTGTCACGTCCGGTGCTCACTGCGGCGGCTCCAGCTTCACGCCCACGCCCCGCAGGGTGTGCAGGTACCGGGGCCTGGCGGCGGTCTCGCCCAGTTTCCGCCGCAGCCAGGACAGATGGACGTCGATGGTCTGGTCGTCCCCGTACGACTGCTGCCACACCTCGGCGAGCAGTTCCTTGCGCGGGACGACCACGCCCGGCCGGCCCGCCAGGAAGGCGAGCAGGTCGAACTCCCGGCGCGTCAGGTCCAGTCGCACCCCGTCCAGTTCGGCCTGGCGCCGCAGCGGGTCGACGGTCAGCCCGCCGACCTGGAGGACGCTGCTGGGCGGCGCCTCGCCGGCGGTCGCGCGGGAGCGGCGCAGCACGGCGGCCATCCGCGCGGACAGGTGCTCCACCGAGAACGGCTTGGTGAGGTAGTCGTCGGCGCCGTCGTTGAGGAGCCGCACGATCTCGGCCTCGTCGTCCCGGGCGGTCGCGATGATCACGGGTACGTCGGTGATGCCGCGCAGCATCTTCAGCGCCTCGGACCCGTCCAGATCGGGCAGTCCGAGGTCCAGGATGACGACGTCGAACCGGAAATGGGCGACCTCGCGCAGCGCCTCCAGTGCCGTGCCGACGCTCCGTACGGTGTGGGAGGCCTCGGTCAGGTGCCGGATGAGGGCGGAGCGCACGAACTGGTCGTCCTCGACCACGAGCACACTTGCCATGGGCGGCACCGTACGCCATACGGCGGAATGAGGGGGACCGGTGTTGACCTCTGGGGCGTGTGGTGCAGGATGGCCCGGATGCGTAGAGGACTCGTACATGCCATGGCGTGGTCGCTCGCCACGGGCGCGGCGGTCACTCTGTCGTGGTGGGGCGTGCACACGGTGATGGCCGGGACGGCGTACGACCCGCCGCGCGCCCTGCCGATCACGGCCGACCGCCCGGCCGCGACCCCGAGCGTGTCGCCCCGGGTCTCGTCCACGCGGCGCCCGCAGGCCTCCCCCACCCCGAGCCCCCCGCCGCCGCCGGCGACGTCGCCCGCCCCCGGCAGCGCGCCGCCGGCAGCCCCGTCGCGCACTCCGTCCCGCCCGGCGCCGACCACGCCGAGCACACCGCCCGCGAGCACCGGCGAGGTGAAGAGCTACACCGTCGACGGCGGCCGGGTGGCCTTCGACATCGGCGCCTCGTCGGCCGAACTGGTGTCGGCCACCCCCGCGTCCGGCTGGCAGATGCAGGTGTGGAAGCAGCCGACGTACATCCGTGTGACGTTCAGCCGGGACGGCAAGGAGATCGACGTCTTCTGCACCTGGCACGACCACGCGCCGCTCGTCCAGATCGACGAGCGCTGAGCGCTGGGCGCTCCGCACGGTCGGCGCGGGTCACTCGAAGACGGAGGCGGGCGGTGCGGGCGAGTCCTTGGCGCTCGCGTCGGTGACGGGGGCCGCCCCGCCCGTGAAGTCGGCCAGCTCCCGCCCGTGCTCCACCCGCCCCGGATGCGGGTCGGTCGCGACCCGGCGGGTCAGTTCCGCGACGGGCAGGGGCGTGTCGGAGGCGAGGAGTACGGCGTTGCCGAAGCGGCGCCCGCGCAGTACGGCCGGGTCGGCGGCGAGCGCCAGCTCACCGAAGACGGCCGCGGCGGTGGCGATCTGCCCGCGCAGGTGGGCCAGCGGGGGCCCGTCGGCGAGGTTGGCGGCGTAGTGCCCGCCGGGCGTCAGGACGCGCCGCACCTCGGCGAGGAACTCGGTGCTGGTGAGGTGCGCGGGGGTGCGGGCGCCGCCGAAGACGTCCGCGACGACCAGGTCCGCCCAGCCGTCCGGGACCTTGCCCAGCCCGGCGCGGGCGTCGGCCGTGCGCACCCGGACGCGGGCGTTCGGGTCGAGCGGCAGCTCCCGGCGGACCAGCTGGACGAGCGCGCCGTCGACCTCGACGACCTGCTGCGTGGAGCGGGGCCGGGTGGCGGCGACGTACCGGGCGAGCGTGAAGGCGCCGCCGCCGAGGTGGACCACCCGCAGCGGCCGGCCCGGCGGCGCGACCAGATCGATCACGTGGCCGAGCCGCCGCTGGTACGCGAAGCCGAGCCGGGCGGGCTCGTCCAGGTCGACGTGCGACTGGGGCGCCCCGTCGACGAGCAGCGTCCAGGCCCGCGCCCGCTCCGGGTCGGGTATGAGTTCGGCGACCCCGCCGGCCACGGTCTCGACGACGGCCTCGGGCCCCGCCGCCCGCCCGCGCCGCTTGTTCCTTGCCATCCACCCATTATCGGCGCCCCCGACCGCGCCCCCGGCCACCCCGGCCCGAAGGCCCGCACCACCCGGCGGGTCCGGACCGCCCGGCGGTCCGCGCCGTCAGGCGGGTCCGGCCGCCCGGCGGGTGGGGGGCGGCGGGTCCGGGCCGCCAGGCGGGTCCAGGCCGCCCGGCGGGTCCGCACCGAACCGGCGGGTGGGCCGACCGGACACGACCTAGCGGCAGTTGTCGGCGGCCTCGATCAGCCGGGCGGCCTCGCCGAGGGCCTCGCGGAGCACCACCGGGTCGGTGACCGGGCCGGTGTCGTCCGGGGGGAGGAGCCAGCCGGTGCCGGAGACGGGGGGCTCCGGCCGGTCGCCGGGGAGCGGCGGGATCCGCAGGCCCCGCCCGGAGGTGCGGGTGCAGGCGCTGCCCGGCATGTCCCAGCCGGCGGCGGTGCCCGGCGGCACCAGGAAGCCGAGGGTGTCGCAGGAGCCGTCGTGCAGCACCGGGCCCACCACCGGGGCGCCGCCGCGCCGGAGGATGTCGACGGCCTCCAGGCCCTGCCGGGCCGGGACGGTCACCAGGTCGCAGGCCTCGCCCTCGCCGGGCGGGGCGCCGCCCCCCGGCGCCGGCCAGTGCGCGGCGGTGGTGCGTGACGCGCCACCGGGCTGCGGATTCGCCTGCATGCCGACCTCCAACAAGGGATCCCTCCTCGCTCGAGTCCCCGTGTGGAGACACATTGCGTCTCTCCACATGGTTCAACGCCGGTGCGCGTCAACGGCTACGGCGGCACGCCGCCGCAAAGGATGGCAGTTCATGGCGGATCACGCGCGAGATATCCGATTTGTAGCCAAACTCCGCGTGCCCGGTCCGTCACAGCGGGTACGTTCTAGCCCCGCCGGAACAACGGCGGTGCGGTACGCAGGAGAGGGCTCGGCCATGGCGACGTCACGGGCAGTTCCCAATCTCGCCTTCCGCCGCCTGCGCGGACAGCGTTCCCCCGGGGAGTTCGCGGCCGCCGTCCGCAGGGCCGCCCGGGAGATCGGCGAACAGGTCGCGTGCGACGCCCGCTACGTCGGACGTGTGGAGTCGGGTGAGATCCGGTGCCCCAACTACGCCTACGAACGGGTGTTCCTGCACATGTTCCCGGGGCTGTCCCTGACGGACCTGGGGTTCACCGCCCGGGAGCACGTGCGCGGCCGGCGGTCGCGCGCCGCGCCCGACGGCCGGGCACCGGCGCAACAGATCACCATCCGGAACGATGAGGAGAGCGACGTGCTGCGTCGCGCATTCATGACGAGCGGCACCGCCACCGTGGCGGCCGCCTCGCTCGGCCTCGGCGCCGTCCTCCCCGCGCCGCGCGCCGGGGGCAGGTTCGGCGAGACCGAGGTGCACGCCGTGGAGGAGGCCGTACGGCGGATCCGCCTGCTCGACGACCGGCACGGCGCGGACCGGCTGTACCGGATCGCCGCCGAGCCGCTGCGCACGGCGTACGCGCTGCTCGACGCCGGCACGGCGGTCCGCCGCTCGACGGCCGACCGGATGCAGGCGGGCGCCGGTGAACTGGCTCTCTCGGTGGGGTGGCTGGCGCACGACTCCGGCCGCCTGGACGACGCCCGGTCCCACTACGCCGAGGCGCTCGCCACCGCGCGCGTGGCGGGCGATCCGGCCCTGGAGGCGCACGCCTTCTCCAACACGTCGTTCCTGGCCAGGGACTCCGGCCGGTACCGCGAGGCGGTACGGGCCGCGCAGGCCGGACAGCGGGCCGGCAGGCACCTGCCCTCGCCCCGGCTGCTGGCCCTGCTGACCCTCCGCGAGGCGGGCGGCTGGGCGGGGCTGGGCGACCGGGCGGCGTGCGAGGAGGCCCTGGGCCGGGCGCACAAGCTGTTCGGGCGCGGGCCGGGCGACGCGGACCCGGAGTGGATGTCGTTCTTCGGCGAACCGGAGCTGGAGGCGCTGGAGGCGCAGTGCTGGTCCGTGCTGGGCGACCGGCCGCGCGCCACCCGGCACGCCCGCCGCGCGGTGGCCCTCCAGGACCCGCACTTCACCCGCAACCTGGCGCTGTACCGGGCCCAGCTCGCGGCCGACCTGGCACGCGGCGGCGCACCTGAGGAGGCCGCGGCGACCGGGGAACGGGTCCTGGACCTGCTGGACCAGGTCCAGTCGAGCCGCATCCACGCCCTGCTGGCCGGGACGGCCCGCCTGCTCGCCCCGCACGCGGGCGGCGCGGCGGTGGCGTCGTTCCTCGCCCGGCGCGCCGCCCCGGGGTCGTCCTGGCCGGCCGCCGCCGCCGGGGGCCCCGCGTCCGGGAGGGCTGCTGCCGCGCCGGCGCCGCGGCCGCGGTGACTTCCCGCGCCCGGGGTCGCCGGGAGGCTCAGCCCTCCAGGTGGCCCGTGTCGTTCCAGCGTTCGAGCGCCGGGGCGTCGTAGGCCCAGCCCAGGACGGACAGGCTCGTCGGGTCGAGGCGGACGCGGGCCGCGAAGGACACGGGCTCGCCCAGCCAGCGGGCGGCGATGGAGCGCAGGATGTGGCCGTGCGCGAAGACCAGCACGTCACGGTCGGCCGAGCGGGCCCAGTCGACGACCTGGTCCGCGCGGTCGGACAGCTGGGCCAGCGTCTCCCCCTCCGGGACGCCGTCGCGCCAGATGAACCAGTCCGGCCGGCCCGCCTTGATCTCGGCCGGCGTCATGCCCTCGTACGCGCCGTAGTCCCACTCCATCAGCGCGTCCCAGTTCTCCGCGCGGTCGCCGAAGCCGGCCAGTTCGCAGGTCTCGTGCGCGCGTGCCAGCGGACTCGTCCGGACCTCGACGCCCTCCAGGCCGTCCCAGGGGCCGCGGTGGAGCCGTTCGCCGAGCAGCTTGGCGCCGCGGCGGCCCTCCTCGAGCAGCGGTATGTCCGTCCTGCCGGTGTGCTTGCCCAGCAGCGACCATTCGGTCTGTCCGTGCCGGGCGAGGAGGATCCGCGGTGCCATGAGGGCTCTCCTGAAGTTCGCGCATGGGTGTCCGTCCATCATCGCGCACGGGAACACGGGGCCACCAAAGGGGGCGATCCGCACGCGGTCCGCAGCCTCCCCGGGCTGCCGCGGACACCGGCGAAGGGGATCCGGGCCCCGATTGTCAGTGCCGGATGCGAGACTTCCGCGGGTGAGCGAATCCCTGGGCAGCGGACCGGTTCGACGTCCGCAGACGACACTCCGGCACCGGCTCGCCGAGCTGCGCGGCCCGGCGTCCGCGCCGCATCCGCTGGACGCCCGGGCGCTGGCGGCGCTGGCCGCCAACCCCGGTTGCCGGCGGCGGGCGCTGCTGGACGGGGCCGGGGTGGACAAGGCGGCGCTGGCGTCCGCGCTCGGGGCGCCGTCGGGCTTCGGTCAGTCGCAGTTCGCCTTCATGCGCGGCAACGCCTTCGAGGCCAAGGTGAAGGCCGACGGCGGCGCGGAGCTGATGCGGCTGCTCGGCGTGGCCGAGCCGGAGGACGTCCGCGTCCCCGACCTGACCGCGGCGGGCCCCCAGGGGCGCGCGGCCCGCACGGCCCTGGCGCTGCGCGAGGCGACCGGGGCCGGGGCGTGGTCGCTGCTCGACCATCCGATGCTCGCCCTGGAGGTGGCCGGTCCGCCCGCCTACCTGGAGCCGGACGCGGTGGTGGTGCACCCCGACGGGCGGTGGACGGTCGTGGAGATCAAGTCGTTCCCCATGATCGACGGTTCGGCGGACGCGGCGAAGGTGGGCGCGGCGGCCCGGCAGGCCGCGGTGTACGTACTGGCGCTGGAGCGGGTCGCGGCGGTCACCGAGGGGGCGTCGGTGGCGCACTCGGTCCTGCTGGTGTGCCCGAAGGACTTCTCCAACCAGCCGACCGGCTCGGTGGTCGACGTGCGCAAGCAGTTGTCGGTGACGCGGCGGCAGCTGGCCCGGCTGACCCGCGTCGAGGACATCGCGGCGGCGCTGCCGGAGGGGGTGTCCTTCGATGTGGAGGCGTGTTCTCCGGAGCAGCTGACGGCCTCCGTGGAGGCGGTTCCGCACGCGTACGCGCCGGAGTGCCTGGCCGCGTGCGAGCTGGCGTTCCACTGCCGGGACCGGGCCCGGGAGGCGGGCGCCGTGGAGGCGCTGGGCCGTTCGGTCCGCGGTGAGCTGGGCGGGCTGACGACGGTCGGCGCGGTGCTGGCCGCCGCGCGCGGCGAGGCCGGGGATCCGGACGATCCGGCGGTGGCGGCGCTGCGGCGGGCGGCGGCCCTGCGGGCCGAGTCCCTTCAGGAGGCGGCCGCATGTCGCTGATCTCCACGCTCGCGCGCCTGGAGGCCGTCGAGTCGGGGCGCGCCCAGCCGCTGGCCACCGTGCGGCACCGGCACGTGGCGGAGCGGCCGCTCGTCCTCGTACCGCTGACGACCGCCGGTGAGGCCGGTGCTCCGCTGGGCGCCCTGGTCGGGACGGACCGGGAGGAGCCCCGGCTGCTGGTCGTCCCGCAGCCCCGGGACCGGGACCTGCGGTTCGCGTTCCTCGCGGACCTCGCGGAGGCGGTCCTGCCGTACGTCGAGGACTTCGCGGACGACGTCGAGGCCGCCGAGCGCAGCGAGACCGACCCGGAGACCGGCAAGAAGGTCAAGGTCGAGGTGGAGCTGTGCGCGGACGCGCCGCAGCTGGTGGTGCCGGGCCGCGCCGGCGTCGAGTACGTCCGGCTGCTGGGCCGGTCGATGCGGTTCCGCCGCACGGCCGAGCAGGACCCGGAGACGCCCTTCCCGGCGCCGCCGCGCGTCCCGCTGCTGGGGCGGTGGCTGACGCACTACGGGGAGCGGGCGCGCGTGCCGGGCTCGTCGCTGCTGCTGGCGGCGACCGACCTGCTGAACCGGCACTGGGCCACCGGCCAGTCGTCCCTGGAGGACCAGCATCTGGGGGCGCTGCTGGCCTGGATCGACCCGCCGGAGGGCGCCTCGGGCGCGGAGGCGGCGCTCCGGGCGGAGCTGGGCCGCGACCGGGACGGGCAGCTGCTGTGCCCGCCGGCCGGACCGGCGACCGACCCGGCGTTCGACAACCGGCTGCTGGCGCCCGCCGTGGAGCGGTACGACCGGGCCCGGCACGCCCTGGCCTCGGCCGAGGACGGGGAGGCCGCCGACGAGCGGCTGGGCGACCTGCACCGGGCGGAGCGGGAGATCCGGCGGCTGGTCCTCACCCAGCTGCGGCCGACGTGGCACGCCGTGTGGCGGGCGCTCGACCTGGTGCGCGCGCTGCCGCCGGGCCCGCGGGTGGCGGACCGGTGGACCCGCGACCGCTGGTCGTTCACCGGCCACCGGGACCGGGTGCGGGCGGGCGAGCCGCCGCAGCCGCGCCGGGACGACGCCGTGACGGCGGCGAACAAGCTGGCCGCCCGGGAGAGCGCGCAGACGCAGCTGGAGGCGCAGGAGGCGCTGGACGACCCGCTGGTGATGGCCGGGCGCCGGCTGACGGGCGAGGCGTTCGTCGGCGAGGTGGTGGAGGTGACGATGGCGTGGTCGGAGTCGAAGCGGCCCGCGCCGCGCCCGCTGCTGACCGTCCGCACGGACGACCTGCCGCACCTGGCCGAGGGGGTGAAGGCGTACCGCTCGCTGGAGGGCAAGCCGCAGACCGCCCAGTTCGTGCGGTACGAGGACGACGGGTCCCTGGTGCTGCGCGTCCTGGACCGGATGGGGCGCGGCAGGGAGCCGGCGGAGGGCTCGGTGCCGGAGAAGGGCGACCGCCTGGTGTGGACGCTGTTCGAGCACGACCAGCGGGTGGGTCCCAAGCTGCCCGATCCCGAGGAGACGCCCTGGACGCACGGCGGCCCCCCGCGCGCCGACGCGACCGAGAGCCCCGACCCCGTGACCCCGGAGGACCTGCTGTGACGTCCGTCGCCTTCGACCCTTCCGCCGAGGCCGCGCGGGCCACCCGGGAGATCCTCGACGACACCCTGCGGGGCGACGCGCGGGGCGTCGTCGTGGACTCGCCGCCCGGTGCGGGCAAGTCCACGCTCGTGGTGCGCGCCGCGCTGGAACTGGCGGCGGCCGGCCGGCCCCTGATGGTGGTCGCGCAGACGAACGCGCAGGTCGACGACCTGGTGCTGCGGCTCGCCGAGAAGGAGCCCGAGCTGCCGGTGGGGCGGCTGCACAGCAACGACCCGGACCCGTACGACAAGGCGCTCGACGACCTCGGGAACGTACGGAAGTCGGCCCGGGCGGCGGACCTGGCCGGGCTGGACGTGGTGATCTCGACGGCGGCGAAGTGGGCGCACGTGAAGGGCGTCGAGCCGTGGGGGCACGCCATCGTCGACGAGGCGTACCAGATGCGGTCGGACGCGCTGCTGGCGGTGGCCGGGCTGTTCGAGCGGGCGCTGTTCGTGGGCGACCCGGGGCAGCTGGACCCGTTCAGCGTGGTCGGCTCCGACCAGTGGGCGGGGCTGTCGTACGACCCGTCCGCGAGCGCGGTGTCGACGCTGCTGGCCCACAACCCGGAGCTGCCGCAGCACCGGCTGCCGGTCTCCTGGCGGCTCCCGGCGTCCGCCGCGCCGCTGGTGTCCCACGCCTTCTACCCGTACACGCCGTTCCGCAGCGGGACGGGGCCCGGTGACCGGCGGCTGTCCTTCGGGGTGCCGTCGGACGGTTCGGGGCCGGACCGGGTGCTGGACGAGGCGGCCGAGTCGGGCTGGGGCCTGCTGGAGCTGCCCGCCCGGCACACCCCGCGCACGGATCCGGAGGCGGTGCGGGCGGTGGCGCTGGTGGTGCGCCGGCTGCTGGACCGGGGCGGGGCGGCGGTGTCGGAGCGGTCGGCCGACCCGGTGCCCCTCACCCCGGACCGGATCGCCGTCGGCACGGCCCACCGCGACCAGGCGGCGGCGGTCCGGGCGGCGCTGGCGGAGCTGGGCGTCGGGGGCGTGACCGTCGACACGGCCAACCGCCTCCAGGGGCGGGAGTACGACGTGACGGTCGTCCTGCACCCCCTGTCGGGCCGCCCGGACGCGACGGCGTTCCACCTGGAGACGGGGCGCCTGTGCGTGCTGGCCTCCCGGCACCGGCACGCGTGCGTCGTGGTGTGCCGGGCGGGCGTGGCGGAGCTGCTGGACGAGCACCCGTCGACGGAGCCGGTCCAGCTGGGCGTGACGGTGAAGTTCCCGGACGGCTGGGAGGCCAACCACGCGGTGCTCTCCCACCTCTCGGAACACCGCGTCACGTGGTCGCCGTAGGGCGTACTTGCGCCGGGCGGGAGAATGGAAGGTGGTCCATCGCGACGGGGGGCGTCCCCGCGGGTGGGGGAAGCTCGTCGTGCGAAGAGGAGACGTTCATGGCGGAAACCGAGCGGAGCGAGCGGCGGCTGCGACCCGCGCCCCTGCTCTTCGAGCCGGCTGAGGCCGCGTCCGACCCGGAGCACTTCTTCGACCTTGAGTCGATGGAGGACCCCCGGGAACTGCTCGCCCGGTCCACCGAGCTGGCGCTCGCGTTCCGGGCGGCCACCGACCGGGCGGTGGAGTTCCAGGCGGTGGCGGCCGCGCAGCTGGCCGATCCGCGGCGGTTCGACCGGCTGACGGCGGTGGACATCGCCGCGCGCGCGGACTGGACCGAGGACTACGCCAAGAAGATGATCGAGTTCGGCCGCGACCTCCTGCGCACCGGCGGCCCGGCGAAGGACGAGTAGCCGCCCGCCGCCCCGGGGCCCCATCGGCACGGCCGGCGGCACGTCCTCGGGCCGGCACCTCTCGGGCGTCGGGAGCCGCGGCTGGGGCGTGGCCGGTGAGCGGTGGGCGAGCCAGGCCTCTGTCGGCCCGGCACGGGGTCCCCGGCGATCTCGCGCCGGCGCCGTACGGCCCCGGCGGGCGAGTCAGCCCCGCGGTGGCGGACGAACGGCCCGCCCTCTGACACGCCCGCTTCCCGGGGCTGCCCGGGGCCAGTCGACATGGCATATGCCGGGCGGCAAGATACTCCTGCCCGCCCCTCCCCGTCCCGGTTTCCCGCAACTCCCCGCAGCGGTGCCGTGACCGCCGGTAGATGTGTTCGGTATGAGTACCTGGCTGCGAGACGAGACCCCCCTGAGCCCGGCTCCCCGCGTCGCCGACGAGAGCCGCTCCGACGTCTTCCGCCTCCTGCGCGACGAGGGACGTCATCACACCGCGCAGGTCACCGCGGACGGGGCCGACTGGCTCGCGTCGGCCGCCGCGTACCCCCGGTCCACCCTCGCCCTGTGGGAATCGCGGCCAGCCGCGCCCGCGGTGCTGCCGTGCGGCTCGGCCTTCGACGTCGTGAGCGTCGAGTCGGTCTTCGGGCGCCGCATGCTCGACCGGCTGTGGGACGAGGGCCCCGGGTCGGGCCCGGTCGCCGTCCACCGCGGGCGGCTGCTGCTGTTCACCGCCCCCGGCACGGCCCACCGGCTGCCGTCCCTGCTGCGCTGGGAGGAGTGGGGGCAGGCCGTGCCGCCCCTGCTCTGCCACGGCACGGGGGACGCGGTCACGGTGCCCCCGCTCACGTCCGGGTCCGCGGACGGCTCGGCGCCGCGCTGGCTGGTGGCCCCGGACACCCGGCACCCCTGGCTGCCGGGGCCCGAGGTCGTCCTCTGGGCCTGTGTCCGGGCGGCCCGCACCGGGGCGTCCACGGGCGTTAAGGTTTCGATTTTTCCTCCCGCCGACCAGGGTGCTAATGTCTACGACGTCAGCAGGCGCCGCTAGCTCAGTTGGTTAGAGCAGCTGACTCTTAATCAGCGGGTCCGGGGTTCGAGTCCCTGGCGGCGCACGGACGGGAAAAGCCCCTCGCGGAAGCGGGGGGCTTTTTCGTACGCCCACGGAATCACGGGGCGCCGCCCATGCCCGGTGCCGTGCCGCCGGGCATGGCGTCACGGCACGGTCACCCGCACCGTCCAGGTGCCGGTCCGCGTCCGGTCGGCGACCTCGACCCGGACGTTCTCGCCGGGGACGGTGAACGTCTCCCCCACGCCCAGGGGCGCGTCCGCCAGCGGCGGGTAGACCGACCGGTCCCAGCAGGCACCGGTCGAGGGGTGGGTGTCGATCACCTCGACGGGGCCGGCCCCCGACACCGCGTCGTTGCGGACCCGGTAGATCAGCACGCCCTCGGTGCAGGTCCCGTGGTCGTTGCCGGCCGCCCCGCGCGCCTCGATCGCCAGCGCGCTGGAGCCGCTCGTCCTGACGACCGCCAGCCGGGTGCCGACGGAGGTGCCCCGTTCGGGCGCCGCGGCCAAGGGCTCCAGGGTGAAGCGGCTGCCGCCCGGCTCGCCGACGCAGCGCACCTCGCGCCGGTTCAGCCAGCCCAGCTTCCACTTGTGCCACCCGAAGAGCTCCGGCGCCAGGGCGAACTGGCTGCCCATGACGTCCCAGTCACCCACATGGGTGTCCCAGTCGCCCTTGCCGTCCATGGGGCGGTGGTACAGGTCCGGCAGGTCGAAGACGTGACCGGTCTCGTGGGCGAGGACGTTGCGGTCCGGGGGGTGCCGCTCGAACACGGTGACGATCCGCTTGATCTCGGCACCGTCGGCGTACAGCGGGGTGCTGAAGTTGACCACCTTGGTGGCGTCGGAGTCGACGCCGGGCGCGTCCGGATCGGCGACCAGGTAGACGATGTCGTACCGCGAGAAGTCGACCACCGGGTCGGCCGCGGCGAGCGCGTCGCGGAGGTAGGCGGCGCGCCGCTCCGGCTCCCAGTCCCGCCGTATGGCGTACGAGGTCGAGGGGCGCGGCATCCGGATCCACTCGCGCCGCGGATGCGGGCGCAGGGTGAACTTCCCGTAGGAGGCACGCCGGAAGAAGTGGCTGGTGGCGGGGAAGTAGTCGGCGGCCAGCGCGTCGGGGGCGGCCAGCGGCCGGGAGTCGGGGAACGACAGGAAGACCATGAGTGCGTCGAGCTCGCGGACGGGTCGCGGATAGGCGGCGTTCCAGGTGTCCAGTCCGAGCGAGTGGTGGGCGTCGGTGCGGGGCAGGGCGCACGGGCCCGCGGCGGGAGCGGCGCTCGCGGGGCCGGCGACGAGACCGGTGGCGGCGAGCGAGCAGAGGGCGAAGAGGGCCGCGGCGGTGGAACGCAGACTGCGGCGTTCCACTCCGTCGGGTGTCTGCTGACGCTCCACGTCGACCTCCGGTACGACATACGGGACGTCTCACCACCCTGGAGCGTTTTGTGGTGATACGCCCTGTTCCGCTGCCCCACTCGGGTGAGTGGGCGACCCGCCGCGGTGGTCCGGGAAGTTCACGGAAAGTCACAACCGGTCATGGCAGAACGGGGCCCCGCCACACCCGTGCAGAAACGATCGGCCGCCCGGCGGCGGCGGATTCCCCACAGCAACCCCATGCGCCTCATGCGGCGTCGGCGCTGGAACGGCCGCCGCGAGAGCCTCTATGATCGGCACACTTTCCTGGCCGACCCATCCCGACCACATCTGTGCGTCACAACTGCCTTGCGGGAGCGAGCCGTGAACGGAACCTCCGAAGGACCGGGAGCTGCGGCAGTCTCATCGACCGGAACCGCCTCACGACCGGTCACAGAGAGTAATGAAACTGTCGGTGAACCACGCCACTCGCCCGTCGTCGCCCGCCTCCCGGCGAAGACGCCCGGCGCACCCGGCGCACACGCCCCGGCCGACTACCGCGCGGCCTTCAACGCCGCCCACATCGCCATGGCGGTGGTGGACCCCGACGGGCTCGTGGTGACCGCGAACGAAGCCCTCGCCGCTCTGCTCGGCACCGACACCGCGTCCCTGCGCGAGCAGGCCGCCGCCGACCTCGTGGACCTGGCGTCCGACAGCCGCACCTGGCACGCCTACCACGAGGTGCTGCGCGGCCGGCGCTCCAGATTCCGCTGCACCCGCCGGCTCAAACACCCCGACGGGCGGTCCCTGTGGGCCGAGGTGACCGTCGCGCCGGTCACGCCCAGCCGGGGCGTGCTGCTCTCGATCGCGGACATCAGCGACCGGCGCCAGCTCCAGGCGCGGCTGCGCCACCTCCAGATGCACGACCCGGTCACCCGGCTCCCCAACCGCACCCTGTTCTTCGAGCGGCTCACCTCCGCGCTGGAGAACTCCTCGTACGACGACGGCGGCACCGGCCGCATCGGCCTGTGCTACCTGGACCTGGACGGGTTCAAGGCGGTCAACGACACCCTCGGGCACCGCGTCGGCGACCGGCTGCTGGCGGCCGTGGCGACCCGGCTCACCGAGTGCGCCGACGGCGACGGCCACACCCGCCACGGGGGTCACCTGGTGGCCCGCCTGGGCGGTGACGAGTTCGCCATCCTGGTCGAGGACTCCACCGGCACCGAGCAGCTCGCCGACCTCGCCCGGTCCGTACTCGCCTCCGTACAGCAGCCGTTCGACCTGGCGGGGCAGCGGCTCTCGGTCTCGGCGTCCATCGGCGTCGTCGAGCGGGCCGCCGCCGGCACCACCGTCAACGGCCTGATGCAGGCGGCCGACACCACGCTGTACTGGGCCAAGGCCGACGGGAAGGCCCGCTGGACGCTGTTCGACCCGGAGCGCAACGCGCACCGGATGACGCGGCAGTCGCTCTCCTCCACCCTCCGCCCGGCCGTCGAGCGGGGCGAGTTCGCGCTGGAGTACCAGCCGCTGGTGGGCATGGCGGACGGGACCGTACGGGGGGTGGAGGCGCTGGTCCGGTGGAACCACCCGCAGTTCGGCCCCCTGGCGCCGAATCGGTTCATCGGAATTGCTGAAGAGGACGGGTCGATCGTCCAGCTGGGCCGCTGGGTCCTGCGCACGGCGTGCCGGCAGGCCCGGCAGTGGCAGCTGGACCACCCGGGCGAGCGGCCGCTGTTCGTGAGCGTCAACGTCGCCGTGCGCCAGGTGTGGGACTCCGACCTGGTCGCGGACGTCGCCGAGATCCTGGCCGAGACCGGCCTCGCCCCGCATCTGCTGCAGCTGGAGCTGACCGAGTCGGCGGTGATGGGCTCGGCGGGACGACCGCTGCAGGCCCTCCAGGCGCTCAGCGACATGGGCGTGCGGATCGCCATCGACGACTTCGGCACCGGTTACTCCAACCTCGCCTACCTCAGCCGCCTCCCCGTCTCCGTCCTCAAGCTGGACGGGTCGTTCGTCCGGGGGTTCCAGGACGAGGAGCACCCGAACCCGGCCGACGAGGTGATCGTCGAGGCGCTGGTGCAGCTGGCGCACCGGCTCGGGCTCACCGTCACCGCCGAGTGCGTGGAGACCTCGGGGCAGGCGGCCCGGCTGCGCCGCATCGGCTGCGACACGGGACAGGGCTGGCTGTACTCCCGGGCGGTCACCGCAGAGCGCATCGCGGCGCTGATCGGCGTCGGCCCGGACTGACGCGCGGCACCCCCGCCGCCCCTCGCGTCAGCCCGGACCGCCGCGCGCGGCATCCCCGTCGCCGCTCACCAGCAGCGCGCTGCGCACGAAGTCCCGTACGACCTCGGGCACTTCGCCAGTACGGGGCCAGGCGACGCCGACCCGGCTGCGGCTCACCCCGCGCACCGGCCGGTAGACCACGTCGGGGCGCCGGTAGAAGCGGGCGGTGGCCTCCGGAGTGAGGCTGATGCCGTAGCCGTTCGCGATGGCGTTCAGCCACTCGTCGGGGTTGCTCGCCACCGCGCCGACCGTCACCGGGTGCCCGCCCCGCTCCTCGACGGCCAGCCAGTGGTCGCGCCACCAGCCGGAGGCCTCGGGCGTGGCGACGAACGGCTCGTCGAGGACGTCGGAGAAGTCGATGACCTCGCGGCCGGCCAGCCGGTGGGTGGCCGGCAGCGCGAGCCAGCGGTCCTCGGTGAGGAGCACCTCCACCCCCAGGTCCTCCTGGCCGGGGAACGGCAGCCGCAGCAGCGCCACGTCCGCCTCGCCGCCGGCCAGCCCGGCGGTCGGGTCCTCCCAGCCGGTCTGGAGCATCCGCACCCGCCAGCCGGGGCGGCGGCGGGCGAACTCCGCGATGATCCGCTGGGTCAGCTCGTTGGCGGCGGACGCCACGAACCCCACCCGCAGCACCCGCGCCGCCCGCTCGGCGGCGGCCGTGGTGGTGCGCAGCGCGGTGTCCCAGGCCCCGAGCACGCCGGGGACGGCGGCGGCGAGCGCGGCGCCCGCCTCGGTGAGGGCCATGCCGTTGCGGGAGCGCACGAACAGCTCGGTGCCCAGCAGCGCTTCGAGCTGTCTGATCTGCTTGGTCAGCGCGGGCTGCGAGATGAACAACCGTTCCGCGGCACGGGTGAGGTGGCCCTCCTCCGCGACGGCGGCGAAGTAGCGCAGCAGCCGGGTGTCGACGTCCATGCCACAAGGTTATGGATCCACGTATTGGACCGGCGGCGCCGGGCAGCAGGATGCTCGATGGCACAAGGAGCCGCTAGCCGGGAAGAGTTGAGATGACCAACCCCAACATCGAGTTGATCAGGCGTTTCTGGGCCGGCTACGCCACCGGGGACCTGGAGGGCCTGCGCGAGGCGGTGCTGGCGCCGGACGCGGTGTGGCACGTGCCGGGCGACCACCCGCTGGCCGGCAGCCACCGGGGCCCGGAGGGGATCACGACGTACCTCGAAGGCCTGGCGACCGGGGACTTCTCGGCCGACGTCTGGTACGCGGGGGCCGACGAGAACCACGTGGTGGAGGTCCACCACTGTGTGAGCCACCGGGGGGACGGCAGCGACATCGACATGGACTGGGTGCTGGTCTTCCGCATCGAGGAGGGGCGGATAGCCGAGATCCGGCACTTCCCGGCCGACCAGGCGGCCGTGGACGAGTTCTTCCACGTGCTCGTGGACAACGGCTGAGACGCCGCCCGCCCCTGTCCGGGGGAGGCCGGACAGGGGCGGGCGGGTGGGGGGTCGGGGGATCAGCAGGAACCGAGGTCCTGCCAGACGCCCCACTCACCGGTGGTTCCGGGCTCCTCGCCCTTCGTCCACCACTTGGCCTTCCAGGTGTGCCCCTTGTGGGAGACCTGCGCACCGCCGGTGTACTCCGCGGCCGGCGACCAGGCGGCCGCGGCGCACCCGGCCGGCGGGTCCGTCGGGGTCGGCGTGGGAGTCGGGGTCGGGGTCGGCGTGGGGGTCGGGTCGGGGTCCACCGGGGACGAGCCGACGGCCGCCACGATGTCGTTCAGCAGCGTGGTCCGCTCGTCCAGCCCGAGCAGGGAGTACATCATCGCGCCGGCCAGGCCCCGGTCGTGGGCGTAGTCCGCGCGGGCCTGGATCGCCCGCTTGTCGAGGCCGGTGAAGAACTCGCCGTCCTTGTAGAAGTACGCGGCCTTCGCCTCGTCGTCCCAGAAGGTGGTCGCCGGGTTGTCGACGATGCCGCCGAGCTCCTTGTAGTGCGCGATGCCGGCCTGCTGGCTGACGGGCCGGGCGGCGGAGGCCCCGGTCGCGCTCTGCGCCAGGCCGTTCTTCGCGCCGGCCGGGACGCCCTTCCAGCCCCGGTAGTAGAACTCGTAGCCGAGCGTCAGCTTGTTCGCCGGGAAGCCGCCCGCGATGCCGTACGCCGGCTTGCCGTCGATCCAGGCGTCGATGGCGTTGTCGACCGAGTACTTCTCGGTGCCCGGCTTGATCGGGTCGGTGGGGTCGCCCGCGCCGGAGTACAGCGGCGACTGGTGGTACGTGGGCCCGTCGCCGTCCCAGGCGCCGTGCATGTCGTACGTCATGATGTTCGCGTAGTCGAGGTACGCGCCGATCTTGTCGGTCTCGATGTGCTTGATCTTGTCCTGCCCGGCCGGCAGCGCGGCGGTCAGCAGGTACTTCTTCCCGCCGTGCGCGGCCCCGTACGCGTCGAGCTGCTTGCGGAACTCGGCGAGCAGCAGCGTGAA
The DNA here is from genome assembly GCF_001646665.1 of Streptomyces noursei. Lineage (GTDB taxonomy): Bacteria > Actinomycetota > Actinomycetes > Streptomycetales > Streptomycetaceae > Streptomyces > Streptomyces lavendulocolor. The sequence goes on along the minus strand of NZ_LWBU01000158.1, from coordinate 56,265 downwards.
GTTCTGCTTGTCCTCGGGCCCGTAGTGGTTGCCCAGGTGCCCGTCGGGCGAGCCGGGGTACTCCCAGTCGATGTCGATGCCGTCGAAGATGCCCGCGGCCGTGCCGGGTCCGCCGTAGCCGCCCTCGACCGGCAGGTCGCCCGCGATGTACTGCTTGACGCACGAGGCGACGAACTTCTTGCGGCTCGCGTCGGTCTTCGCCGCGTCGTGGAAGTACTTGGAGTACGTCCACCCGCCCAGCGAAATGTTGATCTTGAGCTTGGGGTACTTCGCCTTCAGCTCCTTGAACTGGTTGAAGACGCCCACGATCGGCTGGTCCCACTTGTCGGCGACCCCGTCGACGCTGTCGGCCGCCGAGAAGGACCGCTGGTAGTCGGCGTACGAGTCGCCCGCGCCGTCACCGGCGTTGGGGTTGTTGTCGTCCCCCGCCGCCTTGTTGGCCTCGAAGCAGGTCAGCTCGGTCGGGTGGATGTTGCCGAACGAGTAGTTGATGACGTCCAGCTTGCCGGCGATCCCCCGGGTGTCGAGGTGCTTGGGGTAGAAGGCGTTCCCGTACACGCTCCACTGGTCGTAGTACGCGATCTTCACCCCGCCCGAGGAGGGCGCGGCGGGCTGCGCGGTGGCCGTGCCACCCACGGCTGCCAGCGCCCCGGCGGCGAGCACCACGCTCGTGAGCGCGGCGATGAGGGGTTTGCGGTGGTGCACGTGCGGCCTCCGGGAGGGGGTGTGCGGTACGGGAGTTGGAGAAGTGATAGCCGCCGCGTGAACACCGCGTCAATGGTCCGGACCAAATGAGGACTAGACCAATGCTTCACCAAAACCCCTTGTCACCAGGGGTGTCCACCGCGAAGGGACCCTTCCGCGCCCCCCATGACAAGCCCTTTAAGCCTGTCTTAGGAACCTTGTGCGCCCGTTCCCGAGCGAGAACCACCCGCCCCCGCCCGGGGCCGCATCCCGCCCCGACCCACCCGCGGCCGGGCGACGGCCCGGGGTGGGGCCGTGCAGGGTCGCCCCCGCAGGGGTTGGCGGCGAGGGGTGGGCTCTCGATCCCGTGACCCAAGGCCGCCGGCCCCGAGGAGGCGAGCCCGGAGGGGCCACACCCCACCACCCGCCGCACCGGTGCCGCCCACCGGACCGGCACCCCGACCGGGGCACTGGCCACCCGGCGGGGGCACGAACCACCCGGCCGGGCACTCAGCGGGCGGTCAGGCCCGCGGCGCGACCGCCGGGAGGTCGTACACGTCGGCGATCAGCTCGTACGACCGCAGCCGCGCCTCCGCCCCGTGCGCGTTCGCCGTGATCATCAGCTCGTCCGCGCCCGTCCGCTTCTGCAGCCCGTCCAGTCCGTCCCGGACCGCGTCCGGCGTACCGTGCACCACGTTCGCCAGCCAGCCGTCCACGAAGTCCCGCTCGACGGCGCTGAACTCGTACGCCTCCGCCTCCTCGGGCGTCGGGATCAGGCCGGGCCGCCCGGTGCGCAGCCGGACCATCGACAGCGCTCCCGTCAGCACCTGCCGGCGCGCCTCGCGCTCGTCGTCCGCGGCCAGCGCCGAGACGCCGATCAGCGTGTAGGGCGCGTCCAGCACGGCCGAGGGCCGGAAGGAGTCGCGGTAGAGCTCCAGCGCCGGAACGGTGTTCCGCGCCGAGAAGTGGTGGGCGAACGCGAACGGCAGGCCGAGCATCCCCGCGAGGCGCGCGCTGAACCCGGAGGAGCCCAGCAGCCACACGGGCGGGCGCCCCTTCGGTCCCTGCACGGGCCCCGGTACGGCGTGGATCCGGGCGTAGGGGTGGCCGTCGGGGAAGTCGTCGTCGAGGAAGCGCACCAGCTCGGCGAGCTGTTCCGGGAACTCGTCGGCGCCCTCGCTCAGCCGGTCGGTGCGGCGCAGCGCGGCGGCGGTGGCACCGTCCGTGCCGGGGGCGCGCCCCAGGCCGAGGTCGATCCGCCCGGGCGCCATCGCCTCCAGGGTGCCGAACTGCTCGGCGATGACGAGGGGCGCGTGGTTGGGCAGCATGACGCCGCCGGACCCGAGGCGGATCCGCGACGTGTGGGCGGCGAGGTGCGCGAGGATCACGGCCGGCGACGAGGAGGCGACGCCGGGCATGGAGTGGTGCTCGGCGACCCAGTGCCGGTGGTAGCCGCGCCGCTCGGCCAGGCGGGCGAGGGCGACGCTGGTGCCGAGGGCCTGTGTGGCGGTGCGGCCGCTGCCGACGGTGACCAGGTCCAGTACGGACAGGGGGACGGGCGCCGTCCCGCTCGCCGCGCCCCGGACGGCGTCCGCGCCCCGGATCTCGCCGGCGCCGGGGCGCACGTCCGCACCGGGGGCCTCGCCCGGGCCCGTACCCTTGCCTCGCATCGCGTCGTCGTCGCTCACCGGTGGACCTTCCTGCACGGGAAACACATACGGCCACCGGTAACAGGAGGTTATCTCCGTTTATTCCTTGCGGGCGAACAGCGTCCCCAGGTCCGCCGACCACGCCCCGCGCCGCTCCGCCAGCCGCAGCCCTTCCCACACCGTCACCTGGTTCGCCGTGAGCACCGGCTTGCCCACCGCGGCCTCCAGCTCCGGCAGGCACCCCACGGTGTGCAGTGCCGTGTCCGGTACGAGGACGGCCTCCGCGCCGGGACGGTCCGCCGCCCGCACCAGCTCCAGCACCCGCTCCGGCCCCCACGCCGCGGCCTCGGCCGCCGTGGCGACGCCGGCCGCCCGGGACGCGACCACCTCGACGCCGGCCGCCTTCAGGAAGCCGGCGAACAGGTCGGTGACGTCCTCCGGGTAGGTGGCCGCCACCGCCACCCGCGCGGCGCCCACCTCCCGCAGCGCGTGGACGAAGCCGAACGAGGTGCTGGACGCCGGGAGCCCCGCCGACACGGCCAGGGTGCGGATCTGCTCCTGCGCTCCCTCCCACCCGTACAGGAACGATCCGCTCGTGCTCGCCCACACCACCGACTCGGCGCCCGACAGGCGCAGCTGCTCCATCCCGGCCGCGAGCCGCCCGGCCGATCCGCTCTCCAGCAGCGCGTCGACCCGGCGTGCGTCCTCGCCGGTGCCGGTGTGGACGATCGGCACGTTGACGCCGGTCAGCAACGTCTCGATGCGGGGGTAGTCGTCCTCCGCGTGGTGACCGGGGTAGAGCAGTCCCACAGTCGTCATGTCACGCCCTCCTGGGGGTCGGGGGCCGTCCTCGGCCCCGTTCATGAGCAGCGCCGCACGCGCGCCGGTCCGCCGCGCCACGGCCCGTGGCGGCCGGACGCGCGGCGGGGTCCGCCCCGTCACGGCTGCCCCCGCCGGCCCGGGATAGTCCTCGCGACCCCCCACCCGGCCCTCCGGGCGGGCAGTGTCCACCGCGGGTGTCCCCCGCTCCCGCGACCCGCCCAGGGGCTTGTTGACGGCGGTGGGCCGGGGTGCCACCGTGGTCGACCGATGCCGCCCCGACCGATGTCGCCCCCGACGCTGCTCGTCCTGCGGGCCGACCCGCCGCCCCGTCTCGGCCGGCTGACCGGGCGGGTCCGGGTCCGGTACGCCGACGAGGGCTCCCTCGCGGCCGAGCTGCCGTCCGCCGACGTCCTGCTGGTGTGGGACTTCACCTCGGACGCCGTCCGCGCGGCCTGGCCCGGCGCGGGGCCGCGACCGGCCTGGGTGCACACACCGAGCGCGGGGGTCGACCGGCTGCTCTGCCCCGAACTGGTCGCCTCCGACACGGTGGTGACGAACGCGCGGGGCATCTTCGAGCAGCCCATCGCCGAGTACGTGGCGGGTCTGGTGCTGGCGATGGCCAAGGACCTGCCGGGCACCCTGGAGCTGCAGCGGGAGCGGCGCTGGCACCACCGCGAGGGGCTGCCGGTGGCGGGCACCCGGGCGGTGGTGGTCGGCGCGGGGCCGATCGGCCGGGCCGTCGCCACGACGCTGCGGGCGCTGGGCGTGCGGACGGCGGTCGTGGGGCGGACGGCACGGCCGCGCGTCCACGGCGCCGAGGAGCTGGACCTGCTGCTGACGCGGGCCGACTGGGTGGTGTGCGCGGCGCCGCTCACCACGTCGACCCGGGGCATGTTCGACGCCCGGCGCTTCGGGCTGATGCAGCCGTCGGCGCGGTTCGTCAACGTGGGGCGCGGGCAGTTGGTGGTGGAGGACGACCTGGTGGCCGCGGTCACCAAGCGGTGGATCGCGGGAGCCGCGCTGGACGTCTTCGCCGAGGAGCCGCTGGGCGAGGACAGTGCGCTGTGGGACGTGCCGGGGCTGATCGTCTCGCCGCACATGAGCGGGGACACGGTGGGCTGGCGGGACCGGCTGGGGGCGCAGTTCGTGGACATGTTCGAGCTGTGGGCGGCCGGGCGGCCGCTGCCGAACGTGGTCGACAAGGAACGTGGGTACGTACCCGTGCATGACTGAGCCGACGACGTTCCTGACGGACCTGTCCGCCCGGCAGCTCCTCGACGGTTACGCCCGGGACGACTTCACGCCGGTGGACGCGGTGCGCGCGGCTCTGGACCGGATCGAGGCGGTGGAGCCGCTGGTGAACGCGTTCGTGCGGGTCGACGCGGAGGAGGCGCTGGCGGCCGCGGCGGCCTCGGCGCGCCGGTGGCGGCGCGGGGAGCCGGTGGGGCGGCTCGACGGGGTGCCGGTGACGGTCAAGGACGTGCTCCTCCAGGCCGGTGGCCCGACCCTGCGCGGTTCGCGGACCGTGCCGGCCCGGGGCCGCTGGAACGAGGACGCGCCGCCGGTCGCCCGGATGCGGGCGGAGGGGGCGGTGTTCCTGGGCAAGACGACGACCCCGGAGTTCGGGTGGAAGGGCGTCACCGACTCGCCGCTGTCGGGCGTCACCCGCAATCCGCACGACCCGTCCCGGACGGCGGGCGGTTCCAGCGGCGGCAGCGCGGCGGCGGTGGCGCTGGGGGCGGGAGCGCTGTCGCTCGGGACCGACGGGGGCGGCTCGATCCGTATCCCGGCCTCGTTCTGCGGGGTCTTCGGTCTGAAGCCGACGTACGGGCGGGTTCCGGTCCATCCGGCCAGTCCGTTCGGCACGCTGTCGCACACGGGGCCGATGGCCCGCGACGCGGCGGACGCGGCGCTGCTGCTGGACGTGATCAGCGGGGAGGACTGGCGGGACTGGTCGCACCTCGGCCCGGCGCGTCCGGTGGGCGCCGCGCTGCGGGAGGGCGTGAAGGGGCTGCGGGTCGCGTACTCGGCGTCGTTCGGCGGGCAGGTGGCGGTGCGGCCCGGGGTGGCGGCGCTGGTGCGGGCCGCGGTGGAGCGGCTCGCGGGTCTGGGCGCGTACGTGGAGGAGGCGGATCCGGACGTCGCGGACCCGGTGGACGCGTTCCACACGCTGTGGTTCAGCGGCGCGGCCCGGCTGGTGCAGCGCCTGGGGCGGGAGCGGCGGGAGCTGCTGGACCCGGGGCTGCGGGAGGTCGCCGAGCGGGGGGCGCGGTACAGCGCACTGGAGTACCTGGCGGCGGTGGACGTGCGGACGTCGCTGGGGCACCGGATGGGCAGGTTCCACTCCTCGTACGACGTGCTGGTGACGCCCACGCTGCCGCTGGCCGCGTTCGACGCGGGGGTGGAGGCGCCGGAGGGGGCGCGCCGGTGGACGGCGTGGACGCCGTTCACGTACCCCTTCAACCTGACGCAGCAGCCGGCGGCGTCCGTCCCGGTGGGTGTCGACGACGAGGGGATGCCGGTCGGGCTCCAGTTGGTGGCCGCCCGCCACCGGGACGACCTGGTGCTGCGGGCGGCGCACGCGCTGTACGAGTGCGGCGCGGCGGGCGCCCCGCAGCCCTAGTGGGATGTCCGGCCGCACCGGCGGGCCGCGGGCAGCGGGCCGCGGTCGGGGATCGGTCGGCCAACTCGCGGGCACATGCCGGGAGGTCCGCATGTGCGACGGCGGGAAGGCGATCTGGTCCGGCTCGCCGGAGAAAAACTTCTCCGCGCCCGAGCACGAGCGGACCCGCGACTTCCTCGGCGCGGTGCTCTGACCTCACGTTACCGGCGGGAAGTTTGCCTCTGTCATATGCCGGTGTGTCCCGCCCCAGCGTACGCGCATGGGGCCGGGCAGTTTCTTGTCAACAGGAGCCCACGAAACGGCTCTTGGCCGCTATCGTGGTACGGAAGCTTGCGGTCACAACCTGGTAGGGGGAAACCGTGGCGCTGAAGCCCGAGCCGACCGCGCCGTTCCACTCGGTGCAGTACGCCCTGCGCGTCCTCGAGACGATCTCACGGCACGGCGGCGGGGTGACCGACGTCCAGATCGCTCGCGAGACGGGGCTCCCGGCCGGCCACCTGACCCCGCTGCTGCTCATGCTGCGCCGCGAGGGTTACGTCGAGCAGGTCAGCGACGGCGCCTATGTGGTGGGTGATTCCCTGGTGCTGCTGGGTTCCGGCGCGACCCGCCGCGAGGCCCTGGAGACCAAGCTGCAGGAGACCCTCACCGAGCTGCGCGACTCGGTCGGTGCCGCCGTCTACATCAGCCGGTACATCGACGGCGAGGTCAAGATCACCCAGATGGCGGACGGCCCGCACACGCCGAAGGTCAACGAGTGGGTCGACTTCCGCTCGGCGGCCCACGCCAGCGCGGTCGGCAAGTGCCTGCTGACCCAGCTCGACCAGAACGGCCGCCGCGACCACCTGTCCCGCCACAAGATCGCGCGGCTGACCTCGCGGACGATCACCAGCGAGAAGGTGCTCTTCTCCAAGCTGGACAGCCAGCCCCCGACCGTCCCGGTCCTGGACCTCCAGGAGTACGCGGTGGGCACGGTCTGCGCGGCCGTGCCGCTGACGGCCGGTTCCGCGGTCGGCTGCCTCGCCCTCTCGCTCCCCATCGAGCACGCGCACCGGCTCCGCTCGGCGGCGGACACACTGAACCGCAGAGCCGCGCCGGTGGTGCTGTCGCTGGCGCTCTAAACCTCCGGGACGCGCACTGTGACCCGGATCACGGCCGGTTGGTCGGAAGCGCCCCTCGGGCCAGGTAGTATTAACTCTGTCAGCAGGCGCCGCTAGCTCAGTTGGTTAGAGCAGCTGACTCTTAATCAGCGGGTCCGGGGTTCGAGTCCCTGGCGGCGCACAGACGGGAAAAGCCCCTCGCGGAAGCGGGGGGCTTTTTCGTACGTCCACGGAATCACGGGGCCGGGATCACGGGGCCGAAATCGGCCCGGCCGTACGGGGCGGGCGGCGGGCACCGGCCGTACACGCCCCGTTCCGCTCGCCGCTCCACCCGCGGTCTCACGCGCGGAGGAAGGCCAGGACCGCGAGGACCCGGCGGTGGGTGTCCCCGGCCGGCGGCAGGTCCAGCTTCCCGAGGATGTTCCCGATGTGCTTGCCGACCGCCGCCTCGCTCACCACCAGCCGGCGGGCGATCGCCCCGTTCGAGTGGCCTTCCGCCACCAGGGCCAGCACCTCGCGTTCGCGCGGGGTCAGCGCCGCCAGCGGGTCGCGGTGCCGGCGCAGCAGGTGGCGCACCACTTCGGGGTCGACGACCGTGCCGCCCGCCGCGACCCGGGCCAGGGCGTCCACGAACTCCTCGACCTGGCCGATCCGGTCCTTGAGCAGGTATCCGACGCCGGTGCCGTCGCCCGACTCCAGCAGCTCCGCGGCGTACGCCCGCTGCACGTACTGGCTGAGGACCAGCACCGGCAGTGCGGGGCGCTCGGCGCGCAGCGCCACGGCGGCGCGCAGCCCCTCGTCCTGGAAGCCGGGCGGCATCCGGACGTCGGTGACCACGATGTCCGGGTCGTGCTCGGCGACCGCCCCGCGCATGGCGGCCGCGTCGCCGACCGCCGCGACGACCTCGTGGCCGAAGCGGAGGAGGAGCCCGGTGAGCCCTTCGCGCAGCAGCACGCTGTCCTCGGCCAGGACTATCCGCAGAGGGGTCGGCACGGGATCTCCACTCGCAGTACGGTCGGCCCGCCCGTCGGGCTGGTGATCGTCAGTCTGCCATCGAGGACGGCGATGCGGTCGGCCAGACCGGTGAGGCCGGTGCCGCCCGAGGGGTCGGCGCCGCCGGTGCCGTCGTCCCGCACCTCCATCCGCAGCAGCGTGCCGGTGTGGCGGGCGGTCAGCCGGACGCGGGACGCGCCGCTGTGCCTGCCGGTGTTGGCGAGCGCCTCGCACACCGCGAAGTACGCGGCGCTCTCGACCGGCGGTGGCAGGCGCGGCAGCTCGATGTCGGTGTCCACCGGTACGGCCGAACGGTCGGCGGCGTCGGTCAGGGCGGCGTCCAGGCCGTAGTCGGTCAGCACCTGCGGGTGGATGCCGTGGATCAGCTCGCGCAGCTCGGTGAGGACCCGGCCGGCCTGGTCGTGGGCCTGGGCGAGCCGGTCGGCGAGGGGGCCGGGCGGGGCGTCGAGCCGGGCGAGCCCGAGGGTCATGGTGAGGGCGACCAGCCGCTGCTGGGCCCCGTCGTGCAGGTCGCGCTCGATCCGGCGACGCTCCGCCTCGAAGGCGGCGACCAGGCGGGCCCGGGAGCGGGTGACCTCGCCGATGCGGCGCCGCAGCTCGGCGTCCCGGGGGGCCAGCAGCATCCGGGCGAGGGCGGCGCGGGCGCCGGCCAGGGCGCCGAGCCCGTACAGCAGGGCGGGCAGGAGGAGCAGCCCGCACAGGGCGGCCGCGCAGGCGCCCGGGTAGGTGGTGACGAGCGGGCCCTTCAGCACCCGCACCTCCTGCCCGTCCAGCGCGAGGAGCGCGGGCGTGGCGAGCAGGGCGAGCGGCCCGCCCAGGGCCACGGCGAGGGCGAGGAGTTCCAGGGGCCAGAGCACGCAGCCGTGCAGCAGCGCGTACGCCAGCTCCCGCCAGGTGGCCTGCTCCCGCAGCCGGAGCCGCAGCCAGGCCGGGAGGCCGGGCTCGTCGGGCGTCCGGTGCGGGTCCGCGGCCGGCTCGGTGTCGACGAGCCGCAGCCGCCGCCGCTCGGCGCCGCCGAGGGCGACCCCGAGGAGCAGCAGCGGCGGCAGGCCGACGAGGACCAGGGAGAAGACGGCCAGCAGCAGCAGGACGGCCAGCAGGGGCAGCCCGACGAGCACGCCGCTCGCCAGGTAGCCGGCCGACCGCCAGGGCCAGCCGCCGCGCAGGTAGTCACCCCTGGTCAGGGCCTGCCAGGGCGTACGGGGATCCATGGGGATCACGGTAGGTGCCGGGCTCTCGGCGCCACCATGGCCCCAGCGGGTGTACGCGGGGTGGGGCAGGCCCCACCACCTGCGCGGCGGCCGTCCGCCGTCACCTGCGCGACGGTCGCACGCCGTCCGTCAGAACTGCACGTCGGAGCAGGCGTAGAAGGCGTTCGTCGTGTCCGCGACCGTCCAGACGGCCAGGATCAGGTGCTTGCCGGTCTTCCCGCTCGGGATGGTGCCCTGGTGGGAGAGCGTGGACGGCGGCTGCTGGGCGTTGTAGGGGATGGTGAGGAACGGCTGGGGGTCCAGGGCCGCGCGGGTGAGCGGCGCGCTCTGGTTCCAGCCGTTCCTGGTGATGTAGTACTTGAAGTCGGTGGTGCGGTGCCGGGCGGTGAACTGCCAGCGGAAGGTGAAGCTCTGACCGCCGGTCACCCTGGTGGCGGGCCAGCCGCCGCCGCGCGGGTCGTCGAGCTGGGCGAACTGCCCGTTGCCGCCGGCGCAGATCCGGCCGTCGGCGGGGCCGCCGGACGGGAAGCCCTTGGGTCCCTCGACCGACTGCGGCTCCCACTGGATGTTGCCGCAGTTCGAGACGGTGCCGTTGGCACAGAGCTTCTGGCGGCTGATGGGCGAGTCGGTGTAGCCGTGGCTGCTGGCGCTGCCGGTGGCCACGAGGGAGACCCCGGCCACGCCGAGGGCCACCACGGCCGCGCCTATCTTGTGTCGCATGCTGTCGCTCCTGACAGAACGTGGGGGAGTTCGATGAGCCGTGCTGCACGCGTGCGGGGGTGGTGCGGCTGGTGACCGCACGGTCGATCCGGTCTAGACCAAGTTCCAATGTATGGACGCGAGTTGAACATGTCCATACCAATCACGGGCCTTCGACCGGACCACCACGACCCGTGTAGAAGGCCACCGTCAGGTCCTTGACCAGCGCCTTGCGGTCGTAGTCGTCCAGCTCGACCAGACCACGCGTGGTCAGCCGGTGGACCATGTCGTCGACCGCGTCCACCACGGAGGTGAGCACCGCGTCCCGGTGCCTGGCGTCGATCGCCGCGACCCGGCGCCGCAGCATGGCCGCGGCGATCTCCGGCGCGTACTCGATCCGGGTCGGCTGCGCCGAGAAGACCTCGACGCCGACCGGTGCGCAGTGCTCGGACAGCATCCCCGTCAGCGCCTCCCCCACCGCCTCCGCGTCCCGCAGCGTCATCGGGGCGTCCTCGCCGGCGGAGCAGTCCCCGCCGGGGCCGGCGGGAGCGTCGGCCGGCAGCCGGGACAGCACCCGGGCCATCGCCGACTCCACCTGCTCGCGCAGGTACCGCTCGTGGTCCGCCACCCCGAGCGCCGCCCGCACCGTGTCGCTGATGCGCCACACCACCAGCACCACCACCCGCAGCGCGGTGCCGTTCGCGTCGACGGCCGGGAGCGGCTCGCTGCGCCAGTGCCGCAGCCGTACGTCGACACGGCGGCGCAGCAGCAGCGGGCTCACCCACATCAGCCCGGTCCGCCGCACACTGCCCCGGTAGTCCCCGAAGAGCGTGAGCACCCAGGCGTGCCCCACCCTCCCCCGGCACAGCCCGCCGAAGGAGAAGAGCACCGCGAGCACCCCCAGGGCCAGCAGCGCCCAGACGCCCAGCCCGATGCCGTTGTACGGGCGGTACGGCAGCCCCAGCATGTCCGCCGCCGACGGGGGCACCGCGCCGGTCCACCACAGCAGCGCGGCGCAGCCGGCCAGCGCGGCCGCCCCGCCGGCGACCCCGGCCCACCCGGGCAGCACCGGCCCCGGCCGCTCGGCCGGTTCGGGCCCGGCCGGCGGCACGGTCCGCCGCGCCGACGCGGGTACGGTCACCGCCGCCGTGCCGGCCGGTGCGGCGGGCACGGCACGCGGCACGACGGCGGGGACGGCACGCGGCGCGGCGGTGGTGGCGCCGGCGGATCCGGCCGCCGGGGCCGGGCGCACGTCACCGGACGGCCCGCCCCTGCCGGACGGCCGTTCCGTGACCGGCGGCCGTTCCGTCACCAGCGCCCGCTCCTCCCCGGCCGTCCGTCCGCGCACGGCGGCGGCCGGCCCGGCGGCCACCGCCCCCGGACCGGCCTTCTCGTCGTCGCGGAACAGCAGGTGCACCGGGATCGGCCCGGTGGTCTCGTTCCCGATGACGGGAACCCGCCGCCCGGCCGTCGTCCCGCCGCCCTCCGGCATCGCCGTGCTCAACCCTGCCTCCTCGTGGTCGGTCATCCGAACAGCCGCCGCCATGTCTCGGGGCCCGGGTAGCCGTTGGCGGCGGCCCCGCGCCAGCCCTGGGCCCGCTGGAACGCCTCGACGTTGCGCCGGTCCGCCTCGCTCCAGCGCGGCCCCGGCCCGGAGCGGTAGTGGGCGCCGAAGCCCCGCTTCACCAACTGGCGCCCGAGCGCCTCGACGTACGTGCTCGAAACGCCCGGCCGGAAGTGCGCGCGGCCGGGGAAGGCGGGAGCCGGTGCGGCCGCGCCGGGGCCGGAGGGGATGTCGCGGCCCCGGCCGGTGACCAGCAGCCGCCAGGTGTCCGGCCCCGGCAGCCCGTCCGCCTCCCGCCCGGTCCAGCCCTGCGCCCGCTGGAACGCCCGCGTCGCCCGGCGGTCCGCCTCGGTCCAGCGCGGCCCGGGCCCGGAGCGGTAGAACCGCTTGCCGCCGCGCTCCACGAGCATCTGTCCGAGGCGGGTGACGTGGCGGTTGTTCGCGCCCGGTCCGAAGGCCGCCGGGCCGGGGTACGCGGCGGAGACCCCCGGGCCGCCGGGCGTCCCGCCGCTCAGGCCCTTGTAGCGGTAGGCGACGTAGCGGCTGGAGTTGTCCCAGTACGCCATCGGGGTGGCCAGCCTGCGGGCGTGCGGCCGGGTCTGCTCGTAGGCGGTGTAGGAGGTGTGCGTGTAGTCGGTCCAGCCGCCGAAGATGGTGACGTGCGAGCCCCGGTTGGGGTCGGCCGGGTTGTGGAACAGCAGGATGTCCCCGGGCTGGAGCTCGGAGCGGTCCAGCCGGGTGCCGAACCGGTCGAGGGAGCCGGTCCACTCGTTGCCGGCGAGGTTCCACGCCATCGAGACGAAGCCCGAGCAGTCCTGGCGGTAGCCGTCCGTCCAGTACTTCTCCATGGAGTACGGGACCTTCGCGGCGACCCAGCGCTTGGCGCGGTTGATGATCTCGGCGCGGGTGGACCGGCGCAGCGAGGGCGCGGAGACGTGACCGCCCGTCGGCCCGGCGTGCGGGCGGCCGTGCAGCGGCCCGGTGCCGCCCTGCGGGGTGGCGGCGTCCGGGTCGTCCCGGTCGCGGCCCGGGCCGGCCGGGTCCAGCGGCCCGGCCGGGCCCGCCGGGAGGGTGACGGCGCCCGCCCCGGCCCCGCCGCCGAGGGCGACCCCGGCGGCGGTGAAGAGGACCAGGGCGCGCCGCGCGCCGTGGGCGGCGGGGTGACCGCCGGCCCGCACGGCCGGGCGGAGGGCCGTCTCGCGCCGGTGCCGGGCGCAGCCGGTGCAGGGACAGTCGGGGGCGGGCTCGTACTCCTCGAAGACCGGCACGGCGGCCATGCGCTTCCCCTCCAGGTTCTTACGGTGCTGCGGTACGGGCGCCAGTGTCGCAACTGACCCGACATGTCGCATTTTGACGGTTGAAAGGGAAAAACCGGTCGGCCGACAGGCCGGGGCGGCCCCATTCACCGGCGCGCGGCACTCCCGGGCGGTCCTGACCACCCCCGCGCATCGGGTAGAGTTGTGCAGGTCAGCACGCGCCGCTAGCTCAGTTGGTTAGAGCAGCTGACTCTTAATCAGCGGGTCCGGGGTTCGAGTCCCTGGCGGCGCACGCGAGGCCGAGGCCCCCTCACCACGAGTGAGGGGGCCTCAGTCGTGCCACCACTCCCGATTCATCCGCGAAGCACGCATATGCCCGACAAGCAGTCCGTATCGCCCTTACGACCGGGCGGGACGGCCGCAGACCCTATCCTGGAACGGGTGTCCCCCAATGGGACACGTGGTTCGTGCGGTTGGCGGCGGTTCCGGGGGGTGCTCCGGTTGCGTGGACCACGGGGTGGGGGTCCCGTTCACGCAGCGATGCAGTGACAGGCATCATGCAACCGGAAGGCCGTCCATCCCTGTCTTCGGGAATGGTGGCCGACCACTGATGTGCCGGAACGCGCCGGTCTAGGGGGACCGCGCGCTCCGGACGGAAACGAACACGACCAATCACGCAGCCAGTATGCGTGCGGGGGGAAGACTCATGACGTCGACGCCGAGCGGCGCCCGGCAGGACAACGACCCGTCCCGAACCACGCAGCTCCGGGTTCCCCCGCAGCTCCGGTCCGGCGGGTCCCGGCAGCGCGGCGCCGCCAAGCCGCTGCCCCGCTACGACTACGAGCACTACAGCAGGCTCGCGGGCCCCCTGACGCAGCCCGCCGCGGACAAGCCGTACCGGGTGCAGTACCGCTCCCTGATCTCGCAGGAGCCGCACCGCATCCGGGTCGCGCTGATGCTGGCCGCCGCCCCGGTGCTCTCCCTGGTGCTGCTGGTGTGGCTGCTCCAGCCCTCGCACTGGACCGAGCGCGACTACCCCGCGTTCGACTGGCTGCCGGCCCTCGACATCGTGATGCTCGTCTCGATCGGTCTGATCGAGTTCTTCCGCTGCATGAACGTGCTGTCGAACGCCCACGCGACGCTGGTCGCGCGCGACCCGGTCCCGGTCGTGCCGGAGACCGGCACCCGCGTCGCCTTCCTCACCTCCTTCGTCCCGGGCAAGGAGCCGTTGGAGATGGTGACGAAGACGCTGGAGGCGGCCGTCAGGATCCGGCACCGCGGCCTGATGCACGTCTGGCTGCTCGACGAGGGCAACGACCCCGAGGTCAAGGCCGTCTGCGAGCGCCTGGGCGTGCACCACTTCTCCCGCAAGGGCATCGCGAAGTGGAACCAGCCCACCGGCCCCCACCGCGCCAAGACCAAGCACGGCAACTACAACGCCTGGCTCGACGCGCACGGCGACAACTACGACTTCTTCGCCTCCGTCGACACCGACCACGTGCCGCTGCCGAACTACCTGGAGCGCATGCTCGGCTTCTTCCGGGACCCGGACGTCGGCTTCGTCATCGGCCCGCAGGTCTACGGCAACTACGACAACTTCGTCACCAAGGCAGCCGAGTCGCAGCAGTTCCTCTTCCACGCGCTGATCCAGCGGGCCGGAAACCGCTACGGCGCGCCCATGTTCGTCGGCACGTCGAACGCCGTGCGCATCAAGGCGCTGAAGCAGATCGGCGGCCTGTACGACTCGATCACCGAGGACATGGCGACCGGCTTCGAGATCCACCGCCACAAGAACCCGGCGACGGGCAACAAGTGGCGCTCGGTCTACACCCCGGACGTGCTCGCGGTCGGCGAGGGCCCCAGCGCCTGGACGGACTTCTTCACCCAGCAGATGCGCTGGTCGCGCGGTACGTACGAGACGATCCTCAAGCAGTACTGGAAGGGCTGGTACTCGCTGCCGCCGAGCAAGCTCTTCAACTACACGATGATGATCATCTTCTATCCGATGTCCGCCCTGAACTGGATCCTCGCCGCCCTGAGCTGCGCGCTGTTCCTGGGCCTGGGCGCCTCGGGTGTGAACATCGACCCGACGGTGTGGCTGATGCTCTACGGCAACGCCTCCGCGCTGCAGATCGGCCTGTACGTCTGGAACCGCCGCCACAACGTCTCCCCGCACGAGCCGGAGGGGTCCGGCGGCGTGGCCGGCATGCTCATGTCCGCGCTCTCCGCGCCGCTCTACGCCAAGGCGCTGATCGACTCCGCCCTGCGCCGCAAGAGCAAGTTCGTGGTCACCCCCAAGGGCGACTCCGCCAGCCCGGACCGGTGGTTCGGCACCTTCCGCTACCACTGGTACTTCATCGGGATCTTCGGCGCGTCCATCGCCGCCGGCTTCGTCTTCGGGCACTCGCACCCGGCGATGATCATCTGGGCGTCCTTCGCCACCCTGATCACCGCCACGCCGATCTTCGTCTGGCGGCACATGCTGCGCCAGGAGAAGAAGAAGCCCGCCCGGCACGGAGGCGGCGGCCGGCCGCCGCAGCCGCCCGTCCCGCCCGTGGACGAGGCGCCGCAGGCCAAGCCGAGCTGGGCCGAGCAGAACGACACCATGCAGATCGCCCTTGGGGGACGTAACAAATGAGCAGCCTGCCCGTCCGGCCGAACCACCGGAGGAACCGTGCCCGTCGCATCCTGATAGGCACGGCGGTGGTTGCTGTGGTCGCCGGGTTCAACGGGCCGGCCCTGTACAGGTACGGCTCGGAGACATACCACGACTACACGATCAACAAGCCGGAGTACAAGGCCGCCAACGGCCACTGGGACTTCCTCGACGTCCCCTCCGAGTTCCGGATCAACACCATCCACGCGGCGCTGCTGCACACCGGCAAGGTGCTGCTGGTCGCGGGGTCCGGCAACAACCAGAAGAACTTCGACGCGAACAAGTTCGAGTCGGTCCTGTGGGACCCGAGGACGAACAAGTTCAAGATGATCCCCACGCCGAAGGACATGTTCTGCGCCGGGCACACCCAGCTGCCCGACGGCAAGCTGCTGATCGCCGGCGGCACCAAGCGGTACGAGAAGCTCAAGGGCGACGTCACCAAGGCCGGCGGCCTGATGATCGTCCACAACGAGGACCCGGACAAGCCGATCACCCTGCCCGCCGGGACGAAGTTCACCGGCAAGGCCAACGGGAAGACGTTCGTCTCCAAGGACCCGATCCTGGTGGAGAAGGCCGAGAAGGTCTTCGACAAGGCCACCGGCCGCTTCCTGCGCACCCAGCCGGGGCTGGGCCGCATCTACGTCGAGGCCGAGGAGTCGGGCAAGGAGTTCGAGACCGGCACCGAGGACAACTACAAGGTCGTGGGCCTCAAAGGCAAGGACGCCCGCAACGTCTACGGCATGGCGCAGAAGCTCGCCCTCGACAAGAAGGACTTCCAGGGCATCAAGGACGCCTTCGAGTTCGACCCGGTCGCCGAGAAGTACATCAAGGTCGACCCGATGAACGAGGCGCGCTGGTACCCCACGCTGACCACGCTCAAGGACGGCAAGGTCCTCGCCCTGTCGGGCCTCGACGAGATCGGGCAGATCGTCCCCGGCAAGGACGAGATCTACGACCCGAAGACCAAGAAGTGGGAGTACACGGGGATCGAGCGCCGCTTCCCCACGTACCCGGCGATCTTCCTCATGGACAACGGCAAGCTGTTCTACTCCGGTTCCAACGCCGGGTACGGCCCCGCCGACGTCGGCCGTGACCCGGGCGTCTGGGACCTGGAGACCAACAAGTTCAAGAAGATACCGGGGCTGGGCGACGCCGACCGGATGGAGACGTCCGCCACCGTCATGCTGCCGCCCGCCCAGGACCAGAGGTTCATGGTCATCGGCGGAGGCGGCGTCGGCGAGTCGCAGGACTCCAGCGAGAAGTCCCGGCTGGTCGACCTCAAGGACCCCAACCCCCGCTTCAAGGACGGCGCCTCCCTCGACAGGGGCACCCGCTACCCGAGCGCCTCGCTGATGCCGGACGACACCGTCCTGGTCACCGGCGGCTCCGAGGACTACCGGGGCCGCGGCGACTCCAACGTGCTGGAGGCGCGGACCTACGACCCGAAGACCGGGACGTACACCCGTGTCGCCGACCCGCAGGTGGGCCGCAACTACCACTCGGGGTCGGTGCTGCTGCCCGACGGCCGTGTGATGATCTTCGGTTCGGACTCGCTCTTCGCCGACAAGGCCAACACCAAGCCGGGCGTCTTCGAGCAGCGCATCGAGATCTACACCCCGCCCTACCTCTTCCGTGACTCCAAGCCCAAGGTCACCGGCGGTCCGGAGACGATCAAGCGCGGGCAGAGCGGTGTCTTCACGACCCCGGACGCCGCGAGGATCAAGACGGCGAAGCTGATGCGGCCGAGCGCCGTCACGCACGTCACCGACGTCGACCAGCGCTCGATCGCGCTGGAGATGAAGAAGACCGCCGACGGCATCCAGGTCACCGTCCCGAAGAACCGGGCCCTGGTCCCCTCCGGCTGGTACATGCTCTTCGTCACCGACGACAAGGGCACCCCGTCCGAGGCGGTGTGGGTCGAGGTCCCGTAGGACCCGGACACGACGGCGAAGGGGCGCCCCCGGCGGGGGCGCCCCTTCGTCGTGCGTGTACTGCCGCGCGGTGCCGCTACTTCGTGTTGCGGGCCAGTTCGAGGGCGTACTCCGGGAACCAGTCGCCCGCCTTCGGGCCGCCCTTGCAGTCGCCGTCCGACTCGCCCGGGCGCTTGATCCACAGGTAGGCGTCGACCAGCGGGTCGCCCGTCTGCGTCGTGGGCGTCTCGCCGAGGGCGCGGCCCGGCGGGTTGCACCAGTTCTCGGCGGGGTCGCCCTTGGTGTAGGGGCCGTTGCCGTTGCGGCTGGTGTCGACGACGAACGGCTTGCCGCCGACCCTCTGCGACACCTTCTTGCCGTACTCCTTGCTGGCGGCCGTGGTCTGGAAGTTGGCCACGTTCACCGCGAAGCCGTCCGCCTCACCGACGCCCGCCCACTTCAGGGGCTCGAAGATCTGGTCCGGCTTGCCCCAGCCCGCGTTGCCCGCGTCCAGGTACACCTTGGTGTTCGGCAGCTGCTTCAGCCGCTTCACGGCGCCCTTCAGCAGGTCGTACCGCTCCTCGTGGTACTGGTCCTCGGTGCAGCCGTCCACCATGTGCATCACGGCGTCCGGCTCCACGATCACCGTGGCCCGCCGGTCGCCGATGCCCTTGGCGACCTTGTCCAGCCAGGCGCGGTACGCGCCGCCGTCGGCGGCGCCGCCCGCGGAGTGCTGGCCGCAGTCGCGGTGCGGGATGTTGTAGAGCACCAGGACCGCGTCCCGGTCCGCCTTCGCGGCCGCCTCGGTGAAACCGCGGGCGTCCTCCTCGGGCTGCTCCGTGCCGACCCACTCGCCCACCGGCTGGGAGGCGATCTTCCGGATGAGGTCGGCGTCCTCCTTCTTGCCGTCCCGCAGGTAGCTGGCCACCTGCTGGGCCGCCTTGCTGCCGGGATTGACCCAGAACGGATCGGTCGCCTTCGGCTGCTGGCTCACGCCGGGCACGGCCTCGGTCTTCTCGCCGCCGCCGGCGTCGGGGGAGGTGCAGCCGGCCAGCAGCAATGCCGCCACGGCTCCGACCGCCCCCACCGTGGCCGCCCTCACGCGGGCACGCCCGGTGCAACTGCCGTACATCCACTCCCCCTCGGGTGCACTCTGTGCGGGGCCACCCCCCAGGCGCCCCCTCCCGGACAACCCGGTCCAATCCATCCTGACACACGTGTCCGGAAAGCCACGAGGGCGGCCACCCGCCCCCGGGACCCCACGGCCGCCCGTCACCGTCACCCGCCCCGCGCCGCCGGCGCGGCGTCCCGGCCGCCCGTCAGATAGCCGGAGACGACGACGTTCGCGGTGTAGACACCGGCCGCGCGGTCGAAGGTGCCGCCGCAGGTGATCAGGCGCAGTTCGGGGCGGCCCGGACTGCGCTGCCCGTACGCCTTCTTCGGGTCGAACTCGTGCCGGGCGAAGACCTGCACGTCGTCGATGGTGAACTCGGCGACCGAACCGTCCGTCCGGGTCACCCGGACCCGCTCGCCGGGGCGGGCCGAGCTGAGGCCGTAGAAGACGGCGGGCTCCGTCTCGGTGTCGACGTGGCCGACGAAGAGCGCGGCGCCGTCGGCGCCCGGCTTCGCCCCGCCGCCGAACCAGCCGACGCTGTGCGCCTCCTCGTACGGGGGCGGGTCTATCGCGCCCGTGCCGTCCAGGCCCCGCGGGGCGACCGGCGCGGTGATCCTGAGCGACGGGACCTCCAGGCGCGCGGGGGCGGCGGGCTCCATCGGCGGGCGGGCCGGCGGCAGCGGGACGCCCAGGGGGCGGCCGACGGCGGCCACGTCACCGGTGGTCGGCGCGGACAGGCCGCCGGGGCCGGCCGTGATGTCCTTGCCCCACAGCCACAGGCCGAGCAGCAGCAGTGCCCAGGCCACACCGGTGAGCAGCCGGCCGTTTCCGGCGGGGCTCGGTGCGCGGGACACGGTCAGTCCGCGCGGGTACGGCGCCGGCGGCGGGTGCTGCGGAACGCGACGGCGACCGCCGCGGCGCCCGCCAGCACCAGGCCGATCACGGTGTGCGGGGTGCCGGGCCCCTGCCCCTCGGTGTCGCCGCGGGGCGCGTCGGCGGCCATCGGCGCCGCTCCCCCGCCCCCGGCCCGTACCGGGGCGACGGGGGTGGCCGGCGTGTGGTGGGTGACGTGCACGGTGCCGGCGTCGTGGTGGTCGCGCCCGTCGCAGTGGACGGTGAGCGGGTACGTGCCGGTGTCCAGGTGGGACTTGACGGTGGTGTCGCCGTGCAGCGGCCCGCCCTTGCCCTCGCGGCCGGACAGCTCGGCGTCCGCGACGAAGGCCTTCGACCTGACGGAGCCGTGCTCGGCGCGGCAGCCGTGGACCCGGACGTCCACGTCCTCGCCGGGCCTGGTGGTGGCCGGGACGACCACGGCCGTCACCTTCTCCCGGTGCTTCTCGCCGTCCCGGTGCTCCTCGCCGTCACCGGCGTGCGCCGGCCCCGCCGCCAGCGCCAGGACGGTGACCGTCCCCGCGGCACGGAGAGCAAACAAAGCTGAACGCATCGTGAACCTCCTGCACTGAAGATTCACCCGGTTCGGCGGTTCCCGCATCCGCAGGGGGACGGTGTTCACCCGGTCGGACGTCGCTGACCTGGGCTGATGCCCGGCCGAACAGGTCAGATGCGATCCACCAGATCGGCGATGGAGTCGACGACGGTCGAGGGCCGGAAGGGGTAGCGGTCCACGTCGGCCGGGGTGGTGAGCCCGGTCAGGACGAGGAAGGTCTCCATACCGGCTTCCAGGCCGGCCAGCACGTCGGTGTCCATCCGGTCGCCGATCATGGCGCTGGACTCCGAGTGGGCGCCGATGGCGTTCAGGCCGGTGCGCATCATCAGCGGATTGGGCTTGCCCGCGAAGTACGGGTCCTTGCCGGTGGCCTTGGTGATCAGCGCGGCGACCGAGCCGGTGGCGGGCAGCGGGCCCTCGGTGGACGGGCCGGTCTCGTCGGGGTTGGTGCAGATGAACCGGGCGCCGCCGTTGATCAGCCGGATCGCCTTGGTCAGGGACTCGAAGCTGTAGGTGCGGGTCTCGCCGAGGACGACGTAGTCGGGGTCGTGGTCGGTGAGGATGTAGCCGATGTCGTGCAGCGCGGTGGTGAGCCCCGCCTCGCCGATCACGTACGCCGTGCCGCCGGGCCGCTGGTCGTCCAGGAAGCGGGCGGTGGCCAGGGCGGAGGTCCAGATGTTCTCCACCGGCACGTCCAGCCCCATGCGGGCGAGACGGGCGTGCAGGTCGCGGGCGGTGTAGATGGAGTTGTTGGTGAGGACCAGGAAGGGCCGCTCCGCGTCCCGCAGTTTCTTGATGAAGGCGTCGGCACCGGGGATGGGAACGCCCTCGTGGATGAGGACTCCGTCCATGTCGGTCAGCCAGGACTCGATCGGCTTGCGCTCTGCCATGGGGCGGGACTCCTGCCGTACGGATACGTGCATGCGTGCTGGGGGCGCCGCGACAGCGCTGTGGCGACGCCCCAAGACTAGGCCCTGCCGGACCGGGCGGGCCGGGCCGGGGAGCGCCGGTCCGGTGCGTGCGGACGCAGGGCGGAGGAGGGGGTCGCCGCGGTGGGGCCCCTGGTCGAGCGAAGCCGAGACCTTGGGGGAGCCGGCGACCGGCGACGCCGCCGCAGGGGTGGGTGCCGGGGCACGGGAGCCCGCGCACGGCCGGCCGGACTCGTCCTGATCGGCTCGCGCCGATCCTCACCCGTCGACCGTCCGGTGCCAGTTGGTCGGACCCGTATGGCGGGAAGGGAAGGAGACGGCCCGGGGGCAGCGCTCG
The DNA here is from genome assembly GCF_001646665.1 of Streptomyces noursei. Lineage (GTDB taxonomy): Bacteria > Actinomycetota > Actinomycetes > Streptomycetales > Streptomycetaceae > Streptomyces > Streptomyces lavendulocolor. Next base: position 35,253 of record NZ_LWBU01000158.1, on the reverse strand, counting down.
GCCCTCGCTCAGGTTCTCGACGGCGGGCCCCGTCGGTGGGGCCCGTCAGGGCCGGGTGGGGCGGTGATGGCGGCCCGTCAGGGCCGGTGGCGCCGGGCGGCTCCGGCGGTCAGCCGCGGCGGTCGCGGATCCGGCCCGCCAGGGCGAGCGTTCCGGCGCCGAGGAGGAAGGCGAGGACCGACGCCCCGGCGATGACCAGGACGTTGCGGCCGGTGCGCGGAAGCTCCTCGGCGAACTGACTGGCGGGCTCGTCGTGGACGAGCGCGAAACGGTAGTCGGCGGACTCGCCCACCCAGTCGCCGTCCCCGCCGCGCCGCTGGACGACGGCGGCGTTCGCGGTGATGGTGTCGGGCGGGGCGTCGGAGGTGAAGGCGAGGCGGACCGGCACGGTGACGGTCCGTCCGGGCGCCACCACGAAGCCGCGGAAGCGGTCGCCGCCGCGGGCGGAGCCCGTACCGGTGCCCGTGACGCCGACGCCCGCGGTGCCCGCGGCTTCGCCCGCCGCGCCGGCGTCCAGGACGCCGACGAGTTCGCTCTCGTCGGTCTTCTCGATGACGACGGGGTGCTGGCGGCCGCCACCGCCCCGCTCGTCGGCGCCCTCGTAGAACTCCAGCTGGATCTGTCCCGGCTTCAGGGCGCGGGTGCGGTCGGTGAAGACGATCACCGGATGGATGTTGCGGCAGGGCTCGGCGGTGGTGTTGGTCAGCTCCACCGTCCAGGTGTGGAAGCCGCCACCGGGCCGGTACGAGGCGGGCCCGCCGACGATGCGGGTACGGATGGGGAACTCCGCGGCCGAGGGCGTGCCGCAGGCGGGCTGCCGGTCGGGAACGGCGGCCTCGAAGGTGGCGGTGCCGTCCGCCGGCGCCGCCGCGGTGAGCGCGAGTACGGCGACGGCGACGGCGGCGCCGGGGGCGGTGGCGTTGCGCAGTCGCATGGGGAACCTCTGGCGGCCGGTGGACAGTCGTGCCCCGAGAACCTCCCACGCGGTCGTCCCGCCGCACCGCGCAGCCGGCCACCACCCGCCGTACGGCCGCCCGGAAGCGCCCGATCGGCGCAACGCGGGCTCGGGTGGTGACGACGGGCGGTCGGCCACGGGCGGCCCGGCCGCGTGACCCGCCCGCGTGTCGTTCGCGCCCCGCCCCCGCCCGGTCAGCGGGGGGCCGGCGGCAGGTCAGCGGCCGAAGACCGGGGCCAGGACCAGCTGCGCGGCGCCCTCCGCCACCGGGTCGGGCGAGCCGTCCGCGAGGGCGACCGGCACGGGGGCCTCGCCCGCGCGCTCGGCCCGCTCCGCCAGGACCGCGCGGACGCCCCGTACGAACGGCTCCGCCGCGCCCGCCACCACCCGGCCGCCGAGCAGCACGCGGTCGATGTCGAGCAGTTTGACCAGGTTCGCGGCCCCGGCGCCCAGCACCCTGGCCGCCTCGTCGAGGTCGCCCCGCGCGACGGCCGCCAGGCACAGCGCCTCCAGGCAGCCGCGCCCGCCGCACCCGCACGCGGGGCCGTCCAGCTGGACGGTCTGGTGGCCGAACTCCCCCGCCCCCGTGCGCGCGCCCCGGTACACGGCGCCGCCGAGGACGAGCCCCGCGCCCAGTCCCGTACCGAGGTGGAGGTAACCGAACGAGTCGCCGCCCGCCCCGCTCAGCGCGATGCTCAGGGCCGCCGCGTTCGTGTCCTTGTCGAGCACCACGGGCAGCCCCAGCCGCCGGGCGAGCGCGTCGCGCAGCGGGAAGCCGTCCCATTCGGGGAAGCCGGTCACCCGGTGCGGGACGCCCGCCGCGTGGTCGAGCGGGCCCGGCATGGCGACGCCGACCCCGAGCAGCGGCCGCGAGGTGAGCGCGGCGACCTCGCCGGCCGCCACCTCCATGACCACCTCGGCCCCGGCCCCCAGGTCCAGCGGGACGACGTTCGCCGCCACGATCACGCCCGACAGGTCGACCAGGACCGCGGTCAGCTCGTCCCGGTCCAGGTGCAGGCCCACGGCGTGGGCGGCGCCGGGGACGAGCCGCAGGACGGTGCGCGGCTTGCCGCCCGTGGAGGCGCGGTACCCCGCCTCGGCCACGAGCCCCTCCTCCCGCAGCCGGGCGGTGATCTTGCTGACCGCCTGCGGGGTGAGCCCGGTCCGGTCCGCCAGTTCCAGCCGGCTCGCGCCCTCCTCGCCGGCCGTGCGCAGCAGGTCGAGCACGAGTGCGGCGTTGTGGTTGCGGAGGGCCGGCAGGTTCACACCCGTGTCGCTGTTCACCGTCCCATTGTCGCGCCCGCTTGCACTTTGGCAACAGCGTTGCTTAAGTGGCGGGCATGACTGGACCGCTGCGCGTCGGACTCGTCGGCTACGGCCTGGCGGGCTCCGTCTTCCACGCCCCGCTGATCGCCGCGACCGAGGACCTCGTCCTCGACACGGTCGTCACGTCGGCCCCGGAGCGGCGGCAGCAGGCCCGTACGGCCTTCCCCGGCGTCCGGTTCGCCGCCTCCCCCGACGAGCTGTGGGCCCGGGCCGGCGAGCTGGACCTGATCGTCATCGCGTCCCCGAACAAGACGCACGTACCGCTCGCGACCGCCGCCCTCGAGGCCGGCCTCCCGGTCGTGGTGGACAAGCCGGTCGCCGGCACGGCGGCCGAGGCGCGCGGCCTCGCCGACCTCGCCGAGGCGCGCGGCCTGCTCCTCTCCGTCTTCCAGAACCGCCGCTGGGACAACGACTTCCTGACCCTGCGCGCACTGCTCGAGCGCGGTGAGCTCGGTGACGTACAGCGCTTCGAGTCCCGCTTCGAGCGGTGGCGGCCGCAGCTCAAGGGCGGCTGGCGCGAGTCCGGCGACCCGGAGGAGTTCGGCGGGCTGCTGTACGACCTGGGCAGCCACGTCGTCGACCAGGCGCTCGTGCTGTTCGGCCCCGCCACGCGGGTGTACGCCGAGGCGGACGTGCGCCGCGAGGGCGCCGAGGCCGACGACGACACGTTCATCGCGATCACCCACGCCGGGGGCGTCCGCTCCCACCTGTACGTCAGCGCCACCGCCGCCCAGCTCGGCCCCCGCTTCCGGGTGCTCGGCTCGCGGGCCGGGTACGTCAAGTACGGCCTCGACCCGCAGGAGGCGGCGCTCCGCGAGGGCGCGCGCCCCGGCCCCGGCTGGGGCGCCGAGCCGGACACCCTGTGGGGCGCGCTCGGCGCCGGGGAGTCCCCGCTGACGGGCGGCGGCACCCCGGTCCCGTCCCTCCCGGGCGACTACCCCGCCTACTACGCCGCCGTGGCCGCCGCCCTGCGCGACGGCACGCCCCCGCCGGTCACCGCCCGGGAGGCGGCGGCGGCCCTGGACGTCCTGGAGGCGGCCCGCCGCTCGGCCCGCGACGGTGTGGCGGTGACCCTGTGAGCACGGAGCCCGGGACCCCCATGAGCCCCATGGACCGCACCGCCCCCGCAGACCGCACGGACCAGACGGACCGCACGGACGGCAACGACCGCACCGCCCCGAGCGTCGCCGAGCTGGAGGAGCAGCAGGCCCGCCTCACGCTCCCCCGCTTCACGTACGACGACGCCTGGACGCTGGGCACCCTCCTCGTCGAACTGGCCCGGGAGCGCTCCGCGCCGGTGGCCGTCGACGTCCGGCGCGGCGGCCAGCAGCTCTTCCACGCCGCCCTGCCCGGTTCGAGCGCGGACAACGACGCCTGGATCGACCGCAAGCGCCGGGTCGTCGAGCGGTACGCCGAGAGCTCCCTCCTGGTCGGCACCCGGTTCCGCGCGAAGGGCAAGTCCTTCGACACCGACTCCCGCCTGGACCCGGACCGCTACGCGGCGCACGGCGGTTCGTTCCCGATCACGGTCACCGGCGCGGGCGTCATCGGCACGGTCACCGTGTCGGGCCTGCCGCAGCTGGAGGACCACGCACTGGTGGTGGAGGCCCTGGAGCGCCTCACCGCCCGATGAGCCGGCGGGCCGCCCCTTTCCCCCGGGGGGTGGCCCGCCATTTCCCCGCCGGCCCCGGCCGGTGGGCCCATGGTGCTCAGGGGTGCATCCGGGCGCCCTTGACCACCTTGTCGACCGCGTTGCGCGGCCCGTACACGGCGAGCCCCACCAGGTCCAGCAGGTCCTTCGGGACGGCCCGTACCGCCGCCCGGTTGTCGCGGTCGTTGCCGGTGGCGAAGAGGTCCGAGGTGAACACCGACCGGGGAAGCGCACGGGACAGGGCGCGGCCGTGCGCGGCGGTCAGCGTCTCCTTCGACGCCTCGAAGACCAGCACCGGCTGACGGAACATCGGCAGGTAGGGGGTGCCGTCGGCGTCCGCGTACGGTTCGCCGACGACCTCGGGCACGTCCGTTCCCAGGCCGCTGACCAGGAACGCGGTGACGTTCAGCCGCTGCCAGAGCTCCAGGTCCTCCCGCAGCAGGACCGCGATCTTGGTGTCGAAGCGTACGGGCGGGCCGCCGGCCGCCGCCGCGGGGAGCGCGGTGGGGGCGGCGGTGGGGGCGGTGGGCGCGGTGCGCGCCGGGCTCGTGATGGGCGTCGTGGTCATGCCCCGATGCTGCCGCCGGCCGTGCCGACGGGTCTTGTACGTTCTTTGCATGGTGGCCAGGCAGCGGGTGTCCGCGTGGCGCCCGCCGGTCGCGGGTGTCGTGGAGGTCTTCCACGCCCACTTCACCGAGCACCGCTACCCGATGCACGTCCACGACGCGTGGACCCTGCTGATCGTCGACTCCGGCGCGGTCCGCTACGACCTGAACCGCCACGAGCACGGCACCCCGCGCGACACGGTCTCCCTGCTCCCGCCGCACGTGCCGCACAACGGCTCGCCCGCGACCGAGCAGGGCTTCCGCAAGCGGGTCCTCTACCTCGACCTGACCCAGCTGGACGAGAGCTTCATCGGCCCGGCGGTGGACGCCCCCGACCTGTGCGACCCGGTGCTGCGGCGGCGGGTCGGGCAGCTGCACACGGCCCTGGCGCACCGGGGCGACGAGCTGGAGGCGCAGAGCCGCCTCGCCCTGATCGGCGAGCGGCTCCGGGCCCACCTGCGGCCCCGGCTCGCCGCCGCCCCCGGGACGGCCGGCCCCCGGGCGGCCGGCCACGGGGTGGCCCACGGCCTGCGGGACCTCCTCGACGAGCGGCTGCTCCAGGGGCTGTCGCTGGACGAGGCGGCGCGGCTGGTGCACGCCCACCCGGCGCACCTGGTGCGGGCGTTCAGCGCCGCCTTCGGCATCGCCCCGCACCAGTACCTGACCGCCCGCCGGGTCGACCGCGCCCGGCGGCTCCTGCTGGACGGGCAGCCACCTGGCGCGGTGGCCGCCGCGGCCGGCTTCTACGACCAGTCGCATCTGACGCGGCACTTCAAACGGCTCGTGGGCGTCGCTCCGGGCCGCTACGCCCGTACGGCTGCGGCCGGCGGCAGGTGACGGCCGGCGGCCCGGCCGCCCACCCCGTACCGCCTCCGCCTCCGCGTCCGCCTCTCCGTACCGCCTCCGCTTCCGCTTCCGCGGCAGCGTCCGCGTCCGTGTCCCGTCAGGCGTCCTTCAGCTGCTGCCGCTGCCGCCCGAGCCCCTCGACCTCCAGCTCGACGACGTCCCCGGCGCGCAGGTACGGCTTCGGCTCCGGCTGTCCCATGGCGACGCCCGCCGGCGTACCGGTGTTGATGACGTCGCCCGGGTACAGCGTCATGAACCGGCTGACGTACCGCACGACCTCCCCCACCGGGAAGATCTGGTCGGCCGTGGAGCCGTCCTGCTTCAGCTCGCCGTTCACCCACAGCCGCAGGCCCAGCGCCTGCGGGTCCGGCACCTCGTCGGCCGTCACCAGCCAGGGTCCGAGCGGGTTGAACGTCTCGCAGTTCTTGCCCTTGTCCCAGGTGCCGCCGCGCTCGATCTGGAACTCGCGCTCGGAGACGTCGTGGGCGACCGCGTACCCGGCGACGTGCCCGAGCGCGGCCTCCGCCGACTCCACATAGCGGGCGGTACGCCCGATGACCACCGCCAGCTCGACCTCCCAGTCGGTCTTGCGGCTGCCGCGCGGCACGAGCACCGTGTCGTCCGGGCCGACGACGGTGTCGGCCGCCTTGAGGAAGACGACCGGCTCGGCGGGGGTCGCCTGGCCCGTCTCGGCGGCGTGGTCGTGGTAGTTCAGCCCGATGCACACGACCTTGCCGATGCGGGCGACCGGCGGCCCGATCCGCAGCCCGGCCGGGTCCAGCGCGGGCAGCACGCCCGCGCCGGCCGCGGCCCGGATCCGGTCGAGCGCGGACGCGTCGGAGAGCAGGGCTCCGTCGATGTCGGGCACGATCGCGGACAGGTCCCGCAGGACCCCGTCCCGGTCGAGCAGCGCGGGGCGCTCCGCCCCCGCCGTACCGACGCGCAGCAGCTTCATGGTCTTCTCCCTGTGGTCGAGGTAGGCCCCGGCCGATGGGGTGCGGCCATCGGAGGATTGGTCGATCCTCCAAGAACTCGGTTCACCCCGCAAGACCCCGTTCACACCGTGGACGGCTCGCGGTACAGGTAGGCGCGCTCGGCGGCGGTCCACACGGTGCTGGTGACGACGTAGAGCGCGGCGGCGAGCGGCACCACGGCGACGGTGATGAGCGTGGCGAAGGACAGCAGCGGCATCACCTTGCCCACCCCGGCGCCCAGGCCCCCCGCCATGCCCTCGCCGAGTTCCGTCATCTGCCCCTTGGTACGCCGGTAGGTGTACGTGGCGACGGCGGTGACGATCACGAACAGCGCCAGGTACACCAGCCCGGCGTCCCCGAGGAGGCCGCCGTGCCCGAGGGCGTCCGTCCAGCGCCCGCCGAGGGGCGCGGCGAGCAGGGTGTGCCCGGTCATGCCGCCGCTGGAGAACAGGTGGTACATCAGGAGGAAGGCGGGCGCCTGGAGCAGGCTCGGCAGGCAGCCGGCGAGCGGCGACACCTTCTCCCGGGCGTGCAGCTCCAGCACGGCCCGCTGGAGTCGCTCGGGGTCCTTGGCGTGCTTCCTGCGCAGCTCGGCCACCTGGGGCGCGAGGCGGGTGCGCGCCTTCTGGCCGCGTGCGGCGGCCCGGGACAGCGGGTGCACGGCGAGCCGCACGGCCAGGGTGAACACGACGATGGCGGCGGCGGTGGCGGAGCCGTGGAACAGGGGCTGGAGCAGGCCGGCGAGCTGCTCGACCAGCGAGGCGAAGACGGACATGGGTGGGAGCCCTCCGAGGGTCTCGTCGTACCGGAGAAGTGGATCTCGGCATGACGGAACCGCGTGGGGCGAAGCCCGGAAGGAGGAGCCCTACGCGGCCGTCGGGAGGAGACGGCCGGGCGCCCGGGGCCGCCGGCGCCCGGAGGCGTCGGGGTCGCGCTGGGGCAGGAAGGCGGTGCGCTGCTCGCGGTCGCGGATGGCCGTGCGCACGCGTGTCGGTGGTACGGCGGGCACGAGACGTGCGGCGACGACCGCACAGGCGACCAGTTCGGAGCCGACGGCGGCGAGCGCCACCGCCGCAGAGAGGGCGCCGCCCTCGGCGTACACGCCCTCGGAGAAGAGGAACACCAGGAAGCCGAGCAGACCGCACGGCACCAGCCGCGCGACGAGACCGCTCATGATCGCCCCCCTTCCTCTCCCCTGTTGACGCGGCGCACCGCCCGGAGGTTGCCCCGCGCGACGGCCCGTCGCGCCCACTGTACTCGGCGGCGCGAGGCGACGGGGTGCCGATCCCGGCCACGTACGTGAACGCCCATGCCCCGGCGGCCGGACCGGAGAAGGTCCCGGAGCGCCCGGGCGGCCGCCCCGCGCGGACGCCCGCCGCCGCCTCCGTACCGCGCCGGCCGCCGCCCACGCACCGGCCCTCTACCGGCCCGTGAGGCGGCGGCACCACCGGCGCACCCGTCGCCGTACCGTCCGCCGGCATCCGCTCGCGCCCGGCGGGACGACAGGTCTCCGCGGGTGATCCCACCGGTCCGCCGCACAGCAGTACGGTGTCCCCCATGCGCCCCGACACGCCTGCCGATCACATCACCGAAGCCGAGCGTCTGCTGCGCACCGCGGCGCAGTACCCCGAGGACCGCGAACCGCTGCTCCTCCGGGCGGCCGCCCACCTGGAGCTGGCCGGCGCCCGCACGCGCGCGACGACGCTGTACGACGACCTGCTGGCCGCGACACCGCCCCCGGAGAACCCGCAGCTGGCCAAGGCCCTGAAGGCGGCCAACCTCTGGGAGTACGGGCACGAGGCCGAGGCCCGGGTCATCATCGACGGCATCCGCGCGACGCCCCCGTCGGACGCCGCCGCGTGGGAGATCGTCGCGGAGACGCTGGAGGCCCACGACGAGCTGGAGTCCAGCGAGGCCGCGTTCTCCACCGCCGTCACGGCCCTGATCCCCTCCCCCGACGACGAGGTCCCGTACCCCTCGCAGTCCCTCCTGATGGGCCGCCACCGCGTGCGCCGGCTGCTGGGGATGCGCCACGACGACTGGGACGTCCTGGCGGACCGCCTGCACACCGGCTCCGTGCCGCTGGACGAGCTGCACGACCCCAAGCGCCTGTGGTCCCTGGGCTCCTCCGACCCGGCCGAACTCCAGGCGGAGATCACCCGCCTCCGCAGCGAGCTGGGCTCCTACCGCACGGCCCTGTCCCGCCCCTTCCCGGTGGCGGTCCTGCTGTGGCCGGCGGACGAGCTGACCGAGCTGCTGGCGGCCTACCCGGAGCTCGAGGCGGAGTACCCCACGCACGAGGCCCACCTCACCGACCTGGAGGCCTCCCTGCGCGAACTCGCCTCCGCGGGCACCCCGAACCTGGGCATCGTCCAGGGCACGGTCCCCTCGTACGAGGCGTTCGCCGCCTCCGAGTCGACCTCCCCCTCCAACGCGGCACTGCTCCCCCAGTACGCCACCACCCTCGCCGCCCGCGGCCGCGCCACCCCCTGGCCCCCCTCCCGCACCGCCCCCTGCTGGTGCGGCTCGGGCACGGCGTACGGGGAGTGCCACGGGACGCCGAAGATCTGACCGTCCGGGAATTGGACCGTTTCCCTCCTCTTCACCACACCCGTGCAGTATTTTCACTCTCAACTACTGCCGTGACTGGCCCCCTGTTCCCCCACACAGCTCCAGTCCCCGTGTGTGAGGGAGACGTGTGCCCATGAGGAACGCGTACCAGCAGCCGTCCGCCGCCCGCCCCCTGTACCGCATGAAGCGCGTCTGGGCGGGCGGCCTGCTGCTCTTGATGATCGGCACGGGCTGCGGCGCCCTGGGCTCCGAGGACACCTCCAAGCCCACCACCAAGGCCGCCCCGGCCCCCGCCGTCACCGTGACCACCACGGCCACCGCGACCGTCACCACGACCCCGTCCGCCGCCCCGGCCCCCACGGTCACCGCCACCAGGACCGTCACGGCCACCGCCACCGTGACCCGCCAGGCCCCGGCAGCCGCCGACGACTCGTCCGACGCCGCCGCGGACACGGACGCCGACAGCGGCAGCGTCTACTACGCCAACTGCACCGCCGCCCGCGCCGCCGGCGCCGCCCCGGTCCACCGCGGCGAGCCCGGCTACGCCAGCCACCTGGACCGCGACAACGACGGCGTGGGCTGCGACAACGGGTGAGCACGTCGATCAACACGGTCGGGCGAGGACTGTGGTTCGAGTGCGCAACCACCTCTCCCCATGCGGTCCGCCTGCGCCGGCACAATGTCAAGGTGCCCGATGCCGTCCCTTCCTCCGCCGCCGTGTCGGCGAGGATGAGCCGCCAGCTCTCCCGCGACACCGCCCCCGAGGTTGCCGTGCGCAAGCTCCTCCATGCGGCGGGGTTGCGTTACCGGGTGAACGTCCCCGTCCCGGGCATGCGCCGACGGTCGATCGACATCGCCTTCGGCTCGGCCAAGATCGCCGTGTTTCTCGACGGCTGCTTCTGGCACGGTTGCCCGCAGCATGCGACTCATCCGAGGTCGAACGCCGAATGGTGGCGGGCGAAACTCGCCAAGAACATCGCTCGTGACCGCGAGACCACGGAGCATCTCCAAGCACTGGGATGGACAGTGATGCGGTTCTGGGAGCACGAGAGCCCCGACGCCGTCGCTCAGGCAGTGACTCAGGCGCGGAGAGCGGTCGCAGCATCACCGCGACCCACGAAGCGTCGCCCCTGACCGGGCTCCCGACCCACATGGTTCGAGGGCTCCGCACACCGGTCGTCAGCCCCGACCGCAGCTCCGTTCACATCGTCCACTCGGCAAGCAAGGCGAGGACATGGCTCACGATTGGCAGTTCGACGTCCCCACCGCCGGGAGCAAGCGCCTTCCGCCCGACGCGCGTTACATGGAAGCGCTGAGCAGCCAGGGCTACAGCTTCGAGGTCGCGATCGCCGACCTCGTCGACAACTCCATCGACGCCGGGGCGAAGGACGTGGTCGTCCACTTCCTCCGAGACGGTGATCAACTCGTGAGTCTCCTGGTGGTCGACGACGGCAAGGGCATGGACGAGAAGGCCCTGGACGTCGCCATGACCGTGGGAGGGCGACGTGACTACGCCGCCGGGGCGCTGGGCATGTTCGGGACCGGCCTCAAGGCCGCCTCACCCAGTCACGCCTCGGCCGTCACGGTGGTCACCACGACCAAACGCACGCGCGCCGTCGGCCGCCGATGGCTCATGGCGCGCGCCGTGTCGGGATTCCAATGCGACATCGTGGCCCCTGACTATGCCCAGAGCCTCATCGACCGTTATGACAACAAGCGGCCCATCGAGTGGCAGGGCACCGTCGTCCGGTGGGACGGGGTCAAGGGTTTCCCGAAGCACGGGGGCGGCGGTCAGACGGACCGCTATCTCCATCGGACGATCAACAAGTTGGGCCTGCACCTGGGGCTCCATCTCCACCGTTTCCTTGCCCGCGACGACTTCAACATCACCATCGCGGTCGAGGACGTGCGCACCGGCACGGTCTACATGAACTTCGGCGTCGAGCCACTCGACCCGTTCGGGTACCCGGTCACTGGTCACCCCGACTACCCGAGGAGCTTCACGGCTGCCCTTCCTTCAGTCGGTGGGGTCACCCTTGAAGCCCACATCTGGACTCCGAAGTCGAATCTCGACGAGTACAGGGCGGTGGGTTCGGTCATGGACCGGCAGGGCTTCTACTTCTACCGTCATGACCGCTTGGTGCAAGCCGGCGGATGGAACAACTTCCGTCAGCCCGAGCAGCATCTGTCCCTGGCGCGCGTCGCGGTGGACCTGCCCGACGACCCGGGCGACGCCTTTCGGCTCACAGTGAAGAAGTCGGGTGTCGAGGCAACCCCCGAATTCAGCGCCGCGCTGGAGAAGGCCGACGCGAGTGGGCGCACCTTCCTCGATTACCTGGTTGCCGCGGAATCTGTCTACCGCGACGCTCGCAAGCGTTCCGGCACCACGCGGAAACCGGTCCTACCACCCGGCAAGGGACTGGACCCCGTCGTGCGAGAGACGATCGAGGACGAACTCCCGATCATCCCGTCCGAGGAACCGATCTCGCTGCGTTGGCAGAAGCTGGACAACGAACTCTTCTTCGCGGTCGATCGCGAGGATCGAACCATCGTCCTCAACCAACACTATCGAGCCGCGATTCTGGGCGGCCGACGCGGCGGCCTCAATGACGCCCCTCTCATCAAGTCCTTGATGTACATGCTCCTGCACCAGGTCTTCGAGAAGGAGTACAGCGGCAGTCGCGAAAAGGACAATCTGCAGCTCTGGCAGTCCATCCTGATCTCCGCGGCTCGGGCAGAGCTGGACAGGGTGGCCGACGATGACTGAGCGTTCCTACGTGCCCTGGCACTCGGTCGAGCACTACCTGGGCATGGGACAGTGCACGTCGTACCGGCTCTCGCCGCCCTCCGCCCGCCCCGAGGTGTGGTACGTCATCGGCGACGACGGCCGCGAAATAGCCCTCCACGTGGAACTGGGGCGACGACACCAACCGCCGCGATCGCCGCTGGCGTCGATCCGCATCGACCAGATCGCGGAGCGGGGTATGCGGATGGCGCGAATCAGAACGACCCAAGCCACTCTGATACGCGACTTCCACGACCTGCTGAACGCCGTCGCCGATCGCATAGTCGGTCAGGAACGCACACTCGACCAGGCACTCGCCGAGACCGTACGGGCCTGGAGCGCGCTGTTGGACAGGCCGCGCGGACTCAGTACGGAGCAGCGCATCGGTCTCATGGGGGAACTCGCGGCCCTGGCCTCGATCGCCCGCTCGCAGGATTGGTCCACGGCTGTCGAGTCGTGGAAGGGCCCCCGCGGCGAGGAACACGACTTCGGGCTCGCCGGCTTCGACCTCGAGGTAAAAACCACCTCCGCCGAACGCCGTCGCCACGGCATCCATGGCCTGGGCCAATTGACACCGTCCGTTCACCGGCCGCTGTGGTTGCTCTCCTTGCAGGTCACTCGCGGGGGGTCGGACGGGCGCACACTCAGCTCGTGCGTGGATTCCGTGCGGAGCCGTGTGGGCGAGCATGCACCCGCCTGCCTCGACCTGCTGGACGAGCAACTGATCGCGTGCGGCTGGGACGCCGGTCTCCGTGACGACGAGCGATGGCGCCTGCGGACGAAGCCACTCGCTCTCCCGGTCGACGGCCGTCTTCCGCGCCTCGACCCGCAGTTGATCCCCGAGCCGTTTCGGAACCACATCGCGAACATCACCTACACAGTGGACGTGACCGACATCGAGGCGCCCACCAGCCCCCCGCACATCTTGACCGATCTCCACCTCCCGTAAGCACTCGAGGACCCATCAATGAATTCCGCGGAAATGCTACGGATCACCCTGCACACCTCGGCGCTGGCAGGAATGGACATCCGGCCGAAGAACCTCCGACGCGCCCTGGAGTACCAGGCCGAGGAGGAGGGCCCCGAGGCCCAGCTCCTTGCGACGGAGACCGACTTCATGCAAGTCCTGAGCAGCGCCCATGCAACCGACCAGCTGGTGGAGCTGTGGCGCAAGCAGCTCACGCACTGGGACTACGTGGAGAACCCCGCCTGGTCCCGGACGGATCCGCGCACGGACGAACGTCGTACTGCCGCCCTCGCTCTTCTCGGAGTGTCGGAACGGACTCAGCAGCTCCTCAACTCCCTGATCCCCGTGCCCAAGGCGTCCGGGCCGGTTGTGATCAGCGACAGGTTCACTCCCTGGTACACGCCCCAGTCGCAGCAGGGCCGCTCCTGGTACTGGCCGGCATACAGGCGCCTACTCGCACGGAAGGGCTGGTCGGAAGCGGCCGTCGCGGGTCTCGACGCGGCTTCGGACCGCGTGGTGGAGCGACTCGCCAATCCGACGTCCGACAGCGCCTACCAGTCCAAAGGGCTGGTCGTCGGCTATGTGCAGTCGGGCAAGACCGCCAACTTCACAGGGGTCATCGCAAAGGCCGCCGATGCCGGTTACCGCCTGATCATCGTGCTGGGTGGGACTCTGAATCTGCTGCGGGCACAGACACAGCGCCGTCTCGACATGGAACTCGTGGGACGCGAGAACATTCTGCGTGGCGCCTCCGAGTACGAGTCCGACTATGCGGACGATCCTGCCTGGAGTCGGGGGGAGTTCATCGCACACGGTGGTCTGCCGTCCGCCCTCGGTGGCTTCGACATCGTCCGCATGACGACGAGGGACAACGACTACAAGAGCCTCCTTCAAGGCATCGTCGCCCTGGAGTTCGAAAAGCAGGAGCCGGCGCTTCCCCTTTTCGACCCGCGGAACTTGCACCGCTCCTCCGCCCGCCTGATGGTGGTCAAGAAGAACAAGACCGTTCTGACTAAATTGGTCAAGGATCTCAACAAGATCAAGACGCCGCTCGGCGAGATTCCCGTCCTGATCATCGACGACGAGTCCGACGAGGCCTCGGTCAACACATCGAACCCGAACAAGCCGAACGCCGAACGCACCGCCATCAATGAGAAGATCTCCGAGCTCCTGAGGCTCCTCCCCCGAGCCCAGTACGTGGGTTACACGGCGACACCGTTCGCCAACGTGTTCATCGACCCGAGCGACACCGAGGACATCTTCCCGAAGGACTTCATCGTCTCGCTTCCGCGCCCGGAGGGATACATGGGCGTGCAGGACTTCCACGACCTGGATTCGCCGATCCCGCCGGCGGAACGCACCTTCGCGAACTCGAACGAGAAAGCGCACGTGCGCGACATCCATCTGTCCTCCGAGGATGACGAGACTGCACTGCAGCAAGCGATGGACATGTTCGTCCTCACGGCGGCCATGAAACTGTATCGCGAGGCCAACGGCCTCGGGGACCGATACTTCCAACACCACACCATGCTGATTCACGAGTCCGTTCGCACGGCCGATCACCGTGAGCTCCGCGGGCGGGTGCAGAAGATGTGGTGGTCCGCCGGATACACCGGCCCGTCGGGTCATGAGCGCCTCCGCGCTCTCTTCGACACAGACGTGGCTCCCGTGTCGCACGTCAGGGCGGACGGATTTCCGATCCCGCCTTCGTACGACGACCTGTCCCCGTACATCGGTGCCGCGGCCATCCGCATCGGTGGGGACGATCGGCCGATCATCGTCGTCAACGGTGACAACGACATCGAGAACGGCGAGGCCGACTTCGACAAGCGCTCCTTGTGGAAGATCCTCATCGGTGGTCAGAAGCTGGCCCGCGGCTTCACCGTCGAAGGCCTCACCGTGACCTACTACCGCCGCCGCACCAACAACGCCTCCACGTTGATGCAGATGGGACGGTGGTTCGGCTTCCGCAAGGGATATCAGGATCTGGTCCGGCTGTACCTGGGGCGCGAGGAGTCGATGGGCCGAAAGGACATCGACCTGTACGAGGCGTTCGGGGCCATCTGCCGTGACGAAGAGAGTTTCCGCGAGGAGCTGCGGCAGTACTCCGTCCTGGTCGACGGCGAGCCGCAGGTCACTCCCGAGCAAGTGCCTCCACTGGTTACTCAGCACCTCGCCTGGCTGAAACCGGCGAGTGCCAACAAGATGTACAACACGCGTGTCGTCGAGATTCACTCACCCGGCAAATGGGAGGAACCGACGGCATATCCGTCGAGCACGTCCGACCTTCGCGAGAACACTGCCCGATGGCAACCCGTGCTCGAAGCGTTGTCGACGACTCCGAGCACATTCGCGTACTACTTCGACGAGGCTGAGACCCACCACCGCTTCGACGCCCTCACCGGGGTTCTTTCCAACAGCGAGTTCCTGACCCTGGTGCGATCACTGAAGTGGGACGTCGCAGGGCGGTTCGACCCGCACCTCACCTATCTGGAGGAGATCAGTCGTACCTCTCCCGCGAAGGTGGACGACTGGCTCGTACTCGCGCCGCAGCACACGTCCCGGAACAAGCAGGTGTCCATCGGCACGTCGTCCCGGTCCATTTCGTGGTTCGGTCGTCAACGCCGCCGTGGCGAGGTGTTCGGCGCCATCAGCGAGCCCAAGCACCGTGCGGCTGCTCTCCGCATCGCCGGCGCTCTTCCCCACGGAGGGAACGACACGACGGAGCAGTACGTCTCCGAGCGGCGCGGGGTGGTCTCCCTCTATCCGGTGGTAGAGCCGGAGCACAGGAGGGAGATCGAGTCGTCCGGGCGCATCGACCCTGGAAAGGTCGTGATCGCGTTCACCTTCGTGGCTCCGGCCTCGGCACGAAGCAGTGATGGGAAGGTGATTCGCTTCACCACGATCAACTCGGCCGACACGGGAGGGTGAGCCGACCCCGTACCCGTCCCTGCCTCGACACACATGCGGCAGATCTCTCTAACATGGATAGCCGGTGTCGGGGTGGGGAAGGCGGGCACATGCAGGAGCGGCATTTCACCGTGGTGGAGCTGTGCGCGGGGGTGGGCGGGCAGGCTCTGGGCCTCGAACAGGCGGGGTTCCATGTCGTCGCCGCTGTGGACATCGACGCGGACAGTTGTGCCACCCTGGCACGCAACCGACCTCACTGGTACATCGTCCACGACGATCTGAATCACATCGAGCCCGTGCACCACGAGCCGATGGACTATGCCGATGTGCTCAGCTGCGGTCTTCCTCGCTCCCCCTACAGCATCGCAGGGAAGCAGCTCGCGACGGACGACAAGCGGGACACCCTTCGCGCCACGCTGGACATGGCCTCCTACATCAGGCCCAGGGTGTTATTGCTGGAGAATATTCCCACCTTTCTCCACGCGGCAAAATTCGAGACGGAGCGTCGAGCCGTACAGGAAGCGGTCCATGACCTCGGCTACCAACTGAAGTCGGCCGTCCTCACGGCCACGGACTTCGGTGTGCCGCAGCACCGTCCGCACGGCTTCATGGTCGCCATGCACCCCGATGATCTGTCGCACTTCGAGTGGCCCGAGCCATACCCCGGCGTCTGCCCGAGCATGGGCGAGACCCTTCATGAGTCCATGGCCTCCGCCGGTTGGCCGGAGGCCGCCGACTGGGCAGCCCGAGCTTCCGAGCCGGCGCCACTGATCATGGGTGGAGCCACCGGCCGTGGGGGCGCGGACCTCGGCGCCAGCCGCGCCAAGGCGATCTGGGCACGCTGGGGCGTCTACGGCGGAAGCATCGGCGACTCGGTGCCGGGGCCCGACTTCCGTATGAACTTCGATGTCGAACCACGGTTCGGTCTGCCACGGATCACCGTGGACCAGGTGGCTCTCCTCCAGGGCTTCACCAGGGAATGGGGGATCGTCGGCAGAAAGACATCGGCGTACCGGCAGATCAGCCAGACCACACCCCCGCCGCTGGCTGCGGCGGTCGGACGACAGATCATGTCTGCACTTCGTCACTCCACGCGTACCCCCTGAAGCAGTGGTCGGCTCGCGGGCGGCCGTGATGCACCGGTTGCCGGAGGCCTCACGCCGCCCACGCGTGCGCCTTAGTAGAATCCCATCCCATGGCGACCACCTTGACCGACACTGCTGCGGGCACAATCTCAGCCCGACCCGAGATCACGGTGGTGGACCTGTTCTCCGGCGCGGGCGGGTTCTCGGCCGGATTTCGCGCGTACGAACCGGCCGGCAAGGGATCCTCACCTTTCCGGTCGGTCGCGGCGGTCGAGTTCGACGAAGCAGCAGCCGCCACGTACGCGGCCAACTTCGGCACGGCTCATGTCGCCAATGTCGACATCAGCACTTGGGACGCCCGGCCCTACGAAGGACAGGTGGACGTCGTCATGGGCGGCCCACCGTGCCAGGGCTTCTCCGCCCTGCACAGAAACAACCCGGACAAGCCCAAAGTGGACGACCCGCGCAACCAGCTGTGGATCGAGTACATGCGCGTGGTCACCACGATCAAGCCCAAGATCTTCGTCCTGGAGAACGTCGATCGTTTCCTCTCCTCCCGCCAGTTCGACGAGCTGAGGACCGCGACCCGGCGCGGGGGCCCTCTCGCCGATTACGAGCTTCGCTCGAGAGTCCTCAACTCTGCGGACTACGGAGTTCCCCAGGCCCGCCGCAGGGCGATCGTCATCGCCACCCGCAAGGATCTCGGCGCTCCTCTTGAGCACCCGGGTCCGACGCACGCGCGGAACGCAACTCTTTCCCAACCGACTCTCGACGGAAAGCAGCCCTCGCCGCTGGAGCCGTGGGTCGCTGTCGGTCGTGCGGTTTTCGACCGCACACCGAAGGACGCTCCCCTGGTCAACCTCCCCCAGCGGGAGGACAAGCCTCTGGGGCTCCTTCTGCCCGGCCCCTATCTGACGACGGAGCTGCACATCGGCCGCACACCCACCGGCCTGTCGTTGGAGCGGTACAAGGCCATTCGACCCGGTGGAAACCGTCACGACCTTCGGGGTAAATGGGCCGTCGTCGACGGTGAGAAGAAGTACCTGTCCACGGAGAGTTGGGACAAGCACAACACCGGCTCCGGGGACGTCATGGGACGCATGCACGAGGACCGCCCGTCGGTCACGATCCGCACGGAGTTCTACAAGCCGGAGAAGGGCCGATATCTCCACCCGAAGGAGAACCGCCCCATCACCCATTATGAAGCCGCTCTGATCCAGGGATTCCCTGGCGACTTCAAATGGTTCGGCAGCAAGATTCAGATCGCGCGGCAGATCGGTAACGCCGTGCCCGTAGGCCTGGGCCGCGCTCTGGCCCAGGCCATCCACGAACGACTGAGCGCCTGAACGGCGCAGCCGCAACGGGCGGCGCTACCCTTCGTCCACCGTCCGCCTGCCCCTGACCGGCGCATCGGCGAAAAGCTTCTCGAACCACTCCGTCAGTATTTCCGCGGAGCGGTGCGGAACACTGCCGTCGTTCGGTCCCTGGGGCAAAGTGTCGTACTGGATCGCCGGCCCTTCTCCGGCACTGAAGATCCACTCGTGAAGGGCTTCGGCATCCTGGATCTCGTCGGGAGCCACCGCCTCGTACACCAGTGTGGCGCCTGCCGCATTCGCAACGGATGCGGCGGCGTTGACCTCTCGGCCCGTGCTGACCGCACCCCTGTGCAGCAGCCTGAGCAGCGCCTGGGCCGCCGGCCGGTGCTGAATCATCTCCTGTCTCAATACCGTGTTGAGGATGTCCTGATTTCCACAGGCGAGCTCGACCGGTCCATAGTTCTTCCCGTCTCGGAAGAGCTCAGCCGCCCACCATAGGCGTGAAAAGCACTGGAGATCCCATCGACCGGCGAAGCGGGCGGCCTGGGCCACCTCTCGGCCGCTCTCACCGCGCCCCCAACGCCATTGGACGAAGTCCGGGGCCACGCACAGTGCCAGGAAATTCCAGATCCCCGTGTCCGACGCCTCCGCACGCGTGAGCCGGAGGGTGCAGTGCAGCCGAGGGGCCAACCACGCGTCACTTGCCGTGGGAGCCGACTCCGAGAATCGCCGCTTCGCCTCGGTCAGCAGTTCGATCACCGGGGCGGAGTACCAACGCGCTGTGTCGTCGAGCGGCTCCTCGGCCTTCCCCTTGAAGGAGGAGAAGGACAACGTCTCGAATCCCTGGAGGACACGTGGAGTGATGGAGCGCGCGGCGACGGCGTCCGACAGCCGCCCTATTCTCGCCGGGAACTCAGGGCTCTCCCATGGGTTCATGCCTCGTCCCCCGTGTTGGCCGGGCGAGCCAGAGCACGAACCGTACTCGCCACAGTCTTCTGCTTCTTCGAGTGCACGGTGACCGCATGCATGAGACGGACGTGCATGTCGGATCCGCTCTCCCCCGCCGTACGGCGACCGACCAGGTCGACGAGCGCCTCGTCCGGCGACGTCTCGGGAAAGAAGTCGGGCAGCATTCGCCGCAGCACGTCCTCGTGCCAGCCCCCGGGCCACTGAGGCTCTCCCCGTTCAACAGCGCTGGCGTAGAGAGCGGTGTTGAACATCGCTGTCCAAACCTCACCGGCAATCTGGGTGGCCATGAGCTCACGCACGAGCTTCTGCTCCGGGGTGGAAGCGTTGTCGAGCACCGCCCTGAATCCCTCCAGCGAGGAGTTCAGATAAAGGATCGGCGACCCTGCCTCGGCGTCCAGAATCCACGGGTCGTCGCGGAATTCGTTCAGCTGCGGATGGTCCACGAAGTTCCTCCAGAGCATCTTGACACTGCGCTGCCTCGTCGGCTGCTTGGCCTCGAAGTCAGCACTCCAGCGCCTTTCCGCTCGGCCGATCAGGCGGCCTTCCACACCGTCGACCCGGGCGGCGATCCACGCATCGATCTCGCAACGACCCACATGCTCGCCGCGGCGCAGTTCCACCTCACCGCTCCAGCGCCCACGTTCCTGATATTTCAAGGGGAACGAAAGACGAACGTTCGTCCGCCTGTTGCGCACGACGGCGAGGCAGACGGGCGACACCCACGTGCCGTCCGCCAACTCGTCGGCATCCACCGAGACTGAGATCTTGATCCGTATCTCCTCCCAATCGCGCTTGATCGCGTGGAGGGCGATCACTCGCTCCGACTCGGAGACGAGATTCAAGGAAAGAGGAATGTTGTCCACCCAGACCTTGTCCGCAGCGAGCGCGACCTCTCCGGCCAGGATCGGATAGGGGTAGGCCTTCTTCACTCCGCGATCTCCTTGGCCCTCGGAACGTCCACCTCGATGCACGACATGCCGGCTGCCACCGGGTGGGTGGACGCATCCGTGACACCTCTGAAGATGCCCCTCCTCGCCCCTTCACGGAATCGCAGGTTTCCGCTTGCGGTCAACTCGCAGTCGCGCTCCGGGACGAGCATGCCGGCCCACTTCACGGGTATGTTGCCGCCCGACCTCACGACGAATCTGGCAACCGGCGCCAAGACCCACGGGGCGTCCCGCTCCGGCAGCTTCACGGTCACTCGGACCTTCCAGGCTCCGCTGTCCGTCACGTCGCCCTCCACGGCGTGGACCACGGGAAAGCCCTGGGTTCGTGCCTTGGTGGGGGCCTCGAGGGTCAGCAGGTCCCGCAGGATCGGCGGCCCCTCGTCGGTGTCGCTCTCCTCCTCCTGCCCCGCCAACAGCTCACGGATGGACTGTTCGGCCGCCCTCTTGAAGTCGAGAATGCACTGCCTGGCTCCCCGCACATAGGTGGCCGTGAGGTCCTCGGTGCTGGTCCAGTCGTTGTGGTCGGGCGGCTCGGCCGTGCGCAGAAGCCGTTCGGCCGCGACAGCATCCGGGCTGTCCACCCCGGTGGCCACACCGGTGAGAAGAACCGCCTGAAAGCGCCGATGTCCCAGAGGCAGATCGCTGACCCTCTTGTAGCGCACCACCATCCGCGTTGATCGCATGTAGGCGATGTGGTCTGGCTTGGGGTCGTCCTCAGTGGTCGGAGTGACCAGAAGTACGGCCTCATGGGACGTGGGCCGCTGCTCATCAGTGGCGTCGGGCTCCTTCCGAGCGGGCAGGCGCAGTGTCACGGACGCCTTCAGCACGTCCTCGCGCGACGTCAATTCGGCGGTCGTCCTCCCATCCAGGAAGGCCTTCACCGCACGTGACCTCGCAGGCTCGTGAGCATGGGGGTCGACAAAACGCTCAGCTCTTACGACGTGACCGTTTCGCCATGCCGAGACAGATGCGCGGAGCAAGGGCCCGACCTGCTCACCGCCGACCATGGATGCCCAGAAGTTGCGCGCGACGCCGTTGACCAATTGGTCGTGCATGTCCTCCAACTGCTCGGTGTCGCCGGAGCCGTCGTATGCACCGACGACCAAGAAGGAGGTACCCGGGGAGGAGTCACTCCTTTCCATGTACAGGCTCTCGGCGGTGACGTCGTCGGCCCACCAGGACCGCACCGAGTTCGTACGCTCCCTGTCTTTGATTCCGAACCAGGCCGGGCCGGCGAAGTCCTCACCGTCCACCCTGTGCCAAGGCAGTTCGAGCCTGCCCGCCATGCGACGCTCGTGCCGGCCGTCCTGTGCTTCGGAGAGGGTGCTGTTGACCAGGACGAGCCCGAACCTGCTCGCCGCCCACAGAGCTGCTTTGCCCAGACCGTACGACCCGCCCTGGGCGCCATTCTTGCCGCTGTCCAGGGTTCGCCGGATGACGCGGGCGAAACGACCGTCGTCATAGTCGGGGCCGGTGAGTCCGGTGGCGTTGTAGTCGTCGACCCGAAGCAACACCAGGCGACCGGTGCGCTCCAGCTCGTTGAGGCCGTCGAGGAGCACTCGTCCCGTCTTCTGCCTACGGTCGGCCGCCTCGCGGATGTGCCTCTCGATCGAGGACCACCGAAGGGCGGTCAGGAAATCGTGAAGCTGGCGGCCCGTCAGTTCGTGCAGGACGAATCGTGAGGTCACCGGCAACCTGCGCTCGAGCCGTTCGTCGAGACTGTTCTGCGTCGCCTCCCGCGCCAACACCTCGAGGTTGGCGGCGAACGCATACGCCGCAACATTGCCACCCGTCCTGCTGCCGTCCTGTGGAGCCCTCTGGAAGACCCACTCCAGTTCGGACGGCGTCGACTCGGGAGGACGGCGACTCACAGCGTCCTCGACAGCAACTCCGAGCGCTTCCGCTATGTCGGCGATCTTTTCGTACCGGGGAACGGACCGCCCCTTGGCCCAGGCGTTCACCGCCGCCGGCGTCACCCCCACGAGCTGAGCCAGCTCCTTCTGCGACAAGTCCCGTTGCAGCAGCATCCCGTTGAGCCAATCTGCGAAGTCTTGTGTCACTCCCGCACCCTTTCATCTCTGCGCTTGCAGATCGTACAAGGGAACACTTCATCCGACCCTAAGAAATGAAGAGTTCTAGCATCGCAGGGCGCGTAAAAACCGATGAATACACACAAAAAGGACGGAAGTGAACACGGCAAAAGGTCGTCGGATTCGGGAGGCGTCGCCCGTCCGGACAGATGTACGATGCTGCATCGTGCGGTACCGCATGAACGGAGCAGTCGTCAGGGCTCGTTGAGGCGAGCCGTGCGACCCGGGGGCGGTCACGTGCGCAGCGACCACCCAGGCACACATCGCAAGTCTTGTCCGTTTCGCCCGGATTGCGAACTTAAGACAATAAGCACGACAAGCGAAACATCAGCCGGTTTGTACAACAGGATCCAGAAGAAAGGATTCTCGCGCGTGATCGCGAAGAGGATGGTCGAGTTCAGCTTTTCCGTACCCGCCGACTGCAAGGCGTCGGTCTCCCTCAACCACACGAAGGGCGGCACGACGGGGCGCATCGAGACCGAGAACGGCTGCTACGACATTGCCGTGCGCCACTACGACGTCAACGAGGAAGACAACTCGCTGCGTTGAATCGACGTGCGGCCGGGCACCCGTCGTGGCTTGGAAGGGCGGCTTCCGGAGCCGGGCCAACACCTCGTAAGGGGTGCAGTAGTCAGCTCGTGGCAAGTCGAGGGGGCGGTGATCACATCGATCACCGCCTCCTCCGTGACAGCAACGCCGAGCCTTTGTCGAGTCGCATGAGCCTCACCGTTCTGTCCGCCCGGAGCGGCTCCCCGCCACGTCACCTTGCGGGCGCATCGCAGCCGAACGCCATGGGGTCAACGAGAGTGGCGACGAATCTTCCCCGCCCGTGCCGGAGAATCGCGGGTCACGTTACGGGATCCACGGCTCGCCCGCCCCCCGGAACATCGCCATCACCCCTGCGAGGAGCGGGAGTTGGGCCTGTGCCGCCTCCGCCAGGAGGTCGTCGTGGTGGCAGAGGCCCCGCTGCGTCACCTCCGTGAGGAGGGCGGTGGCCGCGTCGTCGGTCGGGAGGGACGGGAGGGTGTCCATGACCGCTCGCGGGAGGGGTACGCAGGCCAGGCCGTCGACCGGGACGCGGCGGGCGGGGCGGGTGGTGGGGTGTACGCGGACGTAGGCGTGGCCGCGCGGGGCGGTGCGGTGGGTGACCAGGACGTCGACCCTCGGGGTGGCGGGCAGGGACGTCACGCCGTACAGGGCGAGGGCGGCCGGGCCGGTGAGGAGGGCGTCGGGGCCCGCGTAGAGGAGGGCGCCGCGCAGCCGTTGGCGGGGGGTGGGCGGGGTGGTCCGCAGGGCGATCACGCGGGGCAGGAGGCGGCGCCAGGGGCCGGCCGGGCGGCAGTGGACGGTGGTCACGGAGGACGCGCAGCCGAGGTCCATCAGCTGGTGGACGGTGGCGACTCCGTCCTGGGCGACGACGAGCGGGTCGGTGGCGAAGAGCTGCGGCGGGATGAGGGTCGGCATGCGGGGTTCGTGCCCGCGGGCGGCCCGGGCGTATCCGCGGGCGGCCCCGCCGTTACGCGATGGTGGCAGGAAGGGTCCTGCACCGGCCCGGTCGGTGCCGTGTCGTCATCCGGTGGTCACCGTGCCGTCGGCCGGGTGCGGTACGGCCGCGCGCGGGGCCGGGCCGCGCGCGGGGGTGACCGCGGGGCCGCACCGGCCGCGTCGGCGGGGCGGAGCGCGCGGCGCGGCACACGATGGCGGGGCACTGCCCCGTACCTCACCGAACGACAGGTGGATCCGATCATGGCTCGACCCCTCCGCACCTCCCCCCGGGCGCGACGGCTGCGCTGGCTGCTGCTGGGCGTGCTGTGTTCCGCCGGCGCCGCGCTGCTGGTGACGGGCGGGACCCTGCTGCTGCCCGGCGGCGTGGCGCGTTCCCTGTCCGGTGGTGCCGCCCAGGCCGGTCTGGTGCTGGGCGGCACGCTGCTCCTGGGCTCGGCCGTGGTGGTACGGGCCCGCCGCGGGCGTGCGCGTCCGCCGCGTTAGCCTCGGGGCAAGGCAGGAACGGACGGACGGCGGAAGGCAGGGCAGCGGAGATGGCGAGGGTTCCGGCAACGGTGGTGGCGGCGAGCGGGCTCGTCGGCGGGTACGCCGTGGCGCGTTGGACGAAGAAGCGGCCGCTCGGCGGGGTGGCCCTGGCCGCGGCCGGGGCCGTGGCGGCGCGCGAGTGGAAGCAGCGCAGCGGGGGCGCGGCGGCCGCCGGGCTGACCGCCGCGTACGTCGCGGCGTTCGCGGGATCGCACCCGCTGGCCAAGAAGGTCGGGGCGTGGCCCGCCGTGTTCTCGGTGGCCGGCGGGATGGCGGCGGTGTCGTGGGCGGTCGGCCGCAAGAGCGGCTGAACGAGCCGCTGGACGAGCCGCTGGACGAGCGGTTCCACGAGGGGCTGAACGAGGGGCTGTACGGGCGGTTGAACGCCCGCCCGGCGGCGTACGTATAGAACAGCACCTCCCCACAGTGGCTGGGCGGGTGACCGGTCGGGCAGGGGCCGGTCCCCCGCCCGGCACGCCCCCCCCGGGGGCGGGCGGGTCAGCCGCCCAGCGCGTGGGAGACCGTGTAGATCAGCAGGCCGGCCAGCGCGCCGACGACCGTGCCGTTGATGCGGATGAACTGAAGGTCCCGGCCGATGTGCGCCTCGATCTTCCGGGACGTCTGGTCGGCGTCCCAGCTCGCGACGGTGTCGCTGATGAGCGAGGTGATCTCGGTGCGGTACGTGGTGATGACGTAGACCGCCGCGTCCTCGATCCAGCCGTCGACCTTGGCCTGGAGACGGGCGTCGGTGGCGAGCCGGGTGCCGAGCGAGAGCAGCGAGGCGCGGGCGCGGAGGCGGAGCTCGCTGCGCTCGTCCTCGGCCGCCGAGATGATCATGGCGCGTACGGAGGCCCAGGCGGAGGCGATGATGTCCTGCACCTCCGGCCGGGCCACCAGGTCCGACTTGAGGCGCTCCACCCGCGCCCGGGTGTCCGTGTCGCCCTGGAGGTCGGCCGAGAAGTCGGTGAGGAACCGGTCGAGCGCCCCGCGCGCCGGGTGGGCGGGCATGTCGCGCATCTCCGTGACGAAGCGCAGCAGCTCCTTGTAGACGCGCTCGCCGACCTTCCGGTCCACGAAGCGCGGCGTCCAGCCGGGCGCCCCGCCCTGCACCGCGTCCATGATCGAGTCGGAGTGCAGGACGAGCCAGTCGTGGGCGCGGTTGCAGATCAGGTCGACCGCCCCGTGGTGCGCCCCGTCGGCGACGATCCGCTGGAGGGTCTTGCCGATCCCGGGGGCGATCTCCGCCGCCTCGGCGCGCCGGGTGATGGCCTCGCCCACCACGGCCTGGACGTCGGCGTCCCGCAGCACGGTGAGCGCGCCGCGCAGGGCGGTGGACAGTTCGGCCGTCACCCGGTCGGCGTGCGCGGGTTCGGCCAGCCAGGTGCCGAGGCGGCCGCCGATGCCGAGGGCGTGGAGCCGGGCGCGTACGACGCCCTCGTTGAGGAAGTTCTCGCCCACGAAGGAGCCCAGCGCGGTGCCCAGCTGGTCCTTCTTGGTGGGGATGATCGCGGTGTGCGGGATGGGCAGCCCCATGGGGCGGCGGAACAGCGCGGTGACGGCGAACCAGTCGGCCAGCGCGCCGACCATGCCGGCCTCGGCCGCCGCCGCCACGTAGCCGGGCCAGCCGGTGACGCCGGAGCTCCTCGCCCAGGTGGCGAGGACGTAGATCAGGGCCACCAGGAGCAGCAGCGCGGTCGCGGTGACCTTCATCCGGCGCACGCCGCGGCGTTTCTCCTCGTCGGCGGCCGTGTACGAGAAGGCGACCAGCGAGGTCTTCGTATGGTTCATCCGGCTCCACCTGTCCGCGCGCATGCGTACCTATGTCCCTATCCCAGGTACTCCCCAGTCGCACGGCGAGTTCCCCGGAAGCCGGGGAAGGTCACTTCCGCAGCTGTTTGCGGGTGCTCCTGCGCTCCTTGCGTCTGACGTCGACGCCGCCCATCAGGGCGAACCCGGTGATCCGTACGCGCGGTGAGCCGGGCGTGCCCTCGCCCGCGCCGCGGTCGTCGAAGCCGCCCATGAAGCCGAAGCCGGACACCTCGACGTGCAGGTCGGGCGGGACGACCACCTGGATGCCGCCCATGACGGCGAAGCACCGGATGACGACCTCCCGGTCCTCGAAGGACGCCTCGCGCAGGTCGATGTCGCCGCCGCCCTGGAAGACGGCCGCCGTGAACTCGCGCGCGACGCTCCACCCGCCCCGCCGCGTGAAGCCGCTCCAGAACGCGAAGGCGCCCCTGGAGGTGGCGGGCCTGCCGATCCGGGCCGGCCAGGCGCGTTCCCCGCCCGCCGCGCCCGCCCCGGGGCCCCCGGCCACGGCGGGGGCACCGGCCGCCCCGCCGGCACCGTCCCCCACCGGGGCCACCGCGCCCGCGGGGAGGTCGCGCAGGAGCGGGACCAACTCCCCGTGGGTCCGCGCCCGGTAGGCGGAGTCCAGGCGCTGCTCGAACTCGGCCATGTCGAGGCGGCCCTCCGCGTACGCGTCCCGCAGCCGCTCCGCCACACGCTCGCGCTCGGCGTCCGAAGCCCGTATGTCGGGCGGTTCGCTCGTCATACCGGCAGCCTAGTGCCGGGTGCCCGTCACAGGCCCGCCGATCGCTCCGCGTACATCTTGGCGATCACGGTCTCGATGTCCGGTTCCCGCACCGACAGGTCCACCAGCGGGTACTCCGCCGCGATCCGGGCCACCAGGGGCGCGGCCGACCGGGCGGCGGGGAACGCCAGCCACTGGCGCGGGCCGTCGACGCGCACCACCCGGGCGCCGTCGGCGGTGATGGGCGGCAGCTCCCGCTCCAGGTCCACCACCAGCGTCCGCTCGCTCTCGCCCACCTCGTGCAGGCCGCCGAGGGGGCCGTCGTACATCAGGCGCCCGTGGTCGATGACCATCACCCGTTTGCACAGCTGCTCGATGTCGGTGAGGTCGTGGGTGGTGAGGAGCACCGTGGTGCCGCGCTCGGCGTTCAGGTCGCGGAGGAAGTCGCGGACCTTCGCCTTGGAGATGACGTCCAGGCCGATGGTCGGCTCGTCCAGGTACAGCACCTCGGGGTCGTGCAGCAGGGCGGCCGCGATGTCGCCGCGCATCCGCTGCCCGAGCGACAGCTGACGGACCGGCACCTCCAGCAGCTCGGCGAGGTCGAGCAGTTCGACGCAGCGGTCCAGGTTCTCGCGGAAGCGGGCGTCGGGGATGCGGTACATGCGGTGCACCAGGCGGTAGGAGTCCCGCAGCGGCAGGTCCCACCAGAGCGTCGTGCGCTGCCCGAACACCACGCCGATGCGGCGCGCCAGCCGGGTGCGCTCGCGGGAGGGGTCGATGCCCGCGACGCGCAGCCGGCCGCCGCTGGGGGTGAGGATGCCCGTCAGCATCTTGATGGTGGTCGACTTGCCCGCGCCGTTGGGGCCGATGTAGCCCACCATCTCGCCGCGCGGCACCCGGAATCCGATGCCGTCGACCGCCCGGACCTGGCGCTTCTCGCGCCGGAAGCGGCCGGTTCTGCGGCGCACCTCGAAGACCTTCTCCACCCCGTCCAGTTCGATGAATCCGGTGTCCGTCACTCCATCAGCTCCCCGTGCTCCGGTACGAACGCATGCCCACCCGCCACGCAAGACCCGCCACCACCCAGAACACCGCCGCCACCAGCGGTGACGCGAACGCCGCCCACCCCGGCAGTCCCGCCGGCGCCTCGCGCCCCAGCACGTACAGCGCCGGCACCCAGTTCACGAACGCCAGCGGCACCACGTACACCACCCCGCGCACCAGGTCCTGCGCGAAGATCACCGGCGGGTACTGGAGCAGGGTGTTCCCGCCGTAGGTGAACGCGTTGGCGACCTCGGAGCCGTCCTGCGCCCAGAACTGGAACGCCGCCCCCATCACCATCACCGCCGAGAAGATCAGCCACCCGCCGATCACCATCACCGGCACGAGCGCCGCCTTCAGCGGCGTCCACTCGACGTCGAGCAGCACCAGGGACCACACCAGCACGATCAGCCCCTGGATCACCCGTCCCACCCGCCGCAGCGCGAACCGGTCCGCCGCCACCTGCGCCAGCACCGGCACCGGCCGCACCAGCAGCGTGTCCAGCGTCCCGTCCCGCACTCGCCGCCCCAGCCGCTGCACCTGGCCGAGCACCAGGTCGGCCAGCCCGAAGGCCGTCCCGGTCGTCCCGTACAGGAAGGCGACCTCGGCGAACGAGAAGCCGCCCAGCCCGTCCACCTGGCCGAACATCAGCAGGATGACGACGAAGTCGAACCCCGTCGCCGTGAAGTTGGACAGCAGCGTCATCGCGAAGGAGAAGCGGTACGTCATCGTCGACCGCACCCACATCGCGGCGATCAGCCCGTACGCGCGCACTCCCGCGACCGGCTCAGCCACCCTGCACCACCACCCTCCGGGTCGCCACGGCCTGGAGCGCGCGCCCCGCCGCCAGCAGCACCACCGCCCAGCCGGCCTGGAAGGCGTACGCCTCCAGCAGGGCCCAGCCGGTCCGCTTCTCCAGGAACACGTCCGCCGGCACCTGGAGCAGCGACGCCCACGGCAGCAGCCGCGCCACCTCGCCCAGCGCGCCGGGGAAGACGGTCAGCGGCAGCAGCATCCCGGAGAAGAACGTCCCCGCCAGCCACGCCACCTGCACCGCCCCGGCCCCGTCCATCAGCCAGAACGCGCTCAGCGCCACCAGGAACCAGACGGCGAAGCTGACCACCACGCCCAGCGCCACCGACAGCAGGAAGGCCGCCCATGTCGACGGGTGCCCGGGCAGGGCGAGGTCGAAGGCGAGCGCCCCGACCGCCATCGGGACCACGCCCCGGCCCAGCAGCTGGAAGGCCGACCGGCCCAGGGCGACCGACAGCCACCACGCCTGGAGGTCCGCCGGGCGGTACAGGTCGACGGCGATGTCACCCGTCTTGATGCGCTCCATCAGCTCGTCCTCGAACCCGCCGCCCATGAGCCCGCAGGTCGCCAGCAGCGCCTGTCCGATCCACACATAGGTGAGCGCCTCGGACATGTCGTAGCCACCGAGCCCCGGACGCTCGTCCCACAGGGCCATGTAGGTGTACGCCAGGATGAAGCCGAAGACGGTGTTGGTGAACACCCCGGCGGCGGTCGCCACCCGGTAGGTCGCATAGCGCCGGAACCCGCCCGCCGCCACGGCCGCGTACAGCCGCATCCTGGCCCCCTCCCGCGTCCGTCCGCCGTCGGCACACACCAAAGCCGAGGAGCCTAGCCCGCTCACATCCGTGCCCGCGAGCGGTTTTCGGCTGTCGTTCCGGCTGCCGTTGCCGGGGTTGGGCGGGTGGACCGTGCACTATGAAGGGACTTCGCAAAACGCCCCATACGTGACGAAACAGGCCGGAGATCATGAGCGACGAGCCACCGCAGCCAGGCTGGGAGCCCCGCGACCCGACCGACGCCGGGCCCCCCGCCGAAACCCCCGTCCCGCCGGAACGGAAGCGGAAGGGCAGGCGGAAGCGCACCGGCCTGCGCCGGCTCCTCCCCACCTGGCGGATGGTCCTCGGCGCCTTCCTCCTCGCCGCCCTCCTCCTGATCGGCGGCTTCTTCGCCGGCTACCACTTCGTCGACATCCCGCCCGCCAACGCCGCCGCCACGGCCCAGTCGAACGTGTTCCTCTACGAGGACGGCACCCCGCTCGCCCAGAAGGGTGACGTCAACCGCGAGAACGTCCGGCTCTCCCAGGTCCCGGCCACCGTGCAGCACGCCGTGCTCGCCGCCGAGGACCGCGACTTCTACTCCCAGCCCGGCGTCGACCCCGAGGCGATGCTCCGCGCCACCTGGAACACCCTGACCGGAAAGGGCACCCAGGGCGGTTCCACCATCACCCAGCAGTACGTCAAGAACTACTACCTCGGCCAGGAACAGACCCTCGTCCGGAAGGCGAAGGAGTTCTTCATCTCGATCAGGCTCGACCGGGAGAAGACCAAGGACGACATCTTCCAGGGGTACCTCAACACCAGCTTCTACGGCCGCAACGCCTACGGCATCCAGGCCGCCGCCCGCGCCTACTACGGCAGGGACGCCCAGGACCTGACCACCGCTCAGGGCGCCTACCTCGCCGTCCTCCTCAACGCCCCCAGCGCCTACGACGTCGACGGCCGCCCCGAGAACCGGGCCAAGGCGCTCCGCCGCTGGAACTACGTCCTGGACGCCATGGTCACGGAGAAGTGGCTCAGCCCCGCCGCCCGCGCCGCCACCACCTTCCCCGAGCCCGAGGAGGTGACGGCCACCACCGGCCTGTCCGGCCAGCGCGGCTACGTCGTCCAGGCGGTCGAGAACTACCTCACCGACCACCACGTCATCGACGAGAAGACCCTCGCCCAGGGCGGCTACCGCATCACCACCACCCTCCAGCAGGACAAGCAGGAGGCCCTCGCCGGCGCGGTCGACGAACAGGTCATGGCACGGCTCGACGACTCCAACGAGACCGACCGCTACGTCCGGGTCGGCGGCGTGTCCATCGACCCGGCCACCGGCAAGGTGGTCGCCATGTACGGCGGCGTCGACTACACCCGGCAGTTCGTCAACAACGCGACCCGCCGCGACTACCAGGTCGGCTCCACCTTCAAGCCGTTCGTCTTCGCCGCCGCCGTCCACCACTCCTCCGTCACCCAGGACGGCGACCGCATCTCGCCCCACACCCGCTACGACGGCACCAACAAGCGCGCCGTCCAGGGCTGGACCGGCAGCCGGTACGCCCCGGCCAACGAGGACGACGTCGACTACGGCCCCATCACCGTGCGCACCGCCACCGACAAGTCCGTCAACGCGGTCTACGCGCAGCTCGCCGTGGACGTCGGCCCGGCCAAGGTGGAGCAGACCGCCATCGACCTGGGCCTGCCCCCCGACACGCCCGACCTCAACCCCTCCCCGTCCATCGCGCTCGGCCCGGCCACCGCCAGCGTGCTGGACATGGCGGAGGCGTACGCCACCCTCGCCAACCACGGCAAGCACGCGACGTACGCCCTCGTCGAGAAGATCGAGAAGGACGGCACCGCGCTGCCCCTGCCCGCCCGCAAGAGCGAGCAGGTGATCAGCAGGGAGGCCGCCGACACGACCACCGCCATGCTGCGCAGCGTCATCGAGGGCGGCACCGGAACCGCCGCCCAGGCGGCCGGCCGTCCCGCCGCCGGCAAGACCGGGACGGCGGAGGACGACAAGGCGGCCTGGTTCGCCGGCTACACCCCGGACCTGGCGACCGTCATCACCGTCATGGGCCAGGACCCGGACACCGGAGCGCAGAAACCCCTGTACGGGGCGCTGGGCCTGGAACGCATGAACGGCGGCGGGGCCCCGGCGGAGATCTGGGGCGAGTACACCCGGGCGGCGCTGGCCGACAGCGCGGTCCGCGACTTCGACCTGGTGCTGGCCGACGGCGCCGAGAAGGAGCTGGAGGAGCCCGACCCCTCCGGCTCCGGTGCCCCGGAGGACGTGGAGGGCTGGGACGTCGAGGACGCCGGCGCGGAGCGGGGCAGGGGCGACGGCTCCGGCGGGTACGACGGCTTCGAGGGCCCCGGCGCACCGGGCGGCGCCCGCGAATCGGCCGGTACGCGGACCGGCGGCGGTACGCGGGGGACGCACGGGGCGGGCGGCCAGGACCCGGCAGGCCCGCCCGGCTCCCCCGGGACCGGCACACCCGCCGGCGCCGCGGCCCCCGGCGGCGGGGGCGCGGCGGGGCCGGGCCCCGCGCCGGCCATGCCGGTCATGCCGGCCGGGCCGCCCGGCGGACCGGTCCGGTAGCCGGCCGGCGGGCCCCGGGGCCGTACCGCCGGGTCAGTGCCCGGAGGTCGCCTTCAGGCCCACCACCGCGACCAGCAGCAGACAGACGAAGAAGATCCGCGCGGCGGTCACCGGCTCACCCAGCACCACCATGCCGACGACCGCCGCACCGGCCGCACCGATGCCGACCCACACGCCGTACGCGGTACCGATCGGCAGGGTCTTCGCCGCCTGGGCGAGCAGCAGCATGCTGGCGACGATCCCGGCGCCGGTGAACAGACTGGGCCACCACCGGGTGAACCCGTCCGTGAACTTCATTCCGACCGACCAGCCCACCTCGAGCAGACCGGCGACGATCAGCAGGACCCATGCCATGACGGCACCTCCGGGACGCGACGACGTACATACGGGGTGCGTCGTCTTGTCCTGACCCGGTACGGCGCGTCTCGTCGGGGTCCCTCCACGCTAGCAAAGGCGCGCGCCCCGGTGGCGGGCCCGCGCACGAAGGCCCGGTGACGTCCGCCACCGGGCCTTCCCGCACGCTCGCCGGAGCCGCCCTACAGATACAGACCGGTCGAGTCCTCCGACCCGCCGAACCGGTCCGCCGCGACCGCGTGCAGGTCGCGCTCCCTCATCAGTACGTACGCCACGCCCCGCACCTCGACCTCGGCGCGGTCCTCGGGGTCGTACAGCACCCGGTCACCGATCTCCACGGTCCGGACGTTCTGTCCGACCGCGACCACCTCGGCCCAGGCGAGCCGGCGGCCGACCGCGGCGGTCGCCGGGATCAGGATGCCGCCGCCCGAGCGCCTCTCGCCCTCGGGCGTGTCACTGCGGACCAGCACCCGGTCGTGCAGCATCCGGATGGGCAGCTTGTCGTGGGTGTTCTCGCTCACGCCACGAACCTACCTGCCCCGGCGCGTCCCGCACGCCGGAGGGTCATGACTCGGGTCAGTCCCGGCGCCGCCGGGCACTCATCGCGAGCAGCCCCACCACACCGACGGCGAGCAGCGCCACCGGCACCAGCCGCTCCAGACGCGGCGCGCCGTCCTCCGAGACGAACCGTCCCTTCACGTCCGTCACCACGCGGTTGACGGTGACGAAGGCGCGCCCGGCGGTCTGGTCGACCGTCGAGGCCACCCTGGCCTTCGCGTCCCCGATGATCGTCTTCGGGTGCACGCGCACGCCGATCTCGTCGAGAGTGACGGCGAGCTGCTCGCGTCGGCGGACGATGTCCGCCTCGATCTGCGCAGGGGTCCTGGCTTCCGACACCGCGCTGCCTCCGTAGGTCCGGCCGAATCCGTGGTGGACAGTCTGTCAGCTCGGGGACCCGATGACTGTCCCAGACCCCCATTAGGCTCTGAACGCGTACGAGCCATCCCCCTCCCGAGGAGCCGAGAAGCCATGAGCGAGCGACTGCAGCCCGGCGACACCGCCCCCGCCTTCACCCTGCCCGACGCGGACGGCAAGGACGTCTCGCTGGCGGACTACCGGGGCCGCAAGGTCATCGTCTACTTCTACCCGGCCGCCCTGACCCCCGGCTGCACCAAGCAGGCGTGCGACTTCACCGACAACCTCGACGTCCTCGCCGACGCCGGCTACGACGTGATCGGGGTGTCGCCGGACAAGCCCGAGAAGCTGGCCAAGTTCCGCGAGAAGGAGGACCTGAAGGTCACGCTGGTCGGGGACCCGGAGAAGGAGACGCTGACCGCGTACGGCGCCTTCGGCGAGAAGAAGCTGTACGGCAAGACGGTGACCGGCGTGATCCGCTCCACGGTCGTCGTGGACGAGGAGGGCAAGGTCGAGCGCGCGCTCTACAACGTGAAGGCGACCGGGCACGTGGCCAAGATCATCAAGGACCTCGGCATCTGAGCCGTCCGCCGGAAGGCCCCTCGCCGTGTGACCGAAGTCCCAATGATCCGGGACTTCGGTTTGCGATCGCCACTCCCGAGCAGATGTTCCCCCTGGATTGATCCACAGTCCGGGAAAGGAACCCTGCCCATGGCGGCCACGACCGATCCTGCGGCGGTCAGGCGCCACCGCATGCTGTTCCGCACCATCCAGCGGCGGCGGAACCCCAAGCTCCGGCGGTCCGACATCACCGTCACCGATGTGACGGCGGTGAAACGGGCCGTGAAGGCCGCCTCGCTCGGCAACGCCATGGAGTGGTTCGACTTCGGCATCTACAGCTACCTGGCCGTCACCATCGGCCATGTGTTCTTCCCCTCCGGGAACGACACCGCGCAGTTGCTGTCCTCGTTCGCGACCTTCGCCGTCGCCTTCCTGATCCGCCCGCTGGGCGGCATGGTCTTCGGTCCCATGGGCGACCGCATCGGCCGCAAGAAGGTGCTCGCCCTGACGATGATCATGATGGCGGTCGGCACGTTCGCCATCGGCCTGATCCCCTCCTACGCGTCCATCGGCTTCTGGGCCCCGGTGCTGCTGATCCTGTTCCGGCTGGTCCAGGGCTTCTCCACCGGCGGCGAGTACGGCGGCGCGTCGACCTTCATCGCCGAGTACGCCCCGGACAAGCGGCGCGGCTTCTTCGGCAGCTTCCTGGAGCTCGGCACGCTGGCCGGGTACGTCGGCGCGGCGGGCCTGGTGACGGTGCTGACCGCGGTGCTGGGCGACGCGTCCATGGAGGCGTGGGGCTGGCGCATCCCGTTCCTGGTCGCGGGACCGCTCGGCCTGGTGGGGCTCTACCTGCGGCTGCGGCTCGACGAGACCCCGGCGTTCCGGAAGCTGGAGGCGGAGGGCGCGACCGCGTCCGAGGCGGCCGACCCGGTGGAGACCTCGGCGAAGGGCGACCTCGCCACGATCTTCCGCGAGTACTGGCCGACGCTGATCCTGTGCATCGCGCTCGTCGGCGCGTACAACGTCACCGACTACATGCTGCTGTCGTACATGCCGACGTACCTCTCCGACGAGCTGGGCTACAGCGCGACGCACGGGCTGCTGATCCTGCTGGCCGTCATGGTCTTCCTGATGCTGATCATCACCCGGGTGGGGCGGCTGAGCGACCGGTACGGCCGCAAGCCGCTGCTGATGGCCGGCATGCTCGGCTTCCTGTTCCTGTCGGCCCCGGCCTTCTGGCTGATCGGCCTGGGCGGCGTCGTCGCCGTCACGGCCGGCATGCTGATGCTCGGCCTGTCCCTGGTGTGCCTGCTGGGCACCATGTCGGCGGCGCTCCCGGCGCTGTTCCCCACCCAGGTGCGCTACGGCTCGCTGTCCGTGGGCTACAACCTCTCCGCCTCCCTCTTCGGCGGCACCACGCCCCTGGTCATCACCGCGCTGATCAGCCTCACCGGCAGCACCCTGATGCCCGCCTACTACGCCATGGCGGCGGCCCTGGTCGGCGTGATCGCGGTCGCGTGCATGAAGGAGACGGCCCGCCGGCCCCTGGAGGGCTCCCCGCCGTCGGTCTGCACCCAGGAGGAAGCCGCGGAACTGGCGCGGTCCGGGGCGCCGGAGCCCAGGTTCTAGGGAGTGTCCGCAAAGT
>NZ_LWBU01000157.1 GCF_001646665.1 Streptomyces noursei | reverse complement strand
CCCCCCCCCCCCCCCGCCCCCCCCCCCCCCCCCCCCCCCCCCCCCCCCCGCCCCGGCCCCCCCCCGCCGCCCCGGCCCCCCCCCCGGCCGCCGCCCCCGCCCCCGCCCCGGCGCCAGCCGCCCCCCCCCCGCCGGCCCGGGCGCCCCCCCGGCCCCCCCGCCCGCCCCGCGCCCGGCGCCCCGCCCCCCCCCCGGTCGCCCCCGCCGTCCCCCCCCCCTCCGTACGCCGGCCCAGCACCCGCCGCACCCCGCCCCCCCCGGGGCGCACCCCCCCCCGGACCCGCACCCCCCCCCCCGCCAGCTCCCCCCGCCCCGCCCCGGCCCGCCCGGACCCCGT
>NZ_LWBU01000156.1 GCF_001646665.1 Streptomyces noursei | reverse complement strand
GGCGAGGCGGGGGGCGGGGGGGGGGGGCCCTGCGGGGGGGTTGGGGCGGCCGGGGGTGGGGGGGGGGGGGGGGGGGCCGGGGGGGGGGGGGGGGGGGGAGGCGCCGGGGGGGGGGGGCGTGGGCGCGGGGGGGGGGCGGCGGCGGGGGCGGGGGGGGGGGGGGGGGGGGTGGGGGGGGCGGTGCGGGGGGGCGCGGGGGGGGGGGGCGCCCCGCGCGCCCCCCCGGCCGGGGGGGCCCGCCGCTCCTCCATGAGCGCTTCCATGTCGTCGATGCGTTCCGTCTCGAAGTCGATGATCTGCGCGAACTTCATGCGGCTCTCCGCGTGGGCCGTGCCCCGGGGGTCGGGGCGCTCCCGTCAAAGCAAACACCGGCCGGGGCGGACCGCAATGCGGGCCGCCCCGGCCGGTGCCGCGCTCCGGCGTGTCACGCCGGAGCGGTGGGCC
>NZ_LWBU01000155.1 GCF_001646665.1 Streptomyces noursei | reverse complement strand
CACGACGTGGCGCCCGAGTGGCGGGAGCGGATCCCCGCCGTGGGGCACGGCGCCGGGACGGCGCGC
The DNA here is from genome assembly GCF_001646665.1 of Streptomyces noursei. GTDB lineage: Bacteria > Actinomycetota > Actinomycetes > Streptomycetales > Streptomycetaceae > Streptomyces > Streptomyces lavendulocolor. The sequence continues at coordinate 436 of NZ_LWBU01000155.1, read as the reverse complement.
ATCCCGACGGTGGGCCGGCGGGCGGGGGCGCCGGGGGGGCGGGTGGTGGCCCGGGTGTCGGGGGGCGCCCGGCGGGCCGCGGGGGGGGCAAACCCCCCCCCCACCGCCCCGCCGCCGCGGGGGGGGCCGGCCAGCCGGGGCCGCCCCCCGCGGACGCCCAACCCCGCCCGCCCCCCCAGGCGGGGGGCGGCGCCCCTGGCGGGCGGCCGCGCGGCCGGGGCGGGCACGACGGCGGCGCGCCCCAGGCGATGGCCGGGCAGGCGCGCGGCGGCGCCCGCCCGCCACAAGGCGCCGGGCCGAAAGGGGGGGGGGGCGGCCCGCCCGCACCGTTGTCCGCCCCCGATCCGCCCGAGCCCGGCCCGCCGGTGCGCGGGACCTACCGGTAGTTCACGAACTGCAGGGCGAAGTCGAAGTCCTGCAACTTAAAAAGAGCGAT
>NZ_LWBU01000154.1 GCF_001646665.1 Streptomyces noursei | reverse complement strand
ACGGGCACCGACGGCGGGCGGACCGGCAGCGGGGCGGTCGTCGGGTCGCCCGGGTTCATGGCGCCCGGGCGGGTGCGCGGCGATCGCGTCACCTCCGCGTCGGACGTCTTCTGCCTCGGTTCGGTCCTGGCGTGCGCGGCGACCGGCCGCGCCCCGTGCGGCGCCGCCGAAAGCGGCGTGCGCGCCGTGATGTTCCGCATCGCCCCCGCCGAGCGGGGCCTCGCCGGGCTCCCCGCCGAGCTGGACGACCTCGTGCGCGGCTGCCTCGCCAAGGACCCGGCCGCCCGCCCCACC
>NZ_LWBU01000153.1 GCF_001646665.1 Streptomyces noursei | reverse complement strand
CGGGTGCGCGGGCTGCTGGAGAGCGGCGTGTCGGGTGGCCGGCGGGCGGTCGCCGAAGCGGCCCGGGACGAGCTGCCGGCCGGCACTCTCGGGCCGCTGCGCCGGGCCGGACTGACCGCGGCGGCCGAACTGACCGGTGCGCTCGCGGCGGAGGCCGGCCGGCGGCCCCGTGACGCGTTCGGCCGCCTCGCCGACGCGGGTTCCGACACCTACGCCCGGGCATGGCTGGCGCTGGCCACGCACCTCGCCGCGGCCGAACGC
>NZ_LWBU01000152.1 GCF_001646665.1 Streptomyces noursei | reverse complement strand
CGGACACCCCGGGACAGACGCCCGCCCGCCGCCCGCCGCCCGCACGCCCCCCCGGGGGGCGCCCCCCCCCCCCCCCCCCGCCGCCGCGGTGGGGCGGGGGGGCGCGGAGCGGGGGCCGCCCGGCGGTGTGGGGGGGGGTGGGGGGGAGCCCGCCCCCCGGGGGGTCGGCCCCGGGGGGGGGCGGGGGGGGCGCGGGGGGGGGGGGGGGGGGGGGGGGGGGGGGGCGGCGGCCCGGGCGGGCGGGCGGGGGGGGGGGGGGCGGGGGGGGGGGGGGGGGGGGGGGGGGGGCGGGGGGGGTGGGCGGGGCGGGGGGGGGGGGGGGGGGGGGGGGGGCGGCCGCCCGGGCTCCCCGGCCGCGGGGGGGGCGGCCGAGGGCCCCGCCGATGATCCGGACGCCGTCCGCGACCGTGCCGGGG
>NZ_LWBU01000151.1 GCF_001646665.1 Streptomyces noursei | reverse complement strand
CCCACCCCGCGCCCCCCCCCCCCCCGCGGCCCCCGGGCCGCGGCGGCGGGGGGCGGGGGGGGGGCGCCCCCCCTCCCTCCCCGGCCCGGGCGCCCTCCGGGGGGGGCTCGCCTCCCCCCCCCCCCCGCCCCCCCGCCCCGGGCCCCCCCTGGGGCGGGCCCGGCCCCCCCCCCCCCCGCCCCTCACGCTGTCCCCCCCCCCCGTCTCCGCCACGTGGCGGGGTTCCCCCCC
>NZ_LWBU01000150.1 GCF_001646665.1 Streptomyces noursei | reverse complement strand
GGCGTGCGAGAGACTGGCAGCCGGCCGCCTTTGCGCTGTGATCGGCCTCAACCCCTCTTGATGGGCCGTCAGTCCCGCTGGTGGGATCCCCGGCCCCGGCGCCGGGCCCGGGGGCCCCGCCCCGCGCCCCCCCGCCCTCGCCCTCCCCCTCTCCAAGACCCACAACCCCCCCCCGGCCGTAGAAAACCCCCCCACAACCCCCCTGCACGCCCCCCCCCCGATCGTCCGGCCCCCCCCCAACCCCCCCGCCGCCCCCCCCGTGGCGGGCCCGCCCCCCCCGCGCCCCCCCACCCCCCGCCCCCCCCGCCCCGCCCCCGTGCCCTTCCCTCCCCCGCCCGCGGGGGGGTGGGCCCTCCGGCCCGAACCAGCCCCCCTCCCGCCCGGCCCCCCCCCCCCCGCCGCCACCCCCCCCCGCCGTTCCACCCA
>NZ_LWBU01000149.1 GCF_001646665.1 Streptomyces noursei | reverse complement strand
CACAGCCCCGGGGGGGGGGGGGGGTGTTTGGGGGCGGGGGGGGGGGGGGGGGGGGCGCGGAGGGGGGACAGTTTGTCGGGGGGCCCCCCGCCCCCCCCCCCCGGCGCCCCGGGGGGGGGCCCCCCCCCCCCCCCCTCGGCGACCCCGGGGGGGGGGTTGTTGGTCCGTCCCCCCCGCCCCCCCCCCGGGCCCCCCCGGGGGGGCGGCCGGGCCCCGCCCCCGGCCCCCGCCCCGGTCCCCCTCACTCCGTGGCAGCCCCCCTGGGCCGCGGCCTCCTCGGCCCCCCCCGGCCGGGGCGCGCGCCCCCCGCGCCACACACGCCCCCCGCCGCCCCCGCGGGGGCCGCCCCC
>NZ_LWBU01000148.1 GCF_001646665.1 Streptomyces noursei | reverse complement strand
TGGAAACACGAAAGACCGAAGGGAAGCGCCCGGAGGAAAGCCCGAGAGGGTGAGTACGAAGGAAGCGTCCGTTCCTTGAGAACTCAACAGCGTGCCAAAAATCAACGCCAGATTAGTTGATACCCCGTCCATCTTCGGATGGTCGAGGTTCCTTTGAAGAAAACACAGCGAGGACGCTGAGAACCGAGGAGACTATTCCTCTCCTCCGGTTCCGCTCAACGCGAGTGTCAACCCGATTACGGGTAAACATTCACGGAGAGTTTGATCCTGGCTCAGGACGAACGCTGGCGGCGTGCTTAACACATGCAAGTCGAACGATGAACCCGCTTCGGTGGGGGATTAGTGGCGAACGGGTGAGTAACACGTGGGCAATCTGCCCTTCACTCTGGGACAAGCCCTGGAAACGGGGTCTAATACCGGATACGACCACTGAGGGCATCTTCGGTGGTGGAAAGCTCCGGCGGTGAAGGATGAGCCCGCGGCCTATCAGCTTGTTGGTGGGGTAATGGCCTACCAAGGCGACGACGGGTAGCCGGCCTGAGAGGGCGACCGGCCACACTGGGACTGAGACACGGCCCAGACTCCTACGGGAGGCAGCAGTGGGGAATATTGCACAATGGGCGAAAGCCTGATGCAGCGACGCCGCGTGAGGGATGACGGCCTTCGGGTTGTAAACCTCTTTCAGCAGGGAAGAAGCGAAAGTGACGGTACCTGCAGAAGAAGCGCCGGCTAACTACGTGCCAGCAGCCGCGGTAATACGTAGGGCGCAAGCGTTGTCCGGAATTATTGGGCGTAAAGAGCTCGTAGGCGGCTTGTCGCGTCGGATGTGAAAGCCCGGGGCTTAACCCCGGGTCTGCATTCGATACGGGCAGGCTAGAGTGTGGTAGGGGAGATCGGAATTCCTGGTGTAGCGGTGAAATGCGCAGATATCAGGAGGAACACCGGTGGCGAAGGCGGATCTCTGGGCCATTACTGACGCTGAGGAGCGAAAGCGTGGGGAGCGAACAGGATTAGATACCCTGGTAGTCCACGCCGTAAACGTTGGGAACTAGGTGTTGGCGACATTCCACGTCGTCGGTGCCGCAGCTAACGCATTAAGTTCCCCGCCTGGGGAGTACGGCCGCAAGGCTAAAACTCAAAGGAATTGACGGGGGCCCGCACAAGCAGCGGAGCATGTGGCTTAATTCGACGCAACGCGAAGAACCTTACCAAGGCTTGACATATACCGGAAACGGCCAGAGATGGTCGCCCCCTTGTGGTCGGTATACAGGTGGTGCATGGCTGTCGTCAGCTCGTGTCGTGAGATGTTGGGTTAAGTCCCGCAACGAGCGCAACCCTTGTTCTGTGTTGCCAGCATGCCCTTCGGGGTGATGGGGACTCACAGGAGACTGCCGGGGTCAACTCGGAGGAAGGTGGGGACGACGTCAAGTCATCATGCCCCTTATGTCTTGGGCTGCACACGTGCTACAATGGCCGGTACAAAGAGCTGCGAAGCCGTGAGGCGGAGCGAATCTCAAAAAGCCGGTCTCAGTTCGGATTGGGGTCTGCAACTCGACCCCATGAAGTCGGAGTTGCTAGTAATCGCAGATCAGCATTGCTGCGGTGAATACGTTCCCGGGCCTTGTACACACCGCCCGTCACGTCACGAAAGTCGGTAACACCCGAAGCCGGTGGCCCAACCCCTTGTGGGAGGGAGCTGTCGAAGGTGGGACTGGCGATTGGGACGAAGTCGTAACAAGGTAGCCGTACCGGAAGGTGCGGCTGGATCACCTCCTTTCTAAGGAGCACTTCTCACCAGCTTCGGCTGGTCAGAGGCCAGAACATCGGCGAATGTCCGATGCTGGTTGCTCATGGGTGGAACGTTGATTATTCGGCACGGTTGGGTGAGGTCACTAGTACTGCTTCGGCGTGGAACGTGAATCTGATCGGATCGTGTCGGGCACGCTGTTGGGTGTCTGAAGGTACGGACTTCGTTCCTTATCTTCGCGATGCCGGCCCCAGTGAACCGGACCTTAGGGTGCGGGTGATGGGTGGCTGGTCGTTGCTTGAGAACTGCACAGTGGACGCGAGCATCTGTGGCCAAGTTTTTAAGGGCGCACGGTGGATGCCTTGGCACCAGGAACCGATGAAGGACGTGGGAGGCCACGATAGTCCCCGGGGAGCCGTCAACCAGGCTTTGATCCGGGGGTTTCCGAATGGGGAAACCCGGCAGTCGTCATGGGCTGTCACCCGCTGCTGAACACATAGGCAGTGTGGAGGGAACGAGGGGAAGTGAAACATCTCAGTACCCTCAGGAAGAGAAAACAACCGTGATTCCGGGAGTAGTGGCGAGCGAAACCGGATGAGGCCAAACCGTATGCGTGTGATACCCGGCAGGGGTTGCGCATGCGGGGTTGTGGGATCTCTTTTTCACAGTCTGCCGGCTGTGAGACGAGTCAGAAACCGTTGATGTAGGCGAAGGACATGCGAAAGGTCCGGCGTAGAGGGTAAGACCCCCGTAGCTGAAACATTGACGGCTCGTTTAAGAGACACCCAAGTAGCACGGGGCCCGAGAAATCCCGTGTGAATCTGGCGGGACCACCCGCTAAGCCTAAATATTCCCTGGTGACCGATAGCGGATAGTACCGTGAGGGAATGGTGAAAAGTACCGCGGGAGCGGAGTGAAATAGTACCTGAAACCGTGTGCCTACAAGCCGTGGGAGCGTCGGATGCAAGCTTGCTTGCATCTCGTGACTGCGTGCCTTTTGAAGAATGAGCCTGCGAGTTTGCGGTGTGTTGCGAGGTTAACCCGTGTGGGGAAGCCGTAGCGAAAGCGAGTCCGAACAGGGCGATTCAGTAGCGCGCTCAAGACCCGAAGCGGAGTGATCTAGCCATGGGCAGGTTGAAGCGGAGGTAAGACTTCGTGGAGGACCGAACCCACCAGGGTTGAAAACCTGGGGGATGACCTGTGGTTAGGGGTGAAAGGCCAATCAAACTCCGTGATAGCTGGTTCTCCCCGAAATGCATTTAGGTGCAGCGTCGTGTGTTTCTTGCCGGAGGTAGAGCACTGGATAGGCGATGGGCCCTACCGGGTTACTGACCTTAGCCAAACTCCGAATGCCGGTAAGTGAGAGCGCGGCAGTGAGACTGTGGGGGATAAGCTCCATGGTCGAGAGGGAAACAGCCCAGAGCATCGACTAAGGCCCCTAAGCGTACGCTAAGTGGGAAAGGATGTGGAGTCGCAGAGACAACCAGGAGGTTGGCTTAGAAGCAGCCACCCTTGAAAGAGTGCGTAATAGCTCACTGGTCAAGTGATTCCGCGCCGACAATGTAGCGGGGCTCAAGCGTACCGCCGAAGTCGTGTCATTGCAGTACATACCCCCAACGGGGACTGTGATGGGTAGGGGAGCGTCGTGTGCCGGGTGAAGCAGCCGCGGAAGCGAGTTGTGGACGGTTCACGAGTGAGAATGCAGGCATGAGTAGCGATACACACGTGAGAAACGTGTGCGCCGATTGACTAAGGGTTCCTGGGTCAAGCTGATCTGCCCAGGGTAAGTCGGGACCTAAGGCGAGGCCGACAGGCGTAGTCGATGGACAACCGGTTGATATTCCGGTACCCGCTTTGAAACGCCCAATATCGAACCAGGCGATGCTAAGTCCGTGAAGCCGCCCCGGAGCCTTCGGGCAAAGGGGAGTGGTGGAGCCGACGGACCAGACCTGTAGTAGGTAAGCGATGGGGTGACGCAGGAAGGTAGTCCAGCCCGGGCGGTGGTTGTCCCGGGGTAAGGGTGTAGGCCGTGTGATAGGCAAATCCGTCACACATTGAGGCTGAGACCTGATGCCGAGCCGATTGTGGTGAAGTGGATGATCCTATGCTGTCGAGAAAAGCCTCTAGCGAGTTTCATGGCGGCCCGTACCCTAAACCGACTCAGGTGGTCAGGTAGAGAATACCGAGGCGTTCGGGTGAACTATGGTTAAGGAACTCGGCAAAATGCCCCCGTAACTTCGGGAGAAGGGGGGCCATCACTGGTGAGAGCACTTGCTGCTCGAGCTGGGGGTGGCCGCAGAGACCAGCGAGAAGCGACTGTTTACTAAAAACACAGGTCCGTGCGAAGCCGTAAGGCGATGTATACGGACTGACGCCTGCCCGGTGCTGGAACGTTAAGGGGACCGGTTAGCTCTGTTTCGACAGGGCGAAGCTGAGAACTTAAGCGCCAGTAAACGGCGGTGGTAACTATAACCATCCTAAGGTAGCGAAATTCCTTGTCGGGTAAGTTCCGACCTGCACGAATGGCGTAACGACTTCTCGACTGTCTCAACCATAGGCCCGGTGAAATTGCACTACGAGTAAAGATGCTCGTTTCGCGCAGCAGGACGGAAAGACCCCGGGACCTTTACTACAGTTTGATATTGGTGTTCGGTTCGGCTTGTGTAGGATAGGTGGGAGACTGTGAAGCTTGGACGCCAGTTCAGGTGGAGTCGCCGTTGAAATACCACTCTGGTCGTGCTGGATGTCTAACCTGGGTCCGTGATCCGGATCAGGGACAGTGTCTGATGGGTAGTTTAACTGGGGCGGTTGCCTCCTAAAGAGTAACGGAGGCGCCCAAAGGTTCCCTCAGCCTGGTTGGCAATCAGGTGTTGAGTGTAAGTGCACAAGGGAGCTTGACTGTGAGACCGACGGGTCGAGCAGGGACGAAAGTCGGGACTAGTGATCCGGCGGTGGCTTGTGGAAGCGCCGTCGCTCAACGGATAAAAGGTACCCCGGGGATAACAGGCTGATCTTCCCCAAGAGTCCATATCGACGGGATGGTTTGGCACCTCGATGTCGGCTCGTCGCATCCTGGGGCTGGAGTCGGTCCCAAGGGTTGGGCTGTTCGCCCATTAAAGCGGTACGCGAGCTGGGTTTAGAACGTCGTGAGACAGTTCGGTCCCTATCCGCTGTGCGCGTAGGAATATTGAGAAGGGCTGTCCCTAGTACGAGAGGACCGGGACGGACGAACCTCTGGTGTGCCAGTTGTTCTGCCAAGGGCATGGCTGGTTGGCTACGTTCGGGAGGGATAACCGCTGAAAGCATCTAAGCGGGAAGCCTGCTTCGAGATGAGTATTCCCACCTCCTTGAGAGGGTAAGGCTCCCAGTAGACGACTGGGTTGATAGGCCGGATATGGAAGCCCAGTAATGGGTGGAGTTGACCGGTACTAATAGGCCGAGGGCTTGTCCTCAGTTGCTCGCGTCCACTGTGT
>NZ_LWBU01000147.1 GCF_001646665.1 Streptomyces noursei | reverse complement strand
GCGCGCCACCGCCGCGCGCGCCCCCTCCCCCCCCCCGCCCCCCGCCCCGCCCGGCGCCCGCCGGCCCCCGCGCCCCGCCGCCCCCCCCCCCCCCCCCCGCCCCTCCCCCCCCCCCCCCCCCCCCCCGCCCCCCTCCCCGCCCCCCCCCGCCCCCCCCCCCCCCACCCCCCTGGCAACCACCGCCCCGCCGTCGGCGCCCGCCCCCTCCCCGCCTCCCCCCGCCCCCCCCCCCGCCCCCCCCACCTCCCCTCCCCGCCGCCCCCGCTGCCCCCGCCCCCCGCCCCTGACCTCTGCACCCTCCCCCACCCCCCCCCCTCCTCCCCACTCCCCCACCCGCCCCCCCCGCCCGTCCCCTCCACCCCCCCGACCACCCCCCCGCCCCGCCTGTACCTGACGGCACCCACCCTCCCGCCGCCCCCGCCCCGCACCACCTCGATGACCCCGCTCCCCCCCG
>NZ_LWBU01000146.1 GCF_001646665.1 Streptomyces noursei | reverse complement strand
GCCCGCGGCCTTCCGCGCCCCCCCCCCCCCCCCCGTGGGCCCCGCGGCTCGCCACCCCCGCCCTTCTTGGTGGCGCTTCCCCCCCTGGCCGTCGCCGCCCCGTTCACCCCCGAGTTCCCCCCCGCCCGCCGCCCCGCCCCCCGCGCTTTGCGCCCCCCGATTGTCCCGGAACCCCCCCCCCCCCCTCCCGGCGTTCGCCCCCCAACAACCCCCCCCTCCCCCCCCCCCGCCCCGCCCCCCCTGCGGGAGCCCCCCCCCCGGCGCTCAAGGCCCACCCCCCCCCCCCGCCCGCCCGCCCGGCACGCGTTGGCGCCCCCCCCCCCCACCCACCCCGGGTCCCCCCCCCCCCCCC
>NZ_LWBU01000145.1 GCF_001646665.1 Streptomyces noursei | reverse complement strand
GGGGGGGGGGGGCCCGGGCCCCCGGGGCGGGGGGGGGGGGGGGGGGGGGGCCCATGGACCCCCCGTTCGGCCGTTTCCCCAGCACCCCGCCCCCCGGGGGGGGGCGTTTTCCCCGCCTCGAACGGAAAGGGGCCGGGGGGGGAGGCCCCCGCAATGCCCGACGGCCCCTGCCCCCGCCCGGGCCCCGCCTGCCCTGACCCCGGCCCTGGCCCGCCCGC
>NZ_LWBU01000144.1 GCF_001646665.1 Streptomyces noursei | reverse complement strand
GCCGCCGCCCGCCCCCGCGGCCCCCCCGCCGGGCGCCGGCGCCCCCGCCGGGCCCGCCGGCCCGAGGGCCCGCGACCCCCGCGCCCCCCATCGCGCCCAGCAGCCGCCCCCGCGACTCCTCCGACTCCAGCAGCACGACCCGCCACGGCGTCGTGTGGTGCGGCGCGGGCGCCGTCAGGGCGGCCGCCACGGCCCGCCGCACCGCGCCCGGGTCCACGGGCTCGTCGGTGAACTCCCGCACCGTGCGCCGCAGCGTCACCGCCGCCCGCACCGCCTCGGACGTACCGAGCC
>NZ_LWBU01000143.1 GCF_001646665.1 Streptomyces noursei | reverse complement strand
CGCGCCCGGCCGCGCGGCCCCCCCCGCGGCTCGGCCCCCACTCCCACCGGGGGGGCCGGCCCGCGGGGCTCGCGCCGGGCGGGGAACGCCGGCGGGCGGGGGCCCCCGCGGCGCCCGGGCGGGGGGGGAGGGGCCCGAAGGCGGCCCCGGCGAGGAGTAAAACGCCGCTGGTGGGCAGCAGCCCCACCACACGCGCGAACGGGCCGCCTGCGGTCATGTCCGGGGGCGCCTGGAACCAGGGATCGGTCGCCCAGGCGTTCACCCGGCAGGGACCCCAGACGAGGGCCCCCCCGAGGGGGTCGAACCCGCCGTACGGCAAGCCACAGCCCGCTACGAAGA
>NZ_LWBU01000142.1 GCF_001646665.1 Streptomyces noursei | reverse complement strand
ACCCCCCGCCGGGACGGGCCCCCGGGCGGCCCTCCGATTCCCCCCCCGCCCCCCCCCGGCCCCCAACCCCCCGCCAGTACCCCCTGACCCCGCCCGGCCCGGCCTCCCTCATGGCCGAGCTCGCGGGCCCGGCCGGGACCGTGCTCGACCCCGCCTGCGGCACCGGCGCCCTGCTGCGCGCCGTCACCCGCCCCACCGCCCTGTACGCCCAGGAGGCCGACCGCGACCTGGCCGCGCTCACCGCGCTCCGCCTGGCCCTCCAGTCCGGCGCCGACGTCCGCGTCCG
>NZ_LWBU01000141.1 GCF_001646665.1 Streptomyces noursei | reverse complement strand
CGCGCGGCGGCCGCCCCGGCCCAAGGGCCCTGCCCCCCCGCCCCCCCCCGCCGCCCCCCCCGCCCCCGCCCCCCCCGCCGCGCCCCTCCCCGGGCCCGCCCCCCCCGCGACCGTGGCCGGCACCCGCCCCGGCGAGGGAGGCCCGGCCGCACTCGCCCCCGGGCCCGTTGGGAAGCTGGGCCCTGAGCGGGCCACCGGTCCAGGCCCCGGCGCCGACCGCCCGCCTGTCCCGGGCCCCAGCCCCCGACACGGCTCCGACGCCGACTCCGACCCCACCCCCGACCCCGGCCACATCCCCGACCCCACCCCCACCCCCGACTCCGGCCCGCACACCCGTCCGAAGGCCGCGGCCCCGTCCGGGCCCGAGGCCCCACCCGTGCGGCGGGCCGGGACCCGCCGGGGGCGCCTCGGCCCGGCCCGCCCGGTGCCCTTCGGCCGGCTGCTCGGCCCCGCGCTGCTCGTCACCGCGTGGTGGGCCGCGTCCGCCGGCGGACTGCTCGATCCGCGGATCCTGTCGGGACCCGGCACCGTCGCCACCACGGCGTTCGACCTCGTGGCCGACGGCCGCCTCCAGGGCAACGTGCTCATCTCCCTCCAACGCGCCGGCCTGGGGCTGCTGTTCGGTGTGGCCGCGGGCGTCACGCTCGCCGTGGCCGCGGGCACGAGCCGCACCGGCGAGTACCTCGTCGACGGCCCTCTCCAGATCAAGCGCGCCATCCCCTCCCTCGCCATGCTGCCGCTGCTCATCCTCTGGCTCGGCATCGGCGAGGAGATGAAGGTCACCGTCATCGCGCTCGGTGTCGCCGTGAGCGTGTACATCAACACGCACGCCTCCCTCACCGGTATCGACCACCGCCATGTCGAACTCGCCGAGGTCCTGCGGCTCGGCAGGTGGCGGTTCCTGCGTTCGGTGGTCGTCCCCGGCTCGCTGCCCGGCTTCTTCGTCGGGCTGCGGCTCGGCGTCACGTCGTCGTGGCTGGGACTGATCGTCGTCGAACAGATCAACGCCACCAGCGGCATCGGTTACATGATGTTCCAGGCCCAGCAGTACGCCCAGTCCGACGTGATCATCGTGGGGCTGGTGGCGTACGGCACCTTCGGCTTCGCCTCGGACGCCCTCGTACGCGCCGTCGAAAGGAGGGCCCTGTCATGGCGCCGCACCCTGGCGGGCTGACCGCACCCGTCCCCCCGGCCGTCCGCGCCGACGCGCCTCCCGCCGTACGCATCCGGCGGCTGGTCCGCCGCTTCGGCGACCGGACGGTACTGAAGGACGTCGATCTCGACCTCGCCCCCGGCGAGTTCACCGCGCTGCTCGGGCGCAGCGGCTCCGGCAAGTCGACCCTGCTGCGCGCGGTCGCCGGACTCGATCACGACGTCGTCGGTTCGGGCGACATCACCGTGCCCGACCGGGTGTCGCTGTCGTTCCAGGACTCCCGCCTGCTGCCGTGGCTCCGGGTGCTGGACAACGTGGTGCTCGGACTGCGCGGCCCCCGGGCCCGCGAACGCGGCCGCACCGCCCTCGCCGAGGTCGGCCTCGCGGGCCGTGACCGCTCGTGGCCGCACGAGCTGTCCGGGGGTGAGCAGCAGCGTGCCGCCCTCGCCCGCGCCCTGGTGCGCGACCCGCAACTCCTGCTGGCCGACGAGCCGTTCGGTGCCCTCGACGCGCTGACCAGGATAAGGATGCACGGGCTGCTGCGTGAGCTGTACGAGCGCCACAGGCCGGCCGTGCTGCTGGTCACCCATGACGTGGACGAGGCGGTCGAACTGGCCGACCGCGTGCTCGTCCTCGACGAGGGCCGCGTCCTCCTCGACCTCACCGTCGACCTGCCCACCCCCAGGGCTCCCCGGGACCCCGGATTCCAGGAGTACCGGGAGACCCTGCTCACCGCCCTGGGAGTGACGGCCCCCGCCGCCCCGGCCTCCGCCGTCCCCGCCGTCCCCGCCGTCCCCACCCCCCCAGAAGGAGAGTCCCCATGACCGGCAGGACTGACCGCAAACCCCTGCACCTCAACGCGTTCCTCATGTCGGTCGGGCACCACGAGGCCGCCTGGCGGCTCCCGGAGAGCCCCGCCGGCGGCGGTACCGACGTCGGGCACTACCAGAACCTCGCGCGCATCGCCGAACGCGGACTGCTGGACTCGGTCTTCCTCGCCGACAGCCCCGTGCTGTTCGGCGACCCGGGCCGGCGTCCCGCCGGCAAGCTGGAGCCGACCGTCCTGCTGACCGCGCTCGCCGCCGTCACCAGCCGGATCGGGCTCATCGCCACCGCCTCCACCAGCTACAACGAGCCGTTCAACCTGGCCAGGAGGTTCTCCTCGCTCGACCACGTCTCGGGCGGCCGGGCCGGCTGGAACATCGTCACCACCGCCGGGGCGGACGCGGCCCGCAACTTCGGCCTCGACGACACCCCGCTGCACCACGACCGCTACCGGCGCGCCGCCGAGTTCGTCGAGGTGGCCACCAAGCTGTGGGACAGCTGGGCCGACGACGCCGTGATCGCCGACAAGGAGCGCGGTGTCCACGCCCTCGCGGACCGCGTGCGCCGCATCGACCACCGCGGCACCTTCTTCCGGGTGGACGGGCCGCTCAACGTGGCGCGCTCGCCCCAGGCGTACCCGCTGCTCGTCCAGGCCGGGTCGAGCGAGGACGGCAAGGACTTCGCGGCACGCTACGCCGAGGCCGTCTTCACCGCCCAGCAGACGCTCGACGACGGCGTCGCGTTCTACAAGGACGTCAAGCGACGGGCCCTCTCCCTCGGTCGGGACCCCGACGGCATCAAGATCCTCCCCGGCATCGTGCCGGTCATCGGCGACACCGAGGCCGAGGCCCGCGAGCTGGACGCGGAGCTCGACCGGCTCATCTCGCCCGAGTACGCCAAGCGCCAGCTCGCCCGGCAACTGCACCTGGACCCCGACGACCTCCGCCTCGACCGGGAGCTGCCCGACGCCCTTCCCGCGGAGGACGAGATCGAGGGTGCCAAGAGCCGCTTCACGCTCATCGTCGAACTGGCCCGTCGCGAGCGCCTGACCGTACGACAACTCATCGGGCGCCTCGGCGGCGGCCGGGGGCACCGCACCTTCGCGGGAACGGCCGAGCAGGTCGCCGACACCATCGAGCACTGGTACGACAGCGGCGCCGCAGACGGGTTCAACATCATGCCCGCGGTGCTGCCCTCCGGCCTGGAGCGGTTCGTCGACGAGGTCGTCCCCCTCCTCCAGGAGCGGGGCCTGTTCCGCACCGAGTACACCGGCACCACCCTGCGCGACCATTACGGCCTGCGGCGCCCTGCCAACCGGATCTTCGACACGGTCGAGCCGGGCACCGGGCAGCCTGCCATCGGCCTGGTGGAGACCGGATGACGGACCGCCCCGACGGGGCCCGGCCCGGGCCGCCACCGCCAGGCCCCCGGCCCCGCCGCCCCGCCGCGGGCCGGGGGCCGGGTCCCGGGGAAGGCCCGGGCCCGCAGCCCCGCCACAATGCCCGCCCCCTCAGCCCCCCAGCCCTCAATCCCGCAGCCTCGGCGCCTCCGCCGCCGGGTCCACCGGACCGCCCAGCCGCGCGGCCAGCGACCGCGCCCACGCCCCCAGGCCCTCCACGTCGATCCCGTACGGACGGTGGGTGAACGCCCCGATCCGGTCCGCGCCCCGCAGCAGCAGGCGCGCGCCGCCCGCCGAGTTGCCGCGGGCGCCGTGCGTCAGCCCCACCGCCAGCTGCGCCAGCCCCCGCCACAGCTCCCGCTCCTCCTCGGGACCCGACTTCCAGGCGTCCTCCAGGACCTCGTGGGCGTGGAAGGGCATCCCGGCGTCCAGCAGACGCTGAGCCTCCCGCACGGTCTCGTCCGGCGTCCGGACCACCCCTTCGGGCTGCCGCTCCACCCCCGTCTCGCCGTACGGCAGGGGTCGCCCCAGCCCGTCCCTGGGGCGCGCGCTGCGCGCCCGCCCCTCTTCGTCCCGGTCCCTCCGTGTCCTGTCCACACCCCGATTGTCACCCGGCCGGCGGATGCCGTCCCGGCCATGCCCGCCGACCGGGGCACGTCCGCGCGCCGTCCGCCACCAGGAGGACCTCCTCCCCGTCCCCGTACGGACAGGTACGGGCCCGTGGCGCTGGCGCCCTCACCACCCGAGCCCGCGCCCGCTCCGGCCACGCCCACCTGGCCCGCGACACGGACCCCGCCCCGGAGTGAGGTAATCTTTTCCTGCGCGCCGACCCCGGCTCCGGCCGAGGAACACGCGCATCGGGACGTGGCGCAGCTTGGTAGCGCACTTGACTGGGGGTCAAGGGGTCGCAGGTTCAAATCCTGTCGTCCCGACTCGAACGAGTCGCAGGTGAGGGCCGGTTTCGGAGACATCCGAAACCGGCCTTTGCCAACTGCTCGGCGATGTGCTCGGTGCTGTCGAATCCGCAGGCGGACGCCTCCGGACCCCGCGTACGCGAACCGGCGTGCGGAGCCGGATGCCGGGGCGGTCGGGCACGGCGAAGTCACGAGCCCGAGCCACAGGTGCACCGGCATGACCAGCGACCGGTCCACGAAGACCGACCGGCAGGGCGGATGGGAACAGGCCGTACAGGCCACCCAGGCGAGCATCACAACTCGCCCAGCCCGTGCGGCTCTTCCTCCGTCACGGGCCGACCATGGTCACCGCGGTCCTCACGGTCCCTACGACTGCGCCGGCCAGACCAGCGCCTGGGCGACGATGACGTTCTCCCCGTTGAAGGTGACGGCGGGGCCTTGGTGCAACTCGTAGCCGAGGCTCAACGCTTCGCTCACACGGTGGCAGAACGCGGCATCGTCCGGCCCGGTCAGGACCCGGTAGACGGGCAGTCCATCAGGCGGTGTGCTCATGAGCGAAGGATCTCACAGGCCCCAGGCGCCCTTGAGGCCCCGGCTCAATCGCTCCCAAGGCCGCCAGCGCTTCACTCCGGGGCTGGTGGAGCCTCTTCGAGGCGGTGTGGGTCGCCGCACCGCGGCAAAGCCGCGCCTGCGTGCCGGGTGCCGGGTGCCGGGTGCCGGCGTCTACCGGCTACCCGCTCTGCGGCGCCGCGGGCGCGGCGCTGCGAGAAGCGCGTGGGCGCGCCGCTCGTGGAGCGGGAGGCGCGAGACCCGCCCATGCCCGGGCCGCCCACTTCCGGCGGCAAGCAGCTGTCCGGCCCTGAGGGGCGCGATGGCGACGGGCCCGGCGGTAAATCGAGATACCGCGAGGCCGGTGCCGGTGCATACTCCTTCACCGTGGACACCGAAACGGGCGAGCTGCAGCGCCTGCGGACCGGTCCGGGACCCGACCACGATCAGCAGCGTCCGTTTCTGGTCCGCGTCCGCTTCGCTTCCGAGGATCCGGCCCGGGTCATCGAGAATGTGCGTGAGGTGCTGACGTGCGTGGTCACGCAGAGGGGGGACTGGCCGGCGTTCGAGCACTGGCCGCGGCTGTTGCCGGCCTGGTTCGTCCAGCGGTGCGCGCCCGAGCATCCTGAGCCGGAAACCGCCGGGCCGTTCGACGCCGAGGCGTGGTTGCGCCGGTGGCGGGCGATGACGCGGCAGCAGAAGGCGGCTGCCTGCCGGGGGCCGTGGATGCTCTCGGACTGGCTGCACTGCTTCGACCCGACCGAGGAGGGGGCCGGAGAGGACCGCAGCTGGTGGTGGTGGGACGCGGGAGTGGACGAACCGCATGGCGGCTGGGTGCAGGTGGTGACCACCGGCTGGCCCTTCGGCAGCGGTTCCTTGTCCTGGCTGATCGAGGCCGGCGGGGGTACGCACCTGGTGTACGGACCGTGAACAGCGACTCGGCGGGGGCACGACCGACGGCGGGAGTACGGGTGCGGGAGTGCGTCACGTGCGCGCGGTCGGCGGGGTCGTCGCGTACTGCGGGCGGCCGGTGGGCCGGTAGACCTGGATCGTCACCCCTGTGGCGGTGGATCGCGAGTCGATCAGGTCAAGCGCTGCGTCCGGGCCGGTGTGGGGGAACAGCCGCGTGCCCTGGCCGACGACGACCACGGGGTAGGTGAGCATCCCTTCTCGCGTGGCGGCTGTGTGTCATGACCGCACCGGAGCCCGGATCTCATCGGCCGGGCGGGGCTCCCTGCTGCAAGTACCCCGAACCGGTCCCGACCGGCATCCGAACCTCGGCGAGCCGGTCCTCGACCGGTACGGGCTGGAACGTGAGGGCCGGCGCCCGCGCGAGCCCGGCCTGCCGGGTCCGGGAGCGACCGCCACGGGTCCCCGCGGGATCAGGGGCGGGGTCGCCGGCCGGGGCCGATGTGGGGGCGGGGGCGGGGGCGGTGTGCGGCCGCAGTGGGCGCGCGGCTGCGGTGTCGGTCCGCTCGGCTATCCTTCCCGCCACCGCACACCGACTGTAGGGACCACGAGACTTGACCGGCCTGCCCGCCTTCCCGCTGCCCTTCCACACGTCCCGTCACACGACGTTCGCGACGCCCCGCACACTGCGCGAGCTCCAGATGATGCAGTGCAGCGCGCACATCCGGGCCAAGCCGGACTGGTTCGACAAGATGCACGACGCCGGCATCGTCGCCACCTGGACGCGGGAAGCGATCGCCCAGGGCCTCACCGAGGCCCAGGTGCGGTACGTGCTCGCCGAACTCGCCCACTACGCCGCCCTGCGGGACGCACGGACCGGCATCGAGGTGTCCGCCGTCGACGGGGTGTGGCAGTCGGACACCCTGATCGACGACGCGCTCAGGGCCCGGCTGCGCGAGGCGGTCCGGGTCCTGGAAGAGGTCCCCGAAGAGGAGCGGGACTGGCATCCCGGATCCGGCGGACAGGTGCTCGACCTGGTCCATCCCTCACTGTTCTGCCTGGTGAGGGAGGTGAGCGGCGCACCCGAGCGGGCATGGCGGAACCCGACGGACCGCTGCGAGAAGTACGAGTTCTCGGAGAGGTTCCAGTGGCTGCCCACGGACGTCGACGTCCACGACGACGGTGGGGTCGCCTTCCGCTCGTACATCAACAACGTCCACCCCGAGGCCCACCGCGAACTGGCCGCCCTCCTGCCCGACCTGTTCGCGCGCATGCTCCCGCTGCTGGAGAACGTGCTCACCGACCTGCGGCATCCCCGGCCCCTGCGGATCGAGGCCGACCCCTACGGCTGGTACGACTCGGAACCGGAGTACCCGGACAAGTCCTCCTACGGTGACGACGCGGCCTACGCGGAAGCCCTGCGCGCCTGGGAGCTGGCCCAGGACGACTGGTGGGAGAACCGCCGCCCGGTCGTCCCGGACGCCCCTGCCTTCACTCCGCCCGAGCCGCCCGACGCGTCCGCCCGGGTCGACCTCCGCGGCCGCCGTCTCCAGGTGATCGTCAAGCTCGCCACCGTGCACCTCACACCGGACCAGCCCGAGTACCCGGGCGGTTCCTGGCACGTCGAGGGGATGCTGAACGAGCGGATCGTCTCGACCGGCATCCACTACTGGGACAGCGAGAACATCACCGAGAGCCGGCTGGGTTTCCGGGCGGCACTCGACGACCCCGACTACGAGCAGAACGACGACAACGGGCTGCGCGAGGTCTACGGCCTGGAGGACGAGGACGCACTGAACCAGGTGTTCGGATCGGCGTCGACGCCGGCGGGGCGCTGCCTGGCGTTCCCGAACGTCCTCCAGCACCGCGTCGGCCCGTTCCGCCTCGCGGACCCCACCCGGCCGGGACACCGCAAGATCCTCGCGTTCTTCCTGGTCGACCCGTCGACGACGATCGTCTCGACCTCCGACGTGCCACCGCAGCAGCCGTGGTCCGACACCTCCACCATGACGACGGCGCAGGCCAAGGCGTACCGCGAAGAACTCATGCGGGAGCGCAAGTTCTTCATCGACGAGCACAACGAGCAGCTGTACGAGCGGGAGTTCTCCCTCTGCGAGCACTGACCCCGTGCGGCGGTGCGCGCGGCGGGCGGCGGGCGGCGGCTCCGTGGCCCGCCGCCCGCCACGCGCGGCCGGGGGCGGCGTCAGGACGCGGTGCAGGCGCCCAGCACGGGCGGCGCCGTGCTGCCGTTGGTCATGACGGTGAACCCGAAGGTGGTCGAGGCCCCGGCGGCCAGCGAGCCGTTGTGGCTGGGCCTCATGGTCATGACGTTCCCGCTGCCGTCCCAGGCGGGGGAGCCGTTCCAGGTCGCCGAGACCCTCTGCGGCGGCGTCACCGTCACCGTGGTGGTCCAGCCGGTGATGGGGGTGCTGCCCGCGGTGACCGTCACCTGACCGTTGAAGCCGCCGTTCCACTGCGCGGTCGTGGTGTACGAGACGGAGCAGCCCGCGCTCCCGCCCCCGCCCCCTCCTCCGCCGGTGCCGCCGAGCGCGGCCAGCACGGCGTCGTAGGCGGGCTTCTTGGTGTAGCTGCCGTCGAAGAGCAGCGGGGTGCCGCCGCTGCGCCACGAGTACTTGTCGGTCACGCCCCAGACCGTGATGCCGGTGCAGCGGGTGACGGCCAGGCAGGCGCCCACCACGTTGCCGTAGGCGGTGGCCTGCGCGCTGCCCGAGCCCTCGATGTCCAGCTCCGTGATCTGGACGTCGACGCCCAGGTCGGCGAAGCGCTGTAGGTTCGCCCGGTAGTCGGCGGGCACCGGTGACGCGCTGTTGAAGTGGGACTGGAAGCCCACGCAGTCGATGGGGACGCCCCGGGCCTTGAAGTCCTTCACCATGGCGTGGACGGCGTTGCTCTTCGCGTTCACACCGTCGGTGTTGTAGTCGTTGTAGCAGAGCTTGGCCGACGGGTCGGCCGCCCGGGCCGTGCGGAACGCCTCCTCGATGAAGCCGTTGCCCAGCTTGTCCTGGAAGGGCGAGCTGCGGCGGGCGCCGCTGCCGCCGTCCTGGAACGCCTCGTTGACCACGTCCCAGGCGAACACCTTGCCCTTGTAGTGCTGCATCACCTGGGTGATGTGGTGGTTCATCGCCGACCGGAGGTCGCTCGCACCCAGGCCCGCCACCCAGCCGGGGAGCTGCGAGTGCCATACGAGCGTGTGGCCGCGCACGGACATGCCCCGGCCCTGGGCGTGAGCGACGATCCGGTCCGCCGGGCCGAAGGCGAAGGTGCCGCGGGTCGCCTCGACGGCGTCCCACTTCATCTCGTTCTCGGGGGTGACCGAGCCGAACTCCCGGTCCAGGGTGGAGACGTAGCCGGCCTCGCCCAGGTACTGCGCCGAGACGGCGGCGCCGAAGTAGCGGCCCTTGGCGGCGGCAGCCGATCCGAGGGTGCCGGCCGCCTCCGCCGCGCCGGTGAGCGTGGTGACGCCCGCGGCGGCGAGCAGGCCCGCCGTTCCCAGGATCAGTGCGCGGCGGGCCCGGGAGCGCCGGGCCGGACGCGGGGGCCGTACGTGGCCCTGCGGAGCCACTGTAGTCATGGTCATGTCAACCTCCTCTGACGGAGGCCGGACGGGTTCCGGCCCCGGGGCGTACGGGGGACGCGCGCGGATCGATGAGGGCGTACGAAAGTTTCGGAAGTTCTGCCGAATGTGCGTGGAGACCATACGGCCGCCCGCCCCGGCGGTCAACCACCGGCGCACGGGCCCGGGGCGGGCGCACCGCCGATACGGCAGGGCCGGCCCCCGGTGGAGGACGGGGGCGGCGCCGGCCGCCGTCGCCTCAGGCGTCCGGGGGCGGCGGCGCGGTGCTCTTGCGGACCACCAGCCGGGTGGCCAGCTCCATGCGCAGGGCGGCCTTCCCGGGGTCGCGGGGCCGCAGCAGCATCTGGGCGGCCTCCTCGGCCATCTGCCGCAGCGGCTGGTGGACCGTCGTGAGCGCCGGGCTGGACCACTGGGCGAGCGGGACGTCGTCGTACCCCACCACCGACAGGTCCCGCGGCACACCGAGGCCCTTCAGGCGGGCGGCCTCCAGGACGCCGAGCGCCTGGAGGTCGCTGCCGGCGAAGATCGCGGTGGGCCTGCCGGGGCCCTCGAGCAGTTCCATGGCCCGGGAGAACCCGCCCTGGACGTGGAAGTCGCCGAACCGCACATGGCGGGGGTCGACCGGGAGGCCCGCCATGGTCATGGCGGAGCGGTAGCCGTCGAGCCGGGCCAGCGAGCACATCATGTCCTCGGGTCCGGTGATGATCCCGATGCGTTCGTGGCCGAGGTCGACGAGGTGCCGGGTGGCCGCCATCCCCCCGGCCCAGTTGGCGGAGCCCACCGACGGCACGTCCGGCTCCGGGTCGCCGGCCGGGTCGATGATGACGAACGGGATCGCCCGTGACCGCAACTGCTTCTTGACCCGGTCCGGGAGGGTGGAGAAGACCAGGACCACGCCGAGCGGACGCCGCCGCAGCACTCCGTCCACCCAGTCGGGGCCGGGCGCGTGGCGGGTGCCGCTCTCGGTGAGGACGACGGCGGCGCCGTGCGCCTTCGCGACGTTCTCCACCCCGCGGATGAGCTCCATCGCCCAGACGCTCTCCAGCTCGTGGAAGACCAGCTCGATCAGGGGCGCCTGGGGCGTCCCGGCCGCCCGCCGCCGGTAGCCGTGCGCCTCCAGCAGCTGTTCCACCTTGGTGCGGGTGAGCAGCGAGACGTCGGACCGGCCGTTGAGGACTTTCGAAACCGTCGAGAGGGACACCCCGGCCCGGGTGGCCACCTCCGCCAGGGTGACCCGGCCCTCCGCCCCGTCGTCATCGCGCATGCGACGAAGGATAGGACACGCCCCGAGGTAACGGTTCGGTCGCGTGGACGCACGCCCGTTGACCTCCCGGGACGACTGCCCCTACGGTCCCGCAGCACCAAGACTTTCGGTAATCATGCAGAAACTTTCGAAGGGTGGGGCATGTGAAGGGGCATGTGAAAGGGCTCGGAAACCCGGGGGCGCACCTCCGGCGCACGCTGGTGAGCGGTCTCGCACTGGCGCTGGCACTCGGCCTCGCGGCCTGCGGCGGTGGCGGCGCCTCCTCGTCCGGCGCGGCCGAGTTCCACGTCCTCGTCTACGGCGACGCCACCAACAAGGTGGAGCAGCGGCTCGTCGACGAGTTCAACAGGACGTCGGAGGTGAAGGCCGTCCTGGACACCATTCCCGGAGCCGACTACCAGCAGAAACTCCAGACGATCATCAACACCCCGCAGGCCCCGGACGTGTTCTTCAACTGGGGCGGCGGGAGCATCCGGCCGTACGTCGACGCCGGGCTGCTGCTGCCGCTCGACGGGTTCACCAAGAGCGACCCCGCGCTGGCGTCCGCCTTCCTGCCGTCCGTCTACGAGACCGCGGTCGTCGACGGGAAGCCGTACGGCATCCCCATGCGCGGCACGCAGCCGGTGCTGCTGTTCCACAACAAGAAGGTGCTGGCCGACGCCGGTGTCGAACCGCCGCGGACCTGGAGCGGCCTGCTCGACGCGGTCAAGGCGCTCAAGGAGAAGGGCGTCACACCGATCGCCCTGGGCGGCGGCGACAAGTGGCCGACCCTGATGTGGTTCGAGTACCTCTACGACCGCGTCGCGGGACCCGGGCTCTTCGCCAAGGCGCTGGAGGGCGACCGGAGCGCCTGGGAGAGCGCCGACAGCCGGAAGGCGCTCGGCATGCTGAAGCAACTGGTCGACGCGGGCGCGTTCGGCGACAACGCCGACTCCGTGAAGTTCACCGACGGGGGCTCCCCGGCGCTCCTGGCGAGCGGCCGCGCCGGCTTCGAGCTGATGGGCTCGTGGGCGTACGCCACCCAGCAGGAGGCCGACGCCGAGTTCGCCGGGAAGGACCTCGGCTACACCGCCTTCCCCGCCGTCGAGGGCGGCAAGGGCGACCCCGCGAACCTCGTCGGCAACACCAACAACTTCTACTCCGTACTGAAGAAGACCCGGCACCCGGAGGCCGTGGCGGAGTTCCTGAAGCTCATGTACTCCGACCGGTTCGTCAAGGAGCAGCTGTCCGTCGGCAACCTCCCGACCACCACGAACACCGAGAAGTTCCTCGGCACCGCGGCCAACCCCGCGTACTCCCGCCACCAGTACGAACTGGTCGAGAAGGCGCCGTCGTTCCAGCTCTCGTGGGACCAGGCCTACCCGCCGGCCGCCATGACGCCCATCCACCAGGCCGTGCAGGAGTTCTTCGCCGGACGGACCGACGCGGACGGCTTCATCAAGGCCATGCAGGCCCTTCCCACCGCCTAGGCAGACATGTCCTCACACATGAAGACGCGGATACGGAAACAGACGCGGAGCCGGACGGCGACGGGGGCGGGCGGCGACGAGCGGGGCCGGGTACGGACCGCTCGGCGGTCCGCCGGCGGCGGCCGTGCCCCCGACCGCGGGCGCGGGGCGTCACGGCGGGCGCGGGAGCGGTACGGAAGCCGGGTGGGCCGGCCCGGCTTCGTCTGGGCCGTCCCCGCCACGGTGTTCTTCGGCCTCTTCGCGATCACGCCGCTGATCATGGTCGCCGCCCTGTCCTTCACCAGCTGGAGCGGACTGGGACCGCCGCGGTTCGTCGGCGTGGACAACTGGACCCGGGTGTTCGCCGACCCCGTCATGATCGAGAGCGTCTGGCTGAGCCTCCTGGTCACCTTCCTGGGCGTGGCGGTCCAGACCCCGCTGAGCGTCCTGCTCGGAGTGTGGGCCGCCGGACAGCAACGCAACCGCGCCGTGCTGTCCGCGATCTACTTCGTCCCCCTGCTGCTGTCCACCACCGCCGTGTCGGTGCTCTGGCGCGCGGTGCTCGACCCCAACTTCGGGGTGCCCTCCCGGGCGGCGTGGCTGTTCGGCGACGGCAACCTGTTCGGTACCCAGGCCGGTGCCATCGGCGTGCTCGCCTTCGTCAGCACCTGGCAGTTCACCCCGTTCCACACCCTCATCCACCAGGGCGCCGCCCGCGCCGTCCCCCGGGTGCTGTACGAGGCCGCGGAGATCGACGGCGCGGGCCGGGTCCGGCAGTTCTTCCACATCACCCTGCCGCAACTGCGCAACTCCGTGATCACCTCGACGATCCTGATGGTCGTCGGCGGGCTCACCACCTTCGAGACCGTGCTCATCCTGACGCAGGGCGGGCCCGGCACGGACACCACCATCACCGCCTATTACATGTACCAAAAGGCCTTCAAGGGCTTCGACTTCGGCGCCGGAGCGGCCGTCGCCCTCGTCCTCGTCGTCGCGGCCACCCTCGTCTCCCTGATCGTGGTGCGCGTCTCCGGCTACGACAGGATGCGCAGCGACATGGAAGGCGTGTCATGAACCGACGCCCCAACCACCTGGCCGGCGCGGGATCGCTGGTCTGGCTCCTGCTGGTCGGCCTCCCCCTGTACGTGATGATCACGGCGACCCTGCGGACGCGCTCCGACTACGCCCGGCGAGGGCCCCTCGCGCTTCCCGAGCGGATCACCCTCGACAACTACACGGGCGCGTTCTCCACCGGCTTCGGGCGGTACTTCCTCAACACGCTGACCGTCACCGTCTGCGTGGTCGGCCTGGTGCTGCTGCTCGTCCCGCCGCTGGCGTACGCGATCGTCCGCAGCCGCTCGCGCTTCGCCTCGTCCGCCTTCCGGCTCTTCCTGCTCGGCCTGGCCGTTCCCGCCCAGGCCGTGATCGTCCCGATGTTCTACCTCATCAGCGAGGCGGGTCTCTACGACAACCTGCTCGGCGTCGTCCTGCCGACGGCGGCGTTCTGCCTGCCCGTCTCCGCGCTGGTGCTCAGCGGGGCCATGCGCGACATCGGCCCGGAGCTGTACGAGGCGATGGCGATGGACGGGGCGTCACCGCGCCGGATGTTCTTCCAGCTGGTCCTTCCGCTGTCGAGGGGCGGCCTGTCGACGATCGTCGTGTTCTCCGCCCTCCAGGCCTGGAACGGCTTCCTGTTCCCCCTCGTCCTCACCCAGTCCGACTCCACCAAGCTGATCACCCTGGGCCTCTACGACTTCCGGACGGAGCACGGGATCGACATCCCGGGACTGCTGGCCGCGGTGGTCCTGTCCATGGTGCCCGTCCTGCTCGTCTACCTGTTCGCCCGTCGCGCCCTGGTCCAGGGCCTGATGGGCGTGGGAGGAAAGTGACCGCCGACATGGCAGCCCACACGACCACCGACCCCACGCAGACCGACACCGATACCGACACCGATACCGACACCGACACCGACACCGATACCGACACCGACGCCACCGCCGTCCCGGTCTGGAACGACCCCGCACTCGACATCGACACCCGCGTCGGTGCCCTGATCGCCGAGATGACCACCGAGGAGAAGATCGCCCAGCTCTTCGGCGTCTGGGTCGGGGCATCGGCCGACGGGGCCGGAGTCGCTCCGCACCAGCACGACATGGAGGAGGCCGTCGACCTCGACGCCCTCCTGCCCGCCGGGCTCGGGCAGCTGACCCGCCCGTTCGGCACCGCACCGGTCGACCCCGCCCTCGGCGCGCTGTCCCTGGCACGCACCCAGCAGCGCATCGTCGCCGCCAACCGCTTCGGCATCCCGGCCGTGGCCCACGAGGAGTGCCTCGCCGGCTTCGCCGCCTGGAAGGCCACCGCCTACCCCGTACCGCTGTCCTGGGGAGCCACCTTCGACCCCGACCTGATCCGGCGCATGGCCCGCGCCATCGGGACGGACATGCGCTCCGTCGGCGTGCACCAGGGGCTCGCGCCCGTCCTGGACGTGGTGCGCGACGCCCGCTGGGGCCGCGTCGAGGAGACCATCGGCGAGGACCCCTACCTCGTCGGCACCATCGCCACCGCCTACGTCCAGGGCCTGGAGTCCGCCGGAGTCGTCGCCACCCTCAAGCACTTCGCCGGCTACTCCGCCTCCCGCGCCGGACGCAACCTCGCCCCCGTCGCCATGGGGCCGCGCGAACGGGCGGACGTCGTCCTGCCGCCCTTCGAGATGGCCGTCCGCGAGGGCGGCGCGCGCTCGGTGATGCACGCCTACACCGACACCGACGGCGTCCCCTCCGCCGCCGACGAGGAACTACTGACCGGGCTGCTGCGCGGGACCTGGGGCTTCGACGGGACGGTCGTCGCCGACTACTTCGGCATCGCCTTCCTCAAGACGCTGCACGGCGTCGCGGACAGCTGGGCCGACGCCGCCGCCACCGCGCTCCGCGCCGGGGTCGACGTCGAACTGCCCACCGTGAAGACCTTCGGCGAACCCCTCCGGCAGGCCGTCGCCGACGGCCGCGTACCCGGGGAACTCGTCGACCGCGCCGTCCACCGGGTGCTGCGGCAGAAGGCCCGGCTCGGCCTGCTCGACGCGGGCTGGAACCCCGTCCCGCCGGCGCTGGAGGGGGCCTGCCTCGACGACCCGGAGGCCCTGCGCGGCACGGTCGACCTGGACGGGCCCGCCAACCGGGACCTCGCCGCCCGGATCGCCGACCGGGCGGTGGTCCTCCTCGGCAACGACGGCACCCTGCCGCTCACCGGCCCCCGCACCATCGCCCTGGTGGGCCCGCACGCCGACCGGCCCACGGCCGTCCTGGGCTGCTACTCCTTCCCCGTCCACGTCGGCACCCAGCACCCGGACACACCGGCCGGCATCGGCCTGCCCACCCTCCGCGAGGCGCTGGAGCGGGAGTTCCCCGGCGCGACCGTCCGCACGGCCTACGGCGCGGACGTCGACGGCGACGACACCTCCGGCTTCCCCGAAGCCCTGCGCGCCGCACGTGAGGCGGACGTCGTCGTCGTGGCGCTCGGCGACCGTGCCGGGCTCTTCGGCCGCGGCACCAGCGGCGAGGGGTGCGACGCCGGTTCGCTCGCCCTGCCCGGCGTACAGCAGGAGCTGCTCGACGCCCTGCTCGACACCGGCACGCCGGTGGTGGCCGCGCTCTTCGCCGGCCGCCCCTACGCCCTGGGCCGGGCCGTCGACGAGGCGGCCGCGGTCGTGCAGTCGTTCTTCCCCGGCGTGGCCGGCACGACCGCCGTGGCGGGAGTCCTCAGCGGCCGGACCAACCCCTCGGGGCGGCTGCCCGTCAGCGTGCCGCGCACCCCGTGGGCGCAGCCCTCCACCTACCTGGCGCCACGGCTCGGCCGGGCCACGGACGTGTCCAGCGTCGACCCGACCGCCGCGTACGCCTTCGGCCACGGCCTGTCGTACACGGCCTTCGCGTGGACGGACCTCACGGTCGGCGACGGCACCGCCGCCACCGACGGCGAGTTCCGGCTCGCCTTCCGGCTGCGCAACACGGGGGAGCGGGAGGGGACGGAGGTCGTCCAGCTGTATCTGCACGACCCCGTGGCGTCGGTCGTCCAGCCGGTGCAGCGGCTCGTCGGGTACGCGCGGGTGCCGCTGGCCCCGGGGGAGTCGTGCCTCCTGGAGGCGACGGTCCCGGCGGACGTCGCCGCGTTCACCGGCCTCGACGGGCGCCGCGTCGTCGAGCCGGGGGAGCTGGAGCTGCGCCTGGCCGCCTCCAGCAGCGACATCCGCCTGACCGCGCGGGTCGCCCTGACGGGTCCTGCCCGGTACGTGGACCACACCAGGCGCCTCCACGCCCGGATCGGCCCGGCCACCGCGCCACCGCGCTGAGACGGCGGCCCGCGCGGGCGGTCCCGCGGACACCACCGCCCCGGCCGGGTGACCCGGCCGGGGCGGTGGCTGTCGTGCGGTGCCGGCGCCGAGGCGTCAGGCGAGGGTGGCGAGGGCCTGGTTGAACGTCTGCGACGGGCGCATGACGGCCGAGGCCTTGGCCGGGTCGGGCTGGTAGTAGCCGCCGATGTCGGCCGGCTCGCCCTGGACGGCGATCAGCTCCTCGACGATCGTCCCCTCCTGCTCGGACAGCGTCTGGGCGAGCGGGGCGAACGCCTTGGCCAGCTCGGCGTCGTCGCTCTGCGCCGCCAGCTCCTGGGCCCAGTACAGGGCCAGGTAGAAGTGGCTGCCGCGGTTGTCGATGCCGCCGAGGCGACGGCTCGGCGACTTGTCCTCGTTGAGGAACGTCGCCGTCGCGCGGTCGAGGGTGTCGGCCAGGACCTGGGCGCGGGCGTTGCCCGTGGTCTGCGCGAGGTGCTCGAAGCTGACCGCGAGGGCGAGGAACTCGCCCAGGCTGTCCCAGCGCAGGTAGTTCTCCTTCACCAGCTGCTGGACGTGCTTGGGCGCGGAGCCACCGGCGCCCGTCTCGAACAGGCCGCCGCCGTTCATCAGCGGGACCACCGAGAGCATCTTGGCGCTGGTGCCCAGCTCCAGGATCGGGAAGAGGTCGGTCAGGTAGTCGCGCAGCACGTTGCCGGTGACCGAGATGGTGTTCTCACCCCGGCGGATCCGCTCGACGGACAGCTTGGTCGCCTCGACCGGGGACAGGATGCGGATGTCCAGGCCCTCGGTGTCGTGCTCCGGCAGGTACCGCTCGACCTTCTCGATGAGCACGGCGTCGTGCGCGCGGGTCGCGTCCAGCCAGAACACCGCCGGGTCGCCGGTCGCGCGGGCACGGGTGACGGCGAGCTTCACCCAGTCCTTGATCGGCGCGTCCTTGGTCTGGCAGGCGCGGAAGATGTCGCCAGCGGAGACGGCCTGCTCCAGGACGACGTTGCCGGCCTGGTCGACGAGACGGACGGTGCCCGTGGTGGGGACCTCGAAGGTCTTGTCGTGGCTGCCGTACTCCTCCGCCTTCTGCGCCATCAGGCCGACGTTGGGTACGGAGCCCATCGTCGACGGGTCGTAGGCGCCGTTGGCGCGGCAGTCGTCGATGACGACCTGGTAGACGCCGGAGTAGCTGCTGTCCGGCAGGACGGCGAGCGTGTCGGCCTCCTGGCCGTCCGGGCCCCACATGTGGCCGGAGGTGCGGATCATGGCCGGCATGGAGGCGTCGACGATGACGTCGGACGGGACGTGCAGGTTGGTGATGCCCTTGTCGGAGTCCACCATGGCGAGCTCGGGGCCCTCGGCGAGCTCGGCGTCGAAGGACGCCTTGATCTCGGCACCCTCGGGGAGGGACTCCAGGCCCTTGTAGATGCCGCCGAGACCGTCGTTCGGGGTCAGGCCGGCCGCGGCGAGCTTCTCGCCGTACTGCGCGAACGTCTTCGGGAAGAAGGCGCGCACCACGTGACCGAAGACGATCGGGTCGGAGACCTTCATCATCGTCGCCTTGAGGTGCACGGAGAACAGCACGCCCTCGGCCTTGGCACGGGCGACCTGCGCGGTCAGGAACTCGCGCAGCGCGGCGACGCGCATGACGGAGGCGTCGACGACCTCGCCGGCCTGGACGGGGACGGACTCGCGCAGCACGGTGGTGGTGCCGTCGTCGCCCGCCAGCTCGATGCGGAGCGAACCGGCCTCGCTGACCACCACGGACTTCTCGGTGGAGCGGAAGTCGTTCTCACCCATGGTCGCGACGTTCGTCTTCGACTCGGGGGTCCAGGCGCCCATGCGGTGCGGGTGCGTCTTGGCGTAGTTCTTGACCGAGGCGGGCGCACGCCGGTCGGAGTTGCCCTCGCGCAGGACCGGGTTCACGGCGCTGCCCTTGACCTTGTCGTACCGGGCGCGGATGTCGCGCTCCTCGTCGGTCTTCGGGTCGTCCGGGTAGTCCGGCAGCGCGTAGCCCTGCTGCTGCAGCTCGGCGACCGCGGCCTTCAGCTGCGGGATCGAGGCCGAGATGTTCGGCAGCTTGATGATGTTGGCGCCGGGCGTCTTGGCCAGCTCGCCGAGCTCGGCGAGGGCGTCGTCGATGCGCTGACCCTCCTCGAGGTACTCGGGGAAGCCGGCGATGATGCGGCCCGCCAGCGAGATGTCGCGGGTCTCCACGCGGACGCCGGCCGTCGAGGCGTACGCCTGGACCACGGGCAGGAACGAGTGCGTGGCCAGGGCCGGGGCCTCGTCAGTGTGTGTGTAGATGATGGTCGAGTCAGTCACCGGGTGCTCCGCTCCACGTCTGCAACATTGCTCGACATCAAGATATCTCGTGATCGACCTGTTCTCGACAGGGGCCCGGAACCTTCCCCGCGGGCGGGGGCGGCAGGAACCCGTCGCGGACGAAGGAGCCGACGCAGCGGTCCAGGAGCGCGTCGTCGACCTCGGGCGGAACCACCCCCGAGCCGTGCAGCGCCCGGCGCGTCGCGGACGAGTCGAACAGCGGGGAGCCGGCTCCGGCGGAACCTCCCCGGCCGCGGCCCGCCGGGGCGGGGTCGCACGGCGGAGGACCCGGCCGGGCCGGCGTGGCCCCGCCCTCCGGCGGGAGGAGGCCCAGGAGCGGGTACGCCGCGTTCCGCGGGTGCCGCTCCACGTGCCGGTGCCAGTCCTCCAGCGGGACGCCGTCGAGCCGGTACCCCAGCGCCCTCAGGCGGTCCGCCACCTCCGTGAACGGGCGCAGCCGCTCGCTGGAGAGGTGGAAGACGCCCCCTGCCGCCGCGGGGTCGGCGGACAGCACGGCGATCGCCCCGCTGACGTGGTCCACCGGCACCAGGTCGAAGTCCGAGACGTAGTCGTCCGGCGCCAGACCCGCCTGCACGCACCCCTTCACCAGCAGCCACAGGAAGTCGGACGTCTGGCACACCCCGGTGGCCCGGGAGGCGCCGATCCTCGTGGGGCGGTACACCGTCACGGGCAGGCCGCGGTCCCGCGCCTCGGCGACCAGGGTCTCGGCCACCCACTTCGACTCGGCGTACCCGTTGCGCAGCAGCGTGACGTCACCCAGCGGGTGGCCGGGCAGGACCCGCCCCACAGGCGGGCCCGCCGGCGGGAAGACCCCCACGGTGGAGACGTGGTGCACGGGCACCGTGCGGTGGGCGGCCGCCAGGCGCAGCACCTCGGCGGTCCCGTCGACGTTGGCCGCCCTCAGCCGCTCGTAGCCGTACGCCAGGTTCACCTCGGCCCCGCAGTGGAACACCGCGTCGACGGTACGGGCCAGCTCGTCGAACCGGTCCCGCCCCAGCCCGAGCCGCGGCAGCGTCAGGTCGCCGGGCACCACCACGACGCGGTGCGCGCGGGAGGTGTCCCGGAGCCGGTAGCGCTCCAGCGCGGCGCGCAGCCGGCCGGCCGCGGCGTCCGCGTCCGGGGCGCGCACCAGGCAGTGCACGACCGCGCCGGTCCGCTCCAGCAGCTCGCGCAGGAGGAACGCGCCGAGGAACCCGGTGGCGCCCGTCAGCAGGACGTGACGCGGGTCGGCGGCCACCCGCACCACCTCCCGGGCGGGCGCGATGTCAGGCGCGAGGGTCTCCGGGCCGATGGCCGGCACGGCCCGCCTCCGGGAGGCGGCGACCCGCGCCAGGCCGCGGAGCGTGGGCGCCGCCACGACGTCGGCGGGCCGGACGTCCAGCCCCAGCTCCGTACGGAGGCGGACGGACAGCCGCACGGCCAGCAGCGAGTCGCCGCCGAGGGAGAAGAACGACCGGTCCGGATCGGTGTCATCGGTGCGCAGCACCTCGCGCCAGAGCGCGGCCAGGCCGGCGGGCACCCCGGGCGCGCCCCGGCCGGCCGGCCCGGGGCCGTCGTCCTCGGCGCGCCCGCCCGATCCGTACAGCCGGTGCACGGCAGCCCGGTCCGTCTTGCCGCTCGCGGTGAGCGGCAGCCCGGGGACGCGGACCACGGACGCCGGGAGCAGGTACGGGGGGAGCCGGTCGGCGAGCGCCGCGCGCACCTCCCGCGGGCCGGGCGCCCCCGGAGCGGTTCCGGTGTAGTACGCCACGAGCCGCCTGGTGTCCGCGTCCGTCCCGTCCACGTGGACGACGGCGTCCGTCACCCCCGGCACCGCCTTCAGGGCGGCCTCCGCCTCGCCCGGCTCCACCCGGTACCCGCGGATCTTGACCTGGTCGTCGTCGCGCCCCAGGAACCGGATCGTGCCGTCCGCCAGGAAACGCCCCAGATCGCCGGTGCGGTACAGCAGGCCGCCGCCGGACGGCGCCGTGCCGAAGGGGTCCGGCAGGAAGCGGCTGCCCGGCCCCGGGGACCCGGACAGGTGCCCGAGCGCCACGGCGTCCCCCGCCACGCAGATCTCCCCGGCCGTGCCGACCGGAACCGGCCGCTGCCGGCCGTCCAGGACGTACACCCGGCTCCCCGGGACCGGCCGCCCGATCGGTGGCCGCTCCGGCCACTCGGCGGGCGCCCCGGTGAGCCGGTGGGCGGTGACCACATGGGTCTCCGAGGGGCCGTACTGGTTCTCCAGGTACGCGCCGGGGCAGCCGGCGGTGAAGAACCTCCGGATCGCCGGGGTCACGTACAGCTGCTCCCCGGCCGTGATCACCTCGCGAAGGCTCCCGGCGCCGCGGCCGGTGGCCACGGCGTACTCGGCCAGCTGCTGGAGGGCCACGTAGGGGAGGAACAGCCGGTCGACCGCGTGCCGCGCGATCAGGTCGAGCACCCGGTGCGGATCGCCGCGCGTCCCGTCGTCCGCGACGACGAGCGTCCCGCCGCACGCCCAGGTGGCGAAGGTCTCCTGGAACGCCACGTCGAAGCCGAGCGGTGCGAACTGGAGCGTGCGGGACCCGGTGCCCGCCGCCGAGCGGCGGCGCTGCCAGTCCAGGAGGGCGGCCAGGGAACGGTGGGGCAGCGCCACGCCCTTGGGGTGCCCGGTCGAGCCGGAGGTGTACACGATGTACGCCACGTCGTCCGGGGCGGTCGCGGCAAGAGGCCCGCCGGTCGTCGCGTGCGAGGGCCCGGCGGCCGGCGGGTTCCCGGGAGCGTCGTCCACGAACAGGACGGGCACCCCGGTGCCGGGCAGGTCCGGAGTCGCCCGGGTCGTCAGGAGGGCCGCCATACGGCTGTCGCGCACGACGCGCACCGCGCGCCCGGCCGGGAGGGACGGTTCCAGCGGCACACAGGCGGCGCCCGCGCGGAGCACGCCCAGCACGGCGACGAGAGCCTCCACCGACCGCCCTATGCGGATGCCTATCCGCTCACGGGCGAGCCCCTGGGACACCAGCAGGCGGGCCACGTCCCCGGACGCCGCCCACAGCTCCCCGTACGTCACGGTCCGCGCGCCGTCCACCACGGCGGGGGCGTCCGGCACCGCCCGTACCGTCCGCGCCACCAGCTCGTGGGCGTGCGGCGGCGGCCAGGGACCCTCCGGCCGGGGACCCGCGCTCAGCACCTCCGTCACCAGCCGCCGTTCCGCCTCCGGCATGACGTCCAGATCGTCCACGGCCGCGTCCGGGTTCCGCGTCGCGTCGGCGAGGAGGGCGAGGAAACGGCCGGCCAGGAGCTCGGCGGTCGACGGGTCCAGGAGGCCCGTCGCGTACTCCAGCAGGGCGCGGTAGCCACCGCCCCCCTCGACCGGGACGAGTTCGAGGAACACGTCGAACTTGGCGGTGCCGTCGTGGCCGTGGAGGCGTTCGGCCGAGATCCCCGGCAGCCGCAGCCCGGGCGCGTGGGCGTCGTCCACCGTGAACACCACCTGGAACAGCGGGAACCGCCCCGGCACCCGCTCGCCCGCCAGCTCCGCGACGAGCCGGCTGTGCGGCACGTGCCGGTGCGCCATGGCCCCGCGCACCAGCGCGGTGCTCTGTCCGACCAGCTCGCGGAACGTCTGCCCCGGCCGGACCCGCTGCCGCAGCGGCAGCACGTCGCTGAGGCACCCGATCAGCGGTTCCAGTTCCAGCTTGTCCCGCCGGGTCACCGGGGTGCCCAGGACCACGTCGTCCTGCCCGGCCAGCCGCGTCACCAGAGCGGTGAGGGCGGCGGTGAACAGCGCGAACGGCGTGGCGCGGAGCCGGCGGCAGGCAGCGCGCACCGCGCCGGCCAGCTCCGGGCCGATCGTGAAGCGGTGCAGTCCGCCCCGGTGGTCCGGCACGGCCGGGCGGGGCCGGTCCAGCGGGAAGGCCGACTCGGCGGGGGCACCGTCCAGGACCCGGCGCCAGTACTCCATCGCCTCGTCCGGGGCCGTCCGGGCCCGTGCCTCCTCTCGCCGGCGCTGGGCACGGGCGTAGGCGCCGAACGTCGTCGGCAGCGGCGCCCACCGCGGCGGCCGGCCCTCGACGGCCGCCCGGTAGCCCTCGCTGAACTCCTCGTCCAGCAGCCGCAGCGACCACCCGTCGATCACCGCGTGGTGCAGCGCGACCGCCAGGACCGCGTCCCGCTCGCCGGTGCGCAGCAGCGTCGCCCGCAGCAGCGGCGGCCGGTCGGTCGGCAGGGGACCGGAGACGGCCGCCCGGATCGCCCCGGGCAGCGCCTCGGGGCCCACGTCCAGGACGGCCAGCGGAACCGGTGCGGGCGGGAACACCCGCTGCACGGTCCGGCCGTCCTCCTCCATCAAAAGGGCGGAGCGCAGCGGCTCGTGGCGCGCGACGACACCGGTCAGCGCCGCCCGCACGGCCCGGACGTCGAGGTCACCCCGGAGCCGGTGGATCCACGACTCGACGTACCGCCCCGCCCCCGTCCCGGACGGGTCGCCCTCCTGGAAGCGGTCGTTGAGCCAGATCGACTCCTGCTCGGACGACATGGGGTGGGTGACGGGCGCGTCCCCGTCCGTGTACGGCGTCACGCGCCGGCCTCCGTGCCCCCGCCGAGCGGGCCGAGCGTACGCAGCAGCGCGGACCGGTCCAGTTTCCCGTTCGCGGTCAGCGGCAGCTCCGCCGCCGCGCGCACCAGGTCGGGCACCAGGTGGCGGGGCAGCCGGGCGGCGAGCTCCCGCCGCACGGTCCGGGGGATTGGCGGGGCGCCGGCGGTGGCCCGCGTGTAGAACAGCGCCAGCCGCTCGTACCCGCCGTTCGCGCCCGGCACGGGGACGACGGCGCAGTCGGCCACGCCCGGCAGGGTGCGCACGACGGCCTCCACCTCCTCCGGCTCGACCCGGTGTCCGCGCACCTTGACCTGCCGGTCGGCCCGGCCGGTGAAGTGCACGACGCCGTCGGCGTCCTGGAAACCGAGGTCCCCGGTCCGGTACATCCGGGTGGGTACGCCGTCGGCGGCGACGGTCGGGAAGGCACGGGCGGTCAGGTCCGGGTCGCCCAGGTACCCCAGCGCGATGCCGTCGCCCGAGACGCAGATCTCCCCGGTGGCCCCCGGCCCGGCCGGCCGGTCGCCGTCCAGGACGTGCACCCGGCGGCCCGGCACCGGCGCGCCGACCGGTATCCCGGACGGGACGTCGCAGTCGGAGCGGCGCACCCGGCGGGCGGTGGTGAACACGCAGGTCTCGACGGGCCCGTAACCGTTGGTCAGGACGACGGACGGGTGGCGGTCGAGGAAGGCGCGCACCCGGGGCACGGAGAGCCGCTCACCGCCCGTCAGCACGTGGCGCATCCCCTCGAAGCAGCCCGGGTCCTCGTCGACGAACAGGTGGAACAGCGACGCCGTGAGCCACACCGTGTCCACGCCCTCGCGCTCGACGAGGCCGCGCAGCGTGCCGGGCATCAGGTAGCCGCCGCCGAGGAGCACGCTCGTCCCGCCGTTGACCAGCGGGCCCCAGGTCTCCAGCGTGAAGCCGTCCCAGGACACCGGAGCCGCCTGGGGCATCACCGGCGGCCCCGTACCCGTGGAGGTGAAGGGCGCGAAGCCGCCGTCGAGGAGGCTGAGGGTGGCCCGGTGCCCCGAGACCACCGCCTTGGGGCGGCCGGTGGTGCCCGAGGTGAAGAAGACCGTGGCCGGGCAGGCCCCGTCCACCGGTGGCCGGGGCCCGCGCGGCCCGGCTCCCCGGCGCCCGGCCGGATCGCCGGACGGTCCCTCGGACACGGCGTCGTACGGGACTTCGTACGGGGTTCCGCGCGGTGCTCCGGCCGCGAGGTGGGGAGGGGCCTCGTGCGGTGCTCCGCCCAAGAGATGGGGCGGGACGTCGACCGGGACCCGGGAAGGGGCTCGGGACGTGGTCCCCGGGAGCAGTCCCCGCGGGGCCGGCGCGCACCTCGGGACCCCGTCCTGGGCGCCGCCCAGGTCCTCCGCCGCGACCGTCACGCGCGGCGCCAGCCCGGCCGTCACCGCACGCAGCCGCCCGGCGGGCCAGCCGGGATCCAGTGCGGCGTACGCCGCGCCCGTCTTGAGCACACCGAGGAGGGCCGCCACGAGCGTCGCCGAGGGCGCCAGGACGACCGGCACGAACACACCCGGTCCGGCGCCCCGGGCGAGCAGTTCCGCCGCCCACGCGTCGGCCGCCGCGTCCAGCTCCGCGTACCCGATCCGCAGGTCGCCGTCGACCAGCGCGACGGCGTCGGGGGTCAGGGCCGCGTGCCGCTCGACGGCCTCATGGATCAGGGTCGCCGGGCTCCCGGCCGCCGGGCTTCCGGCCGCCGCGGTGGCGCCGGTGACCCCGGGGGCCGCGGCGGCGCCGGTCATCGCGCGCCCCGGACGGCGGCGACGGCCGACGCGAACCCGGCGAGGTCCTCGCTGTCGAGCAGGGTCTCGGGCGGTACCTCCACGTCCAGTTCGCGGCCGACGCGCAGGCATATCCGTATGGCGTCCAGGGACGTGCCGCCGAAGTCGTAGAAGCTGTCCGTCAGCCGGTGCGGTCCGGCGCCCGTCACCTCGGCCACGACGGACAGTACGACGTCCACCACGCCGTCCACCACGTCGTCCTCGGCGGGCCAGGTGCTGTCCATGCTCACGTGGGGGGCTGACACCCTCGGATTCCCTTCTGGTCACTCGGCTCGAAACCGCCACCGTCGGACCGGTCCTCTCGAACAGGTCCCGCGAGCCTTCGCACATCCTGCCCCATGCCCCGCGCGTCCGTACCGGGGCGGCGGGCACGTGAATCGTCGCCCCATGTGCTCGTTTCCCCAGGCGGACGGTTTCCGGCGCGGGCGGGAACGGGAGAGGGCTGCTCGAACGGAGCGTTTCGAAGGAAGTGCGGCCGCCCGCCGGAAGTGCCACAACGTGTCTCGGAAGAGCGGGCGTTCGGCTCCCCTCCCTTCCCCGCCCTCTTCCGTGCGGCTCGGCCGCCCGTGTGCCTACCGGCGCTGCAACCGGGCCGCCCGCGCGCCGATCTCCGGCAGCTCGGCGTACAGGGCGGCGCCCGGACAGCGCGTCGGATACCCGTCCGAGTGGCCGCCGACCACGGGCAGCACCGCCTTCGTCCCCTTCGGGAAGCGCGCCTCGTCGTGCGTCGACACCAGGGTGACCCGTCCGCGCGGATCGGGACCCCGGGGCCCGAGCTTCCAGGCGACCAGCCGTGCGAGCGCGTCCAGCATCGGCTCGGGCACGGTCCCGCCGCGCTGGAACGTGCCGATCGCGGCGATGCCGACGGTCCCCTCGTTGAACCCCGCGGTGTGCGCCCCGATCACGGGCCGGTCGACACCGCCCGCCCGCCCCTCGTAGATGGTGCCGCACGCGTCCACGAGGAAGTTGTAGCCGATGTCGTCCCAGTGCCTGCCGTACGCGTGCCCCGCGTACAGGTCGCGCAGCGTCCGCGGCACGGTCGCGCAGTCGTAGCCGTTGGGGGTGCTGGTGTGGTGGATGACGACGGCCTTCACGGCCGGGGCGTACCGGGCGCCGGGCGCGGTGTCCACGCTGTCGGCGTGCCAGGCCCGGCGCGGCACGATGGCGGGCCGTGGTCCCTGGTGGCTGACCTTCCGCGGCCGTTCGCGGTCCGGCGGCGACGAGGCCCTTCCCGGCAGGATCCCGGAGGGGTGCAGCCACAGGGAGGTCGCGGCGAGGAGCACGAGCACCGCCAGCGCGGCGGCGCTGCGGTACCGGCGCCTCCGCATCAGCTGCATGCTCCACCCTCCGCTCGTCGGCACGCGGCCGCGCGGTGGTGCCGCGCCCACCCCGGCCGGGGCCGTCACCGCCATCGTCCCCGGGTGACGGCTCCCGCGCCCGCCGGACTGCTCCGAGTGGCTGGGGCGCGCGTGCCGGGGCACGGAGCCCGGCGGGATCCGGGGGACCCGCCCTACGTCCGGGCCGGTTTGCGGGCCAGCAGGAAGGCCTGCGGTGTCCGCTCCGTCGGGTGCGCCTCACGCAGCAGCCGCGCCTCCACGGTGAACCCGGCCTCCGCCAGCAGGGCGGCGAGCCGGTCGGGGGACCACCGGTGGAAGTCGAGCGCGACGGTGCGGCCGAACGCCTCGGTCAGGCGCAGCGGCTCGTCGCCGACCTGGAACGCCAGCAGCAGGTGGCCGCCGGGCGCCAGCACCCGGTGGAACCGGGCCAGCACGCCCGGCACATGCCCGGGCTCGATGTGGATGAGGGAGTACCAGGCGACGACGCCGCCCAGGACGCCGTCCCCCAGGTCCAGGTCCGTCATCGACCCCTCCTGGAACCGCAGATCGGGGTACGCGGTCCTGGCACGCTCCAGCATGCCGGGCGACAGGTCGATGCCGAGGACGTCGAGCCCGAGGGTCGTCAGGTGCGCCGCGACCCGGCCGGTGCCGCAGCCGATGTCGGCGACCCGTCCGCCCCCGGTGCTCCGCACTGTCGCGGCGAAGGCCGCGAGCATCGCGCGGTCCAGCGGCTTGGCGTCGAGGTCGCCGCGGACGTACTCCTCGTAGTCGGCGGCCATGGCGTCGTAGGACTCACGGGTGGCGCGCTGTCCGGGTGTCTCGGTCATGGACCGTGATCCTAGGGAGTGCCGGGGCGCCGCCGGCCCGCGGGCCGATTGTCAGTGGTGCCTTCTACCTTTCGGGAAGTGGGACGCGCGGATCAGGCCGCGCGGTCCGTCCTGGGGAGGGGTCTGCCATGTCGACGACGTCGACGACGTATCTGGAGCTGTCACAGGACGGCGGCGGTGCGCACAAGTTCTACGAGGTGACGGTGGCGGGCCAGGTGGTTTCCGTGCGCTACGGGCGCATCGGCGCGGCCGGGCAGACGCAGACGTCGACGTTCGCGACCCCGCAGAAGGCGCAGGCCGCGGCGGCGAAGAAGGTGGGCGAGAAGGTGCGCAAGGGGTACGCGCCGGCCGTCCCCGGGCAGCGCGCGCCCCGGGCGGTCACCCGCCGTCAGGTCTCCTCCGCGCCGTCGACCGCGCGGGCGGTGGCGCCGGTGCTGTGGCGGTTCCGCACCGGCTCGGCGGCCTTCGGCATCCACGTCGACGCCGACCGCTGCTGGGTCGGCAACCAGTCGGGCGACGTGTACACCCTGGACCACGCGGGCGAGGTCCTCGCCCGGTACAGCCTGCCCGACGGGGTCAAGTGCCTGGTCGCCGACGACTTCTGGATCTACGCCGGCTGCGACGACGGCCGGGTGTACGACCTGTCGTCGAAGCTGCCGTTCGCCGCGTACGACATCGCCGCGGACGTGGACATCTTCTGGCTGGACATCCACGAGGGCGTGCTGAACGTCGCGGACCGGGGCGGCCGGCTCACGGTGATCGACCACGAGGACGAGCACCAGTGGTCGCGCGGCGGCCGGGGGGAGCACGCCTGGATGGTGCGCGCCGACGACCGGGCCGTGTACCACGGCCACTCCTCGGGTGTGACGGCCTACGCCCCGGACGGCGGCGGGGAGTTGTGGCACACGCGCACCAGGGGCGCGGTGCTGTTCGGCTGGCAGGAGTCCGACGCGGTGTACGCGGGCACGGGGCAGCGGGTGGTGCAGCGGCTGTCCAAGACGGACGGCGCGCTGGAGGCGACGTACGCCTGCGACAGCGCGGTCTACTCGTGCGCCACCTCGCCCGGCGGCCGGTTCGTGTTCGCCGGTGACGCCGCGTCGTCGGTGTACTGCTTCGACCGCGACGGCACGCGCCTGTGGAAGCTCGGCACGGGGGGCGGTTCCGCCCTGTCGATGCAGTACCACGAGGACCGGCTGTACCTGGTCACCACGGACGGCTCGCTGGTGTGCGTGGACGCGAGCGAGGCCGCGATCACGGCCGCCCAGCAGGGCACCGTGCCGGTCGCCCGGGACGTGAAGCTCGCCGCCGCGCTGCCCACGTACGCGCCGGCCACCGCGGTGGCCTCGGTGACGACGGTGACGGCCGCGCCGGCCGGCGCGGTGGTCGTGGAGTGCGTCCAGGAGGGCGGGCGGATGCGCGTGCACGTGGTGTCGGACGGTTACGAGCGTTCGTGGAGGGTCCAGTTCCCGCGCGCGATACGGGAGCCGGGCGCGCGGTACGTGGTGGACGCCCTGCACCCCGCGTCGGGAGGCTTCTACCGGGTGCGGGGTGACATCAGGAGGCTGCTGTGACCGACGAGGGGTTCGAGGCCGCGACGGGGGACGGGCCCGCTCCGCCGGCGACGGCGGGTGCGGCGGAGCGACGGGCCGCCGAAGTGCGGGTGGCGTTCGAGGGGCTGTTGCAGATCCGGCGCCTGACCGGCACGGCGGGCGGGGACCCGGCGGCCGTGCCGGCGGTGTGGGAGCGCAACCGGCCGGTGCGGGCGGTGGCCCTGGCCCTGGAGGCGGCCGGGGTCGCGCCCTCTGCGGTGGACGCGGAGGGGCGCCGGGTGGCGACGGGGTACCGCGTGGCGCCGGGGGAGGGGCCGGGGACGGTGCGGGTCGAGTGGGTGGGCCCGCCGGGCGGCGGGGCGGCCCAGCAGGAGGAGGACGCCCTCGGCGCGTGCGCCCGCGTGCTGGGCCCCCTGGGCTGGGAGGCCCTGCTGTACCGCGGCCCGCGCAAGCGCCGCTTCCTGGAGGTGGAGCCCGTGCCCGCCGGCGGGCCGCCCGCCCGGTGAGCGGCGGCCCGTTCCGGGGCGGCCGCTCACCCGGACGGCGCACCAGCACCGTCCGCCGGGGGCCGCACCGGGCGACAGTGGACGGGTAGGTGTCCGACTCCGTCCTGCCCGGGAGCCCCCATGAGTGCCAGCCCCATCAACCGACGCGACCTCGGTCTGTTCGTCCTGCGGGTCGGCACCGGCGCGGTGCTCGCCGCGCACGGCACGCAGAAGCTGCTGGGCTGGTTCGGCGGGGGCGGCCTGGAGGGAACGTCCAAGGCCATGGAGGCGATGGGCTTCCGCCCCGGCCGCCAGAGCGCCGTGGCGGCCGGCCTCGGCGAGGCGGGCGGCGGGGCGCTGCTGATGCTCGGGCTCGCCACCCCCGCCGCCGGGGCGGCCGCGGCGGGTGCGATGGCCGGCGCGGTGGCGGTGCACGCGCCGGCCGGGTTCTTCAACCAGTCCGGCGGCTACGAGTACCCGGCCTTCCTCGGGTTCACGGCGGCGGCCATCGGTGTCACCGGCGCCGGCCGGTACTCGCTGGACCACGCCACCGGTCACCGCTTCGACCAGCCCTGGACCCTGGCGGCGGCCTTCGTCGGCAGCGCCCTCGCCGCGGCGGCCGTGGTCGGCAAGCGGGCCAAGGAGCAACTCGCCGACGCCGCCGGGTCCGATGACGGCGGCAACGGCGGCACCGCGGGCGACATGGCGGGTGCGACCGGCTGAGGGACTCCACCCGCGCGCCGGACCGGAGGCGCCCGCCGACGCATCCGGGTTGCCCGACGGCGGCGCACGGCCCGCCGGGCCACCCCCTCGGCGCCTCTCCGCCACCTCCTCGGCGCCGCCCGGCCCCCCGGCGCCCGCCCGCGGACGGCGGCCGGCCCGGTCCGGCGCCCCGGTCACCCGGCGGGGCGCACGGACCGGGCCGGCCCGTTGTGCAGGGAGGAGCCGCGTCAGTAGTAGTGACGCCGTCCGCCGACCGCGTGCCCCATGGCGCCCAGGATCCACAGGACCGCGCCGATCACGAGCAGGATGACACCGATGGTCCACAGAATGCCGATACCGGCCACCAGGCCGATGACGAGCAGGACAAGGCCGAGGATGATCATGACGCCTCCGATCAGGAAAGTCCCACTACAGGTCAGATCCCCCGCCCTGACGTGGCCAAACCAACCAAATCCCTACTAATCGGGCGACACCCTGCTACGTTTCCTGGTCGGACCGGCCAACGTGTGACGTCCAGGGGAGTGTGCGTGAAGGTCACCTGCGTCGGCGGCGGGCCCGCCGGCCTGTACTTCTCGATCCTGATGAAGCTCCGGGACCCGTCCCACGAGATCACGGTCCACGAGCGTGACCCGGCGGGGTCGACCTACGGGTGGGGGGTCACCTACTGGGCGGGCCTGCTCGACGTGCTGCGCCGCCACGACCCGGTCTCCGCGCACGCCGTCGCCGAGAGGTCGGTCCGGTGGAGCGACGGCGTGGCCCACGTCCGCGACCGCTCGACCGTGCACCACGGCGACCAGGGGTTCGGGATCGGCCGGCACGCCCTGCTGGACGTCCTGGCGCGCCGGGCCGAGTCCCTGGGGGTGCGCATCGCCCACGAGCACCCGGTCGACGCCGACCGGGCGGCCGGCGGGGCCGAGGCGTTCGACGCCGACCTGGTGGTCGCCTGCGACGGCGCCAACAGCCGGCTGCGCGGCCGGTACGCCGCCCACTTCGGCACCGACGTCGTGACCGGGCGGAACAAGTACGTCTGGCTCGGGACCACGCAGGTCTTCGACGCCTTCACCTTCGCCTTCGTCGAGACGGCGCACGGCTGGATCTGGGCCTACGGCTACCGGTACGGCGAGGACCGCAGCACGTGCGTCGTGGAGTGCTCGCCCGACACCTGGACGGGCCTCGGCCTCGACCGGGCGGGCCACGCCGACGGGCTCGCCCTGCTGGGCCGGCTGTTCGCCGAACCCCTCGGCGGCCACCCCCTCATCGGTGACCCGCGCCCCGACGACGGCGGGGCCCGCTGGCTGAACTTCCGCACCGTCACCAACCGGACCTGGTACCGGGACAATCTCGTC
The DNA here is from genome assembly GCF_001646665.1 of Streptomyces noursei. Taxonomy (GTDB): domain Bacteria; phylum Actinomycetota; class Actinomycetes; order Streptomycetales; family Streptomycetaceae; genus Streptomyces; species Streptomyces lavendulocolor. The sequence goes on along the minus strand of NZ_LWBU01000141.1, from coordinate 68,368 downwards.
CTGCTCGGCGACGCCGCCCACACCACTCACTACTCGATCGGCGCGGGCACCACCCTCGCCCTGGAGGACGCCATCGCCCTCGCCGGCGCCCTGCACGGCGGCTCCGGCGTCCGGACCGCCCTCGCCCGCTACGAGCGGGAGCGCCGGGCCGCCCTCGTCCCCTCCCAGAGCGCGGCCCGCTACAGCGCCCGGTGGTACGAGGACCTGCCGCGCTACATGGGCCTGGAGCCGGAGGAGATGTTCGCCCTCCTCGGGCAGCGCCACTCCCCGCTGCTGCCGTACGTCCCGCCGCAGCTGTACTACCGGATCGACCGCGCGGCCGGACGGGTCGAGGCGCTGCGCACCCTCAAGCGACGGCTCGGCCCGGCGCTCGCCAGGGCGCTGCACGGGCGGTGACGGCGGGGCCGCCGGCCGGCCGCCCGGAGGGGTGAACTGCGGGAAAACCGCCGGTTCACCGCCCGCAAGGCGAGCAAATTGTGTCGTGATCATGACTGAAAAGCGCGGGTATCCGCAAGGAACCCGATCAGCTGGCCGGACACACCGCCCACCGCACCCCTTCCGCGGGTCGTCCGGCCGGCCGCCCGCACCGCCTCCCGGGCACCGCGTACCCCGCGTACGCGCCCCGTGGCGGAGGGGTGGACCCGCCCGCCGCCGCCATTCGCCGTGATCAGCCGCGTGCGCCCGGCCGGCACCCCGGCCCCGGCTCCCTCCCCCGCCGGCCGCCCCGGCCCCCGGCCCGCGGGGGAGAGCGAGCGAAGCCCCGCCCGGCCCGCTCCGCGGCGACGGGGCCGACCGCCCGAACTCAAGCTCCAGAACAAGCCATTCCGCCTGGCTCCACCGTCATTGACGCGTTTCGTGCGAACTGTTAGAACGAGCGGCGGAAATTGCGCGCTGCTCCGGCAGCCCGCATTACGGGGGTGGGGGCACTTCTTGAGGACACTCGCACGGGGGATTCCGGACTCCAGAGCCGGAAACGAGCACGCCTGACAGGTCATACACAAAAACGCCGGGACCGCCGACGCATGCCCGCGCGCATGCCGGCACAGCACGCCCTGGCGTCTCTCCCATTCGCACACCCACGGCGGTGTTGGCGCATTTCATGCCACCCGCTGACTTCGCTTGCCCATCTCGGCCTACTGAACGGTGTGGAACGTGAAAGCATATCTGGCCATCCTGCGCATCGGTGACTACCGGTTGCTCTGGTCGGCTCTGGTGCTCAACCTGCTCGGCGACGGTGCCACCTACGCCGCCCTCGCCTGGATCACGGTGGAGGAGGCGGGCGCCGCCGGACTGGGAATCCTGGGCGTCTGCCTCACCCTCCCGGTGATCGCCGGGGGGGCCGTCGTCGGCCCGCTTCTCGACCGGTTCTCCCGGCGCAAGCTCTTCATCTACGACTCGGTGTTCCGGGGCGTTGTCGTCGCGCTGATCCCGCTCCTCGCCTTCGCGGACTCCCTTCACGTCTGGCACCTGTACGTCGTGGCGCTGGTGTACGGCTTCCTCAAGATCATTCCGCTGGCCGGCACACCCGCCGTGCTGCCCGAACTGGTGCCCGCCGACAAGCTCCAGGCGGCCTCCGGCCTGGAAGCCACCGCCATGGGCGCGGCCAACGTCCTCGGCCCGGCCATCGGCGCGGGTCTGATCACCCTCTTCGGCGCCCCCAACGTCCTGCTCCTGGACGCCGCGACCTACCTGCTCTTCGCCTTCCTGATCAGCCGGATCAAGGCCCCGATGGGCCGCCCCGAGCCGGCGGAGACCACCGGGGACGCACCGCAGCGGCCCGGCTGGGCGCCCGTCTTCCGGCTCATCGTCCGCGACCGGTTCCTGCTCGTCCTGACGCTCTCGTTCGGTGCCTTCAACGTCTCCGCCGGCGCCCTGGTGGTCGCGCTGCCGTGGCTGGCGAAGTTCGAGTTCGGCAGCGGGCCCGGGGTCCTCGGCCTGATGCTGGCCGTGATGGCGGCGGGCGAACTCATCGGCTCGCTGGTCTCCGGCGCCGTACAGACCTCCGAGAAGCAGATGCTCCGCATCGGTGTCTTCCAACTGCTCTCCGGCGCCGTCCTGTTCTTCCTGATCCCGACCGCGCTGCCCTGGATCCTGCTCGGACTGGCGCTCAACGGCATCCTGTCGGCGCCCATGACCGTCCTCGGCGGCGTGGTGCGGATGACCCGGGTGCCCAACGAGATGCGGGGCCGCGCCATGACGCTGATGCGCACGGTGATGGCGGGCGCCCTGCCCGCCGGCTCCGCGCTCGGCGGCTTCCTGCTCACCGACAGCCACTACCAGGGTCTGATCGTCGCCGTCGCCGCGCTCGCCGCCGCGCCCGGCATCCTGACGGTCGTCCTCTTCCGCCGCACCCCGTTCAGATTGGGGGTGACCGCGGCCGATGACCAGCAGACCAAGAACGACACCGTCCCTTCCGGCTCCTGACGCCGGCGAACCCGTCCTGCTCGTCACCGACCACCCGCGCACCCTCGACAGCGGCACGGCGCCCTTCCGCACCCTCACCGTCGACCTGCCGCCCCTGCCGGGCCACGGCGCCGGCGCGGAGGAGGGCGCCCTGCTCCTCGCCGCGTACGCCGTGCTGCTGCACCGGTACACCGGCCGCCGCCGGCTCCTCGTCGACACCGACGACGGGTCCCTGGAGCTGACCGTGGACCCGGCCGGACCGGTCGCCGCCCTGCTGGCCGGGTGCGCCGCGCCGCGGCCCGCCGGACCCCCGGCCGGCACCGCCGTGCGGTACGCGGACCACACGTCCCCCGGCGCCCCGGAGGCACCCGGCGAGGCGTGCGAGCTGCTCCTGGCCCGCGAGGGGGACCGGGCCCGCCTCGCGTACCGCTCCTCCCTGTTCGAACCGGCCACGATGGAACGATTCGCCGGGCACCTGCTGCGCGTACGGGAGTTCCTCGCCCGCCGGCCCGGCGCCACCGTCGGCGAGGCGGACCTCCTCGCCGAGGGCGAACGGGAGCTGATCCTCGGCTCCCTCAACGACACGGCCGCCGACTGGCCGGACACGGCCACGGTCCACGGGCTCTTCGCCGAGCAGGCCCGGCGCACCCCGGAGGCGACCGCCGTCACCTGGACCGGCGGGCGGATGGACTACCGCGAGCTCGACCGGCGGTCGGCGGACCTGGCGGCCGCGCTGCGCACCTGCGGAGTGCGCACCGGCGACCGGGTCGGGCTCCGCGCTGCGCACGGCCCGGAACTGGTCGTCGCGGCGCTGGGCATCCTCCGCGCCGGAGCGGCCTACGTCGCACTGGAGCCCGACCACCCGGCCGAGCGCACCGGCTGGCTGCTGGCCGACTCCTCGGTGCGGGTGCTGGTCACCGGCCCCGGCCTCCCGGCGGACCCGCCCTTCGACGGCACGGTCCTGACCGTGGACGCCCGGGACCACGGGCACGCCGCCGCCACCGGGCTCACGGACACCGGGGCGCGGCCCCCGGCCGACCCCGCGTCCGCCGGAGACCTGGCGTACATCTGCTACACCTCCGGCACCACGGGCACGCCGAAAGGCGTCCAGGTCACGCACCGCAATGTGGTCCGGCTGGTCAAGGGAACGGAATACGTACCGTTCGGGCCGGACACCAGAATGCTGCCCACCGGTTCCGTCGCCTTCGACGCGAGCACCTTCGAGATATGGGGCCCGCTGCTGAATGGCGGAAGTCTCCACATGGCCGACCGGGACGTCATTCTCAACGCCCGGGAATTGGGCCGGGAAATGAGCACCCGGCGGATCACCACCATGTGGCTGACCTCCCCGCTCTTCAACCAGCTGGTGGAGCAGGACGCGAAAGCGTTCCGCCCCCTGAGGGAACTCGTCGTCGGCGGTGACGCGCTTTCCTCCCCGCACGTGGCGAAAGCCCTCGACGCGTGCCCGGAACTGACCGTGGTGAACGGGTACGGGCCGACGGAGAACACCACGTTCTCCCTCACCCACCGCGTCACCCGCGACGACCTGGACGGCCGCCGCATTCCCATCGGCCGGCCGATCGCCAACTCCACCGCGTACGTCCTCGACGAGGCGGGACGCCTGTGCCCCGTCGGCGTGCCGGGCGAACTGTGCCTGGGCGGGGCGGGCGTCACGCTCGGCTACCTGGGCCGGCCGGACCTCACCGCCGAGCGGTTCACCGAGGACCCCTTCGTCCCCGGCGGCCGGATGTACCGGAGCGGAGACCTGGCGCGCCTGCGGCCCGACGGAGTCATCGACTTCCTCGGGCGCCGCGACCACCAGGTCAAGATCCGCGGGTTCCGCATCGAACCCGCCGAGGTCGAGAAGGCCATGCTCGGCCACCCCCGGGTCGCCGAGGCCGTCGTGACGGCCCGGCCCCGGCCCGGCCGCGGCGACCTGCGGCTGTGCGGCTACTACGCCGGCCCCCGGCCGCCCGGGCCGGAGGAACTCCGCGACCACCTCGCCCGCACCCTGCCCGGCCACATGGTCCCCACCCACCTGGTGCCCCTGGAGCGGCTGCCGCTCAACCACACCGGCAAGGTGGACCGCGGCCGGCTGCCCGACCCCGACGGCTCACCCCTGCTCGCCGCGACCCCGTACACCGCGCCGGCCGACGACATCGAGCGCACGCTCGTCGAGCTGGCCGAGGCGGCACTCGGCCTGACCGGCATCGGCACCGGCCACGACCTGCGCGACCTGGGCGCCGACTCGCTCACCGCCACCCTGATCGCCGCCGGCGCCCAGGAACGGCTGGGCCGCCACTGCCCGGCGGGCGCGGTCCTGCGCAGCGGTACGCCCGCCCGTCTCGCCGCCCTGCTGCGGGACTCCACCGCCACCGCCGCGGCCCGCATCCCGGCCGCGCCCGACGCCGACACCTACCCGGTGACCCCGCAGCAGCGGCAGGTCTACCTGGAGCAGATCAAGGACGAGCGGGCGGTGCACTACAACGTGCCCGTCACCCTCGACCTGCCCGCCGGCACCGACCCGGCGCGCCTCGGCGACGCCCTGCGGCGCCTCCCGGCGTACCACGAGGCGCTGCGCACCCGCTTCACCGTCGAGGGCGGCGAGGTCCGCCAGCGCGTCGAGGACCACGCCGAACCCCCGGTACGGGTCGTCGACGACCCGCGCGACGCCACCCCGCCCGGCGCGTTCGTCCGCCCCTTCGACCTGGCGCGGGCACCGCTGTGGCGCGCCGAGGTGCACCGCGCGGGCGAGGGCGTCCGGCTGCGGATGGACCTGCACCACATCGTCGTCGACGGCTTCTCCCTGACCCCGCTCATGGAGGACCTGGCGCTGCTGTACGCGGGCGGCGAACCCACCCCGCCCGCCCGCAGGTACCGGGACTACGCGGTGTGGCTCCAAGGGCGCGACGCCACCGCGGCCCGCGAGGCGCAGGCCCCCCACTGGGAGGAGGTGTTCGCCAAACCGGTCGACCCGGCGGACCTGCCGACCGACCGGCCCCGCCCGCCGCTGCGCGCACTCGACGGCGACGTCCTCGCCTTCGCCCTCGGCCGCGAGCGGACCGACCGGATCCGCGCCGTGGCACGCGCGCACGACGTCACACCGTTCGCCGTGCTGGCGTCGGCGTACGCCCTGCTGCTGGCCGGGCTCAAGGGCACGGCCGACATCACGATCGGCACCCCGGTGTCCGGCCGCACCGTCCCCGGACTGCACCGCACCGTGGGCATGTTCGCCAACACCGTCGTCCTGCGCCTCGACGCCGACCCCGCCCTGCCGTACGACGCCTTCCTGCGGCGTACCGGCGAGGCCGCCCAGGAGGCATCCGCGCACCAGGACTTCCCGTTCGAGGAGGTCGTGGCCCGGACGGCCCCCGGACGCGACTACAGCCGCACCCCGCTGTTCGACGCGCTCCTCGCGCTGCACAGCGCCCGCTACCTCTCCGTCGACTTCCGGGGAACCCGCGTACCGCTGCGCCTGGAACAGACCGGACAGGCCGTCTTCGACCTCAACATGCAGATCCACGAGACCCCCGGCGGCCTGGACGTCGCCTGGCAGTACGCGGCCGGCCTGCTGCGCCGCGACACGGTCGAGACCTGGCGCGACACCTTCACCTCGCTGCTCGACACGGCGACCACCGACCCGACCACTTCCCTGGGCGCACTCCTGCCCGCCCCCTCCGGCTTCGACCTCGACTTCGATCTCTGACTGCACACGGCACCACGCACACGCACAGCCCGTCACGCACTCACTCGCAGCTCGATCCAGGAGACACCTATGCCGTCGCACCACCCCGAGGCAGCACCCTCCGCGCAGGCCGCCCACTGGCGATCCCAGCTGGCCGCGCTCACGGAGACCTCCGGCTTCCTGTCCGACTTCCGCCCGCCGGCGGACCGGGAGCGGGTGCCCACCGCCACCCACGCGGTACGCCTCGGACCCGAACTGACCGCCCGCCTCGACCGCGTCAGCCGCGACCGGCCGGAGCAACTGCACATCGTCCTGACCGCCGCCCTGATCGCCCTCGTCGGCCGCAGCACCGGCCAGGAGGACGTCGTCGTCGCCCAGCCCACCCGCGGCGCCGCCCCCGGCCACGCCGGCGGACCGCTCCTGCTGCGCACCGCCCCCACCGGCACCCTGCGCGAACTCCTCGCCCGGGTCGCCGCCGCCGTCAAGGAGGCCGAGCGCCACCAGGACTGCGACATCGCCGCCCTCGCCGCCGAACTGGGCCGCGCCGACGCCTTCGACACCGCCATCGAGCTGACCGGCTTCCACGACGCCGGGTACGCCACCCCCGCCGCCACCCGCTTCACCGTCTCCCGCGAGGACGACGGACTCGTCGTCACCGTCACGTACGACACCGACCGCCTCGCCGAGGACTCCGTCCACCGCATCGCCGGCCACTACGCCCTGCTGCTTGACCTCGCCACCTCGGAACCCGACCGGCGGGTCACCGACCTGTGGCTGTGGACGGACGAGGACGCGGCGATCATCGAGGCGAGCAACGCCACCGAGCGGCCCTTCGACCGCGATGCCACCCTGCACGGCCTGTTCACCGCGCAGGCCGCCCGCACCCCCGGGGCCCCCGCGCTCCTCACCGACGCCGGCACCGTGACGTACGGCGAACTCGACGCCCGCTCCGACCGGCTCGCGCACACCCTGCGCGGACGCGGCGTCGGCCCCGGCACCGTCGTCGCCCTGGTCGCCGAGCGCTCGCCCGAGATGATGACGGGACTCCTCGCCGTACTGAAGGCGGGCGGCGCCTACCTGCCCGTCGACCCCTCCTACCCGCAGGCCCGCATCGACTTCCTCCTCGCCGACAGCGGGGCGCGCCTCGCGCTCACCCAGGCCCGGTTCACCGCACTGCTCGGCGACACCCCGGCGCTCGACCTCGAGGACGCCGCCGCGTACGCCGGTGCCGACGCCCCGGCAGCCCCCGCGGGCGGCGCCGGCGACGTGGCGTACGTCATCTACACCTCCGGCTCGACCGGCCGCCCCAAGGGCGTGCAGGTGGAGCACCGCAGCGCCGTCAACCGGCTCGCCTGGATGCAGAACGCCTACCCCCTCGCGGCCGGCGACGTCATCCTGCAGAAGACCTCCGTCTCCTTCGACGTCTCCGTCTGGGAGCTGTTCTGGTGGTCCCTCGCCGGGGCCGCCCTCGCCCTGCCCGCACCCGGCGCCGAGAAGGACCCCGCCGAGCTGCTCGCCGCGCTCGACCGGCACTCCGTGACGACCCTGCACTTCGTGCCGTCGATGCTCAGCATGTTCCTCGGCCACCTCGACCGGTTCGGCGACGCCACCCGGGCCCGGACCGTACGGCAGGTCTTCGCCAGCGGCGAGGCCCTCACCCCCGCCCAGGCCGCGCACTTCGCCGAACTGCTCCCCGAGGCCCGCCTGATCAACCTCTACGGTCCCACCGAGGCGACCGTCGATGTCACCCACCAGCCCGTCACCGGCCTCGACCGGGCCGCCCACCGCGCCCGGCTGCCCATCGGCCGGCCGATCGACAACATCCGCTTGCACGTCCTCGACGACCAGGGCCACCCCTGCCCCGTGGGCATGCCCGGTGAACTCCACGTGGCCGGCGTCGGCCTGGCCCGCGGCTACCTCGACAGACCGGAGCTGACCGCCGAGAGGTTCACCGGCGGCGCCGCGGTCGGCGAGGAGCGCCTCTACCGCACCGGCGACCGCGCCCGGTGGCTGCCCGACGGCACCCTCGACTACCTCGGGCGCGTCGACCTCCAGGTGAAGGTCCGCGGCTTCCGCGTCGAACCGGGCGAGATCGAGGAACGGCTGCGGGCCCACCCGGACGTCCGGGACGCCGCGGTGGTCGCCGTCGACGACGGACTGACCGCCTCCCTGCGGGGCTTCGTCGTCCCGGCCGGCGAAGCACCGGCCGAGAGCGCGCTCAAGGACCACCTGCGCGAGGCGCTGCCCGCCTACATGGTGCCCGGCCGCATCCTCGCCCTCGACGAACTGCCGCTCACCCCCAACGGCAAGCTGGACCGCGCGGCCCTGCGCAGCCCCGACGCGCTGCGCCCGAAGCCCGCCGGCCACGTCGCCCCGCGCACCGAGCACGAGAAGACCCTCGCCGAGATCTGGCGCGAGGTCCTCGGACGCGACCGGATCGGCGTCGACGACAACTTCTTCGCCCTCGGCGGGAACTCGATCCACTTCGTGCCGGTCCTCGCCAAGGCCCGCGAGGCGGGCCTGGAGTTCACCTTCCAGCAGCTCTTCAAGCACCAGACCATCGCCCGGCTCGCCCGCTGCATCGAGGACGCGGACGAGTCCGCGACGGCCGAGGCGGACGTCGCGGCCCGCGGCGCGTTCCGGCCCTTCGAGCTGATCGGCGACGCCGACCGGGCCCTGCTCCCGGAGGACGCAGAGGACGCCTACCCGCTCTCCATGCTCCAGGCCGGTCTGATCTTCCAGACCGAGATCACCGGCGGCCTCGGCCAGTACCACGACGTGCTGAGCTACTCGATCACCGGCACCTTCGACACCGAGGCCTTCACCGAGGCCGTACGCCTCCTCACGGCGCGCCACCCGATCCTGCGCACCACCTACCACCTCACCGGCTACAGCGAGTTCCTCCAGATCGTGCACCGGGAGGTCGCCCCGCCGCTGACCGTCGCCGACCTGCGCCACCTCGACGCCGCCGGGCAGGAGACCTGGCACCAGGAGTGGCTGGCCGCGGAGAAGGCCCGCCGCTTCGTGTGGGAGGAGGGCGGACTGGTCACCCTGCACGTCCAGGTGCTCGGCGACGACCTGTTCCGCTACACCGTCAGCCAGCACAACTCGGCACTCGACGGCTGGTCCATCTCCCTGCTCCACACCCAGCTGTTCGAGCTGTACCACCAGCTGCGCGAAGGCCGCGACACCTCCCGCCCGCCCGTCGACAACCACCTGCGCAACTTCGTCGGCCTGGAGACCGAGGCACTGCGCTCCCCGCAGTCCCGGGACTTCTGGCTGAAGGTGCTCCAGGACCCGCACCCCGCCGACGTCCCGCCCCGGCCCGGTGCCGAGCCCACCGACGACTTCCGCGTCGTCCTGCGGGACGTGCCCCTGCCGAGCGGGCTCACCCAGCGCATCGAGGCCACCGCCGACGCGCTGTCGGTGCCCTTCAAGGACGTGCTGCTCGCCGCCCACATGAAGGTCCTCGCCCTGGTGTCCGGCCAGGACACCGTGATGACCGGCTACGAGCACAGCGGCCGGCCCGAGCTGCCGGGCGCGGAGACCACCCTCGGCCTGCACCTCAACACCGTGCCCTTCCAGGTCGACCTGGCCGGCGGGACCTGGGCCGACCTGATCCGCCGCGTGTACCGCGCCGAGGTCGACCTGCTGCCCCACCGGCGCTACCCCATGGCCCGGATGAAGCAGGACCTCGCCACCCAGCGCGTCCTGTTCAGCACCACCTTCAACTTCACCCACTTCTACCTGCTCCAGAACCTGAAGAAGCTGCCGGAGTTCTCCATGCTGGACATGCGGGTCGACTCCGAGACGGAGTTCCCGTTCCGCACCGAGTTCTCCCGGCACTTCTTCGACGACGAGCTCCAGCTCTGCCTGCACTTCCACACCCACCTGTACGACGAGGCGCAGATCGACCGCATCGGCGGCTACTTCGTGCGGGTGCTGGAGCTGATGGCCGCGGAGCCCGACGCGCCGCACGACGCCCACGCCCTGCTCGCGGACGAGGACCTCGCCCTGCTGGGCCGCACGCCCGGCCCCGCCACCCGGGCGGCGGACCCGGCCGCCACCACCGCCGGCAGCGCGTCCGAGGCCACCGTCACCCGCATCCGGGAGGCCTGGGCGAACGTCCTCGGCACCCCGCCCTCCGCCATCGCCCGCGACGGCGACTTCTTCGCCCTCGGCGGCAACTCCCTGTCGGCGCTCCGCGTCGTGCTGGAACTCGACGGACTGGTCACCCTCTCCGACCTCACCCGCATCTCACGCCTCGGTGAACTGGCCGCCCTGGTGGACGAGCGCTCCGCGCGCGAGGACGGCGCCGGCCAGGAGGACGGCGAGCTGCTCCAGCGGCTGACCAGCGCCCCCGGCGAGGCCGCCCTCGGAGCGGTGATCTGCGTCCCGTACCCCTGCGGCCACCCGGTGAACTTCAAACCGCTCGCCGAGGCGATCGAGAAGCTCACCCCCGACCTCGTCGTGTACGGCGTCGAACAGCCGGGCCACAGCCCCGAGCGCCGGGGCGAGTTCACCGACGTCACCGAGACCGTGGTGCGGATCGTCGACGAGATCGAGCAGCGCGCCGACCTGCCGCTGATCCTCTGGGGCCACTGCGGCGGCGCCGCGGTCACCGTCGAACTGGCCCGCGTCCTGGAGGAGCGCGGCTTCGACCTCCGGCACGTCTTCATCGGGTCCAAGCTGCTGCCGCCCGCCTCCGACATGCGCGAGTCCATCGCCATGATCGACGGCTGGAGCGACGAGGAGATCATCACGTACATGGTCGAGGAGACCGGCTACAGCGAACTGGACGGCCTCGACCACCGCTACATCTCCTTCCTCGGCGACTCGTTCCGCCACGACGTGTGCGGCGGCTACCGCTACTTCATCGGGCGCACCGAGCAGCCGTCCGGACGGCGCATCGAAGCGCCGTTCACGGTCGTCGTCGCCGACGACGACGAGGGCCTCACCCACGCCGCCGAGGCCCACCGCTCCTGGGAGCTGCTCGCCGAGGACGTGCGCTTCCAGCGGCTGGCGTCCGGCGGCCACTACTTCGTACGAGGAAACCCCGCCGGCACCGGCGAACTGATCGAGCGGGCGTGGGCCACCACGACCGAGATGGAGGGCTGACATGCCGCAGATACCCGTCCTGTGCTTCCCGTTCGCCGGCGCCGGCGCCTCGGTGTACCGCCGCTGCCAGGAGTACGGCAGCGACACCGTCCTCATCACCCCCGTCCAGCTCCCGGGCCGTGAGGAGCGCTTCGGCGAGCCGCTGCACACCGATGTAGTCGCCGCCGTCGACGACCTGCTGCCGTCCGTCCTCGACCGGATCGCCGGCAGCCCCGCCGTCGCCCTGTTCGGCCACAGCCTCGGCGCCGTCCTCGCCTACGAGATGGCCCACCGGCTGTGCGCCCTGGGCCGGCCCGAGGTGGTCAAGCTCATCGTCAGCGGCTCGCCCGGCCCCTGGACGCAGCGCCGGACCAGGGCCACCGGCCTCACCGACGAGGCGTTCCTGGCGCAGGTGCGGGAGTTCGCCGGGTACACCCACCCGGCACTGGAGCACCCCGACCTGCGCGAGATGCTCCTGCCGCCGCTCCGCGCCGACGTGGAGATGCACGAGAACTACCGGGCGCCCTCCGGCAAGCCCCTCCCCGTCCCCGTCGTGTCCGTACGGGGCGACCACGACGAACTCGTCTCGCGCGACGAGGCGGGGGAGTGGGAGGCGGCCACCACGGCCGCGTACCACCACGCCGAACTGCCCGGCGGGCACATGTACGTGGTGGAGTCGCCCGACGGCCTGATGCGCCTGCTCGACGCCGAGCTGGCCGGACTGGCGGTGCGACGGTGACCGCACCCGCCCCGACGGCACACGACGTGCCGACCGCACCGGCCGGGCGCCCGCCCGGCCGGCTCGCCGGGAGGACCGCCCTGGTCACCGGCGCCGCACGCGGGATCGGCCGGGCGTGCGCGGTGGCGTACGCCCGGGCCGGCGCCGACCTGCTCCTCACCGACATCGGCCGCGACCTGCCCGGGGTGCCCTACCCGCTGGGCACGGCCGACCAGCTGGCCCACACCGCGCTCCTCTGCCGCGAGCAGGGCGCCGGGTCCGTCGTCACCGTGCCCGCCGACGTCCGCGACACCGAGGACGTCCGCGCCGTGGTGGACGCGGCCCTCGACCGGTTCGGCAGGATCGACGTCCTGCTCAACAACGCCGGGATCGCCGCCCCCTCGGGCAAGACCGTGCACGACATCACGCCCGACGAGTGGGACCTGATGCTCGACGTCGACGTCTCCGGCGCCTGGCGGATGATCCGGGCCGTCGGCGGAGCCATGACCCGGCAGCGCTCGGGCAGCATCGTCAACGTCGCCTCGACCGCCGGCCTCGTCGGCTACCGCCATTTCGCCGGGTACGTCACCGCCAAGCACGCGCTGGTCGGCCTCACCAAGGCCGCCGCCCTGGACCTCGCGCCGTTCGGGGTCCGCGTGAACGCCCTGTGCCCCGGCTCGGTGCGCGACGACGAGGCGGCCGAGGGCCGCATGCTCAGCGAGATCGCCCGCTCCCTCGACGTCCCCGTCGAGGAGCACGAGCAGACCTTCGTGGCCGCCCAGCCGATGAACCGGCTCATCGAGCCGGACGACGTGGCGGGAGCCGCGCTCTGGCTCGCGTCCGACGAGTCCCGACAGGTGACCGGTTCGACGGTCACCGTGGACGGAGGGTTCACCAGCCGATGACCGACGACCACCTCCACGACCCCTCCGCCGCCGGGCGGCTGTGCCGCGCCGTCGCCCTGCGCGTCCACACCGGCGCCGACCCCGAACGGCTGGGCCGCGACCTCGCGCTGCTCACCGGCACCGCAGGCGCCCGCCTGTGGGTCGAGGACGTGCCCGACGGGGCGGAGTCCCCCGCCGCGGCCCACGCCCGGGAACGCGAGCTGACCCGCCCCACCGACCCGGCCACGGGACCCGGCCTGCGGGCGGTCCTGCTGCGGTACGCCGACGGGGGCGCCGACCTCGTCGTCGTCGCCCACCGGGCGGTGCCGGCGGACCCGTACGAACTGGCCCGCGCCCTGCTGGACCCGGCCGCCCGGCCCACCGCCCCGGTCACCGCGCCGCACGACGCCGCCGGGCGGCTCGGCGAGCAGGTGGCCCGGCTCGACCGGTCGCCCGCCCCCGACTGGGGCCTCGGCGAACCCGGCACGGCCGGCGCGGGCGGCCGCCCCTTCACCCTCCCGGTCCACGGCGAGGCCCCGGCGGCCGTCACCGCCGCGGCGGCGCTCGGCCTGGTCCTGGCGCGCTGCACCGGCGGCCCCGACGTCGAACTGGGCACCGGCCCCGGCCACAGCCTCACGTTCACCGCCGACGCCACCCTCACGGTGGGGGAGTACCTGGAGCGCGTCCGGCGCGCCGAACCGGTGCCCTCCCGCGCCCCCGCGGCCGGCCTGTACGTCACCGAGCCCGCCGAGGTGCTCACCGGCGAGGGCCTCAAGGCCGAGGTCATCGAGGACCGGCCGTTCCTCGCCCCGCTCCACCCGCTGTCGGTGCACGTGACGGACGACGGCTCCACCGTCCTGTCCGGGGTGTGCCACCACCGGCGCTCCGCCTTCGGCGACTCCGCCGTCGAATGGCTCACCGGCATGCTGGTCACCGCCCACCGGGCGCTGGTCACCGCACGGCCGGACACGCCGCTGGCCGACGTCCCGCTCCTCGACGACGACCAGCGGCGCCGCCTGGCCGTCCTGGGCGGCCTGGGACGCACGCCCGCCGCGCCCGAGGCGGCCGGCGAACGCATCGAACAGACCGTGCGGTCCTGGGCCGAACGGACCCCGGACGCCACGGCCCTCACCTTCGAGGGCACGGAGCTGACGTACCGTCAGCTCGATGAGCGGGCCGAGCGGATCGCCGGCGCGCTGCGGGCGCTCGGCGTCGCACCGGCGGACCGGGTGGGCGTCTGCCTGGACCGCACGGCCGACCTCGTGGTGATCCTGCTCGGGGTGCTCAAGACGGGCGCGGCGTACGTCCCGATGGACCCCGCCTACCCGGCCGACCGGCTGGCGTACATGACCGAGGACGCGGAACTGTCCCTGGTCGTCACCGAGTCCGACGCCTTCCCCGCCGCGGAGGGCGTGCGGACGGTCCACCCCGGCTCCCTCGCCGCGGCGGACCCGGACCGGGAGGCACCGGAGCCCGGACCCCTGTCCGCCGACGCCGCCGCCTACGTGATCTACACCTCCGGCTCCACCGGCCGCCCCAAGGGCGTCGTCGTCCCGCACCGCAACGTGGCGGCCCTCATGGACGCCACCCGCGCGGACTTCGGGCTCGGCGGCCGGGACGTGTGGACGCTCTTCCACTCCAGCGCCTTCGACTTCTCCGTCTGGGAGATCTGGGGCTGCCTGACGACCGGCGGCCGGCTCGTCGTCGTGCCCTACTGGGCGTCCCGGGACCCCGAGCGGTTCGCCCGGCTGCTGGGCGAGGAGCGGGTGACCGTCCTCAGCCAGACCCCGAGCGCGTTCGCCCAGCTGATGGAGGCCGACCGGGCCGAACCGGTGACCGACTCGGTGCGCCTGGTCGTCTTCGGCGGCGAGCCGCTGGACACCCGCCCGCTGCTGTCCTGGCTGGACCGGCACCCGGCGTCGCGGTGCCGGCTGGTCAACATGTTCGGCATCACCGAGACCACCGTGCACGTCACCGCCCAGACCGTCACCCGCAGCGAGGCGCTGACCGGTTCGCGGTCCGTCGGGCACCCGCTGCCCGGCTGGCACCTCTACGTCCTCGACCCCGAGGGCCGCGAGCTGCCCCCGGGCGTCGCCGGCGAGATCCACGTCGGCGGGGCCGGAGTGGCCGGCCAGTACCTGAACCGGCCCGAACTCACCGCGCAGCGCTTCGTCCCCGACCCGCACGCCCCCGGCCCCATGTACCGCAGCGGCGACCGGGGCCGGCTCCTGCCCGACGGCAGGCTGGAACACCTGGGGCGCCTCGACAACCAGGTGAAGCTGCGCGGCTTCCGCATCGAGCTGGACGAGATCCGCGCCCGGCTGCTGGACGCGCCCGGTGTCGCGGCGGCCGCCGTGGTGCTGCGGCAGAAGCCGGGCGACGCGGCCGGCGCGCGGCTGGACGCCTATGTGGTGCTCCGCGGCGGGGACGGGGCCCCAGGCCCCGACGGCACCGCGCCCGCGGCCGGCACCGAGGAGGTGCGGCGCCACGCGGCACGGTTCCTGCCCGAGCACATGGTGCCGTCGACGGTCACCGCGCTGCCCGCCCTCCCGCTCACCCCCAACGGCAAGATCGACACGTCCCGGCTGCCGGAGCCCCTCGCCGGCGTGCGCACCACACCGGCCGCGGCGGACGAGGAGGCCGGCGACCTGGAGACCCGGCTGCGCGGCGTGTGGGAGAAGGTCTTCGGGTTCCGCGTCGGACCGGACGACGACTTCTTCACCCTCGGCGGCAACTCCCTGCTCGCCGTACGGCTGCTGGCCGCGCTCCGCGAGGCCGCGATGCCCGTCTTCCCCCTGCCGCAGCTCTACCTGCACCGCACGGTACGCACCCTGGCCGCCCACCTCGCCGGGGCGGAGGCACGCGCATGAGGAGAACACTCGCCCTCGTCGGCGCCGGCTCGCAGATCTACCGCGAGTACCTGCTGCGCTCGGTGGCCGGGGAGTACGACGTCCACCTGCTCGCCGACCGGGCGCCCACCTGGGAGGCGCCGTACCTCACCGGGCACACCGTCCTCGACACCGCCGACCCGGCCGCGCTGGCGGCCGCCGCCCGCGGCCTGGCCTGCGCCGGGGTCGTCACCTGGGACGACACCCGGGTCGTGCAGACCGCCGGACTGGCCCGGCTGCTCGGCCTGCCGGGCAGCCCGCCCGAGGCCGTGCTGCGGTGCCGCGACAAACGGGCCACCCGCGAGGCGCTCCACGCCGCCGGGGTGCCGCAGGCCGAGTCGGTGCCCGTCACCTCGCTCCCGCAGGCCCGCGCCGCCGCCGCGCGGGTGGGCTACCCGCTGGTGCTCAAACCCCGGGCGCTGAACGCCAGTACGGGCGTGGTGAAGGTGGAGTCCGCCCACCTGCTGGCCGGCCGGTTCCGGCTGGCCCGCGCGGCGACCGCGCCCGGCGCCGTGGAGGTGGCCCCCGGGGACGTCCTGGTGGAGGAGTACCTCGACGGCCCCGAGATCAGCGTCGACGCGGCCTGGCACGAGGGCCGGATGTCGCTGGCCTTCGTGGCCCGCAAGGACTGCGGCTACCCGCCGTACTTCGAGGAGGTCGGCCACCTCGTCGACGGCCGCGACCCGCTGATGGACGACCCGCGCGTCCGGGACGTGGTGACCGGTGCGCACCGGGCCGTCGGCTTCACCACCGGCTGGACCCACACCGAACTGCGGCTCACCGCCGCCGGCCCCAAGGTCGTGGAGATCAACGCCCGGATCGGCGGCGACCGCATCCCGGACATCGGCCGGCTCGCCCTCGGGGTCGACGCCGCGCTCGTCGCCGCCCGCGTGGCCTGCGGCGACGAACCGGACATCCGGCCCGACCGGCACCGCGTGGCGGCCGTCCGCTTCCACTACCCGGAGGCGGACTGCATCGCCCGGCACGTGTCGATCGACCGCGCGGCGCTGCCCGCCGGGGTGGACTCCGCCCTGGCGGTCGCCCTCCCCGGCCAGGAGCTGCGGCTGCCGCCGCACGGCCATGTCGCCGGCCGCTACGCCCTGGTGACGGTCGTCGGCGACACCCGCGAAGGGTGCCTGGCCGACCTCGACAAGGCCGCGCCCGCGATCGGTCTGGAGGTGCTGCGCCCACTGTGACGCGCGGCGGCCGCCCGCGGTGCGCGGGTGGCCGCCCGGGATGTGCGGGTGGCCGCCCGGCCCGCGGGTGGCCGCCTCAGCCGCGCATGGGGCCGAGGAAGAAGTCGGCGCCCAGTTCTTCCACGTACACCCGGTGGGCCGAGCGGTAGGTGATCCGGCAGCCTGCCGCCCGGCCCGCGGCGGACTTCGACCGGGGCTCGGCGCGCACCAGGTACGTGACGGTGCTGAGCTCGCCGGGCCCGATGCGCACCGGCCGCCCGGAGTGGTCCTCCCGCATCACCGGCGTGGTGGCGAAGTCCTCGTCGTACGCCCCCATCCCCACCGACTCGCCCCCCCAGTCGACCGCCCGGACCTCTCCGGTCCGCCACTGGGCCGGCGGGCCCGCCAGCTCGGCCCCGAGCACCTCGACGGGCTCGGAGGAACGGTTGGTCAGCCGTGGGCAGGTGAACCAGTAGCCCTTGCCCGCCGCGAACGTCTCGAACCCCATGGTGTACAGCGGCCCTTCGCCGCCGCCCTCCAGCGCCCTGCCCCCGGCGGCCGCGCCGGACGCCGTGCTGCCCGCCCCCAGCAGTACGGCCGCGGCACCCGCCGCCACCAGCCGGGACCTCACCCGTGCCGTCATCGCACCCCCCGCTCCGTGATCTCTGCCCGCATCGCACCACACCGGCCGGCCCGGGGCGAGAGCACTTGAGCGAATCCAGAGCTTGATACGCGTTACCGGAAGGACGGCCCACCCCGCACACTGGATCACTGTGAGCGAAGGACCGAGCGACCACCCGGACCGGGACCCGTGGCACCAGGACGGTGACGGGCATCCCGAGGACGACGACGCGCAGCCCCGCCGGGGCCGCGTCGTGCTCGTCGCGGTGCTGGTCCCCGTCGTGGGAGCGGCCGGGGGCGCGGCGGGGCCGCTGTTCCGGGGCGCCACGTCCTCCTTCCTGCCACTCCTCCTCCTGTCGGCGGTCGTGGCGTTCTTCCTCTGCTTCGCGCTCTTCTCGCTGAGCGCCGTCTGGCTCCTCGACAAGGCATCGGCGGTCGTCGCGTACATGAGGGCGGTACGCGAGCGCCGCGACCGGGGGCGCTGACACCGCCCGGTGCCGCGCTCCCGGCCGCGGACGCACGGGTACGGCCGCGGGTACGCGCGTGCCGTGACCGTCGCCGGTCACGGCACGCGCCCCCACGGCCCGGCGCCCCGACGGGCGCGGCGCGCACCCTCAGCCGCGCTGCCAGAGCGCCGGGACGTTCGGCGGTTCCCACCCGGCCTGCGCCTGGTGGCCCTGCAGACAGCGGTACGTCGCACCGCCGTACGTGACCTGGTCGCCCGCCCGGTAGACGGTGCCGGCGGCCCACGTGCCGCCCGGCTCACCCGGGTCGCCCGGGTCGTCGGGGTCGGTGGTCGTCCTCAGCGTCAGCCCGTACGCCTGAAGCAGCGGGTTGATCGGCTGGTGGTACGTCGTCCCTCCGCTGCGGCAGTCGCCGGACCCGCCCGAGGTGACGCCCTGCGCCTGGGTGCCGGAGATGTACGAGCCGCCGGAGTCCCCGGGCTCGGCGCACACCGAGGTGCGGGTCACCCCGCTGATGGTGCCCTCCGGGTAGGTCACGCTGGTGTTGTGCTGCTGGATGGTGCCGCAGTGCCAGCCCGTGGTGGAGCCCGAGCGGCAGACCGAGGCGCCGACGGGCTGCTGGACGGAGCCGGTGACCTGGACGTTCGCGCCACCCGCGCCCTTCACGTACGGGGTCGCCGTCCAGTTGGTGCTGGTCGCCACCCAGGCCGTGTCCCGGCCCGGGAACGTCGAGGCCTGGAACGAGCCCTGCGCCACCTGGTTGTAGCCGGTGGTGGTGGTGCCGGCCCGGCCGCAGTGCCCGGCCGTCGCGAAGCCGGCTTGCGTCCCGCGGGTGATCGCGAAGCCGACCGAGCAGCGGCCCGAGCCCCCCATGTAGTACGCGTCACCACCCCTGATGTCGTAGAGCGGGCGCGGTCGTTCCCGCGTCGGGACGACCCGTATCCGCGACCGGTCGGCCTCGCCCACCCGGGCCACCAGCGCGGCGGCGGCCGCCCGGTCGGCGGCGCCCACCACCACGGAGTTGGTGCGGACGTCGACGTACCAGACCGGCACGCCGGTGGTGGCGGTGGTACGGGCCGCCCGGTCCAACGCGGCCTTCGTACGGTCGAGTTGCGCCAGGCCATGCGTGACGACGTCGGCCTCGGCGCCGCTCGCCCTGATCGCCGCCGCGTCGGCGGCACGGGTGGTGGCGACGGTCAGGACGGACGACACGTCCCCCTCGACCCAGGCGCCCGCGAACGAGCCGCCCAGCCGCTGCCGGAGAAGGGCTGCGGTCGCGCCCGCCTCCGCCTCGTTGGCCAGGCGGACGCGCGCCTCGGCCCCGGTCAGCCCCAGGTCCCGCTGCATGGCGCGCAGTACGTCCGGCTGCACGGCGGACACGGCGAGCGTGGTGGCCGCCGAACGCGCCGCCGGGGCGGGCGTCGCGGCCGAGGCCCCTTGCAGGGCGGTCAGGACCAGCGCGCCCACGGTCACGGCGCCCACGCACGCGGCTCTGGCGTGTCGGTGGAACATGGAGTGGCTCCTCGGTCTCGGAGGTGGGGGGTGGGGAGTTGCTCCGAAACGGTAGGGACGGCGACCCGCCCCGGGGGAGATCCCGGCCGGCCCCCTGCACCGCGTTATGGCCCGCACCCGCACCCGCACCCGCACCCGCATCCGCACCCCCAGCCCCGGCGCGCCCCCGCGCCGCTCCGCCCGCCACGCCCCTCCCGCCCCTCCCGCTTCACCCGTCCCCGTCCGGCGTCACCCGCCCGCGTCACCGTCCTCCGATGGCGGGCGGGCCGCCAGCCAGCGGGTGTAGCTCCCGCTGCGGGCCACCGCCGCGCGGTGGGCCGCGCGCAGGTGGCCCGTCATGCGCGGCGCGTCCACCGCGGCGGCCGCGTGCGGGTGCCGGCCGAGCAGGTGCCGCCACACCAGGGGCGTGCCCGCCAGCGGCCGGGTCACCATGCCGGGGGTGTCCGGGAACGTCGCCCGGCACAGGCCCACGGCCCGGCCCACCTGCACCAGGTGGACGCAGGACGCGATGTCCGTCTCGTACACGGAGACCGGCGCGAACCCGGCACGGGCGCACTCGGCGGCGAAGCAGTCCGCGAAGCACCCGTCGCCCGGCACGTCCGTCCACGCCTCCCCGGCCAGCTCGCCCAGCTCGACGCGGGGCCGGGCGGCGAGCGGATGCCCGGCGGCCAGCATCACGAACACCGGGTCGCGCGCCACCTCCGTCCACACCAGCCGGCCGGGTTCGGGCGGCGGGCTCTCCCCGCACGTGCCGATCAACGCGTAGTCCAGCCTGCCCTCCAGGGTCGAGGCGGCGATCTCGCGCTCGGACCACGAGGTGTGGGTGACCACCTCCACACCGGGGTCGCGCGACGCGATCCGGTCGACGAGCCCGCCCAGCAGCGGCCCGTGCGTCCCCCCGATGCGCAGGGAACGCCTCCCCGCACCGGCCGGCGCCCCGGACCGGGCGAACCGTACGGCCTCCTCCTGCAGTTCGAGCACGGCCGGCAGGACGAGCCGGGCACGGTCCAGCACCAGCGCCCCGAGTGCCGTGGCCCGCACCCCCTGCCGTCCGCGCTCGAAGAGTTCACCGCCCAGCGAGCGCTCGATCCGCTTCAGCTGGGCGCTGAGCGCCGGCTGCGCGAGGCCCAGGGCCGTCGCGGCCTTGGTGAGACTGCCGGCGTCCGCGATGGCCCTGATCGTCCTGAGGTGCCGCAACTCCAGTTCCATACCCGCAGCTTGACGCCCGGGCGAACCACGCGGCAATACAAAGGTCCGGACCAATACGGGCGGGCTTCCCGGGCCGCCCGCCGCCGTTCCCGCTCCCCGCCGGGGGCGGCGGGGCCCGGCCCCGCCGCCCCGCCTCCCCGCGCGGTGCCCCGGTCCGCGGGCGGCGGATCCGCCGCATGCGGGCGGCGCGGGTCTGTGTGACGCTGACGGCGGAAGCGGGACGTCCGGATCCCGCCCTGACGAGACGGAGAGGGACGTGAACCAGCTCGGAGACAAGCCCGAAGAGGTCCGCAAGCGGCTCGAGGACGAGAAGCGCAAGTCCCGGCGGCAGCACGAGGACGACCCCGCCGAGCGGGCGGAAGGGCCCGCGCCGGCCGCGCCCAAGGGTCCGATTCCCGGCGACGCCCTGCGCGAGAGGCACCCGGACGCCGAGGAGCGGCAGTGAGAGCCCGCGAAGATTGGTAACGTAGCGCCACACGGCGGTTACACGGGGGTGGGTGAGATGGGCGTGCTCGCCGACGATGAGCACCATCCCGGGACGCTTCCCGTGCAGCGCATGGGCCCCGGACACCACGCCTTCCTGTGCTACGACGACGATGCACCCGGCTGGGACGTGCTGGCCGCGTTCGTCTGGTCCGGCCTGGCCCGCGGCGAGAAGGTCATCGTCTTCGGACCGCCGCGTCTGACCGAGACGCAGGTCCGGTCGCGACTGCAAGGCGCCCACGCGCTGCTGGCCGCGTCCGGGTACGAGAGGGCGCAACTGGAGCTGAGCAGCATGCGGGAACTGATCCTGCCGGACCGGCGGTTCACCGCCGACCGGCAGTGGCAGCGCATCGTCGAGGAGTCCGGGGCCGCCCGTGCCGAGGGGTACACCGGACTGCGGACGTACATCGACATGGGCTGGGTCGCCGACCTGGGCGCCGATCTCGACATGATGATGGACCGCGAGCGCCGGGCCGGGCACCTCTTCGCGGACGGCTTCTACAGCGAGGTCTGCGCCTACGACCGGCGGTCCTTCCCCGAGCCGGTCCTGCGGGCCATGGGCCGGGCGCACCCCGAGAACCTGCTGCCCCGCCTCGGACACCTGCGGTGCCGGCACGGCGCGGGCACGCTCCACGTCATCGGCGAGGCGGACCTGGCGACGCACGGACAGTTCACCCGTGCCCTCGCCGCCCTGCTCCGCGGCCCCGAACCGCCGGCCGGCCCCCGCACGGTCGACCTGCTGCGCACGGGTTTCCTCGGTGCCGAGTCCGCCACGGAGCTCGTCCTCCTGCTCGGCCGGGCACCGGCCCACCGGCCCGTACGGATCCGCTGCTCCGAACGGCACGCACACCTGCTGTGTCGTCTCGGCGCGGACCCCGCCGCCCTCGACGTGACGGTGGCGGGGTAGGGCATGACCGTGGAATCCGCCGGGGGTCCGCCCGGCATCGGCGAGGAACTGCTGCTGCGCCGCCGCTTCGGCGGCGCGGACATCCCGCGACTGCGCGTCCTGGTGGAGAGCTGCGCGGCGCTGTCCGGACTCCCGGAGCCCCGGCGCGGGGAGTTCGTCGTGGCCATGGACGCCG
Source organism: Streptomyces noursei (assembly GCF_001646665.1). Classification (GTDB taxonomy): domain Bacteria; phylum Actinomycetota; class Actinomycetes; order Streptomycetales; family Streptomycetaceae; genus Streptomyces; species Streptomyces lavendulocolor. The sequence goes on along the minus strand of NZ_LWBU01000141.1, from coordinate 46,147 downwards.
TGGCCGGCAATGTCGTCCAGCACGCGGGCGGTCACGGGCTGCTGGAACTGACCCGGACCGGCAAGGAGTTGGAGTGCCGCATCACGGACCGGGGGCCGGGCTTCTCCGAGGACGTCATCCCCGACCTCGCCCCCGGCCTGGACGGCGCCTCCCGGGGCCGGGGCCTGTGGCTCACGCGCCTGATCACCGACCGGTTCGCCGTGGTCTCGGGGCCGGCGGGGAGCACCGTCACGTTCGCCATGAGCCTGCGCTGAGGGCGCGGCCCGGGGAAGTGGGCCGCGCCCTCGGCACGGGGAGATCCGGGCGCTATCGGCGGCCCGGGCGCGTCAGTCCCGGTCGCCGTCCGGGCGTCCGCCGCCCCGGCGGCGCAGCCACAGCGGCAGCGCGTACCAGCACAGGCCGAACCACAGCATGACGCCGGCGACGAGCACCTCCGCGAGCAGACCCGGCACCACCACGTGGAGGATGAGCAGGAGCGTGCACCCGATGGTCAGCGCCAGCAGCACCATCCCGCACATCATCAGCCGGCTCGCGGCCTCCACCACCTCGTCCTTCATGCGCTGCCCCGACAGGAAGCGGTGGATCGAGACGGGTGCTATCAGCGAACCGGTGGCCGCCGCCCCGAGGACCACCGTCAGTACGTAGACCACCCGGTCGAAGGTGCCGAGGTCGCGGAAGAGCGGGGTGAAGGCCACGCTGAGCAGGAAACCGAAGAGGATCTGCACACCCGTCTGGGCGACCCGGGTCTCCTGAAGGATCTCGTTCCACCGCCGGTTGACCCGTTCCCGCGCCGTCTCCGGCGGCTCCACGGCGGGCCCGTTCGCGGCACCGCCCGCACACGCGCACTGCGCGCAGGGTCTGGCATCCGCCCCCTGCGTCCCGGCCGACTGCTCCGTCATGGTCATGGCACCCTCCACCTCTCAGGGGGACCGGTTGCCCCGTCCGGGCGCTTTCATGCTCACTCGATCGGGGTCCGGGAGCGGTCTCGACCTGCGGGTACGGGGTACGCGGCACGACATGAAAGCACTGGTGATCAACTGCACGCTCAAGCCGTCGCCCGAGCCGTCCAACACCCACGCGCTGGCACACGTCGTGGCCCGCCAACTCGTCGACCAGGGCGTGGAGGTGCGCTTCGTCCGCGCGGTCGACCTGAACATCAAACCCGGAGTGACCGGCGACGAGGGCGAGGGCGACCAGTGGCCGGAGGTGCACCGCATGCTCCTCGACGCGCAGATCCTCATCATGGCCTCGCCGACCTGGCTGGGCCGTCCCTCCTCCGTCGCCCAGCGGGTGCTGGAGCGGATGGACGCCATGCTGTCCGAGACGGACGACGCGGGCCGGCCCGTGGCGTACAATCGCGTCGCCGGCGTCGTCGTCACCGGCAACGAGGACGGCGCCCACCACGTGATCAGCGAGATCGCCGGCGCCCTGGGAGACATCGGCTACACCGTCCCCGGCCAGGCGTGGACCTACTGGCACCTCGGCCCGGGCGCCGGCCCCGACTACCTGGACGACGAGCGCGGCCACGACTGGTCGGACCGTACGGGCCGGGCGATGGCAGCCAACCTGTACGGCGTCGCCAAGGCCTTGGAGCGCAACCCCCTCGGGCCGCCGCCCGGTTGAGCCGCCCGGCCGGGCCGCCCGGCCGGGCCGGGACGCCGCGCCGGGACGCCGCGCCGGGACGCCGCTCCGGGCGCCGCCGGGAAAAACTTTCCGCACTCGTTGAACAGATCATGTGCCCCATCCGTATGGAGGGCGGCGCTTCCCCCACGGACAAGTGCGTGGCGAGGGACGACGCCCCGTATGCGGCTAGGAGTTGTGATGACACGTGCGCAGCGAAGACGTTCGAAACGAGGCAGGAGGAGCGCCGTCCTCTCGATGGCGCTGATGCTGGGAGGGGGTGGACTGATCGCGGTCAACTCCTATGCGTCCGCGGGCGAGAGCTGGCTGGGCGGCGATGCGGAGCGGACCCGCAGCACCGGTCCCACCGCGTCCACCCTCGACTGCCCGGAGGTGGCGAACGGGCTGCCGGAGGTTCCCGAGGCCGCCAGGCCCGAGGTCGACCGCGAGCTGGCCACGCTGGACAGCCAGATCACCGAGGCGTACCAGCGGTTCGTGGATGTGAAGGAGCAGATCGACAAGGATCCCGAGTACGCCCGGAACGCGGTTCTCGACCCGCTGAAGAACCAGCGTGCGGCGGGCCTGGACCGGATCGCCGAGGCCATCGGACGGGTGGCGGGCAAGCAGCCGGACGGGCTCGGGGACATGGCGGCGTGCACCCTGAAGGTGGACAGCGCCGACGGCGCCGGGGCCGGCACCGGCGAACAGCAGGACCAGGGGGAGGGCCAGGACCAGGCCCCGGACCAGGGCCAGGGTCAGGGCCGGGGCGCCACCGGGCAGGCGGGCAACGGGCCCGTGGCCGGCGACTTCGCCGACATCCGCAGCGTCCAGCCCGACACCCGCCGGCCGCAGCAGCAGAGCGGCGCCTCGCGAGGCGTCTTCTCCACCGACTGCGGGGTGAACGAGAGCGGCAAGTTCAACCCGGACAACGTGATCGTCGCGCCCGGTGTGCGCAACGGTGCCCACCACATGCACGACTACGTGGGCAACCAGGCCAACGACGCGTTCGCCAGTGACGACGACCTCGCCAAGGGGCGGACGACCTGCCGCAACCAGGGCGACAAGTCGACGTACTACTGGCCCGTCCTGCGCGTGCAGAACGGCCAGGACGAGAACGACGCCGGCGCGGACGGCGGCGGCAAGGACAAGAACGTCGGCGAGATCAGGACACCCTCCGAGGTCACACTGAACTTCGTCGGCAGTCCGGTCTCCAAGGTCACGGCCATGCCCCGCTTCCTGCGCATCATCACCGGCGACGCCAAGGCCTTCGTCAACGGGAACGCGAACGCCAACGCCTCCTGGAGCTGCACGGGCTTCGAGGACCGTCAGCTGAAGGACAAGTACCCGATCTGCCCCGAGGGCAGCAAGGTCGTCCGGTCGTTCAAGTTCCAGAGCTGCTGGGACGGTCAGAACACCGACAGCGCCAACCACCGCACGCATGTCGCGTTCGCCGACGGGAACGGCAACTGCCCGGAGGGCTTCCGGGCCATTCCGCAGCTCGTCCAGCGGATCGTCTACGACGTGCCGCCGCCGGTGTTCGACGGTGACAGGTCCAGCGTCTTCGCGCTCGACTCCTTCCCGGAGCAGCTGCACAAGCCGGTGACCGACCACGGCGACTTCATCAACGTCTTCGACGACGCGCTGATGAAGGACCTCGTCGACTGCATCAACGAAGGACGCACCTGCGCCAACGGCGCCGCCGGCGACGCGCCGCCGCCCGCGGACGGCGGTCAGGAAGCGCCCGGGCCCGGCGACGGGACCGACCCCGGCGCGGGCGAGCCGAGCCCTCCCGCCGACCCGACCGAGCCGCCTGCCGACCCGACCGAGCCGCCGTCCGAGCCTGCCGAGCCTGCCGAGCCTGCCGAGCCTGCCGAGCCGACCGAGCCGACCGAGCCGACCGAGCCGGCCGAACCGCCCGCTGCCGGTGGCGAGCCGAGCGAACCGCCCGCCGCTCCGGCCGAGCCGACCGAGCCGCCCGCGGCCCCGGCGGAACCGGCGGAACCGGCCGAACCGGCCGCACCGCCCGCTGCCGGGGGTGAGCAGCCGGAGGCGCCGCCCGCCGCTCCGGCGCAGGGGGACCGGCCGACCCGTACGCCCGAGGTGCCGAGGCCCAAGGCCGCGGCGAGCGCGTACCCCGGCGCCGCCGGTGACCGGGACGACGCGACGCCCGCAGCGCCCGCGACGCCCGCGGCCGAGGACGCCCAGGGGCAGCCGCAGAACGCCGGGACGTCCCCGGCCGGCTCTCCCGCCGGGCAGGAGCCGCCGGCGAACGAGCCGGTGGCCAACGGGGCCGGTGCCTCGCAGGCCGCGGAGGGCGGACTGGCGTCCACCGGCGCCGAGTTGTGGCCGTCCGCGGCAGGAGCGCTGCTGCTGCTCGGCGGCGCGGCGCTCATGTGGATGGGCAGGCGCCGTGAGGCCGCCGTCGCCGGCGGGGGCTCACGCCGCCGTCGCTGAGCCCGCCGTACACGGCCGTGCCGGGATCCGCGCCGACGGGTCCCGGCACGGCCGTTCGGTGCCCGAGCCGCCGCGGGGGCTCGGGCGCCGGGAGAGACGGCCGGCACTGCCTCGCCGGACGGGCGACCGGGCCCTCAGCGGTCGCCGTCCCGGAACCCGCCGGCCCCGCCACCGGACGAACCGGTCCTGTTGCACCCCCGTCCGCAAGCCGGCGCGCGGGCGGCGGTCGCACCCGGGCATGCACGGCGAGGCCGCGTGCCCCGGCACCGCCCCCGGCGACGCCGCACGACCCGGGCAGTCAGCCGGCGCAGATGACCTCGACCAGGTGTCCCACCTTCTCGTCCGGCAGGCAACGCGCGAGATCCCCCTCACTGATCATCCCGACGAGCCGGTGGTCGTCGGTCACGGGCAGCCGTCGGATCCTGTGTTCCTGCATGGTCTCGAGGACCTGGTCGGCATCGGCACCGGCATCGATCGTGATCGGCTTGCCCTGCTCCAGCTGTCCCGCCGTCATGGTCCGCGGGTCCTTGCCCCTGGCCACGCACTTCAGCACGATGTCGCGGTCCGTGATGATGCCGTGCAGGCGGTCGTCCGGCCCGCAGATGGGCAGGGCCCCGACGTCCAGTTCCTTCATCCGCAGCGCCGCGGCATCCAGCGTCTCGTTCTCCTGGACGCAGGTGGCACCCGCGTGCATGATGTCTCGCGCGGTGGTCATGGCCGACTCCTTCGAGTTGTTCCCTCGAGGGGCGGGCCGTGGAGCCGGCTCGCCCCGGCCGTCACTCCTCCCCACCAGTCTGGAGGCACCGCCCCGGGTACGCATGCCGCGCGACGGCCCGTGCGCACCGGACGTCAGCCGTGGGGGACGACCGCGACGGGAGCGCTCACGTGGTGCAGTACGGCCCCCGTCACCGGACCGACGCGCCCGCCCGGCGGGTGCCCGCGCAGCAGCAGCCCGACGACGAGCAGGCTCGCGCCGGCGGAGGCGTACACCAGCTGGACCGCGGGCGAGCCCATGACGGCCTCGGCCGTGGTCTTGACGGAAGGGAACCGTTCCGTCCAGGGGGCGAGCACCGTCAGCAGTTCCCGTTCCGTGCCGTCGCCGATCTCCTGCACGAGGCCGGGGTCCATGATCTCCGCCTGTCCGAAGCCCACCGGCATGTGCCAGGCGTGCACCACGCGCAGAGCGGAGTGACCCAGGGCCGCCTCACGGAAGGCGAATTCCAGGGCCGGCGGTGCGGGGCGCTCCAGGTCGAGCCCGAGAACCACGTCACCGGCCGCACCCGGCCCGGCCGCCACGGCATCGCCCGCCCCGGCGGGCTCCGCGCTCCGCACGTACACCACCGGGCGACGGACGTCGTGCAGGACGGACAGACCGACGGAGCCCAGCACGAAGCCCGCGAGGGAGCCGAGGCCCCGCGAGCCGAGGACGAGCAGCTGCGTCCGCCCGATGTCGTCGACGGCGCCGGCCAGCTCCGCCGCCGGGCGCCCGGTCCGCTCCTCCACCGTCACCACGAGGCCCTCGTGGTCCCGCTCGGCCTCTTTCGCCGCCTGCCGGAGCAGGGCGGCGGTCGATGCGCTCGACGGCCCCGGACGGTGCAGGGGACCTCGGGAGTGGCGGGCGACCGGGCGACGTGGAGGAGGCACAGCGGTGCGCCTCGCAGACGTGCCTCCCGGGCGGCCCAGCGGGTGGCGGCGACGCTCTCCGGGGAGCCGTCGAAGCCCACGGTGACGTTTCCGGTCATGGCCATACGTCCTCACCGGGCTCCCGAGCGCCCTGGTCGAGCCGGAACGGGGGATAGGTGTCCGTCATCAGAGCCGCGTAGGCGGCGACCCGCAGCACCCACCTGTTGAGTCCCATGATCAGATCGAAGATGTCCCGCGGGTAGTGGTCACGCACGGCGAGGACCACGGCGGCGATCAGGACCAGGACCGCGATGAGACCGCCCGACCACAGTCCGAGACGGACGCCTCCCAGGAAGAAGCCGATCACGAGGTAGTGCGGCAGGGCGAGCAGCCACCACTTCACCAGGACGAGACCGCGGGACAGCCGGTCGGGGTGGGTGATCGTGAGCCTCGCCGGGTAGTCGGGGTCGTCCGCCAGGGTGAACGGCGGATAGCGGTCGGTCGCGAGAGCCCCGTACGCGTAGTACGACACCCGCCATGTCCAGCGCAGGACACCCACGTTGAAGTCGAACAAGGGCCGCGGATAGCGCTCCGTGAACAGGATCGCGAAGAACGCGACGACGGAGGTCAGGCAGAACGCGATCCACAGGAAGAACAGCACGACGTAGTGCGGGATCGCCAGGATCCACTTCACCAGCCACAGCCATCGCGACAGCGGCCGGTCGAGCCGGGCTTCCACCCGGACCGGTGCGAACAGGGGAACGGTCGTCATGTCGGTCACTCCTCAGGAGGCGTCCGCCGTGGCCGCGCCGGTGACCCGCGCGCGCAGGCGGCGCCTGGTGTCGTCGGTCAGCTCCGCGAGCCGGGGCGACACCACCGGCCGGGGCGACCATGGTTCACGGATGCGGCGCGCCGGGCCCGGAAGTGCCGCCACGTCGCCGGCGAAGCGTGCGTGGGCGGCGGCGAGGGTGTCCGGCGGACCGGTTCTGCACCCGTCGCGCATGACCGTGCGCAGCAGCGGTTCGGCGCCGGGCGGGGCCGGCTCGTCCCACAGCGCGACGCAGTCCGGCTCTCCCGCGGTGCGGTACACCTGCTTGCGGCCGGGAAGCGTCACCTTGGCGGACGACAGCTTCATCACGGGCCGGCCGTCGTACTCCACAAGCTTGTACGCGGAGTCCAGGTACGGGGCGTCGGCCGAGGTACCGACGCGGGTGCCGACGGCGTACACGTCGATGGGTGCGCCGGCGCGGACCAGGGCGTCGACCCCGTACTCGTCCAGGCCGCCGCTCGCGATGACCGCCACGTCGTCCAGCCCGGCGTCGTCCAGCGCCGCGCGGGCAGCGCGCGCCAGCTCGCCGAGGTCGCCGCTGTCGAGCCGGATCGCGCAACCGGCACCGCGGCGCAGGTCCTTCAGGACGCGGGCCGCCACCTGCACGCCCCGCTCGGTGTCGTACGTGTCGACGAGGAAGGTGACGGGACCGGGATGGGTGCGGGCGAAGGCCCGGAAAGCGGCCTCCTCGTCGTCGAAGGCCTCGACATACGAGTGCGCCATGGTCCCCGACGCCCGGAGGCCGTAGCGGCCGGCCGCCGCGACGTTGCTGGTTCCCGCGAACCCGGCGATGCCCGCCACCCGGGCGGCCTGCATGCCCGCCTCGGGCCCGTGGGCGCGCCGCAGGGAGAAGTCGACCACCGGGTGGCCCGCGGCGGCCAGCACACAGCGGGCCGCCTTGGAGGCGATGGCCGTCTGGTGGCTGACGAGGCTCAGCAGGTACGTCTCGACGAGCTGCGCCTGCGGCAGGGGGGCGGTCACCTCCAGGAGCGGCTCGTCCGGGTGCACCACCCGGCCCTCGGGGACGGCCCGCACCTCACCGCGGAAGGTGAGGCCGAGCAGCGGCTCCAGATCGTCGGGCGGCCGCCCCAGCGCGGCGGCGAAGTCCCGCACGTCGGCGGGCGTCACGCGGAAGCCGGAGAGGTGGTCGAGCGCGGGCTCCAGTCCCGCGCTGACGAGGAAGCCGCGCCCGGGCGGCAGGTCCCGTGCGAAGAGGCTGAACGTCGCGGGCCGGTCCATGCCCTCCCGCAGGTAGGACAGGGCCATGGTCACCTCGTACAGGTCCGTCGTCGTCACGTGGGACATGCGTACTCACCGCTTCGGTGGATCGACGCCCGTGGCGTCCCGGAGTCTCGCCGACCTCTCCAGCGTCCCGCGGGTGACCGGCGGGCGACAGGGCCGACCGGTGCACACCCGGAACACCTGCGGCGCGCGCCGCGCGGGACCTTCGGCCTCGGCCGGGACCTGCGTGGCCCTGCTCGCCGGCCCCCGCCGGTGACAGCGTTGAGGTGCGACACACCTCGTCCTGTCCGAGGGAGGAATCATGAGCAGCGACACCCTCTCCGTTCGGCAGCCCGGGACGGTCGTCGCCCGGCCAGGTGGACACGTCCTCCATCCCCTGGCTGCTGGAGCTGGTACGCGTCGGATACCTCGCGGTCCCCCTCCTGGTCACCCACACCTTCGGCCTCGACCGCATGCAGCACGCCTACGACGTCTTCGCGCACGGCACCACGACGGGCGCCCTCAAGGTCGTGCTGCACCGCGACTGAGGACGACGAGGGCCCGGCTCACCGATCCGCGGACGCACCGGCAGCAACGAACCGGGGCGCACCGAGCGAGAGTCGACCTGCTGACGCATACCGTGCCGAAATCCCGTCGAGATCCGCTCGAGCCGTACCTACCATGCCGACATGGCCCACGCGAAGACCTCCTACGTCTGCCTGCCCTGCCGGGCCTCGTACAAGCAGCCCTACGACAGGGACAGGGAGCGGATCTGCCCCCGTTGCGCACAGCCGCTGATCCACGTGGGCTCAGCCTTCGCCGCACCCCGCCGCCGGGACACCCACGCCTGGCGGACGTTGTCCGTGCTTCTGCACGCCGGTATCCGCTTCCACAAGAGCTGTTGCGGCGGGCCCGGTTACCGTCCCCGCACCCTGAGCGAGGTCCGCGAGCGGATGACGTACGCCCGGCGCAGTGGCGAGCCTTTCGCCAGGGCGCTCGTACGGTACGAGGTCCCCGCGTCCCCGCCGCGCGGTTGAGGCGAGCCGTCGCGGACGCGTACCGATCCGGCCCGGCGGGGAGCAGATTCTTCGGGAAGCCCCCCGCTGCCCGCCCCCGTACACGATTCGCTCCAGGGACGCGCTCGGCGAGCAGCGCGCGCACGTACCGCCACCCCTTGTCCACCCCCGCCCATGGATGCGGAACTGGCGGAGCTGCCGGCGGACGCCCGTGTCGCAGCGGCCGCTGACCGGCACGCCCGGGACGGTCGGCGCCCTCCGGCGCAGCTACCCGCCCGGAGTCACGCGCCGTCGTCCGTCGGTGTCGAGGCCGACGGACGACGACGCTCAGTGACCTGGGCGAGGAGGAGCACGGTGTCGTCGGCCGGGCCGGACGGCAGCAGGTGCGTGAGGATGCCGTCCGCCGTCTCTTCCAACCTGCCGGACACATCTGCCAGTTGGGCGCGGAGGGCTCCGATGCCCTGGTCGATGTCCTTGCCGCGCACCTCGATCAGGCCATCGGTGTAGAGGGCCAGGATGTCTCCTTCCTGGAGCGCGATTTCGAGCGTGCCGAAGGGAAGGCCGCCGACACCGAGGGGAACCCCCGGCACGTCGTCGATGATCCTCACCGAGCCGTTCTGTTCGCGTACGAGGGGCGGGGGATGGCCGGCATTCGCGATGTGGGCGCGGCCCGTCGCGGGGTCGTAGCGGATGTAGAGGCAGGTCGCCAGTTCGATGCCCGCTTCCTGGACGCACGCGTCGAGTTCCATGAGGAGGTCGCCGGGTTCCAGGTTCTGGCGAGCCAACGCCTTGGCGGTGATCCGTAGCCGGCCCATCGCTGCGGCCGCCGGTACGCCGTGCCCCATGACGTCGCCGACCACGAGGGCCACCCGGCCGCCCGGCAGGTCGATCACGTCGTACCAGTCGCCCCCGACCTCCGTCAGGTGGCTGCCGGGGAGGTAGCGGTGAGCGATGCGCAGGGACGGGCTGGTCGCCAGGTTGGTGGGGAGCAGCGCGCGCTGGAGGGTGAGCGCTATCTCCTGGACCTGGCTGTAGAGGCGGGCGTTGTCCAGGCACAGGGCGGCGCGCGAGGCGAGTTCGCCGGCCAGGCTGAGGTCCTGCTCGGTGAAGACCGGGCGGGCGGCGGAGCGGCCGAACATGGTGATTCCCTGGACCGTGCCCCGGGCGATCAGAGGAGCGATGAGGAGACAGGTCAGGCCGCTGTCCATCAGCAACTGGCCGCGGTCCTGGTGGATCACGGTCCGTGTCATGAACTCCTCGTTCACGGGGACGCAGACGGGCAGGCCCGTGCGAAGTATCTCGTGGACCGTGGAGCCCGGGGGATATGTCACGCGTTCCAGTCCGCCGACGAGTTCGGGCGCCGGAGGCGGCAGGCTGGTGCCGGATGCGATCCGTCGCGTGACCAGGGGGAGGTCCGGGTCGAACTCCTCGGATTCGTCCATCCACTCCACGACTTCCACGACGGAGGCGTCGGCGAACTCCGGAACGGCCGCTTGCACCAGCTCACGGGCGGTGATGTCCACATCCAGTGTCGTGCCGATCCGGGCCGCGGCCCGGTCCAGCAGAGCCAGCCGCTGCCGTCCGGCCGCCGCTTCCACGATGGCCTGCTCACGGTCGGTGACGTCCACGAGGAGGCCGCCCAGTCCCGGGCGCGTATCGCCTGCCTGACTCAAGGGGAAGAAGCTCACCGACCGCACCTGGTCCCGGTCGGGACGGCCCGGTGTGCGAAGGACGACCAGCGCGCTCACGAGGGGCCGCCCCCCGTCGGCGACGGCGTGCAGCATCCGCTGGTACTCGCCGCCGTCGGATGTGATCATGAAGTCCTCCATGGCGCGCCCGATGTGGTCCTCGATCGGGATTCCGTCCATGTCGGCGAGGGCCTGGTTGAGGTGGACGTAGCGCAGGTCCTGGTCGAGCATGACGAGGCCGATCGGGCACGTCTCGAAGAGGGCGTCGAGGAAGGTGAGGTTGGTCTTCACCCGGTCGAGTTCGTCGCCCCTGCTGGCGAGGCCGACGATCACGGTACGGCCTTGGTGGCCGGTCACCGGGAAGACCCGGAAGCCGCAGTCGAAGACCGTTCCGTCGTGGTGCAGAGCGGGCATTCTTACCCGCCAGTAGCCCAGGGTGCGGCCGCGTTCCGCGAGCCGCTCCGCCGCGCTGGCCCCGTCCACGGGGGCGGCGGGAAAGAGGGTCGCGGCGGGCTTGGCGAGCACGTCCTCGGCCTCGTATCCGAAGAGCCTCTGCGCGCCGGGTCCCCAGTAGCAGATCCGGTCGTCGTCATCCATCCCGAGCACGGCCACGGCCACGTGCTCCAGCAAGGTCCCCGGCTCCGACCAGAGCGGCCCGGGACCCTGCACCCGCGTTGGTTTCGATGACACCAGGCGCCCTTTCTGCCGCACCCGCGGAACCCGAGTGCGCCTCTCGTCGGCGGACGGGGACCTCACGTCAATTCTGCTCGCCGTCCGAGGTTCGGACACTACGGCGACAGCAGGGGGGTGTGCCGGTGTGCGAGGTGGACACGGGCTGCGAAAGCCGAGGCCCGATACGGCCCTGCGGCCGACCGAGTCGGACCAGTTCGGAAGCGGCCACTGCCGTCGTGCTACCAGATCCTTCACCGAGCCGGATGAGGGCGAAGGCCGGGGGTGATGAGGTCGACCGAGCGGATTGAGGGGATCTGCGTCCCGGGAGGAACGTGACAGGGAGGAACGTGACACGAGGTCCGGCCTCACGGGCTCGACCGGACTCGTGCCGCGACGCGACCACCAGCAACCCGCTGCTGCGCGGACCCACCCGGCCCGTATCCGCGCGGCGACTGTAGGTGACGGCTGCCGATGCCGGGTTGGTGCCCGAGCCCCGATACGCACCGGGCCTCCGTCGTCGGGTGCGAAACGATCGCACCCGCCAGGTCGGCCAGGGACTGGAACCGGGTGAGGATCCGGTGCCAGGTGCCGTTCCGCTGCCCTCGACGGAACAGGTCGTGGACCCGGCCTCAGGGACCGTACTCGTCGGGTAGGTCCCGCCTGGGCACACCGGCCGCCCGGGTGCCGGGGTGGGTGACTTGGGTGAGGGCTGTGGCGAAGGCATCGGCGGCCTGGCCGACGGTGTGGGACTCGGCGAGGTTCAGGGCGGCGGCAGAGGCGTTGTTTTAACGCCCGAGTGCGTCACCTGCCTCACCTTCTCGCAGGTCACGCCGTGCGGCTGTCCATGTCGTCCAGGGTGGCGACGCCCACGCGGGAACAGGTGCCGCTGATGACCGGTGACGAAGCCGGCGGCCGTTTCCATGGGGAGGCAGGAACCGGCATGCGTGTCGACCCCTCGAAGGTGGGACAGCGCTTCCAGCCGAATCATTCCAGGGTGGAAGACAGTTTGTCTTCGGGTTCGCGCCGTCTCAGTCGGCGGCCGGGAACAGGGGTGGCGTCGGCAGCCCCTCCGGCGTGTGCCACGATCTCCCCCAACCTGTGGGGGGTGTTGCTGAATGGCGCAGGACATTGCGCTGCGGCCGGTGGTGGATCCGGCCCTCGAGGACGCGGAGCGCGCGCTGCTGGAGAAGTCCGCCGACGGACTCTTCCCAGCCACGCTGCCGCTGCCCGAGGAGCCGGGGCTTGGCGGCCGTACCAAGGCGGACACGTGCACCGTGCTGGTCGGCGGCAAGGTGGTCCAGCAGGCGCACAGCACACCGGACTCCTCGTCCGCCACCTGTGCGGGCAGCACCGCGGACGCCCCGCAGCGGGGCATCCCCGTGCCCACTCTCACCCCCGGCGCCTCCCCGCTGCCCGAGGAGCGGCGGCTCACCGGGACCGTCAAGGTGCCGGACTACCCGGGCGCGGGCTCGCCGGTCATCGGCACCGTCGCGGACTCCTCCTTGGAGTACGCGGAGCTGGGCGGCAAATGGGACCGGAGCAAGACGCTGGATCCGGTCTTCGATGGCTTCACCCGCAAGCAGGAGGGGCGCCAGCGCGCACTCGTGAAGTCCACGCAGGTCGACGAGGACATCATGGCCGCGGCCGGCGGCACCGGGGAGCTGCGGGACGTGGCGGGCGCGGTGATGGACGAGCGGCGGCGCTACGAGTACCCCCGCGACCAGGCGATCCTGGTCGACGTCGCCTCGCAGCCGCTGAAGGTCGACGGACATGACGCCTGGCTGCTGGTCAGCGAGATCCACTTCCACAAACGCGGGGTGCCGTCCACGATGGACCTGAACGCGGTCCTCGTGGTCGACACCGGGCGGGTCCGCCCCTCGGTGCTGTGGGTCGTACTGCCGGAGACGAACAAGAAGCTCTGGCCGGACCTGAACACTCTGGTCGCATCCGTCCAGGTCCGCTGAGCTGCACCGATACGGGACGGGCCCGGGCGCGCGACGCGTTCCGGGCCCGTCCGGTAGAGCGCGACGCTGGCCGGGCCCGGCATCGATTCGACGACGACCAGGTCGACGAGCGTGCCCGACGCACGGGTGCGGTGCCAGACGATCGTGCAGCAGCGCGAGCGGAGCCAATGCTCCACGTGCTCGTACGTGGTGGCGGTGGCTGGCCATCCGTAGAGGCGTGCGACGTTCAGGCGCAGCACCTCGCGGTCGCGCTGGGCGGGGACCGCCTCGCGGATGTCGGGACGCTGCGGGCCGAGCCCGGCGTGTTCGGGCCGGTGGCCACCGACCCCACGGTCTCCCGGCTCGTCGGCGCCCTCGCCGCAGCCGGGCCGAAGGCCCTGTCCGCGATCAGGACGTCCGACAGCAGGCCCCGGACCAACTTCCCAGGCCGGCGCGGGGATTCGTCCCGCGTGAAGCGTCCCGCTACCCGGCTCATCAGGCCCTCGAACGCCTCCTGCCAGTGGGCAGGGTTTACGCTGTGACCTGCGCCTACCGCCTGATCTTCAGTCTTCACACCGATGATCGACGGTGGCCGCACCCGTCTCCACAGGGCGTCAGGCTCGCGCAGCGTCTGGCTGCCGTTTGTGTCCGGAGGACTTGTGCAACGTGGCGAAGTCTGGTGGGTCCAGTTCGACGAGCGGAGGTTGGTCGTACTGCTGTCGGGAGACGACGCGTCCGGGATCCGGGTGATGCAGGTCGTCGCTCCGGCGGGCGTCGACGTCAGCGGTCTGGGCATCGAAGTGATGGTGGGCGCCGGTGAAGGAGTGCCGTTCGAAGGCGTGTTGCGGCTCGCGTTCCGGCGTCCAGGCTTCACCCCTTGCACGTGGCTGACCACCGTGTCGCGGGAGGACCTGATAGAGCGGGTGGCCGTCCTGTCCTCGGCGAAGCTCAGCGAGATTGACGATGCCCTCCGACTCGCTGAACAAGCGCAGGAGCAGACCCCGGCGACGACCGCGACGCTCAGCGAGATGAGGGACGCCCTCCGTCTCGGTGAACTGGGGTAGAGGGAGAAGGAGCCGACGGCGTCGGCTGTCTCGGCCAGATGGTCGACGCTGTCCGACCGCCGCCTCTGCGCCCTCACCATCAAGATCACGATTTACGGCTGGAGTACCGGGCCGCAGGTGATGCAGGTGCCGGTGACCTGGTAGAGGGTCAGGCCAGCGTGCGGGCCATCAAGTGGAGCCGCCGCAAGGAGAGCAAAGCCTGGGCGGTGGTGACCAGGGTGATGTGGCGGTGCCAGCCGCGCCAGGCGCGGCCCTCGAAATGGGTCAGGCGCAGCCGTGCTTGAGCTTGCGGTAGTCGTGTTCGATGCCCCAGCAGATCGCCAGACCAGCCCCCAGCGCAGCATCGGGGCGTCGTGGAGGTGCAGATAGGTGATGTCGGGGCGGACGTCGGGACGGGTGACCTGGGCGGCCAGAGGCATGCCGTGTGACTGCTGCTCAGGGACCGAGTGCCACTGCCCGGACGTGGTGCGAGTGAGGACTGCAGTGCGTCGCGCATCGCGCAAGCAGTTCGGCGGAGCCGTCAATCGGCGTCGGCGTGAGGCAGATGGTGGTCAGGTCAGGGACACCTGCCGGTGGACGACCAGGCAGCAGGCGTGGCGGGGCAGGGGCAGACCTGGATGAGGGGGCAGGTGGCAGGCGGTCAGTCCGCGTGCCTGCTCCGGGCCCGCTGCGAGCACCTGGTTGAGCCACGTGGTGTTCTTCGCATGCTCGGCCGGGTCGGGCGGTGGCAGGATGCTGATCGCGGCGAACAGGGCGGCGTGCGCGGCGGTGGAGAAGGAGCCGGCGGAGAGCCCGGTCACGTCGCGACGAGGTCGCCGGCCGGTCGGTCGAGGCGCAGGGTGGCGGTGCCGCGGGTGGAGCAGCCGTGCGCGCGCCGGTCGTGGCGGACGACGCGCATTCCTTCACGGAGCAGGAACGGTACGTGCGAAAGCCCGTGGACCGGGACCGCCGTCACGGGTGCTTGTGCAGGATCGCCGACAGGTGGCGAGCCGGGCACCATCCGGGAGCCGTATCGATCTCATGCCGGGGTCCCGAAGCCGGTCTGGCGCGGTGTGTGCCTGGCCATCGCCCGCTTGGTGATGCCGTCGGCGGGCCGCCTCGGCGCTCGGATTCCTTGAGCCATGGGAGCCTCCTCCTTTCAGGCGGAATGGTGGGCCTGGGCCGGCTGACTCGCGGCGGCGCGCGGCCCGCTCCCGGTCGGCCGCCTTCGCTCCTGACCGCCGCCCGGACCGCCGGAGTGACGGTGGTCACTGACGCCCATGGAGGGATGCTGCGTAGGCTTGTGCCGTCGTCGCGGTGGGCTCCGGGAGAGCGGGCGATGCCCTCCTCAGTCGCCGATGACGCGTCGGGAAGGTCAGCAAGTGGTCAGCAGGGAGTCCCGCGAAATGCTGGGGAACACTGCCCGGGCACGGGACTCGTTGTAGGGTAGGGAAACCGCACTTGACCTGCAAAAACGCAGGCAGGGAGCCTATGTCCAGGAGTACCTCGATGCTTCGTACCATGTTCAAGTCCAAGATCCACCGGGCCACTGTGACCCAGGCGGACCTCCACTACGTCGGTTCGGTCACCGTGGACGCCGAGCTGATGGAGGCGGCCGACCTGCTGCCGGGCGAGCTCGTGCACATCGTCGACATCGACAACGGCGCCCGTCTGGAGACGTACGTCATCGAGGGCGAGCGCGGCTCCGGCGTGATCGGGATCAATGGGGCGGCCGCGCACCTGGTGCACCCCGGTGACCTGGTGATCCTCATCAGTTACGCCCAGGTCGACGACGCCGAGGCCCGTGCGCTGGTGCCGCGGGTCGTCCACGTCGACGCGGCCAACCGGATCGTGGAGCTCGGCTCCGACGCGTCGGCGCCCGTGCCCGGCAGCGACACCGCGCGCAGCCCGCAGGCCGTCCCCGCCGCGCGCGGCTGAGGCCCGCGCACAGGGCGGGGCCGCCGGGCGGGGCCCGGGAGGGCCGGGGCGGGTCCGTTGTCAGTGGCGGGGTGCATGATCCTCCCCATGACATCGAGCGCCCCCGACGTGCTGCGCACGCTCGCCCGTGACCACCTGCCCGAAGGGATCGCGGAGCGGTGGACCCGCCTGCTCCGGCCGAGCTTCCGCCTGGAGAAGGCCACCGGGCACGCCCCGGTGGCCGGCAGGCTCGGCGGAGCGCCCGAGCTGCCGGAGGACTGGGCCTGGCCCCTCTGGGAGGACCACGGCCCGCTCGCCTTCGTGGCGTCCCTCGACTGCGCGGCCCTGCCCGCCGGCGCCCTCGACATCGCCCTGCCGGCCGACGGCACCCTGTCGTTCTTCTACTTCGACGGGCAGCTGGACGACGGCTGCGCGGTGGTCCACCCCGGCGAACCCGCCAGCTGGGCGGGTGCGCGCGTGCTGTACGTACCGGCCGGCACCCCCGTCGCGGAGCGGCCCGCGCCCGAGGGGATACGCCCCTATCCGGAGGTGCCGCTCACGGCGCGCGCGGAGACGACGGCGCCCTACCCGTGGCATCCCGTGGTGTACCGGGAGTTCGCGCCGATGGGCGACGACCACCCGGTGTGGGGCGAGGACTTCCGCGCGGCCCTGTGGGAGCACGCCAGGGGGACGGAGCACCGCATCGGCGGCCACGCGAACCCCGTGCAGGACGAGGTGGAGACGGAGGTGGCGCACGGCGTGCTGGGCGGCCCGCCCTGGGACGACCCGCGCATCCGCGAGGAGGCCCTCCGCTGGGTGCTGCTCGCCCAGATCGACACCGACGACGACGCCGGCATGATGTGGGGCGACTGCGGCGCCCTCTACTGGCTGATACGGCCCGAGGACCTCGCCGCCCGCCGCTTCGACCGCGCCATGTTCACCTGGCAGTGCGGCTGACCGCCGCCTCCTCCCGTGTGCCGCGCCCGTGACCCCGATGCGTGATCCCACCGCGCGCGGGAAGGCGCAGCGCGAGAGCCTGGAAGGCACACGTCGCACAGCCGAGGGAGCGCGCCATGACCAGCCCGAACCCGTACCCGCCCGACCCCGTGCCCCCCGCGCCGACCCCGACGCCCGGCCCGCCGGACCCGGTCCCGCCGACGCCCGTGCCGCAGCCGGGCCCGCCGGGCCCCGAGCCCGGCCCCGCCCCGGGCCCGGTGCCGACCCCGGCACCCCCGCCCCACCCCGGCCCCCCGCCCCCCGGACCGGCCCCCGACCCGGTGCCCAAGCCGCCCGGCCCCGACCCGGTGCCGGGACCGGAGCCCGAACCCGGCCCGGCGAGCTGACGTCGGACGTCAGCCGGCCACCTCCGAGCGGTCACCGCCCCAGAGCGTGTGGAAGGACCCCTCCCGGTCCGTCCGCCGGTAGGTGTGCGCCCCGAAGAAGTCCCGCTGCGCCTGGGTGAGCGCGGCGGGCAGCCGGGGCGCCCGCAGCGCGTCGTAGTACGCGAGCGCGGCCGCGAAGCCCGGCGCCGGCACGCCCCGCCGGGCCGCGGCCGCCACCACCGCGCGCCAGTCGTCCTGGGCCTCGCCGATCTCCGCCGCGAACCCCGCGTCGGCCAGCAGGCCCACCAGCCCCGGCCGCGCCTCGTACGCGGCCCGGATGCGGTCCAGGAACGCCGCCCGGACGATGCAGCCCGCCCGCCACAAGGACGCGACCGCCCCCGGGTCCACGTCCCAGCCGTACGCCTCGCTGCCCGCCCGGATCTGGTGGAAGCCCTGCGTGTACGAGACGATCTTCGACGCGTACAGCGCCTGTTCCACCGCCTCGGCGAACCGCACCGCCTCGGCCTCCTCCATCGGCTTCACGTCCGGGCCCGGCAGGCCCTCCGACGCCTCGCGCAGCGCCGCGTGGCCCGACAGCGACCGGGCGAACACGGCCTCCGCGATGCCCGGCACCGGCACCCCGAGGTCCAGCGCGATCTGCGCCGTCCAGCGTCCCGTGCCCTTCTGCTCCGCCCGGTCGGCCACCACGTCGACGAACGGCTCGCCCGTCGCCGCGTCCCGGTGCGCCAGCACCTCCGCCGTGATCTCGATCAGGTACGAGTCCAGCCGCCCGGCGTTCCACCCGCGGAAGGTCTCGGCGATCCGCGCGGGAGTGAAGCCCGCCACCTCGCGCAGCAGGTGGTACGCCTCGGCGATCAGCTGCATGTCCGCGTACTCGATGCCGTTGTGCACCATCTTGACGAAGTGGCCCGCGCCGTCCGGCCCGACGTGGGACACGCACGGCGTCCCGTCCGGGGCCCTGGCGGCGATCCGTTCCAGCAGCGGGCCCAGCGCCTCGTACGACGCGGCCGAGCCGCCCGGCATGATGCTCGGCCCGTGCAGCGCCCCCTCCTCGCCGCCCGAGATGCCCGCCCCCACGAAGTGGAGCCCGCGCTCGCGCAGTTCGCGTTCGCGGCGCCGCGTGTCGGCGAAGTGCGCGTTGCCGCCGTCGACGACGATGTCGCCCGGCTCCAGCAGCGGCGCGAACCGCGCGATCACCGCGTCCGTCGGTTCGCCCGCCTTCACCATGACGACCAGGCGGCGCGGCCGTTCCAGGGCCGCGACGAACTCCTCGGCGTCCAGGGCGGCGACGAACGCGCCCTCGTGCCCGAACTCCTCGACCAGGGCCGTCGTCCTGCCGGGCGTCCGGTTGTGCACGGCGACCGTGAGACCGCTGCGGGCCATGTTGCGGGCCAGGTTGCGGCCCATGACCGCGAGCCCCGTGACGCCGATCTGGGCAGTGCCACTCATGTGTGTGCTCCTGGTTTCCGGTGGGTTCCGCGCGTGCCGATGCACGTGTACGCGTCCATACGGGCCGCACGAGCAGGACGTTCACCGGCGCGCCCCCAACGTGCGCCCCCATAGGGCGATTTGACGACCGCGTGCCCCCCTTGTCACAGCCTGTCGAATACCTCTAGCTTGGGCGGCTGCTGACGTGTGCAAGGGGGGACCGACCCATGGCCGTACGCGGACGACACCGCCGGTATCAGCCCAGCCGTATCAACCGGGCATCGCTCACCGTCACGGCGAGCGGCGCCGGCATGGCGCTGCCGCTGATAGGAGCGGGAACGGCCCAGGCCGCGTCGGTCGACGTCTGGGAGAAGGTCGCGGCCTGCGAGTCGACCAACAACTGGCAGATCAACACCGGCAACGGCTATTACGGCGGACTGCAGTTCACCCAGTCCACCTGGGAGGCCTACGGCGGGACGCGCTACGCGCCGCGCGCCGACCTCGCCACCAAGGACCAGCAGATCGCCATCGCCGAGAAGGTGCTCAAGGGCCAGGGACCGCGCGCCTGGCCCAGCTGCTCGGTCAAGGCGGGCCTCACCCGTGGCGGGGACGCGCCCGACATCTCCCCGCAGTCGGCGTCGCGGGCCGCACCCGCACCGAGCCGGCAGGCACAGCCGAAGAGCGAGTCACGGCCCGCGTCGCCGCCCGCGACCCCCACCACCGTCCCCGGCAAGCGCGAGAGCTACACGGTCGCCCGGGGCGACTCGCTGTCGGGCATCGCCGCGACGGAGAAGGTCAGAGGCGGCTGGCAGCGGCTGTACGAGGACAACCGCACGGTCATCGGCAGCGACCCCGACCTCATCATGCCGGGCCAGAGACTCGCGCTGCGGACGACGGCACCCAGACCGGCGCCCGCCAAGCCCCCGACGGCCGCCCCCGAGCGGCCCGCGGCCCCCCGTGAGGCCGCGCCGCCCAAGAAGGCGGCACCTCCGGCGAAACCCGCCACCGCCAAGCCCGCGCCCGCCAGGCCCGCACCCGCGAAGCCGGCCGCGGCCAGGCCCGCACCCCAGCAGCGGACCGCCGGCTTCAGCGCACCCGTCGACGCAGGACCCAGCACCGCCTACCGCAAGGCGGGCTCCTCCTGGTCCAGCGGCTACCACACCGGGGTCGACTTCCCGGTCCCGACCGGCACCTCCGTCAAGGCCGTGGCATCCGGCCGGGTGGTCTCCGCCGGCTGGGGCGGGGCGTACGGGTACCAGGTCGTCATCCGCCACGAGGACGGCAAGTACAGCCAGTACGCCCACCTCTCGGCGCTCACCGTGCGCGAGGGGCAGCGGGTCAGCAGCGGGCAGCGGATCGCCCGTTCCGGGTCGACCGGCAACAGCACCGGACCGCACCTCCACTTCGAGGTGCGCACCGGACCGGGATACGGCTCCGACATCGACCCCCTCGCCTACCTGAGGTCGGGCGGCGTCCGGCTGTGACGGCGGCGGCGCGGCGGTGAGCAGGACGGTCCCGCCCGCCGCCACCACCCCGCCGGCGACGGCCACGTCGATACGGGGCGCCGCCGGCCCGGCGCCCCGCCGGGCCCAACGACCGGGCACCCCCGCCGCCTGACGGCCGCACCGCTCGTATGCCCTGCTCGTACACGCTGCTCGCACGCCCCGGCCGCACCCTCCGGCCGTACGGAGGCGCTCGCCGTCGCGCCGAGCGGCCCCGCCGGGCGGCATCCCGGCGCGCCACCGCACGGCACCCCCACGCGGCCCCGCCGCGCATCCGCACGCCCCGCCGCGCCTCGCACCGCGCCGCCGCCGGGGGCCGTCCGGTCCGGACATCGTTTGGCGGCAGTGCCCCCCACTGACGTAAAGTGCGGCTTTTGAAAAGTAAACGTGGCAAACGAGTGATCGAGGAACGGCAGCGGCCATGACGGTGACTGAAGAGAACCAGGCGTACGGGCCGGGTATCGACCCCGAGCGCCTGGCCGTCTGCCTGAGCGTCCTCGAGGAGCTCGACACGATCGACGTCGACCACCCGGACGCCATCGCCGTCCGCCGTGCCACCGCCGGCGTCTACCGCACCGTGAAGCAGCGCCGCCGCCAGGAGCGCCGGGCCGCGAAGACCGCCCACGACAAGGCGGTCACCGAGGCCACCGCGACCGGCTCCGCCGAGCGGATCGACGACGAGACGCAGGGCCTGCTGCCGTCGTCCTCCGTCGCCGGCGAGATCGCGGGCGTGCTCCAGCGCCCCCGCTCCTGCTACATCTGCAAGACCCGGTACGTCGAGGTCGACGCCTTCTACCACCAGCTGTGCCAGAAGTGCGCCGCCGAGAACCGGGCCCGGCGCGACGCCCGCACCGACCTCACGGGCCGGCGCGCCCTGCTCACCGGCGGCCGCGCCAAGATCGGCATGTACATCGCGCTGCGGCTGCTGCGTGACGGTGCCCACACCACCATCACCACCCGCTTCCCCAACGACGCGATCCGCCGCTTCAAGGCCATGCCGGACAGCGACGAGTGGATCCACCGCCTGAAGATCGTCGGCATCGACCTCCGCGACCCCGGTCAGGTCGTCGCCCTCGCCGACTCGGTCGCCGCCCAGGGGCCGCTGGACATCTTGATCAACAACGCCGCTCAGACCGTACGCCGCTCCCCGCGGGCGTACAGCGAGCTGATCGCCGCCGAGTCGGCCCCGCTGCCGGCGGGCGAGCTGCCGCCCGCCGAGGTCATCGGCACCTTCGGCAGCGGTGCCGTGGAGACCATGGCCGCGCTGCCCTCGCCCCGCGGCGGTGACGCCCTGACGGCCCAGGACGTCACCGAGCTCGCCCTGGTGAGCGGTTCGGCGTCGCTGGAGCGCATCGCCGCCGGCACCGCGATCGACGCGGGCGGCCTGGTACCGGACCTGCACGACACCAACAGCTGGATCCAGACCGTTTCCGAGGTCGATCCGGTCGAACTTCTCGAAGTCCAGCTCTGCAACTCCACCGCGCCGTTCATCCTCATCAGCAAGCTCCGCGCCGCGATGGCCGCCTCCCCGGCACGCCGGACGTACGTGGTCAACGTGTCCGCCATGGAGGGCGTCTTCAGCCGCGGCTACAAGGGCGCCGGACACCCGCACACCAACATGGCCAAGGCCGCGCTCAACATGCTGACGCGCACCAGCGCCCAGGAGATGTTCGAGTCCGACCGCATCCTGATGACGGCCGTCGACACCGGCTGGATCACCGACGAGCGCCCGCACCCCGACAAGGTGCGACTCGCCGAGGCGGGCTTCCACGCCCCCCTCGACCTGGTCGACGGCGCGGCCCGCGTCTACGACCCGATCGTGCGCGGCGAGATGGGCGAGGACCTGTACGGCTGCTTCCTGAAGGACTACGCCCCCGCCAAGTGGTGAGCGTCATGGCTGACGGACAGGACGCGCGCCCGTCCTGTCCGGAAGCGGGCAACGTGTCCGGATCCTGACTGTGTGACGCGTTCCATCGAGCGGAAGCGTGCTCATTTGGTTAACCTGAGGCGAACGGCCCGCCGCCAGGGATCCACGAAACCCCCTCAGGCGGGCCTCGGGGACAGGCCTGCCACCAAGGCTGCGTTTCCGCCCGAGTACCGGCGCCACCGCGACCGACGGCAGTACATGTCCTCATAGGTTCGCGACACGAAGGAGTGCGCGGTGACACCAGAACTCATGCAGCAGGAGCAGCGGCCGGCGGATCACGGCGAACGGTCCGCCAAGCCCGAAACCCTCGGCAGCCTCGAAGTGTGGGCCCGTTCGGCCCCGATCCGGCTGGCCGGTTACGAGGACGACCTCGCCGAGCCGCACATCCTGCCCGGCATCGACTGACGGGCCGGGCCTTCGGGCCCGTACCACGCGGCCGGTCCGCACCGTGCGCCCCGTGCCCCCCGCCGCCCCGGCGGGGGGCACGCGCGTGCGCGCGGACGCCACCCGTGGGCCCGTACGCGTCGGAAAACCGCGCGGGGCGGCCCGCACACCGGCCGGTCAGGACAGCCGGGTGGGGGGCAGGAATTCCCGGACGTGCGTCCGGTGCCACCAGGCGCCCGTCTCCCGCAGTTCCCGCCAGGTCGTGAACCGGTAGCGGTAGAGCCTGGCGCGGATCCGTACGGGCGGGGCGTCCGGGAAGGGGTTGTGCCGCAGCAGCCTCAGCGTGTCGCGGTCACCTTCGAGCAGCCGCTCCACGAACGGGGCGAACCAGCCGTGCGCGTACGCGGGGGAGAGCGCGGCGAACCACATCATCCAGTCGAGCCGCAGGTGGTACGGGGCGAACTGGCGCGGCAGCCGCCGTAGGCCGCCGGGCTTGCCCTTGAACTCGTACTCCCGCCACACGGTGCCGGGGTGGACGGTCGGCTCGTCGGTGCCCTCGATCACGATCTCGTGCCGGACGCGCCCGACCGAGCCGAACGCCCCGTACGTGTTGACCAGGTGCAGCGGGTCGAAGGAGCGGTTCATGGCCTGGCGGCGCGAGAGCAGGTTGCGGGCCGGCCGCCGGCTGAGGAACACCACCAGGGCGGTGACGGCGATGACCATGATCCCGTACCAGAGCGGCGGGCTCGGCATCGCGGGCGCGTCGGCCACGAGGGAGCCGTCGACCGCCGACAGGGCGAGCACGATCGTGATCCAGTTCAGCCAGGCGAAGTTGCCCGACAGCACCAGCCACAGCTGCGTCAGGACGATGAGCGCCGCCGCGGCGCTCGCCACGGGCTGAGGGGTGAAGAGCAGCACGGGCACCACGAGTTGCGTCACGTGGTTCGCCCCGGCCTCCACCCGGTGCAGGGGCCTGGGGAGGTGGTGGAAGAACCAGCTCAGCGGCCCGGGCATCGGCTGGGTCTCATGGTGGTAGTACAGGCAGGTCAGGTCGCGCCAGCAGGCGTCGCCGCGCAGTTTGATCAGCCCCGCCCCGAACTCGACCCGGAACAGCAGCCACCGCAGCAGGAACAGGATCAGGACGGGTGGGGCCGTATCCTCGTTGCCGAGGAAGATCGCGAGGAAACCCGTCTCCAGCAGCAGGGACTCCCAGCCGAAGCCGTACCAGGTCTGGCCGACGTTGACGATGGACAGGTACAGGGCCCACAGCACCGCCCACATCAGCATCGAGACGGCCAGCGGCACCGCGTCGCCCGCCCCGGCGGCCAGCGCGAGCGCCAGCGCCGCCCCGGCCCACGCGCAGAGGGCGAAGAACCGGTCCGAGTAGTGCAGGTGGAACACGCTGGGCGCGACACGCGGCGGGACCCTGCGCAGGTACGCCGGTACCGGCAGCATGCCCCGCTCGCCGATCAGCGCCCGGAACTGGAGGGCGGCGCCGAGGAACGCGACCAGATAGACCCCGGCGAGGGCCCGCTGGAAGACCAGCCGGCTCAGCCAGTAGTCGGACGAGGTGAACCAGAACCACTCCATCGGTCCCAGTATCGGCCGACTCTCACCGCGTGGCGATCTTTGCCAGCGTGCGCCCCAGGTGCCGCGCGTACGCACGCTGGAACAGGGGTACGAGCGGCCCTGCGGCCCGGGTGTACCAGCGCGAGGGCCGGCTGAACGCCGTCACCGTGAACCAGACGGAGCCGTCGGCCCGGCGCTCCACCACGAACGACTCCTCCCCGCACTCCGGGTGGCCGGCCAGGGTCCCGTACGCGAAGCCGATGCGGTCCTCGTCGTGCACCGCCCACACCACCTCGCACGGCG
The DNA here is from genome assembly GCF_001646665.1 of Streptomyces noursei. Taxonomy (GTDB): domain Bacteria; phylum Actinomycetota; class Actinomycetes; order Streptomycetales; family Streptomycetaceae; genus Streptomyces; species Streptomyces lavendulocolor. The sequence continues at coordinate 21,665 of NZ_LWBU01000141.1, read as the reverse complement.
CCGCGACCCGGAGCGGTCCCGCGCCGAGCGAGATCTCCACCGCCGTGCCGGGTTCGGCACGCGCCGCACCGGCCCGCACCCGGACGCGGGACCGGCGGTGCAGCGCCCATGTGGTCACGGCCGCCCCCGCGGTCTCGAAGACCTCCCGGCCGTGGCCCACCGGGTTCTCGTGGCGCAGGTGGTTGTAGCCGGCCGGGAGGGGGCGGGTCCGGGTCGCGCCGACGTCCGGATAGGTGAACCCCGGCGGCGTGGCGGGGGTGCTGAGGCTGCGGATCAGGCGCGTCATGCGGGGTTCTCCCTGGGTCTGCGCGGTTCGGCGGGTTCGGTGGGTTCGGCCGGCTGGGCGGCTCGGCGGAGTCTCAGGTTTCGCAGATCTCGCGGGTCCCGGGGGCACGGAGGCTCCGCCGGGGGCGCCCGGTCCGTCCGGCGAGCCCGGCCCGTCCGGCTCCGTCGGCTGGATCGCTCCGGCGGAGCCGGTGCCAGGCCGCCATCGCGCAGAGGGCGAAGCCGAGCGCGGCGGCCGGGGCGCCGCGCGGCAGCCACAGGCACACGGCCCCCGGTACGGCGAACAGCGGCCACGCCCGCCGGATCGCCGCCGGCTCCGGAGCGCCCACCAGGCGCAGTCCCACGGGGACGATCACCAGCATGCCGAGGGTCACGATCAGGCCCACCAGGACGGACACGGGTACCCCACCCCCCTTCTTGAACGCGTTCAGCCCCTTGAGCGTAGAGGGGCTCTTGAACATGTTCAAGCCCGCCGCGTCCACCGGGCCCCGGGTTGCGGGCCGCCCCGGGATCCGGCAGACAGGAACCACCAGAAGGAGGTTCGCGTGCGCTCACCGATACGTCGCCGCCGGTACGCCGCCCCCGCCCGGCCGGCCGCACTGCTGCTGGCCGCCGGGCTGCTGGCCGCGGGCTGCGGCGGCGCGGACGACAGCGGCGGTGGTACGACGGAGGCGGCCGGGGTGGCCCTCGTGGACCAGCACGGTGTGCGCCTCCAGCCGACCGGAGCCCGTGGGCCCCACCCGTTCACCGCATCCACGGTCCGTCCCTCGCCGCAGAGGCCCGCCGCGCCCGCGCAGCGGGTGTCCGAAGGGCCGGGCCCGGTCGCCGTGCCGGGGTCCACGCCCGGCCTCTACGGCGGTACGCCCTCCGTCGCCGACTGCGACGTGGAGCGGCAGGCCGACCTCCTGACCGTCGACGACGCCAAGGCGGAGGCCTTCGCGCGGGCCGCCGGGATCGGCCCCGCGGGCATCGGCTCCTGGCTGCGCGACCTGACCCCCGTCCTGCTGCGCGCCGACACCCGCGTCACCGGCCACGGTTACCGCGACGGCTCTCCCGTGCCGTACCAGACGGTCCTCCAGGCCGGCACGGCCGTCCTGGTCGACCAGTACGGCGCGCCGCGGGTGCGGTGCGCCTGCGGCGGCCCGCTGCGGTCGCCGGTCCTCGACGGGGGCGGGGCGGGCCGGAGCGGTACGGGCCGGAGCGGTACGGAGCCGAGCGGTGCCCAGCCGGGCGGTACGCCCGGGGTCGCGGCCGTCGCCGCCGGGCCCCCGCAGCCGGGCGGGGCGGCCGAGGGCAGAGCCACGCCGTGGGCCGGCTACCGCCCCGGGCGCGTCGTGATCGTCACGCCGACGCAGCAGGTGGTGCACAGCCTCCTCATCGTGAACCTCCGGAACAACACCTGGCTGGAGCGCCTCACCGGCACCGGCGGCGCCCGCGACCGGCGTCCCGAGGCCCCGCCGCCGTACGCCCCGGGCGAGCGCGACCTCGCGGCCTCGGCGGGCACGGCGCCGCCCCAGGACCCCGGGGCCGTGGCGCCCACCGACTGCCCGACCTCGATCGGCGGTACCCGCACGGTGCCGCCCGGCTGCCCCACCCCGCCCCCGCCCCCGTCGCCCCCGGTCCTGCCCGCGCCGGACGGTGCGGGAGGCGTCCCCGACACCGGACAGGTGCCGGACGCCCCGGCCGTCCCGGAGACCCCGGCCGCCCCGGACGTCCAGCAGGTCCCAGGGGCCCCGCCGGACGGCGGCGGCGCACCGGACGGTGGCCTGCCGGACAGTGGCGGCGCACCGGAGGGCGGACCGGACGGCGGCGTCCCGGACGGGCCCGATGGCCCCTCAGGGAGCGGCGCACCCGACGCCCCCGGCGCGCCCGACGACCTCGGCCCGCTCGCTGATTCCGAAGTTCCGGATACAGCGGGCGAGCCGGAGGGTATGCCATTCCAGCCGGATCCCTACGAGGGCTGATGGCAAAGCGAACAGTCGAAAAACCCGACAAATGATGGCAGAGTGGCTCCATGGTTGATCCGGCAGCGGATGCCCTGTCGCTCCCCGAGGACTGGCCCGCCCACCCGGATCTGAGCATGGCCCTCAACCACATGGGCAGCTTCGACTGGGACCTCGACACAGGGCTCATGCACATGGACGAGGCCGCCCTCGACGTCTTCCAGACGGACGTCACCGAGTACGACGGGCGGCCCGAGAGCCTCGCGCCCCGGGTGCCGCCCAGTGAGTCCATCCGGCTCGACGGCATGGTGGCGCAGGCCCTCAAGAGCGGCGGCACGCACTACGGCACCTACTTCCGTATCCGCACCCGTGACGGCGGCCTGCGCTGGACGCACACCCAGGGATTCATCCGGCGGGACGAGACCGGCCGCCCGCGCCGCATCATCGGCATCGTCAGGGACGCCACCCAGGAACTCGCCGAGTCCACCGCCCGCCGCGAGGTGGACGTGGAGCGGCGGCGCCAGACCAGCGTGGTGGAGTCCACCACGGCGGCCCTGGCCCACGCCCGGACCGTCCAGGACGTCATCGACGTACTGAAGGACTCGCACGGCCTGGAGCACCTCGGCGCGACCAGTCTGGTGATGGGGCTGCTGGAGTCGGGCCGTATCCATCTGGTCGCCGACGGACCCCGGGGTTCCTTCGTGCCCGGCACCCGGTACACCCGGGTGGACGAGGAGTACCCGATGAGCGAGGTCGTCCGCACCCTCGCCCCCCGGTTCATCGAGTCGCCCGAGGACTTCGCCACCTCCTACCCCATCCTCTGGCCGCACATCAGCGGGCTCGGGATCACCTCCGCCGCCTACCTGCCCCTCATCGCCCAGGCCCGGCCCATCGGCGCGCTCGGCCTGCTCTACAGCGACAAGAACGGGTTCTCCCCGGAGGACCGCAACGTCCTGGTCGCCCTCGGCAGCAGCATCGCGCAGAGCATCCAGCGCGCCATGCTCTTCGAACAGGAACACGACCTCGCGGAGGGGCTCCAGCAGGCCATGCTGCCGCGCCGGATCCCGCAGATCCCCGGCGCCCAGATCGCCGTCCGCTACCGCGCGGCCCGGCTCGGCCGGGACATCGGCGGCGACTGGTACGACATCATCCCGCTGCCCGGCGGCCGGGTCGGCGCCGTCATCGGGGACGTCCAGGGGCACGACACGCACGCCGCGGCCGTCATGGGCCAGCTCCGCATCGTGCTGCGCGCGTACGCCGCCGAGGGGCACACGCCCGCCACCGTGATGGCCCGCGCCTCGTCCTTCCTGCACGAGCTGGACACCGACCGCTTCGCCACCTGCACCTACCTGGAGGCCGACCTGGCGACGGGCGTGGTCCAGGTGGTGCGGGCCGGCCACGTCGACCCGCTGCTGCGGGACACCGACGGAAGCTGCCGCCGGGTGCCGGTGCAGGGCGGGATGCCGCTGGGCCTGTCGGCCGAGTTCGGGCGGCTCGACTACCCCGTCGGCATCCTCGAACTGGACCCCGGACAGGCCCTGCTGCTCTACACCGACGGGCTCGTCGAACAGCCCGGCAGCGACCTGGACGAGGGCATGCAGTGGCTCACCGCCCTGGTCCGCAACGGGCCGCACGACCTCCAGGAGCTCGCCGACCACATGTGCGAAGTGGTCGACGAACGCGGCGGTGAGGACGACGTCGCCGTCCTGCTGCTGCGCCGCAGGGGCGGGTACACCCCGCAGGCGGGCGGGCGCCTCCAGCAGCACGTGGCGCAGAGCGACCCGGAGGCCCTGAGCGCCGCCCGGCACATGATCCGGGCGGCGGTACGGGCCTGGGGCGCGGGCGAGCGGGCCGACGAGATCGAGCTGGTCGCCGACGAGCTGATCACCAACGCGCTGCTCCACACCGACGGCGGCGCGATCGTCACCCTGCGCATGCTGGCCGGGCACGAACGCAGGCTCCGGGTCGAGGTCGAGGACCGCTCCAGTGCCCTGCCCCGCCGACGGGAGGCCGGGCTCTCGGGCGTCTCCGGCCGTGGGCTGCTGCTCGTGGACCGGCTCACCGACGTGTGGGGCGTCGACTCGCGCGGCACCGGCAAGTGCGTCTGGTGCGAATTCACCCTCTTCGGCCGCGCCGACATCCCCTGGACATCAACTGTTGACGCAACGTGAGCGTTCACTGCTTGACCGTGACCGATCGTGGGCGTTTGACTGCCTGCACACAGCCTCCTACGGCCCACCCACGACATGGGGATCCCTTGAGCAGTGAGCTGCTGGCACCTCTCGACCTGGCCTTCTGGCACCTCGAAACGGCCGACCACCCCATGCACCTGGGCGCCCTCGCCCGCTTCGACCCCGGCCCCGGCGACCCCGGCGACGTCCTGGCGCTGCTCGCCGAGCGCGCCGCCGCCATCCCCCGGCTGAGGATGCGGGTGCGTGACGTGCTGCTGCCGGTCGGCGGTGCCGCCTGGAGCGTCGACACGTCCTTCGACGTGCACCGCCACGTCCGCCACCTGCGCCACGAACCGCACGCCCCCGTCGACCCGCCTGCCCGTACTGCCCCGCACGGACGGCCTGCCGGCGGCGGGGGTGACGACGGGTTCACCGCCTGGGCCACCCGGCTCGCCGGGGAACTGATGGAGCGCCCCCTCGAAAGAGGACTGCCGCCCTGGGAGATGTACCTGCTGACCGGGGAGCCCGGCGGGCCCTTCGCGGTGCTCGTCAAGCTCCACCACGCCCTCGCCGACGGGATGCGCGCGGTCGCCATCGGCGCCGGGATCTTCGACGAGATCGCGGGCGCCCGCCCGGCGCGCCGCCACCGCCCGCACCCCGTACCGCCCCGCTCCTGGCTGCCCGGCCCGCTGAACGTCGCGGACGCCGCCCGGGGACGCATCGAGGAGCTCGGCCGCGCCCTGGGCGTCGGCGCCTCCGTCGTGCGGGCCAGCCGCCTCGACCTGCGCGGCGCTCCCTCGCTCACCGCGGGCTCCAGCGGGACGCGGCGCCTGGCCACCGTCGACCTGGACCTGGAGGAGGTGCGGCGGGTCCGCCGGGTCACGGGCGGCACCGCCAACGACGTCCTGCTCGCGGTCGTCGCCGGGGGACTGCGCCAGTGGATGCTGGACCGCGGGGAGCCGCTGCCCGCCGACGACCCGCGCGCCCTGGTGCCGGTCTCCCGGCGCAGGCCCGGCGGGGCGCCGGGTCCCGGCAACACCTTCTCCGCGTACCTGCTGGACCTGCCGCTGTCCGACCCCGACCCCCTGGGCCGGCTCGGTGCCGTACGCCGCCGCATGGACCGCAACAAGGCCGCCGGGCCCGGTCGCGGGGCCGGGGCGGTCGCGCTCCTCGCCGACCAGCTGCCGCCGCTGGCCCACCGGTTCGGCGCCCCGCTCGCCCAGGGAGCGGCACGGATGCTGTTCGACGTCCTGGTGACCAACGTGCCGCTGCCCCGCTCCCGCCTCTCCCTGGGCGGCTCCCCGCTGCGGGCCCTGCATCCCATGGCCCCGCTCGCCCGCGGTCAGGCCTTGGCCGTGGCCATGTCCCCGTACGACGGACGCGTCCACGTCGGGCTCGTGGCCGACGGCAAGGCAGTGCCGGACGCGGACCGGCTCGCCGCGGCCATGGCCGGCGAACTCGCCGACCTCGTCAAGCTCACCGACCACCCGGACCGACCCGCCGGGACCGGCCGCCTCGACTGACCCCGCGGCCCGCGGCCCGCGGCCCCGTCCCCGGCCCCGTCCCCCGCCCCGGCCCCCCGGCCGCGGCGGAAGCGGCCTCCGGGCGGCGCGGCCGGCGGCGCTGCGGCAGGCTGGAACCATGCCCGAACTGCCCGAGGTCGAAGCCCTGCGAGAGTTCCTCGACGAGAACCTCGTGGGCAAGGAGATCGCCCGCGCCCTGCCCGTCGCGATCAGTGTCCTCAAGACGTACGACCCGCCGCTGTCCGCGCTCGACGGCACCACCGTCACCGCCGTCGGCCGGCACGGCAAGTTCCTCGACATCGAGGCGGGCGGGCTCCACCTGCTGGTCCACCTCGCCCGGGCCGGCTGGCTCCAGTGGCGGGACGTCCTGCCCTCCGGGCCGCCCCGGCCCGGCAAGGGCCCGCTCGCCCTGCGCGTGGCGCTCACCGGCGGCGACGGCTTCGACCTCACCGAGGCGGGCACCACCAAGCGCCTCGCCGTGCACCTCGTCCACGACCCCGCCGACGTGCCGGGCGTCGCGCGCCTGGGCCCGGACCCGCTCGCCGACGGCTTCGACCGGGAGGCGTTCGCCGCCCTCCTCGCGGGGGAACGGCGCCAGGTCAAGGGCGCCCTGCGCGACCAGAGCCTCATCGCGGGCATCGGCAACGCCTACAGCGACGAGATCCTGCACGCCGCCCGCATGTCCCCCTTCAAACCGGTGCGCAACCTCGGCGACGACGAGGTGACCACGCTGTACGAAGCCATGCGCGGCACCCTCGCCGAGGCCGTGGAGCGCTCGCACGGTCTGGCGGCCGGCCGCCTGAAGGCCGAGAAGAAGAGCGGGCTGCGCGTCCACGGCCGTACCGGGGAACCGTGCCCCGTCTGCGGCGACACCATCCGGGAGGTGTCGTTCAGCGACTCGTCGCTCCAGTACTGCCCCACCTGCCAGACCGGCGGCAAGCCCCTCGCCGACCGGCGCCTGTCCCGCCTGCTGAAGTAGCCCGGCGCCTCAGGGCCGCACCGACACCAGCCGCTCGCCCTCCACGGTCCGCACCTCCAGCCGCTCGATCTCACCGATCGGCATCGCGATGCCGCCCTCCATGAAGGGCTCGTCGCCCGGATCCGTCGCCCACGTCATGACCGGCCACGACCGGCCGTCCGTACCGACCACGAACAGCTCGCACACGTGCGGCCCCTTCACCCCGGCCACCCGCAGCGCCACCTCCGTGCCCCACTCCCGCTCCCGCAGTGACACCGACGCCGACGCCCCGGTCGCCGTGTCCGTCGCCGCGACCCGCCGCACCCCCGGGTCCCCGGCGTCCGCGCCCTGTCCGGTCAGCAGGACGGCGCCCGGCACCGCGACGGCCAGCGCCGCGGCCACCCCGACGACCCCGGACCGCCACCGCCGCGCCGGCAGCCGCCGCGGCCGGCGCGCCCTGCGGCGTCCCGACGTGCCCCCCGCGGCCGCCTGGCCCCGTGACGCCCCCGTGGGCCGCAGCGGTTCGCGGCCCGCCAGCTGGGCGAGCGCCGAGGCGGTGAACGCGAAGTCCACGAGCCCGGCCGTGCAGACCGCGCACCGTGCGAGGTGCTCCTCGCACGCGAGGGCGTCCGCCGGTTCCAGCACGCCCAGCGCATAGGCGGCGACATCGTGATGCCGCTCCCGCAGACTCATGGGGGTGCCTCATTCCCGCGTACGCGTCCGTGTGCCGTGTGCTTCACTGAAGCCTTGCGCCAAGGAGTACGCATCCGAGCCGTTCCTCGCTCAATCGCCCCACGCCTACACTCCGCACCATGGTGCGCGTACTGGCCGTCGACGACGAGAAGCCCGCTCTGGAGGAGCTGCTGTACCTCCTGCGCTCCGATCCGCGGGTGCGCAGCGCGGAGGGCGCCACCGACGCCACGGAGGCGCTGCGCCGCATCGGGCGGGCCCTGGAGGCCGGACCCGACGGCGAGGACGCCATCGACGTCGTCTTCCTCGACATCCACATGGCCGGTCTCACCGGGCTCGACATCGCGCGCCTGATAGCCGGGTTCGCCAGGCCGCCGCTGATCGTGTTCGTCACCGCGCACGAGGGGTTCGCGCTCCAGGCGTTCGACCTCAAGGCCGTCGACTACGTCCTGAAGCCGGTCCGCAGGGAGCGGCTGGCCGAGGCGGTGCGCCGCGTCCGCGAACTCGCCGAACCGGCGATCGTGCCCCAGGTGCCGGAGCAGATCCCGGTCGAACTGGGCGGCGTGACCCGGTTCGTGAGCGTCGACGACATCGCGTACGTCGAGGCCCAGGGCGACTACGCGCGGCTGCACACCGACACCGGCAGCCACCTGGTGCGCATCCCGCTGTCCACGCTGGAGGAGCGGTGGGCGGCGCGCGGCTTCGTGCGCATCCACCGCAGTCACCTCGTCGCGCTGCGCCGCATCGACGAACTGCGCCTGGACGCCGGGACGACGACCGTCCGGGTGGGCAGCGCCGAGCTCGCCGTCAGCCGCCGGCACGCGCGCCAGTTGCGCGACCTGCTGATGCGGCAGGCACGCGGCTGACCGCCGTTCGACGCGCGGCGGGGCCCGCTCGGCGACGGGTGCGCCGGTTCCCGGCGGTGGCGGCCGCGCGGCGCCTACCCTTGATCACCGGACGGAGTACCGCAGACCGGGTACGGGGAGGGGCGGGGCGTGACCGCGGAGATCGAGGCGCTGCTGGCCGAGCTGCGCGCGCTGCCGGACCTCCGGCCGGCCGGGCCGCAGGAGGCGCGGGCCCTGCTCGCCCGCGTCCGGAGCGCCGCCGGCCGCTGGGCGGACGTGCTGTACGAGGTCCAGGAGTCCACGCACGGCCTGGTCGGCCCCCGCACGGCCACCGCCCTGGAAACGGCGTTCCGCCGGGCGGAGGAGTCCTACGTCGAGCTGGAGATCGCCCTCGCCGACACCACCCCCCGGACCAGGCCCGGCGCCTGACGTCCCGCCGGGCCCTGCGCCACCGCCCGCACCGCCCTGCCCGTCCCGCACCGCCCGTCCCGCACCGCCCCGCCTCGCCCCACCCCGTGCCGCGGGCCGCCCAGCGGCGTCCGGGCAGCCCGCCGGAACAGGGGTCTACCTTCGGTTATGGCTTCTGCGTAGACTCCACCAACCGGACCAGCCCGCCCCCGCCAGAACCACCCACGGACGCCGATGCCCGCAGAGCACACGCCCGCGCGCCGCCCCCGCCGCGAGACGGTCACCGGGGTGCCGCGCTCCGCCCGCCGCCCGCCCGGTCACGCGCCCGCCCGCTCCGAGATCAGCGAGCAGACCACCCTCGGCCACACCTACGTACGCTCCCTGATGCGCAGCCAGCTGCGCGCCGCGCTCTACGCGCTCGCCGGCCTCGCGCTGCTCGTCGGCTCGCTGCCGCTGCTGTTCGCGCTGCCCACCGCGCTGGGCCACGGCACCGCCCGGCCCTTCGTGTGGGCCGCCCTCGGAGTCGGCGCGTACCCCGTCATCTGGCTGATCGCCCGCTGGTACGTGCGCCGCGCCGAGCGCAACGAGAGCGACTTCACCGGCCTGGTGGAAGGCCGCTGAGCCGGGATGGACCGGACGTGAACCAGACCTACGCGGTGGCCGCCGTCACCGCCGTCGTCCTGGCGACCGTGCTCATCGGCGCGCTCGGGCTGCGCATCTCCCGTACCACCTCCGACTTCTACGTCGCGTCCCGCACCGTGGGCCCCGGGCTCAACGCCGCCGCCATCAGCGGCGAGTACCTGTCCGCCGCCTCCTTCCTGGGCATCGCCGGACTCGTCCTCCTCCAGGGGCCCGACATGCTCTGGTACCCGGTCGGCTACACCGCCGGGTACCTCGTCCTGCTGGTCCTGGTCGCCGCCCCGCTGCGCCGCTCCGGCGCGTACACGCTCTCCGACTTCGCCGAGGCCCGCCTGGAGTCGCCGCAGGCACGCAGGCTGGCCAGCCTGTTCGTCGTCGGCGTCGGCTGGCTGTACCTGCTGCCGCAGCTCCAGGGCGCGGGCCTGACGCTGGAGATCCTCACCGGCGCGCCCGGCTGGGTCGGCGGGCTGGTCGTCGCCGTGGTGGTGACGGGCGCGGTCGCCGCCGGCGGGATGCGCAGCATCACCTTCGTCCAGGCCTTCCAGTACTGGCTGAAGCTCACCGCCCTGCTGGTGCCCGTCCTGTTCCTGGTCACCGCGTGGTGGGGGGACGACGCGCCGCGCGCCCGGTTCGACGCGCCCGCCGTCTTCCGGGAGCACACCGCCGTGACGATCGACGACACCGTGCGCGTCGACGTCGACGCGCCGCTGACCGTGACCGTGTCGGGGCGCGTCGACTCCACCGCGTACGACGGGGACCGCGTCACCCTCACCGAGGGCGGCCACCTGGTCGAGGCCGGGACGACGCTGGGCTTCCCCGCCGGAGCGCACGTCCCCGAGCGGGCCGCCACCGGCGGCGACCCCTCCCCGGCGGCCGGCCGGGGGGACCCCCGGAGCTGGTCGCAGCCGCTGGCGGACGGCCGGGACGGCCATCGGCTGTACGCCACCTACGGGCTGATCCTCGCCACGTTCCTCGGCACCATGGGGCTGCCGCACGTCGCCGTCCGCTTCTACACCAGCCCCGACGGCCGCACCGCACGCCGCACCACGCTGGTCGTCCTCGGCCTGGTGGGCGCCTTCTACCTGCTGCCGCCGGTGTACGGCGCGCTGGGCCGGATCTACGCGCCCGAGCTGACCCTGACCGGTGCGGCCGACGCCGCCGTGCTCGTCCTGCCCGACCGGGTGGTGGGCGGTACGGCCGGTGAGCTGCTGGGCGCGCTGCTCGCGGGCGGGGCGTTCGCCGCGTTCCTGTCGACGGCGTCGGGGCTGACCATGTCGGTCGCGGGGGTGCTCAGCCAGGACGTGCTGCCCTCCCGGGGGGTGCGGCACTTCCGGCTGGCGACCGTGCTCGCCGTGGCGGTGCCGCTGGCCGTCAGCCTGGTGGCCACGAACGTGCCGGTGGCCGACGCCGTGGGCCTGGCGTTCGCCGTGTCGGCGTCGTCGTTCTGCCCGCTGCTGGTGCTGGGCATATGGTGGCGCCGGCTCACCCCGCCCGGCGCGATGGCCGGCCTGGTGGCGGGCGGCGGGGCGGCGCTCACCGCCGTGATGGCGACCCGTGCGGGCCTCGCACCGGAGGGGTGGCCGCACACCCTGATGGCGTGGCCCGCCGTCTGGTCCGTGCCGCTCGGCTTCCTCACCATGGTGGCGGTGTCGCTGGCCACGCCCCGCCGCGTACCGGCGGGCACCCCGGCGATCCTGGCCCGGCTGCACCTGCCCGAGGGCCTGGTCGGCCGCCCCCGGCCGGGGCAGCCGGAAGGCGCCGGCCGGTGAGCGGCGCGAGCGGTGTCCTCCTCGCCGCCCTGGCCGCGGCGGCGGCGGTGCTCCTCGCCGCCGGGTTCGCGCTCGGCCGGCTCACCGCACGGCGGGCCGGCAAGGACGTCCTGGACCTGGGCACCCCCGTCGAGCGCGCCACCTTCCACACCCTGCACACCGCGTCCCTCGCCGCTCCGCCGCTGCGCGCCGGGCTGACCGAGGACACCGCCCGCAAGGCGGCCCGCCGGCTGCGGTCCCTGCTCGGGACGGAGGCGCTGTGCCTGACCGACCGGACGGCCGTCCTCGCCTGGGACGGTCCCGGCGGCGACCACCACCGGGGCCAGGTGATGGAGCGGGTCGCCGAGGTGCTCGGCTCCGGGCGGGGCCAGAGCGTGCGCGCCGCGTGCGACGAGCCGGACTGCCCGCTGCGCTGGGCGGTGGTCGCGCCGCTGACCGGCGAGGAGGGCGTGCTGGGCGCCCTCGTCGCGTACGGCTCGCGCGAGTCGGCGGTGCTGGCGCGGGCGGCGACGGAGGTGGCCCGCTGGGTGTCGGTGCAGCTGGAGCTGGCGGAGCTGGACAGGTCGCGCACCCGGCTGATCGAGGCCGAGATCCGGGCCCTGCGCGCGCAGATCTCCCCGCACTTCATCTTCAACTCCCTCGCGGCCATCGCCTCCTTCGTCCGCACGGATCCGGAGCGGGCCCGCGAACTGCTGCTGGAGTTCGCCGACTTCACCCGGTACTCCTTCCGGCGGCACGGCGAGTTCACCCAGCTCGCCGACGAGCTGCGCTCCATCGAGCAGTACCTGGCGCTGGCGGGCGCGCGCTTCGGGGACCGCCTGCGGGTCAGGCTCCAGGTCGCGCCCGAGGTGCTGCCGGTGACGCTGCCGTTCCTCTGCCTCCAGCCGCTGGTCGAGAACGCGGTCAAGCACGGTCTGGAGGACTCCCGCACCACCTGCCGGGTGACGATCGCGGCGGAGGACGCGGGCGCCGAGGCGGTCGTCACCATCGAGGACGACGGGGTCGGCATGGACCCGGACGTCCTGCGCGCCGTGCTGTCGGGGGAGCGCGCCCCGGGGTCCGGCATCGGCCTGTCCAACGTCGACGAACGGCTGCGCCAGGTGTACGGGGACGACTACGGCCTCGTCGCCGAGACGGGTGCCGGCGCGGGGATGAAGGTCACGGTGCGTATCCCCAAGTATCACGCGGGTGTCCACCGCGATCCACCGACGTCCGTTCGTGAATGAATTGTCCCGGTATGGGGACGCGGGTGCGTGGCGGCGAACGCTCACGGGAGGCAGTCATGCGCATCCACGATCACTACGAGCTGGACTTCGGGCAGGAGGACGTCGTGCTGGTGCACCGCACCGAGCGCAGCGGAGCCGGGGGCCACCCGGTGTACTCCGACGACACCGGCATCGTGCTGGCGGAGATCAGTGACCGGGGCGAGGTGCGGATGCTGGCCAGCAGCGGCCACCAGGACCTTCCGGTCCGGGTGCGGGCGCGCCCTGTCCAGCCGCACTGAGCCGGCCGCCCGACCGCCGCCCGGCGGCGTCCTCCGGCCGGGCCGTCCCGTTGCGCCGCGCCGCGCGCGGGAGGCTCAGAACAGCCGGAGGGCCAGGTGCCCGAGCGGGAGGCCGAGGCGCCAGGACGGCAGCCACACCGCCTCCGACTCGTCGACCGTGAACCCGGTGGCGGCCGGCCCGGCCGACAGGGCGCCCAGGTCGGTGGCGAGCAGGTGGGTGCCCTCCAGCCGCCGCCAGGTCTCCCGCGCCAGGGCGAGGCCCTCGTCCTCGTCGCCGTCGCGCTCCCGGCGGGCGGCCAGCCGTTCGCGTACCCACTCCTCCCAGGGGTGGCCGTACTCGGTGCGGGTCAGCCACTCGTCCAGCCGCTCCTGGCCGCCCGGGCCGTTGGCGGGGTCGGTGCCGTCGCCCAGGTAGACGGTGAGCGCCAGTGTCCGGCGGCCCGCCTGGTACTCCAGCGAGCCGGGTTCGACCAGGCCGCCGGCTCTCAGCAGTTCGTCGGCGATGTACTCGGCACACAGCCAGGCCATCGGGACGGCCAGCCCCCCGCCCCCGCCGGTGCCGTTCGTGCTCTCGGGCCGCAACGTTCCCACCTTCTCCCGGACGTCCTGCGCGTGCGTGTGGTCCTCGACGACGAGCCTCTACCGTGAGGCACGGCCCGCGGCCGCTCTTTGCTCAACTCGGCGGTGTGGTTTCGCCTACATTCCGGCCGGGGCCGTGACACGCGTGCGGCGAGGTGCCCGGAGTGGGTGGTGGGGTGGGAGGGGTCAGCCCGGCAGCGAGCCGGAGAGCGACCTGCTGTACCCCGGCAGGCCCCTGCCGAGCGCCCGCAGTGCGTAGTGCGACCGCGACTTGACCGTCCCGGCCGGTATGCCCAGCTCCGCCGCGGCCTCCTTCACGGAGAGTCCGTCGAAGTAGATCCGCACCAGCACGGCCCGGTGCTCGGGGCTCAGCTCCCGCACCGCGGCCCGTACGTCCAGGGCGGCGACGGCGGTCTCGGTGACGTCCGAGGGGTCGGGGGTGCCGGCCAGCACGCAGTCGCCGATCTCGGCGGGGCGGGCCATCCGGGAGCGGCGCGCGTCGATAGCCAGCCGCCTGCCGACCGTGAAGAGCCACGGGCGCATCGACTCGTAGGGGGCCTCGAACGCCTCGGGGTGCTGCCAGGCGCGTACCAGCGTCTCCTGCAGCAGGTCCTCGGCACGCTGTCTGTCGCCGTACGTCAGGCCGAGCAGGAAGCCCAGCAGCGCCGGGCCGTGTTCCCGCTGGAGCTCCTCCAGGGCCCGCTCGTCCGTGGTGGCCGCCGTCATCGTTCACACCCTTCCGCGCCGTACTCGCACCTCGACGCGTATACGAACGCATCCCGGCCCGCGGGGACAGGCGCCGCACCGCGGTGTGCGACGAGCGGTCACACCGAGCGGCGAATGGTGCGGCGAACGGTCGGCCGGGACGGGAGGCCCGATATCAATGCGTTTGTATGATTTTGCGTATTTAAGGATTGGCTGATCCTCATTTCCCGTAGGGATCCAGGCGAGCACCCGCCTCTCCCCAGCACCCCGAGCCCTACGGAGCACGGCTGATGACCACCACACCCATGCGACGGACGACGGTGGCGGCGGCCACCGTGCTCCTCGCCGCGACGGCGGGCTGCGCCGGCCCGCGCACCGGGACGCCCACCACCGCCGCCGCCACGGCCGACCGCCCGCTCGGGGCCGCCCGCACCGCGCCCTCGTCGGCGGGCGGGCCGGCCGCCGCCCCCGACCGCGGGTTCACCCTCGTGGCCAGCGGCGACGTCCTGCCGCACGCCTCGATCATCCGGCAGGCCCAGGCGGACGCGGGCGGCACCGGGTACGACTTCCGCCCCATGCTCGCGGGCGTCAAGCCCGTCGTCTCCCGGGCCGACCTCGCCATCTGCCACATGGAGACGGTGTACGGCAAGGACGGCGGGCCCTACACCGGCTACCCGTCCTTCAAGTCGCCGCCCGAGGTCGCCACCGCGCTGGCCGCCACCGGCTACGACGCCTGCTCCACCGCCTCCAACCACACCCTGGACGACGGCGCCGCCGGCCTCGGCCGCACTTTGGACGCCCTCGACAAGGCGGGCATCCGCCACGCCGGCTCCGCCCGCACGGCCGAGGAGGCGGCCCGCCCCACGCTGCTCCCGGTGGGCGGCGCCAAGGTGGCTCACCTGGCGTACACCTACGGCACCAACGGCATCCCGCTGCCCGAGGGGCGGCCGTGGGCCGTCAACCTCATCGACGAGAACCGGATCCTCACCGACGCGCGGGCGGCCCGTACGGCCGGCGCCGACGTCGTGGTGGTGAGCCTGCACTGGGGCACCGAGTGGCAGACCGCCCCGGACAAGCAGCAGCTGGACCTCGGCCGGAGCCTCACCGCCGCCGCCACCGGCGGCCGCCCCGACATCGACCTGATCATCGGCACCCACGCCCATGTGCCGCAGGCGTACGAGAAGGTCAACGGGACCTGGATCGTCTACGGCATGGGCGACCAGATCGCCGGCGACATGATCAACCACAGCGGCGCCTTCGACCCGCGCGGCAACCAGGGCACGATCGGCCGCTTCACCTTCGCCCCGCCCGCCGGACCCGGCGCCCGGTGGAAGGTGGCGAAGGCGGAGTTCCTGCCGCAGTGGTTCAACACCGGCACGGGCCGGGTGACCAACCTCAACGCCGCGATCCGGTCGGGCGAGAACCTCACCGCCGTGCGCGACCGCATCCGGCAGGTGGCCCTCAGCCGAGGCGCCGCCAAGGACGGCCTGGTGATGGGGGAGTAGCGGGCCCCGCCCCGTGAGGGCGAAGCGCGGGGAGGGGCGCCGGAACACCTCCGGCGCCCCTCCGGCGGGACGTACGCCGCCGCGGGACCTACGGCGCGGGCGGGCCTTCCGCGCGCCGGCCCTCGGCCTCGGCCCTGGCCAGGTTGGAGTGGCGGAACGAGTAGGCGAAGTAGACCACCAGGCCCAGGGCGAACCAGACGGCGAAGCGGGCCCACGTCTGCCACTGAAGGAACGTGATGAGCCAGATGGAGAAGACCACGCCGATCGCCGGCACGAACGGCATCCCCGGCGTGCGGAACGTGCGCGGCAGCTCCGGCCGCTTGTAGCGGAGCACGATCACCGCGACGCACACCACGACGAACGCCAGCAGGATGCCGATGTTGGTCAGCTCGGCCGCCTCGCCGATCGGCAGGAACCCCGCGATGAGCGCCGACGCCACACCGACGATCCAGGTCACCCGGGTCGGGACGTGCCGGGTGGCGTGCGTCTTGGCGAACCAGTGCGGCAGCAGCCCGTCCCTGGACATGGAGAACCACACCCGGGTCACGCCCAGCATGAACGTGAACATCACGGTGAGGATGCCGATGATCGCGCCCACCGCGATGACGTCCGCCAGCCCGTCGAGGCCCACCGACTTGAAGGCGGTCGAGAAGCCGCTCTCCGGGTCGATCTCGGTGTAGTTCTGCATACCCGTCAGGACCAGGCAGGCCAGCACGTACAGCACCATCGAGATGGCCAGGGAGTAGAGGATCGCCTTCGGCATGTGGCGCTGCGCGTCCTTGGACTCCTCGGCCGCCGTCGACATGGCGTCGTAGCCGAAGACCGCGAAGAACACGGTGGCCGCACCGGTGAACGCGCCGCCCACCCCGTACGGGAAGAAGGGGGTGTAGTTGTCGGTCGTGATGTGGAAGAAGCCGACCACGATCACCAGCAGCACGACCAGCACCTTCAGGACCACCACGACCGTCTCGAAGCGCGCCGCGTTCTTGATGCCCAGGGTGAGCAGGTACGCGATCAGCAGGCAGAGCACCGCGGCGAACAGGTCCACCTGGTGGCCCTCGCCGGTCCCCGGGGCCCCCAGCATCCAGGCGGGCAGCTCGGCACCGAACTCGCCGAGCAGGAAGTTGAAGTAGCCGGAGATGCCGATGGCGACGACCGCCACGATCGCGGTGTACTCCAGCAGCAGGTCCCAGCCGATCAGCCAGCCGACCAGCTCGCCGAGGACCGCGTACCCGTACGTGTAGGCCGACCCCGCCTTGGGGATCAGCCCGGCGAACTCGGCGTAGCTGAACGCGGCGGCGGCGCTGGCGACGCCCGCGATGAGGAACGAGACGAGCACGGCGGGACCGGCGGTCCCGTTGGCGACCGTACCGGCGAGGGTGAAGATGCCCGCGCCGATGATGCCGCCGACACCGATGGCCGTCAGCTGCCACAGCCCCAGCGTCCGGGTGAGCCGTTCCTCCTCGACGCCCTCCTCGATCAGTTCGATGGGTTTGCGGCGCAGAATTCCCTGCCCCGCACGGATTCGGGCCATGAGCGTCACCTCTTTGCAGACGGCATCGGCTGACGGCGGATCATGATGGCCCAGGCGGGGACCCGGGGGAAGACGACACACACCGCGCGGGGCCCCCGCTCGCCGTACGGCGGCCGGCTGGTCCCATCGGGTGCAATCGGCCCCCCGGACGGTGTGGGTCAGGGGCGCGGGGCATCGGCCATGCGAGTTATCAGTCATGAAAACCGATCAAATGCCCACCGGGCGGCGGATGGTGCTGCGCATCGCGGCCGCGCTGGGGGCCACCACGACGTTCGGCCTGTTCGCACTGGAACGCACCGGCAGCCCTCCCGGCGGCCCCGCCGCCCCGTCCCACCCCCCTGCCCCCGTCCCCTCCGGCGCCGCCGGTCCCCACGCCGGCGCTCCGGCGGGCCCCCCGCACGCACCGTCCGCCTACCGGCTCCAGCCGATGACCGCGTACGCGCCACCCCGCCACCGGCGCGCCCTGCCGCCCGTGCGGCAGCGGCCCTTCCTCAGGATGTCCGGCGCCGGCCGGTCGATGGTCCTCTCCTTCGACGACGGGCCCGACCCCCGCTACACGCCCGCCATCCTGAGCACCCTGCGCCAGTACGGCGTGCGGGCCATGTTCTTCGTCTGCGGCGAGATGGCGGCGGTCAACCAGGACCTCCTGCGCGAGATGGCCGACGACGGGCACGTCGTCGGCAACCACTCCTGGTCCCACCCGCTGATCCCCCGGCTCCGGCCCTCCCGCATCCGCGACGAGCTGGGCAGCACCAGCGACCTCATCGAGCGCACCCTCGGCTCCCCGCCGCTGTGGTACCGCGCCCCCTACGGCGCCTGGAACCGGCACTCGTTCGAGATCGGCGCCGAGCTCGGCATGGAGCCGCTGGCCTGGACGGTCGACACGCTCGACTGGCAGGAGCCCGGCACGGGACCGATCGTACGCAGGGTCCTGGACGGTGCCGGGCCGGGCGTCGTCGTCCTCTCGCACGACGCGGGCGGCGACCGCTCCCAGAGCGTGGCCGCCCTGCGCACCTACCTCCCGGAACTGCTGGCGGCGGGCTACCACCTCACCGTGCCGCGCCGGTGAGGCACCGCACGGCGCCCGCCGGGCGGGCCGCCCCCGGTCCGGGCGGCCGGCCCGCTCAGCGGGTCGCCACCAGCCGCGCGAAGGCGACGACGTTGCCGTCGTATCCGTGGGCCTTGGAGTAGCCGCCGCCGCAGGTGATCACGCGGAGCTCCGGGTGCCCGGTGTCGCCGTAGACGCGCACGCCGGGGAAGTCCTCCTTGGAGAAGACCTCGATGCCGTACACCTCGAACACGGCCACCCGCCCGTCGAAGCGGGTCACCTCCACGTGGGCCCCCCTCTTGAGCGAGCCGAGCCCGTAGAAGACCGCCGGACCGGCCTCGTTGTCGACGTGCCCGACGACCACCGAGGTACCGCGCTGCCCCGGTGAGATGCCGTTCTGGTACCAGCCGGCCATGTTGGGGTCCTGGGCGGGCGGCGCCTCGATCCAGCCCGCCTGGTCCAGCCCGACGTCCATGATCGGGGCGTCGACGTCGATCGACTCGATACGGATCCGCGAGGCGGGCGCGTACGCGAGCGGCCGCAGCCCCACCGGCGCGACCGGCGCGGCGCCCACGCGGCGGTTCTCCGAGACGGCGGCGGGGGCCGGCTGGGGCGGGCCGGGCTCCTCGTCGACGCCGTTCCGCATCAGCGCGAGACCGGTGAGCATGACGAGAGCCAGCGCTCCCCACGGTGAGCGTCTCCTCGTCTCGAAGCCACTGTGGTCCAGGCCCCTGCCCATGGTTCTCCCTTCGCGGCGTAGTACGCACGCTAAGTGCGCCGCACGGCACCGGCGATCAGGAGAGGGGCGAACGGGTGGCGGGCGCCAGAGGGGATGACCCATCCGTGTCATCGTCGTACGGAGCCCGCCCCGGCCGCCCTGACGGTCCGTGACCTGCGGCTCCGTCAGATACGTGGGGGGCGTGGGCGGCGTGTCGGCTCACCGGGGTGGACGAGTGCCGAAATGCGGTAATCACACCGGCTTGTGAAGGTTCGTCGTGGAAGACGTACTCGTCGAATCCTCCCGGAGCGCCGCTTCGGGGCGTCTTCCACTGGAGGTTCAACGATGCGTGCTTCACGCGCTCTCGCGGTGGCCGCCACCGCCGGCGCGGCCATCGGGCTCTGCGCCCCCGTGGCCTTCGCCAACAACGGTCCCACCAACGTCACGGTCTCCCCGACCCGGGTGCACCAGGGAGGCCAGCTCGCGGTCAGCGCCATGGGGTGCGGCCACGGCGGCACGGTCACGTCCAACGCCTTCCCCAAGACGGCGCTCACCGTCAACCCCTCGGGGCACTCGGCCGCCACGCCCCGCATCTACGACCACGCCACGCCGGGACAGTACAACCTGGCCGTCAAGTGCAGTGACCACTCCATGGTGGTCACCAGGACCTTCACGGTCGTCCGCGGCCGCGGCTCCCAGGGCGGCATCGGCGGCTCGATGGCGCCGAGCTCCACCGAGATGGCCATCGGCGGCGCCCTGGTCGCCACGGCCGCCGTCGGCGGCGGGCTGTTCATCACCCGCCGTCGCCGCCTCAGCGGCGGAAAGGCCTGACCGGCCGAACCTCCCGGTCGGCCGAACACGCCCGTCGCCCCGAGTCCTGGTCGGTCAGGACTCGGGGCGACGGGCGTGCGGGGCGGGGGCCGCTCCCCGCGGGGCGCCGCTCAGTGGCGGCGGTTGTCGGCACGGCGGCGCAGCATGAAGACGACACCGGTGGCGGCCGCCACCACCAGGCCGGTACCGGCCGCGAGCTGGCCGGCGTTCAGGCCGCCGATGCTGCCGCCCACGCCGCCCCGTACGCCCTGGCTCGGCGCCGTGGTCGTCACCGTCCGCGTCGTGGTCACCGTCGGCACGGCGGTCGAGCTGGTGGTCGGAGTGCTGGTGGCCGGGGCGATGCTGAGGTCGACCGTGCCCGGCGTACCGCCGGCGCACGTGAAGGACACCGTGTAGACCGCGCCCCGCCGGGCGTCCCAGTCGACGGTGGCCGTCGCCGACCGGCCGGCCGGGATGGTGACCGTGTCGAAGACGCCCGAGGAGGCCATGGCGGTGCCGGAGCAGCCGGGGGCCGTGAGCACCACCCTGCCCCCCGGCTGGACGGTCGAGGGGCTGATGGCGAAGTCACCGGGGGCGTACTTGCCGGAAGCCACCGCCGGGGCGGGGGCGGTCAGGGCGAGAGCGGCCGCTCCGAGGAGAGCGGCGGAGGCGGCACCTATCGCGCGCATCGTCAATCCTCCGGGTCCCGAGGGGCAGCTGCGGAACGGATATCCACAAAGCGTCTGATATGCACCTCGATGCCGGAAACGCTAAGAGCGCCTTACCACAACCGCGATCCCAGACGGGCGAATGGGGCACCGAGGTCCCCCGTACGGCCGACGGAACGGCGCCGCCGGTCAGTCCCCGAGCCCCTCGATGTGCGGGAAGAGGTTGAGGAAGGGGTCCGGGGTCGCCGAGATCCCGCGCCCGAACGGCGCGTCGAAGGCCCAGATCAGGAACAGCAGGAAGGCGATCAGCGCGCTGAAGAGCCCCGCCAGCAGCAGCTCCCGGAACGTCCGCCGGATCTGGAGCGTGAAGATCAGCCCGACCGTGATCAGCGCCCCCGTGATGAGGCCGAACCACACCACTCCCGGCATGGTGGCGCCCGCGTTCTCGGCGCGGGCGCTGCGCGCGTCGTCGGCGACCGCCACCTGGTCCACCATCGGCTGGTAGGCGTCGCCCTCGTGGGCGTCGGCCGGCCGGTAGTCGGAGACGCTGCGGCGCACCCGCTCCAGCAGCGCGGTGCCCTCCTCGGTCAGCTCGCCCCGGTCGGCCATGGTGCGCCACTCGGTGTCGACGACGTGCGAGACGTACGCGTCCACGTCGGCGCGGATGCGGGCGCGCACGTCCGCGGGCCAGACCTCGGCCCTGGCGGACACCTCGTGCAGCGCCTGGGCCTCCTGGCGGACGCTCTCCTGGGCGGCGCTGCGGCCCTCCCACACGCCGGCGATCGCCAGGCCCAGCACGATGGCGTACACCACGCCGATCATCATCGTCATGTACTCGATGACGTCGGGGGTCTCGGAGGGATCGTCGTCGTCGCCGATCCGGCGGTTGTTGATGACGACGATGGTCAGGACGACCGCGCAGGCGGCGGCCATCGCGATGGACAGGACGAGCCATTCCGACAAGGTGTTCTCCGGGCGGGCGGTTCCGGCGGATGTCCGGCGGATGTCTGGTGGGTCTGAGGACGTGCGGGAGTTCCGGGGGCTAGCGGGAGGAGCGGGGCCGCAGGATCGCGGCGCCGAACACCGCGGGAGCCATGATCAGGAGCATCACGGTCACGGTGCTCGGGCCTCCCGCCGGTTCGGCGCGCTGCGCCCGCCGGTAGGCGGGCAACGGCACGGGCGGCGGCGGGAAGGGGCGGGGGCGGAGCGACGGGCCGGGCGCCGGGGGCGGTGCCCCGGGCGCGGGCGGCGCACCCGGTCCGGGCCCCGCCGCCGGCGCGGCCGGGGGAGGCGGGGGCGGGGCGGGGGCCCCGGGGGCCGCGGGTGGTGGCGGGGGGCCCGGGGCGGCAGGGTGGGGGGGGGG
>NZ_LWBU01000140.1 GCF_001646665.1 Streptomyces noursei | reverse complement strand
CCCCCCCACCCCCCCCCCACCCCCCCCCCCCCCCCCCCCCGCCCCCCCCCCCCCCCCCCCCCCCCCCGCCCCCCCCCCCCCCCCCCCCCCCCGGGACCCCCCCGGGCGCCCCCGGCCCCCCCCCCCCGTCCCCCCCCCCGCCCCCGGCTCCCGCCCCCGCCCCCGGGGGCCCGCCCCGGCCCGGGGGGGGGGGGGGGGCCGGGGGGGGGAGGGGGGGGCCGGCCCCCCCGGGCCCGGCCCCCCCCCGCCCGGGGCCCGCCGCGCGGCCCCCCCCCCCCAGGCGCCCCCCCCCCCCCCCCCCCCCCCCCCCCGCCCGGGGGCCGTGCCTCCCCAGGGGGGACCCCCGCCCCTCCACCTTCTCGCTGTTCTCGGCGCCGAAGAACCTTCGCGCCCGCCTGCGTTCTTTTCGGTCCCCCTTTGCCCCCGCCCGCGTCA
>NZ_LWBU01000139.1 GCF_001646665.1 Streptomyces noursei | reverse complement strand
CCCCCCCGCCCCCCCCCCCCCCCCCCTCCCCGCCGCCCCCGCCGGCCCGGGCGGCCCCCCCTGACCGCCCGCCCACGCCCCCCCCCTCGCCCCCTGCCGGCGTGCCCCCCGCCGCCCCGTCGCCCGCCCC
The DNA here is from genome assembly GCF_001646665.1 of Streptomyces noursei. Lineage (GTDB taxonomy): Bacteria > Actinomycetota > Actinomycetes > Streptomycetales > Streptomycetaceae > Streptomyces > Streptomyces lavendulocolor. The sequence goes on along the minus strand of NZ_LWBU01000139.1, from coordinate 287 downwards.
GCGCGCCTGCGCCGCGCCCCGCTCCCGCCCCCCCCCCCCCCCCCCCCCCCCCCCCCCCCCCCCCCCCCCCCCCCCCCCCCCCCCCCCCCCCCCCCCCCCCCCCCCCCCCCCCCCCCCCCCCCCCCCCCCCCCCCCCCCCCCCCCCCCCCCCCCCCCCCCCCCCCCCCCCCCCCCCCCCCCCCCCCCCCCCCCCCCCCCCCCCCCCCCCCCCCCCCCCCCCCCCCCCCCCCCCCCCCCCCCCCCCCCCCCCCCCCCCCCCCCCCCCCCCCCCCCCCCCCCCCCCCCCC
>NZ_LWBU01000138.1 GCF_001646665.1 Streptomyces noursei | reverse complement strand
GGGGGGGGGGGGGGGGGGGCGGACGGGGGGGGGGGGGGGGGGGGGGGGGGGGGGGGGGCGGGTGGGGGGGGGGGGGGGGGGGGGGGGGGGGGGGGGGGGGGGGGGGGGCGGGGGGGGGGGGGGGGGGGGGGGGGGGGGGGGGGGGGGGGGGGGGGGGGCGGGGGGGGGGGGGGGGGGGGGGGGGGGGGGGGGGGGCGGGTAGGGGCGGGGGGCGCCGCCCCCGGCCCCCCCGGGGGCGGGGGTCTCCCCCCGGGGGGCGGCCGCCCTGCCCCCCGGGCCCCCCCGCGGGGCCTCCCCGGCCTGGCCGGGCGCCTTCGGCGGCCCGGCGGGGGGCCCGTGGGGGCCCGCGGCGCCCCCCCCGCCCCCGCGGTGCCC
>NZ_LWBU01000137.1 GCF_001646665.1 Streptomyces noursei | reverse complement strand
GGCGGGGGGCGGCCGCGGGGGCGGCGGGGGGCCCCGCGGGCGGGGGGGGGGCCCCCCGCCGGGGGGGGGGGGGGGGGGGGGGGGGGCGGGGGGGGGGGGGGGGGGGGCGGGGGGGGGGGGGGGGGGGGGGGGGGGCGCGCGGCCGGCGCGCCCGCCCCCGCGGGGGGGGGGGGCCGCCGGGGGGGGGGGGCGCGGGGGCGCG
>NZ_LWBU01000136.1 GCF_001646665.1 Streptomyces noursei | reverse complement strand
CGCCGGCCGCCCCCCCAGGCCCCCCCCACCCCCCCCGCCCGGCGCCCGCCCCGCGGGGCCCCCGCCCGGCCGGGGGGGCCGCCCCCGCCCGGGGGGGCCCCCCCCGGCGGGAGGCGGCGTCCCCGCCCGCCCCACCGCCCCGCCGGGCCGGGTGGCCGGCCCCGCCGGCGACGGCACGCGGGGCTCCGGCCGCCCGCCCGCGCAGCACGCCGCCGCCCCGGGCCCCGCCCCGGCCACCCCCCCCCCCCCCCCCCCCGCCCCCCCGCCCCCCGCCCCCCCCCCCCCCCCCCCCCCCCCCCCCCCCCCCCCCCCCCCCCCCCCCCCCCCCCCCCCCCCCCCCCCCCCCCCCCCCCCCCCCCCCCCCCCCCCCCCCCCCCGCCCCCCCCCCCCCCCCCCCCACCCCCCCGGCCCCCGCCCCCCCCCGCCCCGGCGCCCCCCCCCCCCCCCCCCCGCCCCCCCCCCCGCCCCCCCCCCCCGCCCCCCCCCGCCCCCCCCCCCCGCCCTCGCGCG
>NZ_LWBU01000135.1 GCF_001646665.1 Streptomyces noursei | reverse complement strand
CGCGACCCCCCCCCCCCCCCCCCGGGGTTCCGAGGCCGCCCCGGCCCCCAGCCCCCCCCGGGGGGGCCGGCCGCCCGGCGGCGGCCCCCGGCGGCGGCGGGGGCGCCGCCCGGGGCCGGGCCGGGCGCGCCGCGGGGGGCGGCGGCGCGCGGCGCGGGAGCGGCGGCCGGGGGGGGGGGGGGGGGGCGGGGGCGGCGCGGCGGG
>NZ_LWBU01000134.1 GCF_001646665.1 Streptomyces noursei | reverse complement strand
ACCGGAGCACCCTCCACCCCCCCCCCTTCCCCCCCCCGCCCACCCGCCCCCCTGCACCCGGGGCCCGCGGCGCCCCCTCTCCCCCCCCGCCCCCCCCGCCCGGCCCCCCCCCCCCCCCCGCCCCCCCCCCCGCCCCCCCCGCCCCCCCCCCCCCCCCCCCCCGGCCCCCCCCCCCCCCCCCCCCCCCCCTCCCGCCCCCGC
>NZ_LWBU01000133.1 GCF_001646665.1 Streptomyces noursei | reverse complement strand
CCCGTGGCGTGTTTTGCGCCCCGGGCCCGTCGCCGTTTGTCGAATTCTGCGGACGACCAACAGGAGTAAGATAACAGGTGGGCTGCTCGGCAGCAGTAAGGCCGGGTACGCCTATGGGGCCTGTTCTTCACTCGGCGGACCGAGTGCTAGCCGAAAAGTTTAAAAACCAAAAAAAAGAACCCCCGCCCCGCCCCCCCCCCCCCCCCCCCCCTCCCCCCGCCGCCCCACCGCGCCCCACCCCGCCCCCCCCCCCGGGGGTCGCGGGCGCCCGGGCCCTCCGCGGCGACGGGGGGGGGCTGGGGCGCCCCCCCGACGCGGGGGCGGGGGCCCTCCTGTGGCCCGCGCGCCCGGGCGCCCGTGCCGCCCGCGGCGCCCCCGCCGTCCACGGCGGCCGTGTCTTCGTCCCCCCCGGGGACGGCAGTGTCTACCCCCTCGCCGCGCGCGCCGGCACCCGCCTGTGGGAGGCCCCCACCGGCGGCGAACTGCACGGCGGGCCGGTCGTGTCCGGGGGCAGCGTCCACGTCGGCAGCCGCGCCCGGGTCGTGTGCGCCTTCCGCGCCTCCGACGGACGGCAGGAGAGCCAGGTGCCCACTTACGGCCC
>NZ_LWBU01000132.1 GCF_001646665.1 Streptomyces noursei | reverse complement strand
CCCCCCCCCTCCCGCGCCCCCCTCCCTCCCTCGCTCCCCCGGCCCCTTCCGCCCCCACCCCCCCCCCCCCCGCCACCCCCCCCCCCCCGCCCCCCCCCCCCCCCGCCCCCCCCCCCCCCCCCCGCCCCCCCCCCCCCCCCCTCCCCCCCCCCCCCCCCCCCCCCCCCGCCCCCCCCCCCCCCCCCCCCTCCCCGCCCACCCCCCCCCCCCCCCGCTCCCCCCCCACCCCCCCCCCCCCCCCGGCCCCCCCCCCCCCCCCCGGCCCCCCCTCCCACGCCCCCCACCTCCCACCCCCCCTCCCCCCCCCCCCCCGCCGCGCCCCCCCCCCCCCCCGTCGCCCCGCCCCCTCCCCGCCCACCCCTGGCCCCCGCCCCGCGTCCCCCCCCCCCCCCCCCCGCCCGCCCCCCCCTCCCC
>NZ_LWBU01000131.1 GCF_001646665.1 Streptomyces noursei | reverse complement strand
CGGACGCCGATACTTTGCGGACCCTCCCTAGGGAGTGTCGGCCACCGTCTCGGTGACCCTGCCGCCGGCCACCTCGATGCGGCGGGTGGTGCGGACCGCGTCGAGCATGCGCCGGTCGTGGGTGACCAGGAGCAGGGTGCCGGTGTACGCGTCGAGGGCCGATTCGAGCTGTTCGATGGCGGGCAGGTCCAGGTGGTTGGTCGGCTCGTCCAGGACCAGCAGGTTCACCCCCCGGCCCTGGAGCAGCGCCAGGGCGGCACGGGTGCGCTCGCCCGGCGAGAGGGACGTCGCCGATCGCGTCACGTGGTGGGCCTTGAGGCCGAACTTCGCCAGCAGGGTGCGGACGTCGGCCGGCTCCGTGTCGGGGACCGCGGCGCAGAAGGCGTCGAGCAGGGACTCCTGGCCGTGGAACAGCTTGCGCGCCTGGTCGACCTCCCCGACGACGACGCCCGAGCCGAGGGAGGCGTGGCCGGCGTCCAGCGGGAGGCGGCCGAGGAGTGCGGCGAGCAGGGTGGACTTGCCCGCGCCGTTGGCGCCGGTGATGGCGACCCGGTCGGCCCAGTCGATCTGGAGCGAGGCCGGGCCGAAGCGGAAGTCGCCGCGGACCGCCTCGGCGTCGCGCAGGACCGCCACGACCGAACCGGAGCGGGGCGCGGCGGCGATCTCCATCCGCAGCTCCCACTCCTTGCGGGGCTCCTCGACCACGTCGAGCCGCTCGATCATGCGCTGCGTCTGGCGGGCCTTGGCGGCCTGCTTCTCGCTCGCCTCGCTGCGGAACTTGCGTCCGAGCTTGTCGTTGTCGTTGCCGGCCTTGCGGCGGGCGTTCTTCACGCCCTTGTCCATCCACGAGCGCTGCATCTGGGCGCGGCCCTCGAGGCCGGCCTTCTTGTCGGCGTACTCCTCGAACTCCTCGCGGGCGTGCCGGCGGGCGGTCTCCCGCTCTTCGAGGTACGCCTCGTAGCCGCCGCCGTACAGCCGGATCTGCTGCTGCGCCAGGTCCAGTTCGAGGACCTTGGTGACGGTGCGGGCGAGGAACTCGCGGTCGTGGCTGATGACCACCGTCCCGGCGCGCAGGCCCTGGACGAAGCGCTCCAGCCGTTCGAGGCCGTCGAGGTCGAGGTCGTTGGTCGGCTCGTCGAGCAGGAACACGTCGTACCGGGAGAGGAGCAGCGAGGCGAGGCCCGCGCGGGCGGCCTGGCCGCCGGACAGCGACGTCATCGGCCGGTCGAGCCCGACGGTCAGGCCCAGGGAGCCGGCGACCTCCTCGGCACGCTCGTCGAGGTCGGCGCCGCCGAGGTTCAGCCAGCGCTCCAGGGCGGTGGCGTACGCGTCGTCGGCGCCGGGGGTGCCGTCGACCAGGCCCTGGGTGGCGTCGTCCATCGCGGTCTGGGCGGCGGCGACGCCGGTGCGGCGGGCGAGGAAACCGCGCACGGTCTCCCCCTCGCGGCGCTCCGGCTCCTGCGGGAGGTGGCCGACGGTGGCGGTGGGCGGCGACAGGCGCAGCACCCCCTGCTCGGGGGTGTCGAGCCCGGCGAGCAGCCGCAGCAG
>NZ_LWBU01000130.1 GCF_001646665.1 Streptomyces noursei | reverse complement strand
CCCGCCCCGCAGACGCCGTAATGGATCACCCCCGCGCGCAGCTGTCCCCAGCCGCCCGGACCCGGCCGCCGCCCCGCCCAGCCCCTCCCCGGCTGTCCCATCCGCGCCGCGACGCCCCCCGCCGGACACCGCCCGCTCCCTCCCCTCCCCCCCCCCTAAGCCACCCCCCCCGCCCTAACCAACACCCCCGCCCCCACCCCCCCCGCCGCCCCCCCCCCCTTTACGCGCCTCCCCCCCC
>NZ_LWBU01000129.1 GCF_001646665.1 Streptomyces noursei | reverse complement strand
GCCCGCCGGTCCGGTGCTGACCGCGCCCGACGTGGTCGAGGCGGTCCGCTCGCGGCCGGACGTCGGCCGGTGGGTGTGGCGGTCCACCGGCGCGGTCTACCCGCGGCTCCTCGCGGCGGGGGGCCCGGGCGGGCGGGGGTTCGACATCGGGGGCGCCGGGCAGGTGCTGCTGGGGGACGGGGGGGGGGTGGGGGGGGCCCCGTCGGGCGCGGGGGGCTGGGGGCGGGGGCGGGGCCCGGCCCCCCCCCCCCCGCCCCCGCCCCCCGCCCCGTCGGCCTGTCCCCCGCCGGGCCCCCCCCCCGTGGCGTCGTCGCCCCCCCCGGTGCGCCCCCCCCCCTCCGGGTCCGGCCGGCCCGGTCCGCGCTCGCGCCCCTCGCCGGGCGTCGCCGCCGCCGGGGGCCGCGCGCCGCGGGGCTCCCCGGCCGCCCCGGGCGTCGCCGCGCCGGCCCCGCCGGT
>NZ_LWBU01000128.1 GCF_001646665.1 Streptomyces noursei | reverse complement strand
CGCTCGCGTGGGGCCCCCCCGCGGGGGCGCCCCCCCGGCCTCCCCCCCGCAGCCTCGTTGTCTTCTTCCCCCCGGACCCCCCCCCCCCCCCCCCCCCCCTCCGGGGGGGGGGGGGGGGCCCCGGCGGCCGGGGGGGGGGGGGGGGTGGGGGGGGGGGGGGGGGGGGGTCCGGGAAGAAAAGGGGGGAGAGGGGGGGCCCGGCCCGCCCCCCGCCGCGGGCCCCGCCCCCCGGCCCCTGCCC
>NZ_LWBU01000127.1 GCF_001646665.1 Streptomyces noursei | reverse complement strand
GGCCCCCGGGGGGCCGCGCCGCCCAAGCAGGGCCCGGGGGGGGCCCGGGTGGGGGGGGGGGGGGGGGCCTTCGTGGGGGGGGTCGGGGCCGGGGGGGGGGGGGCCCGCCCCGCCGAGGCCGCGGTGCGCCTCGTGGAGGGTGACGGAAGCGCCGGCTTCGGCGGCGGTGATGGCTGCGGTGAGGCCGGCGAAGCCGCCGCCGATGATGGTGATGGGGGTGGGCATGGTGTCTCTCCCGAAGGTTGTGTGGCCGTTCCTCGGGGATGACGGGTGGGGCGGTGCGATGTGTGACATCGGGCCGGATGCGGGCCCTCGGCGGGGGGGGGGGCGGGGGCGGGGCGGGGGGGGGGGGGGGGGGGGGGGGGGCGGGGGGGGGGGGGGGGGGGGCGTGGCGGGGGGGGGGCCCGGGGGG
>NZ_LWBU01000126.1 GCF_001646665.1 Streptomyces noursei | reverse complement strand
GGGGGGGGGCGCGGGCGGGGGCGGCGGGGGGGAGGAGGGCGGGGGGGGGCGGGGCGGCGGCCGCGGCGGGATGGCGGGGCGGTACGGGAAGGGCGGGTGCGGGGGCGGCGCGGGCGGGGAGGCGGAGCGGGGGGTGGGCAGGGGGGCGGGGGCCGAGGGGGGCGGGAAGAGGTGGCGGCTGGGGGGGGGGTCGGGCGGGGGCGGCAGGAGCGGGCGGGGGGGCGGGGGGTG
>NZ_LWBU01000125.1 GCF_001646665.1 Streptomyces noursei | reverse complement strand
CCGGGCCGGCGGGGGGGGCGGGCGGCTCTGCCGGGGGGGAGATCCCGCCCGCGCGGGGGCCGCGGCCTGGGGGCGCCCCCCGTGCGCGGCGGGCCCCGGCGCTCCCCCGGGGGGGGCCCCTGGGGGCGGGGTGCCGGGGGCGGGGGGGGGCGGGGGGGGGCGCGCCGCGCGGCGGGGGGCGCGCGGGGGGGGGGGGCGCGGGGGCGGGGCGGCCG
>NZ_LWBU01000124.1 GCF_001646665.1 Streptomyces noursei | reverse complement strand
GGCGGGAGCGGGGGGGGGGGGAGGGGGGGCGGGGGGGGGTCCCCCAGCGGCTCCCGTCCGGATCCGGGGCCCGCCCGGGGGGGCGCGGGTCGGGGGGGGGTCTCGGGGGGGGGGGTCCGCGCGGGGGTGGTGTGGCCGCGGGGCGCGCCGCCGGGCGTGCCGCGGCCGGGCCGCCGGGGGGGCTCGGGGACGCGGTGGTGATCGGCGGCGGCGCCGGGGGCCTGAGCGGGGCGCTGAGGCTCGCCCGGCCCCGCCGCTCGGTCGTCGTGATCGACGGCGGCGCCCCGCGCAACGCACCCGCCGACGGAGTGCGCGGCCTGCTCGGCCTGGACGGCATCGCCCCGGCCGAACTGCTGCGCAGAGGCCGCGAAGAGGTACGCCGCTACGGCGGCCTCGTGGTGGCCGGGGAGGTGACCTCGGCCG
>NZ_LWBU01000123.1 GCF_001646665.1 Streptomyces noursei | reverse complement strand
CCCGGCGAGCAGCCGCAGCAGGGTCGACTTCCCGGCGCCGTTCACGCCGACGAGGCCGATCACGTCACCGGGTGCGACGACGAGGTCCAGGCCGGTGAAGAGGGAGCGTTCGCCGTGGCCGGCGGCGAGGTCCTTGGCGACGAGGGTTGCAGTCATCAGGGGGTCGATCCTAGGCCAGGGCTGTGCGGCGCCCGGCGCGAGGGCGGGGGCGCGGGCCGGGGGCGGGCTGGGGGCCTGGGGGGGGTCGCGCGGCGCGGGGCGGTCGTGGTCAGGACGCCCTCCCTGGTGTGGTCGGTGGGGTGCCGGCGGTGAGGACGCCGCCGGCCCGGGTCGCGGGCGCGAGGGCGAAGTACGCGTGGGTGTCGTGGCGCGCCGGCGCGCGCGGCTCGCCGTGACCGAGGCCGTGGTCGAGACCGGACCCGTGTCCGGCTCGTGCTCGTGCGGGGCGGGCATGCCGGGTGTACGCCCGCCCCGGAC
>NZ_LWBU01000122.1 GCF_001646665.1 Streptomyces noursei | reverse complement strand
GGGGGGGGGGGGCCCCGGGGGGGTTGGCGAGGAGTGACCGGGGGGGGGCCACCCCGGGGGGGGGGGGGGCGGGGCGGGGGTTTGGGGGGGGGGCGCGCGGGCGGCCCCCTCCCCCCGTGGGGGGGGGCGGGGGCGGGGGACCCTGCGCCCCCCCGCCCCCACTCCTCGTGTCCCCCCCCCCCCCCCGGCCCCCCCCGGGGCCCGGGCC
>NZ_LWBU01000121.1 GCF_001646665.1 Streptomyces noursei | reverse complement strand
GTGCGGGTCGCCGTCGAACTGCCCGCGGAGGCGGTCGCCCGGCTCGCCGCCACCGGCGCGACGACGGCGCACGGAGCGGTGCGCCTCGCCGGGCGGGTGACGCAGGGCACCGACTCCGCGGACCTGCCGTGGACCCAGCTGACCGCCCCGGACCGGGCCCTGCCGGCCACCGGGCCGCACACCGTCGAGGGCGCGGGCGCCGTGCCCGCGGTGACCGCCTCGTCGGGCGGCGACCTCACCTTCTCCACCG
>NZ_LWBU01000120.1 GCF_001646665.1 Streptomyces noursei | reverse complement strand
CCGCCCCCCCCCGCCCCCCCCCCCCGCCCCCCCCCCCCCCCCCCCCCCCCCCCCCCCCCGCCCCCCCCCCCCCCCCCCCCCCCCCCCCCCCCCCGCCCCCCCCCCCCCCCCCCCCCCCCCCCCCCCCCCCCCCCCCCCCCCCCCCCCCCCCCCCCCCCCCCGGCCCGCCCCCCGCCACACCACCACCCCGCCCGACGGACCACGGCGCTCGACCAATAGGCGGGCACCACCCGCCCACCGGCGCGCACCCGCCGCCCCGGGCCGCGCC
>NZ_LWBU01000119.1 GCF_001646665.1 Streptomyces noursei | reverse complement strand
GGGGGGGGGCCCGGGGGGGACGGGGGGGGGGGGGGGGGCGGGAGGGGGAGCCCGGCGCCAACAGGGGGGAGGGGGGGACACACCCCCCGCCCGGGCCCGCGGGGCCCCCCGGCGGCCGGGCGGGGCCCCCCCCCCCCGGCCCCCCCCCCCCCCCCCCCCCCCCGCGCCCGCGCCCGCCCCCCCCCCCCGGTCCCCCGCGTCCGCGCCCACCCCCGGGAGCGGGAGCCCCAGCGCCCCCCCCCCCCGCCCCGCCGCCCCCAGCCGGCGCCGCAGCGGCACGGGCGGCGCGGCGGGGGCCCCGCCCGCCCCCGGGGCGACCCCCGCCCCCCGCCCGCCGATGCCCAGAC
>NZ_LWBU01000118.1 GCF_001646665.1 Streptomyces noursei | reverse complement strand
CAGCCAACCGCAGTCCGCCGACAGCAGTGGCACAGGCCAAAACCCGCTCAGGAGCCCGTCCCCGCACACCGGCGTGAAGACAGACAGTTAAGAGAGCCGTGCCCGGGCCCTGGGCAACCACAATCAGGCCCTCAGGCCGCGGTGGTGACCCGACCCGACAAAGACGCGACGATAAAAGCCAGTCGGAATGCCCCCCGCCCATCCAACCCCGTCCCCCGAACGAAACGAGAAAGACATCGACACCGCCGTT
>NZ_LWBU01000117.1 GCF_001646665.1 Streptomyces noursei | reverse complement strand
AGCGGCGCGGCGGGGGCCCCCGGGGGCTCTTTCGCGGGGGGGGGGGGGGGGGTGGCGGCCGCGGGGTGGCTCCCCCGCCGGGGGGGGCCGGGGGGCGCGGGGCGGGGGGGGGGGGGGGGGGCGGGGGGGGGGGGGGGGGGGGGGGGGGGGCGGGCCCCCCCGCGGGGGGGGGGGGGGGGGGGGGGGGGGCGCCCAAGGAGGGGGGGGGGGGGGTAGCCCCCAACCCCCCGGCGCGGGGGGGAAAAAGGGCCCCCCCCCGCCCCCGCCACTCCC
>NZ_LWBU01000116.1 GCF_001646665.1 Streptomyces noursei | reverse complement strand
GGGGCGGGGGGGCCCCCCCGCCGCCGCGCCGCGGGGGGGCCACGGGGGGCGGCGCCGCGGGGGCGCCCCCCCCCCCCCCCCCGCCCCCCGCGGGCGGCTTGGGCCCCCCCCCCCCCGAAATGGGCCGGGACAGGGACTCCGACGCGGGGCACCCCAACACCAGGGCCGCCAACAACACCCGACCCGCCTCCCCCCCCCCCCCCCCCGACCCCCC